>CAKOSZ010000016.1 GCA_934119955.1 uncultured Bacilli bacterium | reverse complement strand
CTTTTTTCTATAAAAAACATCATAAATTATAATCTTTCACAAAAATATTAAAACTCGAATCTTTTATCAAATATTTTCTTAAATCAAATCAATTAAATATCTTTTTACTTTTTCAAGTGATTTTGATTACTTTTAAAATAAATTAAAATTTTCGGCTATTTATATATTTATTCATGTTTATCTATACCATCTATTATAAAATCTTCACTTTTATGGGGTTCTACTCTTAATAAATCTAAATAATCAAGTTGTCTTAATACTTCATATATAACAATTGCACAACAATTAGAAAGATTTAAAGATCTTACATTGCTAGTCATTGGTATTCGCATACAATGTTCTAAATCACTTCCTAGAATACTTCTTGGAATACCAGTTGATTCCTTACCAAATATTAAGTAAATATCATTTTTTTGATACTCTACTTTATAATCAAAACTTGTATGAGGTTTTTTACCATATCTTGTAAAATAATAATAAGTTCCTTTATTTTTATTTTTAAAATCATCAAAATTTTTATAAACATAATACTCTAATTTATCAATATAATTTACTCCACTTCTTTTAATACTTTTCTCATCTAAACTAAACCCAAGGGGTTCTATTAAATGAAGTCTTGTATTAGTTGCAACACATGTACGCATAATATTACCAGTATTAGTTGGTATTTCAGGTTCATATAAAACAATATTTAACATAATTCCTCCAAACTTTTTATTAATTTTATCATGAATAAAGCAACTTTTTCACTACTTTTTTCTAAAAACTCTTCATATGATATTTTATTATCAAGTCCTACTACATCACTTATACTTCTAATAATTAAAAAAGGAACATGGCACAAAGAACAAACCATACCAATACTTGCCCCTTCCATTTCAACACATAAAGCATTAAATTTAGAATTAATTTTTTTACTCATGTTTTTATCGGTTAAAAATATATCTCCTGAGGCAATTACCCCTACTTTATAAGTATCATCAGCAATTAAATTTTTAGCCTTTTTTAATAAATAAGCATCACTTTCAATAAATACTCCTGTATTTGGTATATAACCTTTTTCATGATTAAATGCTGTTATATCAAAATCATGTTGAACAACTTTACTACCAATTACAATATCTAAAACATTTAAACTATTATCTACTCCCCCAGCAACACCTATATTAAATATAAAATCAACAGATAAATTATCAATTAATATTTGAGTAGTTCGACTAGCATTTACTTTTCCAATTCCTGCTTCCACTAATATACAAGTAATATTAGAAATACTTGCCTCATAAAACTTTAATTCAAATAAATTATAAGTATTTTTAATATCTAAATATTTTTTTAATGCATTAAGTTCACTTTCCATTGCAAATATAATTCCTATTTTCATAAATCACCACAAAGCATATTGTATCATAAAAAAATAGGAAAATAAATTCCTATTCATACTTTTAACACTATTTAATAAAATATTTATTTAATAACTTATTAAGATTTTTTTTATTAACTGGTTTTATAATATAATCATCATAACCATTTTTAATATATTTATCTATAATAGTTTCTTCATCATCATTAATCATAATAATAACAATTACTTTATATTTAGCTTTTTCTCTTATATAATTAATTATATCAAAATCACTTTTAAAATAACTGCTATCTATTAAAATTAAATCAAATGTTTCATTTAAACTTAAAATATTCCCCATTTCATTTATTTTATTTACATATAAATTTTCAATTTTATATGGTTTAAACAATATTTTCATATCTTTAATATTTAATTTATTATCATCAAGAATTAACACTCTTTTATTACTATAATCATGATATTTAACTTTTATATTCTTATTTTCTTCTTTTTCACTTAAAGCATCATATTCACTAACTAATCTTTGATTAATACATAATATTAAATTTACTTTATCATTATTTTTAATAATTATTATTTTTCCATTTATTTTTTCTAATAAATTCAAAATTATTTCATAATTAATGTTATTTATATTTTTAAATTTTAATTCATGTGTTTGTATATTTTCAAAAATATAATTAAAGATATTTTTATCAGTAATTTCATAATTAAATCTTATTTTCAAAAATCTTCCTACTTGAATATTATTAATTATTAAATTTATTTCTTTTTTTAAGTTCAAAGATGATATTAATTTTAAAAAATATAAATTTGCTTTGATAACTTCTGTTTCTAAGCCATACAATTCAACTGGAAAATCATCACCTACTTTTACATTTATCTTAAGATCTTTTTCTTCAGTTTTTATTAATTCTTGTAGTTTTTTTATCATATCATTTGTTTTATAATTGTGTTCTTCAGTGTCATCTTGACTTTTTAGCATTGCTAAATTAATAATATCTGATATTTTATTACTTAATTTGATTGCTCTATTTTGAAAACTTGATAATGATTTATTTAGTTCTTCTACATTTTTTTCATTAACTTTCAAATTTCCAAATAATTTTAAATCTTCTACTATTGATTTTAAATTATTTTCAATATCACATATTAAATTCAAAGTTTTATTAGAAGCCTCTAAAGCTAATTCTTTTTGAAATGCTAATTCCTTAGCCATTTTAACATCTGGGTTTTCAATTGTATTATACATAATAAATAGTATATAGGAATAGAAGAAACCTTCAAATATTAATTCTTTATAGTAGCTTCTTACTATAAAACCTACTAAATAAAGTATTATTAATATAATATATGGAATTATTTTTTTAATAGAGTATTTTTTAATAACTAGATAAATTGTTATAATTATAAAAAAGGAAAAACTTAAAATTGTATGCCCTATAGCAACATTATATGATAAACCTGTCCCATCTAATAAATCACCTTTATAAATGACATTTAATGGTAAAAATAATATACCAAGTATTGCTATAATTGTAATAATAAATAATATTTTTTTTAATTTAATAAATCGTTTTTCTTTATCATAAACAAATAAACAATAGTACATTGAATATAAATTTAATAAAGTTAAAATACTCATATATATTTTTTGAAAGATTCCTATTAAATTTAAATTACTTGTTAATCTAGCAATAAAATATGTTGTAATACCAATAATTACAAATAAAAAGTTTAAACCTATTAATTTAGCATATGTCTTTGTCTCTACATTATCAACATTGGGTTTAGAAAAAAATAATATTATTAAGGTTATAATTATTAATAATCCTACTATTTGTAATATAATTCCTTGCATTTACTACCTCTTTTCATCTTTTTAATCTTTTTTCATAATTTCTTAATAAAAATCCATTATTAGAATTAACATTTAAACTATCCATAAAAGAAAATACTTCTTCTTCACTTATAATGTTTTTATCATGAAAACTTTCACTTAAAGCATCTTCTAGGGAAAAACCATACCCATAATTACATCTTTCGACAATATCTTTTTGAAAATTGGAAACAGAAGTTTTAATTTTCTCTCTTTTTAATGATGTCATGCTTTCCATAATTTCCCATTTTAAAGTACAAAGTTTATCTCTTAATTCCAAATTTAATTCTTCTTCTGATTTAGTTGTATTTTTAGAAATACCATAGTTTTTTCCAATATTGAAATAAAAACTTTTGTTGTACTGTTCAACAGCAATTGGAACTATTTCACATCCTGTTTCTTTAGCCATTCTAACGGTACCAGGAAATGTTTTCATAACAACTACATTAGGTGAAACATTCCAAGCTCCCTCAGGATAAATTAATAAGTTTCCTCCCTTAGTTAATAATTCAATCGATCTAGAATAAGCAATTTTTCTATCAAGTTTATTTTTAGTTTCAAGAGGAATAACTCCATTTAATTTTAAACCTTGATAAATAAGCTTTTTATATAATATACCTGGATCACCTAACATTAAATAAGCAGGTTCTTTAATAACTTGAAAAGTTCTTTGAATATCATTACCACCAATATGAGTACAAGCAAATATTTTAGGATTATCCTTACTTGCTTGATTTTTATTATCAATTATTATATTTTCTTCAGAAGATAAAACTTGATCAATTTTTAAAATTAAATTAATTAAAAAATGAAGTTTTTTCCTTAACTCGATCCCTTTTAATTTATCACCTTTATTATAGCAATAAATTCTGTATTCAGCATAATAATTGATTAGTTCTTCAATAGTTTTTTTTCTTTTTTCTAATAAATTTATTTTTTGAAAATTCATAAATACCCCCAACATATTTATTTTACCACAAAAAAATAGGAAAATAAATTCCTATTCCATACTTTCTAACATTTTTATTATACTAATTCCATATCCTTTGGTATTATTACTAACAACTGTATGAGTAACTGCACCTATTATTTTATTATCTTGAATTATTGGAGAACCACTCATACCTCTTACTATACCACCTGTTCTTTTAATTAAATCTTCATCAGTTATTTGAAATAAAATATTTTTTGTTCCTGATTCATCCACACTTAAAACTTCTATTTCAAATTCTTCTATTTTATTGTCCGTAAGAGTTGTTCTAATAATAGCCTTACCTATTTTTATATCTTTAATAGATGCTACTTCAAGTACATTTTTTGAGTTATAAGAATCCTTATAAGTTCCATATATTCCTGTTTCTTTGTTAGAATCAATTGTTCCATAAACAGTTTCAAAATAAAACTTAGCATTCTTTTCCCCGGCATAACCATCTCTTGATTTATCAATATTAGTTACTACCGATTTAAATATTTCTCCATCCTTTACATCAAATCTTACATTAGTTTTACTATCTGTAACAGAATGTCCTAAGGCACCATACCTATTAGTACTTGGATCAATAAAAGTTAAAGTTCCAATTCCTGTTATACTATCTTTAACATATAAGCCAGTTTTAAAAACTCCATTAGTATCCCTTTTAAGATTTAAAGTAGTATGCATTAAATTAGAATCTCTATAAAAACCAATATCAAGTTTCATAGTATTATTATTAGTTTCAATATGACTTAACATATCATTAATTGAAGTAACACTAGTATCATTAATTGAAACAATCAAATCTCCTAATTTTAAATCACTTTTAACATCTGTTTCATAGAAACCAACTACTAAAACACCATTACTTCTAATAGTAATTCCTAAGTTTTCTCCTCCTGGATACAAATATTTACTTAAAGCAAATGCGTTTATTGGAAATAGTAAAATCAAAGAAAAAAGTATTAGTAGTCTTTTTTTAAAATTCATATTATCACTCCTTTTAAAATCAACTACAATACTATTATTTCCAAAATCAATTTAGAAATTACAAAATTACTTATTTAATATTTCCAATATTTTACTTTCAAGTTTTTTCTCAGTAAAACCAAAATAATCAAGTAATTCATCTTTACTTCCTGATAAACTAAATTCATTTATTCCAATTACTTTATCAGTTAAAAAATAATAATAATTAGGTACACCAAACGTTATTCCAATCGTTGTTTCACTTTTTAACTTATCAATTATAAATTTATTAGCATTTTTAATAACTGGAATACTATAAACCTTAGTGTGAATACCAATTGTTTCTAAATTATCTGCTACTTTTAAAACTAAACCTAATTCTTCTCCATTACTTACTAAATTAATATAATTATCATACTCTGCATTTTTTACTAAATAAATTCCATTTTTAATTTCACTTGATTTAGTTAAAGTTGATATTTCTTTATTGTCTCTTGGTAAAACTAAAACACTTGGATTTAAATTAGCCATTATTTCTCTAAAACATCCTATTAATTCATTTAAATCATATGGTCTGTATATTTTTAAATTTGGTATTAATTCAAGAGATGCTAATTGTTCAATTGGATGATGAGTTGGACCATCCTCACCTACGGTAATAGAATCATGAGTAAATATATATAAAACTGGTAAATTCATCATGGCTGACATTCTAATACCTGGTTTCATATAATCTGAAAAACTTAAAAAAGTACTACCAAATGATCTAATATTTGATAAGGCAAGTCCATTTAAAATACAACTCATGGCTCCTTCTCTTATACCAAAATATATATTTTTTCCTGAATAGTCATCTTGATTAAATACTTTGTAATCAGTTAAATTTGTTTTACAACTACTAGATAAATCAGCCGATCCTCCTATTAATAAATCAAAATTAGTTGCTATTTTATTTAAAATAATACCTGATAAATCTCTTAAAGATTTATTTTCATAATTAACTTCTAAATCAGTTAAATTATAAGTAATTTCTTTATTAATTATTTTCTTTACTATTTCATTATTTAAATTTAATTTATTATTTTTTTTATGTTCTTTAAAACGATTATTAATAGTTTCTTTTAAATCTAAAACTGCTTCTTTACTAACAGCAAAAGGAGTATTTAATAAATGAAGACTATTTTTAACATTTAATATATCTTCATAATCAAGTGGTTTTCCATGAACTAAATTTGTTCCTTGATTTTTAGAATATAAACCAATTGTTGTTTTACAAATTATAATACTTGGTTTATCACTATTCTTAGCATTTTTAAGGGCATTGTCAATACTTTCAGGATCATCACCTGCTTCAAATATACTAAAACCTATACTTGAAAATCTTTCTTTTATATTTTCACAAGAAGAAGTAGTTAGAGAACTATCTAAAGTAACATTATTACTATCTAATAAAATTATTAAATTTTTTAATTTTAAATTTCCAGCCAAACTAAGGGATTCATATGTTATTCCTTCTTCTAGTTCTCCATCTCCACATAAAACATAAGTATAATAATTAATATTTCCTTTACTTATTTTTTTTAAATATTCCTCTGCAATTGCAAATCCAACACTAGATGCTACCCCTGTTCCAAGAGGACCAGTTGAAATTTCAACAAATGGAGTTTTTTTATACTCAGGATGTCCTGGAGTTTTAGAATTAATTTTTCTTAATTTTTTTAAATCATCTAAACTTAATACATCAAGCATATAAAAAATTCCATATAAAAGTGGAGAACCATGCCCTGCTGACATAATAAATCTATCTCTATTTATATAATTACTATCCTCTAAATCAATTATTAAATGTCTTTTAAATAAAGTATAAACAATACCTGCTGCTCCTAAACATATTCCTGGATGTCCACTACTAGCATTATCAATCATATCAATAGCAAGTCCTCTTAAATTATTTATTCCAAGTAAATCACTTGTATAATCTTTTTTAGTTAATATATCTAACATATTACCTACCTTTCTAAGAATATTATACACTACCTTGAATATATTTAAAAGGAAATTGACAATTTTAATTTTTTCTGTATAATAAACAAATAAATGGAGATACTATGGATGATTTTATATCTAATATTGAACTTATTGATGATTCTATTTTAATAACTTATTACTTTACTGATAAAAAAATTAAAATACCTTATAATGATACTAACCGACTTACAACTTTAAACAATATTAATGATAGTAAAGATTTTATTAAATACGAATTAAGAGAACTTTTTAAATTAAAACGAATTTTACCTATAATTAACACAGTAAATATTGGTTTTACTATACTTATATATTTCTTATCTAATAATATTTTAATAGATTTAATAACTACTTTAATCTCTCTTGAAATGACTTATCTATTCTATTTATTTAATAAATATTTAAAAATAAGTATTGATAATTTTAATAACTTATTAGAAAGTACTTTTTCTAAAAAATTACCAAAAGAAGAAAAATATTTATATTCTCAAAAAGTAATTGATTTTTTAGAATACCGAAAGAAAAAGAAGAAAAAAGAAATTAATTTATATTATTATGATAATAAAGAAGATATGGGAAAAGTTTTAAAATTCAAAAAATAGAAAGAAAAACTCTTTCTATTTTTTTACATCATATTTTCTAAGTCATTACACATGTCTTTTTCTAAACGACACATTTCTTTTTTAGTTTTAGGACTTAAAACATAATTATAAATTAATGCTCCCATACCTATTAAAGTAATAGAGGTAATACCTAAAACCATACATGATTTAATTGATTTCATTTTCTCAACTCCTAAAATATGACCGGTACTTTTCGTACCACTTATATTATAGGTAGTTTTTTTTATTTTATACTTTATAATTTATTTTTTTAATTTTTTTAAAATTTTAATTATATCTTTCTTTAATTTTATTTACTAAATTAGTTTTTCTACTATTTTCTTTTTCATTTATAACACTTTGATTTAAAGCATTTACTTCTCCTAATAAAATTAATTTATTTTTAGCTCTGGTTACTCCTGTATAAATTAATTTTTTATAAAGCATTCGTCCATATTCATTTAATAAAGGAATAACAACTGTATTAAATTCACTTCCTTGTGACTTATGAATACTAATAACATAACCAAGGGTAAAGTTTTGAAAATTAGAAGAGGTAAATGTTACTATATTAGAATCAAAATCAATAGTTATTTCTTTTAAAACATTATTAATTTCAATTATAACTCCAATATCTCCATTATAAATATTATCATCAGGCATATTTAAAAGTTGTAAAACTTTATCACCTTCACGATACACACAATCATTTATAATTATTTCATTTTTATTAACTTCTCTTGGATTTAATAATTCTTGAACAATTTTATTTAAATTATTAATTCCATTTAAAGTTTTATACATAGGTGCCATTATTTGAAAAGACAAATAGTCTTGATTTTTAAATTTATCAATTACAAGAGTTAAATTATCTTTTAAATCAAGAGAAGATGCTTTATAAAACAATAAATCATTATCTTTATTAAATAAATTATAATTAATACCACCTGAATTTATATCATAAGCAAGTTCTATAATATTTGACCCACTCTTTTGTCTATATAGCATATTAAGGGAAATAACTGGAAAAAGAGAAGAATCTATTAAATCTTTTAAAACATTTCCAGGGGATACACTTGGTAATTGATTAGCATCACCTACTAGTATTAAAATTGTATCATATTTAAGTCCTTTTAAAAGAGATGAAAATAAAAGGGTATCTAACATACTAACTTCATCTACTATAACAAGTTTACAATCACTTTTATTATACTCATTTACTTGAAAACGATTAGTATCTTTATTCCATTTTAAAAACCTATGAATTGTACTAGCAGGATAATTTGTTGCTTCCATAATTCTTTTACTAGCCCGTCCAGTTGGAGCAAGTAAAACTATATCATCCATAGAATTATATATATCTTTATAAATTGATACAATTGATTTAATAATTGTTGTTTTACCAGTTCCTGGACCACCTGTAATAATTAAAAAACTTTTAAGTCTAGCCAAACGAATTGCTTCAATTTGTTTACTATCATATTTAATATTATATTCATTTTCTAGATTACTAATCATTTTATCTAATTTATTTTCTTTTAAAATAGTATCTGGTTTATTTTTTAAATAAGTTAGACGTTTAACTATATTATTATCTGCTTCATAATAAATAGCAAGTTCATAAATATCAGGTCTTATTTCAAATATTTTTAATTTTTTTTGAAGATTATTTAAACAATCAAAAAATAAGTTATCTGGAATTAAATAATTTATAATTATTTTTAAAGTATTAAATATCTCCTCACTACTAACTATTGTATTACCAGTTTCATTAGAAATAACTACCATAGTTTCTATAATACCTGCTTCTATTCTTCTTATATCATCTTTTAAATAATTATTTTTTCTAGCAATTAAATCTACTTTTTGAAAACTAATTTTATCTATATCATAATAAACATTATATAAATCAGTTTCTAAAATATTTAAAGTTGCTTCTTTATAATTTTTATAAATTAAAGTACTTTCTTTAATACTAAAACCAAGATCAGTTATTTTTAAAATAGTAGTAGAACTATTATCCATTTCTTCTAATTTATTTTTTATAATTTCTATATTTTTTTTGGATAAAGTATCAACACTTTCTAAAATACTTGGATCTATTTTTATTTTAGTAATTGCATCACTTCCTAATATTTCATAAATTTTTAAGGCTTTTGCTTCCCCTATTCCTTTAAATAAATCACTAGAAAAGAATTTAACAATACTATTTTTATCTTCAGGAATAATAGTTTTATAACTTGAAACATTTAATTGCATTCCATATTTTACATGTTTAACAACCTCACCCATTACTTCTAAATTAGTATTTTCTAAGATATCATAAAAATAACCTGTTATAGTAATGGTTTTATTATTATAACTATCTTCTAAATCGTTTTTTAAAACTTTAAATAATAAAACCATGTAATTATTGTCTGATTTAAAAATAGTTTTAGTTACTACACCTTGAAACTTATTCATCTTTCACCTGACAATTAGGACAATAATAAGTTGTTCTGCCTGATACTTTAATAACTTCTATTTTGCTTTTACAGGCTTGACATATGTTTTTTGTATGAACTGCTAATTTATCTTGGTATGAACCAAATACACCTAAACTAGATGTATAACTTTTAATAGTTGTTCCTTTATATTTAATAGCATCAACTAGGATTTCTTTGGTATTATTAATTATATTAGAACAATCTTTATCAGTTAGTTCGCATGATTTAGTTAAAGGATAAATATGACTTTTAAAAAGTATTTCATCTGCATAAATATTACCAATTCCTGTAATTATACTTTGATCAAGTAAAGAAGTTTTAATAGGTGTTTTCTTTCCTTTATATTTTTCTTTTAAATAAGATGGTGTTAAATCATTTGAAAAAGGTTCTAAACCAAGTTCTTTTATAGGAGTAGTTAACAATTTATCATGGGTAACTAAATACATAACTCCAAATTTACGAACATCGTTATAGATTAAATTATAGGAATTATTAAGTTTAAAAATAATATGATCGTGCTTGTTCACTAACTCTTTGGTATAATAATACTTACCTTCCATTCTTAAATGACTAACAAGATAATAATTAGTAGTTTTAAATATCAACCACTTGCCAAGTCTTGAAATATCTAAAAACTCCTCTCCAACAAGTTTTTGAAAATCATCTAAATTTGTTTTAATCATATCAGGATAATTAATCGTAATTGCATTTATTTTTAAACCAATTATTTCTTTTTTCAAAACATTTTTAACTGTTTCAACTTCTGGTAATTCTGGCATAACTTCACCTCTTAAAATATTTTATAGTTATTTAATAAATTTGTAAAGATATTTTAAAAGTATAAAAGAAATTTAATTTATTTTGTTAAATTATTTGTTTTTATTTTACTTATTTTTTTAATTATTAATTTGATTATTTTTTTAGTCAATTGTAATTTATGATATTTTTTTGTAAAGAATAA
>CAKOSZ010000015.1 GCA_934119955.1 uncultured Bacilli bacterium | reverse complement strand
TGTGAACAGCAAGGATATGCTTGAACAATTTTCAAGTATAGATGAACTTGATACTTATAGTAAAAATTTAGAATATTAGAGAAATGATAAGAAATATGTGGAGGAAATGAGTGACGAAAGAAGTAGAAGAGATAATGCGTAATCAAGAAAAATACTTTGCTGGCTTTCATGATGGCGAAGATAAAGGCAGACATGATGGCAAACTTGAAACTCAAACCCTTATTATCAAAAACTTATTAAATAACTCTGTTCCAGACGATATCATTTTAAAATCAACAAATATTTCACATGAGGAATTAGAAAAAATAAAAAAAGAGTTAATTAACTAACAACAAAAAAGCAATTTAGATATTATTCTAAGTTGCTTTTAACTTATTTAAGTTCTGGTAGGAATTTTTACTATAAGAGATAAAAGTTCTCTTATTTCAGTCGAAGTTAGGCTAAATAGTAATTCTATCTTATCACTTAATAATTTAATTGATAATGATAACTATAAAAATATTGGTTTTAATTGTTAATTTTATACATTTCTTTATTTTATGACTTTTTGTTAAAAAGATATTTAAAATGACTCATGAATTATTTGTCAAAATATGTCAACTATTTTTTTTTCTTTTTTAATCAATTGACTTAGTTGTCAATAAATAGTATCATTATAATGAGTCCATGATAAGTTGATGATCGAAATTATATAATAATATTTAACTCACTATTTATATAAAATATTATTTATTAAATGGAGGTGATTTTCTTATAGTTATAAGAATTAATTCTTTTTGTAATTGAATTTATTACTGAATTAATTCCTTAATTATTTTGAAAAAAATAATTAGTAATAACGTAAGAGTTAAAAATTTGCAGATATTTTATCTGCTTTTTTTGACTAATTTTACATATTATTAATTTTATGCTATAATATACTCGTTTTTGGGGTGGTTTTATGGATAATTTGAATGTTAATAAATTTAATAATAAAGAAGCGCTTACTTATCTTAAATTATATCAATCTGGGGATAAAGAAGCACGTTCTAAACTTATAATTAGAAGTATTCCGTACATTAAGTTTTATATTTTAAAGTATTATAGTTATGCTATTAGTGAAAATAGAACAGTAGAAGATTTAATAGAAATGGGTATTTTTGGAGTTATGGAAGCAATTGATAAGTTTGATTTTTCAAGAGGAACTAATTTTTTCCATTATGCTACTTATTATATCGAAAAGGAAGTTTTAAAATTTATTAAGAGTGAAAATAAAAAAGTTAAATTTGTTAGTTATGATAAATTAGTAGAAGATTTAAATAGTCGAGGCATTGATATAATCAGTAATTTTAATCTTGAAAATATTTACTTTGAAAAAGAAATAATGGAAGATATGAAAAGTTTAATAGAAGGACTTGACGTAGATGTTCAAAATATAATTAAAGATTATTTTGGAATTGATAGACCTAAAATTAGATTAATGGATATTGCTATTAAATATAATATTAGTAGTGCCAAAGCATCTAAGATAGTTGCTACTAATTTATGTCGTTTAAGATTACAATTGAATAGAAAAGAATATTATGGAGCGGTAAAATAATGTATGATAATGTTAATATAATTACAAATGAAAAAACAATTGAATATTTAAAGTTATATAAAACTGGAAAAGATGAATATCGTGAGAAAATAATAATAGGTCATATTCCTCTTGTTAAACATTTAGTTTATAACTATTTTAAATCTAGTTTTAATTCATCTTCTTTTGAAGACTTAGTAGAATTTGGAATTATTGGTTTAATGAAAGCAATTGATTATTATAATCCTAGTAAAAATGCTAAATTTTCAACTTTTGCATACATTTGTGTTAAAAGTGAATTATTAAAGTATGTGAGTCGTGAAAAAAGAAGTGTTTCTTGTCTTAGTTTAGATAATACTTTTATTAATAATAAAGCCTTGTTAATTCCTGATGATGTTAATCTTGAAAATAGTTACATAGAACGAGAGATGTTTAAACTTTTAAAGAGTAATTTAACGTTATTACCAAGTTGTGATTTTGAATTACTAAGTGATGTTTATGGCTTTTATCAAAAGAAATTAACTTTAAAAGAATTATCAAATAAATATGGTTGTAGTCGAGGAACTATTATAAAAAGAGTAGATAAAATAATTACTAGTTTAAAGCAACAATTATTTGATTATGGTTACGAAGAAAAAGTAAATAGTTTACATATTTGACATATTCTTTTTTTTTAACCTTAAATCTATTGAAATAAAGCCATTATTTTTGTATAATTTATATGTTTAGGAGTATATTATGGAAGATAAAAAAGTTAAAAAAAGAAAAAGAAGAAAAATTATTAAAGCACCTAAAATTCAAACCATTTTTTGTATCATTAGCATGATATTTGTTCTTGGATGTTGTTTTTATTATGGTAGACGCCTTATAAAATATTATAAGATTTATAATCCTAAATCTGAAAGTGGAGAGACTTTAATTAATTTGGCATCTAGTATTACAACTGGATCTAGTGTTGTTTATGAAGGTGATGGGTTATATATTAGTAGTGGTAATTATTTATATAAGGGAGTTGATGTTAATAATTATATTATAATTAATAATATGTTATTTAGAATATTACGTATCAATGCTGATAAAACAATTGATATAGTTTTAGATGATTATATAAATAAAATGAAATGGAATGATGAAATAACTGATTTTTCTAAATCAAGTGTTTCTAAATATTTAGAAAGTAAATTTTTAACTATAATTGATGAATCTTTACTTGTTAAATCAAGTATTTGTTTAGATACAATTCCAGAACTTAGTGAAATTACTTGTGAGAAAAAAGAAAGTAATACCTATGTTAAACTTTTATCAATTAGTGATTTTTTAAATAGTATGAGTGATTCTAAAACTTATTTAATTAAAAATAATGAGTATTTATGGCTTAATAATCATGGCAAAACTAATGTTTGGAATACAACTGGTAATAGTATAAGTAATAGTTTACCTACTAAAATGTATGGAATTAAACCAGTTTTAACTTTAAAGAATTCAACAGTTTTAGTAAGTGGTGATGGAAGTTTTGATAACCCTTATAGAATAAGTGAAAATTCTAAAAAAATTGGGGTGGGAACTTATCTTGATATAAATGATAAAACTTATATTGTTTATGAAGTAGGAAAAGATTATTTAAAAGTTCAAAGTGATTTTTTACTTAAAGATATTATTTTTGATAAAACTAGTAATGATTTTAGTAAGTCTTCTTTAAATACTTATTTAGATACTTATGTTAAAAGTCTTGAAATAGATGATTTATTATGTGAAGTAGATTTTTCAAATTCAAAGTCTAAGTATGGTATTTTAAGTCTTGATGATTTTAAGTTTGATGATACTTTGAAAAATTATTATTTAAGTGATACAAGTGATAAGCAAGTATATTTATATAATGGCTCTTTATTAACTAGTAAAGTTGATATTAAACGAAATGTAAGATTTGCTCTTGGTCTTAAAAATAATCTTAATATTAAAAGTGGAAATGGTAGTAAATTGGCACCATTTATAGTGGAGGATAAAAATGCGTAAATCAACAATTTTGTTTATTATAATTGATATATGTGCTATAATTTGTTTTGTTCTTTTCTATGGGCCATTTGAAAAATTTAGAAATACTATTGTTAATACAGCAATGGTTACTAAAACTCATCAATATATTGCTTATACATTTTATAGTGAAGAAACTGTTCAAAAGATAATGGATTTGAATAAGTTTATTCCAGTTGATGAAGAGATTAAGTTAGATGATGTTGTTATTAATACAGCAGAACGTGATACTTATGATAATGAATATGATGAAGCAATTTTAAAAAGAGATAATAAAGGAGATATTTATAAATACTTAAAGATTAAAGTAGGTAAGTATAATGCTCATTTAGTAGCAATTTATGAACCAAGTAAGGTTAGACTTATTACAAGTAAAACATTTAATACTGGATCAGGCCAAGAAACAGTTCCTAAGATGTGTAAACGTTATGGTGGAGTTGTTTGTATTAATGGTGGAGGATTCAAAGACCTTGATGGTTGGGGAAGTGATACTCCAATGGGATATGTTATTAAAGATGGGAAAGTTATCTGGGCTGAGGATAATACAAAGCAAAATATTATAGGACTTACAGATGACTCTAAATTATTACTTGTAAATGCAACAGGAGAAGAAGCAATTAATATGGGTATGCGTGATGGACTTCAATTTGGACCATTTTTAATAGTTAATGGTGAAAGTATTAAATATAATTCCTCAGTAGGAGGTTATGATAGAGCAGCCAGAGTTGCAATTGCGCAAAGAAAAGATGGAGTTATCATGTTCTTAGTAACAGAGGGAACTCATGGATCAGGGCCTACCATGAAAGAAGTAGTAGAAACCTTAGAATTATATGGTGCTTATAATGCTGCTAACCTTGATGGTGGTACATCTAGTCAAATGGTTATTAATGATAAATTAGTTAATAATCCAAAAAATGTATTTGGTAAACCAGTTGCTGGGGGAAGAAGAGTTGTAACTGGCTTTGGTTTAATACCAGATAGTGAGTAAATTAATAAGGGAGGTTTTATGGAAATAGATTTAAATAAGTTAAATTATCAAGATAAAATAAGTATTGATGAAGTTATTAGTTATAATAAAGACTATTTAAATAATTCAGGTATTTTAAAACTTGATGATGTTAAGGCAGTTGGAAGTATTTATGTTGATTATGAAAAAAATAATGTAATAAATCTTAATGTAAGTGGACAAATGTTTATCCTTGATGCTATTACTGCGGAGGAAGTTCCTTATGATTTTCAAGTAGAAATAGAAGAAATTTTAGAAAAATCACAAAAAACACTTGATTTAATTGAATTTTTATGGCATTATATTGTATTGGAAATTCCTATTAGGTATACAACTAGTAGTACAGATGAACTTAAAAGTAAATATAAAGACATCTATCACGAAGAGGAAATTCGGGAAGTAAATAATCCATTTAAAGATTTATTACAAGGAATAGGAAAGGAGTGAAACCATGGCTGTACCATTTAGAAAAGTTTCAAAAACTAGAAAAAGAATGAGAAGAGCACATAATGCCTTAGAAGCTAAAACTGTTACTACTTGTTCTAACTGTGGCGAAGTAATTAAACCACATCGTGTTTGTAAAAACTGTGGATATTATAAGAAAGAAGAAATAATTAAAAAAGATGCCGAGTAGTATCTTTTTTTAGCTAGGTGCTTATGAAAAATTCATTATTTGTTGGTTCATTTAATCCAATTACAAATGCTCACTATAATATAGCAAATTATTTATTAAATGAAAAAATAGTTGATTACATTTACTTCTTACCAGTTAATAGTTCCAAAAAAAATGTTAGTTTACAAGATAGAATTAATATGATTAATCTAGTAATTAATAAAAATATGAAAGTTTTAAATATTTTAGATTATAACACTTGTGGTTATTTTAACTATGATACTTTAATTAAAATTAATAATATTAAATATATAATTATGGGAGCAGACTTATTTTTAAAGTTTAATACTTTTGATAGTTACTTAGATATTTTAAAAAAATATTATTTAATTATAATAAAAAGAGATAAGTTTGATTTATTAAATTATGTTAAAAATAATTATCAAGAATATTTAGATAGAATTATCGTTATAGATAAAGAGTATCCTGGATCATCTACTATATCAAGAAAAACATTTTTAAATTTAGATAAAAAAGTATTAGATTATATAAAATTAAACAATTTATATAGATAATACTTTTTTGTTATATAAAAAACTTTATTTCATATAATTAATTGAAATGGAGGATATATGAAAAAAATTGTACCGTTTAGTAAGGACTTAATGTTTAAAACAAGTATTCTTGAAATAACTTCAATTGCTCTTGATAATACTTTAAAATTAGATGAAAATATTGTAACAGGTGAATTTATTATAAGTGGAACTTATAGAATGATTGGTAGTTTAGAAGAAATTGATTTTAAATTTAATATTCCGGTTGACATAACAATTGATTCTAAATATGATACTAGTAAATGTTTAGTTAGTATAGATGATTTTTCATATGAAATTATAAATGAAGAAAAATTAAAAGTTAATATCAGTGTTATGTTAGATGATTTAGATATTAAAGAAGATGAGGAAATTTCTAAAATAGAAGTAATTGATACAGTTGATTCTCTTGATACTAGAAATGAAAAAGAATTTACTATGCTAGATGAAGAATTAAATAATGTATTAGAAATAAATAGCCAAATGAATAATCAAGTTAATAATTCAAAACCAGATGAAGTTAAAGAAAATACTAAATTAGATAATAACCTTAATATATTTAATGCAACTATGACTGATACACATGAATATTCAATTTATAGGGTTTATACTATGAAAGAAGATGATACCTTAGAATTCATTTATGAAAAATATAACGTTAATAAAGAAATATTATCTTTGTATAATGATTTAGATAATTTAAGTGTGGGATCAAAGATTATAATTCCAAGTGTAGATGAATAATTTAAAACATATTTTAAATGAGTATGATATTAAGTTAAATAGTTTTAAGGAAAAAGGAAATATTATTTTTTTAGATACTAATAAAGGTAAATTAGTTTATAAAGAAAATAGTAATAATTATGATATTTATGAGTATTTAAAAACTAGAAATTTTAATTTTTTTCCAAGATGTTTAAATAGTAAAAATAGTAATTTAGAATTAACTGAATATATTAGAGAAAAAGAAGTACCAAGAGAAACCAGGTTAAAAGATTTAATTCATTTAACAGGAATACTGCATAAAAACACAAGTTTTAATAAAGAAATTGATTTAGATGAAATAAAAGATATTTATGAAAATATAACTAATAATTGTAAGTATTTAAAAAACTATTATGATTCTTTGAATAATTATATAGATACTAAGGTATTTATGTCTCCAAGTGAATATTTATTAGTTTCTAATATGGATTTAATTAATTATTGTTTGGATTTTTCTCTAACAGAGATTGATACTTGGTATAATTCTCTTAAAAATGATAAGACTATTAGATATAGTCTAATTCATAATAATTTAGATTTAAGTCATATTCTAGAAAGTGATAATAAATATTTAATTAGTTGGTCTAGATCAAAACTTGATATGCCGATTATGGATATTTATAAGTTGTATAAAAATAATTATTATGATTTAAACTTAGATGATTTTTTAAGAGAATATGAGGCTGAATATAGATTAACTGATAATGAATACTTGTTTTTTCTTATTAATTTAGCCTGTGTTAAAAAAATAGAATTTACTAAAAATACTTATAATGATTGCTATAATATTAATAATTATCTAGTTTATCTTAGAAAAATTGCAGCTATGATACAAAAATTAGGGGAAAAATCTAAAAAAGTTTGACTTTTTGAACCTTTTATAGTATAATTAACGAGAACTTGATAGATAGGGGTATTATCAAGAAAATCTATGAAATAAGGGGTTTGAAAGGGGTTTTGGATATGAAACAAGGTTATATATTTGAATACCAAAATGAAAATGATTTTAGAAAGAAAGAAAGATCAGTTAGAAAGTATAATATGTTAGCATATAAAAAGTTAACATTTGAATATTATCCTAAAATTAGAAATGGAGAATTTTTGGGTGAACTAGTATCAAGTGATAATAATACTTTAAGTTATGAATTAGTTTTACCTACTGATGAAATGTTTGTAAAAGTTCATGGAGAAATTAAATTACATTATACTGTTTATACTGATAAAAATATTGTTCTTTTAACTAATATTACACCAGATGGTATTCTTGAAGAAGGACATCGTGCTGAACTTACTGCTTATAAAGGGGTAATGATTAGTAAAGCACATCCTGAAAAAGATATGTTTAAAATTAATTTGCTTAATATGATGCAAAATAAATAGTACTAGTTACTATTTTTTTTAATTGAATTTATAGAAAAAATAATAAAAAAATATATAAAAATAACTAATATCTGTTATAATATATAAAGTGATGGAGGAATTATGTTTGAGAGTTTACAAGATAGATTACAAAATATTATTCATAAAGCAAAAGGTTATGGCAAAATAACTGAGGATAATATAAGTGAAATGGTTAAAGAAGTAAGAATTGCTTTGCTTGAAGCAGATGTTAATTATAAAGTAGTAAAAGAATTTACTAATAAAGTTAAAGAAAAAGCCCTTGGGGAAAGTGTTAGTAAGAGTTTAAAACCAGGAGAAGTGTTTGTTAAAATTGTTAGTGATGAATTAACTAATTTATTAGGTGGTGAAAGTGCTCCTTTAAATACTAATGGAAATCCAGCAATTTTAATGTTAGTTGGATTACAAGGATCAGGAAAAACTACAACTATTGCTAAACTTGCTAATTTACTACGTAAAAAATATCATAAAAAACCAATGATGGTTGCCTGTGATGTATATCGTCCTGCTGCAATTGATCAATTAAAACAATTAGGAAGGGAACTTGATATTTTTGTTTATGAAAACGGGTTAAATGATCCAGTTGAAACAAGTAATGCTGCAATTTGTTATGCTAAGGAAAATGGTTATGATTATGTTTTAATAGATACCGCTGGACGTCTTCATATAGACAATGATTTAATGGAAGAACTTCAAAACATTAAAGAAAAAGTTAATCCAGAGGAAATATTACTAGTAATTGATTCCATGATGGGACAAGATGCAATTAATGTTATAACAGGATTTAATGATACTATTAATTTAACCGGAGTTATTTTAACAAAACTTGATGGAGATACAAGAGGTGGAGTTGCTCTTTCAGTTAGACATTTAACAAATGTACCAATTAAATTTATTGGAACAAGTGAAAAAATGGATGGCTTAGAATTATTTGATCCTGAAAGAATGTCTGGACGAATTCTTGGAATGGGTGATATTGTTTCTTTGGTTGAAAAAGCAAGTGAAGCAATAAGTGAGGAAGAAGCCGAAAACTCAATTAAAAAATTACAAAAAGGAAAATATGATTTAAATGATTTTTTAAATCAAATGAAACAAATTAGAAAGATGGGACCTCTTGAAAATCTTTTAAAATTAATTCCTGGGGCTAAAAAAATGGGACTTACAAATATTAATATTGATCCAAAACAAATAGCAAGAATTGAAGCAATTATTTTATCAATGACAAGTTTAGAAAGAAAAGATCCAAGTATAATTAAAGCCAGTAGAAAAACAAGAATTGCCAAAGGATCTGGTGTTAGTGTTAGTGAAGTAAATAAATTATTAGAACAATTTGATAATTACAAAAAAATGGTTAAAAATATGATGAATGGTAATATGAAATTGCCTTTTTAGGAGGTGTCTATGAATATAGAAATTAAAGATTTAAAAGTAGATGTTTTAGATAAAACTATAATAGATGGCTTAAACTTAAAAATTAATGCTGGGGAAATTCATGCTATTATGGGTCCTAATGGAACAGGTAAATCAACTTTATCAAAAACTATTATGGGGTATCCTGATACTTTTATTAAAAAAGGAGATATTTTAGTTAATGATAAATCTATTTTAAATATGGATATTACAGATAGAAGTAAATTAGGAATATTTTTAGTTTACCAAAATCCAATTACAATAGAAGGTCTTACCAATAGTGAAGTTATAAAATCTAGTCTAGATGCAAGAGTTCATAAAAGTTTATATGAATTCGTTTTAGAACTCGAAAAAAATGTTGATACTTTAAATATGTCACGTGATATGATTCATAGAGATTTTAATGTAGGCTTTTCTGGTGGTGAAAAGAAAAAAAATGAAATTTTACAAGTTTTAATGTTAAAACCTAAATTTATTATTTTAGATGAATTAGATTCTGGACTTGATGTTGATAGTTTAAAAACAGTTTGTCTTACTTTAAATAATTATTTAAAAGAAAATAAAGATGCATCTGTTTTAATAATAACTCATTATACAAGAGTACTTGAATATATAAAACCAGATGTTGTTCATATGATGAAAAATGGGAAAATTGTTAAAACTGGTGATATGAGTTTGGCTAAATTAATTGAAAAAAATGGTTATAATCAGTCATTTTCAATAACTGAGGATTAAATTTATGAATAAAATAGTAATAGATACCGATAAGTATGATTTAATAGTAGATAATGATAATTACAGTATAGAAGTAATAAATACTAAGGTTTTAAATATTAAAGTTTTAGAAAATATTTCCTCTAAAATGACTATTTTAATTCAAAATACTGATATTTTTATAAATATTGATTTAGAAAATTCTAGTAATTTAGTTATTAATCAATTAGTTGTTAATTCTAGTTTAAATTTAAATGTTAATTTATCTTCGTATGCTTCTATTTCCTTTGTCTCAGGATTTATTAGTTTAAATGATACAA
Organism: uncultured Bacilli bacterium; assembly: GCA_934119955.1. GTDB lineage: Bacteria > Bacillota_I > Bacilli_A > RF39 > UBA660 > RUG591. Next base: position 12,202 of record CAKOSZ010000015.1, on the reverse strand, counting down.
TAAATAATATTAATATTATGCATAAAGAAAGTAATTCTAAGTCTAAAATTATTATAAATGGAGTTAATTTAGAAGATAAAAAGTTTTATTTAACAATGAATGGTTATATTCCTAAAACTAGTTTAAACTGTGTTTTAGATGAAAATAGTAAAATAATTAATTTAAAAGATGGAGATAGTAAAATTATTCCTAATTTAATAATTGATAATAAAGAAGTAATTGCTAATCATTCAGCCTTTATTGGTAAGTTTGATTTAGATGAAATTAATTATTTAAAATCAAGGGGAATTAAAATGGATGATATATATAATCTATTATTAAAATCTAACTTATTAAGTGGTATGGATTTATTTGTAGATAAAGATAAATTTATATATTTTATTAGAAATATTAAATAGGAGGTGTTTATGCATCGCGATGATTTTCAAATGTTAAAAAGTGATTATATTTATTTTGATAATGGTGCTACTACGTTTAAACCTAATAGTGTAATTGAAGGTATTACAAATTATTATACTAAATATACTGCTAATAGTCATAGAGGAGACTATGATTTAAGCCAAAAAGTTGATTATTTATACGAATCAACAAGAGATCTTATTAAAGATTTTATTAATGCTAGTAATTCTTTGGAAATTGTATTTACTAGTGGAACAACTGAATCATTAAACATGATAGTATTTGGTTTTATGAAATATTATTTAAAAAAAGGTGATGAAGTTTTAATTACCAAAGCAGAACATGCTAGTAATGTTTTGCCTTGGCTAGAACTTGAAAAAGAAACAGGAATAGTTGTTAAATATATTCCACTTGCTTCAAATCATAAAATAACAATAGAAAATGTAAAAAATAGTATTACTGAAAATACCAAAGTTATATCTCTTGCATATGTTACTAATGTTATAGGAGATGTTAGACCAATTAAAGAGATTTCTAAGTTAATTCATGAAAATAATGGTTTAATAGTTGTTGATGGAGCTCAAAGTGTTCCTCATATGAAAACAGATGTATTATTAGATGATATCGATTTTCTAGCCTTTTCAGCTCATAAAATGTTAGGTCCAACCGGAGTTGGGGTATTATACGGAAAAGAAAAATATTTAGAAAACTTAAAACCAATATACTATGGAGGTGGCATGAATAGTCGCTTTGAAAGTAATAAAGAAATAGAATATAAAACTCTTCCTTTAAGACTTGAAGCAGGAACTAGAAATATAGCCGGAGTTTTAGGTTTTAGGGAAGCAATTAATTATCTTAATGAAATTGGTATAGAAAATATTCATGAATATGAAATTGAATTAAAAAATTATTTACTTGCTAAATTAAAAAATATCAAAGAAATAGAAATTTATAATCCAGAAACAGAATCAGGGATAGTTGTTTTTAATATTAAAAATATATTTGCTGAAGATACATCAAGATATTTAAATCATTATCATATATGTGTAAGAGCAGGTAATCATTGTACTAAGATGGTTAAAGATGAAATAGGTGTTAAAAATACATGTAGAATAAGTTTATATTTATATAATACCAAAGAAGAAATTGATAGATTAATTGAAGTTTTAGAGAATAATCATAATTTATATGATATTATTTTATAGTTAATATTTATTAAAATTTTTATTGTAGTAATAGGAGAATTTATGGATACTAATTTAAAAAGAGCAATAATTGTTGATAATGCTGAAAATCCTTATCATAAAGGATTAGAAGAAAAAAATGGTTTTATTAAAGCCAATACACATAATGAATCTTGTATAGATAATATAGATTTATATGTTAAAATTAAAGATAATATAGTAGTAGATGCTTATTTTGAAGGAGAAGCATGTGCAATTACAACAAGTGCTACTAGTATAATGCTTAAAAAAATAATTGGTAAAACTAAGGAAGAATGTTTTCATTTAATGAAAGAATATTATAATATGATTAATGAATTTCCTTATAATAAAGATGAACTAGGAGAACTCAATGCTTATTTTGATATTGCAAAACAACCTAGTCGTAAGAAATGTGCAACCTTACCGTTTATAACTCTTGAAAAAACATTTAAGATAGAAATAGATGATTAGTTGCTTATTAAGAAAAAATATTGTATAATACATATATCAAAGTGGAGGATTTATGAAATTTATAAAAAAGAATAAATATACTATTATTGCTATTATTATTTTTATCATTTTAGTTTTAGTTGCTGCAACTGCTAAAAATATATTAGTTCCTGATGAGGGAAAGGCAGTATATGGGGATAGATTAGATGGTATAAAAGACCATCCTTTAAGTGAAGAAACTTTAAAAGGAGTAGATACTAAATTAAAAGAAAATGAAAAAGTAACTAATTCATCTAGTAAATTACATGGAAAAATAATAAATATTATTATAACAGTTACTGATGATACAAGTATAGAAGATGCTAAGAAAATAGCAAGTGATACAACAAATATGTTTACAAATGATGAACTATCTTTTTATTCATTGCAAGTATTTGTCAAGAAAGAAAATGCTGAATTAAATAACTTTCCAATAATAGGTTATAAAGATGCAAATGGGGAAATGAAATTTACTAAGGATAGAGATATAACAAAAGGTGAGACAAATGAAGAACAAAAATAAAAAAAAGTTATTTCTTTTTATAACCTTAATTGCTATTGTTGCTTTTCTTGTATTATTCTTTATTTATTATTATAAAGAATCTAGTTTACTTACTTCAAGTGATAAAAAATGGTTAAGTGAAAACGGAGAAAAAGTAGTTGATATTGATGTTTTAAATGATGTTTCAGTTTATGGAATGAATGGAACAGGTGTTATATTTGATTTTTTAGAATTTGTAACTGATGAAACAGGTTTACAATTTAATAAAATTCCATACAATAAAGAAGAAACTCCATCTGGTAAGAACTATCGAATAGAAGTTTTAGATGGTAGTAAAAACTTAGGAAGCAATCAATTATTCATTTTTGAAGATAATTATGTTTCAATTAGTAAAAATAAAATTAAAATTAATGAAATAACTGATTTTTCAGGTTATAAAATAGGCGTACTTGCTGCTGATGAATCTAATGCTAGTTATTATTTAAAAAGTAATAATAATATAACTTTCAAACAACATGTTACCCTTGATGCTTTGTTTAAATCATTAAATGATGATGATGTAGATATGGTAATAGTTCCTAATATGTTATCTCTTGAAAAAACTATTAGTAATGAAGAATACTATTTTAATTATTTCTTTACTGATATGACTAAAAATATTGTTTTAACCATGGATTCTAGTAATAAAGATTTAAATAGCATTATTGAAAAATGTTTTAATAGTTGGCAAAAAGAGTATTATGTTGATGACTATAATAAATTATTATTAAATTACTATTTAGATGAAAAGAAAATAAATGATAAAACAAAAGCAGATTTATTAAGTAAGACTTATGTGTATGGTTATGTTGAAAATTATCCTTATGAAGTAACAAGAAATAATAAATTAACTGGGGTTGCTGCTGAATATATTAATAGATTAGTTAGACTAACTGATATTGATTTTACTTATAAAAAATATGAAAATGTAGAATCTTTAAATAAAGCAATTAAAAATGGTGATGTTGATATTTATTTTAACTATTTTAATAATACCTTTGATAAATATTTAAAAACTAATTCACCTTTTATAGAAAATTATGTTGTTCTTGCTAAAACAAGTGATGATTATATTGTATCTTCATTTGAGGGATTAAAGGGAAAAAACATATACATGTTAAGTAACTATGGTTCTTTATATAATTATATTACCTCAGGTGCTATGGCTAATGTTAAAGTACTTGATGATATTAAAAAATTAGTTAAAGAAAGTAGTAGTGATAAATCTTTAATTATTTTAGATAAAGAAGTATATTCTTATTATAGAAATGATTGTCTTAAAGATTATGAAGTAATATATTCTGATATTATGAGTAATGATTATACATTTGATATTAAATCTTCTAATAGTTCATTTTATAGTTTATTTAACTATGTTATAAATACTAATTCATATTATAAATATAGAAATAGTGGGTTTAATAGTTTAAATGTATCTATCTTTGAAAGAACTTCATTTGAAGAATTATATTTAATTATTCTAGCAATTATTTTAATACCTATTATTCTAATTATAGTAATATTTGTTTTTCTTAAAAATAGACATAAATTAAAACTTGTTAAAAAAGAAGATAGAAAAAAATATACGGATATGTTAACATCCCTTAAAAATAGAAATTATTTAAATTTACAAATAGATTCTTGGAATTTAAGTAAAATATATCCTCAAACAATAGTTATAGTTGATCTTAATAACTTAAAATATATAAATGATAACTATGGAAGAGAAAAGGGAGATAATTTAATTGTAAGAGCTGCTAGTATACTTGTTAATACGCAACTTGAAAATACAGAAATTATTAGAACAGATGGAACTGAGTTTTTAATATATTTAGTTGGTTATAGTGAAAATCAAATAGATATTTATTTAAAGAAATTACGAAAAGAATTAAAAGAACTTCCTTATGGTTTTGGAGCAAGTGTTGGATATAGTATGATATTTGATAATATAAAAACAATTGATGATGCTATTAATGAAGCAATGATTGATATGCAAAGTGATAAAAGTGAGTTTTAATGAATAAATTTAAATCTTATATAAAAAGAATATTAAAACTAGTTACCAAAGAAGAAATGAAGATATTACCAGGTCATTTAGCCTTTAATTTAGTTTTGATGATTGTACCAATTTTTTCAATTATTGGAGTTATAGGTTCAAATTTCTTGGTTGATAAAACATTAGGAGCATTAGAAAATAATGTTCCTGATGCTGTTTTAAATATTTTAGAGAATGCGTTAAATACAAGTGGTAGTGATTATAACTTAATGTTATTTATTATATTTAGTTTATGGCTTGTTTCAGGTGGTTGTAGAGCAATTATTAATACAAGTGATATTTTATATAAAATAAAAAATACATCTAGTATAAAAAGTTATGTAAAATCATTTTTTATGGTTATAATTCTTTTTGCTTTAATAACATTTATGTTAATAGTTCCAGTTTTTGGTGATACAATTTTTAAATATTTAGATAATTATTTTAATGAAACAGGCATTAATATTGTAACTAATATTTATCACTATATAAAATATCCAGTATCTATTGTTGCTATGTTTATTTCAATTAAACTATTATATACAATAGCACCTAGTATAAGAATAGAAAGTAAATATACAAATAATGGAGCTTGGTTTACCACTATTTCATGGTTTATAGCATCTAGAATATATTCATATCATTTAAATAATTATAGTAATTACAATGCTTATTACGGAAGTTTAGCAAATATATTAATATTATTAGTATGGGTTTATTTACTTGCTTATTTATTTACAATAGGAATTGCTTTAAATGCTGATAATTATTTAGTAACAAAGAAAAAATTAGAAGAAATAATCAAGAATTAAGGTATCTTAGGATACTTTTTCTATTGTTTTTCTTATTCATTTATGGTATATTAGTACAAGTTGGAAGTGATATTATGGATATAAAATTACCAAGTTATGAAGAAGCAAGAAAAAGAAGTAAAGAACGTATTTTAACAAGAAATTTCAAACTTGATTCTAAATATAGTAATTTAGGAAAGAAAAAAAAGTTTTTTTTAAAGACATATGGTTGTCAAATGAATGAACATGATAGTGAAAATATTAAAGGTATTTTAAATATGATGTCTTTTACTGAAACTTTTGATATGGATGAGGCTGATTTAATACTTTTAAATACTTGTTCAATTAGAGAAAATGCTCACAATAAGGCTTTTGGAATGTTAGGAAGAATTAAACATTTAAAAGAAACAAAACCAAATATTATTGTTGGTCTTTGTGGTTGTATGGCCCAAGAAGAAGGGGTTATTGAAGAAATACTTAAAAAGTATCGTTTTTTAAATTTTGTTTTTGGGACTCATAATTTAGATGATTTACCAGAACTACTTGCTAAAAGTTTTAATGGTACTAAATTAAATATCGACGTTAAAAGTATTGAAGGTGATATTGTTGAAACTATGCCATTTACAAGAGATAGTAAATATAAAGCCTATGTTAATATCATATATGGTTGTGATAAATTTTGTACATATTGTATAGTTCCATATACAAGAGGAAGACAAAGAAGTAGAAAAAAAGAAGATATTCTAGAAGAGGTAGAAGATTTAATAAATAATGGTTATAAAGAAATTACTCTTTTAGGTCAAAATGTAAATGCTTATGGTAAAGATTTGTATGATGATTACTTTTTAGCAGATTTACTTCAAGATATTAGTAAATTAAATATACCAAGAATAAGATTTATAACAAGTCATCCTTGGGATTTCACGGATGATCTAGTTGAGGTTATAAAAAATAATAGTAATATTTTAAACTATGTTCATTTACCTGTTCAATCAGGAAGTAATAGAATTTTAAAACTTATGGGAAGACGTTATACCAAAGAATCATACAAGGAATTATTTGATAAATTAAAAAGTATTCCAGGTATTAGCATAACAACAGATATTATTGTTGGTTTTCCAGGTGAAACAGAAGAAGATTTTCAAGATACACTTAATATGGTAAATTATTGTAAGTATGATAGTGCTTTTACTTTTATTTATTCTCCACGTGAAAATACTCCGGCTAGTAAATTAAAAGATGATATTTCTTTAAAAGAAAAAGAGAATAGGTTATATAGACTAAATGAATTAGTAAATAAATATTCCAAAGAAGCAAATGAAAAAATCTTAGGTGTAGTTGAAAATGTTTTAGTAGAAGGAAATAGCAACAAAGAAGGTAAATTATTTGGTTATACTGAAACTAATAAATTAGTTAATTTTAATGGTAGTAGTGATTTAATAGGGCAAATAGTCAAGGTTAAAATAGTTGATGCTAAAAGTTTTAGTTTAGATGGTGAGATAGTTGAATAATAGTTTAAATGCTAAATTAGATGATATAATTAATTATATTAAAAATACGGATGCTTATAAAAATTATTTAAAAACTAAAAAATTAATGAGTGAAAATCATGAATTGATTGGTGTGATAGATGAGGTTAAAAAGTATCAAAAGGATATAGTTAGAAATATTGATAGAGAAGATAAAAAGATTAAATATAAGCAACTACTTGATAGATTAATGGAAGATCCTTTGTATTTGGAGTATATAGAATATTTAGATGAAGTTAATAACATGTTAAATATCTTTGAAAATAAATTAAATAAATATTTCTTTGATTTATTTAATTGAGGTGATTTATGAGTGAAAATGTAGGTAAGATATTAGAATTAGAAGAAAAGTTAGAAGATATTTTAGAAAGTAATACTTTAAAAACAGATGATAAATGTTTGAAAATAGTAGATGAAATGTCTAAGATATTAAAACGTATGGATAATTATGAGTTACTTTATATTTTAGAGCATGGTGTATATATTCATCAGGTTTTAGATGTTGATGCTTATTTTAAAAAGTATAAAATAGATAAGAAGAAAATTAAAGAAAAAAATACTTATAAAGAAGAATTTAGAAAAATAAGTAGATTTGTTGAGAAAGTTCAAGAGGTGAGCTTATCAGATGCTGAGTATCAATTTATTTGTAAGATGTGCTTGGTTGATGATGTTGCTGAGTATTTACTTGCAAAAATGTCTAATGATGATATAATGGAACTATCAAAAGAAACAGATGATTGGAATTATAAATTATTTTTATTTGCTAATTTTAAAGCCTAATTTTTTCTTGTTCTCATAGTATAAAGGATAGTACAAATCCCTCCTAAGGATTAAATGTAGGTTCGATTCCTACTGGGAACACCATTTGTTAAATTACTATACAATGTATAGTTTTTTTGTTTTTATAATTAAATTATTAATAGCAATTAATGGCGTGTAAAATGTCGTTTCTTGAAAAGTATTTATAAATAAATAATAAAAAAAGATAAGGAAACAGTAAAGTTTACATTATCATTTTTTTGTATTAATTTGCTTATTAAGCATTAAACTACATCTTTATAGCATCAAAAGTTATAAAAATATTCATTTTCTTACAAAAAATAGTTGACTTTTCATAAATATTTAGTATAATTATAAATGTCTACTTTTGATGCGGATGTAGTTTAATGGTAGAACTTCAGCCTTCCAAGCTGACCACGTGGGTTCGATTCCCATCATCCGCTCCATAGTGAAATCTGCTCGAACTTTTCGAGTTTTGATAAATAACTAATCTAGAAATGGATTAGTTTTTTTGTATTTAAAAACTATCTTACTTTGAAAAGAAAGGATGAAAACTATGGTAAATATTATTAAAGAAGAAATAACATTAGATGAATCATTAAAAAAGAAACTTAAATTTATTTGCGATTTTGCTAAAGTAAAACCTACTATTATTAATGGAAGTATTAGAAGAATTGATAAGACTAATTTAACCTATATTGAACCACATAGAATTATTATTAATAATACTACATTTCTTGCTTTTAATTATTCTAATGAAATATTTATAGAGAATTTATCTAATAAGATTAAGTTATCAGAATTAGAAGATTATTTAAAATCAATCTAAATGCTACTCTAGTAATAAATTAAAAAATATGATAAAATATATTTAAGAAAACAAATATAAAAGATTTTTTTGAGGAGTCAGTAGTATTTAGACTTTATTAAATACTATTGACTCTTTTTTAGTAAAAGGAGATGAGGTTTAATGAATGATGAAAAGAAAATTGCTGGGCTTTACATTCGCGTTAGTACCGAAGATCAAGCAAGAGAAGGATTTAGTTTGCCCGAGCAAGAAAAGCGATTAAGAGCAATGTGTGAGTATAAAGGTTATGAAATATATAAATTATATAAAGATGCTGGAATAAGTGCTAAAACAGGCAATTATAGACCTGCATTTGAAGAACTATTACAAGATATTAGGGATAAGAAATGTAATACTATTGTTGTATTAAAATTGGATAGACTAACTAGAAGTGTTTACGATATGGAAGGCATTATGAAATTCTTAGATGAAAACAATGCTTATTTAGATTGTGCTAATGAAGAAATCAATACTACTAATTCAAGTGGTAAAATGGTAGCAAGGCTTTTAACTACTGTTTCACAAAATGAAATAGAAAGAACAAGTGAAAGGACTAAAGTAGGACTTGCTGAAGCAATTAAGGAAGGACACATTCCAGCAAGGGCTCCTCTAGGATATAAACATTTAGATAAAAAGTTAGTACCTGATTTATTGACTAAAGATGTGATTATAAGAATATATAATTTATATTTTGAGGGAAAATCATATTATAATATTGCGACTATTTTTAATGAAGAAAAAGCCTTAGGTAAAACAAATTGGTGTGATACTGGAATACTTAGAATTATCTCTAATGAAGTATATAAAGGTGATTATGTTCATGGTAAAAGAACGAATCATCCAACTTATTATAAAGATGTTGTAGAGCCTATTGTAAGTAAGAAACTGTGGGAAAATTGCCAAGTACAGAAAAAGAAGAATCAAAAAAACTATATGAGAACTCAAACTTATATCTTCTTACAAAAGTTAAGATGTCCTAAATGTGGTAGAATTCTTGCTGGTGGTGCTTCACATAAAGTTAAATCTGATAAATGGTATTTCTACTATAGATGTGAGAATTGCAAAAATAATATTCATGAAAATAAAATTGAAGAACATATTAAAAATTTACTTGCTGATATATTAGAGTATGATAATGTTGTTAATGAATTCTTTTTACCAGTTTTAAAAGCAAAAATAGATAACCCTAAAATTGAACTAGAACAAGAATTGAAAAAGTTAAATAATAAAAAAGATAGAATTAAAAAAGCATATATTGATGAATTGTTTACTGAAGAAGAATTTAAACAAGAATCAAAAATAATAGAAAGCCAAATTGAAATAATTAATTCTAAAATGTTAGAAAATTCACAGTCAGAACAACTTAATTTTACAGTAGAAGATATCTTACTTAAACGAGATATGGATTTTATTAATAAAGTAAAACTTCCTATTACCTATTATGCTTTTAATGATAATTGGGAGCTGTTAGATAGACAAACCAAAGCAGATATAGTTATGCGATATATTGATGATATTGAATTAGAATTTAAAAATAATATGTATCTAATTAAACAAGTTAATTTTAGAAGTACATTTTATAGTGATTTTGAAGAATTATATAATAAAGGTTACATTGATAAGAAAAAAGAAATTACTTATGGTTTCAATGGTATATCTATAAATACAAATATTAGATATAGTGAATATTTACCTATTAAAGAAGTTATGCAACATTTTTATAGATTAAATGAATATTATGAAGTTAATTTTTATAAAGGGACTTTTTATAAAGAAACAGAAAAACTAGATATTGGACCACTTTGCAAGAATGAAGTTCCTATTAGAACATTTCCATTACAAAAAAATAATAATGGAGATAAAAATTGGGTAGCAATGGGAATGTTTGCTACAAAGAATAGTCCTAATGATATAAAAGTAAATATAAAAGATGTATTTGAAACAATACCTGATAATGTTACCAAAGAAGATTTTTAAAATGCGGGCACGTTTTGTTTACGAAAGTAAATGAAAGTGGCGATAGCAATTTAAAAACTTAATAAACGGATTCTAAGGCGTTAAACCTTAGCCCACAGGATATTTTGTATGTTTGCGTACAAAATTCCTAGGGGGTTTAGTAATTTTGGATGACAAAATATTACAAAAGAAAGGATAGTGATTATATGGGTGAACTTGCATATTCACTACATTTAGGTAGTGATAAAAATAGAAAAAATATATCAAAACAAAATGGTAAAAATAATATAAGTGGTACTACCTCACTACCAAATAATGCTATACAAAATATAAGACAATTATCAAAGGTAGATAAACATAATTATAGAAAGTATGATAATAATCAAGAATTAATAGAAATAGTTAGAGGTACTTCTTCTCCACTTAATGATGTTAAAGAACTTTATTTAAATGAATTTGAAGAATCTAGATTAGAATATAATTTAAAGCAATCTAGACCTAGTAGAATGATAGATAATTATTTTGAAAATGTATCTAATAATGAAAAGAAAGATCTTGCTTGTGAAATAATACTAGAACTTGGAGATAAAGAATATTGGGACACTAAAGATAAAAATTTTAAAATGAAAATGTCAGAAGTCTACAAAAAACAAGTTGATGATTTAGAATTACTAGTTCCTAACTTTAAAGTAGCTAGTGCTATAATCCACTTTGATGAAACAAGCCCACATCTTCATATTGTTGGTGTACCCATTAAATATAAAAATAAAAATGGTATGGAAAAACAAGTTGGTAAATCTGATGTATTTACTAAAGAATCTTTAATTAGATTACAAGATAAAATGAGAACTTTATGTATTGAAGAATTTAATCAAGTATATAGTTTAGATTCAACTTTAAAGACTAAACAAAAAGGAAGAAATAGAGATATTCATGTATCAGATATGAATAACTATATAGAATTAAAAAAGCAAATTGAAAAGAATAATAAAACTCTAAAAGAAGCAAATAAAAAATCTTCAGAGTTAAGACAAAACTCTAAAGACATTAAAGATAAAATTGATAAGTTAAAAGTATCAAAACTTAATAAAGATAATTATATTTTATCAAAATATGATAAAGATTCTTTTATCAATTTTATCAAACAAGTAGATAACACTAATAAGGAATATGGTAAGATACAAAATTTATCTAATACTTTAATTAATGCAAATGAAGAATTAAAAAATAAAGATATACAAATTAAAACACTTACTGAAAATAATGAATCATTGAATTTAAGAGTAGATACTTTAAACAATATTATTAAAGAAAATGAAAATGAAATTTCATTTTTAAAATCCAAAATTAATGATTTAAAAGATACACTTGAATACTTTAAAGAAAAATTTGAAAAACTAATATCTTTCTTACATAATAAACTTCATAGTTGGTACGACAAAGATAATAGATATGTTAATGTAGTTAATGATATGTATGAAGATAATGTTTTAAATGAAGAAGATATTGAAAATTTAGATTTAAACAAAGAAAAAGATGACTTTGAAAAATAGGTGAAGTGATAAAGTAAAAGTAGACACATAAAAAGAATGTGATCTACTTTTCTTTTGTTATAATTAAATTAAGGAGA
>CAKOSZ010000014.1 GCA_934119955.1 uncultured Bacilli bacterium | reverse complement strand
CGGCGGCCGTAACTATAACGGTCCTAAGGTAGCGAAATTCCTTGTCAGGTAAGTTCTGACCCGCACGAAAGGTGTAATGATCTGGGTGCTGTCTCGACCATAGGCTCGGTGAAATCTTAATACCTGTGAAAATGCAGGTTACCCGTGACAGGACGGAAAGACCCCGTGGAGCTTTACTATAGCTTGATATTGAGACACGGTATTTTATGTAGAGGATAGGTGGGAGACTTTGAAGTGAAGACGTCAGTTTTCATGGAGTCAACCTTGGAATACCACCCTTAAAGTATTGTGTTTCTAACCTGAATCCATTATCTGGATTAGGGACAGTGTCTGGTGGGTAGTTTGACTGGGGCGGTCGCCTCCCAAATAGTAACGGAGGCGCCCAATGGTTCCCTCAGAATGGTTGGAAATCATTCGCAGAGCGTAAAGGTATAAGGGAGCTTAACTGCAAGACTTACGAGTCGAGCAGATACGAAAGTAGGGCTTAGTGATCAGGCGATTCAGTATGGAATGGTCGTCGCTTAACGGATAAAAGTTACCCCGGGGATAACAGGCTGATACCACCCAATAGTTCACATAGACGGTGGTGTTTGGCACCTCGATGTCGGCTCGTCGCATCCTGGAGGTGAAGTCGCTTCCAAGGGTTGGGCTGTTCGCCCATTAAAGCGGCACGCGAGCTGGGTTCAGAACGTCGTGAGACAGTTCGGTCCCTATCCGTCATGGGCGTAGGAAAATTGAAGGGAGCTATCCTTAGTACGAGAGGACCGGGATGGACCTACCTCTGGTCTAACTGTTGTAACGCCAGTTGCAGTGCAGTGTAGCTATGTAGGGAATGGATAACCGCTGAAAGCATCTAAGCGGGAAGCCAACCTTGAGATGAGTTTTCCCATAATTTATTTAGTAAGATCCGTTGAAGACTACAACGTTGATAGGCTGGAGATGGAAGCATGGTGACATGTTGAGTTGACCAGTACTAATAGATCGAGGATTTAATCATAAATTGTTAATTAATTTGATGTACACATTATCTATGTTTTGAAAGAACTATTCATAATATTTTCTTAGTGATTATAGCAAGGAGGGTACACCTGTTCCCATACCGAACACAGAAGTTAAGCTCCTTAACGCCGAAGATAGTTGTTTATGCTAAAATAGGAAATCGCTAAGAATTTTTTTTATATATTAATTTAAATATTATATTATCTCTATGATTAAATAAATGTAAAAAAAGATTAAAAATAGGTTGTATAATATTTTTTTTTTTTATATAATTAAGTAGGTGAAAGAAAATGAATATAAAAATTACATCTTATAATGAAAGAGATACTGCTGAACTTGCAGAAAATATAGAATCTGAAAAATTTCCTAATATGGTGATTTGTTTAATAGGTGACTTAGGAAGTGGCAAAACTGTTTTTGTTAAAGCATTTGCTAATTCTTTGGGAATAGATGAACATATTACATCACCAACATTTAATATTATAAAAGAATATACAGATGGTGAATTACCATTATATCATATGGATGTTTATCGTTTAGAGGATGCTAAGGAAGATATAGGAATAGAAGATTATTTTGATAAATCAGGTATTACCATAATTGAATGGGCTGATATGATACGTGATAGGTTACCAGAAGAAAGATTAGAAATAAAATTTAAAATAATTGATGAAAATACAAGAGTTTTAGTTTTAACACCTTATGGACGTCAATATGAAGAAATATGTGAGGCTGTATCATGAAAATTTTGTATATAGATACTTCAACAGATTATCTATATGCTGGTATTGTTTCAAACAATGTATTAGTAGCAGATATTAAGAAAAGTTTTAATCATGATTTATCAAAGTATGCTTTATATCAAATATCTAAAATGTTTGAAGAAAATAACCTTACACCTAATGATATTGATAAAATAATAGTTGTAGATGGTCCAGGTTCATATACAGGAATCAGAGTAGGAATGACAATTGCTAAGATTTATGCATGGGCTTTAAAAAAAGAGATTACGTCCATTTCTAGTTTAGATGCAATGCAAATTAGTACTGATTATGATGGTTTAATAGTTCCAGTAATAGATGCTAGACGTGGCTTTGTCTACGCAGCTATTTATCAAGACAATCAAGAATTATTACCAAAACAATATATAAAACTAACAGATTTATTAGATAAAATAAATAAAATTAATAAAGAATATTTATTTGTTTCTAATAATAATCTAAAACTAGATAATCTTGTAGCATATAATCCAGATATATTAAAAATAGTTAATACTTATCAAGATAAAGAAAACATTAATCCTCATATGATAGAACCAAATTATTTAAAACTAACCGAAGCAGAGGAAAATTTGCAAGGAATAACTCATGATAATTGATCTAAAACAAAATGATTTAGAAAAACAAGCAGAATTAGAAGAAAAGTTCCCTGGCATTTTTTTAAATCATGATATAAAAACTGACTTTGATAATAATCCTTATACAAATTATACTTTATATCTAATTGAAGAAAAAATAGTAGGTTTTATTAATTATTATTTAATCTATGATAGAATAGAGATAGTTAATTTTAATGTATTAGATTATTTTCAAAATAAACATATAGCTTCAAGTTTATTAGAACAATTAATTTCTTTGGCAAATAAAGAAAAAATTAAAAATATTACTTTGGAAGTAAGAAGTGATAATGAAAAAGCAATTTATTTGTATCATAAATATGGTTTTAAAGAGGTTGCAATTAGAAAAAACTATTATAATGATACAGATGGAATATTAATGGAAAAAGAGTTGATATAAAAATGAAAGATATATATATATTAGGAATAGAATCAAGTTGCGATGAAACAAGTTTTTCAATTGTAAAAAACGGAACCGAAGAAATAGCAACAGTAATTTCTAGCCAAATAGATATTCATAAGCAATATGGAGGAGTTGTACCTGAAATAGCAAGTCGTGCTCATATTAAGAACATTACTTTTGTTTTAGAAGAATGTTTAGAAAAAGCAAACATGAAAATCGAAGATATAGATGCAGTAGCAGTCACTTATGGTCCAGGCTTAATAGGAAGTTTATTAGTAGGTGTTGAATGTGCTAAAACTTTGGCTTATTTATATAATAAACCACTAATACCTGTTCATCATATATCAGGTCATATTTATGCTAATAATTTAATAAAAAGGTTAGAGTTTCCCCTAATTGCCTTAGTAATAAGTGGAGGGCATACAGAACTTATTTATATGGAACATGACTATGATTTTAAAAAACTAGGAGGAACTTTGGATGATGCTGTTGGTGAGTGTTATGACAAAGTAGGACGTGTAATTAACGTAGAATACCCTGGTGGGCCAGTAATTGATAGATTAGCATCACTTGGTAAACATACCTATGATTTACCAGTTCCATTAAATGATGATTCCTATAATTTTAGTTTTAGTGGCTTAAAAAGTGCAGTTATAAATTTAGCTCATAACACCTCTCAAAGAGGACAAGAATTAAACAAAGAAGACTTGGCTAAATCATTTCAAGATGTTGTAATTGAAACACTAACAAAGAAAACTATGAAAGCATTAAAAGAATACAAAGTTAAAAATCTAATATTGGCCGGAGGAGTTGCAGCCAATAAGGGAATAAGAAATAAATTTCAAGAATTATGCGAAGAAAATAATATAAATTATACATTTCCAAGTATAAAATATTCTACTGATAATGCAGCCATGATTGCAAGTAGTGGTTATTATGCCTATAAATTAGGTAGACGTGCTGATTTAACTTTAAACCCTGTATCAAGTGTTGAATTAAAATAAAAATAGGAGTTTTATTAGCAATTATAGTTTACGTAGTTGAGAATGCTCCATTTTTAATTTTTATAGTTGTCATTGTAGTAGTAATAATATTATGCATAAAACAAGAAAATACTGAACAATTATATACAAAGCAAAATAATAATTATAAATATGACAAACAAGAAGTTTTATTAGAAAGAATTGATAATATGGGGGGACAAGAATTTGAAAAAATTTTAGTAGAAAAAATATTGCCAATTGATGGTTATACTGATTTAAGTTTAACAAGTTCTACCAATGATTATGGGGTTGATATTATTGCTTTTAAAGATAATATAAAGTGTGCAATTCAATGCAAAAGAGCTAACAATAAAGTTTCAAATCGTGCAATACAAGAAATCACAGCAGGAAGAAAACACTATAAATGCGACAAGGCAATTGTCATAACTAATAATTATTATACAGAAAATGCTAAGCGATTGGCTTTTGACAATAAAGTTGAAATTTTGGATCGTGACTATATTATAAGATTATTAAAAAAAATGCAGTAAATAAGTTTAAAATATTAATAAAAATAAATCTAAAAAAAATCAAAAAACACTTGCTTTTTTATAACAAAATATGTTATTCTGTTAAAGGTGATGAAATGAAAAAGAAAAATAGGTTTCTAAACTTAGATTTAAAAATAAAAACAAAAGACCTATTTTTGGCATTTTTATCATTTATATTTATGACAAATAAACATCAATTTTTATAATTGGTGTTTTATTTTGTACTTTTATAATTGTTAAGGGAGGATTTATGAAAAAAGACAATTATTTACTTTATGACATAGGAGAAACACCACCATTTGGTAAAATGCTTATTTTAGCATTACAACATGTATTAGCAATGTTTGGAGCGACAATTTTAGTTCCCATTTTAGTTAATGAAATAGCAGGATGTGAAGTATTAACAATACCAGTTGCTTTGTTTACTAGCGGTCTTGGAACATTAATTTATATTTTATGCACCAAAGGAAAATCCCCAGTTTATTTAGGTTCATCATTTGCCTTTATTTCCCCAATTGCTTATGCTTACTTAGCAGGTGGAAAAAGTGGAGTAGGACTTGGAATTGCAGCCGTTGGATTAATCTATGTAATCGTTGCAATTTTAATTAAAATATTTGGTCACAAATGGATAAACAAACTAATTCCACCAATTGTAATAGGACCAATGATTATGGTAATAGGATTAGGACTTGCTCCAACAGCCATAAGTGAAATTGGAATAAACGGAGGAAATTTAGATATAAAAGCATTAGTTGTTGCAATAGTATCATTTATTGTAACTGCTATAACAGCAACAAGAGCTAAGGGGTTTCTAAAAATAATACCATTTCTAATTGGAATAATATCAGGATATATTTTATCTATAATACTAGGTTTAGTAGATTTTACTAGTATTCATAAAGAAGCATATTTTAGTATTCCAAAATTTATTATTCCATTTAGAGATTATGCATTAAGTTTTAAAGGAATTTTAACAATTGCTCCAATTGCCTTAGTAACAATAGCAGAACATATAGGTGATCACATGGCTCTATCTGCTATAATTAAAAAAGATTTAATAAAAGAACCAGGTTTAGATAAAACTTTACTAGGAGATGGAATTGCAACAAGTGTAGCTGGACTTTTAGGTGGACCTGCTAATACAACCTATGGAGAAAACACCTCAGTTGTTGGTATGACAAAAGTAGCCTCAGTTAAAGTAATAGGTCTTGCTGCTATCCTTGCAATTATAATTAGTTTCCTAGGAAAAATAACTGGGGTATTAGCAACTATTCCAAGTCCAGTTCTTGGAGGAATTTCACTACTACTATATGGCTTTATAGCCGTCAATGGTTTAAAAGTAATTGTAAATAATCAAATTGACTTTGATGATATAAAAAATGTTATAGTTGCTTCAACTATGTTAGTTTTAGGACTTGGAGGAGCAGTTAT
This sequence comes from uncultured Bacilli bacterium, assembly GCA_934119955.1. Classification (GTDB taxonomy): domain Bacteria; phylum Bacillota_I; class Bacilli_A; order RF39; family UBA660; genus RUG591. Next base: position 17,575 of record CAKOSZ010000014.1, on the reverse strand, counting down.
ATCAATTGTAACCAAGGATACAAATATTCAAATATCAGGTATGAGTTTAGCAGCAATAGTTGGAATAATTCTAAATCTAATCTTGCCAGATATTAAAACTAAAAAAGAAAAATAATTTATTAAAAACAGTAATAAAGACAAGAATAAATAATATAAAAAAAATTAAATTAAAAACATTTATATTATAATTAATTCTTGTTCTTTTTATTTGCAAAAAAGATAAAAACATGATAAAATCTTTACTGAATTGAGGTATATATGAATGCGGTAATAACAGGTGCAAGTATGGGAATAGGTTATAATTTAGCCTTAAAACTTGCAAATTTAGGTTTTGATTTATATCTAACTTATTGTAACAATCAAGAAAAAATCCTAACCTTAAAAGAAAAAATTGAAAACGAAACAAAAGTAAAATGTTATATTAATAAACTTGATTTACAAGATGAAAAGAATATTATAGAGGTATCAAATGATATAAAAAGTAAGTTTAAAAATATAAATATTTTAGTTAATAATGCATCTATTTCAAATGATAATTTATTTCTTGATAAAACAAAGGACGAATTTATGCAAGTATTAGAAGTAAATGTAGTAGGAACTTTTTTAATTACTAAATATTTAGTTTCTAATATAAAAGATTTTGTTATTAATATGTCATCAACCGATGGAATTGATACATATAGTGTTTACAATCTTGACTATGCAATTAGTAAATCAGCAATTATTCAATTAACTAAAAGTATGGCTTTGATATTTAACAATTTTAAAACAATTACGGTTGCACCTAATTGGGTAGATACAGAATCAACCAGAGAAATAGATAAAACTTACTTAGAAAGTGAACTTAAAAGAATTAAGCAAAAGAAATTAATAAGTGTTGATACAGTTACAAATAAAATAATAGAAATAATAAATGATAGTACGATAAAAAGTGGAGAGGTGATTAAAATCTATGAATAGATTGGAATATGATAAATTAGTTTTGGAAGCAGAACAAGAATTACAAGAAACATTTAAACAAATTGATGAACAAGAATATAAAAATAGTTTAAAAGTTTTAAATGCGTTTAAAGAATATAATATTAATGAAAGTGATTTTTTTGGTACAACAGGTTATGGTTATGGAGATGTAGGAAGGGATAAAATCGATAAAATATTTGCAAGGATACTAGGTGCTGAGGATGGGATTGCTAGAAGTCAATTTATTTCAGGAACCCATGCTTTAACCGTGTGTTTATTTGGTCTTCTTCGTCCAAATGATTTACTTTTATCAATTACAGGTAAACCATATGATACCTTAGATGAAGTAATAGGAATAAGAGAAAATAATAGTTCTTTAAAAAGTTTTGGAATAAAATATAGTCAAATAGATTTAAAAGAAAATGACTTTGATCAAGAAAAAATAATTGATTATCTTGAAAACAATCAAGTTAAAGTAATAGAAATTCAAAGAAGCAGAGGATATTCTAAACGAGAAAGTATAGATATTTCAAAGATAAAAAAAATAGTTAAAGTCATTAAAGATGTATCACCTAATACTATTATAATGGTTGATAACTGTTACTGTGAGTTTGTTAGTAGCATAGAACCAGTAGATAAAGAAGTAGGCTGTGATATTATGGTTGGATCTTTAATTAAAAACTTAGGCGGAGGAATTTCTTCAAATGGAGCCTATATTGTAGGAAGAAAAGATTTAATTGAATTAGTTGCTGAGAGATTAACAGTTCCAGGACAAGGAGCTGAGGTTGGGCCTAGTATGAATATGAATAAAGAAATATTAAGCGGTTTGTATCATGCTCCAAGTGCTGTTAGTAGTAGTTTAAAAACTATGGTTTTAGCAAGTAAAATATTAGAAAAATTAAATTATTCTGTTTTTCCGAAATCATGTGATAAAAGAGCTGATATTGTACAAACAATAGTATTTGATGATAAAAATAAATTAATTAAATTTATTCAAGCGATTCAAGCCTCATCTGCGATTAATTCAAACTTTAAACCAATTCCCGAAGATATGCCAGGATATTCCGATCAAGTAATCATGGCAAGTGGATCATTTATTCAAGGAAGTTCAATAGAAATTTCTTGTGATGGCCCACTTCGTCCACCTTATATTGCTTACTTACAAGGTTCTCTTACTTATCAATACGGAAAAATTGCAATTTTAAATGCCATCTGGGAGTTAGCAAATGAAGAATAAAATTAAAATATTATATGAAGATAAATACTTAATAATTGTTGAAAAGCCTGCTAATTTACTAACAATTGCAACTATTAATGAAAAAGAAAATACAATGTATCATAAAATTCTTTTATATTTAAAAAAGAAAAATCAAAAAGTTTTTATTGTTCATAGGTTAGATAAAGATACATCAGGTTTATTAATATTTGCTAAAAATGAAAAAATTAAAAAATATTTTCAAGATAACTTTGATAAAGTAACTCGTAAATACATGGCTATTGTTGAAGGAATACTTGAAAAAAAACAAGATACCATAAAATCATATTTAAAAGAAACAAAAACTAATTTAGTATATGTTTCAAATGATAAAACAGGTAAACTTGCCATAACTAATTATAAAGTGATTCTTGAAAAAAATAATTATTCTCTTTTAGATATTTTAATTAAAACAGGAAGAAAAAATCAAATAAGAGTTCAGTTAAATAGTATTGGTCATTCTATCGTAGGAGATAAAAAGTATTTTAAAACGAGAAAAAAAGCAAATAGATTATATCTACATGCTTATTATTTAGAATTTATTCATCCAGTGACAAAACAAGTTATTAAAATTGAACTTGATGTGCCCAAGGAATTTCTTGATCTTTTAAAGTAGTTTTTACTACTTTTTTTATTGTAATATTTTAATTAATAACATACTCAAGTCTTAGTTTATCAGCAACAGTTGTAATAAACTCAGAATTAGTAGGTTTTGATCTATCAATATCAACACTATATCCAAATATTTCTTGCATATAATCCCAGTTACCTCTATTCCAACTTATTTCTATTGCATGTCTAATTGATCTTTCAACTCGTGAGACAGTTGTGTTAAATTCATCGGCAATTTTAGGATATAATTCCTTAGTAATTGCTCCTACCATATTAGGATGAAATAACAGTTCAACAATACTCTCTCTTATATAAGTATATCCTTTAATATGAGATGGAACTCCAAGTTCATGTAATACCTTTGTAATTGTAATTTGAATATTGTTGTGATACAAATCAAGAGTTTTAGAACTACTACTTATAGTATTAGTACATTCTAAAATTTTCTTTTCAAGTTCAGGTAATTCAAATGGTTTTAACATGAAATAATTAACATTCATACTAGCAACTTTTCTAATTACTTCTTGGGTATTATAAGATGTTAAAACAATTATTTTTGGTAAACCTTCAATGTTTTTAATATCATCAAGAACAGATATACCATCTTTCTTTGGCATGATTAGATCTAAAACAATCAAATCATAACTTCCTAAATTTTCTTTAATTAGTTTAACCCCGTTTATTCCATCGTGAGCTACATAACTAATTTCAATTACTGCGTGACTACTAAAATACTCCTTTACCATATCGACAAGTTGAACATTGTCGTCGATCATAAGTACTCTAATTTTTTCCATAATAATCCTTTCTTACTTCACGCACTGCTTACTTTATCATTATATAATAATCTACAAATTTTTTAAAGACCCTTTTTTGTCGAAATTTGTCGATTACTTGATAAGCCTTATTAATTCAAGAAATTTATTAGGATCAAGACAAGCATTTCCTATTAAATAACCATCTAAATTTAAACTTTCTAGATTTGAAATATTATTTAAATTAACACTTCCTCCATATATTACTTTTAAATTTAATTTATAATTATTAAGAATATACTTTTTTATAAAATCAATAACTTCAACAATTGTTTTGTTGTCTAAAATATTTCCAGTTCCAATTGACCAAATTGGTTCATATGCAACTATCAAAGAATCATTTAAAATACTATTATTAGTTAAAAATGCTTCATCTATTTGTTTAGTTAATTTTTTAAAAGTAACTTTATTTTGATATTCTTCTAAATTTTCTCCAATACATAAAATGGGAATTATTTTATTTAAAAGAGCAAGTCTAATTTTACTATTTATGTAATTATTGTCATTAAAATATAATCTTCTTTCACTATGGCCTATTAAAGTATATTTAATATTCATATCTAAAAGTTGAATAATAGATATATCACCTGTAACAGCTCCTTTTTCCATAAAAGATATATTTTGACTACCGGTTAAATAAGAATTAAAATCATTAAGATAAATATCACTTGGAAAAAAAATAACATTTTTATCTATTTTACCTTTAATAGTATTTAAATAATTATCTATTTCAGTTTTAGTTAAATTCATTTTAAAATTAGCAGCAATTATTTTCATTTTAACTCTCTTTCTACTAAATTATACAATTTTTCAACTGATTTATTATCTTCGTAGTATCTTAAATTTTCATGCATTTCTTTAACAATATCAGGATTTTTCTTGATTTTTTTCATTACTCTTGTAAGTTCAAAGGTGTTATGAATTCTAATACCAAAATTGTTTTTAGTAATAAACTTAGCATTATAATTTTCTTGTCCTCCATTACCAGGTATTAAAATCATAGGTGTTTTCATTTCAAGAGCCTCAGTTACTGATAAACCTCCTGGTTTAGTAATAACTATATTTGCTATATTCAATAAATTAGAAACATCGTTTGTAAAGCCTAAAACCGTAATATTTTGAATATTTTCTTCTTTAACATAATTATTAACTTTGTTTTGTAAAGTAACATTTTTACCAGAAACAAAAATTATATTATAATCTAAATTAAGTTTTAAAAGAGCCTTTAAATATTTAAATGAAAAACTAGAACCCATTGATCCTCCTCCAAAGAAAAGAATAATAGGTTTATTGTTTTTAATATTATATTTTATTTTTATTTTATCTTTGTCATCTAAATTCTTAAATTTTGCTGATAAAGGAATTCCAAACGGACATATTTTTTTTTCATCAACTCCAAATTTTAATAATTCTTGTTTTACTATTTCATTACTAACAACTATATAATCTTCATATTTATGGTTTTGTAACCACATACAATTAGAATGATAATCCGTTATAATAGTAATAATTTTGGTATTAGTATGATATTTTTGATTAATACTTCCCATCATAATACCACCAAAGAAATGGGTAGCAATTAAAATATCAGGATTATATTCTAAAAAATCTTTTTGTAATTTTTTATTTAAACAGGCTTTGGTGTATATTTTATATGGAGCAGTTACTATTTTGTTATCACCTAGTTCATAGCCAATTGTAGCCGGTAAACTCATTTGAGTTTTAAAACTAATATTAAATAATTTTAAATTAATTTTACCAATTAAACTAGCATAGTCCATAACATCTACTACTTTAATATCATAGTCATTGCTATGTTCCTTAAAATAATCGTAGATATAATTAGCAACTGTTTTATGACCTGATCCGTATGAGGCATACGTAATTAATATTTTCTTTTTCATATATTAACACCTGGCAAAGTTTTACCTGATAATAGTTCTAAACTAGCCCCACCACCAGTTGAAATGTGAGTAAATTTATCAATGTATCCCATATTTATAACACAGGAAGCAGAATCTCCACCTCCAACAACACTGGTAATATCTAAATTGCTAATTACATCACATATATATCTAGTTCCATCTTGATAAGATACATTTTCATAATAACCCATTGGACCATTCCAAAAAACAGTTTTACTTTTTTCAAGATAACTTTTAAATAATTTTTCTGTTTCTGGACCAATATCAAGACCTATTTCATTAGAACCAATATCATAAACTTTCTTTTTCTTACCATCTATTTCTAAACTTACTATATGATCAATTGGTAAAATAATTTTATCAATAGGAAGACTTTTAACAAAACTTATAGCCTCTTCATCAACTAATGATTTACCAACACTTATTCCTTTTGCTTTTAAAAATGTATAAGCCATTGCACCACCTATTAAAATATAATCGGCTTTTTCTATTAAATTCTTAACTAAATTAATTTTATCACTTATTTTAGCCCCTCCAAGAATTACAGTAAAAGGTTTTTTAGGATTATTAATAATAGGTAAAAGATTATCAAGTTCCTTTAAAATAAGAAAGCCTAAACAACTTGGTAAATGTTTACTTATTCCAACATTAGAAGCATGTTTACGATGACATGTACCAAAAGCATCATTTATAAAAATATCTCCTAAACTAGCCCAATAAGAACTAAGAGTATCATCACAATTACTTTCTAATTTACCATTCAAATCTTCAAACCTAGTATTTTCAAGTAAAACAATATCTTTATCTTTCATATTTTTTACCGTTTCATCTACAATTTTACCTCTTGTTTCAGGAACAAATATTACTTCTTTATTTAAAAGTTCACTTAAACGAATACTAACAGGTTTTAAAGTATTTTTAAGTTTATCTTCTTCTGTTTTAACTTTACCAAGATGTGATAATAAAATAATTTTACAATTATTATCTAAACAATAATTAATAGTTTTTAAACTTTCTTTAATTCTATTATCATCAATTATAACTCCATCTTTAATAGGAACATTAAAATCAACTCTAATGATAACTGTTTTATTTTTTAAATTAGTTTCATCTATTCTTTTCATATATCCTCTTTTCCCTTTAATTATAACATTTATTAATACTAGTAGCAATAAAACAAAAATTAATTGACAAAAAAACGTTAAGATAACAAAAACAAATACCTAAAAATGTGTTAAAAAATGTCTAAAAATGTCTATTTTGTAAATTTACAAGGTTTTTGTTAAATCCGTTTATATTATATTAGGAGGTAAAATGAAAAATATAATAAATGATACTTTCTTTGATAATATAAATGGTTATAAACTAGATATTAATCAAAGAAAAATAATAACAGATAATAAAACAAATATTTTAGTAGTAGCAGGAGCAGGCTCTGGTAAAACTTTAACAATAGTTGGAAAAATAAAATATTTAATAGAAAAACTAGGTGTTAATAAAGAAGATATTTTATGTATTTCTTTTATAAATGAAACGGTTAATAGTTTAAAACAAAAACTAAATTTAGAAATAGATATTTATACATTTCATAAACTAAGTTTAGAGATATTAAAAAATAATCATGAATATTTTAAAATAGTAGAAAGTGATTACTTAGAATATATAGTAAATGAATTCTTTGAAAGTATTATATATAATACTAATTTAATTAAATATGTAATTGGTTACTTTAAGTATTATATAAAAGAAGATCTAAACTATGAATTATTAAAAACTATTTATTTAAAAGAATTTATATCATATAAAAAATTAATAATTAAGTTTATTAATATGATTAAGAGTAATGATCATAATATTTATAATTTTAAAAAATATTTAAAAAGAAATAGATATATTTTTAATTTTAAAAAACAATATAAAAATAAATGCTTTTTAGTAATAATGTTTACTATTTATAAAATATATTTAGAAGAATTAAATAGTAGTAGGGAAATAGATTTTGATTTAATGATAACTAAGGCTTATTATAGTATAAAGAAAAAGGGAATAAAAAGATATTATAAATATATTATAATAGATGAATTTCAAGATACATCTATTACTAGATATAATTTAATTAAATCTATTCAAGAAGAGTGTGATAGTAAAGTTTTTTGTGTAGGTGATGATTTTCAATCTATTTATAGGTTTTCTGGTTGTACTCTTGATTTGTTTGTTAATTTTAAAAAGTATTTTCAAGATAGTAAAGTTATGTATATTAATAAAACTTATAGAAATTCAAAAGAATTAGTAAACATTGCTTATCATTTTATTATTAAAAATAAGTATCAGTTATCTAAGAAAATTGAAACAATTAAAAGGTTAAAAAATCCAGTTAAGTTAATATATTATACTAAAAGTAATTATCAATATAGATTTATAAGACTACTTGATTATTTAGATAAAATGGGTAAAAAAGAAGTTTTAATACTTGCTAGGTGTAATCATGATTTAAAAAATGCTTATGAAAAAAATATTATTAATAATTGTTTTAAGTATAAGAATTTAAATTTAAAGTTTTTAACTGTTCATACTTCCAAAGGATTAGAAAGTGATACGGTTATTGTTTTAAATTTAACAGATGATGTGTTAGGTTTTCCTAATAAATTAGAAGATGATGAGGTGTTGAAGTTGTTTTTTAGAAATAAAGAAAAGTATTTATATGCTGAGGAAAGAAGACTTTTTTATGTTGCTTTAACAAGAACAAAGAATGATGTTTATTTAATGACTTGTAAAAATCATGAGTCAAGGTTTATTGTTGAAATTAAAAATAAATTAGAAGTAATTGATGTTTAAAATAAAATGTGATAATATATTAATATGAAAAAAATTACCGTAGGTTTATTTAATGATTCATTTTTTCCAGTTACTGATGGAGTAGTAATGGTAGTTGATAATTATGCCAGAAGACTATCTAATTTTTGTAATGTAATCGTGTTTGTTCCAAGTTACTTATTTAGTAAATTTGATGATACAACTCTTCCTTATAAGGTAGTAAGATGTTATTCTTTGGATGTACCTTTCTTAGATTATTCTTTACCTATTCCAAAACTTGATTATAGATTTATAAGAAATCTTAATAAATATAATTTAGATATCGTGCATATTCATTCGCCTTTTTCTCTTGGGGTTGCGGGGCTTAAATATGCTAAACTTCACCATATACCATGTGTTGCAACCATGCACTCTCAGTTTAAAAGAGATTTTAAAAGGGCTTTAAAAAGTGAAATGTTAGCCAATAAGTTTACTTATAAATTAATGAAAGTTTATAACAAATGTGATTTATGCTTTGCAGTTAATAAGGAAGTTGCTAGAATTTATTTTGAAGAATACCATTATAAAACCATGCCAAGAGTACTTTTAAATGCAACTGATATGGAACCTGTTGAAGATAATAATAAAACTTATAAAGAGCTTGATAAAAAATATAATATAAAGTGGAACGTGAAAGTATTTTTATTTGTAGGACGACTTAATATTTTAAAAAATATTTTATTTATAGTTGATAGTTTAAGTGTTTTAAAAAAGAAAAAGCCGAGTTTAAAATTTAAAATGTTATTTGTTGGAGTTGGACAAGATGAGGACAAGTTAAAAGAAAGAATAAAGGAATTAAATCTTGAAAAAGAAGTGTTATTAGTTGGTAAAATAGAAGATCGAATAGAACTTGCAAGTATTTATAAAAGAGCAGATTTATTTTTATTTCCATCTGTATATGATGCATCTTCCCTTGTTCAAATAGAAGCGGCTAGTCAAAAAACACCAGGAGTATTTTTAAAAAATACAGCAACTTCATCTACTATAACTGATAATGTAAATGGCTTTTTAAGTGATGAAACAATAGGTGCTTATAGTGACAAAATAATAGAAGCAATGGAAAATAAAGAATTATATAAAAAAGTTTCTAACAATGCTTACTATGATTTATATAGAACATGGGACAAGGCAGTAGATGAAATATATGATATATATAAAGATTTAATTGATAAAAAATAATAGCGTTAAGTAGCTTTAATAACATCTTTTAATTCTTCTAATGTTTGGTTTATTAATTCAAATGCTGTTGGTAGTAATGATATAACCACAGATGTATATGCTCGTCCCTCAATATATTTAAAACAAAATGTTGTTATAACAGATGGAGATGGTACAAAATCAAATCCATTTACAATTGCTCTTAAATAGGTAAGTGTAAAATCACTTGCTTTTTCTTTTAAATTCTTTATAATTAATTTAGAGGTGTAGTATGAATTTAAGTTATTTAGAAAAGTTAATTTTGGAATATAAAAGGGTATATGGTGTTGATAAATTTGATTATTATAATAATGATGATTTTAGGAAGTTTAATGAGTGGCTTTTGGAATTAAAAACTAGTTCTAATAGATATCGTCATTTTATTTTAAGTAGTGTTCTTAAAAATTTAGATGATGTTATTGAATTTTCTAAGGGAGAACATGATACAATTACTAATTGTAGAGATTCTAGTATTTTAGTTACTCCTTATGCTAGTTCTATTAAAAATATTGGTTCAAGACAAATTATATCAGGTGATGCCTATGTATCTAATGAAGTTTGTCTTAAATTAAGTAATAACAAAGGACAAATAGTTTTTAATAAACCAACTGCTTTTTTATTTCAAAATCCAAGTAATAAAGATAGTTCTCTTGGTTACAATTTGATTAAACATGGTTATCCTGTTATCATGGGAATACATGGTTTTATCTTTGATCAAGATTTTAAAACTAAAACTCGTAATCTAGAAACAATTCTTGATACTAATCCAGATTTAGAAGTTATTGAACGTACTGATTTAGAAACTCAAAGTGTGGCAATTTATACAAAGAAATTAATTAAATAAACCCAGAAAAGGGTTTATTTTAGTAATAAATATTTGTATTAGAATAAGGTGGGTAATAAGGTATTGGTTGGTTAGGTGGAAAATATACAGGAATTGGACCTTGATTATTATAATTTGGTCTTCCTATTAAATATCCACCAACTCCCCCTAGTAAAAATGGTGCTAAAAATCCACCACCTATAAATCTATCTCCATTATTGTAATAGGTTGTAGTTGGATAATTTTTATAATTTTTTTGATAATTATTACTATTTTGTGGTATATTATAACTGGTATACATAAAATACTCCTTTCTCTGTATTTTATGTTAATGAAAGGATTTGTTTATGGAAAGAGTTAAAAAATTAAGTGAAACAATTGTTAAACATAGTTTACAAGTTAAAAAAGGTGATAAGGTTTTAATAACTTATCAATCAAATGAATGTAATTATTTTATTAAAACTTTAATTAAGGAAATATTAGTTCAGGGAGGAATACCTACTGTTAAATATCTTGATCCAGAGTTTGAAAATTTAATCAAAGAAAATTTAAATGATGATATAATTGCAAACAAAAAAAATATTTTTGAATTTGAAGTAGGAGAATATGACTGTTTTATTCAAATAAGATATACTACAAGTGATTATTATGATAAGAATGTTGATAGAACTTTAAATAATAAATTAAAACAAGAACTTAGTCCTTTTAAGGATATTGAGATAAATCAAAGAAGATGGGTACTTTTAAATTATCCAAGTTATGTAGATGCTTATAAGGCTAAAACTAGTTATGAAAGTTTCTTTGATTTTGCTTTTAATACTATGACAGTTGATTATGACAAAATGCATGAATCTATGTTACCTTTAAAAAAACTAATGGAAAGTACTGATAAAGTAAGAATTACAGCCCTTGGAACTGATATTACATTTAGTATTAAGGGATTACCTGCAATTATTTGTTCAGGAGAAGCAAATATTCCAGATGGAGAAGTATATACCGCTCCAATTAAAGATAGTGTTAATGGAACTATTACTTATAATACCCCATCTCCATATAATGGTAATATCTTTCATGATGTTAGTTTAACATTTAAAGATGGAAAAATTATTAAAGCAACTTGCAAAGAAGGAGATACCTTAATAAATAAAATATTTGATACTGATGAAGGTAGTAGGTATGTAGGAGAATTCTCACTTGGCTTGAATCCTATGATAATGCATCCAATTGGAGATATTTTATACGATGAAAAAATAGCAGGTAGTATTCATTTTACCCCAGGATCTGCTTATAAAGAATGCTATAATGGGAATGATTCTAATATTCACTGGGACATGGTTTTAATTCAAAGAAGTGATTACGGTGGTGGAAATATCTATTTTGATGATAAACTAATTCGTGAAAATGGAGTATTTGTTCTTGATGAGTTAAAAGACTTAAATTACTAATAAATAAAAACACATGAACTAAAAAAAGAATTTAATAACTATTAAAAAATTTAAAGACCAATTATTATATAAGAAAAATTAGAAAATATTTCTTAATTTTATATTTCTAATTTAATTGTAAATTAGGTCTTTTTTCTTTGTAAAATTAATTGTTTAAAATACTATTTTATGGTATATTAAGTTTGAGGTTTATATGAAGGAATATTTCGATTATGCAACTATGGTTGCAAATAAAGGGGTTTTAAATAAAGAAGGAGGGCCTTTTGGGGCAGTTATAGTAAAGGACTCAAAAATAGTTGGTGTTGGTAATAATAAAGTATTATTAAAAAATGATCCCACAGCTCATGCTGAGGTAACTGCTATTCAAGATGCTTGTAAAAACTTAAATACTTATGACTTAACAGGCTGTGTAATTTATTCAACAAGTGAACCATGTCCAATGTGTTTATCTGCCATTATCTGGTCGAACATTAAAGAAGTATATTACGTAACAACAAGACTAGAAGTTGCTGAAATTGGTTTTCGTGATAATTTAATCTATGATTATTTAGAAAATAAAAATAAAAATGTAATTAAAGTTGAAAAAGTAGAAAACGTAGGATGTAAGGAATTATTAGATAATTATAAAAATACAATTTATTAGGAGGAGTATGGAAAAATTAAGTTTAAATAGAAAAAATTCTAATCTATTAAAAGTTAATTATGCTAAAAGTTTAAATGATGAATATTTTAAACAAATAACTGATAATTTAGAGATAGATACAAATATTAAAATGAAATATACATCAAGACTTAATGAAGCAAGTTTAGAACTTAGAAATTGTTCTAATTGTTCCTCTTTACTATCTTGTAAAAATGCTTTAAAAGGTTTTTGCTTAACTCCTAAGGTTACTAATAATTCTCTTAATTTTTCTTATAAAAAATGTAAATATAAAGAACAAAGCGATGAAATAAATAAATATATGAAAAACGTTTATTATTTTGAAATACCTAGTTTAATTAAAAGTGCAAGTTTTAAAAGTATTTATAAAGATGATGCTAAACGTCTAGAAATAATTAAAAAAATCAAATCTTTCTATGATGATTATAGAAAAAATAAAGATTGTAAAGGTATTTATTTAACTGGTAACTTTGGTTCTGGTAAATCTTATTTAATCGGTGCTTTGTTTAATGAACTTGCTAAATTAAATTATCAAAGTGCAATTATTTATTTTCCTGAATTTTTAAGAAGTATAAAAGCAAGTTTTAATAACAATGAACCAAATCTATTTGATGATATTAAAAAAGTTCCTCTTTTATTAATAGATGATATAGGTGCTGAAAAATTAACTGATTGGGCAAGAGATGAAATTTTAGGAAGTATTCTACAATATAGAATGGATTTCAATTTAAAAACTTTTTTCACTTCTAATTTAACAATTGCTGAACTTGAAAATCATTTACAAGTTACAAATGGAGTAATTGATAAAGTAAAAGCACGAAGAATAATTGAAAGAATAAAATATTTAAGTGATGAGGTCACTTTAATAAGTGTTAATAGGAGGAATTAAATATGAAAGAAAGTAATATATTAAGATTAAAAATAATTATGAAAAGCAATGATTACAACAGTTGTCTTTATAGTTTAAATCTTGATAATAATGCTTTCTTTTTATTACTTATTAATATAATAGAAGATGCAGTTATTAACTATAATCCTATAAATAATTATGAATACTTAATTAAAGTTAATTCTTATTTAAAAACATCATATGAAAAACTTAGTAAAAGTAAAAAATGTAATTATTATCATTTAATAACTAAATTAAAAAAATTATATAAAAAAGAAATGGGACTGATTGATTTTTGTGATCAAGAATATTTTCGTAATACTAATATAACGTTAAATGAAATTTTAACTAAGAAAAAAGAAAAAATAGTTAGTAATTTTCCTGATGATTATTTATATAAATTAGTTTATGAAACAATATTTAGTTTTAAAAACTTAGAATATTTAGATATTTTAATTGAAAAAGATATTAGTATTGTTAATATTAAAAAAGAAAGACCTATTTTTTTAGATATAATAGATGCTTATATAAAATCTTTGAAAGAAAAAGATAAAAAAAGTTCTTCTTATTATTTAAGAGTTATTAATAAATTTTTAGATGATAATGTTTTTGAACTTGATAATGAAAAAAGAGAAAGTGTTTTAAATACTTTAAATGATTTTTTAGGTTATAAAACTAGTTTAACTAAACGTGATCTAGAAGATCTTAAAAACATAATTAGTAAATTAAAAAGACAATATGTTTTAAATAATTATAATATTAATTTAGATGAATATCAAATGAATAGTTTAGAAATGGATGTTTTAGATCACTATGAAGATATGCTTGAAAATAGAATTTATTTAGATGATTATATAATAACAATAGATGATTTAGATTCAACAGTATTAGATGATGGAATATCAATTAAAAAACTTAAAAACGGTAATATTATGTTTAAAGTTCATATAGCAGATCCTCTTGGAATGTATAGTTATAATTCTAGTGTTATAAATGATGCGAAGTTAAGAACAACAACTATATATGATATAAATCCACCTAGTCAAATGTTACCAAGCGTTTTATCAAGTAATAAATTATCTCTTTTAAAAAATAAAAAAAGACTTGCTAAAAGTTTTTGCTTTGAATTTAATAAAGAATATGGAATAGTTGATTTTAAAGTTTTAAATACTGTTATAAGTGTAAGTAATAGACATACTTATAACGAAATAAATGAATTATATAAAAAAGGTGGAACTACAAGAGAAGAAACAGAAATGTTAGAATTGTATGATGAAGTTTTAAGATTTTTAAAAAAGATGTATAAAAATGTTAAGATTTATGAAGAATTAAAAAGAGAAAATGTTATTGGTAATAGACAAGGAACTTCTTCTTTTGCTGAAAGTTTAATTAGTTATTTAATGATGATTACAGGTTATAAAACTGCTGAAATGTTTCATAACTTAGGTTATCCTTTTGCATATAGGTGTCATATAATAGATGAAAAATGGCAAAGTATGTTAGACGAATATATAAAAAATCCTAAGGATATGAGACAAAAGAAAATGTTAATGGATATTAAATCAAGATTTCCTAAGGCTTTTTATACAAGATTTAATCAAGGACATAGAGGACTTGGAGTTTCATATCATTCACATACTACTAGTCCTTTAAGAAGATTTTGTGATATTTTAAATTTATTTTGTTTAGATACTTGTTATTTTAGAAGACCAACTGATAAACAAATATATTTATTAGAAAAAGAAATAGATACAACTTGTGATTATATAAATATGCAAAGCAATTCAATAGATGAATATTTAAGTAAGATTAAAGTTAAAAAGTAGTGTACATAAGTGTAAATAGTTTACGTTTTAATACCCATAACTTGACATCTAAGATTTGTAAATTTATAATTAGTTTAAAGGAGTTAAGAATATGAAAAATAATAATAATTTAAAAATACTAGTAGTTGTTTTAGTAGTTATAATACTTGGATTAGGTGGATTTATTATCTATGATAAAATGTTAAAGGATAATAATAAAATAAATACAAATTATAAATATACTATGAATATTTATAAGGATGAATATAATAATTTGTGTTATGAAAAATATGATCATTGTAATGAACTTGCTTATTCGTTAAAAACTGAAACTAAGGCTGCAAAGATAGTTTATATTAAGGATAAATATATATTGTATAATGATAAATCTTTAAAACTTTATAATTTAGATACAAAAAAGACAAAAATAATTTATCTTAATGATGAATATAAAAATTATAAACTTTTAAATGAAGAATACTTATCTTTTGTAAAAGATGATTATTTATATTTATTTGATATTAATACTGCAAACAAAGAAATAAGTGTTAGTTTAAGTAA
Organism: uncultured Bacilli bacterium; assembly: GCA_934119955.1. GTDB lineage: Bacteria > Bacillota_I > Bacilli_A > RF39 > UBA660 > RUG591. The sequence continues at coordinate 1,774 of CAKOSZ010000014.1, read as the reverse complement.
TGAATTTAATTATCCAAATTTTGAATTATATACATATAATGATAAAAATGTATTTATAGCAATGAATAATGCTCCTGATGGTAATTTTCCAGGTGATATAATAAAAATTTATAATAATGACAAAAAAGAAATAATTGATGGTAAAGATATTAAAAACTTGGTAATTTATAAAGAATATATATATTATAATGATAATGGATTAGTTAAAAAATATGATATAGATGGAAATGTGGTTGATACTATAAAAGTAGATGCATTTAAAAATTTTTATTATAATAATATTGTTTATATAAAAAATAATGAATTAATGCTTGAAAATATTAATAGTAGAAAAACTATAAAAATAGCCGATATTACAAATAGTGATATTCAGGTAGAAAGTTATTATTATGAAAATGATAATTCATTTTATGACTATCAATATTATAAACCAATGGAAGGATGCACAGATTCCGGTGATAGTGAAGTACTTAAAAAAATAAAAAAAGGATTAGCTATTAGTAGCACTAATGACAAGGAATATACTATCTATGATTTAGATGATAATTTTAAAGTTACTAGTTATAAAATAAAAAAAGCTTTAATATGTGGAGGCTAAAAAATAATTAATTTATAATTAGTTTAAAGGAGTTAAGAATATGAAAAATAATAATAATTTAAAAATATTAGTAGTTGTTTTAATAGTTATAATACTTGGATTAGGTGGATTTATTATCTATGATAAAGTGTTAAAGGATAATAATGTAGAGAATAAAGATAGTGATAATAAAAATGATAATATCCTAGTAGATGATAGTAAAATAGAAATACATAATGATATAGATTATGATAATTGTAATCTTGATTTAAATGATTCGGTTAATAGATTTGTTTGTTATAATCAAAGATTATTTTATTATGATTATCCAAATGGTATAGATTATAAAGATTTTTTAACTAATTATTTAATTTTCTTTTCTACTAAAAGTGATACTTTACTTAAAGAAGAGAAAATTGATGACATTAAGTGGAAGAGAAGTATTAGTAAAAGTGATAGTAAAAAACTAATTGAAAAATACTTTGGTACAAATTTAGATACTTTTAAATTAGATAAAAGTGATGATGAATTTATTTTACAAGAAGATGATGATAATTACTTTATTATAGGAAGAACTATGGGATTTGATAATAAATTTCTTGAATTTAAAAATTATGAAAAAATAGGTGATTATGAATATAAACTTATTTTTGATATAACTGATGGTTATATAAATAATTTTGGTATTAAAACAATTAAAATTAAACTAAATGGTAATTACTATCAAATAAAAGAAATTAGTTAAGGCTAATTTTTTTTAATTAAAATGATAATTAAGTTATAAAATATGTAAATTATAATAAAATAAAACTATTTTTTTTAAATATATGATACAATATAATTGAAAGTAGAGGTTATATGAATATGATTGAGAATATTTTATCAAATTTAATTTCAAAAATTAACAGTGATACTTTAAAAATAAAAAGTTTGGTTGCCATTAAAAGTGATGGTTATAAAACGGATATAATTAAAAGTTTAAAAGATGATACTTTAAAAGTAAAATATTTAGATGTTATCACAGATGATTTATATAAAAGTGATATAATTAAAAGTTTAAAAGATGATACTTTAAAAGTAAAATGTTTAGATGTTATTACAGGTGATTTATATAAAGAGAATATAATTAAAAGTTTAAAAGATGATACTTTAAAAGTAAAATATTTAGATGTTATCACAGATGATTTATATAAAAGT
>CAKOSZ010000013.1 GCA_934119955.1 uncultured Bacilli bacterium | reverse complement strand
ATAAATCTTGATTATTATGACAATCTAAGTTATGATAGAGTTATCATGTTTGATAAATTCTTTAAACTTTTAACTGTGAACAGCAAGGATATGCTTGAACAATTTTCAAGTATAGATGAACTTGATACTTATAGTAAAAATTTAGAATATTTTTCAAATGATAAGAAATATGTGGAGGAAATGATGAGAGAAGAAGTGGAAGAAATAATGCGTAATCAAGAAAAATACTTTGCTGGCTTTCATGATGGCGAAGATAAAGGCAAAATCGAAACTCAAACCCTTATTATCAAAAACTTATTAAATAAAAATATGACTGATTTAGAAATTATGGAGATTACTAATCTTAATAAAGATGAATTAGAAAAAATTAAAAAAGAGTTAATTAACTAACAACAAAAAAGCAATTTAGATATTATTCTAAGTTGTTTTTTTTCTTACTTATTTAGTAAAACTTGTAAAAAGTTAAAACTCAATTAAAAAATACTTGCAAATTTTGTATCATGTGATACAATTATATTGTGGAGGTAGTATGAAAGAATTTATAATTGCTTGTTTACCATTTGTTGTAATGGGAGTAGCGGTTGTTATAGTAATCGTGAATTCTAAGAAAAACAAGAAGAATTATATAACTGAGGGTATGATACTTGGTATGTCTTTTGGTCTTATGATATCTAATTGTTTTGATGGCAATATGGGACTTGGATTAAGTCTTGGCATGCTAATAGGTGAAGCAATTGGTTCTTTTGTTAAAAAGAAATGAAAAATATAGTTGAATTTTTAAAAAAGAATTATTTATTATTTATTATTATAATTTGCTTAGTCATAACTGGTTTTATTTTAGAAAGCGTTTATGAAAGGGAAATATTAGAATTTGATAAATTAGCATTTAGTTTATTTAAAATAAGAACACCTCTTTTAACGAAGATATTTTTAATCATTACAAATTTAGGTAGTCCTTACGTTTTAATAGTTTTAACTCTTTTATCATTTTTACTTAAAAATAAAAAACTTAGTTTTATTATAACTGGTAATTTAGGTTTAATAACAATTATTAATCAAGTATTAAAATTTATTGTTAAAAGACCAAGACCAAGTGATTTGTTTTTAATAGTTGAAACAGGTTATTCTTTTCCATCAGGGCATTCGATGGTTAGTTTATCTTTTTATGGTTTACTTATTTATTTTATTTATAAATATTTTAAAAATAAAAAGTTAAAAATTTCTTTAATAACGCTTCTTTCTCTAATTATTGTTTTAATTGGAATTAGTAGAGTATACTTAGGAGTTCATTTTGTAAGTGATGTCATTTCAGGATTTTTACTTTCTCTTAGTTATTTAATAATATTTATTAAAGTTATAAATAAGTTTATTTTAAAGGAGAGTTATGAAAAATAAAAATTTAATTAATAGTTTTAAACATGCTTTTGAGGGGTTAAAAAACTGTGTTTACAAGGAAAGAAATATTAAAATTCATTTATGTATGATGTTTTTAGTAATTTTATTTGGAATAATCCTTGATATTAGTAAATATGAATGGATTACTTGTTTAATTTTATTTGGTTTAGTAATAGGAGCAGAGCTTTTTAATACAGCAATTGAAATAGTAGTTGATATGATTACTTTAAAAACAGATATAAATGCTAAAAATGCTAAGGATATTGCAGCTGGAAGTGTTTTAGTATTAGCAATTTCTTCATTTATTGTTGGTTTAATTATTTTTGTACCTAAAATAATTGTTTTTGTAAAGGAGGTTTTATGAAAAAAGAAAATATTAATAAGTTATTAATGATAGCAAGTATTGGTCTAATTTTATCAGGAATTATTTTTCTAATTATTAGTTTTATTGATAAAAGTAGTAAAAATCCTTATCTAAGTGTTTCTCTTTTATGTGTAATTCTTGCAAATATATTTAGTATAATTAGAAATTATCAAGGAAAACCTAAAAATAGAAAGAAGAAAAAATAATGGCAAATACAACAAAAATAACCAAAGAAATGATTTTAGATACAGCATTCTCTATTGCAAGAAGAGAAGGGTTAAATAGTATTAGTAATAGAAGAATTGCTAAGGAGTTGAATTCATCTATTCGACCAATTTACTATCAATTTAAAAATACAAAAGAATTAAAACTTGAACTTGGAAAAAAGATTGATACTTATTTCTATGATTATTTATTAAATAATAAACTAGGTAATATGCCTTTATATAAACAAATTGGAATTAATTATATAAGGTTTTCAAGAGATGAGAAAAAGTTATTTAAAATATTATTCATGAGTGATAATAAATTATTACCAAGTGATTTTATTCTTGATACAGATTATAAGAAAATAAAAGATATTATTAAAATTAGTACAAATTTAAACGATAATGATATTAAATCATTTCATCTTAAAATGTGGTTATTTACTCATGGAATAGCAACGCTTTCTGCTAATGATACCGTTTTATTTACTGATAAACAAATAAGTGATTTGTTATCATATGAATTTCAAGCATTGATGCTACTAGAAGAAAAACCAGATAATAAATGGGTTTTAAAGGAGAAAAAATGAAAATTAAAAATATTTTATGGGGATTGGTTTTAATAATTATTGGTATTTTACTAGGACTTAATAGTTTAGAAATAATAAAGTTTAATATCTTTTTTAGTGGGTGGTGGACTTTATTTATAATTATTCCTTCATTTATAGGATTAATAACAGATATTGATAAAACTAGTAATTTCATAGGACTTTTAATAGGATGTTTTTTATTACTTGCATCTCTTGATATAATTGATTTTACTTTAATATTAAAATTACTTTTACCAATTATTTTTGTTATTATTGGAGTATCTTTAATATGTAGAAAGAAATATGATGATAAGAAAAAAAAGATAAATGAAGATAATGAGTATTTAGCCATTTTCTCAGGTCAAACAATTAATTATAGTAAAGAAAAACTAGAAAGACTTGAATTAACAGCACTTTTTGGAGGACTTAAATGTGATTTAAGAAATTCTATTATCAAAGAAGATGTTTATATAGATGCCTCAGCTTTCTTTGGAGGAATTGATATATTAGTACCAGAAAACGTGAAAGTTAAAGTAAAACCATTTGCAATTTTTGGTGGTGTTGAAACTAAGAAATTAAAAGCAAACGAAAAAGAAAAACCAGTTATTTATATAAATGCAACTTGTGTCTTTGGTGGCATTGATGTAAAACATGAATAGTTATGGGAGGAATTAGTGTGTTAGTCTTAATAGGTTTTCTAACCTCAATCTACATTTTATGGATTTTGTTTTTAGTTTGTTTAACCATTTACCTATTAAATGACTATATATTTGAAAGTATCTTTATTTATAAAGTAAGTAAATCTAAATTAGCCTTTATTCCTATTTATAATAAAATAATACTTGGAAAAACTTTTCATGAAAATAAACTAGGTTTTGGTATTTTCTTAACTGATTTACTTTTACTTATATTTCTTGTTTTATCTTTAACAATTACTACTAACTATGATACCTTAATATTTATTAGTATTATTATTCTTTTAATTCTAAGTTTTATTTTAAATACTGTTATGAGTCATTTAATAATTAAAAAATATCTAAAAAAATATGTAGATATTATAACAATTATTAATGTATTTACCTTAGGAATAATAAGACCAATTACTTATTTTCTAATTAGAAATAGAGGTATTCATGAATAATTATAAAATTTATTTACTTATTATATTCTTAATTATTTTAGTATTTACTATAAACTTAATTTTAAAAAAAATAAATATTAAAAGTTATTTAAAATATTTACTTATATCTTTTTTTATAAGTTATTTATTTGTTTTATTTAATCCAAGAACTAAGTTTTTATTTAATATGACTTATTTAAAAGCAATTATTTTATTTATTTCTTTATTTTTTCTTTTATTTAGTTATGGAATATATAAAAATAATTTAAAAACTTATAATAAAAATATTATTTGTTATATAATTTTTTATTTAATTCTTTTATTTAGTATAACTATGGTTATTAAAAGAGTGGATATGTCTTTTAAACTTAGTAATATTAAATATTTAAAAGGTGGTAATCTTATTCCTTTTAAAAGTATTAAGAATTATTTAAAAAGTAATGTTTTAACAAGAACTAAGTATTTAAATATTTTAGGTAATTTAGTTATGCTTATCCCTTTATCATTTCTTTTAATTATCAAGGATAAAAAGAAAAATATCTTTAAAGAAATAAGTATTATTTTCTTAATAGTTTTAGGGGTAGAATTAATGCAAGTATTAACAAATACTGGTTCATTTGATATAGATGATATTATTTTAAATACAGGAGGATCTATTATTTTTATTCTAGTATTTAAGAATTTAGTTTTAAAAATAAAAAATATATTTTATCAAGATTTTAATTTAAATGATAAGAAAAAACTTAGTTTAATTATTATAACTAGTATAATACCAATTTTATTTATAATTGAAGTTATTATTAAATCAATTAAATGGGGTTTTTAGAAAGGATTATATGGAAAAAATTATTGAAGTTAAAAATTTAATTAAAAAATATAAAAATTTAGTGGCAGTTAATGATATTAGTTTTTCAGTTTATAAAGGAGAAATATTAGGACTTTTAGGACCTAATGGATCGGGGAAAACTACAACTATTAATTGTATATTATCTCTTTTAAAACATGAAGGAAGTATTAAAGTTATGGATAAAGAAATAACTCCTACTTCATATGATTTAAAAAGAGAAATAGGAGTAATATTTCAAGAGGTATCAGTTTTTCAAGAGTTAACTGTTTATGAAAATATTGATTATTTCTGTGGTCTTTATATAAGTGATGATAAAAAAAGAAAAAAATATGTAATGGATGCTATTAACCTTGTTGGGTTAAAAGAATTTATGAAATTTTATCCTAAACAATTATCAGGAGGATTATTAAGACGACTTAATATTGCTTGTGGAGTTTCCCATAAACCAAAGATAATATTTTTAGATGAACCAACGGTTGCTGTTGATCCTCAAAGTAGAAATAATATTTTAGATGGAATTAAAAAACTAAGAGATGAGGGAGCGACTATTATTTATACAACCCATTACATGGAAGAAGTAGAAATATTATGTGATCGAATTATTATTTTAGATAAAGGAAAAATACTTGCTGAGGGTACAAGTGATGAATTAAAGAAATTAACTAAAATTGAAGAGAAAATAACTATTGAGTTTGATAAAATAAATGATAATATTATAAATGATTTAAAAAATATTAAAAATGTCTATGATTTAAATACTAATTTAAATACAGTTATTTTAACTTATCAAAAAGGAGAAAACAATATAGAAGAATTAATTGATTATTTAAAAACTAATAAAATTAAATACAACAGAATATTTGCTGAACGTCCTACTTTAAATGATGTTTTCTTAGAACTAACAGGAAAGGAATTAAGAGACTAATGTTTTTCCATAATTTTAAGTATTCTTTAAAAATTTTAATAAGAAATAAAGCACTTCTATTTTGGACTTTTCTTTTTCCTTTGGTTCTTGGATTATTCTTTAAAATGGCTTTTTCTAATATTGAAAAACAAGAAACTTTTAAAGTAATAGATATTGCTATTGTTGATAACGAGGTATTTAGAAATGATTTAGTTTATAAAGAAGTTTTTAAAGATTTAGGAAATAAAAATAGTAATAATTACATGTTTAATATTAAGTATTTAAATGAATTAGATGCCAGAAAATTATTAGATGAGAAAAAAATATCTGCTTATATTGATTTTAGTAAAGAAGATTTAGTTGTTAATCAAAGTGGGGTAAATGAAACAATTGTTTTAAATGTTATTAATAAAATAAATACAAATAAAAAAATAATAAATGATTTAATACAAGAAAATAATTATTTAGAAATAAATAATTTACTTGCAAGTGATATTAAATTAGAAAACACATCTAGTAATAATTTAAGTTATACTATGATAGAATATTATACTTTAATTGCTATGTCAGCCTTGTATGGAGCCTTGATTTCCATGACAATTATTAATTATAAATTACCTAAGATAAAACCATCTGGTTATTTAGTAAGTGTTTCACCTATTAAAAAATCTATTATGATTATAGGAGATTTACTTGCTAGTTTATTAATTCAATTACTAGGAATAGGAATACTTTTAATATTCTTAGTCTTAGTTATAAAAGTAGATTTTGGTAATAATACTTTAAGAGTTTTGGAGTTATCATTTATCTCATCAATTGCAGGGTTATCTTTTGGTTTATTTATCGGATCATGCTTAAATACTAATGAAAATGCTAAAACTGGTATTTTAATTGCAATTACAATGATTTTTTGTTTCCTATCAGGAATGATGGGTATTACCATGAAATATGTAATAGATAAAAATGTGAGATTTTTAAATTTAATAAATCCTGCTAATATGATAACAGATGGTTTTTATTCTTTATATTATTATAATACCTTAGATAGATTTAATTTTAATATTTTAAGTTTATTAATATTTTCTTTAATTTTAATAGTTTTATCTATTTTAAGTTTGAGGAGGAAATATGACAGTATTTAAAACATTTTTAAAAATAGTAAATAAATATAAAGGAACAATTATTTTATATACTATGATGCTTTTAGTATTTGGAGTTACTAATTTAAATACCAAAGAAACTACTAGTTTTATAGAAACCAAACCAGATGTTGTTATAATAGATGAAGATAATAGTAAACTAAGTAATAATTTAGTTAACTATATGAAAAAAAATACAGATTTAAGAAGTATTAAAGAAAGTGATATTGATGATGCTTTATTTTTTAGAGATGTTGTATATGTTATTTATATTCCAAGAAATTATCAAGAGAAAAGATTAAATCAAGAAGATATTACTTTAAAAATTAAATCAACTAATACTTATGAAGGGGCTTTAAGTGAAGAAATATTAAAAAGATATTTAGAAAGTGAAAAAATTTATACGAAAAACTATAATAATATAAATACTATAATATCTAAAATTAATAATAGTTTACAAAGTAGTGTTAATGTTAAAACAGTTTCAAAGATAGATACTAAGGAACAATCAAGAATATCTAGGTATTTTAACTTTGCAAGTTATAGTATCATGGCTGTTGTTATTTATATAATTTGTTTAGTTTTAACAAGTTTTAAAGAAAAAAATGTTAATAAAAGAATAATAATAAGTAGTACTAACTATCAAGAACATAATAAATTACTTTTATATTCAAGTTTTATGTATGTATTTTTAATCTGGCTTTTATATAGTATTTTAGGAGTAATAATATTTAAAAGTGAAATACTTAATCTAAAAGGAATAATTTATTTAGGAAACACTTTAATATTTTCTTTTGTAGCCTTAACAATTGCTTTATTTATAAGTAGTGTAATAAATAATAAAAATGCTATTAGTGGTATAGTAAATGTTTTTGCACTTGGACAAGCTTTCCTTTGTGGGGCTTTTATTCCAACTGAGTATTTACCAGATACTGTCTTAAAAATTGCTCATATCTTACCAAGTTATTATTATATTAATTCAAATGATATCTTATCTAAAATGGAAGTAGTTAATTTAATAAACATAAAACCAGTTATATTTAATAGTATAATCTTACTTGGTATATCTATTCTATTTATTATTTTAAATAATGTTGTTTCAAGGAAAAAACAAATAGTTGGTTAAAAAAGTGATTTAAAAAGTTAAATTGCTTTTTTTATATGATATTTTAAGATAAAAATAGACAAACTAAACTATACTAATTATAATAAAATTAATAAAGGAAGAATAACTATGAATAATAAATTTAATTTAACAAGAGAAAAAAATATTTTTATTGCTAGACGAAATATAGTAGATTATATTTGGAAAAGTGCTAATTTAGAAGGAATTAAAATTTCTTATCCCAAAACCCAAGTAATTTATGATCAAGGAATAATAAATGGTTTAACCGTTTTAGAAGTAATAACAGTTAATAATTTAAAATATGCTTGGGATTATATTTTAAAAGATAATCTAAGTTATGATTTTAAAGTTTTATGCCATTTACATAAATTAGTATGTGACAAATTAGTTTTAGATGATAATTTAGGTAAACTAAGAACAACTCCGGTTAATATAGGAGGAACATCTTGGAGACCTATGTTTTTAGTTGAAAGTCAAATCAAAGAAGAATTAAAAGAGTTGATGGAACAAACAGAAAAAAGCAAAACTGAAATAGCAATAGAAGTTATGTTATGGATTATGAGAAGACAAATGTTTATTGATGGCAATAAAAGAGTAGCGATGCTATTTGCTAATAAAATAATGATAGATAATGGTTGTGGTATTATAACAATATCTGTTGAAAATCAACCTATTTTCTTTGAAAAACTAATTAAATTCTATGAGACAGGAGATAATAAAGATTTAAAAAATTGGATTTATCAAACTAGTATAGATGGAATAAATATTTAAAATCTAAAAAAATAATTTGCAAATTAAAAAATATTTGATATAATCTAAGTATAGAAAGGTAAGTGATATATATGAGTATATATGAACAAATTAACGTAATGAAACCCTTATACAACTATATATATATATATATATATCACGAGAAATTTCTTTAATTAAAAATACAAAATCATTTAATATTACATGATTAGAATATAGAGAATATCTATAATTTTAATCATGTTTTTTTAATGAAAGAAAAGGAGTATTTATGAAAAATAACAAGAAAACTATTTTAATTACTAGTATAATACTAGGAGTATTAATCTTAACTATTAGTTTAACCTATGCTGTGTTTTCAATGAGTAAAACAGGACAAAATTCAAGCCTTGTAGTAGGGGATGTGTATATGCACTATGCAAATGGTAATAAATCAATTAATTTAGCAAATGTAATGCCAAGTGAAACCTATGATGCAACTAGTTTCTTTGAGTTTACAATTGATGGAAAGAACACAACAACTAATAAAGATATCTGGTATGAAATAATCTTAAAACATGGAGATGTTGTATCTGGAAAAACAAGAATAAAAGATAATTTATTAAAATTTACTTTAACAGAAACTAAAAATGGAACGACAACAACTGTATTTGATGGAAGAAGTTATGGGGATTTAACAAATAAAAGAATATGGGTTAATACCATAAACAAGAATACTACAAGTGAAGTTAGTATTACTTATAGACTTTATATGTGGATATCAAACAATACAGTTATTGGTAATGTTAATCAAGATTACACAACAGATGAGTGGAAGAATGTATTTGCTAGTATAAAAGTAGATGTAGCGGGTGACTTTAATGAAAAAATACTTACAACAGATGAATCATGTTTTACTACTGAAACTATTAAAGCTTATCAAGTTAATAGCAATATGACAACTGAGGAATTAAATAAATGTACAACTTATTTTACAAATTTAAATTGGACTTGGAATGATGGTGAAACACCAGAGGCATTTTGTAAAGGAACAGGAACAAATGGTGGTGGTGATACCTTTCAGTCTATTTTAGATAATAATTGGTTTAGTAGTGATCAGCTATCATATTTTGAAAATAATAATATAATTATTTCTTCAGGTTTTGTAACTAAAATAATTGATTATGATGCAACATGCGGAACTGATGTTGTAATACCAAGTACAATTAATGGTTATCCAGTTACTATTATAGGAAATAATGGTGGTACAACAGTTGATGACTTAGTAGGCTCGTTTGAAAAGAAAAACTTATTAAGTTTAGTATTGTCGGATAGCGTAACAACAATAGAAAGCAATGCTTTTAAAGATAATCAGTTAACAAGTATTGTAATTCCAAATAGTGTAGTATCAATAGGAAGTTCTACCTTTAAAAATAATCAATTAGTTAGTGCTATACTATCAAATAATATAAGGTATATAAGTATGGAAACTTTTACAAATAATAAATTAACAAATATTATAATACCAAATAGTGTAAAAGAAATAGGTTTTTTATCATTTAAAAATAATCAATTAACAAGTATTGAAATACCATCAAACGTAACGATAATAAATTCTGGAGCATTTTCTGATAATCAATTAACAAGTATAGAGATACCAAACAATGTAACAGAAATAGGATTAGGCGCTTTTCAAAATAATCAATTAGCAAGAGTAATTTTTGAAGAACCATCAAAATTAGAGGCGATTGATACTATTGCATTTAATAATAATAATATTATTTCTGTAACTATACCAGATAGTGTAACAACTTTGTATTGTGATGCTTTTGATAATACAGTATCTATTATTAAAAATGATAACTTAGTTTGTACTGTATCTACAGAGGGTTAAAATTTATTAAGCCTTAAAGGCTTTTTTCTTTTGCCTAAAATAATTCTCTGTTTTTACTATTATTCGACATATTTTTTATCTTTTTAATTATACAATAATAATGAAGGAGGAATATGAAGAAAAGTATTATCATTGTTATATTAATTGGTAGTATGTTGGGTTTATTATTTGGTAAACTTTTATTTAAGAATTATGATGGGAAAAAGTATTTAAATGAAACTGGTAATATTTATTATATTCAGTATGGTGTTTATACTTCAAATGATGCTGCTATTAAAAATGCAAGTAATTTAGAAAAATATAAAATAATTGAAAATGATGATAAGTATTATGTTTATTTAGGTATTACTTCTAATTATGATGTTGCTTTAAAGGCTCAAAAACTTTATAAAGAAAAAGGTATATATACTTTTATTAGATCAGATTATGTTAAGAATAGTGAAACTCTTGAACTTATTAAAAAATATGATAATTCTCTTAGTGATACTAGTAATTTAAATGATATTCAAGAAGTATTTAAAGAACTTTTAAATAATTCTAAGATTTTATTTTAAAACGTTTATATTATATATAGAGGTGACTAAAATGTTAATCAAAGAAATACCAACTGAGGAGAGACCAAGAGAAAGATTACTTAAATATGGTAGTAATAATTTATCTAATGAAGAATTACTTGCAATTATTTTAAAAACTGGAACTAAGGGGGTATCTTGTAAAGAATTGTCTTTACAAGTTCTTAAAAAAATTACTAATCTTAGTAATTTGAAAAATATAGATATTCATACCTTTGATAATATAAAAGGACTTGGTATAGTTAAAAAAATAGAATTAATGGCAATTCTTGAACTAGGTAGAAGAATATATTTAGAAAATAATACTTTAAAAAAAGAAAAATACAATAATCCAGAGTATATTTACTTATCTTGTAAACATTTATTTGTAAGTGTTAAGCAAGAGTGTTTTTATTGTTTATATTTAGATACTAAAAAGAATTTAATAGAAAGGAAATTATTATTTATGGGAACAATTGATAGAAGTTTAATACATCCAAGAGAAGTTTTTAAAAATGCTTATTTATGCAGTGCCTCATCATTTATATGTATACATAATCATCCAAGTGGTGATCCTAAACCAAGTAGAGCAGATATTGAAATAACTAAAACTTTAATTAAAATAGGACGTATTCAAGGAATAGAATTAGTTGATCATATTATTATGACTGATAATAATTTTTATAGTTTTTTTGAAAATGGATTAATGGAGTAGTTATGTTAAAGGTTAAAACTTTTGTTATAATAATTATTATTTACTTAGTTTCATTTATTTCTGTTACAACCAAAATTAATTTATTTTATCCTTATTATTTATTAAAAGATTTAATATATATGCCTGTTAAAGCAACTAGTAATGATTTAAAACTAGATAGTAGGGTATGTGAAGGAATTAATCTTGAAAAAGAAAAAGAATTAGAAGAACTTAAAAAAATAAATGATTTAAGTTCAACCTTAACAGATTTTGATAGTGTTACTAGTTTAGTATTAAATAGGAATAAAATGTATTGGTTTAATACCTTAGAAATTAATTCAGGAAGTAATTCTAAAATAGATGTAGGAGATGCTGTTATATCAAGTAGGGGGTTAATTGGAATAATAAATAAAGTTAGTAAAAAAACAAGTGAAGTTAAATTAATAACAACAAGTGATATAAATACTAAAATATCAGTTATGATAAAAACAAATAATGATACTATCTATGGTATTATGAATAATTATAATAAAGAAAATAATTATTTAGAAATAATAACAGTTAATAAAATAAGTGATTTAGATATTAAAAATAGTTTAGTTTATACAAGTGGTTTAGGAGGAATACTTCCAAGTGGTATTTTAATAGGAACTGTTAGGGAAGTTGTAAAAGATAAATATGATGTTACTAATATTATCCATGTTACTTTAAGTAGTAATATAAATGATTTAAAATATGTTAAAGTATTAAAAAGGAAATAAAATGATTGCTTTAATATTTATAACGTTTTTAATAGATTTTTTAATATCTTATTTTATACCATTTAATTTTAATAACTTAAATTATTTTTATCCTATGTTATTAATTGTTTTAATAGTTTATTTATATAAAAAAATAGATGATAAAAAATATTTAAAATTAGTACTTATAATAGGAATTATATATGATTTATTATATTCATATATATTCATATTAAATGCTTTAATATTTTTATTATTTGCTAAAATTATTAAAAAAATAAATAAATATATAGAAATAAATAATATAATTAGTATTATTTTAATAATTGTTTTTATCTTTTTATATGATTTAATTATATTTTGCTTAGTTTATTTAACCAAATATAATTTAGTAACATTTAATGATTTATTATATAAAGTTAGTCATAGTATTATTTTAAATATTAGTTTTTATATTATATTAATTATAGTTTTAAAAAATGTAAAATTTAATAAAGTAAAAAAATAATAAAATACTCTTGAAAATAAAAAAAATATTTGTTAGAATTAAATAGTAAAAAATATTGGAAAGGAGTTAAAAATATGAATAAATTTATTAATAATAACTTTACAATAAATATTACTCCTACTTTACAAAACTTTACATGGGGGGGGGGTATATAATACCTTATTAAACAAGAAGTTTTGTAATAAAATAAATAAAATGATTAAAATTAAAACATGATTAAGTTTACAGTTCATCTGTAATTTTTAGTCATGTTTTTTTAATTTAAAAAAAGGAGTATTTATGAAAAACAAAAAAATAATAATTTTAACTTTAATAATATTAGTTTTGGTATTAACAATAGGAGTATCATTTGCAATTTTTACTTATAACAAAACAGGTAGTAATTCAAACCTTGTAGTAGGGGATATTTACATGCACTACAATGAAACAAATGAACTAACAATTGAAAATGCTATGCCAAGTAGTACTTTTGATAAAACAAAATATTTTGAATTCACAATAGATGGTAAAAATACTTATACAGATAAAGATATATGGTATGAAATAGTATTAACCAAAGGAAATGAACAAACAGGAAAAACAAGAATAAAAGATAATTTATTAAAGTTTAGATTAACAAGTGTTGATAATGGTATTGAAACTGAATTATTAAACAACAAAAGTTATAGTGATTTAACAAATAAAAGAATATATGTTGATACAATTAATAAAAATACTACAAATGAAATAACAAGAACTTATAGACTTTATATGTGGGTATCAAGTGATACTAAAATAGGTAATGTTAATCAAGATTATACCATGGAAGAGTGGAATAATGTTTATGCTTCTATTAAAGTAAAAGTAACCGGAGACTTTAATAAAAAACGAATAGAAAACTCAGCAGATTTTAAAACAATGTTATTAACTGAAAAAACAAATACTATTATAGAAGAAGATAATACAGTTTATATATCTGGATCAAAAACAGATGTAGATTATAATTATGTTTGGTATTCAGGAAAACTTTGGAGAATAACAGCCATTAATCCTGATGGAACTATGAAAATGATAACAGATGATATGATTACAACTATTTCATACAATCCAGAGGATGATGCGAATTTTTATGATATATCTAAAAAAGATGATACGACATATACTGGGTCATGGATATATCAATGGTTAAATGAAGACTTTTTAGATACTTTATATAATTATAAGAATATAATAGTAGAAGATAGTACATGGAATATAACAAATTCTAATGCAAGTAGTTCAAGTGATATAAGTATAAAATTACCTGAAACAACTTTAATAAATAATGAAAGCATTAGCAAGAATACACCCATAGGACTATTAAATAGTTATGAATATTATTTAAGTTATAAAAATAGTGGTTCCACAAGCGATTACACACAAGGTTATTTAAATATAGGTTATGGTTGGTGGTTGTTAAATCCAAGTAGCTCTCCTTTTGTTTGGAACGTTAGCGGCTATGGTGGCAATGGCGGAGGTTCCAGTACTAACAATATCATTGGTGTTCGCCCGTCAATAAATCTAAAATCAAATATCCAATTTTCAGGTGGATCAGGCACAAAAAATGATCCATATACAATATCAGGAGATATGGAACAACCAATTATAAATACTACATTATTAAATACCAGAACAATAGGTGAGTATGTAGTATTTGATGAAGATGGAGATACTTCGACCAAAGAACTATATAGAATAGTAGGCATCGAAGATGGAAAAACTAAATTAAATAAAAATGATAATATAAAAAACGATGGAACGGTTGTTGAAAAAAAATTTAGTACAAATACAACTTATGGAAATGGTACAAGTGATGATTACTGGGATTATTATTTGAACAATACTTGGTATAATAGTTTAGCGTCAATTAGTATGTTAGATAAGGGAACATATTATATAAAAACAATGTCATCAGATTATTATAAAAATTCTTTATGTAATACAAATAATACAACTGAAACGACGAAAGATTGTGTTAAAACAACAAGTATTTGGAATACAGGTTATGTAGGACTTCTAAGATATGGAGAAATGTTTGCCAGTCAACAAGGAAACGATTATAGTAGTTTAAGTAGTACTTGGTTAATAACACCATATAGCTCTTCTTATGTTTGGTACGTTAGCAGAGGTTACGGTGGCCTCAAATATCCTTCCGGTGCCAATTATCCTTCCGGTGTCTATGGTGCTCGTCCCTCAATTTATCTAAAATCAAATATCGTTATAACAGGTGGAAATGGTACTAAATTTAATCCATTTACAATAACCTTAAAAGATTAATAAAAAATAGTTTTTCAATATTTTGTTGAGAAACTATTTTATTATATATTTTATTATATATGATGTTTTGTAGTTAAGTTTTTTAACATTTATATTTAGTAATATTTTTTCTTTTAATTACATCAATTATTTGTTATAATTTTATTGGAAATGTTGGTGGTTTTATGGAAATATTGTCTCCTTGTGGATCTATGAATGCGTTTTATGCTGCAATTGAAGGTGGTTGTGATGCTGTTTATTTGGCTGGTAAGATGTTTGGAGCTAGGAGTTTTGCTAATAATTTTACTAATGAAGAATTAGTTCAGGTTATTAATTATGCTCATTTATATGGAGTAAAAGTATATGTTACTTGTAATATATTAGTTCTTGAAAGAGAGGTTTCTAAATTTCTTGAATTTATTTCTTTTTTACATCAAAATAATGTTGATGCTGTTATTATGCAAGACTTGGGGATGATTGATTTAGTTCATAAAAAGTTTCCTAATTTAGAAATTCATGCTTCAACACAGATGCATATTCATAATTTAGAAGGTGCTTTGATGGCTAAAAAACTTGGAATTAAAAGAATAGTTCTAGCCCGTGAAACTCCTCTTGAAGAAATAATTAAAATTAAAAAATATTCAGGGTTAGAGGTTGAAGTATTTGTTCACGGAGCCTTATGTGTTTCTTATTCAGGTAATTGTTTATTTGCAAGAAGCATAGGTCCAAGAAGTGGTAATCGTGGTACTTGTACAGGTTGTTGTAGACTTCCTTACAAAGTATTAGATGAGAAATATAATGTTTTAAATAAAGGAGATTATCCTTTAAGTATGAAAGATTTAGAAACTATTTCTAATTTAGATAAATTAATTACTGCTGGAATTGATAGTTTTAAAATAGAAGGTAGGATGAAAAGTCCAAGTTATGTTTATCTAGCAACTAAATTATATAAGGATACTTTAAATAATTACTTGAAAACAAAAACTTTAAAAGTAAATCAGGAAACTTTACATGATCTTAAAACTTGTTTTACAAGAACAACTACAAATGGTTTTATTTTTAAAGAAGAAAATAATATAGATGATATTTCTTCTAATCACTTAGGAATATTAATAGGAAAAGTTGTATCTTGTAAAAATAACTATGTAAGTATTAAATTATTAGATAAAGTATCAATTCATGATGGTTTAAGAATTAAAGATAAAGAAGAATATGGTCTTACTTTAAATGAATTTAGAGTTAATAATAAACAAGTTTATACTGCTTTAAAAAATGATATTATTACGTTTAAAGTAAATAAAAAAATAAGTGTTGATAGTTTAGTTTATAAAACTTTAAGTTATGAAATAGATAATGGTGTTTTAAAAATAATTAAGGAAAGAAAAAGAAAAATACCAATTAAAATGACTTGTAATATAAGTTTAAATAAGGAAATTGAACTTATTATAAATGATTATACAAATTGTGTTAAAGTATATGGAGAAAGACCTTTGCTTGCCACTAAAAAGGAATTAACTGTTCCTGATATTTTAGATAAATTAAAAAAAATAAATAATACTATTTATCAGGTTGATGATATAGAAGTTAATTTAGACAAATCTTTGTTTTTACCTATTAGTAGTCTTAATAATTTAAGAAGAGAAGGTATTAATAAATTAAATGAGATAAGACTTCTTAAATATAAAAAAGAATATATAGAAGGTATTTATGAAATTGATTTACCTGATTATAAGAAGGAAAAAGAATACTCTTTTTTAAAAGATGATAATTATTCTTATTTAGATAAAACTATTAAAAAAATACCAAGAGTAGTATTTGATTATAGTAAATACAAAGATGACTTATATTTAGTTGGTGAATTAGGTGCTATAAATAGATTTAAAAGTTTTATAACTGATCATTCGTTTAATGTTTTTAATTCTTATACGGTGGCTCTTCTTAATTCGCTTGGGGCTCTTAGAGTTACTTTATCTCTTGAATTATCTAAAAATGCAATTCAGGAATTAATAACTGCTTATAAAAGTCGGTATTTAAAAAATCCTAATTTAGAAGTTGTTTATAAATCAAGATGGTGCTTAATGGTTTTAAAAACTAATTTTAATAAAATATATCCTGGATCTAAGTATTTAGTAGATCGTTTTAATAATAAATACTTAATCAAAGTTAAAGATAACTTAACCTCTATATATGATTATAAAATAACTATTTTAGATAATTATTTAGAGTATTTTGACATAGGTGTTAATTATTTAAGGGAGGAGTTATAAAATGAAAATGGAAAATGATTTTACTTTGATTGAATATAAAAATTTACTTGATGATATTTCTTTTTTATATAAAAAGTATAAAGAAAATCCAGTTGATGATACTTTATATAATTCTATAAGAAGTAATTTAAAAAAATTAGATGAATTAGTTAGAAGTGGTAAAATTCCAAGTGATTTAATTTATAAAACAGATAAATATATTATAGGTATGTATCGTTTACTTGAAAGTAAGAGGATTAAAAAGAGTAAATAATTAGTTTTTTAAACATATAAATTAATGGTGATTTATGAAACTAATTGTTCAAAAAAGTGTTAGATATTCTATTCAAGATTTTTTTCAAACTATTATTAATTTAGATTATTTAGATGGAATATCTTTAAATGTTTTTAAAAGCAAAGATGATATTTTAGTAACTTTTAATTTGATTTTAAATAGTGAGCCTTTATTACAAAGTATTTCTAGTAGTACTTTTAATGAAATTCAAAACTTAGAAATTATTAGACTTGATACAGTTATTTCTTATTTAAGTAGTATTTCCTATAAGAAAAAGGTTTACTTAAATCTAGTTCCTTTTAAAGAATTACAATTAAATGAAGAACAAAATAAAAAAGCAATGTTAGAATTTGATTTATATACTACTAATTTACTTAAAATAATAAATAATTCAGGTTTAAATATTTATATTCATAGTGTTAGTAGAGATTTATTAGATATTTTAAAGTCTAAAAAAGGTAGTTTTACTCTTGGATTTGTAATATCTGGTTATGATTTGACTTATATTGATGTTTCTTATTATGTGTTTTCTTATCAAGTTTTAGATTTATTACTTGTTAAACAGGAAATTGATTTAGATAAGGAAGTTATTATTTATCTTGATAGTGATTATGCTATGTCAAAGTTATATGAATTGTTGTTTGATTCTAAAAATAAGGTAGGTACTAAGGTAAAAAATAATATTTCCTTAATGGGAAATTATCCAGAACTTATGAAAAAAACGTTTTTGAGTTAAAAAGACGTTTTTTTGGTAAAAAAGTATTGTTTAAAATATTATTTTATGCTATACTATCTTAGTTTAAAAAAAGGGAAGTGTTATTAATGAAAAATATACGTAATATTGCAATTATTGCTCACGTTGACCATGGTAAAACAACGCTTGTTGATAAAATGTTAGAGTATGCTGGAACATTTAGAGAAAATGAAGCAACTGTTTCAATGGATTCTAATGCTCTTGAAAAGGAACGTGGGATTACAATACTTGCTAAGACTACATCAATTAATTATAATGGAGTTCGTATTAATATTTTAGATACCCCAGGACATGCTGATTTTGCTGGGGAAGTTGAACGTATTATGAACATGGTTGATGGAGTTTTATTAGTTGTTGATGCTTATGAAGGAACTATGCCTCAAACAAGATTTGTTTTAAAAAAAGCCTTAGAGGCTAAGGTTACTCCAATTGTAGTTGTTAATAAAATAGATAAACCATCTGCTCGTCCTAAACAAGTAGTTGATGAAGTTATGGATTTATTTATAGAACTTGGGGCTGACATTGAACAATTAGATTTTCCAGTAGTTTATACTAGTGCTGTTATGGGAACTTCTAGTTTATCACCTGATATAGAAACCCAAGAAAAAACAATGCATCCACTTTTAGATACAATTTTAAAAACAATTAAAGAGCCAGCAGGGGATAAGGATGATATTTTAAGATTTCAGCCTGCACTTCTTGATTATAATGATTTCGTTGGTCGTATTGGAATTGGTGTTATTAAAAGCGGAACTGTTAAAGTGGGAGAAAATGTTAGTTGTTTAAGATTAGATGGAACTAAAAAACAATTTCGTATTCAAAAAATGTTTGGTTACAATGGTCTTAAACGTGTTGAAATTGAAACTGCAAGTGCAGGAGATATTATAGCAATTGCTGGACTTGCTGATATAAATGTAGGTGAAACTATTTGTAATCCAGGTAAAGAAGATGCCTTACCACCTTTAAGAATTGATGAACCAACCTTAGAGATGACTTTTGGAGTTAATACTTCTCCATTTGCAGGACGTGAAGGTAAACTTTTAACCATTAGAAAAATTGAAGAAAGATTAAACAAAGAAACTGAAAAAGATGTAAGTTTAAAAATTACTCCTTACGATCAAGAAAGTTTTCTTGTTAAAGGAAGAGGAGAATTACATTTATCTATTTTAATTGAAAATATGCGTCGTGAAGGATTTGAACTTCAAGTATCAAAACCCCAAGTAATTATTAAAGAAATAGATGGAGTTAAATGTGAACCATTTGAAGACTTGCAAATTGATGTTAGTAATGACTATGTAGGTGGAGTAATAGAATCTCTTGGACTTCGTTTTGCCACTCTTGATAATATGCAAAATATGGGAGATCAAACAAGACTTACTTATGTAATTCCTTCTCGTGGTTTAATTGGTTTCATGACTGAATTTATGACAATTACCAAAGGTTATGGTATAATGAATCATACCTTTAAAGAATATCGTCCTGTTGTTCATAATCAAGTAGGAGAAAGAAAACTAGGTGTTTTAGTTTCTATGGAAAATGGAAAAGCCACTGCTTATGCACTTGGACAACTTGAAGAACGTGGAACAATGTTTGTTGAACCAGGCGATGAAGTATACGAAGGAATGATCGTTGGAGAACATAATCACGATAATGATATAGCCGTTAATGTTGTAAAGGGGAAAAACTTAACCAATACTCGTGCTAGTGGATCTGATCATACCGTAGTTTTAAAAAGACCACGTGTTATGTCTCTTGAAATCGCACTTGACTATATAAATAATGATGAACTTGTAGAAGTAACACCTCTTGGATTTAGACTTCGTAAAAAAATTCTTAAAGCAGAACTTAGAAAAAAAGCCAATAATCAAGATTTACACTAAAAATGTAAACCTTGATTTTTTCTTAAAAACAATATCTATTTTATGATATAATTAACTTGATGGAGTGATTTATGAAAAATAAATTTAAAACATTTTTTTTAAAACTAAATAAAGTTAAAAATATAAAAATAATAAATAAAATTAAAACAAATAATAAAATAAAAAAAATAAATAAATTCATGTATACTAATAGAATGTATATATATATGTTTTTATCTCTTTATCTTTTGGATATTTCAACAAGAGTAGAAACTAGTTCAATTGGGTTTGTTAAACCATTTTCTTTGTTTCCTAACTTATTTTCTTTTTTATGGATTTTTTTAGTTATTTTTCTTGTTAAGAATATTAAAAGTATTTATGGAAAACTTATTTATGGGCTATTCTTTGGTTTTTCCTTTATTATGTTTTTAGTTCATAATATATATTATAGTATTTTTAAAATATTTTTTGATTTTTCAGTTTTGTCAGCTGCTAGTGAAGGAAGTTCATATTTTTTAGATACTTTAAAAAATATTACTTTATGGATGTATATAGTAATGTTTCTTACTATATTGTTCTTAGTTCTAACGTATAAATCATTTAAAAAAAATACGAAGAATAATTTAAAATATTTAGTAATTACTATTCTTGCTTTTACTATAATTCATTCTTTAATACCATTTATGTTAGGTCATGAAACTACTAAACTTGAATGGAATGCTTGGAGTAATAAAAGAAATATATATAATACTTTTAATGATAATAATAAAAGTATGGAACTAGTTGGTTTGTTTGAATATAATTTTCGTAATATTTATGTAAATTATTTTCGTAAACAAGAAAAAGAAGATAATGAAACGCTTGATTTTTTAGATAGTATTTTTGATAAAGAAACAGAAAAACCTTTAAATGAGTATACAGGTATTTTTGAAGGAAAGAATTTAATTCTTGTCCAACTTGAAAGTATTGATAATTTTTTAACAAATGAAAGTGTTATGCCAAATCTTGCAAGTATAAGAAGTAAATCGATTAATTTTACTAATCATTATTCTTTTGTAAATGGAGGAGGATCAACTTTTAATTCAGAGTTTATGGTTAATACAGGTTATTCAACTCCATATAGTTATAATCAAAACGCTTATACATTTAGTAAAAATAATTTTGATTATTCCTTACCTAATTTATTTAAGAGTGTTGGTTATACTGTTAATGCTTTTCATATGAATTCAAGTGAATATTATTCAAGAGGGATTAATTATAAAAACTTTGGTTATAATTCTTATAATGGTTTAAAAGATTTAGGAGTATATCCAAATAAAGAATATTATTTAGATACTAACTTAATTACTAATGAAACTTTTAATAGTAAAATATTTAATGTTGAAAATACAGTTAATCCTAACTTTGTTTCTTATATAATTACTTATTCGGCTCATTTACCATTTTCTAAAACAAGTGGAGTTTGTAGCATGCTTTTAACAGAAGAAGAAAAGGAAAACCCTGATTATAATCCAAGTGAAATGGATTGTTTGAAAATTCAAGCAGGGGAAACTGATCGAATGATAGGTCTTTTAATGGATAACTTAAAAGAAAAAGGTTTATATGATAATACAGTTGTTGTTTTCTTTGCTGATCATTACACTTATACTTTAAGTGATAAAAATATTTTAGCAGGTTTAAAAGATATAGATACTAATTTAATTAATAAAACTGATTTCTTTATCTGGGCCAGTAATATTACTCCAAGAAATATAACCAAAGTAACTAGTCAATTAAATATTTTACCAACTATTTTAAATTTATTTAACTTATATGATCATCCAAACTATTATATAGGAAGTGATGCTTTAAGTGATACTTATCCTGGTTATGTGTTCTTCAATGATTTTACTTGGTATGATGGTAAACGTTATGTAGATAGTAGTGGTAATGTTATTAAAGGATTAAAAGGAACAGATGATTATATTAATAGTATGGCAACTCTTATAAATGAAAAAACAAGAATGAATGATGAAGTTTTAAAAACTAATTATTTTAAAGTTTTAAAAAATAAAAAAAATATAGAATAGTTAATTGCTAAAACCAGATTAATGTGGTAATATATTCTTAGAAAGTAGAGGTTAAGATGATAACAAAAGATAATATTATAACTTATGCCTATAAGGGTCTTGCTGCCTTAATACTTAGTATATTTGGTAAAAAAAATAAAGTTAAAGATTTGTTTATAGAAGAAGATGTAGTAGATGAATCTTTAAAACTAATGACTAATCGTCTTGATAAAGCTGCTCTTTTAAAAGAAGATAAAATAACATTTAAATATAAAACTAAGTTAAAATCAGGGAAAATATTTAGTGGAACATTTGATGCTTATAATATTGATCAAGCCAAAGCCTTTTTAGCCAATGAAGGAAATGAAGTTATTTCCATTACCCCAGTTAAAAAGGGAAGTTTAGATTTAGGTAGTTTAAATTTATCAATTTTTAATCCTATTAAAATGGGAGAATTATCATTTACTTTAACTCAAATATCTACTTATTTAAAGGCCGGAATGAGTTTAGTTGATGCGTTTAGAATTCTTGCTAAACAATCAAGAAAACCTGGGGTTAAAAAAATATATGATATGATAGTATATGACTTATTATCAGGAGAAAACTTGTCAACTGCCTTTGAACATCAACCTAATGTATTTCCAAAACTTTTAACTAATATGGTAAGGTCAGCTGAATTAACAGGAGATTTACCGGCTATTTTAGATGATATGGCTGATTATTATACCTCAATTGATAAAACAAGAAAAGAATTAAAAAGTGCAATGACATATCCTACTATTGTTTTAATTATGGCAGTGGCTGTTATTGTCTTTGTTCTTCGTTATATTGTTCCATCATATGTAGAAATGTTTTCAGGATGGAGTAGTAATTTACCTAAAATAACAGTTATGACAATTAATTTTAGTAACTTTTTACAAAGTTATTTATTACAAGTAATTATTATTGTAATAATGATTTTACTTTTATATATTTATTGGTTTAAAAATGTTAAATCATTTAGATTTTTAATGCAATCAATTTATTTAAAAATTCCAGTTGTTAAAAATATTATTATGTATAGTGAAGTATCAATGTTTGCTAAAACATTTGCATCTCTTTTAAATCATGGAGTTTTTATTACAGATAGTATGGATGTATTAATTAAAGTAAGTGATAATGAAATCTATAAAAGAATAATTGAAAAAACAGTTAAAAATTTAAATCGTGGAGGTAAGATTTCCGAAGCATTTAAAGATAATCCGTATATTCCAGTTGTTGCATATGAAATGATTGTAACAGGAGAATCTACTGGTAAACTTGGAACCATGATGGAAAAAGTTGCTGATTACTATCAAGATTTATATCGTAATTCTATTAATCAAGTTAAAACTTTACTAGAACCAATTTTAATTGTTTTTCTAACTTTTACTGTTGGTATTATAATTATTTCAATTATTGTTCCAATGTTTGAAATGTATAAGGTAATTCAATAATGAGCGCACTATATTATGTATTTATGTTTATTATAGGATCTTGCTTAGGTTCATATTATGGGGTACTTGGTTTAAGAATACCAAGGAAAGAGAATACTTTAAATTCAAGAAGTCATTGTGAAAATTGTGATCATATTTTAAAATGGTATGAGTTAATACCAATATTTTCTTATCTAATTCAAGGTGGTAAATGCAAAAGTTGTCATGCTAAATTATCTATAATGTATCCACTTTTAGAATTTGGAACGGGACTTTTGTTTTTAGTAAGTTATCATTCTTTTGGTTTCTCATATAATTTAATAATTTCTTTAACCTTAGTAAGTTTATTTATGCTAGTAATTGTAACAGATTTAAATTACTTAATTATTCCTGATCGTTTTATAATAGTACCAAGTATTATTATCTTTATTTGTAAAGTATTAGATAAAGGAATAATTGATGGTTTAATACAAATAGGTTATGGAATAATTTGCTTTATCGTTATGTATTTAATTATGTTACTCGGTAATCATATTTTTAAAAAAGAAAGTTTAGGAGGAGCAGATATTAAACTTATGTTCTTAGTGGGTTTAACTCTTGATCCAATGCTTGCAATTATTGTTTTATTCTTATCAAGTATTATTGCTCTTCCAGTATCTTTAATTATTCTTCTTAAAAACAAAGAACATGTTATTCCTTATGGACCATTTATTGTTCTTGGTTTATTAATAGTTTTTTATACTAAGTATGATATTCGCTTAATATTTGAAAAATTATTAACTATGTTGAAATAACTAAGAAAATTTGATATAATAACCACTCGGGTGAAGTATTATGGGAGAATTATTAAGTCAAGATAAAATAAGAGAGTTAATTCTTAAATATCAAAAAGATGGTGATGAACTAGCACTTGTTGAACTTATTAATAAGAATTTAGGTTTAGTTAGACATGTTGCTAATAAATATAAGAATTTAGGAATAGATTATGATGACTTGATGGAAGAAGGAAAAATTGGCTTAATGAGAGCAATTCAAAAATTTGATTGCAGTCGTGATAATGCTTTTTCAACTTATGCTGTTCATTGGATAAGACAATGTATGTATCGTTTTATTGAAGAAAATTCTAGAAATATAAAAATTCCCATTTATGTATCGGCTTTATTAATAAGATATAAAATGTTAAAAAATAGATTAATAGTTAAGTATGATAGGGAACCTAGTAAAGAAGAGCTTGCTGAGTTATTAGGAGTAAGTTTAGAAAAAATAGAAGAATTAGAGTTCTTTTTAAATAATGAAACAAGTATTAATAGACCAATTGATGAAGATGGAAACGAGATGCTAACAGTTATTCCAGATAGAAATACAAATGTTTTTGATCAAGTTTTTCAACAAATGAAAAAAGATGAAGTTAATAATATTTTAAAGAAGGCTGATTTAACTAAACGGGAGAGGGATATTTTAAATTATCGTTTTGGTCTTAATGATTATCCAGTTAAAACTCTTGAACAAATTGCTGATATATTTGGTTTAACCAGAGAAAGAATTCGTCAAATTGAAGAGAAAGCCTTAAATGAATTGCGAAAACCCAAATATGCTAAATTATTAGTTGCTTATTTAGGTAATGATTTAACTCTTAATGATTTTGTGAGAGAAACATTTAATGGTAAATATATTTATCGACCTAAAACTTTGGAAGAAAAGGTATATGATGATAATGATGATAAAAAATTTTTACAAGAATTACTAGGAAATTATACTGAACAAGAGATAAAATGTATGTTAAAAAGATTAAAACAAGAAGATTTAAAAATTATTAGTCTTGTCGCCAGAGGAAATAAGCAAGTAACCAATAGTTTTTATGGATATTTATTGCCTAAAATAGAAGGTATTTTACATAGTATTCGTTTAGAAGAAAGCAATACTAAAAAGTTAAGTAAATAAAAAGTAACTTAGAAAATAATATCTAAATTACTTTTTTAAATTTGTACAAATTATTTTAATTCTTTTTTAATTTTTTCTAATTCATCTTTATTAAGATTAGTAATCTCCA
>CAKOSZ010000012.1 GCA_934119955.1 uncultured Bacilli bacterium | reverse complement strand
TGCAAATCATGAAATTGCTTTTTAAATTCTTATTTTAAAAAAATAATTAAAGAAAACTTATTTTTTTCTAGAACCAATTTCCTTTATTTATTTTTAAAAAAACTCAAAATCTAACTTTCGACAAAAAATTAAGACAAAAAATTTTTTAAAACTTTTTTTCTAATTGACACAAAGTTTACATTTTTAACATATTTTTTTTAGTTAAAGGCCAAAAATGATATTCCTAGTAAATGATATATTTTTTAAATTACTTACATTTATAGTTAATTTTTCTAATTCAAACCTAATTATCTGTTATAAAATAACAAATCAACAAAAAATTCTTTTAACTCAATTCAATGTATATAATTTGTTTATCAAAATAATTGTTATACCACTGACATTGCAATCATATCAAAAGAATTAACTTCGCATTAAATATTATAAAAATAATTTCTTAAATATTATGGTATTCGTTTTTTATTCATTTAACATCTCCAATTACCAGTTGGAATCATCACATTTTTCCATACTTTTTAATACTTATTTTTCACATTTTTCCATGTTTTTTGATGCTGTTTTTACACATTTTTCCAAATCCAATCTAATTTTATAATTATTTGCATACTTAAAACTATATAAATAAGTATTAACCGAAGAAAAATACTTAGAAAAATTAATTAAATTATTTTTATATAAATAATTAATTTCTAATACTCTTTTCTTAACCTTGTTCCTTGTTTCTTTTCTTACCTTAATTATAGTTTTTTTATTCTTAACAAAAAAAGTATAACCTAAAAAACTAAATGAATTATTACTATCTATTATAAAAGTTTTCTTTAAATTAATATCTAATTTATATTCATCTTTTAATTTATTCTTAATAATTTCTAAACATTTTTTTAAATAAGTTTTATCTTGATTAATGATAATTAAATCATCCATATACAAAACACTTTCCGTTAATCCTAGTTTATGAACAATAAAAAAAATAAGTGCATGCAAATAATAAATAGATAAAAATTGACTAGTCATAGCACCTAAACTAAGACCTTTCCCATTTTTATATCTTGCTAAATCATTTATTTTATCTTTATTAACACCTCTTTTTTTAAGTTCATTTAAAGAACATTTATTAATACTTTCATTTACATAACTAGAATTAGTACTATCTATTATTTTACAAATTAAGTTATACTCTTCCTCACTTAATTTATCAACTAATAACCCCTTTAATACTTCGTGATCAATATTATAAAAATACTTTTTAATATCAATTTTTAAAATATAAAACTTATCATACTTCTTATATTTTTCTAAATACTTCTTTATTAACTTAATTCCATAACTAGAACCCATATTAGTTCTAGTTGCAATTATTCTGTTATCTAAATATTTATCTAACTTTGGTATTAATATATACCTTGCTAGGTAATGATTAACTATTTTATCCTTAATTGTTAAAGACATTACTATCCTATACTTAGGATCTCTTACTATAAAAATATTATATTTACTTGGAATATATAAATTATTTTCTAACATGTATTTTATATAACTTATATTTTCCATTTTAAATCTGTCAAATGAATAAACCTTTCTTTTATTTTTACAATTTTTACTTATCTCTTTTTCATATACATTTAATAAATCATATATATTAACTTTCATACCATTTATATACCATTTTATTAATTACTAATAACTTATTACTTAAATTACATAATTTCTTTTCATTTATTATTTTCTTTTTAAAACTAATTTCTAAATAAAAATCTAACATACTAATTAAACTAAATATTTTATCTAAATAATCTTTTTTATAATTACTACAAAAAACTAGTTCTAATAACTTATAACTAGTATTTACTATATTATTTCTAAGTTCATAATACTTTCTTGGATAATTATCGATTATTAAATCTAAACTATATATAAACTCTTTAATATTTTTAACAATTATTAATTCATTTTTCATTTATTATTCCATCTATATATTCAAGTATTTTATCTAAATCAACCTCGTCTAAACTATCTAATTTAGAATATATACTTAAATATTTATTTTCTTTATTATATTTACTAAGACCTAGTTTTAAATATTTATTATATTTATTTAACTTTTTAAAATCCTTTTTACTTTCTTCTATTACTTCATAACTAATAGATAAATCAGTTAATTTATTTATTACTTTATTTAATGAACTAAGAGGAAAACCTACTCTTCTATTAATTATTTTATAATCAAATAAATAATATAAAATATAACAATCATCATCAAATACATGGTAAAATCCTCCATGTTTTCTAATAGTTACTTGCATATTACCTCTTTTATTAAGACTAATTTACTATAATAATAATATTTATTATTACTAAATTTAACTTTTTTTATTATATCCAAACCATCTAATATTATATAATTAATATTTAATTTAAATGCTTTATCTAAATAATAACTATATATTAATTTATCAAGATAAAAACTAGTATAACTACTTTTATTAACTAATAATATTAAATAATCTGGATACATTTTTTTTATAAAATTATATCTATTTATCTTACTCATATAAATATTTATTCTGTACAGGTGATAGGCTTATATACGTATATATAAGCCGTCTGTACTTAACTTCTAGGACTAAGTCCAAAGATAAACTATGTCTTTTAGGTACACATATATAGCCTTAACCAATATATTCTAACGCCAAAAGGCTGGACGAAGAGCCAAACCATCATCATTATTAGCATTGTCGTTGTTCAAGTTCCCATCATTATTCACGTCAGCAACGTTATTAGGATTATTAGACGCCGGAGACAAAAACCAAGAAGGAAGAAAGAACACTAAAAAAGCTCTTCCAAACACTCGAAGTTTACCTTATAATAAACCAAAACGGTTATTACCTAAATCAATTAAACCAATCTTTTATCATCATACCGAATCAAACCAATCATAATTTGCTATTTTTTTCGCCAAGCATTTTCTCAGTCGAAAATGCTTGGCCTTATGATAAGGGTTTACATTTCTTTTTTAAGACTTTGTTGGAATTTACACACCTTATTGTACAAGGTCAAATGGCTCTTGAAAATTTGAGCCCGTTCCCATTGGACCTTGCCCAATTGGGAACATTATTCTGCATTTAAAATGTATGGATCATTTATACTTCCTGTTCCAGATATAATATTTGTTTGGGATCCAAGAGTTAAGACTGGACGAAGAGCCAAACCATCATCACTAATAGCATTGTCGTAGTACAAGTCCCCATCATCATTCACGCCAGCAACGCTACTAGGATTATCAGACGCCGGAGACAAAAACCAAGACGCATATGATATATTATTATACATCCAATTATTTAAACTTATACCATTTGAATATGCTTCTTTAAAATCTTTACTCCAATTACTGGTGTTAGAAGCATAACCAAAATCACTTGGATATAATAAAGCTATTTTCCCGTTCCATGTTGCCTGATTTCCATACCAAATATTACAATTATTTTTATGAGTATTATTTGTTATACTACTATCACATACCGTTGACCCTCTTTCTTGATTATACACTTCTTTATTTGTTCCGGCTACATTATAAGTATCATCTGTATCAATAGTTACATTTCCTAAATAATATTTCATATTCTCAATTAAATTATTATTTTCTAAACTATTTAAATAATTTTCATTTAAGTAATACATACTTCCTGCTTTTGTCCAATCATTTAAATTTGTTTCTACACTTGTTGGTTTATTCCACATAAAATACTTGTATTTAAAACTTGTATAATTTGTATTATATATTTGATAAGTAATACTATCTTTTGTTATCGTTGCCGGTACTTCTGCACTTGCACTTATTGGTTCATCTCTTACTATCTTTATTCTTTCGGTTTTTTCTCCACTTGCATTTTCTTCATTAAATATTCCTACTATTCTCCAAGTTTCATTATTAAATGTTACGTAATTTCTTAGTCCACTATCTGTTGGAGTTGTTTGATTATTTTTTATACTTATTGTTGCACCATTATTATCTGCACAAGAACCCCATATGACAAGTCCCTCACTATTTCCATTAACAATTGCTCCATTTAATAAACAAGCGCTTGCTGGACAAGCATTACCTGATACTGATAAATTATAATCAGTTGTTCCGTCTGTATATGTACAATAATTCCCTATTCCAGAATAACGGTATTCTCTTATTGTTCCACCAGTTGTTGCTAGATCACCTGCTGTATTAACTGCAACTAACCCATCTTGACTAGATCCGTTATATCTATTTTTAATTGTTTCAACAAAGTTTGTTGCTTCTACATATTTTCCATTTACATTTACTTTGATACTTGCAAATAAATTTGCCCAATCAGTTAAAGTATAATCACAATTATCTGCTATATCTCCACTACATATATTAACATTTCCATCTATCCACATATATAATCTATATATTCTTGTTATTTTACTTGTTGTATTTGCTGGAATTGTACTACGATATATTGTTGTATTATTAATGTTATCTATGGTTAATTTATCTTTTAATATTGTTTCTTGATTATTATCAACACTTACTAATCTAAATTTTAAAAATTTATCTTGTATTCTTGTTTTATTTGTTTCATCATTTCCATGAACTAGTTGAATATTATATAATACTCCATTTTTAGTATGTGTATTTTTTCCATCTATGGTAAACTCAAAGTATGGTAGTCCTAAGATACTCTCTTCTATTATTCCATTATCTAAAAAATATTTTTTATCTGCTTCTGTTAAAGTTCCATTTTCTAAATCATTTATCATATACATTGTTTTTGTCATTGATGGGTTTTGTTGACTCATTGGTTTTGCCAACATTTCTTCATTACTATTACTTTGTAAATCTAGCCTAACTTCTCCTGTTATTTTTTTACAACTACAATATTCTGTATATGTTCCTATTATATTTGATGGAGATGGAGCTCTATTTATTTGTTTTACTACTGCTTTATTTTTATTATATGTTGGATTTGCACTCGAATCAGTACTTATTAGATTATTCCAAGTATCACCATAAGTAGTTTTTAAATATTCTACACACTTTGCTACTTTATCTGCACTTGTATTTACTTTATATGTACTCATTGGCATCATATCTGTTATGTTAATTGAATTAGTAGTTTCATTATAGTGCATATAAATATCTCCCACTACTAAACTTGAATTCTTACTTACTTTGCTTAAACTAAATATTGAATAAGTTACTCCAAGTGTTAGTACTAAAACTGCAATTATTATACTTGATGTTATTATTATTTTTTTATTATTCATTTTTACACCTCTTACCTTTTTAAATTAAAAAAACATGACTAAAAATTACAGTTAGACTGTAAAATTAATCATGTTTTAAGTGTCGATTATATAAATAAATCTCTTTATAAAACTCTTACAAGATAAGGGTTTTAGATAGGTTTTATATACCCCCCCCCCCCATGTAAAGTTTTGTAAAGTTAAGGATTGATTAGTTGTAAAGTAATTATTTAGTTTATTCATATTTTTCACTCCTTTTTTTAATATCTTGTTACTCTGTTTGAGAACCACACATAAGCGGCTGGAAAGTTAACAACACTTGTTGGGTTAATATTTCTTGCTGTATAAGTTGACCAGTAACTATATTCTTTCATATACAATCCAGTTGCAACTGCAAAGTGAAGATGATCACCGGTTGTACATTTATCATACCACCAGGTATCGGCTCCACCACCCATAGTTGCTATGATAGTATTTTGATCAACATAATCACCTACTCTAACATTGATGTTTTTAACATGGAAGTAAGCAGTTGTATAATAATTACCTCCTACATTATGGTGAACAAATAACATATTTCCACCACAACTTTGTTGAGGCAAAATTGCAGCAACAGTACCAGGGGCTGCCGCATATATTCTTGTATCTCCTCCGGCTATATCAATACCATTATGGTATCCACAGTATTTTTGTCCATTATTTCTTGTATAACAACGCCAACCAAAGACACTTGTAATTCTACCATTTAAAACTGGTCTTACAAAACTACCTGAATATGGAACCTTACCACATAAGTTAATATTTTCATCTAAGCCACATGATAAAGTTTTTTCATAGTAATTAATTACTTTTTCTTGGGCTGTTATTTCTTCATCTATCGATAAGGAAACATCAAGCATACCTTGTAATTCTTTACCTAAGGTACTTAAACTAACTGATAACTCTTCTTGCTTTTTAGCAAGAGATGTAAGTTCTTCTTTTAGTTCTTCTTGTTTTTTCTTATTTGTCTTAATTGTTTCATTATACTCATCTATTAGTTTATCATTATAAGAAACAAGTTGTCCTGAAATTGCACTTCGATAAATAAAATCCGTGATATCCTTAGCACCAAAGATATATTCAAGATAAGCATTTTCTCCATTAGCAATTTGTAAAAAGTGCATTACTTCTTTTATTTCAAGTTCTCTTTGTTTGGCTTTTTCATTTAAGTCAGCAATTTCTTTATTAAGTTTTTCTATATTTTCTTCATTTTGCTTCATTTTATTAGTAGTTGCCTCTATGTTATTATTAACATTATTTAATTCTTGTTGGGTTTTCTGTTTGTTGTAATCAGCATCTGCTTTTTTTTGTTTTAAAGCGGCTAACTCATTTTTTAAATCTCGAAGTGTTTTTGCCTCAACTTTAAAGGGGACTAATACTAATAATAAAAGCATGGTAATTATTATTTTCTTCTTCATATCTTATCCTCTATAAAGAGTATAACATAAAAATATTAAAAAAAAAAGTACTTTTGAAAAGTACCTTTAATTTATTATTTATCAATTTTAGAAACTGAGCCAGCTCCAACAGTACGTCCACCTTCACGAATTGAGAATTTAGTACCTTGTTCAAGAGCGATTGGGTGAATTAATTCAACAGTAATTGAAACATTATCACCTGGCATTACCATGTCAGTTCCTTGTGGTAATTCGATTACACCTGTAACGTCTGTTGTTCTAAAATAGAATTGAGGACGATAGTTTGCAAAGAATGGAGTATGACGTCCACCTTCTTCTTTTGTAAGAATGTAAACTTCTGCTTCAAACTTAGTATGAGGTGTAACTGTTCCTGGTTTAGCAAGAACTTGTCCACGTTCTACGTCTTCTCTTGCGATACCACGTAAAAGTACACCAGCGTTATCTCCTGCTTCTGCGAAGTCTAATTGTTTTCTAAACATTTCAATACCAGTAACAACTGTTTTTTGAGTAGGTTTGATACCAACGATTTCAACTTCATCATTTAATTTTAATTGTCCACGTTCAACACGTCCTGTAACAACTGTTCCACGTCCAGTGATTGTGAATACATCTTCAATACTCATTAAGAATGGTTTGTCATTATCACGAACTGGTGTTGGAATCCAAGTATCAACTGCATCCATTAATTCATCGATTGCAGCAACATATTTAGGATCTCCTTCAAGAGCCTTTAATGCTGATCCACGAATAATTGGAGTGTTGTCTCCATCAAATCCGTATTCATTTAATAAATCACGAATTTCCATTTCAACTAATTCTAATAATTCTTCATCATCAACCATATCGCATTTGTTCATGAATACTACCATTTTTGGTACACCAACTTGACGAGCAAGTAAGATATGTTCACGAGTTTGAGCCATTGGTCCATCAGTAGCAGCAATAACAAGAATTGCTCCGTCCATTTGAGCTGCACCTGTGATCATGTTTTTAACATAGTCAGCATGTCCTGGGCAGTCTACGTGTGCATAGTGACGAGTAGCTGTTTGATACTCAACGTGTGCAGTATTAATTGTAATACCACGTTCTCTTTCTTCTGGTGCTTTATCAATATTTGCATAATCAATAAATTCTCCACCAAATTTTTCTGCTTGTCTTTTTGTAATAGCAGCAGTTAAAGTAGTTTTACCATGGTCAACATGTCCTATTGTACCAATGTTAACATGTGGTTTACTACGATCAAATTTTTCTTTTGCCATATTAAATTTCCTCCTTTTTTTGATTACTATTATATTTTATCAAATATTTAATAAAATACAACTACTTTTTTAAT
Organism: uncultured Bacilli bacterium; assembly: GCA_934119955.1. Taxonomy (GTDB): domain Bacteria; phylum Bacillota_I; class Bacilli_A; order RF39; family UBA660; genus RUG591. The sequence continues at coordinate 21,065 of CAKOSZ010000012.1, read as the reverse complement.
TTTTTTTAATATAGACTTAATTAATTACCACTTTTTTTAATTATTTCAGCGGCAATATTAGTAGGTACTTCTTCGTAATGATCAAATTGCATTATAAAGTTTCCTCTACCTTGGGTGTTACTTCTTAAACCAGTTGCATAACCAAACATTTCAGAAAGTGGTACCATTGCACTTAGTTTAATAGCATTACCAACATTTTCTTGACCAAGTGGACGTCCACGGCGACTAGTTAAGTCTCCCATTACATTACCAAAATATTCATCTGGTACAGTAACATCAACTTTCATAATTGGTTCAAGTAATACTGGTTTACATTTGTTTTTTGCTTCCTTTAATGCAAAACTTGCTGCAATCTTGAAAGCCATTTCGTTAGAGTCAACTTCATGGTAAGAACCATCAAATAAAGTTGCTTTAACATCGATCATTGGATATCCTGCAAGTACACCAGTTTGAAGAGCTTCTTGTAAGCCTTTATCTACTACTGGAATATATTCACGAGGAACAACACCTCCAACGATTTCATCAACGAATTCATATCCTTTATCAGGATTTGGTTCAAATCTAATCCAAACATGTCCGTATTGTCCACGTCCACCAGATTGTTTAATATACTTACCTTCACATTCACCAGATTGTTTAATTGTTTCACGATAAGCAACTTGTGGTTTACCAATGTTTGCTTCAACTTGGAATTCTCTTCTCATACGATCAACTAATACATCTAAGTGAAGTTCACCCATACCAGCAATTACAGTTTGACCTGTTTCTTGGTTAGTATGAACTTTAAATGTAGGATCTTCTTCTGCTAATTTTTGAAGAGCAATTCCCATTTTTTCTTGATCTGCTTTTGATTTTGGTTCAACAGCAAGTTCAATAACTGGTTCTGGGAATTCCATTTGTTCTAGAATAACAGGTTTCTTTTCATCACATAAAGTGTCTCCTGTTGTTGTATTTTTAAGACCAACTGCTGCTGCAATATCACCTGTATAAACATCAGTAATTTCGGTACGATGATTTGCATGCATTTGTAAAATACGACCAATTCTTTCTTTAACATCTTTTGTTGAGTTTAATACATAAGATCCACTAGATAAATGACCTGAATAAACACGGAAGAATGTTAAACGTCCAACAAATGGATCTGTCATAACCTTAAATGCTAAGGCACTAAATGGTTCATCATCACTTGGATGTCTTACTGTTTCTTCTCCATCTAATGTTACTCCTTTAATTGATGGAATATCAAGTGGAGATGGTAAGTAATCAATAACAGCATCAAGTAATAACTTAATTCCCTTATTTCCTAAGGCAGTTCCACACATAACTGGGAAGAATTTAACAGCAAGTGTTCCTTTTCTAATTGCTTTTTTGATCATATCAACAGTGATTTCCCCACCATCAAGATAAGTCATCATCATATCATCATCAAATTCAGCAACTGCTTCGATTAATTCTTCATGTTTTTCATTAGCAATTTCTACTAAATCAGCAGGAATTTCTATTTCTTTTGCATCTTCTTCTGGTTTACCATCATATTCATAAGCCTTCATAGTAACTAAATCAATTACTCCACGGAAATCTGATTCAGCCCCAATTGGCCATTCAATAGGTTTAGCATTAACACCTAAACGATTGTCAATTGTCTTTAAACTCCAAACAAAATCTGCCCCCATTTTATCCATTTTATTGGCAAATATTAATCTTGGAACCATGAATTCTGTTGCTTGACGCCATACAGTTTCAGTTTGTGGTTCAACACCTGCTTGAGCATCAATTAAAGCAACCGCTCCATCTAATACTCTTAAACTACGACTAACTTCAACAGTGAAATCTACGTGACCTGGGGTATCAATTATATTAAAACGATATTTTTTCCAAAACGCAGTAGTTGCTGCACTTGTAATTGTAATACCTCTTTCTTGTTCTTGTGCCATCCAGTCCATTTGTGATTCACCATCATGAGTTTCACCAATCTTATGGATTTTCTTTGTATGGAATAAAACACGTTCAGTACAAGTAGTTTTACCTGCATCAATATGTGCCATAATTCCAATATTTCTTGTCATCAATAATGATGTTTCACGAGCCATAATTTTATATCCTTTCTACCAACGATAATGTGCAAATGCTTTATTAGCCTCTGCCATTCTATGTGTATCTTCTCTCTTTTTAACTGCTCCACCTGTTCCATTTGAAGCATCAATAATTTCATTAGCAAGATTTAAAGCCATTGAGTTTCCTCCTCTAAGTCTTGCATAATTTACTAACCAACGAAGACCTAAGGTTTGACTTCTTCTGTCACTAACTTCAATAGGTACTTGATAGTTTGATCCCCCAACACGACGAGATTTAACTTCTAATTGAGGTTTAATATTTTCTAAAGCTTTTTCAAAAACTTTAACTGGTTCTTCACCTGTTTTTTCCTTTATCATATCAAAAGCATCATATAAAATTGTTTCTGCTTTACCTTTTTTACCATCAAGCATAATACGATTAATTAACTTAGTAACAACTTTTGAATTATATATAGGATCTGGTAATACATCTCTTATAACAGCACGTTTTTTACGCATATTATTGTCCTCCTTTCAAAATTATTTTAATTATTTTTTCTTTTCACGTTTAGCACCATATTTGCTACGACCTTGTTTTCTGTCTTTAACACCAGCAGTATCCAAAGTTCCACGAATAATATGATATCTAACACCAATTAAGTCTGGTACACGACCACCTCTTATTAATACAACACTATGTTCTTGTAAGTTATGTCCTTCACCTGGAATATAACAAGTTACTTCCATGCTATTAGATAATCTTACACGAGCATATTTACGAAGAGCTGAGTTCGGTTTCTTTGGAGTCATTGTTCCAACACGAACACAAACACCACGTTTTTGAGGTGCATTAATCTTAGTTTGTTTCTTTTGAATTGTATTAACACCAACTAATAATACAGGTGATTTTGGTTTTCTAACCTTTTTACCTCTACCTTTTCTAACTAATTGATTAATTGTAGGCATATTTTCTCCTTCCTAACACACACATACCCTGGTGTGTCATTTATCCTTATAAAATTAAGACTTACTTAAAATAAGCCCAATTTCACAAACATGAATACTATACAATAACTAACCTACCTTGTCAATACTTTTTTTGTTATTTTTCTAATATTTTTATATTTTTTATAATGATTTATAATATATAAATATCTATATTTTTTTATTATTAAAATTATTCTAAATATTTAAATAATAATAAATCTTTTTTAACATTTTTTTATACTAAAAAATATATAATTTACTATGAATGATATAAATAATAATTACCAAATAAAACTTACTAACTATCAATTACTTGGAATATTTTTATTTATAATAACTTTATTTATATCTTTGTTATTAACTTATAATGAAAAATTAAAACTAGAAAAAAAAGATATATTTTTTGAAGAAAAAACTTCTCTTTATATATCTTTATTTAATAGAATAATTGTTTTAATACTTGCTATATTATTTATCTATATTTCCTATGAACGAGAAAAAGTTAGTGAAATAGATAATGATGTTAACTTAGAATTACTTGCTTCTTACCTATCTTTTTTTGCTTCTTTTCTTGCTCTTTATATTGTAATTAAAAATATAAATAATAATAACTTTGATGTTAGTGATGTTGAGGAGCCTACTCTATAAATGTTTTTTTAATACTTTGACTACTTTATCCTTAAATGTCATATTTTCATCTGAAATTCCTCTATATACATTAATTATATGCTTATTACCATCCATATCAGGAGCTTTTTCTTTATTACTAACTGCTTTTTTTACTTTTTCTATATATTCTTTGGTTTTTTCTAATCCTAATGATTTACGATTAAATATAATTGCTGCGATATAGTTTAAAGCATCTTTACTAGTAACACTTGTTAATTCATTAATTAATTGATATTCATCATTATTTAAATATATATCTGTTTCCATTATAACTTTATGAATTAAAAATGCTTGATTTAAATCCGCTCTTTTTAAACAATCCAATGCTATATAGTTGTTATTATCTAATAGACCTTTTTTAGATATCATATCATAAAAATATTTATATTTTTTAGAATTGTTTAAAGCTATATATTTTTCAATTATATCAATATAATCTTTACTATTTATAACATACGGACAAGATACTACACGTATAAAATTATCACATGCTTTTTCATCTTTAATATTTACAATTAGTTGTAAAATATTACCAAGTTTATCTTCATAATAGTTTTTATTATCAGCACTAGGATTAAAGAAATTATTATATAAAAACTCATTTCCTGTTACAGTTTTTAAGAAATTAGCAACCAGTCTTGCTTGATGTACTTTCTTACATTCAATTATTTTTTCTAAGAATAACAATACTTGACTATTATCTAAATCTTTCTTTCTAATATTTCTAGTAATATTTATAATAGAATCAATTTGAAATCTAGCATTAGTTCTCAAAATATAATCTGCCACTAATTCAAAATGATTATCTTCTAAATACTTACCTGAATTATTGTTTTCATAAGTTAAAAATCTCTTATTTTGAAATAATCTCGTTAAACCATCAATTTTATATTCGTTCTTACCCGCTTGTTTATAAAAATCAATTAGAAGAGAAAAACGATAATCATCTACACAATACTTTAAATCTACCATATAATCTAGATATTTTAAACCTCTTTCATTTTTATTATCTAATACATAAGCAATAGTACTATTTAAAGCACGACTTTGTAACATATATCTACTTCCAAGTATTTTAAATAAAAGTTTGGCTTGTTTATCATTGGTAACATCTAAAAATGCTAAAACTAATTGATAACAATTTCTATTATCAAATAAATTAATATTATATAAAGATGATGGAATGTAATTCAAGTATCTTGCATTACCATTATTTATAATTAATTCAATGAATTTGTAAAAATAACGATGTTTGAATATACCAGGTATTTTAAATAATTCCACCATACTACGAGATTGCATGTCATTTCTAAGATAACTAATATATGTTACTAATTTCATTGATAAATCATTATCAATTTCTAAAACAGCATCGTGAACAATAGTTGCATCATTATAAGATAACATCATAAACTCTCTTGCAAAATTTAAAATATTTTTATTATAAATAATATCTGTATCAAGAATTAATTCTTCAAGTAATTTTCCATTTGCATTTTTTGTATTAAATATTATTTTAGTTAATTCATGAACAACTGCTACATTACAATTTAAATTTCCTTGCTTACGTAACGTAGAAACAAACTTTATATAATTTTCAAAAGTACGTTTATCATAATTTAAAATGTTATACATTTCTTCTTCACTAATACGTTTTAAATAAGTTTCAAAGTAAAAAGAACATTGAAGAAATACTTCCAGATTATCATTCATTAAACGATCTTTAAACTCCCCATAAAATTTATTCATATAAAATCCCCCTTTTTATATACCTTGGAGATTATACCATACTTTACACTATTTGTCAAATTTCATATGGCAAATCGCTTAAAATTTTTTAAAAAAATGTAGTATAATTAAATCAAGATAAAAGTGAGTTGATTTAATTATGAATTTGTTTGAAATGTTTGAAGTATTGGAAGATCCAAGAGATATAAAAGGAAAAAAATATAAATTAATTGATATATTAATCATGACAATATATGGTTTACTATGTGGATTAAAAGACTATGTAAATATTGCAGATTTTATGAAATTAAAAGAAGATTACTTTACAAAATTGTTAAATTTAGAAAAAAGGTACACCATCTCATGACTGTCTTTCTGATGTTTTTGCTGCTATTGACAGGAAATAGTCAAGAATAGAACAGGACAAAATATCAGTATTGATGGTAAAGCAATTAAAAGTGCTACTGACAAAATAAATAATGGAAATATTCCATATATTGTATCAGCTGGAGAAATAGGATTATCAATTGGTCAAGTAAATGTAGATGATAAATCAAACGAAATAACTGCAATACCTGATTTACTTGATTTGTTAGAAATAGAAGGAGCAACAATCACAATAGATGCAATTGGAACTCAGGAAGATATAGTAAATAAAATAATAGGTAAACATGCTCATTATGTATTACCTGTTAAAGATAATCAAAGAGAATTAAGAAAACAAATAAAATCTCAATTTGATAGTTATAATAATTTATATGGTAGTAAAAATGTTTTGCATAAAAAGACACTAGAAAAAGATCACGGAAGAATAGAAGAAAGAGAGTATTTTTTGTGTTATGATGTATCAAAAATAAAAGATAAAATTAAATGGAAAACAGTTAATGCAATTGCATATACAAAAGTTTCCAAAACTTGTGGTGATGAAACTATCATAACAGAAAATTATTACATAATAGATTATCTAATTGATATAGAAAAATTAATAGAAACAATAAGAGATCATTGGAATATAGAATGTGGATTGCATTGGAAATTAGATGTTATTTTAGATGAAGATCATTCAAAAAATAGAGTTGCAAATTCAATAGATAATTTATCAATAATGCGTAAGATAATATTCAACTTAGCAAGTTTGGATAATTCGTTTGGTAAAGTACCATTGCAAAGAAAATTAACTAGATACATGTTAGATTTTAAAAATATAGAAAAACTGATATTTGAAATAATTCCAAGTATCAGTTAACCTTAATATTTTTTAAGCGATTGCCATATGATCTTTGAAAAATTATTTAATTTATGTTATTATTAAGGTAACAAAAAGAAACTGATATAATCAATCTCAAATCTTTATTACCATAGATTGGTAACTTTACACAAAGTTTTTTACACTCTCTCATTAAGAAATAAAAAGCAACTTTCACAGGTTAACATTCCAAATCAAATTCTTTCTTCAGACATACCTAAATCTGCCAAATATAAATTAGAACATTTTTTTGTATATATCATTGATAAATACGGACTATAATTTTTTATTCTTCAGTATAACTTGTAAACATAATATTGTTATTCTTTATACCATCAATTTGTTCCTTCAAGAAATCTGGTTTGATTGGAGCATCCGCTAGTGAGTCAATATCAAACCACTTAAAAACTAGATTTTCATTTATTTCTTTTCCATCAAATTCACCTATTCCATCTAAAATCCATTCAGTATTATCAACAGACACTATGTAACTAAATATATATTGATGTATTAATGTATTATCAAATGTAAAAAAATACTCTGAAATACTATTACATCTTTCTACATTAAATTTATTAAGTTCAAGTTCTTCTTTCAATTCCCTTTTAATAGTATCTTCTGATTTTTCACCAACTCGTATTTTTCCTCCGGGTAATGCCCAAAATTTATCTTGTTTTCTTTTTTGAAATAACACTTTGTCATTATGAACAATAACAGCTACTGCTCTTACATTTAATAAAACATCTTGAATCTTTATATTAATATCTTTTTCTTTCAAAAAAATCATCTCCTTATTTTAGATTTTACCACACTTTATTCATTTGCATCAATTATTTCTTTTAATGCATCTTTAATTTCAATAGGTACAACATTATATATATCTAATTCTTCCTTATTAAACCAAGCAAATTTAAGATGCTTTTTCTTTTCAACACCATCAAAGAACTTTTCATTTTTCAAATTACTATATTCTTTCAGTTTTGCCAAATACAAGAACATATATTCATGAAATTGTTCTCCGTTATATTCAAAGAAATTTTCTTCAACATCATAAAAATTTGAAACTTCCACAGGTTCACCTATTTCTTCATTTAATTCCCTATTAATAGTATCTTTACCTTTTTCTAAAACTGCTATTTTTCCTCCGGGTAATGCCCATACAGGATCTGTTTCCCTTTTTTGAAATAAAATATTTCCCTCATTTAATATAATTGCTACTGCTCTACAATTTACTCTTACATTACATATTTTAAATGTTATATCTGTTGGTTCTGCCATTTTAATTACCTCTCTTTCTTATTCTAGTCTTTTCTATCTGATTTATTGTTTCTCTTTCACTATTTATTCCTTGTAAAACTCCTATGCTATTTACTCCTGATAAATTACACTTGTTTTTATAACTTCCCAATATTAAATGCAAATAATATTTGGTATCAGGAATTGCATCATCAAACATGATATTTGGATAAATTGTTTCATTAACATCATCAATTTTATTCACTCTTAATCCATCAATATTTGTATCATAATCACAGAATATTATTGTAGATAACGGTATTTTAGATTTCATTTCCACTTCAAAATACTTTGGAACATCTTTGTTTTCTATAAATTTTTTATCTATTTCTTTTATATAATATGAAGAATAATCAGTAAACTCTTTTTGAATGTCCACATTTCTTATTCCCATAGAAAATGGTATTCCACAAACAACTATTCCGTTTTCTTCTTCTTTTAAAGCTAACCTATCATTAGCAACATAATCATAACCCTCATTAAGTAGTTTTTGAAGTAAAGTTGTTTTTCCACTACATGCTTTACCTGTTATAATAATTCCATCATTATCTTTAAAAGCACAAGCACCATGTAATATCATATAATCCGTTTGCTGAAATGCTTTTATAAATGAAGTAGTAAATATTCTCTTGATAAACGATTGTTTTGATTCATCATAATATGGTAAATTTATATTTATTTCATTTTTGCTACCACTTATATAATTATATGAAGTATCACCCCGTTCTTTATCTTTAAATTGAAATTCATTAGATAAACCTATTCTAAAATTAATTGTAATAGTTGCTTTTTCACTATTATTCATTTCATAATAGTTACCAAACATTTCAATTAAATATTTTATAATATTTTCATCATCTGAATTAATTTTCACAGCAACATCATTACAAGAAAATACAACAGATTTCATCATTTATTTCCCCCCTAACAAGTTTAAATATAGTATAATTATTTTTAACAATATGTCAATGTTATAACTATTCAAAAGTTGCACTTAACTTTTTAATTAATAAATTTCACTTTTTAAAAAAGAAAAAATAGTTAAAAAACTTAACTATAATTTAACACTTATTTATTTTTTTAATTTCTTTTGTTCATCTTTTTCTTGTGACATTAACATAGAATAATAATCACCATAAATATTAATCATATTTGAAAATTTATTTGCTATTATTAAACTTTGATATGATTTTAATAACTTAATTTTTTCACTTGGAGTTGCTAATTTCTTTTCAAGAATACCGTTGTTATCAGTAATAATTTGAGTTGGAATAATTACTTCTTGTTTATTAAAAAATCTTTCGGCTTGTTCAGGTGAAAATAATGTTTCTACTATATATAAATCACTGTTTTCTGGTTGTTTTAAACCCATCATAAACAATGGACTTATTATTTCATTACTGTCAGTGTATAAAAGTCTTGTTGAATTTGAACCAAATGGTAAATTTGGATATAGTTCGTTATAAACAGCCTTATTAAAATTAATACAACCATAGTTAAAGGCTGATAAATCGGCTAATTTTTTAAATATTGCACATTTAACGGCTACTCTATAATAATTAATAGCCTTATTGGCTTTGTTAATAGCATCATATTTGAATACTTTTTCTAAATTAGAAACTATAATATTTAATAAATCATAAGAACCAAAAATCATTCCTGGTTTAATATTTAAAACACTTTCGCGATAATCATCAAAATAATCGCCACTTAAATTTTTGTAATCAACTCCTAAAATATGACATAAGTTCTTATCTAATATTTGAAACTCAATTTCTTCATTATTAGTAAATGAAACATTATAAACTTGATTTAAATACTCTTGTTCAAATAATTCTAAACATTCCTTTAATTGTTCTAAAACTTCACTTGCATATTCATCTCCTGGATATGGTGTTCTATTAGGCCATGCATTAACATAACTTAATTCTTTTTTTGATATCATAAATCCCCCTTAAATGCCCTCTATTATAACAAAAAAGTATTTTCTAGTCAAATTACTTCTTCTTTATATCTTGAATCATATAAGTCTATTTCATCATGTGAATTAACATATTCATCTATTTTTGGTAAATCATTTAAATTTTCTATATTAAAATAATCTAAAAATTCATTAGTTGTTTTGTATAAAATTGGTCTGCCTGGTAAATTACTTTTCCCTGCTTCTTTAATAAGACCTTTGGCAACTAACTTTCTTATCATAGGTGCAGTTGCAACTCCTCTTATTTCATCTATTCTAATTCTTGTAATTGGTTCATTATAAGCAATTATAGCCAAAGTTTCCAAAGCCTGAACTGATAAGGTGTTACTATCTTCATTTACTAATAACTTTTGATAATACTCTTTATGCTCTTTCTTAGTAGTTAATTTAAAAGCATCTCCTATAATACTTAATCTAATACCTCTTTCACTGCTTTCATAATCATGCTTTAATTGAATTATTATTTTTTTTATTTCCTCTGTATCAATACCTAATATATCTTGTAACTCTTTTAAAGTTACTCCATCATCACCTACAACAAATAATATTCCTTCCATTACACCTTTCAAATTCATTCTACTACCTCACATACAATGTTATCAAAATTATTATCTTGAATTATTTTAATTTCTTTTTTAGAAGACATTTCAAGAATTGCTAAAAAGGTTACAACTATATAACTTTTTTCATATTTATCAAACAAATCCAAAAAATTTATTCTTTTATTTGATTTAAATTTATTTCTTATATCAACAATTGTATCTTCAACTGATAATTCTTTCTTAGTAACCTTAGTTTGAGTAGGTTTATCATCTTCTATTCTTTTTAATAACTCTTCATAAGCTTTTTTTAAAACATCAACATTTAAAGAACTATGAATTACTTTATCCTCTTTATATTCTAAAATATTAGTAGGACTTTTAGTTTTAAATTCTCGTCTTGATTCTTCATATTCTTTAAATAAAGAAACCATATTTTTATATTTTTCATATTCTATTAATCTATTTTTTAAATTAGTCACTTCATCTATTTCATCTGGTTCTAATTCATTATTACTTGGAAGTAACATTCTTGATTTTATTTCTAAAAGTTCAGTTGACATTACTAAATAAGAACTTGCTATATTTAAATTTAAATTCTCGCATTTTCTTATATACTCTAAATATTCATCAATTATTAATTCTAATTTAATATCTAAAATGTTCATTTTTTTCTTTTTAATTAAATGAAGAAGTAAATCCATTGGTCCTTGAAAGTTATCTAAACTTATATCATACATATTATAACCTACCTAACAAAGAAAATTATAACAAAAAACTCCTTATTTTTAAAGAAGTTTTTTTAGTATATCAAGAAAATGGTTCAAAATGATTACCACTATCCAAATAAATTATTCCTTTTTTACCTTCTAAACTAACTAAAATACTTTCATATTTATTTATATTACTTAATTTAGAAGTTGTTATATAAACATAGTTACCATCATTCATTAAAAATATAAATAAATCTTTATCATACTCATTAGGTGAATATGAAATTTCTGATATTTTACTAAATACATTAGAATCAATTGTATTTAATTTAGTTAAAAATTTCTTTAAGACTTTATCATCTACTACATTTATTAAAGATGGAAGACCTACTACATCATTTTCATTAGTAATACTACTACCATTTTCTAAATATATTTTATTATCAGCACTATATTTTAATAACATGTTATACTCTTCTATGTTAATAACAATTTTCCCAAATAAATTTTTTTTAATTGAAACATTTTTAACTAAGGGATTAATTTTTATTTTATTAATCATTTTCTTAGTTGAAATACTAAACATATTAGGATAATTTTCAATCCCAGCAAGTTCTATTATTTCATAATCTTTAATTGTTTTATTACCTATTATGTAAATATTTTTAATTTTTAATTCTTTTAGGTAAAAAGCAAATGCTATAATTATTAATATTAATAGTAAGATTTTTAAAACTTTTTTCTTTTTATTCTTTTTATTTTCCATTTTTATCTTTCCAATTTACTAATCTTTGTTCTACTCTTAAATTTATATTATATTTTTCTTTTACTTTAACTTTAACTAAATCTATTATTTCTTTGATATCACTTGCTTTGGCACCTCCTACATTTATAATAAAGTTTGCATGTTTTTCACTTATTTTAGCACCTCCAACTTGATATCCTTTTAGATTTAAATCTTCTATAATTTTTCCAGCAAACATCCCATCTGGATTTCTAAAAACAGAGCCTGCTGATGGGTATTCTAGGGGCTGGGTTCTTTTTCTTTTTAGTTTTCTATCTTTCATGACGTTTTCAAGTTCTTCTCTACTTCCATGCATAAGTTTTAAAGTTGCCCCAAGACAAATATAATCTTTATTATGTTGTAAAAAACTTTCTCGATAGGAAAAATTCATTTCCCTGTTAGTTAAATTAATCACTTTTAAATCTTTGGTTAAAACAGTTACACTTTCAACAATATTTGACATAGAAGAATTATAGGCTCCCGCATTCATGAAAATTGCTCCCCCAATTGTTCCTGGTATTCCTGAGGCAAATTCAAGACCGGCTAAACTTCTTTTCATGGCTTCATTTGCAAGTTTTATTAAACTATATCCTGCTCCAACTTTAACTTTATTTTCAAAAAATTCTATCTCATCAAAATTATCTAATTTTATAATTACTCCATCATATACAAAATCACTAAATAAAACATTACTTCCGTTTCCTAAAATGAAATGTTTAATATTTCTTTTTTTTAGTAAATCCATTAATTCAATTAATTTAGAAGTATTTTTAGGATATATTAAAAGTTTAGCAATACCACCTACTTTATATGTTGTAAATTTACTTAAATTAGCATTTACTATAACATCTCCTATTTTTAAATTCATAATTTCATTAATTACATTTTCCACTTCACTCCACCAACTTCTTAATTTCTTTGTAAATTAATTCACTTGCTTGAGGATTACTTAGTTTTATAGCATTTAAATGCATTTCTTTTAAAACTTTTGGATTATTTAAAAGATTATCTATCTTTGTTATTAAATTAGTTGCATTAAAATCACTTTCAAGAATTAATTCACTTGCCTTGTTATCTACAAGTTCCATAGCATTATATAACTGATGATTATTTGCTACATATGGACTTGGTACTAAAATACTAGGTATGCCAAGAGCAGTAATTTCAGCAATAGTTGATGCCCCAGCACGAGTTACTATTAAATCACAAACTTTTAAAACATTCAACATATTATTTAAAAATGGAACGATTTTTACATTTTTAATTTTTACATCTTTAAAACTATCAAAATATTTTTTACCAGTTACAATCATAACTTCATAATCTTTATTTTTAAAACTACTAGCAATACGCTCTAATTCTTTATTAATAGTCATTGAACCAAGAGAACCCATAACAATTAAAACAAATTTTTTATTTTCAGTAAGTCCTATTTCATATTTTTTAATTTTTTTGGCTGTAATTGCTTCGCTACTTCTTGGATTACCAGTAAAAATTGTTTTTTCACTAGGAAAATATTTCATGCTTCCCGGTAAACTAACTGCTATTTTAGTTGCATATTTAGCCAAAAATTTATTTGATTTTCCTGGAATAGAATTTTGTTCATGAATAAAAGTTTTATATCCTAACTTATAAGATGTGTAAATAACTGGAAATGTTACATAACCACCTACCCCAATTACAATATCAGGATTATATTCTTTAATTATTTTTTTAACTTTAATTAAAGAAGAAGTTAATAAATAAACACTTTGAATATCTTTAAAAATATTTTTAGATAAACCTTTAATCTTAATACCAACGTATGGAATACTTAAACTAGGTATTATTTCATGTTCCATTCGATCCGTTGTTCCAATATATAAAAATTCAGCATTTTTATCATGTTCTTTTATTTTATTTATAATACTTATAGCAGGATAAATATGACCACCTGTTCCCCCAGCACTTATAATTATTTTCATTTTATCACCTTTAACTTAATATTATTATACCATATTATATGAAATATCAAGAAAATTTCTAAAAATTTATTAAAATAAAACATAAGTTTTAAACCTATGCTTTATTTTTTTTCTAAATAATTCTCATCAACTGTTTTATCAATTTCACTCATAACACTTTCGTTATCAACTATTTCTTCCCAGTCATCCATGTTATCATCAACTAATATTTTAACCTTAGTATCTCCTATTAGTTCTATTCCAAGTTCACTTGCAACTTGATAATTAATTTTTGAACCATCAATCTTAACATCGGTGCAATTTGGATCTTTTAAGGCTCTTACAATTACAGAAGCATTAGAATAATCTACTCCTTCTTTTTCACGAATATTAACATTTTCCTTGTAACTAAATGTTTCTTTTACAACATCTGTTTTGGTATCATTATCATATGAATACCAAATATTTATGTCATAACTACCTGTAATAGTAATAATAGATCCTTCCTTACTTCCTTTAAAATTATGATTTATAACCCAACAACCAAGAACATTAGTAGGAATATTAGTAACATTTACATAGTGATTATGATTAAATACTTTCTTTCCTTTTCCTAAAACAGCTTTTGTAACAATTTCTCTATAATTAGACATAAATCCTCCTCAATTTAATTTATGCTAATTATTGAAATATGAATACTAATTTTTAGATTTTTCAGGATTTTCTATATTATAAAATGCTCTTATTTGTTTTTCTATTTCATCACTTAGTTTTTGGTTTCCTTTTAGAAGCATTTTTACATTTTCTTTTCCTTGGCCTAATTTTTCACCTTTATAACTAAACCATGAACCAGATTTTTCTAAAACTCCGGAGTCTACTCCTAAATCTATTATTTCCCCAGGTTTACTTACACCTTCTCCATACATTATATCAACAGTTGCTATTTTAAATGGAGGGGCAATTTTATTTTTAACAACTTTTATATTAGTTTTATTACCAATTATACTATCACCAATTTTAATTGCTTCACTTTTTCTAACATCAAGTCTAATTGAAGAATAAAATTTAAGTGCTCTTCCTCCTGGGGTTGTTTCGGGATTTCCAAACATAACTCCTACTTTTTCTCTTAATTGATTAATAAAAATAGCAATTGTTTTGGTTTTATTGATAGTACCTGATAATTTTCTTAGTGCTTGACTCATTAATCTTGCTTGAAGTCCTACATGACTATCTCCCATCTCTCCATCTATTTCGGCTTGGGGAACAAGAGCCGCAACAGAGTCTATTACAACAATACTAATGGCATCACTTCTAACTAAGGCCTCACATATTTCTAGGGCTTGTTCACCTGTATCTGGTTGAGCAAGTAATAAATTATTAATATCTACTCCTAAATTTTTGGCATATACAGGATCTAAGGCATGCTCTGCATCTATAAAAGCTGCTCTTCCTCCTAATTTTTGTACCTCAGCAATGGCATGAAGAGCAAAAGTTGTTTTACCACTTGATTCAGGACCAAATATTTCTATAATTCTTCCCTTAGGATACCCTCCTGCTCCAAGTGCGATATCAAGTGATAAAGAACCACTTGAAACTACTTCAACCTTAGCATGATGATTATCACCAAGCCTCATAACTGCACCTTTACCAAATTGTTTTTCTAAATCAGACAAAACACTTTCCAATGTTTTATCAACATCTTTTTTTTCCATATTCCTCCTTGTATTAACTAATTTAATTGTAACTTGAATTAATTATTTAATCAAGTTATTTTACTATTATTTGCTTATTATATCTAATAATTCCATGGATAAGAAAATAGTAACAAAAAAGAAAAAATAAGTCAAAAAGAAATTACCAAGAAAAAAAATTAAATATTAAATTTTTCTATTAGAAAAAAAGAATATTAAATAATACTTATTATAAAAACCAAAGTTTTAATAAAGAAAAAATAACTTTTAAAAAAAATAAAAAAGAAAAATAACTAATTAACAATAATTTATTTAATAAAAAAAGAGATGAAGTTAGAAAAAAATTAAAAAAACATAAATAAGTTACTTAATTATTTTCAAAAAAAATTACTTAAATTTGATTTTTTCCTATTTTCTTATTATTTTAAATATATTATAATTTATTTGGTGAAAGTATGATAATTGATGAAAATACAAGAAATGAGATAATTATTAACAAATCTAGGTTTATTACTTATCTTTATAGAATTGATAGTAAAGAAGATATTTTAAACATTTTAAATAATTTAAAAAAAGAATATAAAGATGCAACTCATATAGTATATGCTTATATTCTTGATAATGAAATTAGGTTTAATGATGATAATGAACCATCTGGTACATCAGGTCTTCCTATATTAGAAGTATTAAAAAAGAATAATTTAAATCATGTAATATGTGTTTGTATTCGTTATTTTGGAGGAATTAAATTAGGTGCAGGTGGCCTTATAAGAGCATATTCTAATAGTTGTAGTTTGGCTCTTAAAAAAGTAAATTTAATTAAATATGAAAAACTTAGAAAAGTTAAAGTAACATTTAAATATAATTTAAAAACTAAGATAGATAATTTATTAAATGAAAATAATATTATAGATAAAATATTTGGTGATAATATTACTTATTATTTACTTGTAAATGATAAGTTAAAACAAGAACTTAGTAATTTGGTTGAAGTTAAAGAATTAAATGACTAATAAGCATGATTAAAACGCCAAGTAATAGACCAATTATTAAACATTTTCTTTCTTTGTATTTAATTGCTTCTTTTAATATTTCAGTTAAACTTATATTTAACATGATACCGGCTGTTAAACTAAATATACAACCCATTATAAAGTTATTAATGAATTTACTTAAAAATAAATAAGCAATAAAAGAACCTAATAATTCACTTAATCCTGATATTAAAACAATTAAAAATGTTTTAAATTTCTTTTTAGTTGCATAGTAAATAGGAATTGCTATACTAATTCCTTCTGGGATATTATGTAGTCCTATTGCAACTGATAATTTTAAACCTAAATTTAGATTAATTTTACTAACCATAAAAGTAATTATTCCTTCTGGGATATTATGTAAAATAATTGCAAGCATAGAAATAATACCAACTCTTTCTAAGGAATTATTAGTATCTACTTTTAAAGATATATAAAAAGATAAAAATATACCAAGGATTAAAAAGAAAATCATGATTAATATACGATATAAAAGAACAAATTCTTCTAAGTATGAAAAAGATGATGGTATTAAATCAGTTATTGAAACAGTTAACATAACAGATGTTGCAAAAGAAAGAGAAAATGTTATTATTTTTTTGGTATTACATTTCAAATAAATAATAAAATAACCAAGAACAGTAGAAATTGAGGCTATAAAACTTAAAATAAATGGATATAATACTTTATTCATATTAAATAATATGACAATACTTTTGAATAATTAAAAAAAAATTACTAAATAAATAATCTAGTAATTTTATATTATATTTCTAAGTATTCCAAAGATAATTAAAATAAATATCAATATATAGTAAACAAATTCTGGTATTTTTAAATTATTTTTTCTCTTAGTTATATAAATATATTCTTGGTAAATGATATAAAAAACAAGAAATGGTAAAAGAATAAAAACAACAGGATTATAGAAAAATGCTCTTTTAAAATCTAATTTTATTAGAGAAAATAACATTCTTGTAACACCACAACCAGGACATTTAAAACCTGTTATTTTATAAAACAAACATGGTATACCAATATGAAAATATTTGTTTAAATAATAATAACCAAGAAGTAATAATAACAATATTATATTTAAACTAAAAACTTTTAATAATCTTTTTTTCATTCAGCAAATTTATTTAAATCATTTTGCATAAAACAATAACTTACAATTTGAAGACCAAATAATGATAAAACTAAATATAAAACTGAATTATCTTGAATATCTTTGTTATATTTTTTTCCTGCTTCATATAACTTTTGTCCATTTTTATAATTCCAATAAATTCCATATATACCACAAGTAAGTAAAGTATATAAAACTACTAATCCTCCACTTGGATCTGTTGGTCTTTCTGAAACTTTATTAGTATCATCAACAATATTAACAAACCAAAAAAGCCCGTAAATACCACATGTTACAAAAGATAAAATAACTGAGGTTGCTATATCACGTTTAGTTAAAAACATAGTATTTGTATTATTGTTTGTATTATAATAATTATTTATAGTTGTAGAACCATTATTAGTATTAGTACCATTATTAGTACCAGAATTCATATTTTGATTAACCTCACTATTCATATTTGAATTTGTGTTTTGATTAACACTTGCTTCTTCAACCTCTATTCTTGACCCACAATTAGGACAAAAAATGGCACCTTGATTTAATTCTTTACCACAATTTGAACAAAATTTACTCATAAAAATACCTCCACGATAATTATAACATATATAGTTAAAATTACATATAGGTTTTTAATTTTTTCAAAATTTTTCCTTCTTCTCTACTAACTTTTACTTGATTAACACCTAAACTTTTAGCAACTTCACTTTGAGTCATATTATAAAAATATCTTTTTAAAATAAGTTCTTTTTCTTTATTTTCAAGTTTGTTCAAAGCATCTCTTAATAAGATTAAATCATCTTTATTAATATTATCTAAACTAATAAAATCATATAAATTAGTATCATTTTTAGTATCATCTAAACTTAATGTTTCAAGATTTTTAACTTCTCCTAATTTTGATATAGGTATTTCTAAAAAATTAGATAATTCAAGATCAGTTGGACTTCGATTTAGTTTTTGAGTTAAATAATCATCAGCCTTTTTAATTGCTTGTTTAAGTTTTATCACATCAGGTGATACTTTTATATTTTTGTTACCTAAAACATATTTATAAATACTTCCCATAATAAAAGGATAAGCATAAGTTGTAAATTTAGTATTAAAAGACTTATCATATTTATAATAAGCATCAATTAACCCAAGACACCCTGCTTGAAACAGATCGTCAATTTCACCTTTAAACTTTGTTGCAATACTGTAAATTAAATTTTGATTACTGATTATTAATTCTCTTAATTCTTCTTTCATTTTATCACCAAGAGAACTATATAACAAGTGTAAAGAAAAAGAAATAGATTCGACAATAAGTGTCAAATAACTATTTCTTGTTTACACATTTTTACATCCAGAAAACCGACCATTGGCGAATTAAACCCGATTTATAATCAGGTGGGTATCCATACTAGTTTTTAGGATTCTCAGGAACTCACACCCGAGCATTCAACACCAACTATTGATCAGGACTCCCGTATAATGTTTTTTGTAGGATTTATACTAACAATGTATCAAATTATCTAGACATCTTAATTATAACATACTTTTTAGTTTATACCAAGAACTTTTGAAACTTTTTTAAATTTAGACAAAACTAGACATTTTTAAAATCTTTAAACTCTTTTTTTCTAATCATTTCTATTTCTTCTTTATAAGGAGCAAATTCCCCTACATAAGGAGTTTCTAAAATACGAGGAATATTAATTATTCTTTCATTATAAATAATATTAATTAAATTAGAAAAACCAATTGTACCATAACCAATATTTTCATGTCTATCTTTTCTAGAACCCATTATATTTTTACTATCATTTATATGAATACATTTTAAATAAGATAAACCAATTTCCTTATCAAATAAATCTAAAATGTTATTAAAATTAGATAAATCAAGACCACTATCATTCATATGACAAGTATCCATACATACTCCTATTAATTCTTTTCTATTAATACCATCGATTATTTTCTTTAATTCTAAAAAATTACTACCTACCTCTGTTCCTTTACCAGCCATAGTTTCAAGTAAAATTGTAACTGAATTATTATTTTCTAAAACTTTATTTAAAGCAAATATTATATTTTTAATACCAACATCTACTCCAAGACCTACATGACTTCCTGGATGTAATACTAAATACTTTATTTTTAAACTTTCACATCTTTTAACTTCTTCAATTAAAAATCTAATCGAAAAATCATATTTATCGTCTTCTTTATTATTAGCAAGATTAATAATATAAGGAGCATGAACTATTATATTATTAATATCAATATTATTTTCTTTCATTTTTAAAATTGCTTTTTTAGTTAAATCATCATTTATTTCTACTCTCTTAGTATTTTGAGGAGCACCTGTATAAAACATAAATGTATTAGCCTTATATGACAAAGCCTCATCTAAACTACCAAGTAATTGCTTATCTTTATTAAAACCTACATGTGAACCTATTATTAACATATAAACCTCCTAAATAATTATAACAAATATTTAAATTAAGACAAAGAAAAAAGTTCAAAAAATTGAACTTTAACTTAATTATTTTTAACCATTAGTAACAGATGAACCTTTTAATTCTGTTTCAGCAACAGGTGCAGAAGCACTACCAATATTATAAGTTCCATCAGTTAAATAAATTTTATAAGTATATGTACATTCACCCATACCATCCATTGTAGATGCTATTACTTCAACATAGGATTCAACAACTTCAGCAGTTTCACCAGAAGCAGGAGAACCTTTCTTTATAGGATTACCCCATGAGCTTTTATCATCAGCTGCACCATCTGTTTTAATCTTATAAAGTGGTATTTTCTTACTTGCTGGATTTTCAGCAGTATAAATCTTTAAACATTTTGGTGCATAAGTTGCTGCTTCACCTAATTGAATACTCATCATATCAGAATTTACTAATGTCTTAGCACCAGCGATAAATTGTTTTGCAGAAGCAACATAAGCATTTCTTCTTGTAGAATCTAATACGTTAGTAATAGCAACAGCAGCAATACCCATAACAATTGCAAGAACAACGATAACCGCTAACAATTCGACTAATGTAAAACCTTTTTTATTTTTCATTTTTCCTCCTATCATTTATAACAAAATCTTACCACAAGAAAAAATTATAGTCAAGTCATCTTTACTATTTTTTTTAAATATGCTATAATCAAAGTGTTTTGGGGCTGTCATGGTTTCGCCCGACTTTTGCAGTTGATACTTTTAGAAATTTATAGTTTACCCTTTTTGAATAAGGGTTTTATTATGTCAATACTT
>CAKOSZ010000011.1 GCA_934119955.1 uncultured Bacilli bacterium | reverse complement strand
AGAAAAATCTCCTATTTTATACATATCTTGCCTCCTCAAATTATTTATACAACCTACTCTAAGGGGAGAGTCAATATCTTTTAATGAATTTTTTTAAATTATTAAATTCTAATTTATTTAATAGTATGTGCTGTAATAATTGTATAACTATATGAGTTAATAGTTATCTTTATATTATCAATTTCACAATACCAGTTCTTGCCTTGTTTATATATATTACAATCTTTATCTAATACTTTATTTTTACAATAATTAACTACATCATTAGTATCTAATTTAAGATTTCTCTTAATTCTATCAATACCCATTTTGGTAGTATGAATTTTACCTATATTAGATAATAATATTTCTTTATTCATTTATTATCAACTCCATAAATTGTAATTTATTATTTATTATTTATTTCTTTTAACAAATATTATTCCAAGTATTGCTGTTATAACAATAACCATAAGTGGAGCTACTTTGAAATATACCCATTCAAACGAATGCCATAAAGTTCCAATTACTGACCACTCTGGATCACTATAATCCCATGATTGATATGGACTTCCTAATATTGCTAATAAGATAAATAATATTATTAAACATACATCAGCAACTATTAATGTATTAACTAACATTTTTCTTTTTTGCTTTTGTTTCATTGCTAATTGTTCATTAATGACTTCTAACTTTTCTGATATTACTTTTAAATCATTTTTTTCTTTTTCTTCTATACTTTCACCTAAAATTTCACTAACGGGTGTTTCTAATATTTCTGATATAGTCATTAACATTTCAGCATCTGGTACAGATAAACCTGATTCCCATTTTGAAACTGTTTGTCTAACAACATGTAATTTGATGCTTAATTCTTCTTGTGAAAGTCCTTTATTTTTTCTTAATATTTTTAAATTATCTTTTAACATAATACACTTTCTCCTTTCATCAAATTCAGTTTATTATAAAAATAGCCGTTGCCGCAAGCAATGCTTTTTAACATAACGATAAATTGTAATTTTTCTTATTGAAAATCACTGTCTTTTCTTTCATAGATATTTTACCGACTTCATATCCAAATTCTTTTGCTTCTTTCTTGTAAGTTAAAAATGAATGATCTATTTCAAATCCTATAATGTTTTTGATTTCTTCATAAGATAATTTATAATTTTCCTTATTATTATCTTTTAAATACTTCCATAATGGTTCATACTTACTCATTGTTACCTCCTAGACAAATTACTATTTATCTGTTCCATCTGTGTAATTATATCACGATTTTAACAGATTTTTATTACTAAATTAAAACATCCAAGATTCATCCAACATTTCTAGTATATATCCAACATTTGGAAGTAAAATAGAACCTTGCAAACCATTTAATTAAAAGGGATAAATCAAAAGTATGGTAGAGTTCTTCCGTATTTTAACTCAATTTTGTAAGTGCAAAATAACAAATGATAGCACTATAAAGTCTTTATTTATATATAATAAATTAAGGTGGTGCTATCAATTCCCTTATCCTGCTTAATAATATAGTAATAAAAATATGCTTAATTATTAGTGTATTTTATCATTAAATAGTTACTATTTCCGTGGTTATTAAATAATTTTTAATTTTACCAATTACGTCATCTATATTTTTATCTAACCAATTATATTTTGGATTATTAAGATTTATTTTATATAATCTTGAACTAGTAATTTTTTCAAATTGATTAATCAAGTCTTTTACATTATTAACATTGATTGATTTATCATCATAAATCAAAATTTTAAAACATTTTTCAAGTTTTTCTTTATTAAGTAGTTTATTATCTATTAAATAATAAAAATCAAATATATCTTTATATCTAGTTGATCTAATATTAAATTTTAAAAGAGATTTCATTTTTTCAGTAAAAATTTGTTCTGGAGAATTAATTAATAAATTAGCTCCAAGATTAATAATACTAAAATCAAACATATATTGTTCTTGCTCAAGTTCAAATAATTTATGAAATCCAATATTTAACTTTGTATCAATTTCATTTTTATAATAGTTCAAATAATCAGATAATTTATTCATATCAAGTTTATCACTAATACTTCTATAATTATTTATAATTTCTTTATAATAATCAAAAGGAATATTTTTACTATTTTTTACCAGTTCTATCAATAATTTTTCTTTGTCATATATCTTAATTTTAATTCCATCAACTTTTATTGTAGTAACCCCAATATTAAACTTATCTTCTGATACATATATTTGTTTTACTTTATTATCCATTATTTTACTTGCCTTTCTATTCGTAGCAAGGTAGTATTTTTGAGGAATTACATCAGTTAAGTTGTAATAATAAAAAGCACTACCAGAAGTAAAAACAGCATTAGGATATTTTTTATTAATAACCAATAAATAATTAATAAATTCTTGACTTGAATATATTCCTGATTCAATTTTAAATATTTTTTTATCTTTTAAAGCTTTATTTAATCGATAATTATTTTTATATTTATAAATCACATCTTTATAACTATAAATCATTTTTCATCACCTAATATAATTTTAAAGTAAATCTCAGTAAAAATAAATATTTTGCCGAGATTTACTGAAATAAATGTTTTTTACTATTTTTTATATTTCCGTGGTATACTTATATCAGTTAGTAGTTTATTACAACCTACAATTTAGATAATTAGAGGTTGTCCGACTTCAACCTTTATGGCACCAGGTGATTAATACTCGAACTATTCGAGATAATATAAAAACTACTTTGAATTAAAAGTAGTTTTTTTAGTTTCATCTTTTTATCCTAAAATAAATATAAAAAAAATATGTAAAAATTAATTTTTACATAAATTCCATTATTAAACTTATAATAAAGAAAGCAAATCCTAAAATAAGTGTTATACGACTAATAACAAGTTCTGATCCTCTTTCTTTTCTTTTACTAAATAAATCCATGCTGCCCCCACTTATTATTTGACTGGCTGGTTCAGCTTTCCCACTTTGAAGTAAAACTATTATAATTAATAAAATTGCTATAATTAATAAAACTATTTGCATATTATCACCCTCACTTTTAATAAAATAACATATTTTTAAAATTTTAGCAAGTTTTCAAGAAAAATATCTTAATATTTTTAGATAAATTTTATTTTTTTACTTTTTTAATTATTAGATAAGCAAGTACTACTCCTATCATATCAATTAAAATATCTCTTAACTCACAACTTCTATTTACAACAAATAACTGATGAATTTCATCACTTACTGCATATAATAAGCAAAAATAAATTGCAAACTTATCCTTATTAAATCTTTTAAAACAATTAAAGGTTAGTAAATATAAAACAAAGTAAATTGATATATGAGCAAGTTTTCTAACAATAAAGGTTATTGTATGATAATTACCTGGAATTATTTTTTTAATAAAATCAACAATTACTCCACTACTAACATTAGATACACTTCCTGGTTGATTGGAAAAATGAAATATTAAAAAGCACCAAAAGATAAGTAAAATAATACTTATTATTTTTTTTAATTTATCTTGATTTTTTTGTTTCATACTCAACTTCATTCATCATTTCATTCATAAGATATGATCGTTTTGTTATTTCAGTTTCTAGTAATCTTATTTTTCTTTCTAATTTTTCAAGTTGTTTCTTATTCATATAATTTAAATATTTATTAATAACTTCTCTTTTAAATTTTTCAACTTCATTTAAGGCTAACATCATATTACCAGCAGGATCATCTGATGAATCATAGATACCAAGAATTAAATTAATTAATTTTTTAAATTTAGAGTCTATCTTTTTATCTATTACTTTATCAATAAAACTTTGATTAATTATTACCATTTTATTAACATTTATGGCATCTTTTAACTTAATATTTTTATTTTTAGCACTGACAGAATAACCATCTACTTTAAAATAAGTTGCTGATTTTTTATCTTTACTTTTTATTATTAAATAGTTCATTTTTCCTCCAATAAGTCTGGTCTTAGTTCCCTGGTTTTTTTAATTTGTTCATTTTTTCGATATTCAGCAATTTTTTTATGATCACCGGATAATAAAACATCTGGCACTAACATACCTTCAAAATCACGAGGTTTTGTATAAGTTGGATAATCAAGAAGTTTCTCATTAAAAGATTCGTTTAGAAGAGATTCTTTATCAATTACTCCATCAAGTAGTCTTACAATACTATCAGTAATTAACATACTAGGTATTTCACCCCCAGTTAAAATGAAATCTCCTACACTAATAAACATATCACATATTGTTTTTACTCTTTCGTCAAACCCTTCGTAATGGCCGCATAAAAGAATTAAATGTTTATATTCTTTTAGTTTTAAAGCCATTTCTTGCTTATAAGTTTTTCCCTCAGGGGTCAACATAATAACTAAGGAATCCCTTGTTTTAATACTTCTTATACAATCAAATATAGGTTGAGGCATTAAAACCATCCCTGCCCCTCCGCCATAAGGGGTATCATCAACACTACCATGAGGCTCCTTGGAATACTCTCTAAAATCAATAATATTTATCTCAACTTTTTTACTTTCTATTGCTCTTTTTATAATAGATTCCGTTAAAAATCCTTCAAACATCTTAGGAAAAAGAGTTAAAATATCTATTCTCATAATAAGCCATCAACCTCCATAACATCTATTCTTTTTTCTCTTAAATTAACACTTACTAATTCAAAAGGAACATATTTATTATTAACTACTAAGATTTTTTTAGAATTACTTAAATATTTAATATCTAAAACATCTCCCCTATAAATATTATTCATGTAAACTTTAAAGCCAATTAAAGTAGAATCTAAATATTCTCCTTCCCCAAGAGAAATATTAAATACATATACCCTACTTCCTTTTAAACCAATTATTTGATTTATATCTGTAATTCCTTTAAAAGTAACCATATCATATTCTTTATGACGTCTATAACTATTAATTACAAATTCTTGATTATCAATTATTAAAGTATTACCAACAAAAAATACTTTATCTTTATATTTAAAATCAGATTTTATTCTTATTTCTCCTTTAATACCATGAGTATTAACATATTTACCAATATATATCATTTTGCACCTAATTCATATAAAAGTATTCCTGTGGCAACTCCCAGATTTAAACTTTCACAATTTTTATTCATTTTTATATATAAATTCTTATCACATAAATTTATTATTTCTTCTTTAACCCCTTTTCCTTCATTTCCCATAACAAGAGCAAACCTTGAAGAGTTAACTTCTTTTACATCTACTCCATCTCTAACATTAGTTCCTAGGATTAAATAATTATTCTCTTTTAATTTTTTAATAACTTTAATTAAATCAGTTCTTACTATATTAATTTTATAAATCATTCCTTCACTACTACGAATAACTTTATCATTATATAAATCAACTGAATTATTACTTAAAATAATATCTGTCACATTAAAAGCAACTGAACTTCTTATAATTGTACCTAAATTACCAGGATCTTGTATATCATCTAAAATAAGTATTCTGCTACCAAAATTATTATTCATCTCTTTCATTTTAACAACCCCAATAAAATTAGATGTTGTATCTAAACTTGATAACTTTTTAATAATTTCTTTGGATACATAAATTACATTAAAATCATATTTATTAAGACTACCATCAAGTACCAATAAATCTACTAAGCAATTATTATTAATTGCTTCTTTAATTAAATTATCTGTTTCAACTAAATATAATTTAAATTCATCCCTGTATTTTTTGGTTTTTAATTTTAAATATTTTTTTATTTTAGGATTATCTAAACTAGTAATTACCATATAAACTCCTTTTATCTTTTTTTAACTTTATCTTTATCTAAAAAATTTTTAAATACTTTATTAAATTTTTCTTTAAATATATTATCTAAATACATTTTTCTATTTACTTCCATTTTAAAAGTTAAATCCCAAGAATATTTCTCCCATACTAAATAAATTGCTTCTGGATGCATGTATAAATAACTAAAATCTATTATTTCTTTGCCTGGATCTTTAATTCTTTCAAAATAGTTATTAATACCATTCATAAATCCCCCTCATTAACTTAATATTATAACACATTTCTTTTATCATTTTCTAATGTTTTTAAATAATCTATTACAATAAAGAAATTATTATATAAAAATTTATATAAATCATTTAAAGTTATTTCTAATTTAAATGTTAGTTTACCATCAAAAATATCTTCAAATATTATTATTGTATTATCCATACTGCCATTTAATCTAGTTTTTATATTACCATGACATATTGAATTTCTAATACCTTTTATAATACTTTTATTAGTTAAATAAACTTGATTATTAGAAAAATAATTCTCTTTCTCTTGTAATTCTTTTTGTACTACAACAAGTTCTTCATTTGATTTTTGTAAATCCAATTTACTTTCTTGTAAACTAGTTTCCAATTTAGTAATAATTTCTTGTTTTTCTTTGGGAATATTATCTAAATTATGAGAAATTTTTGAAATTTCAGTATTTGTTTTTTTAATTTTTTTTAATAAAGCTCTTTTCTGTTCTTTTATATTTGATATATTATTATTATTTAACTGATAATCACATTTTTTAAGTAAACTAATATCTAATAATTCATAAGGAAAACCTGTATTTTCTTCACTTGTAAACTCTTTATCATTTAGAAAAATATTATCCATTGGATAGATAAATAAAGAATTAAACATAGCAAGCATTGCTGATAAAATTAACTCCTGATCTCTTTTTATTATAAGATTTTTGGATATTACTTTTATATCGGTTGTTTTACAAGTATCAATTCCTTCTAATATTTGTAAAGAAGTTAAATTAGCAATTAATTGTTTTAGTTTTTCTTCATCTTCATTAAAATAGTATAATAAATACTCTTCTAAGTTTGCAACTTGATCATGATAACTAAGATTTTTACTATCATAAGTTAAAAAACTTGTGTTAGTTATAATATCATCAATTTCTATTTCATTTACTTTCTTTGTTTTACTTATAATTTTATAACCTAGTTTTTTTACTTTTTCTTCAAATTTGTTCATAATATTAATATTTAAAGTTTTACGATAAATTTCAAAAATATTATTAAAACTTTTTAAGATATCTTCATCAATTTCTTTATCACTTGTAAGAATAAATTCTTGATAAGTTGCACGTTTTAAAACATTTTTTGCCTCACTTTTAAGAGTTATAGGTTTATTATTATTTTTATTAGAAAAGGTAACTAAATGTCTTTTATATTCACTTGTTTTTCTTTCTTGTAAATAACCTTTTACATTTTTTCTAATATATTCAGTTAATTTATCTACATCGATTTGATAAAAAACTTCTTTTTCTTTTTTCTTAGCAACATTTATAAGTATTTTATTATTTTTAAAATCTATTAAATATTTTCCATGAGCAAATTTATTTCTAATTGTTGCTAATATATTAGATGGGGTATCCTTATAACTATTTAAAACATAAGTACTATCTTGTTTATTAGATGCAATCACATTTGTTGCTTCATCAAGAGCAGAGTCAAATATTTTAGATAAAAAGTTTATACCATCTTTTCGTTCTTTTTCAACAACACTTTCTTTAATAGATAATAAAATATTAGCAAGAAGGGCTACCTTACTACCAGTTATATATTCTTTGTTAATTATTTCTCTTGCATATTCATTTGGTTTATCAATATCAACAATATAATTTAAAAAGACAAAAGTTGAAGTTAAATATTCTTTATAACACTCATCCATAACATCACCATAAGTTTATTATAGCATATTTTGTTTATTTTTTTATATATTAAACATAAAATTAAGTGGTGAAGACATGAAAAATAGAAAATTACTCATATTAAGTATTATTTGTCTTATGATTTTATCTCTTTTTATGATTTACTCAGCAAGTTTTGTCTGGGCAAATTATAAGTTTGGTAATTCTTTTAAATATGTAATTAATCAAACAATTTTTAGTTTGATTGGTTTAGTTTTATTATATTTTATTAGTAAAATAGATTATAAATTTTATTATAAAAAAGCCAGTTTAATTCTTTTAATATGTGTAATTCTTTTAATTCTTGTATTAATTCCTGGAATTGGTAATATAAGAAATGGTAGTCGTAGTTGGTTTGTTGTTGGTCCTTTTTCCCTGCAACCAAGTGAGTTTTCTAAAATTGGTTTAATTATTTTTACTAGTAAATACTTAGCAAATAGTAATAAATTTTTAAAAGATTACAAAAAAGGAGTGTTTCCAATTCTTTTTATTTTGTTATTTATTTTTGGTCTTATCATGTTAGAGCCTGACTTTGGAACGGGAATGATAATAGTTGTTAGTATAATTGCTATGTTATTTATTGCTGGGGTTAATATGAAATTTTTTCTTATCTTAGGACTAGTTGGAATACTTGGAATAGTTGGACTTATTATAATTGCTCCATATAGAATGGATAGAATAACCTCATTTTTAAATCCTTGGTCTGATCCACTTGGAACAGGTTTTCAAATAATACAAAGTTTATATGCAATTGGTCCTGGAGGATTATTTGGAACTGGCTATTTAAACAGTAGACAAAAAAACTTTTATTTGCCAGAACCACAAACTGATTTTATTTTTTCAATTATATCAGAAGAATTTGGAGTTATGGGAGTTTTAATTGTTCTTGGTTTATTTTCAATTCTTTTAATAACTTGTTTAAAAATAAGTTTAAAACAAACGAAAAAGTTTCCTAAATATTTATCATTTGGCTTAACTTTTCAATTAATTGTTCAAGTTATTATGAATTTATCTGTTGTAATTGGTTTAATTCCAGTTACTGGAGTTACTTTACCATTTTTATCTTATGGAGGATCAAGTCTTCTTACTAGTTTAGTTGCAATTGGAATAATTTTAAACATTGAAAAAAAAGAATAGTTACTTACTTTTCTTTCTCATAATAATTTCTTACTAAATTAGTTATCTTAATTTATTTTATATTTTCAAGGATATTATCTTTTTCTAAAACTTCATGAAAATCTTTTTCTTTTATTTTTTCATCAAAATTATCAAACTTTTTATATAAAAGTTTTTTATTAATATCATTTGGCATACTTCTTGTTGATAATTCAAGTGATTCTATATCAAATGAGTATTTACCTGGTTCTTCATAATATTCTACTCTTCTAACATTATATAAGGCTCTTAAAAAACTTTCTACATTTATTTTGCTATCAAAGAATAATCTTTGATACTTGTCAAGATTTTTAAATATATTCTTTTCACTAAAACCATATTTTTCTTTTATAATTTCAGGAATATTTTCCATGTCATAAAACATAAAACTGTTTATAAGAAGTTTTTCTTCAAGAAAAGTTGATATTCGATTAATAGTATTAATCATGTCTTTTGGCACACTTTTAACACCATTTTCAAGAATAATTTCTTTTAATTTAGGAATAAAATATCTATCAAAATTTGGTAAAGTCCTTGATACATAATCATCAAATTTATTTTCAATTTTTTCCAAAGAAACAGCAAAATTTAAGTAATTATTCAAATAACTATTATCATTTTCATATTGAATACTATCAAAAGTTGCATCAAAGAAAAACACACCATCAAGATCATATTTTAAATCCAAAACACGAATCATATTTATTTGATGAGATAAATTTTTAGTTTTACTATCAATAATATAATTTTCTAGATTAATTCCAAAATTTTTAAGAATTACTTTTAGCATTACAGCATAATCAACACATACTATTTTTTTTCCAAGTAAAACGGAGATTAAATCATATGATTTAGTTTGATAATCTTTTTTATCTTTAAATTTATATATTCTTTCTTTTACTAAATCATAAGCATATATAATTTGTTCAAATAAACTTAAATTATATTTTTTTATTTTATCTATCATATTGTTTATAACATTAACAGACTTTTCAAATTCTATAATTGTTATATATTCACTATTTCCATCAACTTTAACATAAATATCTCTTCGGTTACCAACTATTTTTAAAACTCTTTCTAGTTCACTTTTAGAAACATCAAATATTTCACCTAAATATATTTTTTTACCTTTAAAACATTCTTGTTCTTTAAGATAAGATGAAACTATTGACTCACTTGGTAAAACAAATCCAACTGTATCACTTAAAATATCAATTTTATTTTTTAAAAAAGTTTTCATTAACTTAAAATTACTTGTATCATTTAATGGTTTAACATCATTTAATGTTAAATAATATTTAAATAAACTAAGTATATATTCATTTGTTATTTTTTTATTTGGTTCGACACTTAAATTAATTGAAAGTAAATTATCACCTTCATTTTCAAAAAAAATAGTTTCAGTTTCATCAAAATTTAAAATTAATTTATATTTCATAAAATTAATTAATCAATTAAAGTATATTTAAATTGATTATCCTCCTTATCTATTATAAGATAATTTTATCATAAAAAAGTAATATGATGAACATAATTTTAAAATATTTATGAAGAAAAAATTTAATAAAAAAACAGGATAACCTGTTTATAACCAAACACCAAATATTATTCCTGACATAGCAAGTATTAAGCCAAATAACCAAAACATACGAACAATGTCAACTTCTGGCATACCTTTTTTTTCAAAATGATGATGAAGTGGTGTCATTAAGAATAATTTTTTATTAAAGCATTTTACCCAAATAACTTGTAAAATAACAGATAATGTTTCAATTACAAAGACAAATGCTACTATTAATAAAGTTACTTCTCTATGGGTTAAAATAGCAATTACTCCCATAACTGCCCCGAGGGATAAAGATCCGGTGTCTCCCATAAATACCTTAGCAGGATAAGCATTATAGAAAAGAAATCCTAAAAGTGAACCTGTTAAAATAAGAGTAAATATTCCCATATCGGTATATCCTACCATCAAAGAAATTAAACTAAATGCAATAAATGATATGGCAGATAATCCTCCGGCTAGTCCATCTAGGCCATCTGTTAAATTAACAGCATTACTACTTCCTACTAAAATAAATAAGATAAATATTCCATATAACCATTTCATCTCTATATTAATACCAAGAGTTGAAACAACTAATTTTGTTTGTCCTCCATTTTTAATGTATAAATAGAAAACAATTAGAGCAACAAAGAGTTGCATTAGAAATTTTTGCATTGTTGTAAGGCCTTCATTTTCTCCTTTTTTATGACTTAAATAATCATCAAGAAATCCTATAAAAGCATAACTAACAAATACAAATAAAACTATTTTCAAATCCTCCGACAATTCCATTTTTCCAGTTAGGATTAAAAATGTTACAATTAATAAGGTAGGAATAATAAAGATTAAACCACCAAAGGTTGGAGTACCTTCTTTCAATTGATGTCTATTTGATACATAACTACTAATTCTTTGTCCAGCATGTAATTTTTTTAATATAGGAATTAAAATAAATCCTAAAACAACTGAGGAAATAAATCCCAACATACCGGCTAATATTGATTTTGTTAATAAATACATAATCTCTCCTATCTATATAATTATACTACAAAACAAAGTTGTTATTAATAGTTAAATTATTAATTTACATTATTTTACACGAAAGATTTACATTTATTTTCTTAAAACTTTTCTTGAAGTATTTTCATAAATGTTACCAAATATATTAGTAATTTCATTTTTATCCCATGAAGTTTGTCTTAAATATTCTTCATAACTATCTGGATAATTACCTTGCATCATTTCATCTTTTGATAATTCGCGATATAAAATACCTGCCTTATCTTGTAAAGTAATTAAGTTTGGATATGAATCATCTCCAAGCACTACTTCTATGTCATCTATATCATAACCGAATAAATTAGCAATTTTAATCTTCATCAAATCTATTTGATCATTTTTAGAACTTCTTTCTCTTCTTTTACCCATACATGCTGCTTCTTGATGAAATTTAAGCAAAGATTCTTCTAACATTAAAATAAAAGGAAACTCTTCTCTAAATAAATTTGCTTTGGCTCTTCCTTCTCTTTCTCCTGTATAATGAGAACAAGCAACTACCATATCAACAACATTATTTTCAAGCAAATATTTTAAGGCCTCAACTGAACCATTTATAATATTTTCTTTTTTATAAATACTATCATAATCTACAATTTCTTGATTACCAATCATTGAACAAGCAGTTAAGAAATCATCTCTTCCTTTTTCTCTATTCATAGCATATATTTCCATTCTTTGAAGAGCACTAGTTGCTCTTGCAACAGCCTTTTGTGGTGTTTCTCCTTCATTATAGTGAATTATATCATTATTTTCATTTATAGTAGAAAAAGGTAATTTAAACTTTTCTCCTTTTAAATATTTACTATATTCTCTTTCAATTAATCCCTTAGCATATCTTAATGCAGATATTATATATTGCATATAAAATGGTTCTTCTTTTACATCCTTGCTTACAATAGGATTTCTTTGATAATCTTCTAAATATCTTTTTTTCTCACTAAAACTAGTTAAATTATCATATTCTAAAAAACAATCACGATGTTCTTTTAACATTTCAAACATATTACCAGATACAAATTTATATACATTTTCAATAAATATTATACTTTCTTTATTAGTTCCCTTAGTTATTGCTTCATCTAACATATATTTAATAAAATTTTTAATATATTCAAAATCTTTTATAGGTTCATCACCAAATAATTCTATTTGACTAACATATTTTTGAATATTAGCACGAACTAAATAACCATCAATATCTGTAAAGAAAATTCTTATTTTTTTCATATATACCCCCAAAACTACTCGTTATTGTATCAAAAATATTGTACTTTGTCAAAATTTAGTTTTGTGTTATAATGAACTAGGTGAAATTATGAAGTTATTAGTAAGTGATTTTGATTCTAGTTTTTATACAGATGATGTGAATATTTTAAAAAATGTTTTAGAACTGAATAAGTTTAAAAATAATAATTTATTTATGCTATCATCAGGTAGAAGTTTTAATTCTTTAAAGAAAATGTGTTTGAAATACAATATTTCATATGATTATTTATCTTGTGCTGATGGTTCTATTTTATATGATAAAAATGATAAAATAGTAGTTAAGTATAATTTAAATGAAAGTATTTTAACTGAATTTTTAAGTTTAAAAGATTTAGTAATCTTCTTAGAAATACAATATTCTTATCCTGATGATTATTATAATAAATATTTAAATAATGACATTATTGGTTGTAATATTGTTGTTGAAAATAGTAATGTAACAAATGAATTTGTTAATAGATATAATGAATTAAAAGAAAAGTTTAAGAATTATGACTTTTTAGTTTATGATCATGCAGGAATTACTTATTTTTGTTTAAAAAATAAAGGAATTAATAAAAGTACTACAATTAAGTATTTAGAAGATTTACTTAATCTTGATAAAAATAAAATTTATACAGTTGGTGATAGTGAAAATGATTATTATATGTTAAAAAATTATAATGGTTATTATATAGGAATAGTAAATGATAGAATTAAAGATGTTTGTATTAAGGGTTATAATCAAGTATATGAGTTATTAGCTGAATTAGAAAAAGAATAGATTTTAGTCTCTATTCTTTATTTTATTTATAACAAAGTTTTCAAACTCTTCTTTTGTTAATGTTTTAGTTTCATTACTTCCAAAAGTACGATAACTAATTGTATTTTCATCTCTTTCTTTATCACCTAGGATTAAAGTTAAAGGGATTTTTTTAATTTGACTTTCACGCATTTTATAAGAAAGTTTTTCGTTTCTACTATCAAGATTTACTCTTATATCATGAGTTAATAACATATTTTTTATAGAAGATGCATATTCAAGATGGAATTCATTATTAACTGGAATAATATTTATTTGAACTGGGGCAAGCCATAATGGGAAAGCACCTTTGGTTTCTTCTAGGATAAAGGCTGTAAATCTGTCAAACGTTCCAAATATTGCTCTATGAAGTACTAC
Organism: uncultured Bacilli bacterium; assembly: GCA_934119955.1. Taxonomy (GTDB): domain Bacteria; phylum Bacillota_I; class Bacilli_A; order RF39; family UBA660; genus RUG591. Next base: position 29,089 of record CAKOSZ010000011.1, on the reverse strand, counting down.
TGGTACTTGCTTTTCTCCATTTGAATCTATATATGATAGATTAAATCTTCTTGGAAGTAAGAAGTCTAATTGACAAGTTGATAAAGTTACCTCTGGTCCAACAGCCGGTTTCACTTCAACATCTAATTTTGGTCCATAGAAAGCGGCTTCTCCAATTGCTTCGTGATAATCTACTCCAAGTTCATTTAAAACTTCTCTTAATTTATCTTCGGCCATATTCCACATATCATCATCATCAAAGTATTTTTCTTTATCTTCTTTATCTCTTAAAGATAATCTAAATGTATAATTTTTAATACCAAAATCTTTGTAAACATCTAGAATTAGAGATACTACTTTTTTAAATTCATCTTTAATTTGTTCTGGTGTTACAAATAAATGAGCATCATTTTGACACATACAGCGAACTCTTTCAAGTCCTTTAACTGCTCCACTTGCTTCATATCTAAAATCAGTTGCAAATTCACCTATTCTAATTGGTAAATCACGATAAGAATGAATTTCATTACCATATATTAGCATATGATGAGGACAATTCATTGGACGTAAAACAAATTCTTCGTCATCAACTTTCATTGATGGGAACATATTTTCTTTATAATGATCCCAGTGACCAGATGTTTTATATAAATCAACTGTTCCAACACATGGTGTATAAACATGTAAGTATCCTAATTTTTGTTCTTTTTCATAGATATAGTTTTCAAGTTGTTTTCTAACAATTGCCCCATTTGGAAGCCATAAAGGCATACCCTTTCCAACTAAGTCATGATTCATGAAAATACTTAAATCTTTACCAATTTTTCTGTGATCTCTTTCTTTGGCTTCTTCTAATTCTTTTAAATAATCATTTAAAGATTCTTCATCATAAAAAGCAACACCATAGATTCTTTGTAACATTTTATTTTTAGAATCGCCTTTATAATAAGCACCACTTACTTTTAATAATTTAAAGTATTTAATTTCTTTAACTGAATCAACATGAGGACCGCGACAAAGATCGGTGAAATCACCTTGGGTATAACAAGAAATAACTGTATCAGTTGTCATTTCGTTAATTAAATCAATTTTGTAAGAATCGTCTTTAAACATATCAAGAGCATCACTTTTTGATAATTCATGACGAATTATTTTTTTGCCATCCTTACTTATTTTTTTCATTTCTTTTTCAATTTTTACTAAGTCATCTTCATTTAGTTTAATATCACCTAAATCAATATCATAGTAAAATCCTTCATTTATAACTGGCCCAACCCAAAATTTAGCATTTTTGTATAAATGTTTTACAGCTTGTGCAAGTAAATGAGCACAACTATGATTTAATACACTTAGTTTTTCATCTTCTTTAATTTTTTTCATAAATCCTTCTTTCTAAAATATGCAAAAAGAGATGATACCAAGGAGTCTTAAAGACGGTACCATCCCTTTTTTAACTTAATTTGATAACGGTTAAACCGGAAATCTCTTTCGAGTTCAATTCATAGGTAGTAATTTATAAGTAGTTTATTAGTTTGCACCATCCACTAACTCTCTTAAAAACTTTCTTATAAATCATGTCCTAATCAACATATTTGTTTTTATTATAGCATTAATTTAATAATTGTCAACTATTTTTCTCACTATTTGTATCACTATTTTCGCCACTATAACTCTTGATTAATTTAGCACATTCTTGAACTTCATCAACTCCTATTGTATCAGCAATAAAAATTAAAATAGTTGGAACTAATAAAATTATAACAGCCATGATTGCTCTTTTACCAAACTTAGTCCCTGCTTTTTTAATACCTTCCTTATCCTCAGAAAATATTACCTTAGCAAAATCAATTGTTGTTAAAACTATTAATAAAATCGGAATTGCTATTACAAATGGTATATAAACATTTCTTTTTAAAAAGCCAATAAAAGAATTACCAAATAAGGCTTCACACGATTGTATTATATCACTTGTTGGAAGAGAACTTAAATCATATAATTTATGAAATACAATATAAATTGCTTTACTTCCATCAGGATCATAACTATCTTTAAATTCGAATGATTGAGTCCCGTCGCTTGCAGTTGTTCTAATTACATAAGTTGGATATTTATCTTTATCCCCTGACAACAAACCTGCTTTTTGAGTGTCATTAATAATTACTTTCTCATCAATTGTATCCGATCTTCCTTTATCATTTGTTTTGGTAACAACTATTTCATTATCTTTTGTTTTATATACATATATTTTATTTTTCTTTGAAGAACTACCACTTGCTAAACTAATATATGTTGTTATCAAAGAATTTGAATCAGTTACTGTCGTTGTAATATCATCTGATACTAAATCTTTATTTTTTTTATCAACGAAATAAAGATCACAATCAGGATAATTAGCATCTAGCGACATAGAAGTAATATAATTTGTACAATCAAATGTTTTATAAAAATCTGGATATTCTTCTTTCAAAAAAAATTCTCTCATTAAAATATTATATGAATCAGGTACTGCAAAACAAACTTTTGTATTTCCACCTGATAAATAATATCCTTCACTATCATTATACTTTAACTCAACTGGTATATTAGTACCATTATTTGTTATCACATCACATGTTTTTTTGTCATCTTGTGATTTGATTTTTTTGTTTTGTAACATGTCTTTTAACTGCTTTTCACTGACTTTATTATCGATTTCAGTAGAAGTCATGTTAGTATATTCAGCAACATACCAATCACTCCAAACATCCTTTTTACTTTCAGCTAAATATATTTGTGATATACCTGGTGAATAATACACTTTCGCTGCTTGACATAAAGATTCTGGTGAATTTTTAAAATCTAATGAATACCAACTTGTAGTAGTATTTGGATTATACCAATGTTCTCCCGAAATAGTTCCTACATTTTCTTTTACAAGTTTTGAATCAATTTTTAAATAATTTGAATCATTTAATCCATGATAAGAATTATAATTAGTAGAAAACAACCCCGTTATATCATTAATAACATAATAATTATTATTTTTATCATATTTAAAATAGATAACTACATATCTTACACCGCGATCCCAAATAGCACCAGTAGATTCAGTTTTATAAAAACAAAATTTATCTTTTTCATAAATATCGTAATCATCGCTTTCCATTTCTTCATATATAAAATGTAAAGCAGCGCCATCACTAGTTCCATATTTAGAAGCATTAACATCTATTTTACATAAACTAAAAATTAAAATAAGTAAAAATATAAATAATAATCTTTTTTTCATATCTAACTTGTCTCCTCATTACTATAACTTTTAATTAATTTAGCACATTCTTGAACTTCATCAACTCCTATTGTATCAGCAATAAATATTAAAATAGTTGGAACTAACAAAATTATAACAGCCATGATTGCTCTTTTACCAAACTTAGTCCCTGCTTTTTTAATACCTTCCTTATCCTCAGAAAATATTACCTTAGCAAAATCAATTGTTGTTAAAACTATTAATAAAATCGGAATTGCTATTACAAATGGGATATAAACATTTCTTTTTAAAAAGCCAAAAAAACTTTCTCCAAATAATTCTTTACAAGAAAGTATTACATCGCTTGTTGGAAGATCACTTAGATCAAATATTTTACTTAATAAAATATATGTATCACTTTCACTTGCACCATAGGAATTAGGATTATCTGTAAACATATATTTAAGACTACCATTTTCAGAAATTATAATAATATATGGTGGATATTCATCTTTATTCTTAGACGAAAAATTACTAACATATGATTCTTGATTAGAAATAGTTATTATTTCATTATTAATAGTCTTTGTACCTTTTGTTATTTTAAATCTTTCCGAACTTACATCCGAATTAGTAAAATTAACCCTAATTTCTTTGTTGCTATCTTTCATATTTCGATAAATGATACCACTTTTTTCGTAAGAAGTATTTTTACACTTTCCTTCGCTAATCATATTTTCTTTTTTGGTGGTTGATGATTCAAGAAATGAAAAACATTTATTTTTATCACCTGATGTTTCACAACTTGCATCACTACCATAGTATTTTTCATCTTTATAATCTATTGAAGTAGGACAGTTTTTTTTGTCATTATCCCATTTCATTAATTTATATCCGTTATTAAACTTTCTTTCGTTTATATTAGCATTTTTATAAAAAGCAAGTTCTAATACTTTACCACAAGCGTTTTTATAATAACAATACTGTAATTTTTCATCACTTTCTTCTGGTTTAGGTACATCAATTGTAGTAGATGAATTCTTATTCAATTTAAACTCTTTTATCTCTACACCATTACTAAAACTATCTTTTGTTAAATAATTATTGAAAAAGCCAAGTCCTTCAAAATTTAGCTTTGTATCTGTTAATTTATTATTTTCAATTAAATATCCTTCATTAGAGAAAAAAACTATTTTTGTGCCTTCAGGATCATTCCAATTATAGTCATAAACAACACTTTTTTCTAAAATTACACCACCTTGGAAAGCAATAAATATTGAGGCTGGGCATGCAGGCATTTGATAGTTATCTTTAATATATCCTGCTCCACCTGATGCTTGATATTGATTAGAATCTATATTAATATCATTAGCAGGATATGTTTTACCACTTTCAGAATTGTATATAAGTGTATAGCCAGTTTGAGAATTTTCAAGATTATATGATAAACTCAATTTAGCAATAGATGTTCCTGATTTGTATTCACAAACAAATTCCACTGTTCCAGTTTCTGCTTTAACATCTATTATAAAAATAAATAAAAGAAAAACAAAGGTAATTAAATATGATATTTTCTTTTTCATTCAAACTCCTTCAACACATCATTCAACTCTTCTAACCCTTCTGTTTTTTTCACTTGTTCTTGATTAAACCAACTTGGTAAAACTTCTTCTTTAACTAAAATGCTCTTAGTATCCTTATTATCATTTTTATTAATAATTTTCTTAATCTTCTTATGTTCTTTCTTACATACTTCCATTGCATCAACAACTGTTTCTACTTTTAATCTCTTCCATTGTCCTACAATTGTTTCAATATAATCTTTATTTAGTTTTTTATTATTTACTTTTAAAACATAATCAATTAAAACATTAACAACCCCAGGGTTTAATTTTTGTTCTAACATCAAGTTTTCAATTAATTTTTTATCACGATTAGTAGGTTCTGTATTACCATAACTTTTTCTTAAAAAGTCATATGGACTAGTATTTTCAAAACTATATATAAGTTTGGCTAACTTAGAATCCACTCCCAGTGGTGTTTTTAAATATTCAGGTTGTCTATTATAAATTAAAGTAGGAAGACGACCATTATTTTCAAATTGATAATAATTTCTACAACTATTTCTAAGTTCTGTTTTATCAATCATTCCTCTTTCATTTAAACTATTTCTAACAAGACCTTGCATATTTAAATTATCTATTTTATAAAGATAAGCAAGTTTTATAATTAAATCACGAACATCATCAGTAAAACATTTTGGACTAACTAATCTTTTAGGAATACTTGCTATTAATAAATCTATATCAATATCACTTTTAACTATTATATCTCTTGTTTGTTTATCAATAATACTACTATTATCAAATAATAAGTTTTGATTTATAGATGAAGTAAATACACTTTCAAAATCTCTTGTTATATCTTGATAATCTTTTACACTTATTCTACTTACTTTATAATATTCTTGTAATTTTTCATATTCTAAAACACCTATATTATTATACAAAACAACGTTTAAAATTGGATGATTAAAGAATTCATATGCTGATAAGGGAGAATATAAAACATATAAATATTCATCTATCTCGCCTTGTTTAAAATAAGTTTTTAAAAGACCAATTCCTTCTAATTTATCTCTTGCTTCTTTAATTATATCTAATTTTAACTGCATTAAAGTCATTAAATGATGATGATTAAATGACACACTAATATCTTTTTTATCTAAATCATTTAATAGAGTTAAGTATAAAGACACAGCATTTGAACCTATAATTGGTTGATACAAGTTAACTAATACTTTAATATCACTATCAGTTATTATTCCTTTATTATTAATAATATATTTATCTGCTGGTGCTAAATTAATTTGCATAAAACCTCCTGCTATCTTAAAAATGCTTTAAATATCCAAAGAGAAATCATTAGAATATCTAAAAAGAAAATAGATGATAGAAATAAAGACATATAGTTAGTAAACCCCATAGATAATTTTAAACTACTAGTTAGTTTTACATCTTGATAAGTAGTATCTTTAATATCAAAAATAAAATCATCAAGTAAATTAAAACTATCTCTTATTTTAATCATTTCTTCTTTTTGAAAACCTTTAAATGTTACTACTCTTTTATTATCAAAATTCATTGTATAAATACTTTTATCATAATTTTCTAATGTTAATTCTAGATTACCAATTATTTTTTTTGATATTACTTCTAGATTAGCAAAGAAAAGAGTTTTATCTATTTTTACAAAGGTTTGATTAATAGAATCAAAGGAATATGTAAAATTAAACTTAACAACATTTTCATGATTATCAACAAAAATTAATAATTTATTATTACCTTCTTTTAATAAATATAAGTCTAATATACTTAGTAAATAACTAATTGTCATACATCCCTCCTATTCTATTATTAATATATCATATTTTTTTAATTTTATCAATCAATTGTTTCAATATCATTTTCTTGTAATTTAACTAAAACTTCTCTTGGTTTAGAACCATTTTGAGGTCCTATTATACCTCTTTCTTCTAATAAGTCAATAATTCTAGCCGCTCTATTATAACCAAGTTTAAATCTTCTTTGTAAAAGTGAGGCACTTGCTTTACCACTAGTAATTACAAATTCAACAATTTCATCATATAAAGGATCATCATATTCTTCTTTAACATCTGTATTAGCATCTATTTTACCACTTGATTCTACTTCGGTATTTAAGTTTAACATTTTTTCATCATACATTGCTTTTTGTTGACTAATTGTATAATCAACTATTTTTTTAACTTCCTCTTCTGTTATCCAAGCACCTTGAATTCTAGTTGGAGTAGATTCACCCATTGGTAAAAATAACATATCTCCTCGACCTAGTAATTTTTCAGCACCAGTCATATCTAAAATAGTTCTAGAATCAATTCCAGATGAAACAGCAAATGATATACGAGATGGAATATTTGCTTTGATAACACCGGTGATAACATCAGTTGAAGGACGTTGGGTTGCTATAATTAAATGAATTCCAGCAGCACGAGCCATTTGGGTAATTCGCATAATTGAGTCTTCTACTTCTTTGGAAGCAACAAGCATCAAATCAGCAAGTTCATCTACAATAACAACAATGTAAGGCATCTTTTTTAGTTTACTATCATCTGGTAAATTTTTATTTTTCTTTTCAATCATTTCATTATAAGAGCCTATATTTTTAACACCCTTTTCTTCAAATAAATCGTATCTATCTTCCATTTCTTTAACTATTTTTGATAAGGCAACACTGGCTTTTTTAGGATCTGTTACAACTGGGGCTAATAAGTGAGGCACTCCATTAAAAACAGATAATTCAACCTTTTTAGGATCGACTAATAAAAGTTTTACCTCATCTGGTTTTGCTCGCATTAAAATACTGGCTAAGATACAATTAATACAAACAGATTTACCAGATCCAGTTGCACCTGCTACTAAAAGATGGGGTGTTTTATTTATTTCACAATATTTTGGTTTACTTAATATATCTTTACCAAGAGCAACTAACAACTTATTATCAGTTTTCTCTAATACAAGTTTTTCCATGATTTCTTTAATATAAACAGTTGTTGGAGTTTCATTAGAAATTTCAATTCCTACGGTACTTTTTCCAGGAATTGGTGCTTGAATACGAACATCTTTTTTAGCAAGAGCCAAACTAATTTCTTTATTAATTCCAGTTAACTTTGATAATTTTGTCCCAGGTTTTAATTCAAGTTCATACTGAGTTATGGCAGGCCCCACGGTTACTTCAACTACATGACCAATTATTCCAAATTCATATAAAACTTCTTCTAGTTTTTTAATATTAGATTCAATATTGGCTTGATTATTAGTTTTAGTTTTCTTTGGTTCATCTAATAAACTTAAAGGTGGTAATTTATAATTTTCATTAGTAACATTTTTACTAACTTCTTCATTTACAGACGGTGCTTTTATTGATTCACTAACATTTGTATCAACAATTTTTGCTTTCTTTAAATCATTAATGTTAGAAATTACTACTTTACCATCATTTTCACTATCTTCATTATCATTTATTTTTACATCACTTGGTCCTTTAAGTGGACTTTCAACATGCTTTTTATGTGGTAACATTTTCTTACTACCATCAACAAATTTTTTGAATACATCGGCTATACTTATTCCAGTTATTATAACAATACCAAAAGATATTAAAACATAATAAATTATTTTAACTCCATTAGTTGCAAAAAGTGATGCAAATATTGAAACAAAAAGTCCACCTATCATACCACCACCAATATTTTTAAATGTCAAAGTACGATTAGCACCATCAACTATATCAAAAACTTTCATAATATTAGTAAAAGTTTTTTTCATTGTATCTAAAAATCCTGTAAATTCAATATTTACATAAGATACATGTAACATCATTAAAAGTCCTATTAATAATATATAAAAACCTATTAACTTAGTATTTAAAAAATCGGGATACTCTTTTTTTATTAAAGTATAACCACCTATTAATATTAATCCTATTAAAAATACTAAATACAAACAACCAAATAAAAAGGCTGAAAAAGCACAAATTAATTCCCCACATGGACCATATCCACAAATTCCAAGAATTCCTATTAATATATATAAAAGACCATATAACTCTGCTTGATAACTAAACTTTTTTGTAACTTTCTTATTTTTTTTCTTAGCCATAACAAACCTACTTTCATAATAATTATACTATCATAAAGAAAAAATAACAAGAATTATCTTACCTTTTTCTTGCTATTTATAATTTCACTAATATATGATGCTGCCTCATTAACATTAACTTCTTCAAAATCTGGATCGCCATCATATAAAATATTAGATAACCAGGTATTATTTACTGGTTTTTTCCAAACATTTGCATTTATATCATATATTTGTAAATATAAATCATTAAATATACGAACTAATAATTTATGTCCTCTTTTGTTACAAAAATAAAATTTATATTTAGAATTTTTAATATTTTGAAACATTTGTTCAGTTATTTCATGAACCTCTCCATCAAGAGTCTCCATATCATATGCCTTCCATTCCCCATCATAGTCAAAAAACTCTGTTGTTTTATCATCATTTACTCTAATTATTATATTTTCACTAGAATTCTTTTTTCTATAAACAAAAAATTGCATTTTTACCTCCTTTTTAAACTTGAATTAAATTGATATTCTAATGCCCCAACCGGTACACGAACAGTTGTCTGTAAAATTTTTCTTAGTTTATTAGCCATATATTTTAATTTAAGTGGCGCATCATCATCCCTAATAACCCGGTATAATTTTCTTGTACATTTTTCTTTTATATAATGGCCTCCGTCTGTATGAAATTGAATTTCAAAAAATGTTCCATCTTTGGCTTTTAACTTAGTATTAATACCCTGACAAGCCTCACTTCCCCAAGTATTTTTAACTTCTAAATCATAATAACCCATCTGCTCTAATTGATGCAAAAAATCATCAACACCTGCTATATAATAATCATCATCAAAAATAATTGTATATCTAACACTATCTCTAATTCCTTTCATAGCATCAACTAAATCTCCATGATAAGCCTCACTATCAGCAAGTATTTTTCTTTCAAGACCATGTTTTTCTTTTAAAACATGACTTGGTTCAATAAGTCCTGTTTCTAAATTCTTTTTACCAAGCATTTGTCCATTAGTTATATTAGAAATTTCTCTAATATCATCAGTAATTTCAGGTTCTATTTTAGTTGCATGCTCATAAAGTATACTTGCAAGTTCACTAAGTTCTATTTCCCTAGGTGTTTTAGGTTCTAAACCAGCAGATAATTGTTTTCTATCAAGTTCTTCAACATACTCATCAACTAAAATTCTAGTTTCATTCCATTCATCAATTGTCATTTTATCTTCATCATTCACAAAAGAACCTCCTTGTAAATATTATACCTTTATGGTATATTAAAATTAAAGAAAAGTCAAGGTGATAAGGTGAAACTAAAAATTAATAACCAAATAATTAATTTAGAAAAAGCAAATACTCCATTTAAAAGATTAGTTGGCTTTATGTTTCAAAGAAATATCAATACTGCCTTAGTTTTTAAAACTAAAAGTATTCATACATTTTTCATGAAAGAAAATATAGATGTTATTATAACAAATAAAGATAATATTACAATAGATTTTAAAAAGAATTTAAAAAAAAATAAAATTATCTTTAATAAAAATGCTCATTATATCTATGAATTACCTAATAATTTTATTAAAAATTTAAAAAAAGGAGATAAGTTAGAATTATTTAACTAACTTATCTCTTATTATATATTCTTTAACAAGAACTGCTTTTTTCTTTTTTAAAGATGGTTTAACATTTATTATTCTTTGATTTTTAGAACCTCGATATTTAGCACTATAACTTTTTAAAGAATCAACAAATGGTCCATCTACTAAGACATCAACATATTTTAAAAATTCAACACAATCCTGTATTTCTAATAATTGTTCAAAGAGAAATCCGGTATAGCACCAAACATTAAGACCTATTTTCTTGGCATATTTAGCAATTTCTAGACACGGAAGTGGTTGTATCATCGGATCTCCCCCAGAAAAAGTTAGACCATCTTGAAGTTCTCTATCTTTAATTTCATTAATTATATCAGCAGTATCTGTTACAAATCCTTTATTATAATCATGAGTTTCGGGGTTATGACAATTCTTGCAGTGATGAGGACATCCTTGGGTCCAAACAACCATTCTAATCCCTGGTCCATCAACTACACTATCTTTTTGTAAAGGATTAGCAAGACGAATTTGCATTACTTAAAAGTATGTTTTACTCGGTCATGCTCTTCGGCTTTTTTACCATTGTTGAATCTATCAACAGTACCTACTAAATAACCGGTAATTCTTCTAATTCTTTCAAATTTAACCCCATCAGTTTCACGTCTGCCACAACCTGGGCAAACATCTCCTATAACTCCTGTAAAACCACAAACTGGATCTCTATCTACTGGATGATTAACGGCTCCATAACCAATTCCTGCTTCTTTCATCATACGAATAACTTTAATGAAAGCATCAACATTTTCACATAAATCTCCATCAAGTTCAATATATGAAATATGTCCTCCATTAGTTAAAGCATGATATGGTGCTTCGGTTTTAATTTTATTGGAAATAGTTGTTTGATAATAAACTGGTACATGGAATGAATTCGTATAATATTCTCTATCAGTTACTCCTGGAATAATACCATAAATTGATTTATCAATTGCTGTGAAACGACCAGATAAGCCTTCGGCAGGAGTTGCAATTAATGAGAAATTAAGTTTATATTCTTTAGTGTATTCATCACATTTATTACGCATGAATTTAACAATTTCAAGGCCTAATTCTTGAGATTGTTTTGATTCTCCATGATGTTTACCAGTTAAGGCTTTCAGGCATTCAGCAAGACCAATAAATCCTTCGGTTAAAGTACCATGTTTTAATACTTTTCTTAAATTATCTTTATTTTTTAAGTTCTTAGAATCTATCCAAATACCTTGTCCAAGTAAGAATGGAAAGTTATAAACATGACGTTTGCATTGAATATCAAATCTATCAAGTAATTGATCGCGAACTTTATCCATGGTTTCAGATAATTCTTTATAAAATCCTTCCATATCTGCTTTTTTAGCACCATTAACAATTCCATATTTAATACCCAAACGAACTAAGTTAATTGATGTAAATGATAAATTACCACGTCCTGTTACAATTTCACGTTCTGGATCAGCAACATTACCTATAACCCTAGTACGACATCCCATATAAGCAATTTCTGTATTGATATTACCTTCTTTATAATATTGTTTATTAAACGGAGCATCAATAAATGAGAAATTTGGAAATAATCTTTTAGCTGAAACCTTACAAGAAAGTTCAAATAAATCATAGTTTGGATCAGTTTTATTATAGTTAACTCCATCTTTTACTTTAAATATTGAAATTGGAAAAATTGGAGTTTCACCATGACCAAGACCAGCCTCAGTTGCAAGTAAATAGTTCTTTATTACCATTCTTCCTTCAAAACTTGTATCTGTTCCAAAGTTAATAGATGAAAATGGTACTTGGGCACCTGCTCTTGAATGCATTGTATTTAAATTATGAATAAAACTTTCCATTGCTTGATATGTAAGTTTTTCAACTTTAACAATTGCTTTTTTATGAGCCTTTCTAAATAATAATTCAACATCACCTGAACCTTTAAAGAAATGTTCAAAAGCATTCATATTGAAATTAACTTCTTTTATTTTAGATATTTCTTTTTCAATACCTTTCATATTTAAGAATTTATCAAATCCTTCAAGTTCTAAAAAATCAAATAAAAGTGATTTAAATTCTTTTTTAAATGATTTTACTACCCCAGGAGCCATATAATAATCAAAAGCAGGAATTGATTGACCACCGTGTTGATCATTTTGATTAGATTGAATAGCAATAGCAGCAAGAGCAGCATAACTCATAATACTATTAGGACTTCTTAAAAAGCCATGTCCTGTTGAAAAACCTTTTTCAAACAAACTAGATAAATCTATTTGACAACAAGTAGTTGTACCCATTGGTAAAAAGTCCATATCATGAATATGTATCATTCCAGAATCATGCATATCTGAAAACTCTGGTTTAATAAAATATGATTTAGAAAACTCTTTTGAGATAGTACTTCCGTATTGAAGCATTGTTCCCATGGCTGTATCACCATTAACATTAGCATTATCTCTTTTACTATCTTCTTCACTTGCATCTTTCAAAGACAAAGCTTCAATTGCTTTAACAAGTTTATGTTGACGACTTTGAAACATACTTCTTGATTTATCTCTTGATTCTCTATAACTTGCAAAACTTTCAAGAACATCAACATATCCTAGTTCTCTTAAATTATTTTCAATTAAATCTTGAATATCTTCTATCTTAATAGTTTTACTATCACCATAATTTTCATTAATATCTTCAATCACTTTTTTATAAACTAAACTACTATCATCTGGTTTATATTTTTCTCCTAAACTATCAAATCCCTTTTTAATTGCAAGACCAATTTTATCTTCATTAAAAGGAACTTTCTTTCCATCTCTTTTAATAACTTTTAAAGTATCACTTTTACATACATCCGTAATCATTTAATCCTCCTCAATTACATTATATAAATTAGTTTAATCATTTACAATTAAACTTACATAAAAAGACACATATATATTTTTTATCTTCTTTTGTACCCTAATTATATTTCTAAACAACAAAAAAAATTGTTGCAATTGCAACAATTTATATAATTTCTTTTTAAAGCCTTATCGCATAAGGAAATAAATTTTTATCCTATTGTAAACGGATCATCTGGAAGTCCTGTTCCTCCTGTTATGCTAACATCAGATGATAAAAACATAGATGGTCGTACCAGTAATTTCAACCCACCTTGGGTAGGATGCAAAGAACCATTACTCACTATAACTATTGGCAACCTTCCTAATGTACTAAGCATCCAAACATTTGATGTTGTTTTTGCTTGTGGGCTTGCAAACATTTCTCCATATCTCGGAAGTCCTATATAACCTTGCCATACTTCACTTGTTTTAGTGCATGTTTTAGTTGGCGAAGACGTATCATTTGTACTACATATTGTTTCTTTATAGTTACTAGATGAAGATGAAATAATTCCAAGATAATATGTACCTACTTCTAATATTTCCTTTTCTGGTAAGTTAGCAATCCAAGTATTATTTAAATAATAATCCCAATAATCATCACTTGTACTACTTCCATATGTTGTAGCTGATACAAATTTATTTTCGATTCCTGATTCATCACTTGAAATTACATCAACTTTATTAATTTTTGTCTTTCCGTCTTCTATACCAACTATCCTATATAATTCGTCATTTAGAAGCACATATTCTCCGCTTATTCTTGTATTTAAACTTCCACTACCTGTTGCTTCGTTATCACCAGATATTCTATATGGATCGCTTTTTGTACCTGTTCCAGAAGAAATTTTAATATTAGAATTTAAATTAATTACTGGACGAACAACCGAAAAGGAACTTGAAGCTGCTGAACTCATCGTGCCATTAACATTATCAACCATCCACACATTAGATGAATTTTGATTTAATAACCAAAAATAAACACCATTAGCTAAAAAACCTAAATTTGAGTTTGTATTTTTATAACTCATATAATATTCATATGAGTTCAAAAGTCCAACCGGAGTAGAGACACCAATAGTAGAATTATTTACTAATGTTGTTTCTGTCAATTTGGTACTTTCGCTAGTAGTCGAGGTAACATTCCAAGTACTATCCTCTACTAATATATTTTGATAATTATATAAAGTATCTAAAAAATCTTCATTTAACCATTGATATATGTATGAATTAGCAAATGTTGAATTATATCCATAAGATATAGTTGTCATATTATCATCAGTTATCATTTTCATAGTTCCATCAGAATTAACTGCCGTTATTCGCCACATTTTACCACTATACCAAACATAATTAAAATCAATACAACTATCACTTCCTGATACATAAGTTATACCATCTTCATCTACATAAGTTTTGCACGTTGATGTTTGTTTACTTTTTATTACATTTCTAATATATTCAGAATTCATTGATGTTTGTTCACCTGTTACGACAACTCTTGCTGTAAATGTTTTATTCATATAAGTACTATCTGCTGTTTCAGCCATCCATGCTTTTACTTTATAAGTTGCTGTTTTTGAAGTATCTAGATATGAGTCTTTATCTATATAGTTATCACTTGCTAAAGTTTTAGGACTGGTATATCCTACATTATTTTTATTAGATATATATCGAATTACACTTTTAAATTCAGGACTAGTTGATGTTTCTTCTATGTAAACTGAATATTTTGCTGTAACAGTTCCAGTATTTTTAACTGTAAAAGTAAGTTCTTTTGTTTCACTCATACCTTCATCATCTGTCATTGGATAAGCATTTTCAAGAGTTAAAGCATTTGTTTCACTATCAACAAAAGTTACTGCAAGTGTTCCAACGTTCATTGTATAAGTATTAGTTCCTTGATGAGAACTTTTTAAAAGAGCATAACTCGTTCCCATCAATAAAACAATTGATAACATTATCATATAAATTGGTAAATATTTTTTAAATGGTTTATTCATTTCTAATAATTCTTTCATATAGTCTCCTATTCTATTAAAATTATATCATATTTTTAATCTTTTTCAAGTTCTATTCTTAATCTTTTTTCATCACTTCTTGAAAATTTATAATTACTTGTATTAATATTAGTAAAATCTGTATATGCAACGTCCATTAATTCCCCATAATATGTTTTATTATTAGATGTTGTTTTAATAATAACTGAATATTTTCCTTTTTTTAAATCTTTTAAATTAATAGTTTTTTTAAACCAAGCCCTTGTTTTGTCTTTATTATCTGTTACTGGTAATTCTATTTTATAAGGACCATTATCAATATAAGATAAATCATAACTTGTTCTTTCATAAGTTGCTAAGTTTTCAAAAATTATTTCTCTTTTCACATTATCATTTTTAGAATAATTTACTAAAATACTGTGACTTGTTCCAGTTATTGTTAAATTATCTGCATCAAGTTTTAATTCATTAAAGTAATTATACATAGGATCCATACTAGTTGGTTCATCATAACTAATTAAATTTTCTCTAACTTCCAGAATCATTGGACTTCCAAGATATGAAAAATCAACATTAAATGAAAAACCTAAATTATTCCCCTTTACTCGTCTTGGCATATCTAAATAAGCAATATTAGTAAAATATGAAGTTGTTTTAGTACCATTTGTATAATTATAAGAATTAATATAAATTAAATAATTACCATTTTCTAAGTTAGATAAATCAATTTTACCTTGAAACCAACCGGCTGAATAATCATATTTCCTGTCATCATCTAAACTAGACATTTCATATGGATAATCTTTGTATTTTTCTAATTTATAAGTATATTCTTTTTTGGTATCTTCATTTTTAAAAGTTATTGTATGATAATTATTTTTATTATCTTCTTTAATTGTTCCTAAAAATCCTTTAAATTCAAAAGTATTGCCACTTACATGTTTTAGTGATTCATACATAAATAAACTATTTCTTGCCTCATAATCTTTTACAACTACTTTAATAGTTTTAGTTACTTTTTCTCCTTTTGAATCTTCTACTTGGTAAGTTATTTGATAAGTGCCAGGTTTATTGGTATCAACACTTCCCGATACTTTTATATTTGAAGTAATATCCCCGTCTTCCGGATCTATTGCTTTTACATCTTTTAATGGATTAAATTCATCTTTAACAAAGATAGTTTTATCATTTGCAGTTATAGTTGGAGGTTGATTTATTAAATCAGTTGTATAGGAAATTGTTCCTAAACTTGCTGAAATATTTGTATTTAACCAGGCATAGGTGTTATTATCATAATGAATTTTTATCCATAAATCATTATTAGATTTTTTAGAATCTACAATAACTGAATAAGTATTAGTATAAAGACTTCCTACTACACTTCCAGATACATTATTAAAAACATTTAAATAATTAGTATCTAAACTAGTTACTAATAAATCTTTATCAACAAATTCTAAACTATTTGCCTTAATCCAAGCTCTTTGATTTTTACTATACACACTTTCTATTAAATAAGCAACTGGTTTATCATTTAAATAGGCAGTCATAAAAACCGGAACAATCATTCCTTTATTTAAAGAGCCAATTTCATTATTTAAAGATGAAGTTATATACATATTAGTGTTTTCTAGAATAGTACCAGTTTTAGGAGTATATTTTGCTCCGCTTGAATATTCTTTATAAGTATAATTATCTTTTTGTAAATTAATATTATTGTACTTTTCATTAACAGTTTTATTAATTTTTTTGATAAAAGATGAATGAATATAAACATAAGAATTATAGTTATAATAATTAGTATAACTACAACTAACTCCACTAGTTCTTGTCCCATTAAGATTCATATCTGCTACAACTTTATACCAAATATTTGAACCATTAAAAGATGTTCCTTTAACCTCATCTAAAATAATAACAGGAATATTCATGGATTTTATCATAAAGGGGATACTACTTGTTTGATTAGGTTCTGTTCTTACATTAAAGTTATAACTTGTTGTTATTCCTAGTTGATAGTAATTGTAATCAAGAAAGCCATTATCTTTATCAAATAAATAATAGTAATTTGCCGCTTTTTCTCCCCAATAAGGATCACTTGCATATTTTATATTCATACCACTACTTTTATTACCCATATTAGATCCATTATACCTATAATCATTTGGATTTGCATAACCACAATTTATATAACTTTTAGCATGACCTAGTATGCTTTGATAAGGATTTAAATATCCTGTTGCTGAATCAAATGCACTAGAATCATAAGCAGCATGACCAAATAAATTATTTTTATAAATTGCTATACTACTTTGTCCAAGAGCAGATTCATTAGTAGCAAGAGACATCATTAAAATAGCATTTGCTCCATATAAATACTCACTATTTTTAAAGAAATTACCAGTTTGATACATATTTGAATAATGAGTAACTGCTTTATTACCATAAATAGTTCCAATTAATCCCTTATTATTTTTCAAATAAGAATCAATGTCATCACCTGAATAATTAGATATTCCTCTATGAGGTAGGTACATATAATAATTATAATAAGGATTATTTTTATTTACACTTAAATTATGATTATTATTTTTTAAGTCAGTTACTAATTCTTTAAAACTATTATAAAAATAAGTACCATCAAAACTATAATAAGTTTTATTTTCTAAATAATCTGGCTTTTTATCTATTACTCTTCCATAACTTGAATAATTTGTTTGAATATCTTTACCATAGTAGTGATATAATTCATTATTGATTATTTTATAGTAACTTGTAGTTCCTAAAAAATTAAGAGGAATTATTCTATAATAATTATCTTTTATCCAACCTTTTACTCCATTTGAATAAACTAAGGCTGCATGATTATCATAATTGAAATCTAAAAATGCCCCATCAGTTGCACCATAGTTTGGATGATGATTCATAAAAGAAATGCTATTTGTTAAATTACTACTAGAATAATAATCCGTATTTTCAGTTATACTTCTAACTCCAAGATATACAAGAGCATATTTAGCATCTATTATTTTAGTTACATTATTTTTTCTTTCAAGAATAACTAAATCATCATTATTAGTTTCATTAAATTTATTTTTAGCATCAAGATAAGTATCAAAACAAGCCACGCTATCTAAATTTTTAGAAGCATTTGCAATAGCAACTTCAAAACTAGAACAAACACTTCTTGCTTCAATTTCTTTATAAGTAAGTGCTTTAACTGGCAAAATAATAAAATATATACTAAGTAGTAAAATTATTTTTTTCTTCATATCTAACCTTCTATTCTAGTAATATTATAACAAATGTTGAGTATAATGTAAAACATCTAAAATTATGAAATGTCAAAATATGTAAAAATAAGTACAATATTTTTAAGCAATATAAAAGAAGTTAAATTCAAAATTATTTTTTTAACTTCTAATTTTAATTTTATATAATTTAAATTTTTAATTTTTTTATTTACAAACTGCTCCATTTTCTTCTTCATATTTTTTTACAATATTTCTATATGTTTTAGTTTTTTCATAACTATTTTTAGTATCATCTAATTTGTTTAAGTAAAAATCACTAAAAATTATACTTACTACATAAATAATATATCATCCTTTAATAAACTAATCAATTAATAATTGTATTTTTTAAATTTAAATATAATAAAAGATAATGATTTTCAAATCTCATTATCTTGATTATAACTCTCATCTGTTTCTATTTCTTTATTTATATTAGCACTTGAAATAGTATCAAATTTCTTTTTAATTTTATCAGTTGTTATACTAAATGCTTCAACATCTTTATTAACTGTTAAAATGCTTTTAGATAGTTTATCAAATCTTTCTTTAAATCTTGTAAATTCTATTCCTAATTTATTTAATTCTTCATGGATAATACTTGTATATTTATCTCTTTCAATGTTTTGAACTATCATTAAAATCATAGTTAAAGTAGCCAGTAAAGTAGTTGGACTTGTTAACCAAACTCTTTTTTTATAAGCATATTCAACTAAATCTTGATGATAAGCATTAATCTCAGCAAAAATAGCCTCGGCTGGGATAAACATCATAGCTTGACTACTAGTTTCTCCTTCAATTATATATTTATAACTGATAGCATCTATATGTTTTTTGACATCTATTTTAAATTGTTTAAAAGCAAGACTTCTTTCGACATCACTTTTCTTTTTATCAACCATTATTCTATATGCTTCAAGTGGAAACTTAGAATCAATAGCAATCATTTTTAATGGTTCAGGTGCAAATACTACTGAATCAGCAATATATGAATTACTAAGTTTATACTGTATCCTATATAATTTATCATTTTTTTCTCCAAAAACATTTTTTAAAATATTATTAAGATTAACTTCTCCAAATATTCCTCTTGATTTTTTATCAGTTAAAATATTTTCAAGAGATACTATATCAGTCGATAAAGTTTCTATTTTCTTTTGAGCCTCATCTATTTTAGATAATCTTTCTAAAACATTTATAAAGGTTTTATTTGTTTTTTCAAAATTCTCATCTATTCTTGAATTAACTTTGTTATTAATTTCATTTAGTTTAAACTCTAATTTATCATTTACTTTAAAAAAATTATTATTTAAATTTTCTCCTAGTTCATTTTTTAAATTACCAAATTCTTTGGTAATATTTACTTCAAACCTTCCTAATCTTTCTATTAAATCAAGATTGTTTTTACTTGGTTTTTTAGTTTTTAAAAGAAAAATTATATTAATTAAAATACTAATTACTAAAAGTATTATTATAATAATATCAAAATTCATTAAACTTCTCCAATAACTGTTATTATCATTGGTTTGCATTCTGTTTCTTCATAGAAATATTTTCCTAAATTAAGTCTTATTTCTTGTTTTATATTATTGTAGTCAACAAAACCATTATTGATGTTATTTTTAATAATTCTTTCAGAAATTATGCTACTTTCTTTTAAAATATCCATATTATCTTTAACATAGATAAATCCTCTTGTTAATATTTCAGGTCCAGCAAGAATCTCTTTGGTTTTCTTATCAAGTGTTGCACTGACTAAAACAATACCAGATTCTGCTAACATTTCTCTATCTTTTAAAACAAGTTCCCCTACATCATTTTGACTTTTTCCATCGATTAAAACTTCATCTATTTCAATGTGTTCTTTATTATCTTGTAATTTACCATTTACAAATGTTATAACATCTCCATTTAATTTTAATAATATATTATCTTTACAAATTCCAAGTTTACTTGCTAAATTAGCATTTTCTACTTGATCTTTATAATTTCCTTTAACCGGAAAATAATATTTTGGATTCATCATATTAATCATTAACATAAGATCTTCTTGGGATGGATGGAATAAATAATGATTTTTACTTGATAAGGCAACAACATTTATTTTTCTTCTAGCAAATTCATCCATAATTGTTACCATTCTTTTTTCAACCCCTAAATACATTGGTTCTGTTATAAAAATAGTATCAGTTTCAACTAATTTAATATATTTATCATTATCTTTTAAAATTCTTTCTAAATTAGCATATGGTTTTTCTTTTAAATCACTTACTAAAACAATTACTCCCTTATCATTTAAATTTGATAAATCACCTATTTTATTTTGATTAATAGTTAAGTATTTTCCTTCCAAAGACATATTTATAATATCTTGTAAAAGTTTTCCCATGATAACTATTTTTCTATTAGTTTTAGATACTTCATTGAAAATTTCTTGAATACGATAAATATGGGCTGGTAAAACACTCATAATAATTCTATTTTCGTTATCATGTAAAACATTTCTAATAAAACTTGCGACTCTATGTTTTGGACTTGTAAAACCTTGATTTGCAGCATACATTGATTCGGTCATTAAGCATAACACATTTTGTTTACCAATATAAGCAAGACGTCCAATATCACAAGAAAAACTAGCAGTCATTGTTGGATCAAAAATAAAGTCTCCGGTATAAACAATACTTCCATCATGAGTATTTAAAACATATAAAGTTGCATCTGGAATTGAATGAGTTACTCTTAAAGGAAAAATACTATTTTTACCAAAATTAATTTTAACATTTGGTTTTATTATTTTTAAATTTGCTTTTTTAATTCCATCTAATTCTAATTGAATTTTTAAAATTTCCATTGTATACTTCATAGCATAAATAGGAATATCTGGTAAATCCATTAAAATATCTGAAATTGCTCCTATATTTGATTCATGACCATGTGATAAAAATATTCCTTTAACTCTTTTAATATTGTTTTTCAAATATGTATAATCAGGAATAATATAATCTATTCCAAGTAACCTATCCTTAGGATATTTAAGACCCGCATCAAATATAAATATATCATTATCTACTTCAACAACATACATATTTTTCCCGTCTTCATTTAAGCCACCTAAGGCAAATAATTTAATTTTTGACATAATACCTCCTTAATATTTTTTTAAATTATAAATGAGTAATAAAATATATTTTTAATTTAAAAGACAAAAAAATCAGTTTTTTTATAACTCTAATTTAAAAAATTATGCTTTAAAATAAAGCATATTTTTAAATAGAACTTAAATACTTTATTAACATATATAGTATATCATAAAATAAAGTATTTACAATTAATTTTTAATGTTTTCTGTACTACTAAATGTATCAACACAACTTTTAATTTCATCACTACCAACAAATTGAATTAAAAATATTAAAATAGTTGGAGTTAAGAATATTAAAACAGTTGCAACAATTCGTTTAGTAAGTTTATCAAAACCTTTTTTCATTTCTTTATTATCATCACTAAAAACACATTTAAAGAAATCTATTGTTGTTAAAACAACTAAAAGAATTGGTATACTAAAATATATTACTTTGAAAACATTATTTTTTAATAAATTGATTAAATTATAACCAAATAAAGCATCACATGTATTAAGTGGTAAACTAGTTGTAGTTGAATCCATTATTGGATTTAAACTCAATTCCCAGTAACGATTACCAATAATAAAATATTCATTTGTATTTTTTACATATTTATCAGAAAATTTATAGTTATTTCCTTCATTTAAAATATATGCTGGATAGTCATCAGCACTATCACTTGAAAAAGCATTTTTATAAGTATCAAAATTATCTATTTCAATACTTTCTTTACCATTTAAACTAGCACTGATACTATCTCCATTAATATTTAAAATAATTCTATTTTCATCTCCTAAATACCTAACTGTTTTAGCATTTACACTAATTGGAATTAGTATTAATAGTAGTAAAAATATTTTTTTCATCAAAACACCCTCTTTTACTTCTTAATCTATAAGACTTTCACCTGTCATTTCGTCTGGTTTATCAACACCCATAATATCTAGAATAGTTGGAGCAATATCGCATAACTTACCTGGTTTTAGTTTAACATTTTGATAATTAACTATACTAAATGGAACTAAATTAGTTGTATGCATAGTATTAATTGAACCATCATCATTTATCATACACTCACTATTTCCATGATCAGCAGTAACTAACATAGTATAATCATGCTTAATCACATGTTCTAGTACTTCTTTCATACAACTATCAACTGCTTCTATTGCTTTAATTGCAGCCTCCAAATTACCAGTATGCCCTACCATATCTGGATTAGCAAAGTTTAAAACTATCAAATCATAATATTCTCTATCAATTTCTTTAATTAATTTATCTTTAACAAGATAAGCAGACATTTCAGGTTTTAAATCATAAGTTTTTACATCCCTTGGACTATCAACAAGAATCCTATCTTCATTTTCATACTTTGTTTCAAGTCCTCCATTAAAGAAAAATGTAACATGAGCATATTTTTCAGTTTCAGCAATTCTTAATTGTTTTAAAGAATGTTTTGAAATAACTTCACCAAGAGTATTAGTTGGTTCAATTGGTTCATATATAGTATGAATGTTTTTAAACTTTTCGTCATATAAAGTCATTCCAGTATAATAGTTATTTAAATAAGGTCTAGAAAATTCTTTGAAATCAGGTTCAATAAAACATCTTGTAATTTCTCTTGCACGATCAGGTCTAAAATTATAGAAAATAATCGCATCACGTTCTTTTATTAACCCTTTTGAATTTACTAAAATTGGTTCCGTAAATTCATCAGTTACATTATTATAATAGTTATTCTCCATTTTTTCAAGATATTTTTCACTTTTTTCACCTATTCCCTTGGTAAATAGGTTATAAGCCTTTTCAATTCTTTCAAATCTATTGTCACGATCCATCGCATAAATTCTACCAATTATAGTAGCAATACTTCCAAAGTTTAAAGTATTAAGTTTATCTTGCAAT
The DNA here is from genome assembly GCA_934119955.1 of uncultured Bacilli bacterium. Lineage (GTDB taxonomy): Bacteria > Bacillota_I > Bacilli_A > RF39 > UBA660 > RUG591. The sequence goes on along the minus strand of CAKOSZ010000011.1, from coordinate 5,377 downwards.
AGGCTCAAATACTTAACACCACTTGTAGGACTAGTATCTCTTCCATCTAAAATAGCATGAATATAGACATCTTTAAAGTCAAGTAATTTACAAGTATCAAGAATTGCAAATAAGTGATTTATATGCGAATGAACTCCTCCATCAGATAAAAGTCCAAGTAAATGAAGTTTTTTATGATTATTTTTAGCATATAAAATTGTATCAACTAATTCTTTCTTTTTAAAAAAGATATTTTCTAAAATATCCTTATTAATTCTTGTTAAGTCTTGATAAACAATTCTACCTGCTCCTATATTTGTATGGCCTACTTCACTGTTGCCCATTTGTCCTTCGGGTAGTCCTACCGAATTTCCACTTGCACTTAATGTAGTTGTTTCATAATTATTAAATATATTATCTAAGGTTTTGGTGTTAGCAAGTTTAACAGCATTTCCTCTTACTTCTTCTCTTATTCCATATCCATCTAAAATAGCAAGTAAAACTTTTCTCATTTTTTTATCCCCTTAACTCCTTTTAAACCCGTAAATCCTTGTAAAATGTTAGTATCAAAAGTACTAGTTTTTTTCTCATATCTTTTATGCTCAAGTATTCCTAAATTAATAATATTATCAAGTAAAGTTGTATAATCCTTGTTACTATGTTCCCATAAATAGAAAGATAAAGATCCTGGAATACTATTAATTTCATTAGCATAAACTTTATTTTCCTTAGTATCAATTAAAAAGTCTATTCTTACAACACCTGATGAATTAAGAGCTCTATATGCAAGAAGTGCTTGTTTTCTAACTTCATCACTTAATTCCTTACTAATATTTGCTGGAATTATACGTTTAGCACTAGCCATTCCCTTACTTGGCATTTTCTTAGAACCACCAATATATTTATCTTCATAAGTTAAAAGTTCATGACCAGATCCAACTTCTTCAATTTCACTTAATTCTTGATGCTCATAATTACCAAGAACACTAATATTAACTTCTTTTAAATTCTTAACAAATTCTTCAACTAATACTTTTGTATCATATTTAATTGCCTCCATAATTGATTCTTGTAGTTCTAATTCATCATGACAAACTGAAATACCAACACTAGAACCAAGAGTTGCTGGTTTTACTATCATTGGGTACCCTAATTTTTCAAGTTCTTTAATAACTGCTTCACTATCATTTAAATAATCTGTATCAAAGAACCATTTATACTTTACAACTCTAACTTTATTACTTTCAAATATTTGTTTCATAAATATTTTATCTTGTCCAACACATGAAGCATATGTATTACTTTCACAATATGGTATTTTAATAGTTTCAAAATAGCCTTGTAAAGCTCCATCTTCTCCCTTAGTACCATGCATAATTGGTAAAGCAATATTTATTTCATCAACAATTTTTTTAAATATTCCTTTTTTATTTTGAAGAACAAATCTTCCATTTAAGTTATATAAAACTACTTCCTTGGCATACCTTTTAAGTAAATCCATATCGGAATATATTTCAATATCTTTTAACATGTTACCTGTATACCATTTTCCATCTTTGGCAATATAAATAGGAACTATATCATATTTTGCTTGATCAAGTTTATTCATAGCCTGAATTGCAGTTATGATACTAACCTCATGTTCAACCGACATACCACCAAATAAAACACCTAATTTAATTTTCATTTTTTATTCACTCCTTCATTATAAATATCTGGTAAATCATTTTCAAATAAAGCATAAATATCTTTTTTACTTTCAAGATTATTTAAATAAGTAAAAGCATCACTTACTTTATTTAAAACAATTATATTATTAGAATCAAATTCATTATCAAGTAAAGCCTTCTTTATTATCTTTGTTTTTTCTTCTCCAATTAATATTACTTTATCACAAGATGAACTAATTTGACGACCGAATTCATAATTTAAACTTTCTTCTAAATCGCCTAGTTCGACCATTCCTGGGGTTACAACTATTTTCATTCCATCCATCATCTTTAAAACATCAAGAGCATTTTTTGCTCCTACTGGATTTGAATTATAAGCATCATCTATCATTGTAATATTACCTAATTTTTTAATTTCCAAACGATGTGGAACTGGCATTAAACTTTTAATTCTTGCAGCCATTTTATTAGGATCAACTTCTAAATAAGAACCAAGTGCAAATGATGATAAAATATTATATACATTATGAAGTCCTAATAGTTTAGTTTCAATATGATATTTTTTACCATCATATAAAATATCAAAACTTGTTCCTTTACTATTACATTTTATATTAACTGCATTATATAAAGCATCTTTATTATTAATTCCAACCCAAAGAATTTTAACTTTATTTTTTAATGCATTTTCAACATAAGAAACTTGATAAGGATCATCTCTATTTAAAACTGCCGCTCCATCTTTATCAAGTGATTCAATAAGTTCAAACTTAGTTTTACAAATATTTTCCTTGGAACCAAATGTTTCTAAATGAGCATCTCCAATAATTGTTAATATTCCATATTTTGGATGAACAAAATCACAAATTTCTTTTATTTCTCCTCTTACATAAGCTCCCATTTCAGCAATTAATACTTCATCAAATAACTCTAAATAATTATTAATTGTAATCATTAAACCGTATGGTGTATTTAAATTCTTAGGTGTTGGCCTTACAATATATTTTATACCTAATATATGACTTAAAATATTCTTACTACTAGTTTTACCATAACTACCAGTTATTCCAATTACTTTTAATCTATTCATACTTTTAAGTTTCTTTTTAGCCTTAGAAAAGTAATAAAAATAGACAAATTTTTCAATTGGAGTATTTATTAATTTAACTAAATAAATAAAATAATAAGTTAAAGAAATAGTAAGATTTAATAAAATTAAATAAATTCCTGAAAATTTAGAAATAATTAAAAAAGTAATAATTATACCTATTAAAATAAATTCAGTTACATACAATCTTTTAATTCTACTTGTAACATTAAACTTAATTTTAGTTTGTTTATTTAAATTCTTTTTATACTCATTGTATATTCCTATTATATAAATGATGGTTATGGTAACATAAATCATTTCAAAAATAAATGAATCATGTTTAAAAAACAAGAATATTGATAACAAAAATGGTAGAAAATCAGTTATAGTAAAACATCTTTCTTTATTTCTTTTAACCCATTTTAAATAACGATTATTTTCATTATATAAATTTTGTTGTAACATATACAAAGAATTCTTACTTTTATAAAATATATATATTAAATAGACAAAAATAAATATATACATAAATCCTCCTATAAAAAATTATTTAAGATACTTGCAACATGACCTAAATTTTCTAAATAACAATAATGAGTTCCATTTAAAACAATTAAAGCACTATCATTAATTAAACTTTCAAGTTTTTTGGCTTCACTAACAGGAACTGCTTCATCTTTATCACCCCAGATTAGTAAAGTTGGACAAGTAATTTTAGTTGCACAAGAAGATAAATCAGTATTTACTGTATTAACTAGAATTTCTCGCATAACTCCACTTGCGTTTTTATAGTCTTCACTGCCTAGATGTTTTTTCATTTTCTCAGCCAAATTATTTAAAAACTTAATTTTCTTTAATGATTTAAATACTTTGACTTTAATTCCTTCATTTTCCCTTTTTATAAATGGACTTCCAAATAAAACAAGTTTTGCAACTGGGTAAATAGAAGCATAATAAATAGCAACTCTTCCACCAAAGGAATGACCAATTAAAGTTGGATTACATATACCAAGTTCAGTTAATAAATCATGTAAAAGTGAAGCATAATCACTTATATTATAAGCAAAATCTGGTTCCATGCTACTTCCAAAACCAGGTAAATCTAAAATAGTTATTCGTTTATTAGTAATATTTTTACCAAGTGGATCCATCATTTTAATATTTTGGCCCCAACCATGAAGTAAAACAACATCTTCTCCATGGCCGTATTGAATATAATTAATATTTAAATTTTTAATTTTCTTTATCATAACATTCTCCATCAACATTATATCATGTTTTTAGGAGTTTAAAAAAAAATATCAACAATGAGTTGACATTTTTAGACAAGATAAATCAAATAATATTTAATTAGAAAAATATTTTAAGAAATTATTTAGTTTTTAAATCACTTCTTAGTTTATTAAATTTATTTTTAGCTATAAAGCAATTTAATCTAAGGTTATATTTTTAATTCTTCCTTCTTTTAAATCATTCATGATGATAGTATAAATTCTTTCCATATCAAGTTCCATACCTTTTTTATAAGAATTCGTACTTTTTCCAATTAGATTAAATATATCTTCGTTTTCATAACTTGTTAATTTGATATTATATCTAGTTTCTAAAACGTTTGGATATTTATTTTTTAAAGTAGTAATTATATAATTGGCAATTTCTTCTTTATTTAGAATGTTTTCATTTATTGAAGCAAGACTTGCTAAATTAAAACCTACTTCTTTACTGGTGATTTTAGGATATAAAATACCTGGGGTATCCAAAAGTTCTATTGTATTACTTATTTTTATCCAAGTAAGACTTTTTGTAACTCCGGCTTTATTACCGGTTATTTGAACATTTTTTCCTCTTACACGATTAATTAAAGTGCTTTTTCCAACGTTAGGTGCTCCTACTACTAAGGCTCTAAATGTACGAGGCTTTAATCCTTTTTTGATTCGTTGATCGTTTAAAGGTTTTAAAATAGTATTTGTTATTTTAATTAAATTATTAATATCCTGTTTACTAGATGACTTTAAATCAAAAGTTAAAATATTTTTTTCTTGTAAGCTTTTTAAAATTTCATCAGTTCTTGTTTTATCACATAAATCATATTTAGTAACAATTATTACTTTTTCTTTATTTTTAGTAAATTCATCAAGTGGTATTCTAGAAGATATTGGCATTCTTGCATCTATTATTTCATAGACAATATTAATAAAATCTAGTTTTTCTTTGATTTCCCTTTTGGCTTTGGCCATGTGACCTGGATACCAGTTAATTCCGACTGATGGAAAACTTTTTGGACTATCATCTTTTTTCTTTTCTGCTCTAATTTTTCTTTTTTGGTACATATCCATTTTAATCACTTCTTTCTATTTCATTTCATTTTAAAAAAATACTTAAAAAAGTACTTTCTAATTTCGCCCTTTAACTAGATGATATTATATCATAGTTTTGTCTTTTTATAAAGTCTAGTGCCTCAAAATATTTATCTTCACATTTAAATATTACTTTAATGTTTCGATTTTCATCAATCACAATATCTTCTATCAATTCATCAATTAATAATTTATCTAATACCTTTACTTCTTTTAATTTTTTAACTTCTTCTAACCAAGCAATATTATCTAGACTCTTAAAACTTATCTGTTCAAGTTTT
>CAKOSZ010000010.1 GCA_934119955.1 uncultured Bacilli bacterium | reverse complement strand
TATATTAAAAAATTGTTATGACTATAAAGATTAATAATAAAAAAATCAAATAAAGTTAGGAGAAGAAAGAATATGAATTTAAAAAAGACATTATTTATGATGTTAATAGCAGTAGTTAGTGTTTTAGGAATAACAACAGTTGATGCTTTAACTATTAGTGACGATGGTAAATATACATTAATATTAACTAGCACAGCAGAAAATGCTAGTATTGATGGTAAAGAACAAAAAGTTATAAGATTTAATGTTGCAGAAGAAGAAACAACAGTTAAATTATCTGAATTAACAATAGGAATAGTACCATTCAATGGTAAAAATGAATTCTCGCATTGGGAAAAAGCAGGTGGTGAAAAAGTTAGTGATGATATAGCAATATCTGATTTTAGCTGGAGTGATGCCGCTGAAACATATACTAATGGTCTTACACTTTATGCAAGATTTTCTGATAAATTATTACAAGGAACAGGTACATATTATTTAACACTTGACCCATTTGCAGGTAAAGTAAATGGACAAAGTATTATGAAATTAACAAGTAAAAGTACTGAATTTGAAACAGTTAATTTAACTAAATATATACCTGTTAGAGAAGGATTTACATTTAATGGATGGGAGTTAGATGGCAAAATTGTAACTTCAATTGATGCTAGTTATTTTGCTAACCGTGATTGTATAGAAATAACTGCTACATATACTCAAGACACTTTTAATGGTGATGGAATTGTACTAAAACTAAATGCTAATGGTGGTAAAATAGATGGCAAAGAGTTTAATAGTTATGACTATATAGGTGGAGGAAATTCTGGAACAACTATGTCACTTTTACCATATATTCCAGTAAGAGATGGTTATACCTTTAATGGTTGGAATACTAAAAAAGACGGAAGTGGAGAAAATTATAATTATGTTTACTGGAGATTTTGGGATATAGATGAAAAAACAGACAAAGAATTTGAAAAAGATACCAAAATAAAAGAAGAAAATGGTTATGAAAGATATAAAAATATAACTTTATATGCTTCTTGGACTAAAAATAAAGAAATCAAAAATGATGGTGAAGTAAAGGCTAGTATCATATTTGATAAAGGAATTAGCAAAGATTATGTATTAGATACTAAAAAAGTTGAAGTTAAAAAAGAACTTGCTGATAAAAATGTTAAGTATGTAGTTGATATTAATGTATTAGAAAATGGACACATAGTTGAAATTAATGATACTAAAATGAAAATAAGAATTGCTTTACCAGAAGATTTAAAAGGTTATAAAAAATATGAAGTAGTTTATATTAAAGATAACCAAATACAAGAAACTATACCAGCAACAATAGAAGATGGATATATAGTATTTGAAACAACTCATTTAAGTCATTATGGAATAGTAGCAACAGAAAAATCATTAAATACAAATATAATAGAGAATCCAAAAACAGGAGATAACATTGCACTTTATATTGCAACATCTATTCTTTCAATAATTGGAATAGCTGCGGTTGGATTATATGGTTATAAAAGAAATAAATTAAAATAAATTTACAAATTGATTATATTAAAGTCCTAGTAGCCTTTTAATAGTTACTAGGACTTTAATTTTAATTATTCAATATTGTATAACAATAATTATATATATTTAAATGTTTATTAATTTCTTTATTAATCATTTTATCTTTAAAATCAGTTTCAAAAAGATTAAATAGCATTTTTATTGTAAAATTCTTCTTTTCTTTTTTGGTTAGTTTTAAATACTTGGCTGAAAAAAGTAATAGATGCTTATATCTAGCAAAATTAACAATATTTTTATTATAACTAGGATTTAGTTTATTTAATATTTCTTTTAATAATATAATTATATCTTTAATATTAAAATTAATGTAGAAGTTTTTATTTTCTAATAAATAAATTACTAACCTAACTTTATCAATATTACTTAAATTATTATACATATCTAATAAATCAAAAACTTTTTTAGTATTATTATCTAATAACATATTTTACCTCTTTTCTTTGTTTATACTTTTAAAATTCAATTTTTAGAAAAGTCAAAAATATCAAATATTGATTTTTTCCTTATTTTATAGCTATAAGTAACTTGCCTTAATTATTACCTGTGTCTATACTATATTCAAAGAACTCTTTGTTTCATGCCACCAGATAAACTATTTGGATATTTATCTTTGAATTCACTTAAACCATATTTATCTAATAAATCATGAACTTTCTTTATTTCTTGTTTAGTTAATCTATTTTCTATTTCAAGTCCAAGTAAACTATTTTCTAAAACAGTTCTCCATGGATACAAGCAATCAGTTTGGAGCATAAAACCAATTTTTTTTCGACCATTAAATAAAATAGAACCAGCACTTTCTTTTTCAAGTCCAGCAAGTATTTTTAAAAGGGTTGATTTACCACATCCAGAAGGACCTACAAATGCAACAAATTCTTTATCTTTAATATCAATACTTAAATTACTAATAGCAGGTATTTCTCCGTTTATATCATGATAAGTTTTGCTTAAATTTTTAATTTTTAAAACATTTTCTTGCATAATTCCTCCACTAATGTAGTTTATGAAATATTTTGTTTTAGGGTTATACGTTTAACTAGATGTAACCAACTTTATTTACAAAGATGAATATTTTTGATATTATAAAAATATAAGAGGAGTTTTATGAAAAATAAGTTAAAAAAAATATTATTTTTAGTTTTATTATTAATACCAACATCTGTTTTTGCTCGTTCAGGTTCAGTAAGTATCGATATAATTGATATATTTAGTGTGTGTTTTTTTGAATTAATTTTTACATTTCTTATATCAATGCTTTTTTTAAAACCATTATCTAAAATAATTTCTCTAAATAATAGTAAAAAAGTTTTTTGGATTTTATTTATAATAAGAATACTAATTTCATTATATTTTATTATTTTTGTAACAGATAATATTATGATATTTGATTTTCTTTTAATTTTTATAGGAGCCGTTGTAATTATGCCAAATTCTTCTAAATTTATTAAAAATAGACTAGGTATAGATGATAAGCAAATGACAAATAATTCTCTTTATTCTAAATTACAAGATAGTCAAGATATTGGCGTAGAATTAAGATGTGCAAAGTGTAATGCAATTTTACAAGTAAACGATAATTTTTGCCAATCTTGTGGAACACCATTTACTGGAAATAATGTAGTAGTAACTGAAAAAAATAATTATTCAAAAGAAATAGTAACACCTGAAAAATTTGATAATTTGTTTAGTTTAGATGAAGATAGTATGCTTGAAGGTTTTATTAAGAAAGAGATGTTAAAATTAGGATTTGATAAAAATACAAAACTAATTCATAGTGATATTTTAAAAAGAAAGAAAGTTTTAAATTTGATTTTTGGATTATTGGTTTTTATATATACTACAATGATTTTCTTTCATTTTCCTTTATTAACATACATTATTGGTTTTATTATTCTTATTATTTATTTTGTAAATTCTAGAAAATATAATTTAATTAAATATTTAAAAAAACAAGTAAAAGCAAGACCAAATGAAAAAATTTCTAATATTGTTATGAGCACTAAGAGTTTATTAATAAAAGATACTTCAAAACTTACTTTGGCTATTAGTTTAATAATTGCAATTGTTTTACCATTAATAATTTTCTCAACTCCAAAAATTATATATGAAAAAGTTGATGGTGGTTATGCAGTTAGATATTATTTATATGGTCTAACTAATTATAAAACAGTAGTTATTCCGGATACTTATAAAAATTCTAAAATAGTTAGTTTAAGAGGTAATACGTTTTCTAATATGTATTTTCTTGAAAGTGTTAAATTACCAGATACAATTACTGAAATAAGAGGTCAAGCATTTAAAAATTGTCGTAGTTTAACTAATGTTAATATTCCTTCTAAACTAGAATATTTAGGAGGGGGTGCTTTTTATAATGCTATAAAAATTGATAATATTATTTTACCAGATACCTTAACCTTTTTAGGTGGAGAATCATTTAGAGGAGCAAGTTCTTTAAGAACTATTAAATTATCAAATAATTTAACTGAAATAAGAGGAGATACATTTAGTTATTGTTATTCTTTACAAAGTATTGTTATTCCTGATAAAGTAACAAGAATAGGTGGACATGCTTTCTATGAAGACTATAATTTAGAAACAGTATCAATTAGTAAAAATAGCAATTTAGCCGAAATTGGTTCATCGGCATTTAGAAAATGTGAGTCTTTATCTAGTATTAAAATACCAAGTGGGACTTATATAAATGAGAGAGCATTTAAAGAAAGTCCTACATCTGTTTCTAGATATTAAGGGGGAAGTATGAATTATAAGTATATACATTTGTTATATGTTCCAACTATGGCTTGTAATATGGAATGTAAATATTGTTATTTAGAAGATAATACCAAAGATGAAAAAACAATTTATAAACCATTGGAAACTCTTTTTTTTGCTATTTCAAAATTTAAGGAAAGTAACATTATTCCATTTAATATTTCTCTTCATGGAGGAGAAGTTACAACTTTATCTAAACCTGATTTTCATGATTTAATTAAATATATAAGTGATTATTACAAGGAAAATAAAGAAATAATAGAAATGGGTGGTTTTAAAATTTCACCTCCTCATATAAAAACAAATATGTATGATTTAGATAAACACTTTGATACTATTAAAGAGTTTAATGTTTCAATTTCAGGTAGCCTAGATTTGCCTTTATCTTTACATGATATGTATAGAGTTACCAAGAATAATAAAAAAACCTTAAATAAAATTCTTGAAAATATTGAGTTATTAAAAGATATTCCTAATAAAAAGAAAGTTTCAGCAACTATATTTAAAGAGCATTATAATCATCTTGATGAAATAATTAAAGATATCAAATATTTAGATAAAAATACTTGTCTTGATATGAATGATTTTAATTTTATGATTGGTTTTGATTATAATTCTAATGGTATTTTGCATCATATGACAGAATTAGAACAAGTAAATTTTTATCATAAAATACACGAAGAATTTGATGGAACTAATTTAGATTATGGAGTAAATGGACCTTGGTTTGATGAATTTGGTCCAGGATATTGTCCAAATTGTGATAATTGTGGTGAGAAATTCTTTTTATTAGAAAAAAATGGAGATATTTATTCCTGTGTTCGCGGTCAAAAGAATAAAGATTATTATTATGGTAATATTTATACTAATACGGTTTTAGAAATACTTGATAATGCTAGTAAAAAAATATTTTTAAATCACAATAAACTACCTTTAAATGAAGAGTGTACTAAATGTGGATATTTATATTTATGTAAAACAGGTTGTCCTTTTGTTAAAAATACCTATAATACTAATAAAAGTTATACTTGTAAATTACAACAAGTTATGTATAAAGATAGAAATTATCCAAAAGATGAAGATAATGATGAATTTGTTTATTACTATGTTAATAAAATGCGAACTGAGAATAGTGAAAAATATTATCCTGTAAGAAAAACTGATTATACATCCTTAGAAGAAATTGTTCTAAAAGATATAAATCTAAAATACATATATGATAGTAATTCTTTTATATTAAGATTAGATGGAAATAATTATCCTTTATCATCGCAAATAACTAAAAATAAAAGAGAAATTATTTATATAACTCCAAATAGTAAAATAGAATTACTAATGAAAAAAGATTTAATCAAAGAATTAGCAGATTATCCAGAAAATAATTCTTTATATATAATGTTATTAAGTGGTTCTCTTGTAACATATGGTGATGAAGGTAGAACTAAGCAAAGGCATATTGCAACTATTCAAATTTATAAAGGTGTTTTAGATAAAAATATAGTTGATGATTACTATGTATATGATCTTAAAAATATCATAAAAGAATATAAAAATGAATATTCGTCTAATTTACCAAATAATATGTTTTTTACTACTTCATCTTTAAGAGATTATCATTATTTGAAACAAAAAAACAATGCTTATTATCATATTCAAGCAATTAATTTGCCATTTCAAAATATAGAATTTTATTATATAGAAGGAGCGTTTAAAAATGAATAAAGAACCAGAAACCTATGAAGAATTAATTAGATATAAAAAATGTGTTGATTTAACTAGATATTATCATTTAACAGAAAGTAACTTACAACAAATATATGATTTTTTAGAAGCAAATCCAGATGGGGAAATAACAGGTAATAAAGATACTATTGTATTAAAATCTTCTAATAAAGTAGAAAGTACTATTATTAAATCACTTTTACTTGCTAAGGATGTTGATGCTATAAGAGTTACTAATAAAAACTTTATCATTGTTCCACATTATGAACCAGCAAAAGGAAGTAAATATAGTGGAGGCGGATTTAGTAGTGGAGGATCATCATCTAATAATAACAATAATAACAACAATAATAATAACAATAATAATAATAGATAGAGGTAAATATGTCATTTATATCTAATAATTTTCATGAAAAAAAATTAAATAAATATGGAATTAATATAAAAACTAAATATATTGTTGGAAATACTATTTTAGAAAGAAACTTTGATAATTCATTAAATGATGATATAGTATCTGGAATTAGATGTGAGAAAGATTATTATATTAAAAATAATTTAGTACATAAAGAAACAAATTTTGATTCTCGTATTGAATATACATTTATATCAAAAGAAATGGAACAAAAAGACTATAAATGTCCAAATTGTGGTATGAACGGGAAAATAAAAGATTTTATTTCAGGATGTCCTTATTGTAGAACTACTTATAATATAGATTATACTAATAAGGATTTAGGAAGCAAATATCATTATGATTTAGTTTTAAAAAGTAATTTATATAGAGTAATAACGGGAATAATTGATTTAATTATTAGTATAATTTTAAGTTTTATTTTTATAAAAACTACTTCAAGAACATTTAATCAAATTGATATTATTAAAGTATTTATCTATGGTTTTATCTTATCACTTGTTCTTTATTATTTATTTTATATAGTAGATGCTTATATAATACTTAAACCAATTAAAATTTATAAAAATAAAGAAAATAAAAAACAAATTGATTTTTGGAAGAGAACTAAGATAGATAAAAAAACATTTTTTAATAATTTAAATTATGAATTAGAAAAATATTATTATTCAAAAGAAAATATAATTGATTTTGATATTTTAGATTATTTAAAATTTAATGATTTTACTATTAAAAATACTAAATATGTAAAAGTATTAGTTATGATAAGAATAGTTACTTATGATAATAAAATAAAATCTAAAATTATAAAACAAGAATTTATATTTAGAAAAAATCAAAATGATAAATTAGTTTTAAACGAAGGAGTAAATTTAATTAAATGCCATAATTGTGGGGCATCAATTGATGCTACTAAAACAGAGTGTTCATATTGTCATAGTAAAATAAATTATTTACAAGAGTGGATTTTAGATAGGAGAGTTAATTTATAATGAAAGGATTTATAAGATTATTAATTTTTTTTAGTATATTAGCAGCATTAAGAAGTTGTAGCCCTGCTGCATTTGATGAGAGAAAAATGGCCAATAAGGCTCTTGATTATTTTACTAATAAATATAATATAAATAAAAAAGATATAAAAATAGAGCATAATACTTTATATTCAAATTCAAAATACGTATTATGTGTTGCTGTTTGTCCTGAAAATGAAATGTCTATTTATTATAAAGATAAAGAATATAAAATAGAATATTATCTAAAAGAAAAATATTTTGCTGATGATTATCAATATGAACAAATATATAATGATTTTTTAAAATATTTACAAACTAAATTTAGTTATATAAGTGATATAAAAATTGATTTCTTAAATCTTGATGTTATAGAAACACCAGATAAATATGAGGGTAATATTGAGTCTTATTTTAAAAATATTAAAAAAAGTGTTTATGATGATGGAACAAGAGTAGGAAATACAAGTATTGATATTTGGATTGAAGCAAAAGATGAAATTGAAGCCAAAGAATTAAAACAAAAATATATTAAAGAACTTGTAACAGAGTTAGAAAATCTAGAAATTAAATATGAAATTGCAATTTCTTCAATTAATAAAATTAGTGAATATTCATTGTTTTATTTCTATCAAGCCTATGAATCATATTTTTACTCAACTGATAAAGTAGATAAAAATGAACATAGTTGTGAAAGAAGTAATCTAGAATATGAAAAGTGTTACTAAAAAATAAGTAATACTTTTTTCTTTTTCTATTAAATTTAGTTAATAAAATCTATTTAAAAAATCTAAGAATGAAATAATTTTCTAGTTTACAAATATCTATATTTTTGGTATTATTAATTTAGAATAAAGAGGTAGGTATGAAAATAGAATTTGATTCTAATTTTAATAAATTTGAATATCAAGAAAAAAAGATTTATATCCAAAAACTACTTAATGATTATCCTTTAAATGTAGTAGTTACTAATCTTATTTATAATACAGATGATGTGTTTTTATGTTTTAAATTAATGAATGAAATTAGTAAAACTAATCATTTTAAATCTAAAAATAAAATTAAAACAATTAGTTTAGCATCTTTACTTATTAATACTTTGGTAGTTCAAAATAAGAATCAAGATTTATATAATTATTTAAATTGTATTGATAAGAATACTTTAAAAAAAATAATATTATATGAAACTAATAATAAAACTATTTTTTCTAAAACTAAAATATGTAAAAGTTTATATAATGAGTATAATATAAATAAAACAAATAATAAAAAAGTAAGTAATAAAAAAACAATTAATTATGATGATTTAAAAAAAGAAAAGACTAAAAAGAAAAGTAAAGCCAAGGAAATATTAAAAAAAGAAATTAAGAGTAAAAAGGCTAAATTGGGGATAGGAACAGTTATATTTATAGTTGTAATGGGTGTTTCTTATATTTTAGTAGGTTTTATGTATACAATTATTTTCTTTTATAATTCACATATTTATCCGAATACTTATTTAGATAATAAATTAATAGAAGGTAAGAGTTATGAAGAAGTATATAGTTATTTAAAGGAAATTGATAATAACTTAGATAAAAAAATTAATTTTATTGATACAAATGGTATTTATTCATATTCTTATAAAGAAATTGGTATTTTAGTAAATACTGATAATATAAAAAGTGAATTAAAAAAATATTCGAAGTTAAATGGTTTTCAAAAGTTATATGAAATATTTTTAAAAGGAGATACTAAGTTAGAAGTTAATTATAGTTTTGATGAATCTAAATATAATAATTTTAAAGAAAAATTAAAAAGAGAATGTGAAACTGAACCTACTACGGAGAAATTTAGTATTGTAAATGGTAATATAAATTATATTAAAGGAAAAAATGGATTTAAATTAGATATTAGTAACTTAGATAATTTAATAACTGAGAGTATAGAAAATAATACTAATGAAATAAAATTATCAGGAGATGTTATTGAAACAACTAATAAATTAGATGTTATAAATAAAAAAGTATCAACATTTACTACAAGTTATTATGAATATCAAAGAAGAAGTTTAAATATAAGAAAGGCTGTTAGTAGGTTAAATGGAACAATTGTTTATCCAAATGAAATATTTTCTTTTTATAATGCAGTTGGTCCTTATAATAGTAAAAATGGTTATGTTTTTTATGGAGAATACGTAGGAAGTGGAGTATGTCAAGTATCAACTACTATTTATAATAATCAATTACTTCTTAATTTACCAATTGTTTCTAGATTAAATCATGGAGCAATGGTTCCTTATGTTGACTATGGATTAGATGCAACTGTTTATAGTAATACAACAGATTACAGGTTTAAAAATAATACTAAATATCCAATTTATATAGAAGCAATTGCTGATGATGGTAATTTAACTATTTCTTTTTGGTCAAATGAAAATATAATTGAAAAAGGTTATAGTTATAAACCAAGATCAGTTAAAATTGGTTACCTTGCTTATAAAACTTATTTAGATACATACTATGAAGGAAAATTAATTAAATCAACTTACTTAAATTCAAGTTATTACTATAAAGGAAAATAAAATGGAAAATAAAGAATTAAAATTAGAAATAGAAGTTTTAAAAAAACGAATTGAAAGATTAGAAAAAATTGAAAATAGAAGAAAAATGCTTAGTTTAATAAAAACATTTATTATAATTGTTGTCTTAGTGTTTGTTGGTTTAGAACTTTATAAATATTATCAAAAGATAATTGAGGTTGTAAATCAAATTAATAAATTTTTCTAATTTCATGAAAATTTCATAAAAAGTACATAATAAATACATATTAATTTACTAAAATTATTAGTGAAAGGAGGGATAAAATAGAAATTAAGATAATAGGTTCTAATACCCCTGATGGGACAAAAATTAAAAATGATTTAAAAAAAATTGCTAAAAAGCAAAAACTTGATATTTCTATATTAGAGATGAATGATAAAAATGATATAAGAAAATATAAAGTACTACAAACTCCTACCTTAATTATAAATGATGAATATAAATGTGATAGAAAATTAGATTATAATATTTTAAAACGGTTAGTTACATTTTATTCATAAGACTACTCAAAAAAGTAGTCTTTTTCTGTTAATAAATGTAAATAATATTTAAAAGAATACATATATTTTATAAAATAATTACAGGAGGTTTATATGAAATATGCAATTTTATATAGAAAAATGGTTATAGATGGAGAAATTTATATTCAGTTATTTGATAAAGTAGTTGGAAAAATTAATAATCAAGTATTAGAAGTAGAGGAAGGGAAGTTTTCAAATAAAAAAATACCTCAAATGGAAGAGCTTTTAAAAAGTGAGATAGTTTATCAAGAAATATCAAGTGATACTTATCAAAATATTGTTATCGAACCTACAATTTTTCATTTAGAAGATAATGAATTAATAGTGCTAAAAAGTCCATTTGAACTTCAAGATGTTAAAATAGAATTTTATAAAAAATATAAAGATTTTCCATTGTGGCCTGAATATGATATAAATGAATTAATTTTAGAAGCCAGAAATAATTTAAAAAAGATGGTATTAGGAGAGGATAATGCTATTGATAAAATTTTATTTAAAATTTATTATAATAATATGTTAAGTAATACTGATTTAACAACTAATAATATTGTTAATGCTAAAAGTAATATTCTTTTATTAGGACCAGAAGGATCAGGTAAAACAACTTTAAAAGAAGAATTAAAAAATAATTTAGCACCTATTCCAATTGTTGAATGTAAATTAACTGGGGATTTGAAAAATGATATTGTAGATATTATTAATAAATTATTAAGTGCAGCTAATTATAATATTTTACTTGCTATGAAAGGTATTGTTATATATGATGGTATTAATGTAGATACATCTAAGTATTTTGAAGAATACGATGAATTATATAATGTTTATCTAGAAGAAATTAAAAACATTATAAATGAAAGTCTTATTTATTTAACAACTAATGATGAAACTAATGCTTTTGATATGTCTTATTTAACTCATATTTGTATAGCAGATGTTAAATACAATAAAGACTTTGTAGTTGATGAATATAGTTTAGAAGAACTAGGTCTTACTAAAAGTATTTTAAATTGTTTCAATGATGAAATAGTTTATATGAAAGGAACAAGTTTTGATCTTGCATGTAAAATATTAAAAGATAAAAATGCTTCCCCTTTATATAAATTAAAAAAAGCCTTAGCCAAAAATAATAAAACTTTAAGTATAGGTAGTGATTTCAATGAATATTTAATTAATTATGGTTTAAGTTTAGGACCAGGTTTTAAGGGAATTATTAAAGTTTTAAATTTAGTTTTAAAAGATAAAATCTTTAATAAAAATGTTGTTTTAAGAAAAGAAGATATAGAAAAATTAGAATTAGATAAAGTTTTAATGGATATTGTTGATGATTATGATTACGATTATGAAGAACCTGATTTACAAAAAGAAAATCAAATTGATCTTAAAAAGATGACAATTAATGGTTTAACAGTTAATGATACAGTTAATAAAATAAAAGAAAATGTTAAGGGTCAAGATGGAGCAATTTTTGTTTTAGTAAATGCTTTTTATAACCATGTATTTAATAAGAACAAAGGTTTTAATGAAAATGAATTAAAACAATTAAAAGAAAATGTTTTATTTATTGGTTCAACTGGTGTAGGAAAAACAGCAATTGTTGAAAATTTAGCCAATATCTTTAATTTAACTTTTGTAAGAGAAATTGCAACTAGATATTCTCAAACAGGATATGTTGGGGCAAGTGTAGATGATATGTTACTTGATTTAGTTAAAGCAGCAAATAATGATATGAATAAGGCTCAAAATGGAATTTTATATATTGATGAAATCGATAAATTAGCAAGAAAAAGCGATACTGATAGTATGAAAATTGCTGTTCAAAATGATTTATTAACTTTGATTGAAGGAGATAAAAGAAATGTTGAAACTGATTTTAGATTGAAAAAAACAATTAATTTTGATACCTCAGGATTATTTATAATAGGAACCGGTGCTTTTGATGGCTTAGATAAAATTATTAAAGGAAGAATAAAAAAAGAAACTTCCTCAGCAATTGGTTTTACAACTCAAAAAAAAGAAAAAACAATAAATGAAGATATAACTTTAAGTGATTTATATGAATATGGTTTTGATAAACAATTAATTGCTAGATTTTCTAATAAAGTTAAATTAAATGATTTACAAGAAGATGTTATCTTAGATATAATTAATAATTCTAAAAATGGTTTCATTAATTTAGTTAAAACTTCATATGAAAAAAGTGGAATAACAGTTAAATTAAGTGATGCTTTTAAGAAAAAATTAGCAAGTAGAGTAAGTGATTTAAAAGAAGGAGCCAGAGGAATTAAAACTTTATTTTCAAGTTTTAAAAATGAAATAGATAGAAAAATTCAACAAGAAGAAATTCAAGAAGTTATTATTGATGAAGATGCTCTTGATGATTTAAATAATATTACATATGTTAAAAAATATGTAAAAAAATAAAAAATTAAAAATAATTTGAAATAGAAAATCAAATTATTTTTTTTCTAAACATTAAAGTAATTAATATTCTAATTAAACATATAATTAAAAAACACATGGGAGGAATATGAAATTATTAGCCAGTGATTATGATAAAACTTTAAAATGTGGTTCTTTAATTTTAAAATTAAATATAAAAAGATTAAATAAATTTATTCAAGATGGTAATATTTTTCTTTTAAATACAGGAAGACCATATGACAGTATAATTAAAGAAATTATTAAATATAAAATTCCTTATCATTATTTAAGTTGTAATGATGGAAATATTTTATTTAATGCTAAAAATGAAGTTATTTATTCTTCAAATTTAGATAATATTATTGAAAAAGAGTTAAAAAAATTACAAAAAATTAATAAATTTCAAATAAATACTATTAAATTTTTAGAAAATATATTAGAATATGAAATAGTAATTTCTAAGTTAAATGAATTATTTTTATTAAATTTAGATAAAATTATGTTAAAATATAATATGTGTTATAAAGTTTTTAAGGAAAAAGATTATCATATTTATATTTATAGCAATATGGTTTCTAAATCAAAACCTATTGAATTTGTTAAAGAAATTCATGATATTCATAAAAATAATATTTATACAATAGGTGATAATATAAATGATTTAGAAATGTTAAGAGATTATTATGGCTATGCTATGTTTCATTCAAAAAAAGAAATTAAGAAAATAGCAGGTAATAGTATATTAAGTGTTTCTAGTTTAATTAGAAAATTAAGGAGGTAACTATGTTTATTGATGAAACTAATATCAAAGTAATAGCAGGTTCAGGTGGAGATGGTTGTACAGCATTTAGAAGAGAAAAGTATATTGAAATGGGAGGTCCTTACGGAGGAAACGGAGGAAGGGGCTCAGATATAATTTTTAAAGTTGATACCGGACTTCATACTTTAATTGATTTAAGATATATGAAAACAATTAAAGGTAAAAAAGGGGAAAACGGAAGTGGCAAAAACATGAATGGTAAGAATGCTGTCGATGTTGTTATCAAAGTACCCCAAGGAACAGTTGTAACTGATTATGATACAGGTTTAATAATTGCTGATTTGAAAGATCCTGATTCAAGTTGTATAGTTGCTCATGGAGGAAGAGGAGGAAGAGGTAATACAGCCTTTAAAACCTTAGCAAATCCAGCACCTAATTTTTCAGAAAATGGAGAACCAGGGGAAGAAAGAGTTTTAAAAATAGAATTAAAACTTCTAGCTGATGTTGGTTTGGTTGGACTTCCTAGTGTTGGTAAAAGTACTTTTTTATCAAAAGTAACAAAAGCAACTCCTAAAATTGCTGATTACCATTTTACAACCTTATCTCCTAATCTTGGAGTTGTTAAAACTAAGGATAACAGAAGTTTTGTTTTAGCAGATTTACCAGGATTAATAGAAGGTGCAAGTGAAGGAGTAGGACTTGGCGATAAATTTTTAAGACATATTGAAAGAACTAAGGTAATTGCTCATATAATAGATATGTCTGGTATTGAAGGACGTGATCCATTTGATGATTATGTTGTAATTAATCAAGAATTAGAGAAATTTAGCAAGAAACTTTTAAAAAAACCAATGGTAGTAATTGCTAATAAAATGGATATAGAAACTTCTAAAAAGAATTTAGAAGAATTTAAAAAGAAAGTAAATGTTGAAGTTTATCCAATAAGTGCCATAACTTCTACTAATTTAGATGAAGTTTTAATAAAACTTGCTGATCTTGTTGATAGTGAACCAAATACTCCTTTATATGATGAAGAAACATATCTATCTCATGTTTTATATAAATTTCAAGAAGAAAAACCATTTACAATTGAAAAAGAAAATGATACTTATGTTATCCATGGTAAAAATGTTGAAAAAATGTTTAGAATGACAAATTTCCAATCAAGTGAAGGAATAGAAAGATTTATAAGACAATTAAGAAAACTTGGAATAGATGAAGAACTTGCTAAGATGAATGTTGAAGATGGAAGTATTGTTAAAATTCTAGATTATGAATTTGAATATAGAAAAGATAGGTAAAATAAAAAGTTTAGGTTTTTCTAAACTTTTTTAAATTTAATAAATTAATTTAATCTTCAAGTTTTATAAGATTTTCCCTGTCAACATATCTAGTAATTAAAGTACCATCCTTTAAAAGAATAGAATAATTAATACCAGCATATAAATACATATTAAATATTTTATCTATTGGATAATTAGAATCATCATACATTATTCCACAACTATTGTAATTATTAGATGAAGCATTTGGTAAATTAATAACCTTGCCATCAGTAGTTATTAAATACAAAGTAGGTGCACCAGATCCTGAGTTACCATAAGTACCAATTGATTTTAAATTTAGATTAAGGTCTATTACCTTAAATTCTTTAATAGTATTACTATTAAATTTTGAATAATCACATACTAAGTTTTTAGAATTATCTACTTCTTGATTTTCACAATATTTTGAAATTATTTCTTTATCACTTGTATAATATAATTTGTTTTTATATAAGACGTATAAATTATTTAAGGCATCAATTGCATATAACTCATTTGTTTCAGGGGTATTATAACTATTTTTCTTAGTAACAGTAGTAGTAACATTATATCCTATCTTCTCATCACCACCCATTGCTGTAATTTTTTCATTTTTATTTTCCATTGATAATATTTCTAATTTATCATAAGTTGTTTCTTTACATATTAATGATAAAGAATTTGAATTGTTGTCTTGATTATTATCTTTTTTCTTATTGATTACTAATAAAATACCTAATATTATTAAGACTATAATAAGTATAATAACTGATGTGATTATTCCATTTTTCTTTTCATTTTTCATTTTTTTCTTCCTTTATTTTTTCTAATTATAGAATATCATACTTTTATAAGTTTGTAAAATATAAAAAATTATGTTAGAATTAAATTAGAGTAGGTGATTATATGAATAAAAAAGGTTTTACAACTGTTGAACTGGTCTTAACAATAATTCTTGTTACAACTTTAATGGCAACTATTACAAGTGTAACTCTTGTATATCGAGATAGAGCAGATTATGAAGAAGCAATAGCAAGTGTTAAAGATTATAAAAATACTTTAACTAAAATTATTTATGATGATATTTTTGGTAGTAAAAATCCTGATAATGAAAAACTTGGTGCTTTAAATCCAGTTACTAGTATAACTTATAATAGTGTTTATGATTATTATACCTTGGTAAGAAAAGAAAATCCTATTACCTTAAAAATAATAAACGTTAATGAAAATGATAAAAAAGAAGTAGGAATAGAATATGGTGGGATTAGATATCTTGTACCAGGATCTGATAAAGGCTTAATAGAATTTCAAAATGTTGAATTTTCTAATCAAGATAATATTTATACAATGAATATAACTTTTTTATCTAAACAATTTGATGATCCTATTACTATTCATTTTGTTGTTTCAAATGTTTAATACTAAGTAAACTAAACAAGAACTAATTAAACCATGAAATATTCTAGCCAGTAAATAGTTAGAATATTTTAATTTATATTCATTTAAAATACTAAATACTTGCATATGAATACTAATTCCTCCAAAAGAAATAAAAAAAGTAATAATACTTGCTTTTAAAACTAAATTAATATTACTACTTGAAATATAATAAATTCCCTGAGTCATTTCTAAAAGACCACATATTATATTTATAAAATAATTATTAGGTAATTTTTCTCTTAAAATAGTTGTTATTAACATGAAAAATGAAATAATTCCAAATAATAGAAATAATATTTTAATAGTTTTATAAATAGAATTAGTTAAACAAGTAACAAATCTCATTTTTTCTTTTTTCTTAATTTTAATATTATTAATAGAAACATAGTAATTTCTATAAAAAAGTCCAATTATTATATTAGTAAAATAATGAATAATTAAAATAATAATACCAATTTTCTTATTATGTAAAAAAGATGTTCCAATGCTTTCTATTATAAATAAAGGATTAGAAAAATGAGTAAATGTTAATAATTTATCTGCTTCTTTGTTATTTATTTCTTTGTTATCTAATAAATCTTTTATATATTTACTATTACTTGGAAAACCACTTATTATAGATAAAATAAAAACATAGGAAGTTTCTTTTTTTATTTTAAAAATACGTTCTAATATATTACCAAATATTTTAGTTAAATAATAAAAACCATTGTAATTTGAGAATAAATCTACAATTAAATAAATTGGTAAAATAGTTGGTACTATGTTATAAAACCAAATTTTAGAACTATTATAAATAGTATTAACAACTAAGTTTGAGTAATTAAATATTTCTATTAAAAAAATAAGAATTAAAAAGCAAACTAAATAATTTAATTTTTTTTTATTCATAAACGTCCCTTTTTTTGTTATAATTAAGTAGGTGATTATATGTTTAATAAAATATATTCTAAAATAAAAGAATTTATTAAAGAAAATAAAAAGACTTTAATTATTTATTTACTAATTATTTTTGTTTGTACTTATCATTTACCTTATTATATATATGTAGGGGGAGGAACTATTAATTTAGATGATAGAATAGATTTAAAAGGTAATGAAAAGGGAAGTTATAATTTATCTTATGTTAAACAAATATATGCAACTATTCCTACTTATTTATTAAGTTTTGTTGTAGATAGATGGGAAATGGTTAGTGTAAATAGTGTAAGTATAGATAATGAAGAAGATGTAAGTAGTATTGAAAAAAGAGAAAGACTTTATTTAGAAGAAGCAAATGATTTTGCTATTTTAAATGCTTATAAATTAGCAGATAAAAAGATAACTATGAAAAGTATGAGTTATAAAGTAGCATATATTGATAAAGATAGTGATACTGATGTTTTAGTAGGCGATGAACTTATAAGTGTAAATGGGGTATCAGTTAGTAATAACCGAGAATATAAAGATTATTTAAAAACTTTAAATGTAGGAACAAAATTAGATATAAAGGTTAAAAGAGATGAAAAAGAAAAAGATTGTTATGCTATTTTAAAAGAAATAGAAGGAGAAAAAATAGTAGGTTTATACTTAGTTAATACTTATGATTATGAGTTAGAACCAGATTTAAATTTAAAGTTTAAGTGGAATGAATCAGGTTCCTCTGGGGGATTTATGTTATCTCTTGCAATCTATGATAGATTAATAGATGATGATTTAACTAAGGGAAGAAAAATAGTAGGAACTGGGACAATTGATGCAGAGGGTAATGTAGGAGAAATTGGTGGAGTTAAATATAAAGTAATGGGTGCTTCTAAAAGTCATGCTGATATCTTCTTTTGTCCTAAGGAAAACTATGAAGAAGCAATTAATACTAAAAATAAATATAATTTAAAATTAAAAATAGTTAAAGTAGAAACTTTAAAAGATGCTATAAATTATTTAAAAAATAACTAAATTTTCTTGTTATTTTTTTAATTTAAGTGTAATATATTACTAGGTGGTATTATGAATTTAATTATTTTTTATGATCATAGTAAAGATATATTAAGCATTGTTAATAAGTATAGAAAGGCATATAATGCCTCAGTTTATGAAATTAAACCAACAAGTAGTATTAGTTTTCTTGATAAAGTTTTAAATAATCCTAAAAATGTTTTAAGATGTAATTTAAACTTACTTGATTATCAAACTATTATTTTGATAATACCTTTATGGTTTGGTAAAGTACCTTCCCCAGTTATTAAATTTTTAGAAGAACAAACTGGTAAAATAAATGATATTATATATTTATTTTATAATAATAACAAGGGTGATAAACCAAAGGAATTTGATAAAGTTGATAGAATACTTAATTTAAGACGTAGTAAATCTTATTTTGTTACTTTAAATAAAAAAGAAATTCATGTTCGCGTTTATCAATAGAAATTTATAAGGGGTGAAGTATGAAGAGAAAGATTATTTTAATTATATTTGTTCTTGTAATTAATATTTTATGGGTAAATGGAATTACAATTACTAATAAACTTGTTAGTCATTATAATATAGTTATTAAAACTGGTACTAAAACTAATTCTAGTAGTAAACCAAATATTATGGACGATATAGATGTAATTTTAAATAGTGATTTAAATTATAATGGAGAGTCATCAGTTGTAATTGGTAAAAAGATTGATAATTTTTTAAAAGATGATTTGGCTGGATATGGTTCTTTAATTAGTAAGTATGCAATTGCTAATGAAACTAATCCTTATTTAATAGCAAGTATGATTATAGTAGAGACTAATTGTGATTTAAAATGTAGTGTATTAGTTAAAAAGTGTAATAATGTTTATGAAGCAATTAATACTTCTGGTGAAGCATGTTTTGGAGGAGAATACCAAAAGTTTAATAGTATAGATGATTCAATTAAAACCTTTATTAAATATTCTAAAACTAATTTTTATGATAATGACCTAACTTCTCCAAATAGTATATCTAAACCTTTAAAAAAAGATGTTAGATGGGTGTTTATGGTTAATCAATATATGGATAAAATTAAAAATTCTGACCCAGAAGGCTAGAATTTTTTTAATTAATTAGGTTAATTTGAAAGTATTAGTTAAGTTTGGAAAATAATCAACTATACGCATACCTTCACTTAAAGAAAATTCTTTATAAATATATAAATCATTTTTTTTATCAATAAATAAACTCATATTACTTAAAGTACTATTTTTATAATCTAAAATATTTAAATATTTACTAAAACTTGTTCCGGTATCAATTAAATTGTTTTCTTTTTCATAGATATAATATTTATTTAAATAATTTACAACTTTATTATTAATATCATTAACAGATAAATTATATCTATTTAATAATTCTTGATTATTAATAGTCATATTATTTTGAATATTTATATTATAAGTTTTATATTCAATATTAGTTAATTCATTATCACTTTCGTAACTAATATATAAAATTAAAGATAAAATATTATCATTTAAAGATACATCATAATCTATATAACCATTTTGAAAACAGGCTCTAAGTAATGAATTTTCAAGTATTTCTTCATTTATTTTATTATATAAATTATTGTTTAATTTAAAGTAGGGTATTTTGTTTTCTCTTAAAATAGATTCATCACATGGTAAATTACTTATATCATTTTTAGTTAAAGTTTTTACATAAGAACTCATTAGTACTTTATTTTTAGTATTAAATAAGTTTAAAACTATTTCTAAGGCAATTATAAAAACAACAAATATTAAAATAATTATAACAGTTTTTTTATTTTCTTTTATATAACTTTTCATCTTGCCTCCTAATAACTTTTCTTTTCAATTGGTTCTATGTGCCAATCTTCTTTAAAACTAGCTTTTAATAATGGAAATTTAAGACCATACCTTTCAGCATTTTTATGAATCCATTCCATTCCAGGACAATTAGTATAAGTTCTATTTGTTCCACAAGTATGAGTACTATCTTTATAAAATACTACATCACTAGCAATTCCCCAACCATGTTTAGAGTTTCCGGGTTTTGCAGCTCTTCCAGGAGTTGATGCATACTTTTTATAAGTTTGTTGTTGGGCTTTAAAACTACGACAACCTTGACTACTAAAACCAATATCATAACCAGCACTTTTAGCGCCTGCTTTTAGTTTTTGTAAACGATTCCAAAATTCATTGTGGTAACCATAGGAATTATTATAACCTTGACTAAGTGGATTACTAGGACAACCATGTCCAGATTCACCTTTTGGATAATAGAAAACTCCATTTTGAACATAGACACCACCATTTTGCTTAGTTGTATTGGTTGTTTTATCATAATAAGTTCCACCACTACTATTACTACTATTTGCTCTTGCTTCTTGAAAGGATTTTTGTTTTGCAACAGCCTCAGCATATTTTAAAGCACTTTCAGTTCGTTTCTTTTCTTCTTCTTCACTTAGTTTTAAATTACGATTTTTTTCTAATTTATTAGCAAGTTTAATACTAGATTCATTATAACAAGTTGCAAAATCATTAGTATAATCATCACTATAAATTTCAACAGTACTTAAAAATTTTAAAAATAAATTAATTATAGTTGGAACTAAGAAAACAATTATACAAGATATTATTCTGTTACCTGATTTTTTAATAACTGATTCTTTACTATCATTATTACCATTTATCATATTTTTATATAAATCTAAAATAATCATGATTATTAAAATAATTGGTAAAGAAAACCTAACAATATTTAATAATGTTTTAATAAGAGCAATTACTCTAACGATTCCAGGATCATCACAAAATAATATCTGCATATATATCACCATGTAAATTTTAACAAATAAATAGTTTCTCGTCAATTACCGCTTTTAATTTTTTCTTTTTTTTGATATAATCAATTTACAGATGAGGAGGGACTTATGAAACTGAAAACTGTTGCCTTAGTAGGTAGACCAAATGTAGGTAAATCAACTTTATTTAATAAATTAGCCGAGAAAAGAATTTCTATTATAGAAGATACCCCAGGAGTTACTAGGGATAGAATTTATACAGAGGTTAATTACAAAGATTATAAATTTAATTTAATAGATACTGGTGGAATTGATATTAGTGATGGTGTTTTTAATAACTTAATAGAAGTTCAAGTTAATATTGCAATTATGGAAGCAGATGTTATTGTTTTTGTTGTTGATTCCAAAGAAAGTATTAGTGCTAATGATAGATATTTAGCAAATATTTTGCATAAAAGCTCTAAAAGAGTAATTGTTGCTTTTAATAAAATAGATAACAAAGAAAGTGAAATTCATAAATATGATTATTATGAATTAGGATTTTTAGAATATGTTGATATTTCGGCTGAACATTCAAGAGGTATTAATGATTTATTAGATATGATAGTTAAGGATTTTCCTATTTATGAAAAAAGTGAAGATGATAGAATTAAATTTTCTTTAATAGGAAGACCAAATGTAGGTAAAAGTAGTTTAGTAAATGCCCTAATTGGAAGTGATAAATTAATAGTTTCAAATGTTGCTGGAACTACCCGTGATGCAGTTGATACAGTTTTTAAATATAATAATGAAGAGTATGTAATAATAGATACAGCAGGTATTAGAAAACGTGGTAAAATATATGAAAATATTGAAAAGTATAGTTTACTTCGCAGTTTAAGAGCAATTGATAGATCTGATGTTTGCTTACTTATTCTTGATTATATAGATGGTATTAAAGAACATGATAAGCATATTTTATCTTATGCTCTTGAAAAAGGTAAAGGAATAGTTATTGTTGTTAATAAATATGATGAGAGTAATGAAGAAAAGAAAAAAGAATTTATTAAATTAATAAGAAGTGAATTTCAATTTGTTCCTTATGCAAATATTGTTTTTGTTTCTGCACTAAATAAATCAAGAATTAATTTAATCATGCCAGAAGTATTAAAAGCCTATGAATCTACTACTAAACGAATTCCAACAAGTGTTTTAAACGAAATTATAAACGAAGCCTATAACTTAAATTTACCACCTAGTTATAAAGGTAAAAGATTAAAAATATATTATGTTGCTTGTGAAGATATTAAACCTCCTAAATTTGTTTTTTATGTTAATAACAAGAATTTAGTTCATTTTTCATATTATAGATACTTAGAAAATAAATTAAGAGAAAATATAGAGTTAACAGGAACACCTATTATATTAAAGTTTAAGAATAGGAGCAAAGATGATAATTAAAAATAATTTTAATAAAACTAGTAATGATTTTTTACAAGAAGAGAAAAAAGGATTAGATAAAGCAATTAATAAATTAGATGAAAGATTTAAAAAAGGTGAATTAGAAAGAGAAGTATTTTTAAAACAAAATAAAGAATTTGCTAAAAAACAAAGTGATTTAAAAAAAAGAATGGATAAATTAAATAGATATTAAAACTTTTTCATATAATATATGGGAGGTTTTATGAACGATAATTTATTTAAAAAAGTAGAGAAGAAAACAAAAATAAATAAAGATACAATTATGTCTCTTGCTAAGAAGTTACAAAATGGTAATTTTAAAGATAGTAATGTCTTGAATGAAGTAATTGATGAAATATCTAGTTTAACTGGAAAAAGTATAGATGATAATAAAAGAGAAAAGATTATTAAAGCAATTAAAAGTGATAAAGTTCCAAATGATATAGAAAATAAATGGTAGGTGACTATGAAAAAGTGTGTTGTTATTGTTAATCCTAAAAGTGGTCGTGGAATAGGTATTAAAAATATTTCAAAAATAGAAAATATAATTGAAAACTATAATTATTCGGTTTCTGTTAAAATTACTAAATACCGAAATCATGCTAAAAAAATAGTTAAAAAATTAGACTTTTGTGATTTAGTTATTTCAATTGGTGGAGATGGAACATTTAGTGAGGTTATGAATGGTAATTTAGAAAGAGACCAAGAATTAGTTCTTGCTCATGTTCCACTTGGTACTTGTAATGATATAGGTCATATGTATGGCTTGACAAGCGATTTATTTACTAATTTAAAATTGATACTTGAAGGTAGTATTAAAGAAATTGATGTTGGATTAATTAATAATCATGCTTTTACATATGTTGCTTCTTATGGAAAATTTATGGATATTCCATATAAAACAAAACAAGAATTAAAAAGAAGAATAGGTCATATTGCTTATGTTTTAGAAGTTTTAAAAAGAATATTTGAACGTATTCCCAAGCATGAAATTAATTTTTATATTGATAATGAAAAACATACTGGAAAATATACTTTTATAATTATTTCTAATGCTAATAGAATAGGTGGTATTAATAATTTTTATAATGATATTAAATTAGATGATAATAGATTTGAAGTAATGTTTTGTAGTATAAAAAGAAAAATTGATATTTTAAAGGCCTTTTATATTTTAAAAACAAGTGATGTTAAATATGTTTCTGGGGTAGAAATTTATAAAACTGATAATTTGAAAATTGAATTTTTAGACAATCCTAAACCATGGTGTACAGATGGAGAAGAGTTTAAAGATAAGTCTAAAATATACGAAATAAAATTAAAAAATAAAGTTAAAATGCAAATACCAAATAAAAATATTGATAAATTGTTTTTAAATGTTGAAAAAAAGTAAAATATATGTTAGTATATAAGTGAAAAGAGGGGATAGTATGTATACCGATTATGTAGATGAAAATGAAGATAATCAAGAAGAAAATGATTATTATAATGATGATGGTAATAATAGCAGCAATGATAACAAAGAAAAAATTAAAAAGATTGCTTTTTTTGCTGGTATTTTTTGTATACTTTTAATCATTATTGTTTTACTTGCTAAGGGATGTGCAAACAGAAATTCTAATAAAAATAATAATGGTGATAATCAATTAGTAGCAACTATTGTTATAAATAGAAAAAGTGTAACTCTTAAAGTTGGAGAACAAATTACTTTAAGTGGTGATGTTTTAAATGCTAGTGAAGATAATCCAATTATAACATGGATTTCAGAGGATACTGATATTGTATCAGTAGATGATGAGGGAGTAGTTACTGCTAATAAAGAAGGAACTGCAATTGTTACTGCTAGTTATGAGGATTTAAAAACAGAATGTGAAGTTATTGTAAGTGGTACAAAAGCACCTGATCTTGAAAGTATAGCATTTAGTCAAGGAAGTTCACTTGAACTTAAAAAGGGAACTGGGGTTTTACTTCAAGTTATAAAAACACCTGAAAATGCTAAGGAAGAAAATATAACTTTTACAACAGATAATTCAAGTGTTGCAACGGTTAGTGATACAGGATATGTTAATGCAATAGATACTGGTACTACTTCAATTACAGCAAAAACTGAAAATGGTTTAACTACAAGTATTACTATAAAAGTAATTGCAAATGGTCAAACAACAATTGAACCTACTAAATTAGATATTTTAGGTTTATCAAATGAATTAGTAGTTGGTAAAACAGCAACTTTAAAAACATCTATTCAGCCAAGTAATGCAACTAATAGAACCTTAACATTTGCAAGTACAAATCCGGGAATTGCAACAGTTGATAGTAATGGAGTTGTAACAGGAATTAAGGCTGGTAGTTGCACTATTACGGCAAGTACTTATAACGGAATAAGAGCAACAATTACTGTAACTGTAAATTCAAATACCGTTGAGGCTACTGGAGTAGAGATTACAACAGGTCAGACTATAAGTATGAAAGTCAATGGTGTAAAAAGAATTAAATATAATGTCCTACCAGAAAATGCAACTAATAAATCTGTTACTTTCACATCAAGTAATACAAATGTTGCAAGAGTTGATAGTAATGGTTTAGTAGCAGGTGTGGGAGTAGGTTCAACCATTATTACAGTTAAAACTACTAATGGTAAGACGGCTTTTGTTACAGTTAATGTAGAATCAAATGCTTCAAATACAGGAACAGGTGGAAATACTAGTACCGGTGGTAACACTGAAACTGGTGGAAATACTAGTACCGGCGGGAACACTGAAACAGGTGGAAGTACTGGTGGAAATACCGGTGGAACTACCACAACTTGTTCAGCAGATAGTATTGTAACAATTGAGAATTTGGGTAGGACAGATGTTAATCCATCAACTGTATCATCCATATCTTTTGATAATACAAAACCATTTACTAATGCGAATAAAACTCCACAAATAAAAGTTACTAAAATAGATTCTTGTGTTAAAATAAGTACATTGAATTATGTTGCTTATTATGGAACTACTAAAACTAATTTAACTTATTATCGTAATAAAAGAGTTGCTTTAAATGAAACTATAAGTTTTGATCAAGGTGATGGATATTATAAAGTAATTGTATCGGCAACTACAACTGATAGTAAGCAATTAAGTAAAATTTATTATGCTACTGTAAGTCGTAATTCTGCAAAACCAACGATAAAACTTACTTTAATTAATCATAATACTTCTACAAATATTGCTAAGATAAGTTTTAGTGCTAAGAGTAATAGTAATTTGAAAATATCAAAGATTTTGTATTGTGCTTCACCTAATCAAGAAGGATGTACACCTTCAAAGTCATTTTCAATATCTCAAAATACAAGTGTTGCATCAATTCGAAATTTGAGTTCAGTTCAAAGAAATTATACTGTTTGTGCAACTGCTTATGATACAAATAATGTAATGTCAATAGTAGATTGTATAAAAATTAGTTAATAAGAAAGGAATATAATGTTAAAGTCAATATAAAAATGTAGAAAAAATTGAAAATAAAAATGTAGCTTTTTTGTAATCAATTTTGTATAGGTTCAGATGATTCTGAGTCTATTTTTAATTCATCTTTTAAGCGATACGAATTTCCATTTATATTAATAATATAAGAATGATGTAATAATCTATCGAGTATGGCATTTCCTAATGTTACATCATTAAATATCTCATGCCATTTACCAAATGGTTTATTTGTTGTTATTATTGTTGAATGTTTTTCATATCTTTTATTTATTAATTGAAATAACATATTTGCTCCTTCAGGATCAACTGGTAAGAAAACAACTTCATCGATTACTAATACTTTATATTTCGCATAGTGATTAATTCGATTAATAAATCTATTTTCAGAATTTGCTTTTTTTAAATTAGCTATTAAATCATTACAATTTATAAAATATGTTGAATTCCTATTTTGAGCTGCTGTTATTCCTATCGCTGTTGCTAAATGAGTTTTGCCAACCCCTGGGCTTCCAAAAAAAATTATATTTTCCTTATTTTCTATAAATCTCAAATTTTTAAAATCAATTATTTGTTCCTTATTAATTGATGGTTGAAATGAAAAATCAAAATCTTCAAAAGTTTTTAAAAATGGAAAACCAGCTGTTCTTACACATCCATAAATTGCTTTTTCATTCCTTAATTCTATTTCTAAATTTGTTAATTCATACAATGCATCTACAACATCTTTCTTTTTATTATCTATTAAATCAATGTATTGATTTATATTTTCTTTTATTTTTTCTAATTTTAATAATTCTAAATTATTTGTTAATTTTACATAATTACTCATTTTATACCTCACTTAATTTATTTATTAATTCTAGATTTTTTCTTACAATCAAATCTATTTCTTCTTTTTCTTTGTTTTTTAATATATTTCTCAATCCTTCATTATAATTAATATAATTTAATGATAATTCGTGTATTGTTATTAATTCTTTGTTATAATATACATAAAGTTTATTATTATCTTCTCTTAATGAGACTGCGTGATTAATAAACTTTATTGGCACAGAATATTTAGAACCTTTATAATAAAATAATGATTCATTTGATACTTTGGCTGATATTGTATCATATAAATATGAATTTAATATTTTATTACTTGGTAGTGGTTTTAAATATTCTTTTTCTTTTTGAAATAACATTATAGGTGGAACTCCTATGGTTTCATTTATTTGTTTATTTACTTTTAAATTTATTTCTTCTATTATTTTTATCAATTCTTCTTCCGTTTCAAATTCTCCATTATATGGGATTAGCCAACTCATAAATCTATTACAAGATTCATCTTTTCCTTTTGTATATGGTTTCTTCGGCTTGCATTTTTTCGGAATAAATCCTATATCTTTTGAAAACTCCTTGAATTCTTTATAGAATTCTTTTTTCTTAGTATCTACAATATGTTAGTGCTAATATAAAAGTGTCTTTTTTTGATTAAATAATTATGTCGTTTTTAATACATTTTTATTTAATCATTTTCCTACATTTTTATATTAGCACTAACAGATATAGAGTACCATATTGTATGGACTACAAAATATCGATATAAAGTATTAAATGGTAGAATAGCAGAACGAGCAAGAGAATTAATAAGGCAAAGTTGCAATAGTATGGATGTAACAATTATAAAAGGATCGATAGGTAAAGAACATATTCACTTGCTCGTTAGTTGTCCACCGACCTCTCAGTTTCTAAGTTAGTCCAACAATTAAAAGGAAAGATGTCAAGAAAATTACAAATGGAGTATAATGAATTAAAAAAGAGATATTGGGGTCAACATTTATGGGCATCAGGATATTTTTGCAGAAGTGTAGGAGTTGTAACAAAAGAAATAATTAAAAATTATATAGAAAATCAAGTAGATGAATATGATGAAAATTTCAAAATAATTAATTAAAGCAAATCTTAAGTATATTTAAAATATATAAGCCAAGCCCCGTACTTTAGTGCGGGATGGTTGACAATTTTTAACAATTTTTTCCGAAAACGGAAATTTTCTTTGCCGATTTCGGAAAAGTATGATATAATTATAATTGTAAGATTAAGGTAGAAGGATAGACTCTAATTTTACAAAATTTATATTCTTATATCTTAACCTTAAGAAGCATGATAGTTATTTGGGAGTAGCTATTATGTAGATTACTCCCATAAAAATATTGTGCGAGGAGGTGAAAATAGATGAAAAAGAAAAAATCATTTGTTGCTCTTGCTTTAGTTGTCGCAGTACTAGTTTTAGGTGTTGGTTATGCCCTTACTACTATTGACTTAAAAGTAAATGGTGATATTACAGTTAGTCCAGATGATAGTAACTTTGATGTTAATTTTACTGATGCTAGCATAACAACAACTGGAACTTTAACAGGTAAAACTGATACAGCTGATAAAGGAAATGGAAAAACAGCAACACTATCTGTAAAAACATTAAAAACAGTTGGTGAAAAAGTTGTTGCAGAATACACAATAACTAATAACAGTAAAGCTGGTATCAACGCAACATTATCTAATCCAACAGCAACACAAACAAATGATGCTGCTAAAGATTATTATACAGTTACAGCTACACTTGAAAATAACGATGCTATTGCTCCAAATGGAACAAAGAAACTAACTGTTACAGTTGAATTAGTAAAAGCACCTTTAGAAGAAGTTACAGGAAACTTTAATGTTACATTTAATGCTAGTGCAACAAAGTAATATAGTTGATAGAAAGTAGATAAAGAAGGGATTTTATGGATATAGATAAGATAAAAAATTATGTGTTTGAATTTATTTTAGTTACATTTCTTTTCTTTATTCTCTTTGTGTCAACAATATACAAAACGATATATTTGTCTATATTTCTTCTTATTTATATGTTGATACTAAAAAAAATAATTAAAAAAAGAAATATTATATCTCACTACAAAAAAGAAGTAACAATAGTGATGAGTGCGATGGGAATTATTTATCTAATAGTTTTTTACCTAATGGGAATACACTTTGGTTTTTATGAATCTTCGGTTAAATTTGGTAAAGTTGCTTTATTGTATTATATAATTCCAATAACAATCATTGTGTACTCAACTGAAGTAATTAGAGAAATATTTCTAGCACAACGAGGGAAATTTGCTAAGATAATCCCATTTATTGCATTTGTTCTTATTGATCTAATAATTTATGGTGAAGTTTATAGTTACTCGAACCTAGATGATTTATTAATTATAATTGGTTTTATTGTTTTCTCATCTATTTCAAGTAATTTGCTTTATAATTATATTTCACTAAGATATGGGAAAAACAGTGTTGTTGTATATAGACTAATAACTATTTTATATGCTTTTATTATTCCTTATACTCCAAACATATACATCTTCTTTAGAACATTTTTAAAAATTATTTATCCATACTTTATATATTTGTTTCTAGAATATACTTATTCAAAAACAAATCTTAGAGTTGCTTATAAGGATAAAAAAAGAGAGATTGTGTGGACTACTATATTAATAATAGTTTTATCTTCAGTAACAATGTTAATATCTTGCCAGTTCAAATATGGAATATTAGTAATTGGTTCTAAAAGTATGACAGGAGCTCTTAATATGGGAGATACAACAATATTTGTTAAATATGATAAACAAAACATTAAAACAGGAGATATCATCGTATTTAAAAAAGACGGATTGCAAATTATACACAGAGTTATTGATAAAAAAGATATAAATGGCAGTATTAGATATTACACTAAAGGGGACGCCAATATGAGTGCTGATAATTATTATTTAGTGGATAGTGATATCATTGGGATATCAAAATTAAGAATAAAACATATTGGTTATCCGTCAATTTGGATAAAAGAAATGTTTTCATAAATAAAAATAGAATAAAAAGAAAGGAGTCTAACTATGAAAAAGAATCAAGTTAATGCAATACTTGTTGATCAAACTAAACGTAGAAATAAAGTTATAAGTTATGCTTGTGTGTTATTTATCTTAACATTCATAGTTATGTCTTTCGTGTGTCTATTTTTAACAAAGAATAAAACTTATTACGTTCCTTATAACGAAGAAAGTAAAATAGATTATAAAGTTTATTTAAAAGAGAATGAATTCTTTAATAAAGAGTATCTAGATGCAAATAATCAATATATAGCTAGTCTTATAGATTATATTAATGCCACATTTAATTATAAATTAAATGTTAGTGAGAAAAATATAGATTATAAATATCAGTATTCTATCGAAGCAAATGTAAATGTAATAGATAAAAATACTAAAAACTCAATATATAAATATAATGATACACTTATTAGTGATAAGATAAATCATTCAAATAGTAAATCAAGCGTACAAATAAAAGAAGATGTAACAATAGATTATAACAAATATAATGATTTAATTAAAAAATTTGTTAGTATATATAATTTAGATGAGTCTATAGCAACTCTTGATATAGTTATGAATATTAAGGTATTGGGAGAATGTGAAGATATTAAAGATACGGATAAGACATCAACGGTTTCTTTAAGTATTCCACTAACTACCAAGACAGTTGCCATTGATATCTCAAAAAGTCTAGTAGATGCAAAGCAAGAAAACTTTATGGCTTGTATAGAAAAATCCCCATTTAACTTTTTATTTCTAGTTGTTGCAGTTATAGTGTTTCTAATTGAAATTATAGTTTTAGTGAGTTTAGTAAAATATATAATTAAAACAAGAACAGCTGAAAGCATATATCAAAGAGAATTGCAAAAAATTCTTAACAATTATAAAAGTTATATTCAAAAAATAAATAATTCATTTGATTTAAGTGGATATCAAATTCTTCAAGTAGATGAATTTACTGATATGTTAGAAATAAGAGATACATTATCTCAACCAATATTAATGACTGAAAACAAAGAAAAAACTGGTGTATATTTTATAATTCCTAGTAATACTAAAATACTTTATACTTATTCTTTAAAAGTATCTAAAATAAAAAAACAAATGAGAGAAAATGCAATAGAAAGAGGAATAATTAATGATTTTGAATTATGATACTTTTCTATCATATTCTTTTATTTTAAATAAATGGTGATATATATGGATAAATCAATAAAAAATAAAAATATTAATAAAAAGCCACTTTATTTATTTTTGATTACGCTTACAACTTTATTTATGTCTATTGGATATGCCACAATAAACTCTATTACTCTTGATATTAGTGGAGATGTTAGTCTTGTTTCACAAGATGGTTTATTTATAACTGAAGTTAATTATGATTCAAATGTCGATGCAAATTTAGAAGAGTCAAAAATAATAACATTTTCTAGTACCACTTTAAATTCTAGAGTTGTTTTATCAAACACAAACGGAAACTCCTCTATTACATATAGAATTAAAGTGTACAATAAAAATAACGAAACGTATAGATTTAATAATCCTATTTATGATAATGCATTCTATAATAATCAAAATATAATATTTACATTAACTGGTATAGATAAAGATACTAAGATAGAACCACATACATTTAAAGAATTTAGTATTACTTTTAGTTATAAAGATAATGTTGTTCCTGATTCTAACACTTTAATATCATATATAGGTTTTAACTTTAAAATAAATCAAACTCAAATGGAAACGACTCTTGTAAATAATTATGTACCATCTGGTAATGCCCAAGATATAGAATATATTGATATTGAAAGTATGGAAGAAACAGAAAGAAAACAAAAATTTAGTAATATTGCTACTGGTAAAGAAATACATACAATAAAAGGTATAAATAATGAAAATGTAATTTTACTAAGAGGAAATTATGATGATAACTATGTTTCATTTGGAGGATTCACATGGAGAATACTACAAATAGATGAAAATGGTAATCTAAGAATTGTATTAGATGGTGTAATAAGTGGGGTAACATCTAAATATAGAGATAGTGCTTCTGCTGATACAATAGATTTAGCTAAAGAAATGCTTGCTTATGGTAATAGTAATATTAAACCAATTTTAGATAATTGGTATCAAAATAATCTAGCATCTAACTCTGATAAAATTGTAAAATCAAATTTTTGTGTAAACTTTGATTATTATACAAGAAAATCATCAGGTACATATGCGAATGTTAATTATTTTCAATCATATGAAAATTTAGGTCAAGATAGTAATAATTATTCTCCAATACTGGTTTGTCCTAGTAAATATATTATTGAAGAAAATATTGGATTAATTAGTGCAGAAGAAGTTGTTTTAGCAGGAGGAGCTTATAAAAAAAATAACACTTCATATTTCTTATATAATTCTAGTATTGATAATTACTACTGGACATTATCTCCTGCATATTACGATCCAACATATAAAAATGGAAATGTTTTTATTGTAGATAAAAATGGTTCTCCTACTGACTGGACTAGAAATTTATTAATGAATAGTTATTATATAAGACCTGTTATTACAATTAATGGCAATTTTGAAATGACAGGAGATGGGACAATTAATAATCCTTATCAGTATAAATAAAAAGTTTATAGATATATTTACTTTCTATAAACTTTTCTTATTTCAAATTTTGATTTATATATTTCATAAGAACTTCTGTTATCTCTTCTGCCGGCTCTTTGCAATCATTATTTAACCACTCTAATATAACATGGTATCCACCCTCAAGAATATAAGTTTTCTTATATTTAGTTTCAGTTTTACTAGACATTTTGCTATTTAATATTTCAGTAATAATAGGCAAATTTAATAACTTTTTTGGAAATGTTGGATCAATATTTGCATTAAAAATAATCTTATACATTTTTTTGTTATTATTTAGATAGTGTAATATATTATTTAATCCTTTTATATTATCAGCATCTTTACATTTTTCTTCTATTTGAATAAGCAAATCATTTTGCATTTCTGCTAATAAATCATATTGTGATTCATAATATTTATAGAATGTACTTCTATTAATATCAGCAGTTTCACATAATTCTCTAACATAAATCTTTTGAATATTTTTCTTTTCTAACATTTCAATAAATGTATCTTTAATAATTCTTTTAGTCATTGAAACACGACGATTATCTTTGATATTCATAAATAATTTACTCCTTTCATTTATTAAATAAACATATATTATTTTAATGTTTATTTAATAACAAGTTTTTATAAACTGATGGCTGTAAAATCAACATATGTATATTATAATATAAATAGACATTTAAGTCAAAGAAGGGAGAAATATTAATGAAAAAAATAATAAATTTCATAACAGAAAAAAGAAATTATATTTTAGTATTTATGTTACTTGTTACTTGCGTGAGTATATTTGCTATGAATAAAGTAAATATAAATCAAGATATGACTAAATATTTACCATCTAATTCATCAATGAAAAAAGGTATTGATATTTTAGAAAAAGAATTACCAGATGTTAAAAATATGAGTACTATTTGGGTAATGATAGATGATTTAGATAATAATAAAAAGTTAGATGTTTATAATAAATTAAAAGAAATAAAAAACATTTATACAATCAGTTATGATAATGAAAGTGATACATATAATAAGGATAATCACACGTTATATGTTTTAACTAGTAAATATAATTCTAATTCTAATGAAATAAAAAACATAAAAAAAGAACTTGATAATCTAAAAGAAGAATATAAACTCGTATATGAATTAGATAGTGATATTACTAATGTTCCTATTTCAATTATTATATTTGCTTTTTCAATACTACTAATAATATTACTTATTATGTGTTCATCATGGATAGAACCAATATTATTTATAATAACAATAGGAATTGCAATTATTATTAATTTAGGAACTAATTATTTGCTTGGTGAAGTGTCATATACAACTTATTCTATCGCAGCGATCCTTCAACTTGTTCTAACAATGGATTATTCAATAATGTTACTTAATCGCTACCGTGAAGAAAAAGAAAATAATAAAAATAATTTAACTTCAATGAAAGAGGCAATAAAAAAATCGTTCCCATCTATTATGGGTAGTTCATTTACTACTATAGTAGGACTTCTAGCACTTTTATTTATGAGTTTTAAAATAGGAACTGATTTAGGAATAGTTTTATCTAAAGGAGTATTAATTAGTTTAATATGTATCTTTACAGTATTACCATCACTTATACTTATATTTGATAAACTAATATATAAAACACATAAGAAATATCCACATATAAATATGGAAAAAATCGCCATATTTAGTCAAAAATACAAATATATAATATCATTAACTTTTATAATACTATTTGCCGTTTTATATTTTATAAAAGGAACAAATATAGTTACTTTTGATACACCAAAAGATAATACTATCAGTAAGATTTTCAAAAAAGACAATAATATAGTACTTTTATACGAAAATAAAAATGAAGATAATATTGATGAAATTATAAATTATCTAACTACTGATGATAAGGTTAAAACTATAAATACTTATAAAACGATAGTAGGAAAGAAATATAATGCTAGTGAATTAGATTACTTTTTAAAAGCACAAAATATTGATATTAATAAAGAAATCATCGTTAGTATTTATAAAGCTATCTTTCAAGATAAATACAATAATGATTCTAAATTAACACTTGAAGAACTTATTAATTTTATAATCCAAAATCAAAACAATTTTAAAAATATGATTAATGATGATATGCTTTTAGAAATAAATAATGCTAATAATATGATAAAAGAGGCTAAAAAAATGTTTGTTGGAGAAAAATATTCTATTATTAATATAAGCACATCATATAAAGAAGAATCAAAGGATACATTTACTTTTATTGATAAATTAGATAAAGAATGTAAGAATAAATTAAATGGAAAATATTACTTTATAGGGAATTCTATTATGAACTATGAAATGAGTAATAACTTTAATTATGAAATGAATAAACTTACAATTATTACAATAGTTTTAATATTTTTAGTAGTTTTATTTACCTTTAAATCACTAATTATTCCATTTATATTAGTATTACTAATTCAGTGTGCTGTCTATATATTAATGGGTATTATTAATATATTAGATATGAAAGTATATTATTTATCTTTACTAATAGTACAAAGCATATTAATGGGAGCAACTATTGATTATGCAATATTATTTACAAACTATTATAGAGAGCTAAGAAAAGAAAATAGTATAAGAATATCTTTAAAAGAAACATATAATAAATCAATTCATACAATTCTTACATCATCACTAATAATGATTATTATAACTGGTATATTAGGGTTTGTCTTTAAAGATCCAGCGATAGGAGAGATCTGCCATATAATAGCAATTGGAGTAACTATTGCAGTATTATTAATATTATTTGTCTTACCAAGTATTATTGTTTTATTTGATAAAAAGATAGTTAATAATAAGAGTAAATCATAAAATTATATATAAAAAAGTTTGCTTTTTTGCAAACTTTTTTTGATGACATTAAATTAATAATTATTGGCTTTTCTTTCAAAAAATGATTTAGCGTGAGAACAAACAGGGCAAATTTCTGGAGCTTTTTTACCAATGACAATATGACCACAGTTGCGACATATCCAAATAGTATCTCCTTCACTAGAAAATACTAAATCATTATTGATATTTTCAATTAATTTTTTGTATCTTTCTTCATGTTCTTTTTCAATTTTGGCAACTCCTTCAAAAAGATTAGCAATTCTTGTAAATCCTTCTTCTCTTGCCTCCTTAGCCATTCTTTCATACATATCTGTCCATTCATAGTTTTCACCACTTGCAGCATCATTAAGATTTTCTAATGTACTAGGAACTTCACCACCATGAAGTTCTTTAAACCATAATTTTGCATGTTCTTTTTCATTATTAGCAGTTTCTTCAAAAATTGCAGCAATTTGTTCAAAACCATCTTTTCTCGCCTTAGAAGCATAATAAGTATATTTATTTCTTGCTTGTGATTCACCAGCAAATGCTTCCATTAAATTTTTTTCTGTTTTTGTTCCTTTTAGATTTTCCATCTTTACCTTCCTTTCTTACATTCATTACAATAACCAGAGTAGGTAATATCATAGTTTACTATTTCAAAATCAACTGGAATATTTTTATACTCAATATTAGTTGTTTCATGTATATCAAATATTTTATTACATTTTAAACAAATAAAGTGATTATGTTTAATATGCAGTTTGTCATAATGATCTTTCCCATCAAAAGTTTTAATTTTTCTTATCTTTTGAAGTTCTACTAGAATATTTAAATTTCTATATACTGTTCCTAAACTAATATTTGAAATACTTTTTCTAGCAATTTCATAAACTTCTTCAGCTGTTAAATGATTACATGAATTATTAATAATATCCAGTATTAAATTTCTTTGTGTAGTATTTCTCACAATTACCTCCTTAATAGTAATGATTACTAATAATATATCATAATAATTTACTGATATCAAGATATTTTATGTAAACAAATAATAATTTTCTACTGAAAACGGAAAAAAATATGGTAAAATAGTGTTAAGAGGATAGAATGGCTATATTGGCTAGCTGCAATAGAGAGATTTAAGACAAACCTCCTTTACCATTGTAGCTTATACTATTCTCTTTTTTTTATCATTTTGTAACTTAGATGTAACATTAGTAATATATAATTAAGATGAAGGAGGATAATATGGAGATTTTAAAAGTTGAAAATTTAACAAAAGTTTATGG
This sequence comes from uncultured Bacilli bacterium, assembly GCA_934119955.1. Lineage (GTDB taxonomy): Bacteria > Bacillota_I > Bacilli_A > RF39 > UBA660 > RUG591. Next base: position 6,922 of record CAKOSZ010000010.1, on the reverse strand, counting down.
AAAAGGGGAATCAGAAGTAATTGCTCTTGATCATGTAACTTTTTCGGTAGAAAGAGGAGAGTTTGTTGCTATCGTTGGAGCATCTGGATCAGGAAAATCTACATTATTACATCTAATTGGTGGAGTAGATAGACCAACAGAAGGGAAAGTTTATATTGATGGAAAAAACATCTATTCATTAAATGATGATAATTTAGCAATATTTAGAAGGAGACAAATAGGACTTATATATCAGTTTTATAATCTTATTCCAATATTAAGTGTTGAAGAAAATATTACTTTACCGCTTGACTTAGATAATAGAAAACCAGATAAAAATAACTTAAATAACTTACTGAATTTACTTGGATTAACTAATAGAAGAAAGCATTTGCCAAATCAATTATCAGGAGGTCAGCAGCAAAGAACATCAATAGGTAGAGCATTAATTACTAACCCAACAATCATCTTAGCAGACGAACCAACCGGAAATTTAGATTCAAAGGCAAGTGATGATATTGTTGAACTATTAATTAAATCAAATAAGGAATATAGTCAAACCATAATTTTGATTACACATAATATGGAAATAGCAAAGTGTGCAGATAGAATAATTAAAATAGAAGATGGCAAAATTGTTAAGGAGGTATAGATGTGAAAATACTAACAAAATTAACAAAAAGAAACCTCTTATTAAATAGAAAAAGAACTATAAGTAGTATTATTGGAATTATGTTATCAGTTGCACTTATTTGTGCGGTTAGTGGGATGTTTACGTCCTTTAAAGAAACATTAATTCAAGATAATATAGCAGAAAATGGCTATTAACATATAGTAGTTAACTCAGTTTCAAAAGAACAATTATCAAAGTATGAGCATAATAAAGATGTTAAAAAAGTTAATGCCTTATATGAATTAGGTGTTTCTTCATATAAGAAGATAGAAAAAGAAGAAACAAATATATTCGTATATTCAACTGACAATAACACCTTCAATAATTTAGCATATAAATTAGTTGATGGAGTATTTCCAAAAACAAAAGATGAAATTGTTCTTAGGAATAATTTTGCTTTAAACTATGATTTAAAAATAGGAGAATTTATTGAATTAAACATAATTGATACTAAGACTAACGAGAGCATTATCAAAAAATACAAAATAGTTGGTTTCTTTACTAGAAATGAATCTTATTTTGGTGAATATGGAATAACAACAGACGAAACAACAAACAATATAAAAGCATTTGTTGCTCTTAAAAATCCTAAAGATTATAAACAATCATTTACAGAGTTGTTAGGTGCAAACAATTATAATGATATTGCTAGTAATAGATTTAAAAAAGATGGAATTACTTACTCAATAAATCATCAATTATTAATGTGGGAGGCATTTGCTTTCTCAGATACAACAAGCAAAATGATGATAGCTGTAATGAGCGTTGTTATTTCAATCATTGTCGCGGTTAGCATCTTTTGTATTAGAAATTCATTTGCTATCTCAACAACGGAAAAAATTAAAATGTACGGGATGCTTTCCAGTGTTGGAGCAACAAAAAAACAAATAAAAAAGAGTGTTATACTTGAAGGACTAATATTAGGACTTATTGGTGTTCCTCTTGGAATATTATGTGGTGTTTTAGCAACATTTATTTTAACAAAAGTAGTAAACATTTTAATAGGCGACTTTCTACTTGAAAGTATAAATGGTTTGGTTTTTAAAATGAATTATATAGATATTTTATTATCAGTATGTTTAGGATTTGTAACAATCTACTTGTCAAGTATATCATCTGCTAAAAGAGCAAGTTTAGTAAGTCCAATAGAAAATTTAAAAAATGCAAAAGATATAAAAATAACTAATAAAAAATTAAGAACTCCTAAAATAATTAAAAAAATATTTAAAACTAGTGGAGTTATAGCATATAAAAATTTGAAAAGAAGTAAGAAAAAATATAAAACAACTGTAATATCTCTAACTATAAGTATATTTGCCTTTATATCATTAGCATATTTTATTACAGAGACTATTGATCAAGCTGCAAGATATTATAAAAATTATGATTATAATATAATAGTATATCTTAACATGTCAAAATCTAATGAAAAACAAGTAGAAAAAATAAAAAAATTAAATAATATCAATAAAAGTTATGTAATTTATGATTCAACTGGTAGTGCTAAAGTAACTGATAAAAAAATGATAAGCAAATATGAAGATTATGAACTACCGGCTGAAGGAATTTCAATTAATTTAAAAGCATTAGATGAAGATACATTTAAAGATTATGTGAAGAAATTAAATTTAAATTATGAAGAAGTAAAAAAAGATGGAATTTTAATTGATGAATTTGAATTAACTAATAGACCAAATAGCAAAAGAAAAGTTGTAAGAAGATATAAATATAATAAAGGCGATACTATGAATTTAGAATATCGCAAGGATAACATAAAAGAGCAAGTTTCAATTAGATTAATGTCTGTAAACAAAAAACTTCCGGTCGGTTTAGAAGGATATGTAGATTATGGTGGTATAATAGTAGTAAATGAAAAATATTATAATGAATTTAATTTTACTCCATTTAGATTAGTTATTGATGCAAATAAACCATATGAAGTATCCAAAGAATTAAAAGAAATAGATAAAGAATTAGTGTTTCATAATTTTGAGGAACAAGCCAAAAGAGATAGAGCCATTTCAATAGTTATAAGTATATTCTTATATGGATTTATAGTGGTAATAACTCTTATTGGAGTAACAAATATATTTAATGTATTAACATCAAATATGCAATTAAGACAAAATGAGTTTGCCATGTTAAAAAGTGTTGGTATGACAAAAAAAGAGTTTAATCGTATGATTAATTTAGAAGTTTTATTTTATTCATCTAAATCATTAATATATGGATGTATTTTAGGAATACTAGGTTCTTACTTAATTCATGCTTCTTATAGTGAAAAATTAGAGTTACCATATCATTTACCACTTGGTGCAATTATTATTAGTATAATATTTGTATTTATAATAGTTTATACTATTATGAGATACTCTATTAAAAAAATAAATAAACAAAATATAATTGAAACAATAAGAAAAGAAACTATCTAAGGAGGATATGAAGAAAATATCCTCTTTTCATGGTATAATTAGATTATAAAGGAGGAAAACCCTATGAATTTATTATTAATTGAAGATAATGAAAATATAGCTACAGGGCTTATATATGCCTTTAAGAAAAACAATCATCAATTAATGTTCTTAACAAATGTAGAAGATGCAAAAAAGTATTTGCAAAAAAATACCCCAGCACTTATTATTTTAGATGTTTCTCTTCCTGATGGTAATGGTTTTGATTTTTATGAAAATGTTATTAAAGAAAAGAAAATACCAGTAGTATTTCTTACCGCAAAAGATGATGAAAATGATATAGTAAAAGGATTGAATTTAGGTGCTGAAGATTATATGACAAAACCATTTTCTACTAAAGAACTATTAGCAAGAGTTGATAAAATAATTTTGAGAAATAAATTAACAAAAAGCATTAAAGTAAAAAACATAACTTTTGATTTTGATAAAATGATTTGTTATAGAGATAATGAGGTTATAGAGCTATCTAGTTTAGAATTAAAAATAATCCACTTATTATTTAACCATGTTGGCAAAGTAGTAAAAAGAGCAACAATATTAGATAGAATTTGGGATTGGACAGGTAATGATGTAGATGATCATACTGTTACAGTATATCTAAAAAGAATAAGAGAAAAGCTTGAAACAGATATTATCACTACTGTAAAAGGAATAGGTTATAGAATAGATGAGTAATAATGTATATTTAAGAAAATATTTGATGAAGAGTTTATGCGTAATTATGTTCTTTATAATACTACTTTGTCTAGTTAATAAGGTTGAATATAATAGATATAAATATAATACAAATCAAAAAATAAATGGAATTGTAGCAAAAATACAAGAAAAATACCCTGAAATAGAGAAAGAAGAAATAATAGAAATACTAAATTCAAATAATAAAAATAATTTATTTAATGAATACGGTTATGATATTAATAAAGATTCATATATAAATCAAAACAATGAAGTATATATTAAATTTAATATATTAAAAATATTTATATTATTGTTATCATTTATGATTTTGATTTATTTGTTTGTAAGATATTATTTTAAAAGAGATAATGAAATAGAAAAAATAATAAAATGCTTAGAAAAAATTAATCAAAAAAATTATGAAATTGATATTAATGATGTATCAGAAGATAAACTGTCAATATTAAAACACGAAATATATAAGACAACGGTTATGTTGAAAGAAAATACGGAAAAAGCGAATCAAGATAAGATTAATTTAAAAAATTCATTAGAAGATATTTCACATCAACTAAAAACTCCTTTAACATCATCAATTATAATGTTAGATAATATTATTGATGATTTAGAAAATGATATTGAAATTAAACCAGAATTCATTAAGAAAGTAAAAAAGGATATTTCTAAAATATCATTTCTAATTCAATCAATACTGAAACTATCAATGTTTGAATCTAATACGATCACATTTATAAGAAAAGAAACACCAGTTAAAAAAATCATTAATTCAAGCATTGAAAATATTGAAAATTTGTGTGATTTAAAAAATATAAAAATTGTTGTTAAAGATAGAAGTAAGAATAAAATATATTGTGATTATAGATGGCAGGTAGAAGCATTAACAAATATTTTAAAAAATGCTGTGGATTACTCTTTTAACGACAGTATAATTATTGTTGAAGTTGATGAAAATAACACTTACACCCAGATAAAAATAAAAGATTTTGGAAAAGGTATGAGCGAAGATGAAACATTAAATATTTTTAAAAGATTTTATAAAGGAAAAAACTCTAGTAGTGATAGTAATGGGATAGGATTATCTTTAGCAAAAGCAATAATAGAAAAGGATAATGGAAGAGTTATCGTGAATTCTTTAAAAGGAGAAGGAACTACTTTTAGTATTAAGTATTTTAAATAGCTTAATTACTTAAGAGTTTCTTCTTTTTTTGCAAAACAAAATGAGGCATTGTTGCCTCATTTTCAGAAAGGAGTGTGTAGATTAAATGAAAAATATAAAGTGGGTTGTAGAAGAAAATAGGTTGGGGTCTCATTGATATATCCATCTTTATAACTTAAATGCCCATATTTCCTCTACAATTAGATTATATCACAATATTTACTGAAATCGGTAGGAAATGTTTAAAAAAATAAAAAATTATGTAAAAAGAAAACAACCATTTAGGTTGCGATATAAATAATTATTTCGTAAAATTCATTTGATTAAATATATCAGTATCATAAAACTCTGCCATAGTTATCCCAAAAACCTTACACATTTTATATATGTTTCTGGAACTAGGATTTTCTACTTTATCATTTAGTAACGCAAATAGTGTTGCTACCGGTACAGTGGAAAGTTCTGATAACTTATTTGGAGTAATATGATTCTTTTCACATAGTTCATGTATTCTATTAATTATTGCCTGCGTAAAAGACATATTATGGCCTCCTTTGTCTATATGTAATTATATCAAAAAAAATAAAAAAAAATCTCTTGATTTCAATAAATTTTTCTGAAAATGATAAAAATATTTAAAATATTAATATAAGATTTGCTGAAACCGGTAGAAAATCTATTGAAATCGGTTGACAGATTAGGATATGAACAAGAAAAAGCAGCAGAGAAGTTTTATGAGATGTTTGATGAGAAAAATAGTAAAGTATATTAAAAATTAAAACAAAACGACTAAAAAATTACTGAAATCGGTAGAAATGTGATATAATGGAGTTGAGATAGAATGAGGTTATAACATGTTGTAAAAGATAGGAGTAGATATGTTAAATACTAAAGGGCAAACATTAGTGGAGTATGTATTAATAATAGCTATAATTTCAACGTTTATAATTGGGTTGTTTTTCTCTTTTAAAGAATGAATTCATAAATCAGATTACTAGATTATCACGTGGATTATCTGAGCAAGAATACTATGATGGAGATAAAAGAGGAGATGGTTATTGTGAAGAAAATATAAAAATAAGCAAGATTTAATAATTAATAGTTTTAAAAACAAATAAGGTTGGAAGGAGGTTTGAATGAAAACAAATAATAAAGAAAGGACGCTTGCTATTGTAAAGCCAGATGGAATGGTGTATTTAGATGAAATCATAGAGGCCATTTACAATGAAGGATTTACTATTAAAGATTTTTATCTGAAATATTTGAATAAAGAAATCTTAAAAGAACATTATGTTCATTTGATAGATAAACCATTTTTCCCAGAGCTTGTTGACTATATGACTTCTGATAAAGTAGCAATTTTACTTTTAGAAGGAGATAACATAGTTGAAAGATTTAGAAAGTTGATAGGGCCAACTGATAGTAAGATTGCAGGGCCTGAAACAATAAGGGGAAAATATGGCACTGATAAAAGTATTAATGTAATTCATGGATCTGGTAGCAAAGAAGAAGCAATAATAGAAATAGAAAGATTCTTTAAGGATAGGAGGAACTAATGAGAAATGTAGATGTAACATCAAAAATAACACATGGAATGTATGTTTTGACAACAAAAGGTGGAGGTTGCATAGTTGATGCTGTTGCTCAAGTAGGAAAAGGAGAAAAACCTACTATCATAGTGTCAGTAAATAAAAAGAATTTTACTAATCAATTAATTAAGTCAAATCAAAAATTTGCCTTGTCAATTATTGGGAAAAAAGTTAATCCAAAAATTATAGAAACATTTGGATTTAAATCTAGTAGAGAAATTGATAAATTTAAGGAAATAGAATATAGAGAAGTTGACGGAATAAACATTATTAGTAATACTTTAGGTTATTTAATATGTGATGTGGAGGGCTTTGTTGAAAATGAAACTCATACAGTATTTTTTGGTCAAATGTT
>CAKOSZ010000009.1 GCA_934119955.1 uncultured Bacilli bacterium | reverse complement strand
GTGAAGAAATAGAAGAAAATGTAAGAGCCCATGAAAAATATTTGGCTGGACTTTTCCAAGGTATGGAAGAGGGAGAAACTAAGGGCAAACTTGAAACTCAAACTCGTATTGTCAAAAACTTATTAAATAACTCAGTACCAGATGAAGTTATTTTAAAATCAACTAACATTTCTGTTGAAGAATTAGAAAAAATAAAAAAAGAATTAAAATAATTTGTACAAATTTAAAAAAAGTAATTTAGATTATTTTCTAAGTTACTTTTTATTTTTAATTTTTTTATTTATTTTAGTTTCCATATGATTTCTATATATTTTAAATAATTCCATAACAAATAAAATTGTAAGTGATAAAAGAAACAAGAATACTAAATGAATAAATGGAATAGATTTTGTTTTTAAAATATTACTCAAAAAAGGAATTTCCATGATTAAAATTTGTAAAATTATGGAACTAATAATAGCAAAGTAAACAAATTTATTTGGTTTTAAACTTTTATCAAAGATTGATTTAGTTTCGCTTCTACTATTTAAAACATGCATATTTTGGATAAAGACCATTAAAGCCATGATATATCCTCTGGCAACTACTACTTCAAATTTTAAAATATCAAGTAAATATATCCATAGTAAAAATACTAATATACCAATGGTAAAACCTGATAATAATACTTCACTTATAAGTTTTTTATCAAAGATATTTTCTTTGGGAGATCTTGGATATTCATTCATAATACCACTTTCAGCACCTTCAAATGATAAGGCCATATCTTGCATACCATCAGTTACTAAGTTTAACCATAAAAGTTGAATAGCAACTAATGGAACTTCATAGTTAAAAACGATTGATAAAGTAAAGAATAAAACTTCGGCAAGACCACATGATATTAACATGTAAATAATTTTTCTAATATTACTATAAGCACATCTTCCTTCTTTAATACCTGATACAATTGATGAAAATTTATCATCAGTTAAAATCATATTCGATGTTTCTATACAAACATCAGTTCCACTTCCCATCGAAATACCTAAATTAGCCGCTTTCAAAGCCGGAGCATCATTTACCCCATCCCCAGTAACAGCAACAAATTCTCCTTGTCTTTTAAATGATTTAACAATTTCTAATTTTTGATCTGGACTAACCCTAGCAAATATTTTTTTCTTACTTACAAATTCATCAAAGATAAGTAAACCTTCCCTGAATTTTTTTTCAAGTTCAAGACCAGTTGTAACCTCTTTATTATTACTAACTATCTTTAAATCTTTTCCTATTTTTAGTGCTGTTAAAGGATGATCACCAGTTATCATAACAACTTTAATATGAGCATTCATACATTCATTAATCGCATCTATGCAATCATCTCTTATAGGATCAATAAAACCTACTAAACCTTTAAAAGTTAAATTTTTAATTACTGTTTCATCTAAATTATCACTTTTAATATTTCCACTTGCTATGGCAATTACTCGGTACCCATCTTTGGCTAATTCTTCATTTTGTTTAGTCAACATTTCTTTATCAATTAAACTAGATTCCATATATTTAGAAAACTCTAAAACTTTTTCAATTGAACCTTTAACAGTACAATAGATTTTATCATCATTTTTAATTTTATAAAAAACTGCTGAATATTTATTAACAGACTCATAAGGAATTTCTTTAATTATTTTAATATCTTTTTTATTAACTTCCATCTTATTTGCAAGAACTAAAAATGCTATATCAATTGAGTCTCCTAAGTAACTTTCTTTCTCATCTTTTATAGTAACATTTGCTTCATTATTGATTAAACCAAGTTTTATTAAATCAAGAATATTTTCATTATCGTTAACATCATTTATAATAACTTTACCATTTGTATTATAACCACTTCCGGTTATTTCATATTTTTTATTATTTGGTAAAACAATAATTTTAGCTGTTTGTTCATTCACAGTTAAAGTTCCAGTTTTATCACTTGCAATAACGGTTGAACTACCAAGAGATTCAACAGAATTTAATTTTTTAACAATTACATTTTTCTTTAACATCCTGCCTGAGGCTATTGTTAAAGCCATTGTTAAAGCAAGAGGTAATCCTTCGGGAAGTGCTGATACAGTTAAAGCAACTACCATCATAAAAACATCACTTAATTTATCACCTTTAAGTAATAATAAAATAGTTAAAAGAACTGAAATAATAATTAAAATTAAACTAATTTGTTTTGAAAATTTTTCTATTCTAATAGTAAGAGGCGATTTTTCATCTTGTAAATTATTTATAGAAGTGGCAATTTTTCCAAGTTCTGTATTGGTACCTGTTTTACAAACAACACAAGTAGCCCTACCTGTTAAAACACAACAACCTGCATATAACATATTTTTTCTATCTTGAACCAAAGTATCTTCTAATATTGTCTCATTATCTTTATAAATAGATGTGCTTTCACCAGTTAAAACTGCTTCACTTACTGTTAAATTATAAGAATCAAGAACTCTTAAATCACCTGATATTTTATTACCTGATTCAAGATAGATAATATCTCCTATTACAAGATTAGTTGAATCTATAAATGTTTCTTTAAAATCTCTTAAAACCTTACATTTGACTTTAATAATTTCATTTAATGATAAGGCTTTTTTAGTTGCTGAATACTCTTGTATTGTTCCTGTTACTAAATCTATTAAAATGATAAATAAAATACAAAAAGCATCTATTGTTTCACCTATTAAAAAAGAAATAATAGTTACAACTATTAAAATTATCACAATTGGATCAAGCATTTCTTTGAAAAATATTTTAAAAACACTAATTTTTTTCTTTTTAGGTAATTCGTTTTTACCATATCTTTTAAGTCTTTTTATAGCCTCGCTACTACTAAGTCCATTTAAACTAGTTTGTAAATTATTTAAAACTTCATCTATACTTTCTTTATAATAATTCATCTTACCACCACATATATAATATAAATAATATAAAGTAAAACCATGGTTATTCCTTCATATCTATTTATATCTTTTCTTCTTTGAATAAAAATATATACAATAAAGCTAGTTATACCAAGAATAATTATATCTATAAAAGAGTTTTTACTTATAGTAATTGGGTTAATTGTTGCAGAAAGTCCAAGAATTAAAAATATATTAAATATATTAGTTCCAATTAAATTACCAATTGCTATATCACTTTCCCCTTTTCTAACTGCAACTATGGAAGTTACAAGTTCTGGTAAATTTGTTCCTACTGCAATTATTGTTAAACCTATTAAATCTTCTGATACACCTAGATATTTACTAATATTAACTGAACTATTAACAATTACCTCAGCAGACAAAGCAATAAAAATAACTCCCAAGATGACATAGATAATATCTTTAAAACTAAATTTCTTAGTTTCTATTTTCTTCTTTTTATTTAAAGTTGCATCTAAAACTGTTGAATATAAAAACATAAAGGCAAAGCATAATAATAAAATTCCTTCTGATCGTGTAATTATATTAACTGTATTATCATGAAAATAAATATCACAACTAACAATAAATAAAACTAAACATGATAAAAGAGCATATAGATAATTTTTCAAAATAATTTCTTTTTTAATATATAAAGGTCTTATAATAGCAATAAGACCAAGGATAAATAAAACATTAAACATATTAGAACCTAGTAAATTACCTAGTAATAGTCCATTTGATCCTTTTAAAGATGATGATATACTAATTGCTATTTCTGGTACACCTGTTGCAATTGCAACAATAGTTAAACCTATTACTAAGGTTGGAACTCTTAAAAACTTAGCAAGATTTACAGAACCAGTAACCAACATATCACTTGCTTTAATGATAATTACAAAACCAAGTATTAAATATATTATATCCATAAAAACTCCTTAAAAAAATTCTACTTTACTTAAAAAAGAAAGTAGGAAAGAATTATTTTAATGCTATTTCAAATGGATTAGATCTAGTACCATCTCCATTTGTTATTACGATATTAGATTTTAAATAAATTGATGGACGAATGGCATATGTAGCAGTAGGATAGTTATAATTACTATATCCACCTGGTTCTATATTCCAAACAATAGAGTCACCTGCTTTGGTAATTATCCAAATTGCATTAGTACCATTTACACTATCTTGACTAGCAAACATTTCTCCTAATCTAGGAAGACCAATTTTTCCATTCCAAATACTAGTTGTTTTTTGACAACTTTTAATTGTTTCAATTGTATTTTTAGTTATACATAAAGAATTTTTATAACTTTGTCCATAATAGGATTCACCTAAATAATAATTATTAGTTTCTAACAAGTTTTTTGAAGATGTTGTTAAACTATTATACCAAGTATTATTTAAATAATAATCTGCATAATCATCACTGTCACCATTTCCATAATTTACATCTGTACCAAACTTCTTTAATACAATATCTGTCCCATTTTTAACATAATCATTTTTAATTATTTTAGTTTTTTTGTTTTCAATATTAACTATTCTATATAATTCATCATTAAATTTTACATATTCACCACTATTTCTTGTATTAATTAAAGTTGTATTTGCTTTTGCATCCTCTTTATCACCAATTAATTTATATGGATTATTAACTGTTCCATCTCCACTTTTAATAGCAACATTTGCTTTTAAATTGATAACTGGTCTTACAACAAGAAATTGAGTTGCTGCACTTTTATCATGTGTCCAATCATTAACACACCAGTTTTGCGTTGAACTATAAGGATTTAATAACCAAAAAATTGTATTATTATTACTTAAATAAGAATACCATTCGGTTGTATTTTTATAACTTAAATAATATTCATAAGTATTCAAAAGTCCCACAGGTGTATTTTTATTAATAGTTGCATTATTAATTACATTAGTACTTGCTAACTTAGTTGCAATATCTGTTGTTTGACTTATATTCCAAGTACTATTTTCTACTATCATATTTTCCCTATTATATAAAGTATCTAAGAAATCTTCATTTAACCACTGATATATGTATGATCCAGTATAAGAGGCATTATTCTTTTTAGATACATCATAAAAACTTGAAGATGTATCAGTTTCATAACTAATATTTGTCATATAATCTTCGGTTATCATTTTAACTGTTCCGTCATCATTTATGGCTGTTATTCGCCAAAGTTTGCCTGAGTACCATACATAATTAAAATTAATACATTCTCTTGTTCCAGATACATAAGTAATTCCATCTTCTTCTAAATAAGTTTTACAACTATCTGTTTGTTTTTCTTTTAAAGAAGATAAAAACATTTTGGAAACATTTTTATTATTATCATTATAAGCATGAATATTAACATTAAATTTAAACTTTTGAGATACACTATTTTGTTCATAATCTTTATCAATCCAAACATAAAGTCTAAATTTATTAGTATTAGTTCCAGTACTATTTCCTACATATATAACTTTACCAGTTTTCTTATCACTTGAATAAGTAGTATTATCTAAATTATTATATATTTTAGGTTCCATTAACTTATTATTAGATTCATCTGTTAAATATACTTTAATATAGTTACCATCTAAGGTATTAGTAGTATCACCTGTTAAATATAATTCATAAGAAATTGCTTTATCTGGATTACTAATTGTACTTGTAACCGTAAAATCAAGATATGATAATTTATCCAAGTTTTGAATAGCAAATTCATCACTTATAGGATAAGCATTGGTAATATTAATAGAATTAGTTCCACCTATAAACTCTGCTTTTATAGACTTACTTGTTAAAGTAAATGCTTGTACAGTTTTAGAATAAGTAAAAAAAGCATAAGTTGAACCTAGTAATATTATTATTAATAAAAATATTCCCATTATAATTGTATTTTTATTTTTTTTAGTTAATTTTTCACTATCATATTTACTTATTTTTTCATTATCTTTTTTATCTAAGTTTTTATTATTATTTTTACTTATCTTTTCATTATCATTGTTATTTATTTTTTTATTAGTTTTTTTATTTTTTCTAGTTAAATTTTTATTATTACTTTTATTATTACTTTTTTTGTAATTTTTCTTATTTTCCATATTTTAACCTCTATTATAATAATAACAAAAAAGATTGAATTCTTCAATCTTTTTTCATGTTTTTTTTGTTTAAATTTAATTTAATAACTAATTACTTCTAAATATTTAATTTTATTAGGATTAATATTTCCTTTTTTAGTAGATAAAGTTGTCATCATATTTGGTTCTAAATTAACACTAAATTTAGTTGTAAAAACTACTTTTTTATTTTCATCTAAATAAGCAATGGTTAAATCATTTGTTTCTATTTTTTCTTTACTTATATTTTTAATATTAAATAAATACAATCCTTCTCCTTCAATAAAATCATTTATTTGAAATTTATCATCTCTAAATGTTTTAGATACATCAGTTATATGATTTTTTTTAATTTCAAATGTTTTAGCTAAACTCAAATCATTTTTACTTATAAATTCAAGTTCTTTTCTTTCATTTGCTTTTAATGTTCCTGGAACTATATATATTTCTTCTAATAAATCATTATTTTTATCATAGAAATTTATAGTTACACGTTCTAATTCTTTTTGATCTTTACTTTTATTTTCTAAAACTATAACATTTAAATATTCTTTTTTAGATTTTTTATATTTTGTTAAAGTATAAGTTACATCATCATATGAAGTAGTTACATTTAATTTTATATATTTATTTTTATTAAATAATACTACTATTGTTATGATTATACCTAGTATCAATAATGATAATAAAATTATAATTACATTTTTTTTATTTTTCATGAAATCCTCCTATGTATGACAACAGGTTTTATGTGATTTACAATATGTAGTTTTTTTAATAGTTCTACTTTTACATATATATGCTTTGGAAGCGTTACAAACATCATATTCATATGTTACTTTACAACTCCATTCTTTCGTTGAAGTACTTGTTTTGTTAGAACTAAAACATTGTCCAGTTACCCAACTACCATATGTTGTTTTAGTACCATATGAATCACATCCACAAGCAGATGAAGCAGATTTCACCTTGATAGTTACTGCTTTTGAAACATTTGTTGTACCTTCCTCATTCGAGCAAGATGCAGTTACTGTTTTAGAACCAGTTGAAGAAAGTGAAACTGTGGCTGTTTTTGTATTAGTTCCATCACTTGTAATTGTTCCTCCACTAAATCCTGTTATAGGAATTAAAGGTGAAGAACAAGTAATCGTTGCTGTTGCTCCTTTTATATATGACTCACTACATGTTGAAGAATCACCATCAATAGAAATTGTTACAGTTGGTTTTGTAGCATTAGTATTTTTAACTGTAACAGTTGCTGTTGCAGTACAACCCCATTGTCCGGTTACTGTTATAGTTGCAGTTTTTGAACTATTTTCTGCAACACTACCAGAAACAGCAGTTAATTGTACTCCACTACTAGCCTTAGTTGCCGTTACAATAGAAGTATTACTATTAGAAACAGTCCAAGTTCCACAACGACTATCTACACTAAGAGTAGTTGATAACATATCACTTTTTTTAAGATTTAAGACTGCATTTGATGGAGATAATGTAATATCAGCAGCAGAACCTCCATTACAAACATAATCTGTTCTTGTACAACTATTACTTGCTGGGTAATACAAAAATGATCTTAAATACTTACAAGAAGCACAACCATTTCTTGAACCATATTTTACCCAGTAACCCATATAACCTGAACTATATTTTGAACCCTCTTGATTAACGTAAATTGTAGTTGAGCCTGACATTGATGAACCCGTTGTTCCGTAACTAGTACCACAACCTGTTCTTAAATTTAGGTTATCTCCACTAGTAACTAAGGTCGTTGCATAATCTTCATTCCAAATTGCATGTAAAGTCGTATCTTTTTCAATATATATATAATTTCCTTGACAGTATTTAACTTCACTTGAACCTGCTACATCAGTTAAGCCAATATATTTATAGCCTAAAAGATATCCGTTAGCAGCAAAACTTCCTTTGGAGAAATTGGTAAAATTAGTTGCTGAACGACACATATTACTATTATCATATGATGGTATAACAAAGTCAGCGCCTTTGTCATAATTATAAGCCTGTCCTACCATAGTTGTTAAAGTAGTAGATCCAGAATTTGCATTAAATGATAATTTGATAGGTTTTGAAGTAATTGCATTTAAAGTAGTGGCATCATAAACTTCATATGTTGAACCAACTCCATGAGTTGCCGTACGTGCTTCATTATCTTCATTCCAACCATATACCGTTCCTCCTGATCTTGTAATTGTAGGCAAAGTTATAGTACAAGAATCAGGTAAGGCTTCCCCATTATATCCATAATCTGTTTTACAAGTTATTGCTTTATTAGTTGTATAAGTTGTACCAGAATAAGTGAATGAATCAGCACCATTTATATTAAAATTAATTGTTTTAGTTTGACGAGTAGAATCTAGGCTTCTGGTAATTGCAAAGAAATCAGTATCATCAGTTGTCAAAGTTATCGTTGCACCATTACTATATGCTGCCGAGGTTGCAGTTTCAGCAGTTGCCCAACCTAAAACATCATAATTATCAATTGGTACTATTGTAGGAGATACTACATCACACGAAGAGCCATTTGTAACGGTACAACACAATTTTAAATTTTCATCAGTTGCTCCATTTAAACTTGCTGCTCCATTTTTATCAAAGGTTGCACAATATTGCATTATAGTATTTAAAGTATAAGTAACAGAAGATGATGAATAGTTAGAACTGCTCGGTGTAAAAACAATTGTTATTACACTAGTTCCTTTCTCTTTACCTGCTAATCTAATTTCTTGTTCTACATTAGCCACTACCCCGTCTATACTTGTTGGCTCAACCGTTACAACTGAATCATTTCCATTTTGAATACTTAAACTTCCGGCTTGACTGGTTTTAACTGTAAATGTAATTTCATCCGTATAATTAATTGTTGCTTGATTTTCACTTAAAGTTATAGTTGTTGGAGCCTTATTTACCGTTAAAGTACCATTTTGTTTTGTAATATTATAATTGCTTGTCACGTCATCATTTCCATTTTTAATTATTACTTCACTTAATACATTACTAGTATTTCCGGCATTTGTAATTGTACCTTTATTTATACAAGTTGCTGTATGATTTGTAAGTAAACCTGTACTGCTTTCACATCCACTTGTTTTTGTCAATTCACTTCCATTATAAGTTTTAGAGCTACTAGCTGCTTTTACCGTTGCAGTTTTTTTATCAATACTACATGTGAAAGTTTTATTAGTACTTGTTCCATCACTCCATATATAATTTGTTTTTAGTGTTGCTGTTACTACATAACTTATTGCATTTATACCTGTATTATTACTAAATGTATATCCTTCTCCTGCTGTTTTTGTTAACGTTTGACTTGTACCATTATAAAATAAACTATTGCAATAACTATTAGTTGGAATTGCGACGCTTTTTGATTTAATAGTAAAGTTTTTCCCACTGCTTCCTGAATAACTTCCTTTAAATTTAATGGTTACTTTTGCTACCCCAGCATTAATATTATCTTGATAAGTAACATCATAATCTGTTCCACTTGTTAAAGTTTTCGTTCCATCTTTTACTACTACCTTCGGCTTTTTCTCGGTTCCATCATATGTTGTTTCCGTGTATTCCAAAGTAATTGTTAAATTTTCAGCAGTTTTTTCTAAAATAGTAAATTTAACTTCTCTTGTATCAAATACTAAATTATAATTATTTTTCTTAAAATCTCCATTGTCGGCAAGAGCAAGGGTTCCTTTATTAATTAAATAACTTCCTATTTCTTCTCCTAATGCTCTTTGAAGAGTTCCAGTAAATTTTGGTGTTTCGCCTTCTACATTCCCAGTATATTTGTATGTTAATGTTGGATCGTATTCGCCATATTCCTTACTTGTTGCATCCGGAATTATAGTCAAATCTCTTTTTTCAATGTTACAATTAAGTGTAATATCGCTTTCGGTATCATCATCCCACATATAGCCATCATTCAATTTAACTACAACTTGATAAGTTCCAACATTTTTCTGTTTATTATTACTTATTGTATAAGAATCATTTGTTTCTATACTTGTAATTAACTGATTTGTTCCATCATAAACTTTATTTATACATATATTTGTTGGTTTTTCAACTGTTTCATATTTCTTGACATTTACATTATAATAATATATTTGACTAATTGTTCCATCTAAATATTCAAAATAATAACTATATCTAACTCTATCAGTTTCAACTCTTTCAAATGTATATAAATTATTTTTCAAAGTTAAAGTTTCTTCTTTTTTAACACTTGTATCAAGATTTGTTATATATAACTTAGCCTCTTTATTAGTTGTTATTACAATCTTTACATCTTCATCAGTTTTTGCTGCATCTTTTATATCATCTTTTATTTCATAATTTTCATTGGTTGATATAGTTGTTCCTGTTATATTTTCATAAGCATTTCTAATTTTTTTCTCTTCAAAATCACCATATACTTTAACATCTATACTTGCATAACTATTAGCATACTCACTTGTTGTATATACATTTTTCCCTTCATATTTTTCTTCTGTATCAGTTATAACTATATTATCACTTAACCAAACCGTTAATTCATAATTAATTTCTACTTTTTCTTCTTTTTTAGTTGCTGCATTTATGGTATTAGCATAAATCATTTTATCATTAAAATCTTTAACTGAACCTGGCCCATAAACTGCTCTTGTTTCCCCATTTTTATTTTCAGTTAAATACATCATCAAATCTTCATCTTTAAATCTAGTTTTACCTGTTTCTTCACTACCATAGTTTAAATAAACACCATAATAAATATCTTTATTGCTTGTATTATATCCTTCAACACTAAAACTATATTTACTTCCCTTATCAATTCCTTCACTTGGATTCATCGGTTCTAATTCATTTAAAACAATACTATTTTCCTTAGATGACATATAAATATCCCCTAAAACAAGACTTGAATTATTACCAGTTTTACTATACCTAAAAATAGCAAATGTTATACCAAATAGTAAAATAACTATTCCAAGTATACATACTACTAACCAAATCTTTTTCTTATTAGCAACTTTATCTATTTCATATTTTTTTGATTTAAATTTATTATCAATTTTATTTTTCATATCCAATCCTCTACTATATAATAACAAAAAAGACTGAATTCTTCAATCTCTTTTTGTTAATTTTTTTAAATATTTTCATTTCTAATTGCTTCAATTATATTTTGCTTATCATTTTTTCTAATTGCATATTTCATAATTATGGTTATTAAAATAATAACTGAAATAGAACAAATAATAATAGATTTAATAGGTATTATAAACCCAGCATCATAGTTAGATGCAAAAGATAAATAAACTAAGTAAGAACCAATCAAGCCAAAAATTATTCCATAGAATAAAGATTTAGTTAAATAAAATAATATTTCTAAGTTAATCATTTTATCAAATTCTTTTTTAGTCATACCAATACTTTTAATTGTTGCAAATTCTTTTTTTCTTAAAGCCATATTAGTTGTAATTGTATTAAAGATATTAGTAATTCCTATTAAAGTAATAACAGCTATAAAACCATATAAGAAAATTGATACTATTACTAACATAGATTTACTATCTCTGTTGTTTCTTTTTAAATTATAAGTAAATAACTCTTGATCAAGTTTATCTAAGTCACTTTCCAAATCTTGATCATTTTTACTACTAATTGTAATAACACTTGTATGATAATTAATATCTTTATAATAATCTTTATTTAAAATCAAATACATTCCTACATGATCTTCATAACCAAAAGTATTATCATTTTCTATATTAGATATTTTAATATTATATTCTTTTGTTCCTATTAATCCTTTAATATATTCATTTCTATGATAATTAGTTAATCTTCTAATAACTTTTTTACCATCTATATAAAAAGCATGGTTATCAATTAAAATACCTTCATCTTTTTTACTAGTTATTTTTAATTTTTTTAAATAATTAGTAAAGGTTTTATTATCAAGTAATAATATATTAATATTTAATTCATTATCTAAATAGTTTATTCCTTCTTTCGTTAATCTATTACTATTTTTAACATTTAATATATCACCTTCATATACTATATTATATTTATCTATGTTATCTAAATTTATAATATTATTTATATTTTCTTTGGTAGGATTATTAACAGTTATTTTTAAATCATAATCTAAGTCTTGATAATAATTACCTGATAATTTAAATGTATAAGTAATAAAAGTATTCATAGTTATAAAAGTTAAAATAGATACTACTAAACTTATAACCGTTGTTTTATATTTCTTTTTATTTCTTTTTAAATTTTTATAAGCAAGTACCCCAGGAGTTTTAAATATTTTCTTTATTATTTTAGGGGTTGTTAACTTATTATTTTTAATTTTTATATCTAAGTTATTTCTAATTGCTTCTATTGGAGATATTTTACTAGCACGTCTTGCTGATTTTATACATGATAAATAAATTGTTATAATACTTGTAATAATGGCTAGAATGATTGCTAAATATGATATTTTAAAAACAAAAGTTGCATTTAAAAAAGTTGTCCCTAAGATATTTTTCATAACTATAATTAAAATGTAATCAGCAAGTATTCCAAAGAATAAACCAAGAGGTATGCCAATTATTCCTAAGTAAAATCCTTCTTTTAAAACAATATTTTTAATTTGTTTTTTAGTTGCTCCTAAACTTATTAAATGACCAAACATTTTTGTTTTTTCAATAGTTGATATGTCAAAGGAATTTTTAATACAATAAATACTAGTTATCATAATAATAACTGTAACAACAAAAGCAACAGTTAAAATCATATTATAAGTTTCATCACTAAACTTAAATACTTCATATCTTAATACTTCATTATTTAAAGTAAGATTTTTAAATTTATTACTTTTTTTTAAGCTATTAAATACTTTATTATAATTTTTAGGTGTTTTTAAAATATTATATGTTTTTAAATCATTACTATCTAGATTAACTGTTAAACTAGTATAACCAGGACTTGAATAAGATTCAAAATTATAATTTGGTCTATCTATTATTCCAACAATTTTTAAAGATAATTCTTTTTCTTCAACTAAGTTTTCCTTACCACATATAATTTTATCATCAATGTCTTTTACTTCTTTTACTAAATAGTCTTCATCTAGTTCTACATCACAAGCATATCTTTTACCTAATTTATAATTAATAGTATCACCTATTTTTAAATTAACTTTGCCATTGGTTAGTAATGAATTAGATATTACAACTTCATTACTATTAGCAGGAAATCTTCCTTCTTTTAAATTAAAAGGCAAATTTAAAAAATCACTAGGATTAACAACAGATGATAATTTTAAATATGGTTTGTATTCATTTTTACTATTTATATAACTGTAACCGAGATTAGCAACTACCATTGTTTTTTTTATTTCTCGATTATTTTTTAAAATATTTAAAATGTCTTGATTACCACTTGCAATTATATGATTATAACCATTATCTTTAATGGCTTTTTTAAGCAATGTTTCCCTGAAACAGGCAACCATTCCAAATACAGCGGTTATTAAAGAAACTGATAAAATTATACCAATAATTGTTACAATCGTCCTTTTTTTATTTAATTTTAAACTCTTTAAAGTTATTTCATTCAATACTTTCATTAGTATCCTCAACTATTCTACCATCATTTATTTTAATAACTCGATCAGCCATTTTAGCAAGTTCTAAGTTATGAGTTATCATGATAATTGTTTGTTTATATTTTTTATTAGTTGTTTTTAAAATATCCATGATTTCAAAAGATGCTTTACTATCCAAATTACCTGTTGGTTCATCGGCTAAAACTAAGGCTGGGTTATTGATTAAGGCTCTTGCAATTGCTGCTCTTTGTTGTTCCCCACCTGATAATTCATTTGGTAAATGATTAACTCTTGTTTTTAATCCAAGTAAACTAATAATTTCATCTAATCTTTCTTTTTTAATTTCTTTATTATCAAGAGAAGATGGTAATAAAATATTTTCTTTAACCGTTAAAATAGGAATTAAATTATAAAATTGATAAATTAAACCTACCTGTCTTCTTCTAAATATACAAAGAGAATCCATACTCATATTATAAATATCCACTCCATCTATATAAACTTTACCACTAGTAGGTTTATCAACTCCTCCTATTAAATGCATTAATGTTGATTTTCCAGATCCTGATGCACCAACAATAGCAACAAATTCACTCTTTTCAACTGAAAAGCTAACATTATCAAGAGCAACTACTTTATTTAAACCCTTTCCATAAGTTTTAGTTAAATTTTCTACTTTTAATATTTCCATAACGCCTCCAAGATAATTATATAATAATTAAAGTGACTAAATAATGACAAATTAAAAATAATTTGTTAAAATTATATTAGGTGATACGATGTTTAATTCTAAAAATAAAAATAATAACAATTTATATAAATTAGAAAACTTTTTCTATCTTGATTTAGAAATTAAAAAATTATTAAATGCAACTACCCCAGATATAAAAGACTTAACTGACAAGGATAGTGTTTTTGAATATGGAACAAATCTTGAAAAAGTTTTAGAAACTACGGAGAATTTTTTAGAAAAAATTATTACTTCTTTTAACCTTGATATTAATTTAAAAGATTTAGAAACCATACTAAAATATTTACAAACTAAGTTACTTAATACTAATTATGATTATAATAGTTTAGTTAATTTTTATAAAACTTATATTATGAAGTTTGATCCAAAGTATGCTTATTTAGTAAGAGAAAAATTACATGGTTATGGAGATAGTGATAATTATTTAAATGAAGTATTTTTCAAGGCAACTTCTATAAATGAAATGTTACATGCTCTTCATTTTTATATTATTAATAATGAAAATATTTTAAAAAGTATGCCTGTTTTAAGTAAAGGTAAAACTAAGGGCAATTATCCTATTACTTTATATGGAAATAACTTGGATATTGCTAAAAGTATTTTTAACAGTTTAAAGAAAAGCAAAAGAATTGGTAATACTGATATTGTTGTTTTAAAAGATAAAATTCTTTTTATGATAAGAGACTGTGGGCATGCAACTCAAATTGAAGTTAACTTTCAAGATGATAATTGTTTAGTTAATTATTATTTTCCTAAGGTATGTAATTTAAGTATTGTAAATAATTTAAAAGGTGTTAATAGAGTTAATGATATTTCATCTTTTGTAACAGGTGCTTTTGATTGTAAAAAAGATAAATTAGTCTTTGAACTTACTGATTTTATAGAAAAAATTCCAACTGATTTAGAAATGGATATGAACAATTTAGATTCTAAAACTATATAAAAATGGGAGTTACCAACCAATTTTACATATATATACATCAAAAATGGTCGATAACTTTACTTTTTTAAAAAAAATAGTTGTTACTAAGGCTTAACAACTATTTTTATTTTATCAGTTACTCCACTTGTAAGTTCTAGATAAGCATCTTGTACTTTTTCAAGGGAAATTTTACTATCAATATATTTTGAAACATCAATTATTTTCTTTTCTATTAATTTAATAACTGTTTCAAATTCATGTTCGTTATAAGCAATTGCTCCTTGCATATTAACTTCTTTCATGACACTAGCAACAACAGGAATAGAAATTTCTGTTAAACTTACTCCAACAAGAACAATAGTTCCACCTGGTTTTACCGTCATGATTGCTTCACTTACAGCATATTTATTACCACAACATTCTATTACTTTATCAAAACCACCATTTGTTTTCTTGATAGATTTTTCAATTACATCAGGATTTGTTGCATTTAAAACTTCATTTACTTTACCATATTTCATGGCCTTTTTACCACGTTTCATATTAGTTTCCATCAAAGCAACATAACTTGCTCCATCCAATTTAGCAAATTCAGCTGCCATTAAGCCAATAATACCTCCACCAATAATTAAAACTTTATCTCCTACTTTAATATTAGCAAGATTAATAGCATGCAACGATACTGCTGATGGTTCAACCATAGTTCCTTCTAAAAAAGATACTTTATCTGGTAATTTTTTAACCATATCACTTCGACAACTTAAAAATTCAGCAAGTCCACCTGAGTTTGTTAAAGATAAACCAACAGCATTCGTCCAAGTATTAGCACAGTAATGAATATTACCAGTTTTACAAGGCATACACTCTCCACATGGAGAAATTGGAAGTCCTGTTACTCTATCTCCTACTTTTAAATCCACCCTATCCCCAGGATCTACTACTATTCCTGAAAATTCATGACCAAGAATTAATTCTTTGGGTTCACCTGCTTCAAAGTAATGTAAATCTGATCCACATATACCACATGCCTTAACTCTTATTATTACTGATCCATCCTTAGAAACTGGTTTTTTAATCGTTGCTATTTGTAAATCTTTGGTATTTTTTAATTTTATACACTTCATTTTTACCTCCTATTATATAAATATTATATCATATTTTTTAAATATTTTACTTTTAATTTTAAAAAAAACATGACTAAAAATCATGATTTTTTAATATTATTTTCTTCTTTGATAATTATAAGTAATATTTAAAATTAATTTTCTTGGAGATAATCTTCTTAAAAAAGTTATTAATTTAATACTTAATCCTGGTATTATAACAGTTTTACCTTTAAACATTTTATCAATTGCATATTTACCAACATATTCACTTGTAAGAGGACGAGATGCAAATTTAACCCCAGCAACATTATTGAAATTAGTTGCAACTGGTCCTGGACATAAAACTGATACTTGAACTTTACTATTTTTCTTTTTAAGTTCATAGTTAATCGCCTCGGTTAAATTTAAAACATAAGCCTTGGTTGCATAATAAGTTGCCATTAAAGGACCTGGTCCAAATCCAGCAGCCGATGCAACATTTAAAATATATCCTGAATTCTTTTTTACCATGTCTTTTAAAAATAATTTTGTTAGTACTTGAACTGCTTTAACATTTACATCAATCATCGAAAGTTCTGTTTTAATATCAGTATCAACAAATTCTCCAAATAAACCAAACCCAGCATTATTGATTAAAATATCAATGTTATCATTTTTTGTTAAAACATATAATTCTTTAACGCTTTTTAAATCATTTAAATCTAAAACTACTAATTTTGTTTCAACTTTAAAACTACTAGCAATACGCTCTAATTTTTCCTTGTCTCTTCCAACTAGAATTAAATCAATATTTTGTTTTTCTAAGTACTTAGCCATACTAAGACCTATTCCACTTGTTGCACCTGTAATCAATGCTTTCATAATCCCTCCACAATATTATTATATCATTTCCTAGGTATTAATAACACACTTTTTAATTAAGTTTGAATATTTTATATTAGATAAGAATAAAGGAGTGAGTTTATGAATAATTTAACAAATTGTATTGCTAAAATTTTAAATGTTATTAATGTTTTACAAAACAATGCTGATAAAATAGAATGTCAAGATAATACCTGCGTAAAACCATATTTAGGTCCTACTACTAATGTTTTATGTTTTAATACAAGACCTATTATGTTATATCGTTGTGATAATACCCCAATTACCCTAAATTATACTGATCAAAGTAACAATAATCAAACAACTGACGTATTTAGAGTAGAAAATGTAACCAATGATAGTGTAACTGTATTATTACTAAATGCTACTACTGTTGGAAATGTTACATCTTATACTACTACTAATACTTATGCAACTATTAATTTAGGATGTGTATGTGCAGTTAGATGCTTACAAGATGCCATCGTTGATAATGTTTAAGAAAGGAGGAATTATGGAAAATAATTGTCAAAAAGAAACATGTATAAGTAAAACCTTAGATTTCATCTTAGAACTTCAAAAATGTGCTGAAAATGCTAATATTGATACAACTGGTTGTGATAAACCATGTTTAGGACCAAGTTTAAACAATGGAATAGTATATAATACTAGACCAGTTAATTTATATTGTTGTCAAACTGGTACTTTATGGACTATGCCTTATACCTTAAACAATGAAACAGGAACTAGTTCTGTTTTTAAAGTAACAAAAGTTGATTGTAACTGTGCAACATTTGAAGTTTTAGCACCTAATAGTGAAGTAGATGAATTAATACCTTATGTAGGAACTAATAGTTATTTTACAATTAATCTAGATTGTGTTCTAGCCTTACGTTGTTTAAATGATACTTATACAAATTAAGAAGCAATTGCTTCTTTTTTGTTTACTTGATTTTATTGTATATATTTTAAATTTTTATTATAATATTTTTAAGGAGGAGATACTTATGTTAGATATTACCAAATACAATAGTTCAATTAGTTTATATGGTGGATCAGAAGTAAAAAAAACATATTACATAAATAATAAAAAATACATGGTTAAGTTTCCTGATCCAATACGAGAGAAAAAAAAATAAGTTATCTTATCTTAACAATCAATACTCTGAATACATAGGTTGCAAAATATTTGAACTATTTTCTATTCCAGTTCAAAAAGTAGACCTTGTTAAATGTGTAATAAATAATAAAACAAAAATTGCTGTAATGTGCGAAGATTTTTTAGATGATGATTCACATCTAGTAGAATTTAAAAACTTATCATATTCATTAAATCTAGAAAAAAAATATACAAATGAATTAACTGATATATTTGAAATGGTTAACAGTGTCAATAATTTAGTAAATAAAGATAAATTTGAAGATGATTTTTGGTCTATTTTTATTGTAGACACTTTAATTGGAAATGTTGATAGACATTTAGGTAATTAGGGATTAATACTTAAAAATAAAAAATATTATTTAAGTCCAGTATACGATTGTGGTTCTTGTTTATATCCTCTACTTAATGAAAGCGAAATGAAAGAATTATTAAAAAGCAATGAATTAAAAAATTTTTCTATTAATTTAAAAACTGCTTATAAATTAAATGGTAAAACTTTAAATTATTTAGATGTATACAAACTAATGCCTAAAAAATTAAAAAATGCTCTTTTAAACATTTATAAATTAATTGATATGAATAAAATCAAAAAAATAATTTACGATATTGATACAATTAACGATACTATGAAAGAATTTTATTATAAAACAATTTGTTATAGAAAAAGTGAAATAATTGATAAGTATTATAATTTAATTAAATAGTTTTCTTAAATAGTTTTTCTTTTAAATTTTACAAAACCTAAATTTTCTGGTATAATAACCATGATTTTTTGGGGGTTGTATGAAAAACGTTATATATAATGGTAATAAGTATTTTAATGTCTTTCAAAAAGATGATAATACCATTTTCAAATTTTCACCAATGAGTATAAATGGTTGGAAATTATTAAATGGAAAAAAATTAGAATTTTTAAATACTCCTCTTGCATATAGAAGACTTAAAGAAGAAGAAAAACAAAAATTTAGATATTGTAACTCTTTAATCAAACTTGAATTTTTAAAAGATTATGTTACTTTAAATAATTTTAGTAACATTAGTAGTATGAATAAAATAGAAGTATTAAATCTAATTAAAAAATTATTAGAATTAATAAAACAAATGCATTTAAAAAATGTAGTTCATAGTGATTTAAATCCTGATAATATTATGATTAATAATAATTTAGATTTACAAATAATAGATTTAGATTCAGCAATTGTTGATGATTTTATCTCTATCGATAATATTTATGCAAACGATAATATTTCTTTAAAAGAAAAAATAAATAACAGTATAAGTGATGATAAGTTAGATATATTTCGTTTATTAATATATTATTTAATAAATAATAATTTTAAAGTAGATGATATTAGATCATTATCGAATTCTAATTTCTTAATTTTACCTAAGGAATTAAAAGTAGAAATAGATGCTTATTTAGATTTGAGAAAAAAGTTTCAAAATGGTTATTATTTTGAGGATATAATAAATGAATTAGCAAATATGGATATAGAAAAAAATACTAAAGTCAAAAGATTTTAGTATTTTTATTTATTTTCTACGATTAATTTAATAATGGTTCTTTCTTCTACATCTATTGATATATCTAAAAACGTTGGTAGACTTAGTAAGCCATTAATTTTTTTATTTAGTAGCATATATATAAATAGTATTATTCTTAGTATTAAAGAATACACGAATATCCAGATTATTTCATCATACTATCTTCTTTTAAATTTTATGCTACATATTGTTTTATTATTAAAGATATTTTTTGTTCAGCTTTAGTAGTAGCAGTTACTTTGACATCAGTTGTTATTTTGCTAGTAGCACCAGTTGATTCTACGATACTGTCAATTATATATCCACCAGATACGGATGTAGCTGTTTCGTTTTTATAATCATTATAAGTATAATTATATGATGGCTTTACAGCTGTTCTATATTCCAACTAACATTTTGATTAGCATCAACAGTGAAGCCTGAAGATCTACCACTGGTTGTATCATTTTGAGTATAAGTTTTGCTGTCGTGAGTTAAAACTAAATCTTTTTCATAATAAATGATAGCTGTTGCAATTTTTCCCCCTGGTGTTTTGGCACTTACCGTAATGTTAGCACCATTAGAACAATTTTTAGGATTAGAAGAAACACTAATAGCACCAGTATTTTCATTAATAGTCATACAGTTCGTATCGCTTAATGAATAAGTAACTTTTCCACTAGAATTTTCAACAGTAGCTGTAGCGGTAGCGGTTTTAATACCATTAACATGAAGAGTATCTCTACTTAAGGATAAAGATATTTTTTCTTCTTTCTTAGGTTCAGGTATTTTTTCCCACTTAGCATATAAAGTAGTATCTTCTCCTAGAAGAGCATTATTATGTATTGGGGTTTCATTTATATCATACCATCCTTTAAAAGTATAACCAGCATATGTTGGTTCTTTTGGAAGTATAAGTTCAGTACCCTTATTAATAGTAATAGGATTAACAGTACTACCACCTTTAGAGTCAAAAGTAATAGTAATTGTTTCAACTTTTCCTTCGTAAAGAGCTTTTAGTTTAATAGTCTTATTGATTTTAGTCTTAAAGTCAAATGGTTTATCTGCCAAGACATCTTCATTTTCTTTAATACCTACTACTTCATACCAAGCAATAAATAATTCTCCCAAATCTTTTTGATCTTTGATATCTTTTTCGTTAATGGTTTGGTGATATTTAACTTTAACGATTTCTTCTTTGGTACCATTATTAAAATCAAAAGTGACATCAAACTTTCGATTAAAAAACCATAGTAAGAAAGCAATTATAGCAATTAATATAATACCAGATATAATAGCAATAATTTTTTTCTTATTTTTGTCCGTTTTAGACATATATTATTCCTCATTTAGTTTATTATACTATAATAATCATAAAAATCCAAATATATTTATAATTTTTTTAAATGTACAATACTAAAAAAGTAAGTTTTAAATAGATTTATTTTCTATTTTACCCTACCCTCACACAATTTTAAATCACATGCCAATTTATTAGATTTTTATCTATTTAATAATACCCTTATTAATATAAAAAGACATAAAATTGGATAGTTTCTACATAATTAATAATTAGCAAGTAATATTTCTATAATATAAAAGAATATTTGCAGAGCAAATAATTAACTTTTTGATTTAAATCTTTATTTTGATCACATAATTAATATCTATCAATACTAATTAATTTTCTACAACACATTTTGTTTTATATTCTATCATATTAATAAACTTAGATATAGATATAAATCCAGATACATTGTTATATTCATTTTTTTGAAACATTTCTCTAACATTAAATTTTCTAACTTGATTTTTGTTTATACTACATAGTTTATTAAATCTAAAATAGATAAAGATGATAAAAAAATTAAAAGAAGCTATTTAGCTTCTACAATTAATTTAATAGCAGTTCTTTCTTCCCCATCAATGGATATGTCTGAAAAAGCCGGTATACATATAAGATTTTTACCACTTGGGGCCACAAAACCTCTAGCAATTGCAATAGATTTAACTGCTTGATTGATAGCACCTGCTCCAACAGCTTGAACTTCAACAATCGATTTTTCTTTAAATACATTAGCAAGAGCTCCTGCTACGCTACTTGGATTTGACTTACTACTTACTTTAAGTGTTTCCATATTTATTCCTCCATTCAGTTAACTATATGTTTAAATTTTAAAAAAAATAACTATAATGTTATTTTAATCAGGAGTACTCCTTAAACTATTCATAAAATCTATTACTTTTTGCTTTTCTTCGTAATTAGTTATAATATCTGGTTGCCACTTCTCATAACCATTTTTAGAACTATATAAATAACAAGGAATAATTGTATTATCTTGTTTAATTATATTAAATTTATTATCAAACTCTAACTCTACTTGAAAAATTATTGTTCTATTTAAAAGAGTTGTAGTTCCTCCAAATAAAAAACTTCCTAGTGAATAAACAATTGCTTTTCCTTGATAAACTTCTATTGGTTGTATTACATGAGGATGACATCCTATTACAAGATCTGCTCCGTAATCAACAAAATTGTGTGCATATCTTTTAATATCATCAGTAGGCTTATATTGATATTCTTCTCCCCCATGAAAATAAATTATAACGTAATTAACCTTGTCTTTAAGATTTTTTATTTTTTCAATTACTTGATTTTTTTGAAACTCATGAAATAAATTACAACAAATTATTCCTATTTTAAAACCATCTTTCGAAATTATAACTTCTTGTTCCAAACCTGGTATAACATTTGCTTCTTTTAAGGCTGAAATAGTATCTTTATAACCTAAGTTACCATAATCATAAGTATGATTATTCATAAGAGATACAATTTCAATACTACTTTCTTTATAAATATTTGCATATTTTTTAGCACTAATATACCAATAAGCCGGACTATAATTTTTTTCAATTGGTAATAAATTATCATTAGAAAAGACATTTTCCCCATTGGCAATTGTAAAATCATCGTTTTCAAATATGTGTTTTACTTTTTTATAAGGATAATCGTAATCATGAGTTTCTAATAAATCTTGAAAATTTTGATATGATTTTTTCCCTTTAAAAGAAGCAAGCAAAGAGTCACCTATAAAAGATAATTTAACTCTCTTAGTTACTGGTCCTTTTAAAATTACTTCTTCCCCATAATGATTAATGTTTAATAATTCGAACTCATTTATACCTATCAAAATGAAAATTAAACCTGATAACAATATTGCAAAACTTAATATTTTTTTCATATTTCACCTAAAAAAGCACAAAAATATATATTTCGTGCTACTTTTCATTTATAAATTTTAATAATTCTTCTTTATTTAAATATCCTACTTGATTTTTTACAACTTGATTATTTTCAAATAAAATTAAATTTGGAATACTCATTACTCCGTACTCTGCTGCTATTTCTGGAAATTTATCGACATCTACTTTTAAAATGTCAATTTCATCTTCAATACTTTCAAGTACTTCGGTAAGCATTCTACATGGTCCACACCAAGAAGCATAAAAATCTACTAGTATTTTTTTATCCTTGATTTCTTTTTCAAAATCATTACTTAAATATTTAATCATTTTTATCCTTATATTTATTTAGTATAGTTTCTATACCATCAAAATTTATCTTTCCTTTTTTATATAATTCATTTGCTGTATTATAAGATACTACTTTTTTATCTAACATCATATCTAATGTTTTTTGATTTAAAATAGTTGTATCTTTCTCATCTTTTAAAGCATATATATCTTCTACAAGAGTAACTGTGTCTCTTGTAATGTCTGATAAAACTGGTGATGATGTTAAAATTGTCTTTGATAAGTTACTATCTTGAAAAAACTTAAAACTAAATGCTGGTTGAGTTAAGAAGAATAGAATAACAAAGGCTATAACATATCCTTCAAGTAATCCTCCAATAAAACCTAAAATCTTAGATGGTATTCCTAAAATAATAGTTGCTCTTAATAATTTTTCAAATAACTTTGTAAAAGATAAAACTAAATTAAAGACAATTAATAATCCTGATAATACCAAAAGAAATGCTACCATTTGATAAACTATAATATTTAAGGTTATTACTCCTTTAAATAAGTTTGGAAAATCAAACATTGGTAAACCGGTTTTTAAAAGAAACCAGTCTCCAACAGGATCTTTAAATTTATATGCTAAATAAAACACTAAAATTGTTCCTACACAAAGTACTAATTGTTTAAATACTCCCCTTTTGTATCCCATAACTCCTGATAATAATATAAACAATATTATAATAATATCAACGACATTTTTCATGATGATTCTCCTTTCTATAATGATTCAATTTCATCTGGTTGAGAAGAAGTTTGATTAACTGATGGCATTACTCCGGGAGCAGCCATTTGATTAACTCCTCCATAAGTAGGATTAGCAGGTGTAATTTGTGGTTCAATACTAATTGGCTGAACTGGTGTTACTTGTGGTTCTACACTAATTGGCTGAACTGATGCAACTTGTGGTTCTACACTAATTGGCTGAACTGGTGCAATTTGTGGTTCTACACTAATTGGCTGAACTGGTGTTACTTGTGGTTCTATATTAATTGGCTGAACTGAGGCAACTTGTGGTTCTACACTAATTGGCTGAACTGGTGTTACTTGTGGTTCTACACTAATTGGCTGAACTGGTGTTACTTGTGGTTCAACACTAATTGGCTGAACTGGTGTTACTTGTGGTTCTACACTAATTGGCTGAACTGGTGTTACTTGTGGTTCTACACTAATTGGCTGAACTGGCGTAACTTGTGGTTCCATATTAACTGGTTCAACTGGGGTAACAGGAACATTTTCTACTTGATTATTTTCAATAGGAAGTGGTTCCATTGTTTTAGCAAAATTAATAGGTTCAGTCCCTACATTAACTGGATTTACATCTGGAATACTTGCTTCACTAGCCTCTACATTATCCTTATTCTTTTTGCTATTTCCTTTTGCTGATGATATAAAAATTATAATTGATATGATTATTAACAAACAACCTATACCAGTTAATATACCAGGTGTTGTTAAAAACCAACTAAAATCAAAATTTTTGAACATATAATTCATCTCCCAATCTATTCTACTATATTCTATATAAATAATAACAAAAATTATGCTAAATTGCAACTAATTTTTCTAATTTAACATTTATTTTTTTTATTTTTATTTTTAATTATCTATTTTACTTAAACAACAATACTATTAAAGATATCAAAGCAATTAATAAACGATACCACATAAATATATTATAATCATGACTTTTAATATATTTAAGTAAGAATTTAATACACAATAATCCTGATATAAAAGATACTAATACTCCAATTACAAATATCGTTGGATTATAGGTTATTAAAGATAACATTTCACCTTTTAATACTTTAATTGCAACTGCTCCTGCAACAACAGGTGCTGATAAGTAAAAAGAAAATTTAGCAGCATCTTCACGATTAAGTTTTAAACATCTTGCAGCAGCAATAGTAGTTCCACTTCTTGAAAATCCTGGTATTAAAGCACATACTTGACTACATCCTATAATAATTGCATCTTTTAATTTCATATCTTTAAAACTTTTACTTTGTTTATTATACTTATCACATATATAAATAATTATTCCCATTAAAGCAAGACAAGATAAAATCAAAACATAATTACGACGAACAAGTTCATCAATTTTACTTTCAAATAAAACACCAACAATAGCCGCTGGAATTGTTGCCGCAACTATATACCATAAAATTTTCCCGTTTGTTGTTTTAACTCCTTTGGTAAAACCTTCTTTAATCATATTTAAAAAGTCTTTAAAAAAGAAAACTAAAATAGCAAGAAGAGTTCCAAAATGAAGTGCTATATCAAAACACATCTCAAAGTCACCCGTAATAAATGATCCTATTCCATAAATATCTCTAAATATTATTAAATGTGCACTTGATGAAATAGGTAAAAACTCCGCAATCCCCTGAATAATTCCTAAAATAATTACTTGTATTATTTTCATATTATCAACTCCTAATTAAGTATATCATATTTTTTATTTTTTTTGATATTTTTTTTACACAATCATATAATTTAATATGAAAAAAGAAACATTTGTTAAAAGTACAATAATTCTTATGATAGGAGGACTATTAACTAAATTTTTAGGAATCCTTATAAAAGTTATTATGACTAGAAACTCTAATCTTGAAATAATTAGTTTATATACCCTTGTAATGCCAACTTTTTCTCTAATGATGGCAATTTCTCAATTAGGATTTGCTTCTGGAATATCCAAAGTTGTAAGTGAAAACAGGGATAGTAGTAAAAAAATATTATTTTCTATTTTACCAATTTCTGTTTTTATTAACATAATTTTAACTATTTTTTTAATTTTTACAAGTCATTTCATTGCTTTTAATCTTTTAAAAAATGAACAAGCCTATTTTCCTATTCTTGCAATTTCTCTTGTTTTGCCATTTGATTCTTTATCAAGTATTCTAAGAGGTTTTTTCTTTGGAAAAGAAAAGATGATTCCCCATGTTACTAGTAATTTAATAGAACAAATTACAAGGTTATTGTTCATGATTTTAATACTACCCAAAATAATTATTAGAGGTACAGTTTATACAACTACTAGTTTAATTTTAATAAATGTTTTGTCTGAACTCATGTCAAGTTTAGTTTTAATTTTCTTTTTACCTAAAAAGTTTAAAATAGAAAAACAAGACTTAAAACCTAGTTTTAGTAGTATGGGTAATGTTTTAGGAACAGCCCTCCCAACAACTGCAACTAGAATAATTGGAACTATTTCTTTCTTCTTTGAACCAATTATTTTAACCTATGTTTTATCTTTAAATGGATACTCTATTAATTATATAATCACAGAATATGGAATTATTAATGGTTTTGTTATGCCAATTTTATTACTTCCTGGATTTTTTACAAATGCAATTAGTAATGCCCTACTTCCAGTTATATCAAGAGAATATGCAAATAAAAATTATAAATATATAAAGAAAAAATTAAAACAAGCAATTATTTATTCCCTTTTAATTGGTCTTCCTTCTACCATAATTATTATGATAATACCTAATTTCTTTTTAAATTTACTTTATAAAACAAGTCATGGAGCAAGTTATATAAGAAATATCTCCTTAGTTTTTATTCTTTTTTACATAGAAGCCCCCCTCTCTGCCTTCTTACAAGCCGTGAATAAAGCCAAAAATGTAATGTATGATAATTTTATAGGTATAATTTTTAAAACAGTTTTTTTGTTTTTACTAAGTTTTATTAAAGGAATTGGTCTATATAGTTTACTTATTGCATCTGGAATTAATATTTTAATAACAACAACTAGACATATTAAACACATAAAAAAATTATTTAAAAAAATAAAAACAAATTAATTCTATACAAAAATAATAAATTAATGTATAATTTACTTGTGGTGATTTATGAAAAAATATGAAAAATTCTTATTAGTAGTTATATTTTTTATTATATTAATCTTTCTAAGTGATTTTATCTTTTTAATGATTAAACGAAAACCATTAATTTTAATTAGCAAAAATGATCAAAAATATAGTTCTATTTTTTATGATGTATATGATTGTAACAATGAAAAAATTATTAAAAACAAATTTTCTAAGTTTAATTGTCAAGTTATATCAAGTAACAGTGATAAAGACAATAATAAAAAAGAGAATAATAAAGATAACAATCAAGATGTTATAGATAATAATCAAAATAATAACAAAGATAATAAACAAGATAACATTATAGATAATAATAACAATGATAATAAAAAAGATGACAATAATAACAGTAATAATAACAATAATGATAATAAAAATAATAATATAAAAGATAATCCTATTATCGATGAAACTATTGAAGATACAATAATCGGTAATAATAAAATAACAATTATAGATAGAAGTAGTGATAATTGTCCCCAAGCAATTGAGTATTATTATGAAGATAATGAATATAAATATTATTTTACTTGTATAATAAGTGGTAGTATTTTTGTTAAAGTAGATGGTGTTGAATACAATATAAAAACTGCTTTAAACAATAAAATTGTTACTATGAACGATCTAATTGAGGCTGGTTTTAAACCACTTAAAAAATCTAAGAATTTAAGTGCCTATTAATTCTTAGATTTTTTTATTTAATTATTATTTAATCTAACTGCTACTATTTTATCCCCTACTTCAAATATAACTTTTTTTATTTCAGTTGAATTAAAGATACTACATGCAAGAGTATAAGTAACACTTTCTAAATTAGAATCATTTAAAGTATTAAATGTAATGGTTAAAACTTCTTCATCTAAATCATAATTTAAAATATCTGTTTTACTATTTAAATAACTTTTTAAATTAGTACTTGATGTATAAGATCCTTTTAAAGAATCTATTATTATCTTAATCTTAGAATCCTTAGAATTAACATATTTAGTTACAGGAACATAATAATCTTTATAATCATTATTAAAAACATAATATAAAACTACACTTTTAACATCTTTTATACTATTAATAGCATAATTTTTATTAATACCAAGAGAATTATCTAAAATATTTGGTAAAGTTATATTACTTTTTTCTAATTTATTTAAAATATTACCATCTATTTTAATTTGAATATTTTTAATTTCTTTTAGTTCAAGTAAACTATAAACTATACTTTCTATTACTTTTTCTTCTAAGTTTTTTCTAACCTTCAATAAATCACTTGAAAAATCAATTATTAAAGTATCATTATTAAAATTAATACTATTTATTTTAGTATTACTTGGTATTAATCCTTTTAAATTATGATATTTAGAATTACTAGTATATAAATTTTTAATTACATCATTTGCCATATTAATAGTAGTATCTTTATTTATTAGAAAATCAACTTTAACTAATAAATTTTCTTTATTTAATAAATAAATATGACTTGTATTTAAATTACTAACATATTCTACTTCATCTAAATTACTATTTTTATCTTTTTCAATTACGTCTAAGGAAAATGTAATTAGCATAATAAATAATACTAATGTTGTTAAAATAATTCTTCTAATTGCTTTTCTTTTTAACATATCCCACCAATTAATTATATGAAAAAACGTACTGTTTTAGTACGTTTAAAGTGATATTTCATTTAATTTTAAAAGTTCAACAACAGCTGCTGCCCTTCCTTTTACACCTAGTTTTTGCATAGCATTTGATATGTGATTTCTAACTGTTTTTTCAGATATATTAAGTATTTTTGCTATTTCTTTGGTTGTTTTATTTTGAATTAATAAAGTAAATACCTCTTTTTCTCTTATAGTTAATATATTTTTCATAAACTCCTCATATCTATTTTAGTATATGCAAAAATAAAATTTTAGTTATTATTCTTTAAAACTAACTGATATATATTTTTTCTCAGTAAATTCTTCTTGTAAACTTTTCATAATATTAACTGCTAAACTTTTATCATGATTACTAGATGAAATTGTAACTTCTACTAAATCCCCATCTATTTTTATAAAACTATTAAGTTTAAACTCATTTTTAATTTTACCTTCTAAGGTACTTTCCAAAGAAGCAATATTTGATAAATATCTAAGATCTTCATAAACTTCATTTTTTTCATCAACTGTTAATTTAGAATCACTTAACTTACCTTGTAATTCATTCATTAAATTTGTTCTTTCACTATCAAGTTCTACTCGCATACTAGTTATTAATTCACTTTCTTTAATCTTAACTTCATTACTTGTTTTATTCACATTCTCCTTATTAGTTTGATAACTACTATTATTAGTTAATAACAACTCATTTGGCATTGTTATATAATAAACACTTAAAACAAGTGCCAAACTAGTTAAAGTTAAAAACCAAATACCTTGTTTATTAATCATAAATCCTCCTACTTTATTATATTTTTAATAATATAAAATATAACTATAATTACTTGTCTAAATAAGTAAACTAACAAAAAAGGTCTTTAAATTATTTAATATTTACTATATAATTATAATAGTAGGTGAAATATGAAAAATAAGAAAAATAAAAATGATTTAATTAATCTAGATGATAATAACGAAGAAGAAAAAGAAATAATAAAAGAAAAAGAAGGAAAAATAAAAAAAGAAACAAGAAAAGAAAAAGAAGTAATAAAGAATAAAGAAGTTAAACCTTTGAAAGAGTTTAAAGATGAAAATAAAAGTGATAATGTTAAAAAAATAAAAAAAGAAGAAAATAAACCTAGTAAATTTAATATTTTCTTACTTATTATTTGTTTATTATTAATAGTATATTTAGGTATTAATTTTTATTTAAAAAAAGATTTTGATGTAAATGAAATAATTAAAACAGGTTCTTTTTTACTTACTTTACTTATAATAGTTATTTTAATGTTTAAAGTTAATACTAAAAAAACTATTCCTTATGTTTTATTAATAACAATTGTTTTAATAATTTATACTATATTTGGAACTACTTATGCTAAACCTAATTTATATGTTAGTGATTTTATCAATAAAGATATAAGTGAAGTTATTAGTTTTACTAATAAATATAATTTAAAACTAGAAATATTGCATGAATATAGTGATACAGTTTTAAAAAATCATGTTATTATGCAAGAATATGGTATTAATACTTTAATAAGTGATATTAAAGATTTTAAAATAACTGTGTCTGATGGACCTAATTATAATAAAGAAATAGTTGTTTCTAATTTAACTGGATTAAAATATGATGATGTTATTAAATATATTAATGAGAATTTTTTAAACAATGTTGAAATTGAATTTATAGTATCTAGCAAAGAAAAAGATACAGTTATAGAACAAATTGGAAGTGGTAGTTTAAAAAGAAGTGATTTAATTAAATTTGTTTTTTCATATGGCGAAATTTTACCTGATACTCCTCTTGATACTATTAAAGATTTAAAAAACATTGATTTATTTGAAGCAAGTTCTTATCTTAAAAGATTAAATGTTAAATATGAAATAGAATATGAATATTCAAATATTTCTAAAAACAAGGTTATAAGACAAGAAATAAAGGATGATAAGTTAATATTAGTTGTATCAAAAGGTAAAGAAATTAAAGTTCCTGATCTTAAAAATATGACTAGTTTAGAAATAAGTAATTGGGCATTTGAAAATAATATCAAATTAGAATACATCGAAACTTTTAACAAAGAATATCAAATAGGTACAATAATAGATAGTAATTATAGTAAAGGTGATGTAATAGATAGTGATAGTAAATTAATTATTACTATTTCAAAAGGAAATTTAGTTATGCCGAAAATTGATGATTTAACAAAATTGAAGTTATTCTTAAATGAAAATAATATAAGGTATGAAGAAAATTATGAATTTAATGATACTATAAATCAAGGTGAATTAATTAGTACTAATTTTAAAGAAGGAGATAAATTAACACCTGAGGATTTAGTTATTTTAAATATTTCTAAGGGAAAAAGTATTAAAATACCTAATTTAGTTGGGAAAAGTAAAAATGATATTGTAAATATTTGTAAAAATAATAATTTAACTTGTACTTTTACATATGGTAGTTTAACTGAAAGTACAAAAAGAGATATTAGTATTAAACAATCTAAACCATCAGGAACAATAGTTAGCAGTGGGACAAATGTTTTAATAACTTTATCAAGTGGAATATATGAAAAAGTAAATGTTCCAAGTTTTGTTAATAAAAATAAAAATGACGTTAATAGTACTTGTAATAGTTTAGGAATTAAATGTAATTTTAGTTATAACAATAGTTTTAATGAAAAAGCATATGATACTGTTTTAAGTCAAGATAAAACAGGAAGTGTTATAAAAGGAAGTGTGGTTAATATTATTTTAAGTCGTGGTCCTGCTAAAACTTATACATTCGTAATTGATCAAAACTTATTAACTCTTGGTAATCATGAACAAACCAAAAAAACTTTAAAAGAAAAACTAGAAAAGAATTGTCCAGGAGTAACATTTAATTTTATCTTTAAACCAGTAAATTCTGGAATTGGTATATTACATAAAGATAGTGATATTAAAGTAGGACAAAATACTGTTGTTGAAGGTAGAACTTATAATGTAATAATTCAAAGTAGTAATTAAACTACTTTTTTTAATTGAATTTTAAATACTTGTATGTTATAATCAAATTGTCTAGGGGGATTTATGACTAACTTTTTTGATAATGATTTAGAAATCATTTTAACTATTATTTTAGTACCTTTTTTCATGATTTTAATATATGATAAAATTAAAAATCATGGCAAATTATATTTAAATATTTTTAAACTTAAAATAAATATAATTAATTCTAATACAGCATGGCTTGAAAATAAAAAAGAAATAGATGATAATACTAAATATATAGAATTAGATTTTATTTTACAAATATTTAATAACAAAAATACAAATAATTCTATTTATAACTTAGATGTTGTAAAAAGACATAAAAGAAAATTAATATTAACAGAATATCATAATTTAAATCTTGTTGATACTATGAAAACTATGGGTGGAACTTCTACTTATGAAAAGATTAAATATGTAAATATAAACCCATTTGAAGTTAAAGAAATACATTTAAAAATCAAATTAAACAAAGAAGAATATTTAAATATAAAAAAAGAACCTATTTATATAATATATAAATACAAAAAAAGAACTAAAAAACTAAACTTAAATAAATATATTAAAAGAAATAAGACAAACTAATCTTATTCTTTTATTTTATATACTTTAAATAATTTTTATAAAACTTATAATTATTATAATTAATTTTTTTAATAATCTTCTTCTTATTTCTTTTACTAATTCTTTTAATTATTCTTTTATTAATAACATAATAATTAATACCTAAAAAATTAAAACCACAAGTACTATTATAAATTCTTGTTTTATTATTAAATTCTAACTTATATTTTTTTATTAATTCTTTTAAGACATTAAATACTTTCTTTAATCTTTCTTTATCATTATCAATAATAATACCATCGTCCATATATCTAATATAATATTTACAATTAAGTTTTTCTTTAATAAAATGATCAAACTCATTTAGATAAAAAACTGCTAACATTTGACTACAAACAGATCCTATACTTAAACCTTTATTTAAAGAATACCTTGGTAAATCAAGATTATATTTATTATTAAAATAATTTATTTTAGTATTAATATATTCTAAATTAGTACTATCTAAAATATTTTTAATAATTAATAATTCATCTACATTTAAATATTTACTTAATAATTTAAGTAAAATATCATGGTCTATATTAAAAAAATATTTTTTAATATCAAATTTTAAAATATAAAAATCATTTTCTTTAACTTTAATTAAATATTTCCAAAGTAAATATCTAGAATAAATTATTCCTTTATTAACACGACTTGCTGTATTAGAATTAATTAAATATTTATCTAATTTACTAAGTATTAAATTACTAACTAAATGATTATATATTTTATCAAATATATTATTACTAAGAATAACTCGATATTTCTTTTCATGAATAATAAAAATATTATATTTACTTAATTTATAAGTATTATTATTAATACTATCAACTAAATAATTAATATTACTATTTAAAAGTATTTCAAAACGAATTACTTTCTTCTTATTTCTAATATTACCTCTTATATTATAATAAGTATTAAGTACTATATCATAATCAACTATCATTTCATCCACCCATATATAAGTTTTAAAATAATAACTAAATTACTACTAATATTATTATAATGATCCTTAGTAATTACTTTATATAAATATAATTGATTAAAATAAAAATCTAACATTTTAATATTAACAATTATCTTTCTTTGATAATTTTTTCTTTTATTAACTTCTAGTAAATTACAATAATAAATATCACTTAAAATACTATATATATTTTTAATAATAATATCTTTAATACTTTTATAAGTATTATCTAAATTAATAATAAATTTATAATATCTATTAATAAATAATTTATATTCTTTAATAACTATTAATTTATCGATCATAATTAACCTCATAAGAATAAATTAAAGTTTCAATTTCTAAATATTTATTAGCAAATAATAAATAATTATCATAATTATTATCATCATAATTAAAATAATTACCATTAATAAAATAATTTATATTTAATTTATCTAAAATATAAATCATAAAATCTATTTTATATTTTTGAATATAACACATCTTATTAATAACTTTTTCTTTAAATAAATAATGTATTATAATAGCATCACTTTCAATTACTTTATAATAGTAACCTACATCGTTAAAAGTGATGAACCCCCCCAATTGACATTTTCTTTACATACATATTAACATCTCCTTTATATAATTATAATATATACCTTGCAATATATATAAAATATACATTGCAAGAAATATATAACTTTTATATTTCTTAATTCTTAATGCGAGTTAATAGTTCTCTATCATAAAAAACGAATAGAACATCTCCATTTATAATTTTAGTTTAAAAAACAAGGAAATAAGCTGTTTTAAGGCTTTTAAGAATAAGTAGTAACCTATTTCGTAAGTTTCAAAAAACTCTAAGCGAGTGCCGTTGGTACTAGACGGATTGTTGTTGTTAGCATTACCGTTGTTGTTAACGTTCCAAACATTAGAAGAGCTTTCACTTATCACCTATCAATTAAAATTGACAAACTAAATATAACATATCTCAAATAAAATATATTTTAATTGACAATATTTTTACATATTAAAACTACTTTCTAAAAGAAAGTAGCAAAGAGTTTAATCTTTTAAGGTTATTGTAAATGGATTACTTTTAGTTCCAGATCCACCTGTTATAACGATATTTGATTTTAGATTAATTGACGGGCGAACACCATAGGTATTGGAAGGATTGTCGTTGTAAGCACTACCGTGGTTGTAAACGTACCAAACAAGAGAAGAGCTATAAGGTGTTATTAACCAGATAGTACTTGAGCTATTATAACCATTTCCTTGTTGACTGGAAAACATTTCTCCGTATCTTGGTAGTCCTACATAACCAGAATTCCAAATACTTGTTGTTTTAACACAATCTTTTGTTGTTTCAGTAGTATTATTTGTATTACATAAAAAATTTTTATAAAAACCTGATGACATTACTTTTATATAATATGTTCCTTTATCTAACATACTTTTTTGTGCTAAACTATTATACCAAGTATTATTTAAATAGTAATCCCAGTAATCATCACTTGTACCATTTCCATAAGTTGTATTTGTACTAAACTTTTTAGTCAAAGTTGTAGTTCCACTTTTTACATAATCATTTTTATTTAATTTAATTTTTCCGTCTTCTATTCCTACTATTCTATATAGTTCTTTGGTTAAAGTATCTCCATCTTCATCAAATACTACATACTCCCCTACTGTTCTGGTGTTTAATAAAGTTGTATTTATAGTTGGTTGTTCCCTATCACCTGATATTGTATACGGATCATCTTTTGTTCCTGATCCACCCGAAAGTTGGATATTTGATTTTAGATTAATTGACGGGCGAACACCATTGGTATCGGAAGGATAGTTGCTGCCAGCATAACCGTTGCTGAAAACGCTCCAAACATCAGAAGAGCTATATGGATTTAATAACCACCACCAATATCCTATATTTAAATAACCAGAGCCATAACTTGTGTTTTTATAACTTAAATAATATTCATAACTATTTAGTAAGCCTACCGGGGTATTTTTACCTATGGTTGAATTATTTATTAAAGTTGTTTCAGGTAATTTAGTACTTATACTACTATTTGTTGTTATATTCCAAGTACTATCTTCTACTATTATATTTTGATAATTATATAAAGTATCTAAGAAATCTTCGTTTAACCATTGATACATGTATGAACCCGTATATGTTGCATCATCTTTTTTTGAAATATCATAGAAATTCACATCACCTTCTGGATTATATGAAATAGTTGTAATCTGATCATCTGTTATCATTTTCATGGTTCCATCTGGATTTATGGCTGTTATTCTCCAAAGTTTACCAGAGTACCAAACATAATTAAAGTTTATACAAGTACTTGTTCCTGATATATAAGTAATGCCATCTTCTTCTACTTTTGTTTTACATGATGTATCACTTGGATTATTAACACTTGTTGTAA
Source organism: uncultured Bacilli bacterium (assembly GCA_934119955.1). Lineage (GTDB taxonomy): Bacteria > Bacillota_I > Bacilli_A > RF39 > UBA660 > RUG591. The sequence goes on along the minus strand of CAKOSZ010000009.1, from coordinate 20,119 downwards.
TTGCATCTTTAACTGGTACACCTAAGGTTTCATTTAATTTTAATTCTATTCCTTGTTCAAGAGGAATTGGATATCCTGTTAATCCTCCTTGGGTACCTAGTTTAATTGTTATATCATTTTGACCAGTATTTGTGAAAGTAAAACTAAATGATTTAGATGAAGTCATATCACCTTCTACTATATTATTTGTAAATGTTTCGGTTGATGTTACATTGAATAAAGATACTCCTGATACTACTTCATAATACATTTTATATGCTATTTGATTTGTTAATTCAGTTGTTAAATTAACAGTTAAAGTTTTGCTTCCTCCTTTTGGTATTGTAAAAGTATTATTTTCTTGATTTACTACTGTTGTTGTTATATTAATGGATGCTGTTTTTAAAACTATAACACTATTTTTTATAACTGATACTTCATAATATGCATATGATGAATACATTCCTATTGATAATACACATATAAATATTAAAAAGACAATTATTTTTTTATTTAAATTAATTTCTTTATTTAACATGTTATCACCTATCCTATATTAAAATAGTATCACGTTTTATTATTTTTATCAAGAAAAAATAGTTATTTTTGTTATTAAATAATTTATATAATTAAAAACTTCTTAATTTTTTATTTTAAGAAGTTTTTATGTTAATCTACTACTCTAATTGATTCTATTACTGGTTGATTTTTAAATTCTACTGTTCCATTTTCATCAGTTGTTATTGCAGTTTCAGCTATTTTATCAACTACATCCATTCCTTCTGTAACTTTACCAAATGCAGCATATTTACCATCTAGGAAAGTACTATCTTCATGAACAATAAAGAACTGACTTGATGCTGAATTCATATCATTGCTTCTAGCCATGGAAATAACTCCTCTTTTGTGACTTAGATTATTAGTTATTCCATTTTCACTGAATTCACCTTTTATAGTTTTACTTGATCCTCCTGTTCCATTATGTTCAGGATCTCCTCCTTGAATCATAAATCCTTTTATTATTCGATGGAAAGTTAAACCATCATAGAATTTTTCATTTACTAAATTAACAAAGTTAGTAACTGTAATTGGAGAATTATCAGCATCTAATTCTAGTTTTATATTACCATAATCTTTTACTGTTATTAAAACATTTATTTTTCCTGTTAAATATTTTTCTTTTTTATTTTCTCTTATAAAAGGATTATTACAACCTGTTATAAGTAGTAATGTTATTAACAATAAAAATATTTTTTTCATTCAACAATTATCTCCTCTCGCCCTGCTCCAACTCCTATAAATTTAATTGGAACTCCTACATATTCTTCAATTCTTTTAATATATTCTCTTGCCCCAACTGGTAAATCTTCTTTTCTTCTAACGTTAGAAATATCTCCGTAGTTACCAACAAACTCTTCATAAACAGGGGTGGATTCTAATAATTCTTTTTCATTAGTTGTAAAGTTTTCGGTTATTTTACCATCTCTTTGATAAGCCACACATAATTTTATTTTATCAAGTTTTCCGATTGTATCTAAGTGATTCATACAAAGAGCAGTTATACCATTTATTAAAACTGCATATCTAAGAGCAACTAAATCTAAATATCCGCATCTTCTAGGTCGTTTAGTAGTTGCCCCGTATTCGTGACCTAGTTCTCTTATCATATCACCTATTTCATTATTTTGTTCTGTTACATATGGTCCTGCTCCAACTCTTGATGAGTAAGCCTTCATAACTCCATATACTTCTCCAATATTATGTGGATTTAATCCACTTCCTGTAAGTATTCCTCCTATTGTTGGATTACTACTAGTAACATATGGATATGATCCATGATCAATATCAAGTAAAGTTGCTTGTGCTCCTTCACATATTATTTTCTTATTTTCTTTAATTAATTTATGAATTAAAATAGTTGTATCACATACATATTTTTTAATAGTTCTAGCATATTTTTTATATTCCTTGATAATTTCTTTATAATCATATTCTGGATAACCATTTAATTTAAATAATCTATTTTTATTTTCAACATTTCTTTTTACTAATTCTTCAAATTTATCTGAATACAAATCTTCTACTCTTATTCCAGATCTTTCATATTTATCACAATAACAAGGCCCTATTCCTCTTACAGTAGTACCTATTTTATTATTACCTCTCAAATCTTCTAACATTTTATCAAGTCCTAAATGATATGGAAATACAACATGGGCCTTATTACTAATTCTAAGTTTAGACACATCACGTCCCTTTTCTTTCAAAGTGTTAATTTCTTCTATTAGTACTTTTGGATCTAATACTACTCCATTACCAATAATTGCAAGTGTTCCTTTGTTAAGTATTCCTGATGGTATTAAATGAAAAACAAATTTTTCTCCATCTACTTCAATTGAGTGACCAGCATTAGCACCACCAGTTGCTCTTAATGCAACATTAGATTTACCTCCTAAGTAATCAATTATTTTTCCTTTTCCTTCATCTCCATAAAAAGATCCTAAAACAACATCTACTTTCATATAACCTACTTTCTGTGATACTTCACATAATAATTATAACTAAATTTTTAATTAGTTACAAGAAAGTATACAAGAATTTATTTATTTTTCATATTAATTTTTAAATATAAAATAAAAGAAGAAAATAGTTTCTAATTTTCCTCTTTAAGTTTAATAATTTCTTCTTTGGATAATCCTGTTACTTCTTCAATATCTTCAATTTTATATTTTTTCTTAAACATATTTAAAGCAACAGAAAATATTCCATTTTTTTCGCCTTCCTTACGTCCTTGAAGACGTCCTTCTTCACGTCCTTGTTCACGACCTTCTTCACGAAAACCTTCCATGTAGAATTCTCTTCTTTTATCTGGATCATAAAATCTTGCAACTAATAAACTATCATCGTTCATATACTCTAACATCTCCTTTACTTCATTTTTTAATTCATCATCAAAGTCACTTGGAGCATTATCTAATAATTCATAGAATTTTGTCCACTCATTTTCAAGTAATAAGGCTCCCATAAAACATAACTTTTTAAAATATAAATCTTCTTTCTTGATACTTTCATCATACCACATTTTATAAAGTTTTAAAATATTTACATGATATATTTTTAACTTATCTGTTAATGATTTTAAACTATCATCTTGAACTAAATAACAATTTTTAACATGCTTTTGCTTTTTAACATCACACATATTTAAATTAAATTGAATAGTTGGTATTAAATCTTTATAATTATCCTTAGTTTGAATACCAGTTGTATAAGCATCTGCAAGATAAGCTAAGTTTCTATCTATGATATTTTTATTTAAACTAGATATTCTATTCATTTCAATTGATATTTTAAATTTATTAGGAGTATTAACTAAATACAATAAATCTTTTTCAAGTTTAGTATCAATCATTCTCGAATTATTTTTAACATCAGCAACTATTACTTTATTAACTAAATCTTTGTAATTTAAAGAACATAGAGCACTGATTAAATAAGTTGTTAATTTTATATGTTTCTTAGTTCCTAAAAGTTTAAAAATATCATCATAAGCCATATAGATAAAAGCATCTGGATTATTTTTATGATCTTTTAAAGTTTTTAACTCTAACATAATCAAACCTCCTTTCTAGGATCTTTTCTCGTCCTAAATATAATATAAGAAAATGCCATATTTTTTGAAAAAAATTTTTTAATTTTAAAACCCTTATTTTATAAGGCTTTGCAAGGGATAAAATGTGAAACTTGTTCACATTTTAAAAAAACTAAGAAAATTTTATCTATTTTCTTAGTAAATAACTAAAATATTACTACTATTTATCTTTATAAAAAATAGCAGGCATTATCTTAGTATTATCATATTTATTATTTATATTATCTATTATTTTCCAAACATCATCTTGACTGTTATTGTTATTATTATCAAACAAAGATATTTGATTATTTTTATAATTAACTAAATCACTTACTCTAACACCTATATTTCTAATTAAATTATTAGAAATTGTAACATTTAATAAATCTAAAACATTTTTATATAATTCCATTGTATCATTTGTTTGATTTAATATCTTTTTTTGATGTGAAATTGATTTAAATAAATCCGTTTTTATAGTAATAGCAATACAAGAAGCATATAAATTTTCATTTCTAAGTTTTAAACCAATTACTTCACACATATGAAGTAATTTATTTTTTAAAATACTTAAATCATTTGTATCATATTCTAAGGTTTCACTTAAACTAATACATTTATTCTTTCCACTTACACTTATTACTTTACTATCATCTATGCCATTTGCAAATTTTATCATATCACTTGCTTTATTTTTAAAATATTTTTTTAATTTATTTAAATCAGCATTTGCTAAATCTCCTATTGTATTAATTCCTAATTTTCTTAATTCTTTACTTGAAGATGAACCTACATATAATAAATCTTCTACTTTAAGAGGCCACATCTTAGTTTTGATTTCATTATCAAATAAGGTATGAACTTTATCAGGTTTAGAAAAATCTCCTGCCATTTTAGCACATAATTTGTTATTAGCAATTCCAATATTTACAGTAAAACCAAATTCTTTTTTTATATACTCCTTTATATCATAAGCAAGACGTAATACATCATCATAAAGATAAGTAGTATTAGTTAAATCTAAAAAGCATTCATCAATTGAATACCTTTCTACATCAGGAGTAATTGTTAAAAAATAATTATATAACTTATTAGACATTTCTTTATAAAAAGGAAAAACCGGAGGAAAAACTTGTAAATCTTTATATTTTTTCTTGGCTGAATATAAACTTTCAGGTGTTCTAATTCCATATTTTTTAGCCGGATAACTACTTGCAAGTACTATTCCATGACGTTTTTTAGGATCACCTGCTATAACACTTGGTATATTTCTAATATCCTCTTTATATCCATTTTTAAGTAAATATATACTACTCCAAGATAAAAAAGCATTATTAACATCAATATGAAAAATAATATTCATAAAATCACCTGAATATTATTATATACTATCTATTTAAAAAATAAACACTAAAATTTAAAATAGTTGCAAATATAAGCCAAACAAAATATGGTATTTGATAAAGTCCTGCTTTTTTGTCTATCCCTAAAAAACAAATAATCATATAAAATACTACTAAATCTAAAAATAATATAAATATGAAAGCAAATAACCTTGCTTCTAAATTAAAAAATATTAAAGACCAGAAAAAGTTAAGAATTAAATTAAGAGCATATATTAATAAACAACAAGACTTATGATAATTAATAGAATCATATATCCTGTAACTAGACACTCCCATTAAAGCATATAAAATTGGCCAAACTAAAAAGAAAATAAATCTAGGCGGAGCAAAACTTGGTTTTTGTAAACTCATGTAATTACTAATTCCGTTTCTAGTTAATAAATATGATAATAAACCTATACTAAGTGGAATAATCAAAAAAAATATAAAAGTCTTCTTCTCGGTATCATTTCTAAATCTCATATCTTCACCAGTTAATAATATGCTAAGAATAAAAAAAAAGACTATCTAACTTTTAAATTAACAAAATCGTATAAAAAATCAAATACATCTTCATAATTAATATTTTCATAATAACTTAAAAACTCATCTAAATTACTATTATTTTTTCCATAATTTTTATATTTTTTATTCATCATATTTTTAATTTCATAATATTTTTTAGCAACTGATATTCCTTTTTCCTCAGCAAGATAATCAAATATTTCTACATCACTATCCATAAATATTATTTTTTTAGGTAAATCATTTAATACTACTTTATCAAAAAGTCTTGCTACTTCTAATTCTTTATAACAAAAAATTTTAGAATAAGGAAAATTATTTCTCTTACAAAAATCTTCTATTTCAAGTTCTAATAAACCTAGTTTTAAAAAATTCATTTCACTCATTAAATAATTAAAACAGAAAAAAGGAACTAATTCTAAATATATTTGATTTAAATCATGTTCTCTTAAATAAGAACCATAAAAAGAATTAATCGTTGTATTATTATTTATATTTAAATAATAACTTATTTGATCAAAATAAAATGTAGGATATGATTTATCTATTTTATAAAAATTATCTAAATTTAAATTATCTATGTTTTCTTTTTGAGAAGGGGTTAAGAAAACATCATAATCTTTTTTGATTACTGCAAATACTTGTTTAGTTAATTCTATTATACTACTAATAACAATATTTTCCATATAATCCTCATACCATAAATTTATTATAACTTAATTCTTTTTAAATTTAAAGTGGCTTGACATTTATATGTAAACTTATTTTTTTAATCTTCTAAATATCATATCATCTTCTCTTTCTAAGGTTATATAATCATATTCATTTCGATAACCATAGATATTGCCTACCATTTCATATTCATTTAATTTACCAAAAGCACTATTTTTTTTATAACTTTTAGTTTTCACAACAACAATAGGTAAATTTAATCGTTTAGAACTAATAATATCATTTTCAGTTACAAAATCATAACAATAAATACCAAGTGGTTTTGGATTAGTTAATTTATTATTTACTTCATCATTACTTCTACTGTTATGTTGAGCAATAATTATTTCATTATGATCAAGTCCAAAATCAACTAATTCAAAAGGAGTTAATAGTTCAAATACCCTAGTAGTTGCTCCATATTCAGTTCCTCTTTTATAATATGAATATGAATCTACTGGATAAATATGAACAACTTGATCTTCATTAAAATTACTATAAATAATATTATAATTAACTCTTGGATCATAAAATGTTTTAAGTTTTAAAGACCCATCAATAGAATAAGATGCTCCATCTACATATGATATTAAATCATTACTTTTTAAAATATTAGATTTTTCAATTGTTAAAGATTTAACCAAAGCATAAAAAGGAATATTTTCTAAAACATAGACATCAACGCCTAATTTCTTAGATACTTGATAATTATAATACGGTTTAATTTTATCTTCATTTAATATAGATTTTTTTATTAGAGAAATAGATTTAGACTTAGTTTTATTATAATCATCATAAAACTTTATTAACATATTAGTTTTTTTAAGTTCATTGTGTAGTTTTAATTTTTCTAAATAATCTAATTTATCTAAATTTAAAACTCTATTATATAAGTTAATATCTAAATCTGTTAAAGTTTTATTTTTATCTTGAAACTTAATAACTCTTTTTAAATCCATATAAAAATTATAAGGAATATCTTCAAAATGATAATCTATTATCATATTAGTAAGAGTAATATTAGATTCATTTATAAGAAATTCTTTTAAAAATGAAAAATCTTTTTTTAAACAAATATCTTTTAATTCTAAATATAAAGGATCATCTGCTACATTAAAAAAATCAAAATATGTATTTACTATTTTATCAAAATCTTTATCTAAGTTAGTTGAAGTAGTTATTTCTAAATAAAAATTATAAAAACGACTTAACATTTTAGTATCAAAAGAATAACTTAGTATTTCTTTATCATAATACTCTTTTCGTTTCTTTTCTATATAAAAGGAATCATATTTTTTATTAAATTCAAACATAAATAATCGATAATTTTTTATATTAGAAACTCTACTAATTCTTTTAATAAACTTTTTTTCATATAAATAACTAGTTGGTATATTACAATTAGTTGAAATTAAGAATTTAAAGAAATAAAAATTAAAACCATTTAAAGAAGTAAAAACATTATTTTCATTAAAAAGATAATTTAAAATACTATTATTAGTTGTTCTAGCAATTTTATCTAATTGTTCTTTTTTAAAATTATTTCTTTTTAAGAATAATACTTTCTCTTTATCACTTGCAAGAGGTAATAATTTTAATATCATATCTATATCATCTTTATAGTAATCTAAAAGTTTTAAAGCATCATTTTCTTTAATAATTTCTTTTATATAGGTATTATAAATTAAATAATTTATTAAAGTTTTATTTGTTGTTAATAAAGTATAAATATTAATTTTTTTAACTATACTTAATATTTTATCTTTATCTTGATTAAATTTATAAGTTTTAAAATCAATTGGTTTAATAAAATTTAGTATTTCTTCTTCTGTTTTTGATATAATTTCTGTATTCATTGTTTCACCAATTAATATAGTATATTAATATTTATTAAATTTCAAGAAAAAAAGACTAGTTTCCTAATCTTATTTATTATCCTTTGTTTCTATTTCTATTTTTTCTAGTTTTTTTATCATATCTTTCATGACATCTATTGTTTTATCACGAACTTCATAAACAGTTTTTTCTAAAATTGGAGTTCCTTTTTTCTTAGCAAGATTAACTAAATCTTCTAATTTATCTTTAATTTTATCTCTTTTTTCTTGGGCAATTTTTAAAACTTTTTCTTTATCAAGATCGTTTAAATCACATCTTATTTCTTCTATTTTATTATCTATTAATTCTTTTGCATCTTCATAACTCATATCTTTTGCTTCGTCAAGTAATTCTTGCATTTTTTTCTTTAAATCACGTCTTGTATCTTTACCTTTTTTAGGTGCAACCATAATACCTATTCCTGTTCCAACCAAAACACCAAGTACTAATTTACCAAATCCTTTTTTTTCCATTTTAAAATTCCTCCTCTTCTTCTTTTTTATTTTTTCTTTTGGAAAAAACATTAGCAATAAAAGTTACAATAACATCAACTAGTCGATCATTTATAAGAGAAACTGAATTGCTTACCTTAGAAACTACTTCAAATACTTGATTAGTAGTTTTTAATTTAGCAGTAATATCATCTAATATATAATCAACTTTACTAATTGTAAAATTAAGTCTTACAATTAATATTATTAATGATATTATGAAAATTATACCAAAAACTACAAGTAAAACTAATAAATAATCCATTTTTAATCCTCCTTATCATACATAGATTCTATTAAATCAAATAAATTATCTTCCAGAGTTTCTTCTTTCTTTTCTTTTTTTTCTTCTGGTATTTTACCATCACTTATCTCTTTGGATATATCTTTATAATCTGTATTGTAAGCAAGTCCTAAATCATTAAAGAATTCATCAGCCTCTCCAAGAGTTACTTTATCAATTTCCGGTTTATCTTTCTTAGTATCATAAATACGATTGAAATCTCTTGGGTTAACTTCCTTTTTCTTAGTTTCCTTTTCCTCAGTTGGTGGAAATAATTCATTTTCAAGATCTCCAAATGCCTTATTACGAACACTATCAAAATCCATTTTGGCTGGACGCACTGATATATGTATTTCTTTTTTCTCTTTAACTTCTTCTTTCTTGTAATTCTTATCTAAAATTCCATATATTGGAGAAATAATAGGTGAAGGAGTAAAAGTTTTTTTAACCTCTTCTTTTTTGTAATACTCAGTTTTAGTAATTGGAGGTTTAATATTAACTTCCTTTTTAGGAGGCTCAATTTTTTCTTCTTTTTTAGCTTCTTTCTTTACTACCTTTTTAGTATCTAAAACAAAATCTTCATCATCAAATATTAATTCTTGTTGTCTTTTTTCTCGTTTTGGTTCTATTACTTCTTTATTAACAGGTTTAATTTCAACAGTTTCATTTTTTTCCTCTTTAACTCGTTTTGGAATTTCTACTTTTTTAATAACCACTTCTTGATCTTGTTTTATTTTCTCATCTTCTACTTCTTCATCTTCTTCCTCTTCAAAGAAAATGTTTTTAAGTTTATCCATAAATCCCATATTATCACCTTCCTAATTTTCATCTGTTTCTATTATATCTTGATCTTTGGTCTTATTACTTGAAGAATCTTCATATTTATCAAATTTTTCAACCCATTCTAAGAAATTATCACTATTCTTTTTAGAGGTGAATATATCAAATTCTTCTCCTGATGCTTTAAATTCTTCATCATTTAATCTATATTTAATCGTTGCATCATTATATTTAATACTTTCTAATATATAACAAATATCAGTTATAGAATCATATAAACTACTACTATCAACATAACTTTCAATCTTAGCATAATTATACATAACTTCTATAAAATATTTATCATTAACCAAACTAACATCAATATAACCAAATTTATTATTATAATTTAAACTTTTAGAATAAAAGATACTATTATCATCAACATGATCTTTTTTAGTTTTATAATAATAACTAATCATATCAACATATAAATAATAAGTATTATTACCACTTCTAATTTCTATATTAGATAAATCTTTATCATATATTTTTGATCCTCTTGGTAAGTAAAACTTATATCCATCAAAATTAACATTAGAAAGATTAGATTCTTCATACAAAACACTATTTATAATACTATCAAAACTATCATTTGAAACTTTTTTAATACTGCATCCTGTAATTACCAAAACAATCAAAAAGATACCTATAATCTTCTTCATATTCCACCTACTACATTATAACAAATTTTTCTAAGTTTTTACATATTTTTTTTATAATTTATCCTTAGTTACTTCTATTTTATAAATAGGATTGTTAAGTTTTGTAAACTTTTCTTCATATTCTGTTTGAATATTTTCTAAATCATTTTCTTTATTTAAATCAAAAGTTAAATAATCAATATAATAACCATAGTTATTTAAAGACTTTATACTATAAGAAAAAAGTAAACTATTATCAGTTTTCATTATTATATGATTATTATTTTTAAAAACTAAATCATATTTTTCTAAAAAACTCCTACTTGTAAGTCTTCTTTTCTCATGTCTTTTCTTTGGCCAAGGATCAGAAAAATTCAAATAAATTGTATCAATTTCCATGTTAAAAACATCTAATATGTTATTAACATCTAGTCTTATCATATATAAATTATTAAGTTTACAATCTATTTTTTTTAAAGCAAGTGCTAAAATACTATCATATTTTTCTATGCCAATAAAATTAATATTAGGATACTTCTTAGCATTTTCTATAATAAACTTTCCTTTTCCCATACCAAGTTCTATACAAATTGGATTAGAATTATTAAATAATTTATTCCAACAACCCTTATATTTAGTAGGATCACTTATAAAATAACTTGAACTATTAATTATATTTTCTTTATTTTTTACATTTCTTTGTCTCACATAAATCACCAAGAATTATTATACCTTAAAAACATAATTAAAAAAAGTACATATAATAAAATAAGGAGGAATTTCATGAATAATATGCCTTATTTTAATCAAAATTGTATGCCAAATGAAATTGATTTGATATTTGAAAAGTTAAATAATAAAATAAATAGATTAGAGCGACAATTAAAAATACTAGAAAACAGATTAAATAGATTAGAAAATGTTAATGTTAAAAAACTAAATACTTTTGAAGAAGATAATAATATGTATATGCTTTAATAATAAATAACCATAGCACTAAAACAATAAATTTGTTCATCTAAATAAGTAATTGCACTAGTTGAAAATTTAATATCAATAACTTCAATATCATTATCACTTAAAAAGTCATTAATACTATCTTCTAAATCTTTTTCATGTTCACAGTCAAATACTTTAACTTTCATTATTAATAATTATCTAAGATATTCTTAGATTTTTTCCTTTCAATTATTATTATATAATTTAAAAACAAAATAATTGTTGAAAAAAAGTTGTAAAATACAACTTTAACTAAAATAATTTAAAATAACTGGACCAAGTATTAAAAGTAGAAGTAAAGGTAAGAAAAATATAACTGATATAATACTTATTTTAAGAGGTAATTTACTTATTTTAGCACGGTTTTCTAAAACAATTTTTTCTCTTATATAGTCTATTTGATTATATAAAGTATCTATTATATTATTACCAAATAAATTAGATTCTTTTATATTTAAAATTATATTATTAATAGTATCACTTGGTATTCTTTCTTTTAAACTAGTCATTGCTTCATCTAAACTTTTTCCTATTTCAACTTCTTTTATAACTTCTCTAAATTCATAGGATAACTCATTATCTATACTATTACTAGTTACTTTTAAAGCATTTATTAAATTATTACCAGATTCAATAGATAGTGCTAGTATTTCAAAAAAATACATTGCTTGATAATCTAGACGATTACTTCTTTTTTTAATAAGAGGATTAAAATACATACTAGGTAATAAACTATAATATAAATAAGTTATAATAGGTGCTAAAATATAACCTAAATCATTTAGAAACAAAACTACAATAAATAATATAATACTTGATATTATTCTTAAAGTCATGAATTTATAAATATTATATTTATAATTAATTCCTAGTAATTTAATTTTTTTATTTAATTCATTTATAGTTTTTTCTCTATATATTAAACTTAAAACATTATTATTCATTAAACTCACCTATCTTCATAATCTTTTTAACTACAATTATATAAGTAATATATAAAACTAAACAAGTTATAACAATAAATATTCCAAGAACTGAATTAAATAAAGGTGTGAAATAGTTATTATCTAATAAGTAAATTATAATAACAAAAATAATAGGAATAAATAATAAAACATAATATAAAAATTTACTAGCAGATGTTAAATTATTTAGTTCATCTTTTAATTTCTTGTTATTAAAGAAAGTTTTTTCAACACTTTCAAATACTTTTACAATATTACCACCTGTTGAATTTAAAATAGTTAAAGAAGTAGTTATATACTTAGCATCATCTAATTTTATTCTATTTTCAAATCTTTTAAATACAACATCTAAACTAAGTCCATAAGTAAGATCAACATACATTTTTTTAAATTCAAGTCCAAGTGGAGAATCAAGTTCACTTGCAACTAAACTAATTGATTGCATAATACTTTTTCCACTTTTAAAAGAATTATTCATAATTGTAATTGCTTTTAATAAATCATTTTCTCTTTCTTTTTTAAGTAATTTATTTTTAGAAATTAATAAAATATCTAGAATATAAAAACCTATTAAAGAAGCAAATATTAATTGAATAAAAGTAATTGTTTTAAATTTTATAATATCATATAAAAGAACAATTAAAATAAATAGAAAACTGATAATTATTTTTTTACTAACAAAATCCATTTTATCCATGTAGTTAATATTTTCTTTATTAATATATTTTTGATATTTTAAAGAATATTTTTTTAAGAATTTACTAGCATATAAACTTTTAGATAATTTTTTAATAAATGAATTATAGCTAGAAACAAGGTTATCAAATAATTTAGGATTATGAGTTTCTTTATAAACACTATACTTTAATAATCTTTTATTAATATTAACTTTTCTTTTTAAAAGAAAATAGTAATATATAACTAAGGCTAGAATAAATAATAAGATTAATAATAAAACATAACAAATTATTAAACGTATATTCATAATCACTGCTTCCTTTCTAATTTAATATATCAAAAGTGTTAATTCCTTTGCTTTTTATTCTTTTTAAAACATTTATTTTTTTAGTCATTAATTTAAATTCTCCATCTACTTCCATGTTTTCAGTTAAACCAGTTTGTTCAAATTTAAAGATAGAGTTTAGGGTAATTTCATTATCTTTAATGCCGGTTAATTCGGCTATTTCGGTTATTTTTCTTCTACCATCGCTTAGTCTTTCAATATTAACTACTATATTAATTGCATCTAATATATAATCTCTTATGGCTTTGACTGGTATTTCTATTCCATTCATTAAGACCATTGTTTCAAGACGATTTAAAGCATCTAAACAACCATTGGCATGAAGTGTTGTTAAACTTCCTTCGTGACCTGTATTCATTGCTTGTAACATATCAAAGGCTTCTTTACCACGAACTTCCCCTACTATTATTCTATCAGGTCGCATTCTTAAAGAGTTTCTAACTAAGTCACGAATTGTAACTTCACTTTTAGAGTCATAATTATCAACCCTAGTTTCAAGGGATATAACATGAGATTGTTTTAGACGGAGTTCAGCAGCATCTTCTATGGTTATTATTCTTTCATTATCTGAAATAAAACTTGATAAAATATTTAAAATTGTAGTTTTTCCAGATCCTGTGCCCCCACATACCAAAATATTTAACTTAGCCTTAACACATGATTCTAAGAATAAAGCCATATCATTTGTCATCGTACCATTTCTAAGTAAATCTTCAATGCTACTTATTTCTTTTTTAAATTTTCTAATTGTTAAAATTGGCCCCTTTAAAGATAAAGGAGGAATAATTGCATTTATTCTTGAACCATCACTAAGTCTTGCATCAACCATAGGACTTGATGAATCAATGGTTCTACCAAGAGGACCTACTATTTTTTGAATAGTTCTTAAAATATGATTGGAATTAATAAATGATACACTTGTATCTTTAATTAATTTTCCATTTATTTCAACATAAATTTCATTAGGAGCATTTACCATAATTTCCGTTACATTTTTATCTTTTAAAAGTTCTGTAATTGGTCCATAACCATTAATTTCATTATCTATCATGTTAAAAACATAACTACGTTTAAGATTAGATATATCACTTCCTAAGTAATTATCTATTTCATAATTTATATATTCATTTAAATTATAACCTTTGGGAATATTATCATCTATTATATTTTGAATAATATTACTTCTTAGTTCATCTAATTTATCTTTATCACTAAATACTTCATAATCAGTTTTAATATCAGGTAAATTTGCTTTTACATTAACATAAAACTCACTTGAAAAATTTTTACTTTTCATCATTACTCCTTTCTTTTAATAAATCAAGAGCAATTTTTTCTAATAATTTGTACTCTTTTTCTAAATATATTTTATTTAAAGTTAATATTTTTCCAGCCAAAACATATTTATCAATAGTTTTTATAAAGAAATTTTCATTTAAATGATAAGAAATATTGTATTCAAGAAATGATCTAATATCGTATAAAGAAAAATATTTTTCTTCTAAATTAATACCTTCATTTAATAAAATTCTAAGATCAGGAAAGTTTATGTCTTTACAAATATTAACAAATGATTTGGTATTTACAAGATCAATTGGATCATTTGACATTATATTTAAAATTGTATTTGAATAATCATATATTACTATGTTTAAATCCATTAGAACGTGAGAAGTGTCAATTAAAACAACATCATAATTATATCTTGCATAGTTTACTATTTGTTCGATGTATTTTAAGTTGATTAAACTTGCTTGACGTGGATCTTTGGTACTTGCAAGAACAGATATATTGGAATTATAATTTGTTACATAATTTGAAAATTCTTTAAAACGATTATTACTAATATCATCTACTAAATTAAATATATTTTTATTTGGTTCAAGATTAAGACTAACTGATATACTATTTGTATATAAATCAAAATCTAAAATAATTACTTTTTTATCTAAATTACTATAAACACCAGCAAGATTTAAAAGAGTAGTAGTTTTACCTACTCCGCCTTTTCTACTTGTTATAGTAATAATTTTACCAATACTTGTCATATTACCTCTAACAATCAATGATATCAAAACGAGTTCGATAATCGCTTAATACCTTTTTAGTATTTTTATCTATTATTATATAATCCTTGTATTTATTTTCACCTTCAACCATGATAACTGTTACTTCCAAGCCTTTTTTAACTTTGGTATTAACAGGATATAAGTAATCAATAAATACACCATCTCTTCCATTTATTTCACAAACATAATAATATAGGTAATGTTCTTTAATAGATACAACTTCACTATCAAAACATTTTATATCAGGATCGTTATAATTATTTTTTTCAAGTTTTGGAATTAAACAAACAATTACATATAAAAGGAATAATAAGATTGCAACAAAATATAAGTATTTAAAATTAAGAGTTATTATCATACAGGTAATAAGTGGTAATATAAGACCAAATATATAGAATAAAACCAGTAAACTTAATTTACTACGTAGTTGCATATTTAAAAGAATTTCTCTTTCTTCCTTAGTTATTTTTCTAGTTTTTTTCATAATTATCCTCCTATAATCTTACTTGTTGTAACACAAGCAGGATTTCCTAATATTTTATTTAAACCTGGGGTGGTTATTGATGTACATGATTTAAGTTCAATTAAAAGACCATCCCGAGTTTCTTGTTTATTTATAGATATTTTATATTCTTTATCTTTAATTGTTTCAGTAGATTCATCAACATTATTTAAAACACCTTCTAAGTGCATTTTCATAACATTAAGTTTACCAATATCAACAAGTGCAAGTATTATAAATATTAATACTGGTAAAATAAGAATAAATTCTACTAACGCTTGACCTTTTTTATTCATTTTTATACTCCTTTCAAAATATCTAAAAGATACTTTGAAAGAAATACAAAAGTATTTCTATAAACTTATTGTGAATGGATTGGATTTGGTTCCGTCCCCTCCGGTTATTTTAACAGTTGATTTTAAATATATTGATGGACGAACATAATTTTTATAATGTTCATCAGTTACATCCGTATCCTCATCTCCATACGCTGGAATTATTGTTGTCCCGTTAAGTAAACCAGGAAAATCAGCCGAAAGAGTTATAGAATCTGTTACCGCAGTTATATAACTAGTATCTCCCTCACAAGGTGAAATCAAATAGTAAACAACACCATTTTTATTATCCTCATGCGTATACATCCAATTTAAAACACCTGCTGCGTCTTCATTTTCATCATAGGTAATTGTTGTATTCCATTTGTCACTATTTGTTGCATAGCCATAATCACTTGGATACATTAATCCAATTTTTCCAGTCCATGTGGCTTCACTGCCACTATGTATTGCTGTAATGTCACGTTCAGCATTATATGTTTCTATTGGTGTTGTAATAGTAGGAGAATTTCCTAAACTATAAGCTACACTTTCTACCATATTTTTATGCTCTGTCGCAAATGAATTATAATATATGTCATTTAAATAGTGCATCATTCCTGATCTAGTCCAATCACTCGAATTTCCTGTATAGTCATAATCTGTATAATAGTTAAAAAAAGCCGTTTTATTATTTATCGTTGAGCTAAATTTATATGTATTAGTAACTTCTACTCCATCAAATGTATTTTTAGCAGTAATTGTAGTAGGTAAATCAGTTAAGTAATCATTTCGTACTATTTTTAATAATTGTTGAGTTGTCCCATCACTTGTTTTTTCGTTAAAAATTCCTATTATGCGCCATAATTCATTGTTAAATTTAATGTAATTCTTTACCGTTCCATCATTAACTTTATTATTTTTTAAGGATAATGTTACACTACTACATGCATCTTTAAAGTAAACCCTTGTATTATCATCTGTTTTACAAGCAGTAGTTGGACAAGTTGAAGATGATACAGTTAAATTATAATCTTTCGTTCCATCTGTATATGTACAATAGTTTGAGGTCCCAGAATAACGATACTCTCTTATGGTATCAGTTTTAGATGCTCTTGTTCCAGCAGTATTAACTGCTACTAATCCATCCCCCTCATAAACAACACTAGACTTAATTTTTTCAGTTCCTGGCATATCCTTTTTTTGATATAAATCAACTTTAACTGAACCATAGAAAGATTTATTAACAGCATTATTACCAGCAGCATTGTCTATCCATACTTTTAAATAAATTGTTTTAGAAGCATTAACTGCCAAATTATAACCAGTATAAATTATATTATTATTACTTGATAATAACTTTGGTTCTGTATAAGTAGTTCCATCCAAACTAATTGCATATTTAATATATTTAGAATCTAGATTAGACACATTTGCTGTTCCTGTTTCACTTACAAGTTTTACATCATAACCTTCTATATTCACAGTTCCAGAATTTGTTAAAGTTATAGTTGAAGCCGTTCCTTGTAAACCACTTTCATCACTTTCAGGTAGTTTATTGTTTAAATTAATTGTGTCAGCTGCAACTGTAATAGTTAAATTACCTGATTTGATAGTTATAACATTATCTGTTTTATCAAAATTAGTTAAAAGTGCATAACTACTTGATATAAATAAGGTAATTACACAGAAAACCGCTATTATTAATATCTTTTTTTGTTTATTTATTGCTCTATCAGTTATAGAGTTTCTTCTTACTAAATTAGGCTCATTCATGATACTCTCCTTACTATAATAAAATTATATCTTAAAGTTAAAAAAAATACAAGATTAATTCTTGCATTTTTTGGTATTTACATTTAAGTTAACTATTATTTTATTCTACTCTTAATACTTCAACTGGATCTTTTTTACTAGCAATTCTTGCTGGTACTAATCCTGCAATTAGAGTTAGGATAATACTAATTATTATTAAACTAATTTCTCATATAAAAGGTAATTTTGAAATATTATTCTATATCTGTTATATTTCTAATTAATTGTTCATCATAACTTGTAATTACAATTCTTTATTTTGGTCAATTTCAGCAAGTGCTTTATAGTCTCCATAATCAGTTTTCCAAACATCACATACATTAATAGTACTTCCTTTTTAATTTTTATAAAACCATTTTTCAAATTCCATCCAATTATTTGAATTATAAATTATTTGATCTAGTCTCAATTCCGGATGCATTTTATTTATGTATTCATCAATACTTTCTCATTTTTCTTTTCCTACCATTTTCTTAATTTCTTCATATTCTTGAAATATACTCAAATTTACATACCCTCTTCTATATATTACAAGTTTCTAATCCATATTAAAAAGTGATTGCTAAAATGAACTGAACCCCAAAAGTTGGACAGTTTATTAATAGTTTCTAATTAGAGGATTGTAACCTGTAATTCACAGGAGACAGTCCTTTTAATTTTACTTTAATTCTATCATAATTGTAGTAATTAATATAGTCATCTATCGCTAAGATTAATTCACCTATATTTTTATATTTATCTTCTTGATCATAAAACATTTCTGTTTTAAGTAATCCAAAGAAATTTTCCATCATGCCATTATCCATACTATTTCCTTTTCTTGACATACTTTGTTTTATACCATTATTTTTTAGTCTTTGCTGATAAGATTCGTGTTGATATTGCCAACCTTGATCTGAATGAAATATTAATCCTTCTAGTTTTCTGCCATCAAATGCTTTATTAAGCATATCATTTATTTGTTCTAAATTAGGTGATTTAGAAGTATTATAAGATATTATTTCACCATTATATCCATCTAATATTGGTGATAAATAACATTTCTCTCCACGAAGATTAAATTCAGTTACATCAGTATACCATTTTTGATTAGGCTTTTCTGCATTAAAATCTCTCTCAATTAAATTATCAGCAATTTTACCAATTGTTCCTTTATATGATGAATATCTTCTTTTATTTCTTTTTAATGGTTTTAGGCCTAATTTAGCCATTATTCTATATACTTTTTTATGATTTACATTATAACCTTGATTTCTTAATTCTAATGTAATTCTACGATAACCATATCTTTCTTTATTATTAATAAATATTTCTTTTATTTTATCTATTATTTCTTTGTTTTTATCATCTTTATCTATTTTAGACAAAGTATAATAATACACAGATTTTGCTAGGCCAGATACTTTTAGAAGAATCATTAATGAATATGTTAGCCGAAGTTCACTTACAACATTTACTTTTTCTTCTGTTGTTGATTCTTCCTTGCTTGAACAACGGCTCTCAATTTTTTTGAGTATTCTAGCTCAGCTTTTAAATATAAATTTTCTTCTTCCAATCTTTTGATTTTTTCATCTTTAGTTTCCTTTTCCTTTTTCTTAGTTACTTTAGGCATAGTTGACCGTCCTCGCTTTCGTTCAACTATATTATAACCCATTTCTTTATATTTTTTAATCCAATTGAGTAACATTCCAAAACTAGGAAGTCCTTCATCAATAGCAACAGATGTAGTACTTTCGCCGTTAATCAAAACACGATTTATTATTTGTTCCTTTTGATATGGAGAGTAATATTTATTCTTGGTGGTTCTTAAAACATCATATCCATGTTTATCAATTAAACGAAATAAATAGTCAACAATTGACATACTAACATTATATTCTTTAGCTAAACTTTTCTTTGTGACTCCTTTTTTTCTTTTGTTATATATTTCTATTTTATCTTCATAACTTAATTTTGACATATAAAAACCTCGTTTCTCTTATGTCCAAGAAACGGGGTTCATATCAAAATGGTAGAGTCATTTTCTTAAAAGAATACGCAAGTTATATTAAAGATAATATGGTGGCAGAACTTACAGATTTAAAC
>CAKOSZ010000008.1 GCA_934119955.1 uncultured Bacilli bacterium | reverse complement strand
ATTTAGATGTTATCACAGATGATTTATATAAAAGTGATATAATTAAAAGTTTAAAAGATGATACTTTAAAAGTAAAAAGTTTGGTTGCCATTAAAGGAGATAATTGGAAAATGCCAATAATTGCAAGTTTAAAAGATGATACTTTAAAAGTAAAATGTTTAGATGCTTTCGCATATGATGATTATAAAACTGATATAATTAAAAGTTTAAAAGATGATACTTTAAAAGTAAAATATTTAGATGTTATCACAGATGATTTATATAAAAGTAATATAATTGAAAGTTTAAAAGATGATACTTTAAAAGTAAGAAGTTTGGTTGCCATTAAAGGAGATAATTGGAAAATGCCAATAATTGAAAGTTTAAAAGATGATACTTTAAAATTCAAAAGTTTAGATGCTATCACAGATTATTGTTATAAAGATAATATCATTTCAAGTATGAATGATTTAAAATTAAAACTTAAAGCATTAATTTTTTTAGATAATATAACTCATTATTATATTCATGCAGATTGGCTTGATGAAGTTAAAAATATAGATGAAGATATAAATAAAGAGATAATTAAGAAAATAGCAGAAGAAAATGGTTTAAATTATGATAATCTTTTAAAACTTTTTTCAAGATTAGGATATGGCATTAGAAATTTAGGTGGTAATTTAAAAAAAATAGTTAATTTAAATCAAGATGAATTTGAAAAAATCTTACAAATAATAGAC
The DNA here is from genome assembly GCA_934119955.1 of uncultured Bacilli bacterium. Lineage (GTDB taxonomy): Bacteria > Bacillota_I > Bacilli_A > RF39 > UBA660 > RUG591. Next base: position 59,387 of record CAKOSZ010000008.1, on the reverse strand, counting down.
ATTGGAAAATCTTCAAAGTTGACAATGGGTGATATTAATAATTTTCTTCCTACATTTTTTGAAAGAGAATTTAGAATTAATAATAGAAGGCAACTTTTAATTTTTTCTAGATTACAAAATTTAATTCAAAATAAAGATAAGGAAGGTATCATAAACATTTTATTTGAAATTAATAAAGTAGTTAAGATAAATACTATATTAGAAGAAAATAATCTTAATCCAGAAACATTTATTGATGACTTATTAGAAAATGAAAGTAATGAATTTTTACTTAATGTTTTGCATAAAATAACTAATTCTTATTTAACTGAAATGCGAAATTTATATGTAGTCAAAAGAAAAGAGAATGCAGCGAATGAATTGAATTTAGATTATTCTTATGATAAGAATTATTTAATATCTAAATTATTTCAAAGTTATGATATTCAAGATATTTATGAATTAATTAATAGTAAAATAAATAAAGATAAATTAGATAATGAGCAAATAGAATTATTAAATAATGAATATTTACTTAAAGAGTGTCTTAAATTTATGAAGGATCAAAAAAATTATCCTAAAACTGAATTTGCTAAAATTAAAAGTAAACTTAAATCATTAAATCGTATTTTAAATAAATTATATGAAGATAAAAAACTTGATTTTTTAGGTAATAAAGAAGATGAAAATATAAAACTTATTCCAAAACCAAAAGAACTTGGATCAAATGATTTTGTTAGATTGCTAACTGAATTAGATATTGATTTATTAAAGGATAAACTTTTAACAAATCCTGAACTATATAATAAATTACTTAATATTTTAAAAAAATATAAGTTTATGAGTTGGTCTAGTACTTTTGAAAATTTATTGAAAAGTGCTGATTTATCGTTTGATGAAAATGATATTGCCACATTAATTAATTATTTTTATAGTTTTTATCCAAAGTTAGAAGAAAAACAAAAAGATGATATAAGATTATCAAATATTCTTGATGAATTAAGAACTTATGGTAGTACTTCGCTAAAATATGATTATTTATTAGGAAAAGAAAATTCAGATTTTATTATTTCTAATCCTGGACCAAATTCAGCAGGTATGAAAGTAGAAGAAAGGTTAAAAAAGATACCAGAGAAAGTATTAATACAATTTAAAAGAAAATTTATAACAGTTCCACCAATGGATGAAGATATATTATTAGAAAATGGTAAAAAAATACATGTTGATATTGGTGATATAACCAGTGCAATTAATTTAACTTATGGTGAAAGAACAGGTGCTTGTATGCGAATAGGTGGAGCATTTCGTACCTTATTTGATTTTTGCTTAGAAAACGAAAATGGTTTTCATATAAGATTAACCGATCCTGTTACTGGTAATTTTATAAGTAGAGTAAGTTGTTTTAGAAATGGTAATACGGTGTTTTTAAATCAACTTCGAGATAGCTTAGATAAAAATATATCTAATTCTGATTTAATAGATGCAATTAGTATAGTAGCAAAAAAACTTGTAGAATTAACCAAAGAAAGTGAATATCCTATTAAAAATGTTGTTATATCAGATGGATATGCAATGAGGGAGAGAGATAATGATAAAACTACATTAAATGTTGCTAATATCCAAGAAGGATATGATAAATTAGATTTAAATGTAAGTAGTAATAATGCAATTTACTTAGAAAAAAATGCCGAAATAGAATTAGGTCCTGAAAAAGCAGAAAAGTATGATGTTTTAAGAAAGAAAATAGCATGTTATGAAAATTCAAAAGAAATAACGGAACAAATTCAAAAATTTAATCTTATAAATGAGTTATTAAAAGAATCATCAAAAGATCCATCAAATGAACAATTATTAGGTAGTATATTTTTGTTAGATGAAAATTCTCTTACAAATATTGGAAAATTATATGTAGGAGAAGACTTTTTAGTAGCATATGATTTTTATGGTAATATTCTTTGGAAATCTATTTTAGAAAGAGAAGAGTATTTTAAGGAAAAGGCTAACGAGGAAATTAATGTATTAATTAATTATTTAAATGAAAATAATTTAGTTAATGAAGGAGGAAAAACAAGATGAAAAAAGAAGGAATAGTAACAAATTATGATGGTTATACAGGTACCATTAAAGATTATTATGGGAAAGAATATTTATTATTAAAAAAAGAAACGTTAGAAAACATAAATGAAAAAGATATTGTTATGTTTGATCCAGAAGTAGTTGTTACATCAGAAGAAGATAGAAATGTTGCTAGATTTGTTAAGAAAAAAGTTTTAAAACTATAATTTAAAAAGAAATTAGTTAAGGCTAATTTTTTTTTGTATAAATTTACATATTTTACTAATAATATAATTGGTGAAGATATGGAAAGAAAGTTATATGATAAATTAGTTTTGAAACACCTTCCAAAGGAAAAAAGATTAGAAAATGCTGTAATTGCTTTTTTAATAGGTGGTGTTATGGGAGTAATTGGTGAGTTATTAGTTGAATTTTATGGTTATTATTTAGATATATCAAGAAGTGATGCTTCTATTTTTATGATTGTAACTTTAATATTTTTAGCAAGTTTATTTACGGCTCTTGGTTTTTTTGATAAATGGGTTAAGTTTGCTAAATGTGGCTTGATTATTCCAATTACTGGGTTTGCTCATTCAATGACTAGTGCTGCCATTGAATATAAAAGAGAAGGATTTGTAACGGGATTAGGTGCTAATATGTTTAAACTTGCTGGAACAGTTATTTTATATGGAGTAGTATCGGCTTATATTTTTGGTTTTATAAGACTTATTATTATGGGAGGCGTGTAATGACTTTTAAATACAATAATGTTTATATTGAAGCAACATCAACAGTTGTAGGTCCATATGAAAGTAAGGGATTACTTGGTAATTTATTTGATGTAAGTTATACTGATATGTATTTTGGCTGTGATACTTTTGAAAGTGCTGAGGTTAAATTAATGATTGATAGCATTGATACTTTATTATCTAAAATTAAAAAGAATAAAAGTGATATTGATTTATTTATAGCAGGAGATTTACAAAATCAAATAACTAGTAGTTGTTACGCAGCCAGAAAGTTAAATGTACCTTTTTTAGGAATATATTCTGCTTGTGCTACTAATAATGAAGGATTAATACTCGGAGCAAATTTTATTGAAAATAATTTGGCTAAAAGAGTAGTTGTCTCGGTTAGTAGTCATAATATGGTTGCTGAAAAACAATTTCGTAATCCAACAGAATATGGAGCACCTAAACCAAGTACAGCAACATTTACAGCAACAGGTGGAGTTAGTTGTTCTTTAACGAATAAAAAAAGTAAAGTAAGAATAGAAAGTTCTACTCTTGGAGTTATCAGTGATTATATGCAATCAGATCCTTTAAATATGGGAGCAAATATGGCCCCAGCCGCAGCCTTAACTATTAATACTCATTTAAAAGATTTAAATAGAACAGTTGATGATTATGATTTAATTTTAACAGGTGACTTAGGGACTGTTGGTAAAAGTATTTTAATTGATTTTATGAAAACTGAATATGGTATTGATATAGAGAAAAATTATAATGATTGTGGTGTTATGTTATATGACTTAGATAAGCAAAAAGATGTTTTAGCAGGAGGATCGGGTCCCGTTTGTAGTCCTTTGGTAGTTTATACAGATATTTTAAAGAAATTAGAAAAAGGGGAACTAAAAAGAGTTTTATATGTAGCAACTGGGGCTCTTTTTAACCCAACAATGGTTTTTCAAAAAGAAAGTATTTTAGGAATAGCCCATGCTATTAGTTTGGAGAGTTTAGTATGATTTATATTTATTCATTTTTATTTACAGGTTTAATTTGTCTTATTGGTCAACTAATTCTTGATAATACTAAATTAACACCTGGTCATATTACAAGTTTATTTGTTATAATAGGTGCTTTTCTTGATATTTTTAATATTTATGATTTAATAGTTGCCCATGTAGGAGCTGGTGCCTTAGTACCAATTACATCATTTGGTCATTTACTAATTCATGGTGGTATGCAAGGTGCAACAGAAAATGGTTTTATAGGTCTTGCTATGGGGATGTTTAATTTAACTGCATCTGGTATAACATCTGCTATTTTCTTTGCATTTATCTTTTCTTTATTTTTTAAACCACGTGATTAAAAATCCTATTTTGGATTTTTTTAAATTTATATTAAAAAATAAATATTATGTGTTATAATTGATAAGAGAGGATGTTTTATTATGACCTATGAACTTGAAGACTATTTTAAAGATATTGATACAAAAGGTTTAAAAAAAACTTGGAATTCGATACTTATAAATATTTTAAATAATAAACTAGTATCAAATATTTTTATTTTAGATAACTTTGGTGAATTATATGAAATAGGTCTTGAATATGAAAATAAAACTAATAAAAAAGAATTAGGAAAATATTATACTCCAAAAGATGTTTGCTTAGTAATGTCAAAATGGTTAGAAAAATTACCAGGTGAAAATGTTTGTGATATTGGGTGCGGAACTGGTAATTTAATTCTTTCTTATTTAGAAATACTAGGTGAAAAAAAGGCTTATGATTTAATTAATAATAATAATTTATATTTATATGATCTTGATGAAGTTGCTCTTTTAATATGTAAATATTCAATTGCAATAAAATATGGTAAAGATTTATTTAATAAAATTAATGTTAAAAAAGGCGATTTTTTAAATAAAAAAAATAAATTACCAAAGAATGCAAAAGTAATTTCTAATCCACCTTATTATAAAATTACAGAATTTAAAAATGAATGGGATGTAACAAAAGTAATAATTGATTCCAAAGAATTATATTCAGCCTTCCTTGAAAAAATAATTAAACAAAGCATATCAGCGGTTGTTATTACTCCATATAGTTTTATAGGAAGTTCAAAGTTTTATAGTCTTAGACAAGTAATGAATGATTATAATGGTTTTGTTATATCTTTTGATAATGTTCCAGGGAACATTTTTAATGGTAAAAAACATGGTATTTTTAATACTAATGCTTGTAATTCTGTAAGAGCTGCAATTACTGTTGTTGAAAATAAAGAAAATATTAAAGGTTTTAAATTTAGTCCTTTAATAAGATTTAAAACAAATGAAAGGAAAAGATTACTTAACAATAATTATCTGGAAAGTTTAATAACTAATAGATATCAAATAGTTAATTCAAAGAAAAAATCTTACTATAAATGTCATCAAGAATTATTGAATATATTAGATAAATGGGAAGAAATTTCTAATCAAAAAATGGGAAGTATTATAAATAATCATGAAGGAGAAGTTATGTATGTTCCTACAACATGTAGATATTTTACTGTTGCTTCTAAAAAAGAATTAAACCGTGATGGTAAACGAGAAATTTATATTTTGGAAAAAGAAAAATATAATTATGTTTATTGTATGCTTAATTCAACATTTGCTTATTGGTATTGGAGATTATATGATGGAGGGATCAACTGTCCTTTAACTATAATAAATAGTATTCCTATTTTTTATGATAAATTAACTGCTAATCAAAAAAAAGAACTTAATAAAATTGCAAGTGAAATGCAAGAAAATGAAACAAAATATTTAGTTTATAAAATGAATGCAGGAAAAAAACAAGAAAATATTAAATTTCCTGTTAAATATAGAAATGAAATTAATAAAATATTTTTAGATGTTTTAGAAATAGATGAAGATATAAAAATATTTAATAAAATTCATAGTAGTTCTTTATTTACAGAAAGTGAGGAAAAAGATGAAATTTAATAATAGTGCCCTTATTAGTTTTTTAAAAGATATTTATAATAATCCAAATGTTTCTTTATTAAATAATGAAGAAATAAAAGCAATTGAAGATTTTTATAATACTAATTATGATAAATATAATAATATTAAAGAGTTTTATTCATTAGATAAAAAAATAACTAAAAATATTAAAAAAGTAAAAAGTGTTAAAGCAGAAATAGAAAGACAATTTTCTATAAAAAAGAAATTACAAGTTGGAACATTGTGTGAATGTGTAATGGCTGAAACAATAGCAAGTTTATATAATTTAAATTGTTTTTGTGATGTATTTCATACTTATATAAGAGATTTACCTGCAAATATTTTATATAGACTTAGAGATGATAATAATAGAATATTATGCCGATATATTTATTACAATAAAGATGATTTAAATACATTTATAATTCAATATGGCAATCCTACAAGATATGATACAGATCTTTATTTAAACAATAAAAAGGTAAAATTAGAATTTAAAGATAGAATTTCCAGAGCAGGTGAAAAAGAAGTAGAATATGATGAAAACGGAAAACTTGTTTATTCAAATGAATTTGCTATGGAAAATCCTGAATATATTCCTTTAATAGAATTATTTAATGAGTATTATAATATAGTAGATTTAACTGGAAATTATAAAATAAAAAGTGAAGATGATAGAATTGCTATATTAAAGTCTTATTTTGAAAATTTAGGATTTGAAGCCTTAGTAACAATTGATAATAATAGTTCATTAATAGCAATTACCAAAGATTGTATAAAACCAGATAATAACTTAAAAATTATTTCTCTTGAAGGATCAGAAATAAGAAGAGCTGGTAAAAATTCATATAATGTATTTACAACGGATTTATTGCTTAAATCTATAAAAAAAATAGATGGAGTTGTTGAATCAAATACTGTAAAAATACCAGTTAATAAAATGATTGATAGAATTAACAATGGTAAAGTAACTGGTAAAAAAATAAATCATTTATTTTTTGTTAAAATAGGCAAACTAAAAGAAAAAGATGGATATTATACTTTTTCTTTAAGTGATGTTAAACAATTAAAACCAACTATATGTGTTCATATGCAAATTATTTCAAGTAAAAAAGAATTAATTACTTATTATGAAGAAACTCTTAATCATGACTAATAATCATGATTTTTTAATATTATTTTTAATATTTTTCCCATATCCTAGAATATTTCTTTCTCCATCAAAGATAGTAGCATTTGGAAATAATTCTTGAATTATATCTAACTTATCAAATAATTTAGAATCATCACCTATACAAATTCCATTTATTAACATAGGCGGTATTCCCCCAGGAATACTTTTCCAAAAATAAGTATCACTAAATTTATCATGAAAACTACTTGAAGCAGGAGAAAGTGGTAATAGAAGATTTTCATAAATATTTAAAACATTTTCTGGATATAAAGAATTAATTAAATCTGGATAATCTTTTTTTATTCTTTGATAATCAAAAAAATCTAAATCTAATAATTCTTTCATATATTTATTCTTTCCATCAAAGAATAACCAAACATTATTATCACTTGTTAAATTCAAATAATAATTGTAATAAGCAATTCTTCCACCAGTTTTAGCATCTTCTTCTAAACTATTATAACGATTTAAAAAAGTACAAAAGCAAGCCTCACGATGAGTTTCTAATTGACCAAACCACTCACTTGCAACTAAACCTATTTCACTAATACTAATTAAATTTTTAAGTGATATTGGAGTAATATGAAAATAACTATTCTCATCAAAGACAACTTTATCATTTTCTTCTTTAATTCTACTAATATCTTGATCATTTTCAAGTGAAGTATAGAAATGTGAATATAATCTTTCAAGACTAATAAGAGCCTCTTTTTTCTTGCCTTCAAAAGGGAAATGCTTAACAAGACTATCAAAATGACAATCAGTAACTAGTTTTAAGTTAATTCCTCTTAAATCAATTGGATTACTTCTTTCTTTAATTTCATTTATTTTCATAATATCACCAAACTTGTATGTTATTATAACATTTTAAAATAAAAAAGTATATAAAAACTATAAAAGTTTACTTTTTAAGTTCTTTTATAGTTTCTAAAACAAATTCATCAATTTCATCTATTTTCTTATCAAGATCTAAAAGTAAGATATATTGATTTAAAAATCTATCTTTGTTATGTTCTGGATATTTTATTTTAAAGTAAGTATCTCCATTTAAATAATCAGTTAAAAATCTTAAAGCAAGTTCATAAGTTAAGATTTTAATAGATAAACCTATATATTTAATCTCCTCATCAGTTAAAAAATAATATGTTTCTTCTAAAAATCCTTTTAAATAAGACTTGGTTAAATCTAAATTCAAATATATTTTTTCTTTATCAATTTCATCTTCAAAGGAGTTAGCACAAGCAGATCTTATTCCATCTCCTATATCATAGAGAATAGAACCTGGCATAACAGTATCTAAATCTATTATAGATATTCCTTCATTAGTATCTTTATTCATTAAAATATTATTTAATTTCGTATCATTATGAGTTACTCTAATAGGAATAGTACTACCTAATTCATCTACGATAACACTATATTCTTTAATTCTTTCGATTAAATCAATTATTTCTTTGGAAAATAGAGAAGCACGATTAGTTATTTTATTTTCAATTGCTTCTAAAAGATAATTAAATCTTTTTTTAGTATTATGAAAATCACTTATAGTTTCATGTAATAAATTAGGATTAAAATCTTTTAATAAGGCTTGGAAATAACCAAATGATTTACCAGCATTATAAGCAAGAAAATTTGCATCTTTACTATTCTTAAAAGAATCATAACTAATACAATTTTCTATATAATCAAAGGCTCTATAATATTTTAATTCATTATTATTCGTGCAAACATACATATTTTTATCATCAAGTGTTTTTATAATTGTTAAAGTTTTATGAGTTGTATCTTTATTACTTTTTAATTTTTTATTAATATGATTAGTTACTAATTCTATATTATGCATAACTAAATCTGGTTCTTTAAAAACATTAGCATTTATTTCTTGTAACAAGTATTTTAAGGTTTTATTCTTGTTTTTATAAGTTAAAATATAAGTTTTATTAATATTACCTTGCTTATTTTCTTCTATATTAGAAAGAGTTCCAATAAACTTAAAGTTATTAATTATTTGTTTTAATTCTGTATTCATCTTATCACCAAAATAATTATATCTTGAAATTAAAGAAAAAGTCTAGTATTTTTACAAATATATGTTATAATTAGTATGTATTCCTTGTGTGGCGGAATTGGTAGACGCGCACGACTCAAAATCGTGTATCTCTGATGTGTGGGTTCGACTCCCACCACAAGGACCATTAGAAAAATAATCGAACTTTGTTGGTTCGTTTTTTTATTAAATTTAAAAGTTATTTACATTGACATGTAATGTTTTAAAGTGCTATACTATTTTTATGATAGGAGAGGTATATGAATATTAATCAAGTTAATGTAAATGATAGTAATAATAAATTACAACAAAATAAAAATAGTAGTAAAATAATAATTATTATAATGGCTTTTATTATTATTTGCTTGTTAGGATACATATTTTATATTAAACTAAATAATGATAAAGAAAATAAATCAAATAATAATCAGGAAAATAATAGTTCACAAACAGAAAACAATGGTACACAAGAAAATAGTGAATACAAAGATTTTGACGAAGTAGTTGAAGAAATGGAAAAACTTCCTTCATTTTCATATAAAATAACATATAATGTAGGAATGAAAGAAGTGAGTTTTGCTCCGTTTGGTTTTGATAAAGTATATCAGGCAGCACTTTCAAGTGATGGTAAGGTAAGCATTAAAGATGAAGATAATGTAATAACTACTTTAAATATTAGTGATGTTAAAAATATAGAATGTATTAATGAAAAATTATTTATATTATTAAAAAATGGAGATTTATACTCATATTTATTTAATGATTTTATTAGTAATAAGAATACAGTTACCAAAGTTGATAAAATAAAAAAAGTTGAAAAATTTGTTATATTATATTGGTTTGATTGCACTGAATGTGGTGGAAATACAACTCTTGGGGTAATAGATAGTAATAATAAATATATTTCATTAGATGGTTTTGGAATGTAAAAAAAATAATAATTATCTTTGGGTAAGTTTTATTCACAAAGATAATTTTTTTGGAGAAAGAATATGAAAATAGTTTTTTTAGTATTATTAATTTTCTTAACAGGTTGTTCTAACCAAGAAATAAATGAGGTAAGGGGAGGAGAAAATAAAATAGAAGCATCTTCTTATCAAGATAATAATCAAATTAAAATTGGTCTTTATACATCAACTGGTAAACATATATATCAAACTGAATATATAAGTAGTTTTTTAAGTTTTAAAGATATAGGTGTATTTTCAATTATTTTATCAAATGAATATGAAGAGGTTGGAACAATTAAAAATTTATATAAAACTTATTCTCTTAAATATGAAAATTTTAATAATTATAAAATAGGTTATCAAATAATAGTTAATTTAAAAGATGGAACTAGTATTAAAGAAACTATTTTAAAACCTAAAAATTTTATTGATTATAAATTTAGCAATTATTTATATATTTGGTTATATGATGATATTAATACAACAGGATGGCATTCTCATATTGAAGAAAATGATTATAATGATAATACTGTTATGTCAAGTATTAAATTAATGGCAACTGAGGAGGGTAGCAATAAAATTGAAAATGTTTTAGTAACAGTTTTTACTTATGATAATGATGATTTTGATTTAAATGGTAATTACCGCGGAATTAGTAAATCTACTTTAACTATAAAAAGATAAAATAAATCCAATCAGGTTTTGATTGGATTTTAATATTTTTAATGAGTTTTTCCTTTTTCAACTAATTCAATGTCTTGACTAGTTGTAGTATAAGGAAACATTTTATCTTCTCTTTGAAAATAATCTTTACTTTCTAAATATCTTGCATCATTTATTTGACGTGGATATTCACGAGCAGCACTTAAAATAGTTTTATCATCAATAGGTTTATTAGTTCTTTTTAACAGGTAATTACCTAAGTTAGTTAATAAATTAATAAAGTCTTTTTCTTCTTTACATTCTTTGAAAGTAATTAAAAATTTATTTATTTCAGGATCACATTCCAAACTTGTTAAAATACTTAAAGTAACATATCGATATGCATTTAATAAATTTTTTTCAAAAGATGAATTAAAAGAATTATTTTTTAATTCTCTTTTTAATTCTCTTTTTAAAAGAAAATTTACTTGTTGATTGAATTCATCAAAGTTATGAATATCAAGGATAACATTACAAGTAGATAACCAAAACATTCTCTTTGATACCTGCATTTTATCAAATGTCATTAAAGAGTGATTTAAATAGTTTTCATCTAAATCATTGTCCCAAGTAGGATCAGCCATATATATTCCATGAACATTATATTTATCATCATCTATATTAACAATAACTCTTCTATGTCCTGCATGTTCAACAACTTTTTCTTCAAGAGTAAAACCTTTATCATAAGAAGTATCAACACCAACACCAATAGTATTAGCATCAATTCCAACTTTATCAAGTAGGTTAGTAAGTAATTCAGCATAGCCAACACAAACCATATATTCATTATTTAAAATATATCTAATACGTCTAGGAGCATCCTTATCATTTTCATTTTCTTTATATGGTTTGAAATTTTTTACAATGTTATAAACGGCAAAATATTTTTCTAAGGGACTTAAATTAGCATTTTTAACTCCTTCAACAAGTTCTTCTAATTTTTTTTCTTCCTCCATATACTCAAAATATGAATAATCATGGGAATCATTACAAATTACTAAATTAAGATTTTGATATGATTTTTTAAATACTTTTTTAAAAATACTTCTTTTTTTTACATCAAATTTAATAAATAATTTTTTGTTTAATCTTTCATTTAATAGATCTAAATTATCTAAAAATTTTCTAATATTAGTAAATTTTTCTTCTTCACTTATAGTATCAATTGAAGATAAACTAATTCTAATAAAAGCATTGTCTGGTAAAAAACATAGATTTTCATAATTACTGGTTAAAATATCATCATAATTTATAGATATGTCATGGGATTTTTCTAAATCTTCTTTGGTATAATAACCAAAAGCATATCTAGAAGATACTTGATTTCGTCCGTTATCTTTATTAAATAAGTAAGCATCTTTAAAGTTTTCTTGTAGTCTTTTTATTTGCTTATCTGTTAAATTAATATTATTAAAATAAATAGTTTTTATATGAGGATTATTAATAATAATATTAAATATTTCTTCATTAAAGGCAAGGTTATTAACACTAATTATATCCGGATTTTTCTCATTTAAATATTTAGTAAAGGCAGTTATAATGCTAGTTTTATTTGAATTATAGAAACTAGAACTCATCATAATATTATCATCTGTAATAACTGTATTATGATTATCATCTGTATAACTTAATGCAATATCATTTCTACTAGCAAAATAATCAAACATATCATCAATTTGACTTCCTGGTATAAATTTATCTTTTATTTTAAATTCCGTTCCCCCAGCAATTTCTTTTAAGACTTCATTAACATCATTTGTATATTTATAATTTTTAAAATTTTCAATTTCCCATAGTTTTTTTTCTTTCATGCTACCGTATTTTTTAACATTTTCTTCCGTCTCATCTTCTTTTAAAGATTCTTTCAAGGATTTATCATTCATATTATCACCTACTATAATCTTAACATAAAATGAAAAAAAAAGTAACTAGAAAAATCTAATTACTTCATCTTTTATCTATTGTAGAATTCAACTATTAATGATTCATCAATATCACTTGATAATTCGTTACGTTCAGGAAGTCTTACAAATTTAGCTGTATTATTATTCTTATCAAAATCTAAATATTCAACTCTTTTAGTTACATTTTCAAGAGCTTCTTTAACACATTTTAAATCTTTTGAATTTTCTTTTAAAGCTATAACTTGTCCAACTTTAACACGATATGATGGAATATCAACTTTCATACCATCAACTGTAATATGACCATGGTTAACTAATTGTCTAGCTCCACGTCTTGTGTTAGCAAATCCCATACGATAAACTAAATTATCTAATCTACTTTCAAGAAGTTTTAAGAAGTTTTCACCATGAATACCTGCAAGTTTGCCAGCCTCAATGAAAGTCTTATGGAATTGTCTTTCATTAAGCCCATACATGAACTTAACTTTTTGTTTTTCTTTTAATTGTTCTCCATAGTTAGATAACTTTCCTTGTCTTTTAGCTCCATGCATACCAGGTTTATATGGACGTCTTGCTAAATCTTTACCATTTTCTAAGGTAGAGAAACCAACACTTCTACTTCTTTTATAACTTGGTCCTGTGTATCTTGACATATTTTCCTCCTTCAATATTATTCATAAACATTGATATCTATTTCTTTTTTAGGGAGTTTTTTTTAATACTTTCACGACAATAACCATAGTTACTCATAAACCTAAAAAACACATTAAAAAAGATAATAAACTGGGTTATCAATTGAATATGTACCCATATTATATAGAAATATTAAGACTTTGTCAATTATTTTTTGCTTTTTAATCTTAAAACCTTATTAGTTTCTTCAAGACTAAAACTTGTTTCTTTTAAAAAGTCACGACTATCAAGTTCGAATATTTTATTACTTTCATTTTCATCAAGAAAGCATCTTGTAGAATTATCTATATAACTTCTTGGAATATCTCCTCTAACAATTGAATAAAAATCAGTTCCATTTGAAATACCATATAAATTAATAGTATTAGTATATGGATCATAATTAATACTTTTAGAGTTATTTCTAAGTAATAAATTAGAACTATTTATATCAAGACGCCAATTATCAATCATACGATTATCAGTAATAGTTTCATCTAAATTCATAAATCTTGTATTTAAAATTTCTCTAATTAATTCAGTAAACTTATGATTATCAGTAATTTCTATATTTGGTTTAATACTAACTAATTTATCTATATGATTTATATCTAAAACACTTTGGTTATTACTATTTAAAATATTATAATATAAACTATGATTATCTTTAAAATAACCATCTAAGAATAATAAACTTTCTTGTAGTTTTTTAATTTTACCTAATTTTTCTTCAACAACAAGTAAAATTCTTTTATCAGTAATTGTTCTATTTTTTCTAACATGTTTTAAATAAGATTTAAAATAAAAGTCTTTTACTTTATCATTATCAATACTTATATATTGTTTTAGTTCATTTAGTAATTTTTGATTGTTTACATATTCTTTATAAAGAGATAATAATATCTTTTCATATGTGTAAAATTCTTTTTCCATAATTACTCCTTTTTATGTGTTAATCTTAGCATATTAAAAAAATATTTCCTAGTAAAAATTGTAAACAAAAGTAAAAAAATAAAAAAAATATAGTAAATTAATTTCTTTTTTGATATCATTATATAAGAAGTGTGGAGGTAATATGATTTTAAATTTAATTTGGGGTTTTTGTATGGCTCTTGCAGATAGTGTTCCTGGGGTATCTGGGGGAACAATTGCATTTTTATTAGGATTTTATGATGAATTTATAAACTCTTTAAATTATTTAATTAAAGGAAATAAAAAAGAAAGAATAGGAGCAATTAAATTTTTAGCAAAACTTGGAATTGGTTGGGTAATTGGAATGATTTTATCAGTTTCTATTCTTGCTAATGTCTTTGACTCTGGAATTTATAAAGTTAGTTCATTATTTTTAGGATTTGTTATAACTTCTATTCCTATTATGTTTATAGAAGAAAAAGAAAATTTAAAAAATAAAAAGAATATGTTATTTATTATTCCGGGAATAGTTTTAGTAGTTCTATTATCGGTTATAAAAGTTACTAAGGGAATGGATGTTACTAATTTAAATATAGGTATGATTTTATATATAATAGTTGCTGGTATTTTAGCAATATCTGCTATGGTTTTACCTGGTATATCAGGATCAACTTTATTATTATCATTTGGTTTATATATTCCTATTATTACAGCAATTAAAGATTTCCTACATTTAGATTTTTCTGGATTTTTCCTTTTACTTGTATTTGGAATAGGAGTACTACTTGGTATATTTATATCAATTAGAGGAATTAAAAAAGTTCTTGAAAAATATCGTTCACAAACTTTATATGTAGTAATTGGTATGATGATAGGTTCTATATATGCAATTATCCAAGGTCCTACTACTTTAAAGGTTCCAAAAAGTGCTATGACTTTTAAAGAATTTTCAATTATATACTTTTTAATTGGAGTATTAATAGTATTTGGTTTACAAAAGATGAAAAGTTTACCATTTTATTCTAAACAAATAGAAAAAAATAAATAATAAGTAAAAAAAATGACATTAGTTAACTAGTGCCATTTTTATTATAATATTAAGAACAAGTATATACTTCATCTTCTAAGTAATCACTTTTAATAGTATCAAGAGTTTTATTTTTAAGTTCGTCTGATACTTTATCACTTGTTAAATCTAGTTCTTTGGTAATTGTTATAACTTTATCTTTTAAAGTAACTTTACAATTCTTGTAACCATATTCTTCAACTCCATCACATTTAGTTTTATAAAAATCAAGTTCTTTATCCATATCATAGTCAAATAAATAAGTAAAAGTTTCTCTTTCAATTTGATTTAATAATTTAGAACCATCTTCATTAAAATTATAAGTTTTATAAAATTTTTCTTCAATAGCAACTGGACTTGTTTCACGTAAAGTTTTTTCATCTTCAATTGAAGTAAAGTTATTTTTTCCATTTCTTTTATCAACTAAATATTTTTTTATATTTTCACTTCTAACACATTCGTATTTATTAGTATAATTAATATTATTTGGATTATCATTTAAGGCTTCTTTGGTGCAACCAACGGTTAATAATAGAGAAGCAGTAATAATAATTTTTTTATAATTTTTCATATTTCTCCTTAATTTTGCCAGGTTGTATCACCTGATAAACTACCTGTTTTACCATCTATATCAGCTGCATAATAAGTACCATTACATCTTGCTATAAAAGTATATTTTAAAACCGTAAAAGTGCTACTTAAATCAGCTTGAACAAGTTCACATTCACTTTCTTGAAGTTTAAAATAAGTTAAACCAATTTCTTTGGCTTTATCCTTACTTATACTTGGTTTTTCCATTTCTTCTTTACTTTCTTCTAAAATACTACCAGTTACAGAATCAATTGTTAAATAATATTTAAAGTCATCATTTAAACCAGCAAATTTATAAGTTTTACAGTAAGATCCTTTTATATCGTCATAAATAGCAAGACTGCTTGTTTTAAAATAAACACCTGCTAAATGATTAGTAGCAATTTCTCTGACCTTTGCTTCTCCTATTAATTCTTTATAATCATAAACATAATTATATGGTCTATTTTTATTAAATGTACACCAAGCCCCACTTGTATCCCTAGAAGATGCTGGGGGAGTAAGACTACTAGAACCAGAATTACTGTTGTTATTATTTTTATTAGTATTGTTATTACTACTATTATTGTTATTAGTAGTATTATTCTTATTTTGTTCTTGTTTAATTTCTTCTTGCTTTATTTCTTCTTGTTTTTTAATTTCTTCTTGAACTTTTTCTTTTGCATCTTGAACACTCATATCTTTTACATCTTCTATTTTAAGAGATGTATCTTTAATTATTTCTTCAAGATAGGAAGCTTTGCTTTCTGTTATGTTATACTTACTAGCAATTTCTTTGGAACTTTCAGTTATAGTAGGAATAATTACTTCTCCTTTGATATTTTTATTTTCTAAATCATTACTAATAATAGTTTTCAAGTCATCTGCTTTATAAGTACCATCGACACTTACTAAAATAGTAGTATCATCTTTTAAGTATTCTAAACTACGAGATTTTTCTAAAATACTTTCAATTACCTCTTCCAAAACCTTACCCTTGTAATCATCTATAATAACTTTTTTACCATCTTCATTTAATCCAATTAAGTTTATAACTTTATTTTCTTTATTAAGTTCTATTTTTAAACTAGGATTAATATCAAGAACAATACTTGATGTGATAGTTGTATCTAATTTAATCTTATTATCTTTTCTAGTAAAAACATAAATACAGATAAAAGTAGATAGTAAAATAACCATAACAAATGATATTAAAAATACTTTCTTTTTCATAAACTCCTCTCTACAATATTAATTATACCTAAATATTAAAAAAAATAAAGAGGTTTTAATTAATTTTCTTTCTATATTTAACTTTACCTAATCTTATACAAATAGAAGTTAGTTCTTGATTATCTTTTTCTAAAAGTTTATTAAAATCATTTTTAATGTTTCTAAAATCATATTTCATGAAATGAGTTATTACATAACTACAATCTTTTATATCGTTTTTATATTTTAATAAGAAAGTTTTAATAGGAGAAGATATTTGAAATACCCAGATAGGGGATACAATTATTATTTTTTGATATTTACTAAGATTTACTTTGATATCATCAATTGGCATATATTCTTTTAGCATATTATATCTTCCACACCATAAGAAGCCAGTTGTATTATCAGTTTTTTCCTTAGTAGTTAGTTCTAAAATATCATATTTGTTATTTGCAATTTCATAAGCAATTTTCTTGGTATAACCCATTCTAGAAAAATAAACAACTAAGGTATTAGAATTTTTATTTAATTTATAATCATTTTCATCAAAGTTAAAGTTTTCTTGACAATAGAAAACATAAGTCATATAACCAGTTATTAGTTGAATAAAACCAATTATAAAAAAACTAATTGATAAAAAATTTCTTGGTAAAATTATAAATTGAATAATAATCCATAACATAAGAGTAAAGCCAAATATAGTTCCAAGAATTATTCCAATTTTTTTGTTTTTTAACAAATAATAAAAAGCAATTAGATTAGAAATACCATTTACTATTAATAAAGATATTCCGGAAAAAATATAATTTTTAAATAAAATATTAGAAAAAGGTAAAACTTTGAAATAGGGTAGTACAGTATCCATTTTTAAAAGTTTTCCAGTTGGGTTGATAAACATCATAATACTTCCATATAATGCTCCAAGTCCAACAAATAAACACCAAAACATAAGAAATTTTTTAGTTATTTTATATCTATTCATTTAAATCACCTAAATAATTATAATATTAATGTAATTTATCAAGAATTGATAATTTTTTAATTTTTAAATTATTATTTTTACCAGTTCCTAATTCAATATCAGGATTAATTTCACCATAGTAATCACTACCACCACTTATTAATAATTCAAATTTATTTGCTATATCTAAGTAGTAATTTTTTTCATCTTCATTATAATTTGAATGATATACTTCAATACCTTTTAATTTATAATTAATCATTTCTTTTAAAAGAATTAGAAAATCTTTTTCAGATAAATTTAATGTTTTTGGATTGGCTAGAACTGGAATACCACTACAATTTGTTATTAAATCTATACATTCTTGATATGATAAATCTTTATTTAATCCTTTAATTTTATTATAAGTTTCATTTAAATATTTATTATAAGCTTCTTTAATTGTAGTTGCATATTTGTATTTAACACAAAGTTTAGCTAGACTAAGATAATTTAAACTATTTGTATTAATTATTTCTCTTATATCTTCATAATTAAAACTAATTCCATAATTTTTTTTCATTTGTTCTAAGGTTACTAAAATTAAATATAAACGATTATTTTTTAAATAAGTCATTTTTTCATTTAATAATTTATTATCTAGATTAATTCCATAACCTAAAATATTTATTTTTCTATTATTAAGAGTTGTTTGTAATTCTATACCATTAATTATTTCTAGTTGACTATCTTTAATTAATTCATTATTGTTTATACTTTTAATTCCTTCAATTGTATTTATATCAGTTATAGCAAGTGTTCCAATTCTTTTTTCTATGGCTAAATTTATTAACTCATCAGGTTGTAAAGATCCACCTGAATAACTTGTATGAGTATGTAAATCAATTATTTTTTCACTATTTTTATAAGGATTTATTATCTTATCAAAATAAATATTATCTAATCCTTTTAACATTTCTTTGTTTCCTTTTTCTTCCATTTCATAAAAAAGTTTACTAGCAGTTTTTTTCATATTTTTCCTCCTTTAACAATCTAATCTTATTTTAATTAAACCATTTTCAGTTAATATATATAAATCATCAATGACATTTGTAATATATTTTCTATCATGAGATACACTTATAATTGTACCAGTAAATTCTTTTAAAACTTTTCTTATAATAGGATTTGATAAAGGACTTAGATTTCTTGTTGGTTCATCTAACAAAAGTACATTACAGTTAGTAAGTACTAATTTTATTAAAAATAATTTGGCTTTACTACCCATACTTAAATTATTAATAGAACCAGTCATTTCATCTTTGGTAAAATGCATATTGCCTAAAAACATTCTTATTTTAGTTATTTCATCTTTACTATAATCAGTTGCTAAAAAATCAATTGGTGTTTTAAAATTATTTAAAATATCATCATAGTTTTGAGGCATGTAGCCAACTTTTAGATCATTTTTATCTTTTAAAATATTATAAATTAATCTAATTAAAGTTGATTTACCACAGCCATTTTTACCAATTATACAAATATGTTTAGGACCAATTATATTTAATTTAATATTTTTAGCAAGTACTTTATCTTGAATTTTTAATTCTTTTAACTCTAAGTCAATTATAGTTTTAGTTTTAGGAATAAAAATATTTTCAAAGAAGAAATTAATACTTTCTTCAACATCGGGTATTTTAGTTAATTCTATATTTTCTAATTTCTTTTCTTGACTTTTTAAAGCATGCATTTTAACTTTTAAACCCTTAGCAATAAAAGGATCTTTTCTTGATACAGTGTTTTGTTTATAAGCAACTTTATCCATGATTTTTTGTAGTTTTTCTTGTTTTTTTAAAAATTCTCTTTTTTCATTTTTAGCAACACTTGTTTCTTTTTCAATTCTTTTTAATCTTAAATTAACATAAGTATCATAATCTACTTTTAGAATTGTTGTTCTACAATCAGTTTTTTTCATTGTTTGTTCTAAATGTAAAATCATATTAGCTGTTCTTGCTAAAAGAGTTTCATCATGAGATATATAAATAATAGGTTTATTAGTATTATTGATAAAATCTTCTAAAAAGATAAGAGTTTCTAAATCTAAATCATTAGATGGTTCATCTAAAAATAATATATCATATTTATTGATTAAAAGTTTTATAAGACTTATTTTAACTTTCTCTCCACCTGATAAGTTTTTTATTTTCTTATCTAAAATAGTATCATCTAATTTAATTAAATCTAAGTATTTATAAAAATCTGTTATGTTGTCATAATAAGTATTTAAATTTTTAAATAAGTAATCAAATACTTTATAATCTAAATATTTATTATTTATTACTTGTTCTAAATAACCAATTCTATTGTTATGTAAGTTAATAGAACCTTCAATATTTGCATATTCACAATTACCAAGTATTGCTTTTAAAAGAGTAGATTTACCATTTCCTTCTTCTCCAATTATAGCAAGTTTATCACCATAATTTAGAGTAAATGATAAGTTTTTTACTAAATATCTGTCATCAATTTTTATATTTAAATCATTTATTTCTAACATATGCCTCCTTTTGGCATATTTAAAGCTATGCCAGACTATTTAATTATTTTTCTCATGCTTTCACCTCCAAAATAAGTAAAATATATTAATAGTATATCATATTAACATAAATGTTAAATTAATTTATTTGTAAAAATGTACCAAACAATAAAAATAATAATAAAACCCTTATAAAATAAGGGTTAATTTACTATTTGGTGGAGCTGAGGAGAACAATATTGATATTTTGTTTTAATATTAAACCCTTATAAAATAAGCATTTTTCATATATTTTATTTTATTGTTTTATGTACTATTATGTACTTTTTTAAAAAATGTGTACCTAAAATGTACCTAATTTTATTAATTTTCTATCAATTTTATTATTTCATTTAATTTTGATTTATACATATGAGAATATCTATTTAAAGTCATACTAACATCAGTATGCCCTAAATATTTAGCAACTAAAACAGGATCTGCATTTTTTGATATTAATAGGCTTGCACAGCTGTGTCTAAAATCATGTATTCTTATTTTTTTTACATTTGCAAGTTCACAATATTTATTTTTATGAATTTGAATAGTAGTTTCGGGAGTTGGTCTTATTCCACCGAAAACAAACCAATTATTACTAAAACCATCTAGTTTTGAGTATATGTTATATAATATCATTAAATCATCTTTTATTGTATTAGTAAATGGAATTATTCTATAACTAGATTTTGTTTTTGGTGGAAAGATGCTATATTTGACTCCTTTAAGTTTGGTTGTTAATGTTTTATTTATGTTTATGGTGTTTTGTTCAAAATTAATATCTTTCCACATCAAGGCTTGTAATTCTCCTTGTCTTAATCCACAATAAAACAATATTTCAAAGAGTGTCTTCCACATTTGACTATCAATTATAGCTATGAAAGTATTAAACTCTTCTATTGTAAAAAATAGCATTTCTTTTTTCTTTATGTCTTTTTCATTAAATTTTCCTTCTATATCTAATACCTTTGTAGAAATGTTATAATATTTTTGTGAATAGTTATTTAATGAACATAATAATTTAAAAATTTTATTTTTATATTGACATGAAAGTTTAGTAGAATTCATATAATTTTTCCATTTTTTAATTTGCTCAATAGTAAGATTTGATATTTGAATATCACCAATTTTATTTTCAATATATTTATAATAATTTTTAATTTTTATTAAAGTTGTAGGTCTTACTTCATCTTCTTTTTTTAATATAAATTCATGATAAATATTATTGAATGTCATTGATTTATTAGATTTTGTTTCACCAATTGATAATAAAAATTTTGCTTCTTCTTTTGTTGCTTCTTCTTTTGTGTTAAATTTTTTACTTTTCTTTTGCTTTATTTTTCCTTCTATATCTCTGTAATTACACTTAAAGTACCATATTTTGTTATCTTTTGTTTTTTCAGTTTTAGTTTTGTATACTGGCATAATATTCACTCCTTATTTCAATTTTTATATTGAATTAGGATTACATTTATGTTATAATTAAATCACATAAAAAATCCTAATCGTGCTAGATTAATTTTTTGTGTATTTGACTAGTTCTGTTCCAGCAGTTCTAGTCTTTTTTTCAATTAATTTTATTATTTCCCATATAATTCATTGCAATTATCTATATCTTGTTCGTACCGTTGTTCTATCCATTCAATAGTTCCAGTCTTGTTTTGAATTGTACAACTACCATCTGATTGTTTTGTACAATTGTTATTCCAAAGGTCGCTTCTATTTCTTTTAGCAGTTGAGATACATTCACTCAACTTTGTTTGTCTTTCTTCTTCTTGCTGTTGCTCTTGTTCAAGCCTTATGTTTTTGTTTTTTTCTTTTATATTTGTGTTAATTGTTATAAATGTCATAATTATTAATACAATAACTATAGAAAAGATAATAATTCTTGTAGTAGTACTATATCTTTCATCACTTTTTTCTTTCATAATTATTTATTACTCCTTACTTTTTAATTTATAATATAATAGGGGTGGTTATATGAAGTACAATGATCTAATAAAATTACTTAAATATCGTAAAATTAAGTTGTCATTGTATTTTCTAATACTAGAGGACTACTATTAGTTCTCTTTCTTACTAATACCATCTATCATATCTGCTATTTTTAACAACTTATTAAGGCTTTCTTCATCTATGTTTTCTTCATCATCCATTAAGCCTTTTTCTTTTAATATTTTTTTGTATTCTTCGTGTTTTTCCTCACTAGGAGGAGTATTTATATGGGTTAATCTTAAATCTCTTCCAACTAAATCGTGTAGTGGTACATTTAATGCTTCGGCAATTTTAATGGCATTATCTATTGTTGTTTCAATTTCGTTGTTTTCAATCCTTGAAACTGTTGATCTATCTATGCCAATTTTATCTGCTAAGCCTTGTTGAGATAATCCATTTTTATTTCTTAAATATTTGATGTTATTATTTAAAAACTCAGCCATTTTAATTCCTCCTTCTTATTAAATTATAACATAAAAAATAAAAAAAACAACTTTTTTTGTGTAAATTTGCACATTTTCTATTGACAAGTGCATATATGCACGATATAATAGTGTTAGTTAGGAGGTAAAACGATGCAAAATTCAATAGGAAAAGAACTGAAAATTATTAGAATTAGGAATAATTTGAAATTAGAAGATGTTGCTGATAGTTTAGATATAAACAAAGAAACACTTAGAAGATATGAAAATAATTCAAATGGACTATCAGTGGAAAGACTAGAACAACTATTAGATTTCTATAAGACAGATAAGTCAATTTTTTTTGAAAATGTATGTGCAGATATGCACAAAAATAATTGTGAAAAAGAAAAAGAAGAATAAGAGATATAAATGGAGAAAATAAAAAAATAGATACTGGAATATCTATAAAAAAGTCTAGCACGGGAAGGAGGAAAAATGGGAAAAAACAAAAAAAGACCTGTTTATGATTATATTGAACAGGAAAAAATATTAAATAAACCGTGGTTAAATACCGAAGATTTAAAAATTATATTGCCACTTGGTGAAAATAGTTTAAATAATTTTAGAAAGTCTTTATGTGAAGAAATGGATAATAACAATGAGTTTTATTTTAAAACTAGACCTATATTAGTTCCTACAAAAAAAGTTGTAGAAAAATTAAATATAGATGTTGCTTTAATAAGAAGAGAAGCAAATAAAATGAGAAAGGCGATGTTGTGATGGATCTAGAACTAGAAGAAATGATAAATATTATTAATTTCAACAAAGAAAAAAAGATAGCCCAACGAAATCTATCTTTTGAAAATAAATCATCAGATCTAATAGTAATAATACTATATGGATTTGGATTTATCACTTTTATGAAATTAATATTAATTTTAATTTCTTAATTATTGTAGCATAAATTGAGAAAAAAATCAAATCAGGGGTTAAGGTTTTATAAGGAGTAGAAATGACGCAAGTAAAAAGTTTTACATTTTATTATGATCAATATAATTTAGTTGATACGTTACCCTTAAAAGATAAACAAATATTGTTGGTAGCAATGACTGATTACGTATTTAAAAATATAGAACCATCAAATTTAAATAATCATAATCAAGCGATTTTTAATACATTAAAATCACAATTAAATGTAAGCATAAACAATTCAAAAAGAAGAGCAAAAAAAGAAAACCGAAACGAAACCGGAGAAGAACCGGAAGAAAACCAAAATAAAACCAAACAAGAACCAGAAGAGAACCAAAACAAAACCGGAGAAGAACCCGAAAAGAACAAAACAAGTGGTTATTATAATATATATAATTATACATATTTAGAGGGGGTTATAGGGGGAGATGAAGCAAAAATAGTAGATTTATTTCAATCAAAGGGAATAATGTATTCAAATACTCCCGAAGAACAAAACATCGTAAAATACTTAACAACGGTTGATAAAGAATTGATAAATGAATGCATAGAAGATGCCCTTATCAAAAATAAAGGGAACATTAACTACATTTTTGGAATAATCAAAAACAAAGTTCGTGATGCTGAAAAAAGAAAGAAAGCATTACCTAAAAAAGAAACACCGAAATGGTTTGATAAAGAACAAAAAAAAGATGAACAGGGGCTAGATGAGTTGAAAGAAATTTTAGAAGATTTAGGAGAAGAAGAAAATGACGGAAACAAAAATTAAAAATTTAAATGAAAGTATTATTAGCATTAGAGTTAAATTACAAAATGCAAAATTAAAAAAGAGTGGTAAGAATAAATATGCAGGATTTGATTATTTTGAGTTAGCAGACTTTTTACCGAAACTAAATGAATTAATGCTTGAAGAAGGAATTAATGATAGATATCGTATTGAAGAAGGATATTCAATTTTAGAACTTGTTAAAGGAGAAGAAAAACAAGAATATACAATACCTTTCAAATTGTTTGAAACTCCATTAACTTACAAAAAAGATAAAAATGGTAATTTTATAAAATCAAAAGAAGGTGAATATATTCAAGTACCTAGTATGCAAGATATACAGTACTTAGGAGCTTTAAATACATACTACAAGAGATATTTGTATTTAAATGCTTTTGGTATAACCGATGGTGAAGTAATTGATAGTATGAACAATAACGAATTGCTAGAAAAAGATACTACGAATTACAGACAAAATTTAATTGAGTTATGCAAATTAAAGGGACTTGATATAAACGAAGTTGCTAAAAATTATAAATTAAATTCTAAGAGTAAACAAAGTGAATTTCAAAAAGTAATTAAGATTTTAGAAGGTGAAAATTATGCAGGCTAGTGTTAAAGAAAACAGAAATCTTTATATTGGAGGATCTGATATTTCAATAATTATGGGAATAAGTCAATTTAAAAAAAGATTCGATTTATTACTTGAAAAAGCAGGACTTAAAGAAGAAACTTTTGAAGGTAATGAGTATACAGAGTACGGAAATGTGTTAGAACCAAAAATAAGAGATTTTATCAACGAAAATAGAGAAGATAAGTTTGTAGAAGGCAAGTTTATAGAAAACGATATTAGATGTCATACTGACGGAATAAACAAGGAAATGGTACTTGAAATAAAAACAACTTCTCAAATACATGAAAAAGTAGAAGACTATAAAGTTTATTTAGTTCAATTGTTGTTTTATATGGAGTACACAAAAAGAAATCATGGAAAACTTGCTATTTACCATAGACCAGATGATTTTAATGAAGAGTTTGATAGTAAAAGATTAATTCAATACGATATTAGACTAGATGATTTTAAAAAATTAGTTGAAGATATAAACAAGGCAGTAAAGCAATTTAGAATTGATTTAGCAAAGGTTAAAGAAAATCCATTTATAACAGAAGAAGAGTTATTGCCAGTTGATTTAACTGAATTATCAAATAAAATAGTAGCATTAGAGAATCAACTTACTGAAATGAAAAAAATTGAAGTTCAAGCTAAAGAACTCAAAGCACAATTAAAAAGTGCTATGGAAAATAACAACATTAAAAAATGGGAAACACCTAATGGAGTAAAAATTACATTAGTAGCAGATGGAGAAGATAAAGTAGTTAGAAAGTTCAATGAGCAATTATTTAAGGAAAATAATTTGGATTTATGGGACCAATATAGCGAAGATGTAGTACAAAAAGGAAAGGCTGGTTATGTAAAAATTACATTACCGAAGGAAATTTAATATGGAAAAATTTATGGAAGAAATGACACAAAATTCAGTAGGAAAAGAATGTGCAAATTTTATAAATAATTATATGGAAGTTTATAGACATTATTACTCAAAAAATCAAGTAAGAGATGATGCATTTATGAAAGATTTAGCAGACGCATTTATTGGAATAAGTGCAGTTTTAGAAGTATATGCTAGAAATTTTAAAATACATCCAAACTATGCGTTAGAAAAATTAAAATGGTCAAAAGGAATAATTGATAGTGTTATTCGTTTTTATGAGGCAAAAGATGAATAAGGTAATTTTAATAGGTAGATTAACAAGAGATCCTGAACTAAGGTATACGACAGGTAATACAGCAATAGCAATGTTTAATTTGGCAATAGATAGAAGAGTTAAAAATGATGGTACAAGAGAAACAGATTTCATATCTTGCAAATGCTTTAACAAGTTAGCAGAGAATTTAGTAAAATTTCAAAAGAAAGGAAATTTAATATCACTAGTAGGAAGGATTAGAACAGATTCATACGACGACAAAGACGGAAAAAGAAAATATACAACGGAAGTGATGGCTGATGAAATTCAATTTCTAACACAAAAGGAAAAACAAGAAGAACAAACAAAGGAATTAACACCAGTTGAAGAAAATCAGTATGCTCAGTTATCAACTAAAACAGTTATGAATGAAGAATATAATCCAGAATTACAAATTAGTGATGATGATTTACCATTTTAATGACAGGAACTATAAAAGAATTAATTCCAAAGATGTTGGAATTAGATACTGATAAAATTTTTGAATTAAAGGAAGTTAAAAGGAAAAGATCATTAAATGCTAATTCGTATTGTTGGGTTTTGCTAGGCAAAATTGCTGATAAATTAGGATTAACAAAAGAAGATGTGTATCGTGATTTTATTAAGAATAAAGGAATTTATAGAATAATTACTATGAATAGTGATGCAGTACCTACATTTATCAAAATTTGGGATGAAAAGGGACTTGGTTGGTTATGTGAAACTAGTGAAACTAAAATAACTGGTTTAACTGATGTTATAGCCTATTACGGAACAAGTAGTTATAACACTAGTCAAATGGCTATCTTTATTGATTATGTCGTTCAAGAGGCTAAACAATTAGATATTGAAACATTAACACCACAAGAGTTGGCTACTTTAAAAAATGACTGGGGGAAATTATGAAACAAATAGATATTTACGGTAATGAAATTCCGTTAGAAGAAATAGAACCAAAAGCACTTGAAAAACAAGGTGGACGTATAGCATTAAAATCATATTTTAGAAATTGCTACGGGTTTAGACAAGGGTTATATTGCAAAAATTGTAAATGCTTTAAGAAAATAACGAGAAACGGTAGAACATATTTCAAATGCATAAAGTTAGGCTTAGGGCATTCAAATACAACAGATATCATGAAAAATGATATTGCTTGTGGTTTGTATGAGGAAAAAAGATGATTAAAGTAATTAATCCAAATGAATTTGAAAAACAATTAAGGGCTATTCGTAAATACTTTATGAAAGCATATAAACAATTTTTATTTGAAGTTATACCTGAAATAAAAAAACAAAGTGATGGTTATTATTCAACAACACTAGATATTGACGAAATATTTATCAAAGTCTATGGCAAATTACAACTTAATTATTTTGTAAAAGAGAATATAGCATATATAGAAAAGTTTGAACCAGAAGATATTATACGTGATATGTATTTTATATTACTACCTACGTATAAAGGAATTCCTTACCGAAACGAAAGGGATTTATTCAAAATAAAATTTTTAACAGAAAGTAAATAAATTTATTTACTTACAAAAGGAGAATTAGATATGAAAAAAGAATTAAAAATAAGACGACTATTAGGAAATAATTATCATCTTTGGGTTAATTTAAAAGAAGATGGTGCATGTAAATGGGAATTATATAGAAAATATAGTGATAAAGATTTATATTTTAGTAAATTTAACAAGGCTATTATGACAAGTGAAGATAGCACAGAAAAGGATCTATTAAAATTTGCTAAGAAAAACAGAGAATATGATTATAGTGAAATAGATGGTCATATTAATTTGGCTATTGCTTGGATAAATTTTATATTAGCACTTATAAATATATTTTTTAACAATTATACAATGAGAATAATAATTTTATCAACTTGTATTCATACTCTAATTAAAGGTTTTACAGGAATGTATGTGAGTGACAAAAAATTCAATAACAATATGAAAAGATTAAAGGAAGAAGCAATAATTCAATTACAGGTACTAGAAGATGGAAAATGATAGATTAGTTGCAAAAATATTAAATGCATTAATAACAGGAAATAAATTCGAAGACAAAAATTTAGATAATTATCTTTATGCAAGTTTAAGCCAACCACCAATAAAGATTTTGGATAAAAGAAATTCTGATGATGAATTAGATTACATAGTAGAATGTCCAAACTGTCATAGTGCAGTTTGTTATGGTACAGACACATATATGTATTCAGGGCGTATTTATTGTAGTAATAAAGGTTGTAGAGAAGAAGTAATTAGAAAGTATGAAAAAGACATTAATAGGGGAAGGAAATGAGAAAAGTTAATTATACAAAACAAGGTTTTAGTTATGTTGATGTAAATTTTTTTGAAATAGTAAGATGGGGTGGCTTTGGAATATGTAATGGTTGTGGCAAAGGACCATTCATAAAAATGAAATTAATTTACTTATTACATGATACTTATTGTGATAAATGTTTTAAAGAATCTTTGATTGGATGGGAACAATTTTCGCCAGAAGATATAGCATATGATTTAAAAATTCAAAGTGAAAATCATATCAAGTGGTATGAAACTTTATTAAAGGAGAAAGTAGTAGATGAAAAAGAGAAATAACGAAATGGGGGTTATTTCTTGGTTGATTAATTTTAAAACTTTAAGAGAAGAATATTACGAAATGTTAGATTATTCTGATAAAAGTAGAATTGATTTAGAACATTTAAAAAAAGAAAGCAAAAAAGTAAAAGATGTTTTAGAAGCTGAAATAGAAAATTTAAATATTGAACTTGAAAATAAAAATAATAAAATCAAAGATTTAGAAAGTCTATTATCAGTAAGAACTAATAGAAATTTGATATTAGAAAATGCCATGCAAGATAGAAATAAAGAAATTCAAGAACTTCATCACAACTTAGCAAAAACTACTTTAAAGTTAGAAAATAAAAGAGCAGCATTTATAAAAGTTAGAGGTACATCAGGTGCTTATAAAAAAGAAGTAAATAAACTTAGAGAAGAACTAGAAAAGGCTAAAAAGAAAATAGAATTTTTAGAGAAAAAAGTGCCTAAAAAAACACTTGAAGATTTAAAAGCATATGAGTATGGTTTACGCGAAGTATTAAAAAGGAGAAAGCATGACTAAAAAATGTAATTTTGTAGCTAAAATAATAATATTTTTAATAATTATGATTTTAGTTTTTGCTGTTATGTGGGAATAAAAAATAAATGATTTGTTAGTGCTAATATATATCAAATGCCGAAAGAATAAAGAAAGGACTGATATTATGCTTAAAATAAGAGAAGATGTTGAATTGAAAGAGTTGGAAAAGTATGGGTTTGAAAAATGAACCAGAGAAAGTTGTTGTAATAGATATGCTTATATATACGATTGCAATGGCAAAACAACAACAAAATTAGTGATACATAAAGATAAAACTATTAGAATAGTAAATTTTAATTCTAATGTTGTTAATTTGATATATGACTTAATAAAAGCCGATTTAGTTGTAAAGGTGGTGGAATAATGAATAAGATAAAAATAGATGATTATTATGAACCTGAAAGTAAAACTTCAAGATATGATGAAATAACAATCAGCTTTAAAGAAAATCTTATAGATTATATAGATAAATTACAACAGGAAAACAAACAACTAAAAATACAAATAAGTGCTAGAGAAGAAGAATATATGGAATTAGAAGATAAATACAAGGAACTAAATAAAATGTGTGAATTGTATAGTAAATCTTTATATAATGCTGAATTAAATAAATATAAAGATAATTGGAATAAGTTAAAAAAATATTTATTCGACATAAGGAAAAGAGGATTTGCATTACAAAATTTAGCAAATGTAACAAAAAATACTGAACCTGGTATAGCAATACTTATTATTATAAATAAAATACGAGAACTAGAACAAGGAAAAGGAAATGAATAAAAGAAAAGCAAAAGAGCATATAGAAGCATATATAAGGTATCTAAGAAAGAATATAAATAGGTTTTCACAGGAGTTAAGTGTAAAGATAAGAGAAAGAGGAGATATATGTAGCATAAATGGAGAAAATGATGAGTGTGAATTTCTTTTGATGATAAAGAAAAAGTGGAAAAGAGGAAGAGAAAATGAGTAAGAGTATAGGAAAAATGAGTGAAAGCGAACTAAAAGACTTTATAATAGAGTTGCAAGAAGAAAATATGGAATTAGAGCATATAGTAGGGTTAAGACAGAAAAGAGGTTTAATAAGCAAGTTTGATAAAGAATTTGATGAAGAAGATAAGAAGAAAAACCCAAATAGAGATTATGCAGGGATAATACCTGATGCAGAAGAAGTGTATAAAAGATATTACGAATTAAAAGATAATTGGCAAGAGTTAAAAGACTTTTTGGAAGAGAAATGGCAAGAAAGTTGTTATATAAATAACGATAAATATAGATTGTGGGAAGAATTAGATATGTATAAATTAAATGATGAAGTAGAAATAATCGAAGAGCCAAAGAAGATAGAAAAAATAGATAAAATATTAATGATTAATGATTTAATACCACCTTATGGAGAAAATGAATATAAAGCATGGAAAAATATAATAATTCAGCAAAACAAAATCAATGAACTAATAGATGAAATCAACAATTTAAAGGAGAAATAGGTATGAGCAATTTTAGAATAGAATGCCCTTATTGTAATGAATATAATGAATATAATTTTAAGATATGTAAACAATATTCAAATTATAGAAAAGTTAAATGTGATAAATGCAATTTGCAATTTGAAGTTAATGTTTATTGTGAAGTTAGTCGTAGTGCTGATAGTGAAGAATTAAAAAAAGTAATACCAAAAGATGAAATAGAAATGGTAAGAAATATATGTTCAAAATATCTTAATTATACTGGCAAAGGTGGTTATGAAAATAGTCGAAATATAAGAATTAATTCTAATATTGAAGAAAAAATTATTAATTGGAATAATGAAAATTGTTATTGTATATCATTAGGTGGAATAGCAACTTATTATGAAAGTGAGTGTAGAAGTGTTTACTTTTATATTTATCCAAGTGGAAAAATAGAACAAGAGTGTATGTCTGCTTACAATTGGAAACAAAATTGTTGGTTTAAAGGGAATACAATAGAAGAAAAAATAGATAACTATATTCAAAATGTATTGATAAAATGGAAAATAATTTAAAGGAGAAAGATTAAAATATGAAAAGTGCTAGGGAGTTATTTGAAGAATTAGGTTGGTATTTAGATATTGAAACAAATGATAATCAAATAGTCTATTCAAAAAACAAATTTAATAATGACACATTTGGTTTTATTGGTGCTAAAACAATTACATTTGATAAGGAAATGGAAAGTGTATATTTAGATGATGTAAACGATATTAGTATGCTTTTATTACAAGCAATAAACCAACAAGTAAATGAATTGAGTTGGAATAAGGAGGAAAAGTAATGGAATTATGGATACGTAGTCAAGAAAGAAAACATTTAATAAAATGTGAAGCAATTATATATGAAGAAACAGGCACAGGTTATGGTTTAAGAGCATTTACAAAAAACTATGGTTTTAACATAGCAAGATACAAAACAAAAAAAAGAGTATTAGAAGTATTAGATGAAATACAGCAATATATTTCACTACCAAACATAGACAATAGTGCTTATATATATCAAATGCCAGAAGAATAAAGAAAGGACTGATATTATGCTTAAAATAAGAGAAGATGTTGAATTGAAAGAGTTGGAAAAGTATGGGTTTAGAAAAAAATATTATAATGGAACAAAAAGTTTAGTTTTAGAATATGAATTAAAAGACCATCCACATAAATATCAAGACATTATATTTGATATTCCAACAAGAAAATTAGAATTTTGTAATTGGGGTAGTGATATTATGTTTGACTTAATAAAAGCAGATTTAGTAGAGAAAGTAGAGAGTGATGAGTAAATGAAAATAGAAGATTACGAAAAGTATTATCAAAGTACAGACTTTTATGTGATACCAACAGAAGTATTTAAAGAGTTATTTAATGAGCTAGAAGCATGGAAAGAGCAAACAAAAAGAGATGAAGAAATGATAAGACTAGACCAAACGAAAAAAGTATTTGAAACGATAGCAGATGTAATAAAAAATGGTAGTTGTAGTTATAGGCACTTGATATATGATGAATTGGGTTTTGATGGGGAATACTATGAAGAATTAATATCTGGTATGACAATAACAAATGCAATATGTGATTTAGAGGAGTTAAGAGAACAACACGAAGAAGATTTAGAAGAAATGGAAAAATTAACTTCTATATGGAAAGCAAAAAGTGAAGAAAATCGAGAATTAAAAGAATTGCTACATAAGATTATGATAAGTGGAGTAGAAGTGAAAAGTACCCCTATATTAGATTTATATAATGAAAAAGAACAATTAAAGAAACAACTACACGAAGCAAGTTTAACTATACAAGAAATGACAGAACAAGATATATGGTGTCCTAGTAATTGTGATAAATTAGAGAAATTATTAAAAGAAAATGAAGAATTAAAGAAACAACTTGAAGAAAATAAAAATCCATTAAAAGAAGTATTTGCACAAGTGAATGATGATACTCTTTTACGCGATTGTGGATTTATGCAATTTGAAATAAATGGCTATAAAACTCAACAAGAAGAGTTTATAAATTATTTAGAAGATATGCTCAATAATGAAAATGATATATTTTCAGTAGTTAGAGTTAAAGATGTTTTACAAAAATACAAAAGTATAATAGGAGATGATAAATAATGAAAATAATGATTAGCCAACCAATGAGGGGAAAAACAAATGAACAAATAAGAAAAGAAAGAGAAATGTTAATTCATCAGTTAGAATTAAATGGATATGAAGTAGTAGATACTATAATTAATGAAGAACCACCAAAAAATATTGATGAAGCAATTTACTATTTGTCAAAGTCGATAGAATTTATTGGTAAGGTAGATGCCGTTTATTTTATGAAAGGCTGGGAAAAAGCAAGAGGTTGTAAAATAGAACATGAAGTTGCTATTGAATATGATAAGCAAGTATTTTACGAAAATTAGGAGATAAAATAATGAATAGAGAAATAATTGATTATAATAATAAAAAATACATAAAAGAAGTAACATTATATTTCAATGATAAAGATAAAAATGATTTTGTAAATGATGTTGATGAGTGTTTAAAAAGAAAAGAAATTAATGCCGAGGTGTTATTTATAGCATTAATTGAAACTGCAAGAGATGTTTGTCGTGTTATTGATGCTGATTTTAATGATTATTTAAAAAGATGTGTTGAATTAGGTAGTGTTGATGATTATTTTGATTAGGAGGTAAAGAATGAAAAAAATTTTATTATTAATAATTTTGGGGGTAATGATTTTAGGTATAACAGGTTGTACAAGTGCAGAAACAGTGTCAAATAATATTAGTAGAGAAAGTGATGAATTTAAAGTAAAAAGAAGAATTACATTTGTTAATTTGAGAACAGGAGATTACTTATTTACGATGACTGGTAAATGTTCGATACAAGGTGGAAGTGGTAGTATAAATGATGAATTAGAAGTAATATGTAGAATTGGAGAAGATAAATATCAAAAACACATGCTATATTTAGCAGAAGAAACAACTTATGTAGTAGAGCAACTAGAAGATTCTGATGTATCGAGATATGATTATGAATTTATATTTAGACCACAGGCAATAATACCAATTCAAATTAAAACACAAATGGGAGATTAAACGAAAAATGATACCAATAGATTATGATTTAAAAGATATAGTAATAAGTGCTTTAAGATATGCAATAGGTAGAAAGACTTATGTAACAAGCGAAATAAGTGAGTACATAATGGAACATCCAGAGTTAATTGACATAAGAGTAAGAGATGTTATGCTAAGAGATTTAGAAGAAATAGATAACTATTATAAAAAAGATGATATAGATTATAAAGTGTTTGATAAATTAAAACAATGGTTAGAAAAATTGGAGGTAAAAAAATGATAAAAAAAGAAATATATCCAAAGACTAAAAGAGTTAGTTGTAAAGGCGATAAAGTTTATCTTACTGAAAAACTTGATGGAAGTAATTTGGTATTCTTTAAAAAAAATGATAAATTATACTTTGCACAAAGAAATAATATTATTTGCATTGATGAAATAAAAGAAATCAAAGGAATGCTTTATAAAGGCTTATATCAATGGTTAGTAGATAATAAAGATTATCTACAAGAGCAATTGATTAATAATAGTGCTATTTGTGGTGAATGGCTTGGAATGGGCTGTCTAAAATATAATATTGATGAGTTCGATAAGAGATGGTATATGTTTGCAAAAGCAAATATAGATGATGAGTTCAATTTATATAATTTAATTTATGAACACGATTTGTTTAAATATCCATTTATTAATCAGGAATTACCAAAATTCATTGGTGTAGTTCCAGAAGTTGTTGAATTACAAAATTTACCAAATAAAGAACAACTAGATAAAATTTATGAAAAATATACTAATAGTGTAAAAAGAAATGTAGAAGGCTTTGTTATTAATTATAAAAATATTGTTACAAAATATGTAAGAATGAAAAATGGCAAGACAGTAGAATATAGTGATATGGATCATAAAGGAGTATAGATGTATAAAGAATTAAGGCAATGGTTAGAAGATAAAAAAATACTAGAAGAAATATTACATGGCTTAGAAGAAAGAATAGAATTTAAAATTCAAAAAGAACTTGGAATACATGCAACTACATTTAAAGAATTAAAAATACAATGTGTTAATATAGATGATAAGTTTACTAACACATTTATCAAAATAGAAAAATTAGATAAAAGAAGAGAAGTAGTACAAGAAGAATTAGATATCATAGATAGAAGATTAGATAAGATAGATAATATGATTTCAAAAATGAATGGAATTGAAAAGCAAATATTTAGATGCAGATATATTTGGGGATTATCTATTAAGCAAACAGCAGAACGTTTAGGTTTTAGTATTCAAAGAATAAAACAAATAAATAAAGAATTTGACATAAAAAGTAAAGATTAGACTTTTATTAGACCTACTATGATCTATAATTGATATGATAGGATAATTCTTGGAACGTATAGCACACACCTCTTGGGCTATACAAGATAATTGAGTTGGTGGTTTTCAATTATTAAAATTTCTATGACACCTTATATGGTGAAGGAGCAAGCAATTGCTCTTTTATTATGGAGTAATATGAACAATATAACAAACCTAATAATTAGAATTTACAATGTTAAAAAAATTGATTGGATGGGATATAAAGTATCAAAGAATAATCCATATACTTATCATCATTTAATAAAAAAATGTGATGGAGGTAAAGAACGGGTAGAAAATGGTGCTATTTTAACAAGTAATGCTCATGAATACTTAAATGTAATAGAAATGTATGATCTAGAATTATATGAGTATATCAACAACGTATTAAAACAAATTAATGAGCAAGGATTTGGTCCATTGAAAAGACAATTATTAGCAATTAATTTCATATTAAGACAATTTGAAGAAAAATATAAAAATATAACAAATTCCAAAGGTAAGCAAATAATAAAAACAAAATATTTAGATAGATGATTTATAAAAGGATACTATATTCTCCTAACCTAATACGTAAAAATAATAGTCGTCATTTCTTAGTATCCTTTTATAAGTTAGGAAAGGTAGTGATAGTATGAAAAATATAAAAAATTTAAAACCTGTGAGAACCAAGGAAGAAGCAAGAAAAAGAGGAAAAAATGGTGGAATTAAATCAGGTGAAGTTAGAAGAAAAAGAAGAACACTTAAAGAAGAATTATTACTACTTTTATCAGATAAAGATACACAAGAGAAAATTTCACTTGCTATAATTGAACAGGCAAAAATTGGTAACATTAAAGCATACGAAACAATAAGAGATACAATAGGAGAAAAGCCTATTGATAAGGTTGAAACAGATATTGATTTTAATATAAGAGTTGAGTTGGATGACTAAGGATATAAAAATATCAATATCAAAGAAGGTGTTTAATGATATATATATACCTTATTTGGATAATATAAATAGATATTTGATATTTTATGGAGGAGCCGGATCTGGTAAATCTTTTTTTATTGTAGAAAGATATATATATAAAATACTTAATTCAAAATTAATGAATTTGTTAACAGTTCGTGCCACTGGCAAAAGCAATAGAGATAGTACATTTGCATTATTTAAACAAGTTATATATAAGTGGCGTTTAAGTAGTTGTTTTAAAATAAATGAAAGTGATTTAAGAATAAAATGTTTACTTAATGGCAATGAAATAATATTCAGTGGATTAGATGATGTTGAAAAGCTAAAGTCTGTTACCTTTAGTAAAGGCGAACTTACTGATATATGGGCAGAAGAAGCTTCTGAAATACTGGAAAGTGATTTTAAACAATTAGATGTTAGATTAAGAGGTAAAGGAACAAAAAAACAAATAGTTATATCTTTTAATCCTATTGATATCAATCATTGGTTGAAAAAAAAGTTTTTTGATATGCCAAGTGATAATTTAACGATAGTACATACAACGTATAAAGATAACAAATTTTTAGATGATGATTATAAAAAACTACTAGAAAGTTACAAGTATACTGATGAGTATTATTATAATGTATATTGCTTAGGTCAATGGGGTGTCTTAGGAAAGACTGTATTTGACGCAAGGGCAGTAAGTAGAAGATTGCAAGAGATAACAAAACCATTAAAAACAGGGTATTTTGATTATAAATATGATGATACAATGCCTGTTGGGAAAAAAATAACTAATATTAAGTGGGTAAATGATAAAAATGGTTATATAGAATTATATGAACTACCTAATATATACAAATATTGCATAGGCGGTGATACTGCTGGTGATGGATCTGACTGGTTTACTGGACATGTACTTAATGCTAAGACAGGAATGCAAGTAGCAAGACTAAGACATCAAATGGATGAAGATCTATACGTAAGACAAATGTATTGTTTAGGGTGGTATTATGCTAGTAAGAATTTAAAAAATTGTATTGTAACGCCGGCTCTTATGTGTATTGAAAGCAATTTTAGTAGTTTTCCTAATAAAGAACTAGTAAGATTAGGTTATTCTAATATGTTTGTAAGAGAAAAGGAAGATAGATATACAGGTATAATGGATAAGTCCTATGGATTTAAAACTACTTCATTAACAAGACCTGTTATAATAGCAGAACTAGTTAAAATAGTTCGGGAATCTGTTGAATTAATAAATGATAAATTAACACTTGAAGAAATGTTAACTTTTGTCAGGAATGAGAAAGGAAGACCAGAAGCACAACAAGGAGCTCATGATGACTTGGTTATGGGGCTTGCTGTAGCCTACTATTCAAGAACACAAGTAATATTTGACATTGAATCGATAGAAGTAAGCCAAGCGTTCAATTTCAAGTCAGAAGAACCGTTAGATGTTGATTATGGAGAGGAGATAGTGGTTGTATAATGAAAAAGAAAATGTTAAGAAAGTTAAGGGAAACTTGCAATGAATTAATTGGAGAGGAAGAAACTAATAAGATAATAACTGAAACAATAGAGGAAGTATTAGAAGAAACTAAGCCTAAAAAGAAAACAAAAAAAGGTGATAAGTAATGGAAAAAATAGCATTACTTTTTTTATTTGGTATTTTTATAATTTTAGCTTATACTTTAGGACTTAAAAATGGTCAAAAGTTAAAGAACAATGAAGAAATAAAAATACCAGAAATTAATCCTGTTAAGATAGTTAGAAATGAAATAGAAACTTTTGAGCAAAAAAAGAAACAAGATGTCTATGATACTATGATGGCTAATATAGATAATTATGATGGGACAGGATTAGGACAGAAAGATATACCTAGTTAGGAGGTGTTAAAATGGATATAGATGAATTAAAAGAAACTGATATATGGGAACTATACGAAAAAGGTAGAAATTATAATCGATTAAAAAACTTATATTCAGATACTGATAGAAATTATAGAATGTATAATGGAAATCAATGGGCAGGATTAAAAATAAGTGGAATAGAACCTATTCAATTAAACATAATTAAGCCAATAGTTAAATATAAAGTAGGTGTTATTAATAATAACATGTATTTACCGGTTTTTAGTGCTGAAAATTTTGAAAATAAAGAGTTTAAAGAAGTAGCAAGTAAAACATGCGAATTATTAAACAAATTAGGTGCAAAAGTATGGGAAAAAGATAATATGGATTATAAGACAAGGGCAATAAGCAAACATTCAGCCATTAATGACGAATGTCCTATTTATGTTGATTACGATGAAGAAACGAATATGCCACGAAATGAAATATTATCAAAAAATGATATATATTATGGCAACGAAAATGATTCGGATATACAAAATCAACCATATATCTTAATTAAACATAGAAAACCAGTTATCAATACTATTGAAATGGCAAGAATGTCAGGAGTATCAGAAGATAAATTAAAATATATAGTTGGTGATAATGATACATTTGAAGAATCTGGAGAAGATTCACGAGAAGAAAAAGACAATATGGTAACTATTATTACTAAAATGTATAAAGAAAATAGCACAGTTCATTTTAGTCAAGCAACAAGATATTGTGATATTAAAGCCGATAAGGATACAAAACTTACTCTTTATCCATTAGAACATATGCTTTGGGAAGAAAAAGAAGGCTATGCTAGAGGAGAAGGTGAAGTTAGATATTTAATACCTAATCAGTTAGAAATTAACAAAACTATAATGAGAAGATTAATATCTGCCAAAACTACTGCTTATCCTCAAAAAATTGTTGATGTATCTAAAATTCAAAATGCTAATTCAGTAGATAAAATTGGTGGTACTATTAAAGTAAATGGACAAACTATAGATGATGTTAAGAAAGCAATTGGAATTCTTCAACCAGCACAAATGAGTACAGATGTTGAAAAAGTAATGAACGAATTAATATCAACAACAAGAGAACTAGCAGGTGCTGGTGATATCGCTACTGGTGATGTTAATCCGGAAAGTGCAAGTGGTAAAGCAATACTTGCAGTTCAACAAGCATCACAAATGCCAGTAACTGAACAGACATTATCATTAAAGACTACGTTAGAAGGACTAGCAAGGATTTGGCTAGATATGTGGAAGACATATGCTACGGATGGTTTAGTAATAGACTATGAAGAATCTAATTCTAATACTGGTGAAGTAATTTCTAGACCGGTTAAAGTACCTTATAGTGTATTACAAGAATTACAAGCAAATGTAAAAATAGATATTACACCTAAAAGTCCTTATGATAAATATGCTCAAGAGTTATCTTTGGAAAATATGTTAAAAGCAGGTTATTTTACAGCACAAAGATTAGCAGAATTGGAAGTATATGTAAGTTTATTAGATGATGACAGTTCAATGCCTAAATCTAAATTAGAGGAAGCAATAAAGAAAATGAAAGAATCTCAACAAAGAATAGCAGACATTCAGACGCAGGCTCAACAATTACAAATGCAAGCAAATAACTTTATTGCAAATCAGCAAGATATAACTGGTATAGGACAATATGGAAATCAATTAATTAATCAAGCAATGACTACACAATAGTTGTTGTTTTTTTATAGTCCAAGCATTGTAAGACTTTAAAAGAAAATGGAATAGTGAAGTCAAACACTTAAAAAAATAGGAGGAAAAAAATGAACGAAGAATACGATGTTCAAACACCTGTTACAGATGTAACTGAAAACACTGAAGCTCAATCAGTAGAACAAAATGAGGAAGGTATAGAGTTAACTGATACCACTTCTCAAGAGGAAGAAAAAAAAGAAGTTAAAACCTATACTGCAGAAGAAGTAGAAAAAATGGTTAATGACAAAATAAATGACATACTTCCTAAGAAAATAGAAAGAGAAAAAAGGAAGATAGAGAGACAATATTCGGACAAATTAGCCAATTACGAAGAAACTAGCAGCATATTAAAAGCAGGTATGGGTGTTAAAGATATATCAGAGGCAAACCAAAAAATGAGAGAATTTTACAAAGAGGAAGGAATTGATATACCTGTTTATTCAAAGCCTAGATATTCTGAAGAAGATGAAAAAATTTTAGGTAAAGCCGAGGCTTCTAAAATTATCGATTTAGGATTTGAAGAAATGCAAGAAGAAGCAAATAGATTAGCTGCAATTGGTGTAGACAAAATGACACCAAGAGAGAAAGTTATGTTTAATACTCTTGCAAATGAACTAACTCACCAAAAACAAGTGAAAGAGTTAGCGAAATTAGGCGTGAAAGATGATTTATTAAAAGATAATCAATTTAAATCTTTTATTGATAAATTTAATTCAAATACGCCTATTAAAGATGTGTATGAAATGTATACAAAATTAAATCAACCTACTAAGCCAGTGGTTGAAAAGATAGGAAGCATGAAATCAATGATTCAAGATAAAGTTAAGGATTATTATACAGAAGATGAAATAAGAAAATTAACTGATGAAGAACTTGATGATCCTAAAGTATGGGAAGCAGTTCGTAAATCTATGACCATGTCTCATAAATAATTCCTATCTATATAGAAAGGATGTGTTAAAATGGCTGTAACTAATTTCCAACAAACAATTTGGAGTAAATCAATTTTAAAAGAATTAAAAACAATTACATCTCTAAGAAATCATTGTGACTTTAAATATGAAAAGGATAGTAAAAATGCAAAAGAAGTAAAAATTTTAAGTGTTACTAGACCTACCATAAGAACTTACGTTCCTGGTACAGAAATAACTCTTGAAGGACTAACTGATGCTAGTCAATTATTAAAACTAGATCAATATAGATATTTTAATTTTGAAGTTGAAGATATTGACAAAGCACAATCAGTTCCTGGTTTAATGGAAGATGCTTCAAGACAATCAGCACTTGGATTAAAAGAAGAAGGAGATAAATACGTTGCTTCTATTGTAAAAACTGCAACAGAGGCTACATCAAATGCTTTACCACAAAGTTCAGTAATTGCCTTAACTACAACTAATGCTATGTCTAGCGTTGAAGCAGGATTTACTAAATTATATGAGAATAATGTTCCAGTATCTGAACCATTATATTTAGAAGTATCTCCAAAAGTTTTTACTACTTATAGACAATCTTTAACTGAATTATCTACAAATAATCCAGAAATAATCAAGAAAGGTGCTGTTGGTAAAATCAATAATGCCTTTGTTTGCATTGAAAATTTATTGCCTACTGGTAAAAAGGCTGCTGCCTCTACTTCTGATGATGTAACTTACAACATTTTAAGAACAGGTCAAGCTATTGCTTTTGCTGAACAAATTGAAAAAGTAGAAGCATATAGACCAGAAAAGGCTTTTCAAGATGCTTTAAAAGGATTATATGTATTTGGGGCTAAGATTGTTAATCCTAAAGAAATTTATATAATGAAAACTGAGATGTAAAATAAGAGGAGCAATCCTCTTTTTATTGCCATATGGTGAAGAGGTAACACATTGCACTTTGAATGCAACATTCCCTAGTTCGAACCTAGGTATGGCAACCAATTAGGAGGAAAATAATGAATAATGAGTTATTTACAATAAAACCAAGTTTGAAACAATATTATGGAAGAACTATAACAAAGGAAACAGAGTTTGATGAATTCACAGATGATAAAACTGTACATCAGACTTTAAAAGACTTAATATTAACTACTGAAATTAGCAAAGAAAGTGAATATGATGGAATAAAGAGTACAGAATATAGCAAGTTAACTCAAACGATACCAGAAGGAACAATTCTAATTTGGAATGAAATAGACGGTTATATTATTCCTAATATACCTGTTTATAAATTAAATGACTTGGAAAAAGAAATTAAAGAAATTAAAGAAATATACAAAGATAATACAGATATTAATCCAAAAGGATAGGTGATAGTATGACATTACTAGAAATGAAGAAAAAAGTATTAAGACTAATCGAAGAAATCAATGATAAAAGTCCTTTATTAACTGATGATCCTGATATAGCAAATAAAATAAATGATGTTATAAATCAAATTCAAAATGAAATTGCTAGAATAAAAAAAATACCTGCTAAAGATGAATTAGAAGTAAATGAAGGCGATGAAATTGATTTTTCTGATATAGCAAGGGATTTATTTCAAATTAACATAGTTAGAGGAGTAGAAAATGATATCATAGGTAATACAATTAATTTCTATGGTGATGGTATTGCTAAAATATATTATTATAAATATCCTAAACAAATAACTGCTGATACAAAAGATAGTGAATTTACTTTTGATTTATCAACAGATGTACTTGAAATAATGCCTTACGGTGTTGCTGGTGATTTACTTAAATCTGATATATCTGCTAGTTATGGACAAGTTTATTCGAACAGATATGAGCAAATGTTACAAAGATTAGATCCAAGATTTCATACTGGTAGTATTTATTTGGAAGGAGATAATACTTATGAGTTCTTATAGTAGTTCTAGTGGTGTCCCTAGTGGAGCATTAATTACTAGAAAAGTAGATAATTTTGCAGGTGTTGATTTCAGTAATAATGACACTAATTTAGCAAGAAGTCCTGATAGTTTAAATATGTGGAAAAATTACAAAAATAATAGTGCTGGAATAGAAACAAGGCCTGATATGGAATTAGTAGAAGAATACAATAATACCATATTAGGCCTCTTTTTTTATGATATCGGCAATACAACTCATAAAATAGTTCATTCCGGAACTAAACTTTATGATGATAGCACCGAAATATTTAATGGTATGAATTTAATTAGAAGTCAAGCCTTTATATTCAATAACATATTTTATATAAAAGATGGTTTAAATTATCTTGAATATAACGGAACTGAAATAAAAAAAGTAGATGGTACTATTCCAACTACTACCATTGGTGATCCTACAGGTGAAGGTACAACATATCAGGATGTAAATTTACTTACAGGACTTAGAAAAAATTTAAGAATAGGTGATGGGGAAACAACTAAATTTAAATTAGATGCCGAAAACATTGATAGTGATTACGTAGTAACAGCAAAGGTTACAGTAGGTTTAAATGAAATAACTTATGTACAAGGGACAGATTTTACTGTTAATGTTACAGAAGGAAGTATTACTTTTAACACCGCACCAGCTAAACCTACTACGGATGGTCAACATAATATAGAAATATTGTTCAGAAAAACTATTCCAGGATATAGAGATAGAATTGATAAGTGCACTATATTGGCAGTATTTGATAATAGAGTATTTTTTAGCGGAAACCAAGATTATCCTAATGCTATATTTCATAGTTCACTTGAAGATCCAAGATACGTTAGTGATTTAGATTATTATAATGAAGGCATGGATTTAGCAAAGGTAAAAGCACTAATACCAAGCAATAACGCTTTATGGGTATTAAAAGAACCATCACAAGCAAATACAACAGTATTTTATCATAATCCAGTTGTTGATAGCACATATGGAAAAAT
This sequence comes from uncultured Bacilli bacterium, assembly GCA_934119955.1. GTDB lineage: Bacteria > Bacillota_I > Bacilli_A > RF39 > UBA660 > RUG591. The sequence continues at coordinate 15,524 of CAKOSZ010000008.1, read as the reverse complement.
ATATCCATCAACACATTCAAGTATAACGATAGGTTGTGTTTCTACTGGAATTAATTTTAATGATGATATAGTTTTCTTTTCTGATAGAGGTATGGAGGCAATTAGTGGAAATATTACTTCAGAACAACTGTTAGCACATAGATCAAGTATGGTTGATGGTAAACTACTAAAAGAATCAAATTATAAGAACATGATGTTAGAAGAGTGGGAAGGATATCTTTTGGTAATTATAGATAACAAAGTTTATTTGACAGATAGTAGGCAAAAATATCAAAATATAAATATAGAATATGAATGGTACTATTGGGAAATGTCTTGCAATATTAGTTGCACTTCTGTTAAAAATGGAGTGCTTTATTTATGTGGAAATAACAAGATTTATAAACTAACTAAAACCAATAGTGAAATAAATTCTTATTGGACTACTAAACATGATGATTTTAAATATCCAGAATATCAAAAAACCACTAATAAAAGAGGCGGTACTGCTGAAGTAAAAGGTGAAAGTATAAAAATAGAAGTTAAAACCGATAATAATGACTTTGAAGAAGTTAATACTTACAACAATGTTAAAGGGTATATAGTTTATAGAATTAAAAAGAAAAAATGGAAACGTTTACAAATGAAATTTAGTTCTACCAAACCATTTGGTTTAAATAATTATACATTGGAATCATTTGTAGGTGGATATGTAAAGAGGTGATAAAATATGGCAATTTATGACGTGAATTATGATGACAAGAGATTTCAAAATGTTGAAAATGAAAAACAAAGTGAGTTAAAAAAATATAATGATACTTATGATAATTTAATAAACGAAAGAAATAATTTTACAAAAGAACAACAAGATATGATTGATAGGTGGGAAAATACTCAAAAAGATATAGCAAACAAAAATTTGGAATATCAAAAAGATTTGATTGAACAACAAAGAAAAAAAAGCGAACAAGCCTATCAAAATGAAGCAAAAGCATCTTATATCGATTATCAAAAAGAGGTAGATAAATATGGTGTTAGTAGAGAAAATGTTGTTAATAACGGATTATCTAATAGTGGTTATGCTGAGAGTTCTAAGGTTGATATGTATAATACTTATCAGAATAGATTAGGTACAGCAAGAAAAAGTATGCAAGATGCTGGAATAGAGTTTGATAATGCAATAAGACAAGCACAGTTATCTAATGACGAAACATTAGCACAAAATGCACTAAAAGCATTACAAGAAAAGTTAAACATTGCATTAGAAGGATTTAATTACAAAACAGAACAAGAAAATAATCGATTAAATTGGAATTATAACGTTAATAATAACTATTATAACAGATATAAAGATGTTGAAAGTCAAATTAATTATGAAAATGAAACAGCTGAAAAGATTAGACAATACAATGAAAATATGGCATATCAAAAGGAACAACAAAGATTAGAGCAAGAAAGATGGGAACAAGAAATGGCATATCAAAAGCAACAAGATGCAATTGCTAATGCTCAAAAATGGTCAAGTATAAATAATAATTATTCTTATAATAGTGATTTGTCAAATGGTGGTAGTAACTACGGATTAAATTTAGGTAATACAGATGAGTATGGAAATACAATTGATACTCAATCAAAATCAGATTACTATTTCCAAGATAAAGCAGGTCAAAACGAAAAACATCCACAGTATATTAATAATCAAAAAGTAGTATCTGTTGGTAAAGCAAGTTTGTTTCCAAATATTCCTGGAACCATCAATCCTAATCAAAATATTTGGAAGGCAGGCGATAGATATTATTTATGGGAAAAAACAAGCAATACCAGTGGTAGATATATAGATGTAACTTCTCAATATAAATATCATATTCAACAAAAGAAAACAGGACCTATTTTTTGGGGGAGATAATTATGGGAATTATATCTTATGATGATTACATAAAAGAAAATAAATTACAAGTTTATAAAGACAAAGTTTTATCTGATGAATTAACAAGGAGACGTAAAGGATTAGATAGAATTTATAATAATAATTTTAATCAGCAAGTAGGAAAGTATGCAACGACAGAAAAAATTAATATAGCAAATAATAATTCTAAAAATGTAATGAAAGAAAATGCTAAATTTACTCAACCTAAAAATTTATACGGTCAAACTAAGCAAGAACAACAAAAGTCTCAAAATCTATATAATGAAAAGTTAACTCAATTTAAAAATAGCGGCTGGAACAAAGACTTTCAAGTTCAACGAAATACATTAAGAAATAGTGAATTAATTCAAGATTATTATAATAGGCAAAATAAAATAAGTAATGAGAAAAGTTCTTTTCTTGATAAAGGACTTATTAATAATACTTTAAGAGGTGCAAAAAGTTTATTTACACCTTTTTTTAATAGTGATCAATATATAACTAGAGAAGATGGTTCTAGGTATTATTTACCAACAAATTCAGATTTAAAAATGGAAAAAGCAAAACAAGATTCTAGTGGATTTTGGAAATTTTTAATTGATACCTCTTATAACGTAGGTAAAATTGCTGGTTCAACTGCATTAAATACAGTAAGTGGTGGTTCTACTGGATCATTATTGTACTTTGGAAATATGTATACAAGTTCATTAAATCAGGCTATTTCTGATGGTTACAGTAAAGATAAAGCAGCCTTATATGCGGCTGCTTCAACTGGCGCTGAGTATTTAACAGGAAAATTATTAGGAACAGCAACCAAAGGTTTAACCAATGGAACAGTTTTAGAATTAAATGATGCTATAACCAATAAATTAATGAGTAAATTTGGTGCAAATCAAGCAATTGCTAAATTTTTAGGAAATGCCGGAAGTGAAGCAACAGAAGAATTTATACAAGAATATATAGATAATTTTAATAAACTTCTTTTTCTAGAAAATAGTACAGATATAAAAGATTATTGGAATGTAGTACGTGATCCAGATGTACTTGTAAGTGCTTTATATTCGGCTGGAATAGGTGCTTTAAGTGGTGGTTTATTAGGTAATATTAACTCAGAACAAAATGTTTATGACACATATAAAAAAGAACTTATAGATTTAAAAAATAATACTACTGATATTAATACTATAAACAGGATAGAAACTATATTAAAAAATATCGATAATATAAAATACAGCACAGTTAGAAATGAAAATGTTGAAAATGACATTAATAATATAATAAAAGGAATAGGTAGTACTCAAACTGATATCACTGATACAATAACAAATAATATTTCAACTATATCCAATGAGAATGATAAGTTAAATACTCAAATAGATACTAAAAATCAAACGAGTGATAACAATGATGTAAATAATATTTCTACAAAACTACCAACAGTATTAGATATAGTTAATCAAGAAAAATCAAGTAAAAATAGTAATATTAATTTACCGCTTAGTAAAAAAAATTATAATACAAATATTGAATTATCTTTAAAACAACAACAAAATGAAATAATACAAAATAGTAATCCTGTAAATGATGCCTATCATACTTGGATAAGAACTGAAAAAGATATAAAAACATTTAAAGAGGCTTTAAATGATGCAGATTATAAAGAATATTTTGAAGCCGGTGAAAATTTTGATGATAGTTATACTGCAGAGATGGCAAAAAAGGCTTTAGAAACAGGAAAAATAACTGTATATAGTTCGAATCCAATAGAACAAGGAACGTTTATTTCACCATCAAAAATGGAAGCACAAAGTTATTCTGGAACAGGTAAAATATACTCTAAGGAAGTAAAACTTACGGATGTTGCTTGGATAGATCCTACACAAGGACAATATGCTAAATTAAATTCCAATATATTACCTGTATTAGATGCTACAAGCATAAATAATACTAATAAAGCACTGATACCAGTAGATAATTCACAAATTAATCAAGTAAAAGGTAATATTCCTATTAATCAAGACTTATTGAATAAATATAATAACGTTTCAGAAATGATAAATAAAAATATAAATAAATATGATGGGAAAGTTGATGTCAAGAGTAGCATTTTGGAATTAAATAATATAGATTTAAATAGTATGTCTCAAAAAGAATTGTCAGATCTTGCAATAAATATATTTGAAAAATATAATAGTAGTAATACCTTTATAAATGATGGTAATAAAATAATGGTTACTAGAGGTGGTATAAAAGAAAGTATAAACAAAATACTTTATAATAAAAACCAAAAGCAATATTTGAAAGAACATTTACAAGTATTTTCTGATTTAGGTGATATAATTGAAAGTGCAACTTTAGCCTCACAAACAACGGAAGGAAAATTGAGAGAAAATAATAAAATATGGAATTATTATTTAAATGGTCTAAATATAAATAATAATAATTATTTATTTGAATTTGATGTTGTTTCTAGACAAAATGGAGAAAACCATTATAGAGTACAGAGATTAGAAAAAATAAACAACAAAAAAGCAAATGCTTCAGTTGGAAACACTATTACTAGCGTAACTCCAACTTTGGAAACATTTGCTTTTTCTAACGATAATATATCACGATCTACTCAAAATGTCAAATCTGACATATTACCTACTATTAATAATATGCAGAATACTGAAAAAAATGTTAATAAGATACTAAATCCATTAGAAATATCAAGATTAACCAAAGAAGACGCTAGTACTACACCATTATTACCTAAAAAAGGAAATATAAATAAAATAAATGATGGTGAGAGTCATTTTGCTACAAACATTGAAAATAAAGTTAATATGATAACTGACGAACAAAAAAAGACGATTTTATCAAAAAAAGATGTTTTGTTTTATGATAAAGTTACTAATAAAGAAAGTTTGGATAAGGCATTTAATAGATTAAATGAAAATGGAAGTTCAGAAACTTCAAGATGGTTTAATACTAAAGTTAAAGATATGGATGCTACAGATGTAGCAGAAGGCTGGATTTTATTAAAACAATATGCTGATAATGGTGATTATGGCAGTATGGTAGAAGCTGCTAAAAAAATGAGAGAAATAGGAACAACTGCTGGTCAAACAGTACAAGCATTTAATATTATGGAAAGAATGACTCCTGAAGGTATGGTTAAATATGCTCAATCTGAATTATCTGAGGCTTATGATAGGATGGTTAAAAACAAAACAAAGGAATGGATTAATAAAAATAGAGAAAAATTTGATTTAAAACCAGACGAAGTAAAGTTTATTATGGATACAATGAAAGAAGTACAAAATATGGAAGATGGTTATGATAAAAGAGTTAAACTTGCTCAAATTCAAAAATTAATGACTGATAAATTACCACCTGAAAAAGGAGCAAAAATTAAATCTTGGATGAGAATATCTATGCTATTTAATCCTAAAACTCAGGTAAGAAATGTGGCCGGTAATGCCTTAATAATGCCTGTTAACTCTTTTGGTGACTTGTTTTCTAGTTATGCAGATAAATTAATTTCTAGAAAAACCGGTGTAAGGACTACCGGTACTACGAATATTAAAGCAATGTTGAAAGGTCTTAAAAGAGGTGCTTATGAGGCAACTAATGATTATAAACAAGGAATTAATACAAAGAATATGGATGGTAACAGATTTGAAATATCTGATAGTAAATCTTTTAATGAAAAAAATTTAATTGGAAAGACATTAAATAGAACAGAATCGTTATTAAATTATGTTATGGATGTAGGAGACAGAGTATTTAGTGAAGCTGCCTTTGAAAATTCTTTACAAAATCAAATGATACTAAATAATACTACTGAAATTACACAAGAAATGATAGATATAGCACATCAAGAGGCTTTATCTAGAACCTGGAATGATAATAACAATTATACTAAATTTGTTTTAGATGTAAGAAGAGGATTAAATAAACTAAATGTTAATGGATATGGCTTGGGTGATGTATTAATACCATTTGCTAAAACACCAGCAAATTTAACAAAAGCAATTGTCGATTATTCACCTGCTGGATTAGTTAGTACTATAAAAAAAGGTATTAATTTAAAAAGATCATTTGCAAATGGACAGTATACTGCTACTATGCAACATGACTTTGTTCAAAGTTTGGGCAAGGCTACGGCAGGTACTATGTTGTATATACTTGGTATTGCACTTGCAAATGCTGGAATAACAAGCGGTAAAAGTGATGATGATAAAGATACTGCTAATTTCTTAAAAAATACATTAGGTGTTAGTTCTTATTCAATAAAAATAGGAGGTAAGTCATTTACTTATGATTGGGCTCAACCACTGGCAGCTCCATTATCTATAACTGCTAATGTAGTTAATTCTAAAAATAATGAATCACAAGCATTATTAGAAGCAATAATTGGTTCCTTAGATACTGCCGGAAGTATTTTATTAGAACAATCATTTTTACAAAGTATAAATGATGTTTTCAGCGATAATGATAACGTTGTATCAGGAATAATTAATGAAGTTTTAGAATTACCTGCTAGAGCAATACCGACTTTTTCTAAACAAATAGCAGATTTAATTGACGGAACTCAAAGAACTTCTTTTGAATACGGAAAACCAATTCAAAGTGCATTTAATAATGTGAAAGCAAAAATACCTTTTGTAAGTAAAACTCTAAGTCCTTCTGTTGACACACTAGGTAGAGAAATAAAAAAATATGGTGGAAAAAATAATATATTTAATGTATTTTTAAATCCTGCTAATGTTAACATAGAGAATATAAGCGAATCCGCAAAGGAAATTTATAGGTTATACAAAAAAACAGGTGATACAAATATTATGCCTAGAGTTGCACCTTATTACATAAATAAAAATGGTAATAAAATTATTATGACTAGTAAGGAAAAGGCGGAATATCAAAAAATATCAGGAAAGATAGTTGAAGATAATATAAAGGAATTGCTTGAAAATAATGATTATAAAAAATTAAATGATACTGAAAAAGCAGAAATAATAAACAAAATAGTAAATTATTCTTATAACAAGGCTCGAAAAGATGTGTTAGAAATCGAAATGAGTGATGAATACAATAAGATAAATAGTTATATTGATGATGGGGGAAGTGCTGCTAATTATTATTTAAATAAGAAAGAAATTGATTATTCTTATACTAATCCTAGTAAATATAAAGCAATTGTTCAAGTATCATCATATAGCAATTACTTATCATACAAAAAGCAAATTGATGAAATAAAAGAAAACTATACTAATTCATCACAAAGAAAAAATGCAGTTATTCAATATGTTAATTCGTTACGTCTAACTGTTCCACAAAAAGCAATACTTATTAAAATGAATTATTCTTCTTATAGTAATTATGATAATCAAATAATAAATTATATAAATCAACAAAAAATATCTTTTACTGATAAAAAGGAAATATTGGAAGAATTAGGATTTAAAGTGAGAAATGGTAGGGTGTATACAAAATGATAAACAAAAGAGATATAAATAAATTAAGAAATCCGGAGGATTTAGAAAGAAAATATAATCTTAATGATATTCTTGCACTACAACAAAATTATGAATTACAAAAAAACAGTCTTAATAAAGTAGAAAATGAGTTAAATAATTTTGTTCTTGCAACTAGCAAAAATTTAAAAGAACTTCAAGACCAGGTAGATGGAAACATTACTACCTGGTTTTATTCTGGAGTTCCTACCGAAAATAATGAACCTGCTAGTGAATGGACTACTGATTCAGAAAAAAATAATCATTTAGGAGATCTTTATTATGATAAGGATACAGGTTATGCTTATAGATATTCTCTTGATAATGGAGTTTATGATTGGATAAAAATCACTGACACTGATGTAACACAGGCTCTTGCAATTGCTAATGGTGCTAAGGATACCGCTGATAGTAAAAGAAGAGTTTTTGTTGTAGAACCAACTCCACCATATGATAATGGTGATATGTGGATTAAAGACAATGAAATATGGATTTGTCAAATATCAAAACAACAAGGTGAAACTTATGAAGATAATGATTTTATAAATAATTTGAAATATACAGATGATACTAAGGCAAATCAAGTGGGAGAAAATCTTACAATTTTAAGTGGTACAGTTACAACGATTAAAGAAAATGTTGATGAACTAAATAGTACAATGACAAATACAACTAAATTAGTGGATGAACAAGGAAAAGAATTAGGAATATTATCTAAAAACACAACTAGCATTTCACAAACTGTTAATGAAGTAAGCATATCTATTTCTAGTATAAAAAATAATACTTATTCAAAAGATGAAGTAAATACGAAATTAAAAGACGGTTCAGTTGAAAAAGTAAAAACAACAACAGTTTTAATTGATGAAAACGGACAAACGGTTGATAAAGACGGAAGCCCAGTAAAATCGAATATGGATGCTGATGGTTTTGAAATTATTGATAAACTACATGGTAATGATACTTTACTAGAAGCAAAGTATGATCCAGTACTTGGTGAAACAAAAGTAAGAAGTAAACATTTAATAGTTGAAAAATATTTAACAGTTGGTACACATTCTCGTTTTGAAGATTATGAGAATGGTACTGGCTGTTTTTATATTAGTTAGGAGGTATTATGATAGGACAATGGCAATATACGAATTTAGGAAGTGTATACAATAATTCTGGTGCAGTATTATCAGTATATGAAATAAGAATTGCATACATAATTAATTCGCAAAATATATCAAATAATACATCTAACATTACTACTAAATTACAAGTTAGATCTACTAATTCGCAATATATTACATACGGTTTTAAGCAAAATAGTTGGATAAATGATACTCAGGTTGCTAGTAATCAAACTTTTGATTTTAGAAGTACAAACACATGGCAAGAATTTGGAACATTAACAAAAAATTATTCTCATAATGATGATGGAACTTTAACATTAAATTTAAAAGGTAATTTTCAAACAACAGCAGCAGGTTCAGCTAGACCTTACACAGGAAGTGTATCACAAAATGTTACAATACCAACAATTCCAAGAAATAGTGAATTTACGAGTGTACCTAATTTTAATATAGGTACATCATTTAACGTTAAATTAAAACAATATGCTAGTTTCTACGACGTTTTAACTATCAAGATAGGTTCTAGTACTATAAAGACTATTAATGGTGCTAGTAGCACGCAAGAAATTAGTTTTACAAGTAGTGAGTTAGATAATATTTATAGTTTAACTACAAATGCATCTTATGCTGATTTCACATTTGAATTAAAGAGTTATACTGACAGCAATAAAACAACTCAAATCGGAAGTACTGATCCAGCAACTTCAAGAGGTTATATTATAAATTCTGAGCCAACTATTACAAGCAAAACTGGAAGTGCAACAAATACTCAGGATTTAACAAATAATGCTAGTAGGATAATAAAATATGAATCAATAGTTACTATTTCAGTTAATTTTACTTTAAAAAATAAAGCAACTATTGATAGTGTAATTATTAATGGAACAGGTGCAACCGTTAGCGGTAATATAGCTACAGCAACATTTAATTACCCTAGTAATAATGTATTTGATATTAAGGTTATAGACAGTCGTGGTTTTTCAGCACAAACAACTTTAACGTTAGAAATGGTTAATTATATTCAATTAACATTAAAGCAAGACATAAAAAGAAATCAACCAACTGATGGAAAAGTTAAAATTAAATATGAAGGTTATTATTTTGATAGTTCATTTGGAATAGTTGATAACACACTATTAGTTCAATATCGTTCAAAATGTAAGACTGATAATGGTGATTTCAGTGATTGGCTATCTTTAACACCAACCATTGAAAATAATTCTTATTCGGGTGAATTAATAGTTGATGGTTATGATTATCAAAAAGAATATGAATTTGAAATTAGAGCACAGGATAAAAGAAATGCACGTGCAATTGTTTCTATTCCAATTACAAAAGGAAAACCGATTTGTAATTGGGAAGATGATTTCTTTAATGTGAATGGGGAAATCAAAAAAAATGGTAATCCAATTTTTGAAACAACTGAAATTAGCCAAAATTATGATTTAAACACATTAACTCAAAGTGGTATTTATTATACTAATACAAATTCAACAAATGCCCCTGAAAGTTGGTTAAAAGTTTTGGTAATGGGTGGTTATCATAATATTGCTGGTAGTGGCACTAATCTGGATGTAGCTCAATTTGCTATTTCTATTGATGGAAAAAATATGTGGTATAGAGTTAGAAATACCAGAATTTGGAGCGATTGGGTAAATATTAACAGAGTTGTCCTTTGGGGAGGAAATTTAAAAATTGGTCAAAGTATCACTGTAAATAATTTAAGTGATTATAGAATTTTAGAATTTTGGTGTGGCAGAGGGTATGATTATGGTTCTACTATTGTAAAAGCACACTATTCTTATAAAAAAACATCTGCTGTTTTAGTTTTTACAAATGAAAATAATAATTATTTTTATAGAAGAACTTTAAACATTTATTGGGACGGGAATACTATTACTTTCAAAAATGTAATTGTAGAACAACCTAGTGGCGACCAAGTCGGTTGGAGTATGACTACTGATTCTAACGAAAATGATGAAATTTATAGAATTTACGGTTATAAGTAGGAGGTAAAATATGGCTAAAAAATATAATATAAAAATGTTTCGTGGAAACACGTTTTATAAAATAATTAAAACAAAATATGAAGGAAATATAGACAAAATATTCTTTACTGCAAGAAATGAAGATGATGCTGCTAAAATATGCAAATCTTTAAATAAAGGAATAACTAAAATTGGAAATAAAAATGTATATAATTTAACGTTATTACCAGATGATACAAACGATTTAGAAATAGGAGTTTATGAGTATGATATTGAAATTCATATAAATGATTTTGTTGATACTATTTTTTTTGGAAATTTAACTTTATTAAAGGAACAAACTAGAAGAGAACAAGAAGAGGTTCAAGATGTATGATGAAATAGAATTTGAAATTGAAGAAGAGACTCCAATAGAGTTTGATTTAGAAGATGATGTATATTTAGTGGAACCAAAAGTTGAAAAACTAGAAGTAATACCAAGCAAAGAACAACAAGAGTTTAAACCAGTTCAAGGAACGTACTATAACGACGTTGTAGTAGAAAAAATACCGGATGAATATGTTATTCCTAAATTGGATAAAAAAACTATTACCGAAAACGGAACTTATAATGCAGTTGATGATAATTTAGATGGATATAGTGAGGTCGAAGTATCAACGAGTGGAGTAGATATTAATGAGTATTTTACTGATACAATTGGCAGTGGAGATTCAAATGTTGGTGGTTGGGTAAAAACAATAAAAAAATTACCCAGTCCTTTTCCTATAAGTGGAAATTCATGCTCCTATATGTTTAATAGGTATCAAGGAACAACTTTACCTCAAATAGATACTTCTAACATAACTAGTATGCAAGGTATGTTTTATGGTTGTAATAATTTATTAAATTTAGATTTAAGTAGTTTTAATACAAACAAAGTAACTGATATGAGCGGTATGTTTCAAGGTTGTTCATCATTAACGAGTTTAGATTTAAGTAGTTTTAATACAAGTAATGTAACAAGTATGAATGGTATGTTTTCTTCTTGTAAGAAGTTAAAAGAATTAAGTGTCAACAACTTTGATACAAGCAAAGTAACTAATATACAATCAATGTTTCAAAGTTGTTCATCATTAACGAGTTTAGATTTAAGCAACTTTGATGTTTCATTAATTCAATCATTTTCTTCTTTGTTTAGTAATTGTTATAATTTGCAAACAATAGTTGGTGGTTTGCTAAATGCAGGAAAATCATTTTTAACAACAATAAATGCTAATTATTATTATTACAGAATAGATTTATCAAGTTGTTCTTTATTGCTAGAACAATCACTTATAAATATATTAAATGGTTTATACGATATAGCAACAAAAGGTTGTAATACTCAACAAGTAGTATTGGGTTCTACTAATTTAGCAAAATTAACAAGTGAAGCAGGACAACAAGCCTTAGCAAATGCTCAAAATAGAGGTTGGAGCATTTCATAACCTATTGATAAAAAGGAGGAGAAAATGATATTAATAAGTAATGGTATTTCAAAAATACTTAAAGCCGAAAATGGGAAACTATTAAAAGTAAAAAGTGATAATGGAGAAACACTTGAAGATGGTACAGTGATAGAACCGTACAAAACAAATATAGTTTATCTAGGTAAACAAATTCAAACTTTGGAACAAGCAGAAGAAATATATGAAGAAGTAGGTATAGAAGGTATAGATGAAGAAAATAATTGAAAAAATAAAAGGGTGGCAATTTCTTTTAGGATTAGTAGTGGCTTTTATAGGATTTATATGGGCTATATTTGGCTATGTCTATTCATTTAATGAAAATATAAAAATAATTCAAAAATCAACTTTAAGAAATACTATCTGGAACGATAACATCCCTATGCATGATAGGTTAGAAAGTTGTGATAGTTATTTAAAACTAGGTTATAATTCAGAAACAAAAAAATTCTGCAATAAATTATTAGAAAGGAGTGATGTAGAATGAAAAAAGCGTGGGACGATGTAAAATCATTTGTTACAATTATAATGACAATAGGTTTGATTGTGTTGTTGCTAGTTCCTTGTATAAATCCACCAGTGGAAATTGTAGCATTGTATTGTACAAGTTATGGATCAATCATAACTTATTTTTTTACAAAAAAGTCAAGTAATGAGGTGAATACAAATGAGTAAATATGTACAAGATAACGAATGGGGAACTAAGTACCCTAATTTTAGAAAAGATGAATTTAGATGTCCTTGTTGTGGAAGTATAGGAGTTGGTATTGCTAGTACGTTAGTTCAAACACTTCAAGAGTTAAGAACTAAGTATGGTAAACCCATAAACATTTCCTCAGGATATCGTTGTAGAAACTTTAATAGAAGAGTTGGAGGTTCTACTAATTCGGCTCACTTATTAGGACAAGCAGCAGATTGGTATTTTGCTGATGGAAGTTTAGCAAATCAAAACTATCGTATAGGTATTGTAAATGAATTAAAAAGAACTAAATACTATCACTGGTCCTATTGTAACGTAAATGGTAATTATCCCAACATGGGAGCGGCAATTCATGTTGATACAAAATTAGTAGACAACGACGCAGTATCTAGTAAGAAATATATAAAAATTAACACGACATCAGGCGTTTGGTGTAGATTAAATGGTTATGGTTTTAGAAACCCTAAATATAAAGTAATTCCATATAACACTCAATGTGAATTATTAGTAAGAAATATTGGTACTTCAAATGGCTATACATGGGATAAAATAATATACGAAAATAAAACAGTTTATGTTCCAAACCGTTGGAATAATTATTTATAGTAAAAAGGTAGGTATGTAAACAAACATACTTACCTCTTTTTTTATACTTTTTTTCATAACGCCAAAAGTAAAAGTTTATATTATAAGTAGGAGGTATTGACAAAATGTTGAAAAAAATACTAGAATATATAACTAATTCGTGCTATCATAGAATTAAGATAGGAGAATATGTGAGGTTGATTATGAATAAAAAATATAGTGCATTAGATATTGCAACATGGTTTATATATAAAAACAATGCTGAAAAAAAAGAGTATCAAGTAAGTAATGATTGCTATGAAGTATATGAGGATTTAACACATTTAAAATTACAAAAATTATTGTATTTTGCACAGGGAATATCATTAGCTAAAACTGATAGTGTTCTCTTTAATGAAAATATAGAAGCGTGGGAACATGGACCAGTTGTAAAAGAAGTTTTTGAAAAATTAAAGAATAAAGGTAGAAAAGAGATAAATTTGGAAGATGCTCCCTCATCAGTTGAAGTTGTACGCAAAATAGAATCAGATACAGAAGTGCGAGAAATTTTACTTATGACATATAGCAATTTTGCTATTTATACGGCGTGGCAACTACGAAACATGACGCATCAAATTGGCACACCTTGGTATAATACTTATATTTATGGAAAAAATAAAAAAATAAATACACAATTAATAAAAAAATATTTTAATGAAGAAATAATGGAATAAATATGAATAACAAACAAATCAAAAACAAAAAAATAATAGATCGTCAGTGTAATTATTGCTTTAATCCTACACATTTAAAATTCAATTTTTCTTTTATATCTTATGAAGAAAATTTTACCGATGAATATAAATTGCAATTTCTAAAAAGAATCAGAGAATTATCACAAGTTCCTTATTTAGAAGTTGCGTCATGGAATAAAAAAATAGGAATTGAATTTGAGAAAATAGATATAAAAAAAGAAATAGACAAAAAATTTTATGAAGGTAATAGTCACAGAAATTTTGATGATAAAAAATATGCTATATTTAGATTATATACTAATAATAATCCCGTTTTAGGGAGAGTTATAGGAAGACTAATAAAAAATGTGTTTTATATATTTTTTATAGATATTGGAGGAAATTTATACAAACACTAAATTTAAATTTATTTTTCGACAAAATTCGACAAATTTCGACACTCAAAAATGATATCATGATATCAAGGGGGAAAAATGAAGTTAAATGACGTGCAATTAAAAAGATTTATTGAAGTCTTTGAAATAAAGGCAAATTCAGTTATCTTAATTGAAAAAAAGAAAGTAATTACAATTGTAATTAATTCTACAATAATATTTGATGTAAAAAAGGAACTTGTAAAAGAGTTCCTTTAATCTTTTAAATATCTTCTATAATGTTCTTCATGTTCTGGAAACTTATCACTCATAAAATCATATATCATATCTTTTACAAGTTGATTATTCTTACTATGTATTTCTATAATATGATCATTATATGATAATGGTACTAAGTTCCATATTTCGTTGTTGTTTCTATTTCTATCTATGTGATGATAATGTCTTATTATAAATACACTACCTTTTTTAGGTAGGTACCTACCTTTATAATCAATTATATAGTCTTGATTATCATAGGCTTCATATAGTGTATCTAATTCTTTTCGTATTTTTACTGGTATTTCCATTGAATTCCTTTCCAAAAATCAATAAAATATTTGCAAAAATGTACCTAAAATGTACCTAGATAATAAAAACAATAATAAAACCCTTATAAAATAAGGGTTTGTTTGCTACTTGGTGGAGCTGAGGAGAATCGAACTCCTGTCCGAAATTATAGATAAATAAACTTCTACAAGGTTAGTTAATTTATTAAATTCATTAGATTTTAAGCAAATTAACAAGCATAAATCTAACTAGTTTAGTTATATTCGTTATTATTCCTAAACAAAATAATAATATAATCTACAAGAATAAATTCCAGAAAAGATTCGTAGATGAAATCTTTAAGGAATATTTGCTTTTATAAATTAAGCAAATGCTAATTGATTATTGTTTCCAGTTATATTTAACTGATTATTTAACGCATAAGTGCGCCTTGCAATTTAAGTTCTAGTAATCCCGTCGAAACCATGACAGCCCCAAAACACTTTGATTATAGCATATTTAAAAAAAATAGTAAAGATGACTTGACTATAATCTTTACTTTTGCAGTTAAAATGAGCAAACTCTTATATATCAAGGGTTTGCTCAATTTTTAGTTGTTGTGTAACA
>CAKOSZ010000007.1 GCA_934119955.1 uncultured Bacilli bacterium | reverse complement strand
TTTTTATAAGTTACTGTTATAAAAGCACCATAAGTTGTATATGAATAATGAGTATCATTTCCTATTGTGAATTTTAAGCCATCTTTGTCTTTTAAATAACCGTTAGGAGCAGATACTTCAATCAATTTATAATTTCCAGCAGGTAGTTTTAAGTAAGTTATCATTTTGCCATTTTCATCTGTTTTGAACTCACTATAAACTTTTCCACCAACATATTGAGAAACATATTGATTTGTATCAGTATCTAAAATCTTGAAAGTTGTGTTTGCAATAGCAATAGTCTTTCCAGTTTCGCTATCTACTTTGATTACTTGAAGATAAGCATATAGTGTATTATTTAAAATATTGTAATATTGTTCTTTTTCGCTTGTTTCATTTACTGTAATATAGAAATCATAAATCTTTTCATATCCAGTTGTTGTATTTACTTGATGGAACTTCCATACACCATAAGGTAAGTTCAATGAAGCATAACCATTTTTATCTGTTTTGATTTCTCCATATTTTTTACCATTTGGATAATAGATTTCAAAAGTAATACCTTTTTCTGCATTTAAGAAAGTAGTGTTTCCATCTACTTGTTCATATTGTTTTAAAATACTAACATAGTTTTTAATTACTTTTTCTACTACATCAACACTAGCAGATTCTTTGCCTTTAATATCAACATTGTATCTTGTTGTATCAAGTTCATAACCCTCACTAGGTTTTATTTCTTGTAAATAATAATCATTCCAAGATAATACTGCATTACTCTTGAAATAACCATTTTCATCAGTAACTACTGTTGTTACTAATCTTCCTGTTGAAGTTTCATAAACTCCATATTCAGCACCTTTTAGAGTTGCTTGTCCTTGTGCATTACCAGTTTCGCTATCTTTCTTATGACCTTCAACAAATGCTGTATAAGAATTAACTCTTATTTTTGCAATTACTGGGTCAGTAGTTCCCGGTACCATCATATTTTGAATTCCATCTCCAACAAATAATTTATAACTAGAACTATATGGCATATTTTTTGTTAAAGTTAAATCAATACTTCCACTTCTTGTAGGTTTAATTATTAACTTATTACCATCAATGCTATAATCTGCTCCACTTACGCTTACAGAATAGTTTGATAATACATTATTTGTATCAGTTAGAGTAATAGTTTCTCCTACTTGTGCTTTATAAACTCCACCATTAAATGATGGTCTATCATAATGATGTGCAATTAAGTCTTCAATTTGTGCCTTTTCATTTGATACATCAAAAGTATCTCCTTTTGCCCAACGAGCAGTATGGAAAGTTGTGTTAGCACCTCCACCAACTATTGTATCCCATATCATACCTTGTGTTGCTGCTCTATATTGTAAAGTTTGATGACCGGGATAAGTATAACCATAATATCCAATTAAAAGTATTCTTTCTTTTATCGAATTAGACAATCCAGTATCTTCCCAACTTCCTTGATTATAATGCGTTCCCTCTTTTACATTTGGTTGAATACAGTATGCTACTTCTCCATCCATATCGTAAAGAGTAAAATGCCAAGAATGATGTTCACTACCATCAGCCTTTGCTCTATCATACCAATAATCTGAGTAACTCATATTCAATGTTGCTGCATTTACTGCTTGAGCATTAACAGTAAACCCAACTAAAAGTCCTATTGCTAACAATAGGGTTGTTGTAAATTTCTTCATCTCTTTTCCTCCTCTCTTGAACATCTACCCGAGATGATACAGGCAGACCATAAAAAAAGCACTAACATTACGATTAGTGCAAATAATAATATTTTTAACATTTAATTTCCCTCACTTTCCGAAAAAAAATGACTCTTTGTTAAGAGCCACTAATATTTACTTTTTAATTCTTGATCCAGTCCTTCGCCACTTCTGCAAAAGAAATGCAAATAATACCAATACTTTCCGTTTTCATCTATTGCAGATGGATAAACTCTAAAATAATTTATCTCTGGTTGTATTTGATTATCTGGGTGGTCTTCGTTCCAATCTAAAACATAATCTAACTCTTTGTTTTGAATTTCAGTACCTCTCCTTAAAGCCTCACTTTCAGAAGAAAACTCTTTTTTTCCGTGAGTAATAGAATCATAAAAAGTTGTTGACTCTTTGTTCTGTTGTCCTTGATTACTTGAACTATTATTTTTATTACTTTCGGTTATTTTATTCTCTTGTTTTTCTTCTTGTGATTTGCTACTTGTAGTTGGTACATTGCTAGATTTAGTTTCTGCTTTTTTTGGGGGTTCAGAAACTTTTGTTGATGTTTTAGATTTATTTTCTTGCTTTGAAGTATCTTCTTTTGGACTTTCAATTTTTCCATTTGCTGTTTTGTTTTCATTTTCATCTGTTTCAGTAGTTATTTCGTCTTTGCTTTGTTCTTCCTCTTGCAAGTTAAATTTCTCATCTTTTTCTTCTACAACATTTACCTGTTCGTGGTTTGAATTTGTCTTTAAACATTTGGTTAGAACAAATACTCCACTAACTGCTACTGCAAAAACAACAATGACAACTAAAATGATTTTCTTTTTCATAACAATCACGCTCCTTTATTTCTTTCAATCTAGCATATTCTAAAATATTTTGCATTTGTGTAAATTCTTATATACTTTTTTCAGTTAGTAAATAAATAGTTAGTAATAATACTAGGGAGGATTGTAAGGAGGGATTTGTGGAATAATAACTCCCACTATCTTGCGTCCATAGACTTTTGTCTTTGGAGATGTTTCCCATAAAATTCAATGGCATTAACAACAAAATCTTCAATTTTTTTCTCCTCAATATTCTTTGGGAGTACATTTCTTATTCTGTCTGCATTAAATTTCATTTTGGGAATCTGGTTGGGTTTCTCCTCTGATAAAATATCTTCTATTTCATCAGTCGTAAGTGTTCCCTCTTGACTCATTTTTTTAAGTCTTATTGCTTGTGCGTGAGATGGTGTTGCCACATTACACTCAATGCAATCTAAAACTGCATATTGTTCTTCATCTTTTAGAAAAGATAATTCAACGGCTGGACTCAATGCGATTTGCTTTTCATCAACTAAATCTAATAACTCTGGTATTAGTGCAGTAAGTCTTATAAACCTTTGAACTTGGCTCTTACTATCTCCAACTTCTTCTGCAAGTAGTTGAACAGAATATTTACTTTCTAACTTCTCCCCAAGTTGGGCAGAAGTTAAATCTGTCCTTTTGCCTTGATGTGTTAGGGCTTCCAATTTCATTTTATATGCAAATGCTTTTTCACTCGGTAATATTTCTTCTCTTTGTAAGTTACTATCTACCATTATAATAACAGCCTCATCATCTGTTAAATCTCTAACAATACAAGGTAGTGTTTCATTATTTGCTAATTGACTTGCATACTTTCTTCTGTGTCCAGATACCATTTCATATCTACCATCTGGCTTTTGTCTAACTAATGCAGGAACTAATACTCCATTTTCTTTTATGCTATCACGCATATTATACATATCTTCATTTTCAATGACTTTAAATGGGTGGTCTGGAAAATCATCAATATCACTTATTTTAATATCAATAACTTTTTCCAACTTATCATTAGTTCTTTCTTCCTCTGTTGTAAAAAGGTCATCTAACTTTGGCAGTGGCATTTTTGGTATGTTCTTTGCCATCATTAAGCACCTCCTTTGCAAAAGAAGAATATGCATTTGCTACCCTTCCACTTTTATCATAAGAAAACACACTTCCTCCTGATGAAGTAGATTCGGCAGTCTTAACTGCTCTTGGTATTTGAGTATTAAATAGTTTTAATATACTCCCATAATTGTCTTTTAATTGAGTTGCTATTTCTTTTGGAAGATTAGCCCTTGAATCAACTAATGTTAATAATGCTCCCTCTATTTTGAGAGTAGGATTTATTTGTCGTCTAACTTTATTTATTATCTTAAATAAATCAGTCATACCTCTTAAAGCAAAGTATTCACTTTGAACTGGTATGATAACACTATTTGCACTAGCAAGAGCATTTATTGTAAGCATACCTAAACTTGGTTGACAGTCTAAAAGTATATAATCATAGTCATCTTTAATACTAGATAAGCAATTCCTTAAAGTATATTCTCTACTCATTGCATAAGTTAGTGAATTTTCTAATGCTGATAAAGAAAGATTAGATGGAATTAAATCCACATTTTCACTGTGGTGTAATATACTTTCTTTTATCTTAATTTCTTCATCATTCATAGATTGCTCCATTAAATCAGTTAAAGTATATTTCAATTCATTTTCATCATACCAACCTGCGTAAGTAGTTAAATTACTCTGAGGATCAACATCTACAACTAACACTCTTTTTCCTTGTTTAGCCAATGCTACTCCAAGATTAAATGTTGTTGTGGTCTTACCAACTCCTCCTTTCTGATTTGTGATTGCAATTACCTTGCACTTACTTTCTTGCATATTCTCGCCTCCTTTCTTTTAATTTAGCCACCTTAATTTAATAAGATGGCTATGTATTCCATTTCTGGCATAAAAAAAGAACTGACCATTTTTAATCAGTTCAAATATGTTTAATAAATTTTATTCAATTTTAAAATTAGTTCATCAATAGGTTCTGTATAGATACCTTGTTTTAATTTATCATTTTTAAATTGTATTAAGGCATTTAAAATTATGTTAGTTTCTATATTCTTAATAGGTAATTTTATTTTTTTCATTATAACCACACTCCAATTAATTTTTTTATTTAATTTAATTATAATATAAACAATTAAAAATATTAAATGTGTGAATTATATACCGGTTTTCCATAAGGTGGTATTAACCCGGTTTTTCTATAAAAGTTATCATTTTTTTATTGAAATCGGTAAAAAGGATTAACTATATTTTCCTTTATTTATAAGGGTTTTTATAGGATTTTCCATAAGGTGGTATATACCACGAAATGGAAACCTTTGAAAAACTTTTTTGACTATCATTATTTTTCTTTTCTGCTCTGATTTTTCTTTTTTGGTACATATCCATAAAATTTCACTTCCCTTTTAGTAAAAACTTTTTTACACTTTTATATAACTATTTTTTATAATAATTTAATTTTTCTAATTCTTT
This sequence comes from uncultured Bacilli bacterium, assembly GCA_934119955.1. Classification (GTDB taxonomy): domain Bacteria; phylum Bacillota_I; class Bacilli_A; order RF39; family UBA660; genus RUG591. The sequence goes on along the minus strand of CAKOSZ010000007.1, from coordinate 107,769 downwards.
TATATTTTCTTTAACCCAGAGATTACCTGCAACCATTTTATTTATTTTTAATGATACTTTCATTTCATTAGTAGTAATATTCATAGTATTTTCAAGTAAAATGCCTTTTTTTATTTCAAATTTTGTGATGTTTTTCCATTCTATTAAGCAGCAATCTAATATATTCCAGTTGCCTTCTACCGGAAAAATATGAATTCCTTTTTCATCAAACCCAAATAAGTATGATGTTGCTCTTTCTGACGCAATTACAATTACTGGACCAGCTGGTAAAACCCATTTTATTTTATAAGTACTATGTCCCGGCACAATATTATTTTTATAACTAAAATTCCATTTATTTAATTCTTCTTTTACTTTTTCTAAATTAAGCATATTTCTAATCTCCCTTTCATTTTATTATTTGTTTGTTTCCTCTATTAATAAATCAAAATCTGATTTATATAATTTATCTTGTTTTATTCTATATTTTTCAAATTCTGTTAATGCTTTATCGCAAGCTATTTCATGTGATATTTTTCCAGCATCTTTTAATATATCCCTATCATCTGCAAGCAAAAACCTATCTATTCTAGATGACCAGTCTTCCATCGTCATTGGAATATGTCTTCTCGCCCTATTTTCAGCAATTTCTAAAAATGCACTAACAATTCCCTCTAAATCACTTAATTCTTCTTTATTTAAATAATTTTTAGCAATTATAACATCAGATTCCATAATTTTACCATTAGGAGATTTTTTCCAAGAAGTCAGTCCCATATGTTTCTTTTCTGAATTTGCTCTATTATATATAATTTCAGCAGCCGTCTGATGTGATACCGCAAAGTGCATTTTATTTTGAACCTTTTTAAAGAAATCGATTGATATAGGAGATTTAGGATCATAATCTATACTTGTAGCATAAATGTCAGTTACTTTTTGATAAAATCTTCTTTCAGATATCCTAATTTCTCGGATTTCTTCTAATAACTTTTCAAAATAATCTTTATCAATAAATGAACCATTTTTCATTCTTTCTTTATCTAATACATATCCTTGAATCGTAAATGTTTTAAGTATATTCGTCGCCCATCTTCTAAATTGTGTTGCTCTCAATGAATTTACTCTATATCCAACTGATATTATGGCATCTAAATTATAAAACTCTATATTTCTCTTAACACTTCTATTTCCCTCTTTTTGAACTAATTCCATTTTGGAATAAGTTGAATCTTTGTCTAACTCCTTTTCATTATATATATTTATAAGATGCTTTGCTATTGCAGGTTGTTCAACATCGAATAATTCTGCCATAGCTTTTTGTGTCATCCATAAAGTCTCATTTTCATATCTAACTTGAATGCCTTTATCTTCTTCTTGAAGTTTAAATGTTATAAATTCTTCTGTACTGCTTCTAATTATTAAATCTTTTGTCATTGTTATCATCTCCTTTGTCTGAAATATTAGTTTCCAATAAATCGTAGTTACCATCCTTTTTTAATTTTTTTTATAAATTCTATCTAAAAAATGTTAAAAGAAATTTAATTAAAAGCCTTATAAAGTAAGGACTTAAACGAAAGTTTATATAAGTCGTTCTTTACCAGTTAATGTTTGTTTTATTTTCATTATTCATTTTAATCACTTCCTTTTTATTTTAATTTTTTACCATAATATTCAACATCTATTTCTGTTCCATCTGGATATACTTCTTTAGCATTTTTAATATGTTCTACAAATCCATAATGTTTATATATCTCTTTGTTTCTTATTTCTTCTGGTTCTACTCCTAATGTTAATACAGTATAACCTTTATTTTTTATATATTCTTCCATAAATTTATACAATATAGAAAAATATCCTTTTCCTTCGTATTCTTTGTTAGTTCTAAAAGCAGTCAAGTATGCAGTTGTATCATCTACTAATTTATTACTATTTTGAACAATATCACTAGTTAATACAGCAGTAGCTTCACATATTATTTGGTCATTAATTATTCCATAGTAAGGAATAATTTTACCATTTTTATCTGGAGATATTAAATATCTATCATATAATTTAGTGTTAATTTGTCTTCCTAACTCTCTATATCCCCAGTTAAATTTAATTACTTCATTTTCATAAAATTCTCTTTCTTCTTTTCTGTCTATTCTTATTAATTCTTGAAAATAAGACCAACTTAATTCAGTCGGCACTGCCGACCAAATTGGCTATATTTCATAAAATTTACGCATACGTCTTATACTAACAGGAGAAAAACCATTACCAAATTCATTTGTAAGTCTTAATGATAATGCATCAATTATTTGTTTACCATAACTTGCCTTAGTACTATTATTTGATAATTCATAAGTAATTTTCCCAACATACCAAAATTCATTGTCATAATTATCAACATGTTTTATGTTTTCAAAAATACTCTTAGTATATTTTTATTTTCATCATTTCTCCATTTTTGCTTATATTTTCTTACTATATCAATTTTTTTCTGTTTTTTTAAACACATTTTTTATACTAAACTACCAACGTATTTATATTGTATCATACTTTTAAACATTTTTAGTAAAAATACCTATAAAAAAAGTGATTGTTGAAAAATTAATTTAACAATACTTTTTATTTTTCAAAAATTAATCGAATAAAGTTTTAAAATTTTCATCATAATAAGCCTTAAAACACATTTCAATTTGTTCTTTATTTGTTTTTTCTAAGGCAAGATTAGTTGGTAACTCATCTTTTTTAAAGTACTTACATTCAGTTGTTTCAATATTTTCTTTAAATGTACCACCTAATAATTCACACATAACAAATATTTTACAAACTCCATAAGCATATATTGGTTTATTATGTTTATTTCTATCTTGAACTGAAATTATTCTAGTTGGTATAACATCAAGACCTGCTTCTTCTTTTACTTCTTTAATAGTATTTTCTTTAACACTTAATAATACATCACACCAACCACCTGGTAAAGACCAAGTATCATTTTTTTCATGAACTAAAAGAATTTTATCATCTTTAAAAATTGCTGCTCTTGTATCAATTTTAGGTGTTTGATAACCGGTTTCATTACAAAATAAATCTTTCACTTTATCTAAGTTTAAATTGGTTTTATTACTAATCATTAAAGCAGATATTTCTCGTAGTCTAAGATATCTTTCTTTATCATACTCATTATTGGTATAGAAAAGTCCCGCTTGAGCTAAACTTTGAATTTCAATTGCCCATTCTAACCATTTTTCCATTTAATTAATCACCAATATAAGTATAACATAAATTAATTATTTTCTACCAATCCAACTTATTATTTTTTCTTTACAATTATTACTTGAAACATTATTAGCATTTATAGTATTTAAATAAGCATATGGAACATTTACAAATTCATAAGAAAGTTCATTATCTTTGAAACTTAAAATCATATAAGTAGCATTTCCTATATCATCTTTTTTTAAATTTCCCATTCCAACAGCCTTTAAAGTAATAACTTTATCATTTTTTTGATAAAAATGTCTATGTCCTTGAATAACTAAATCATATTTATCAATATCAAATAAAGGTTTATCATCATTAAAATCATATAGAAAATGACACAACAAAACTTTTTTACCATTTATATCAAGTTCTAAATAATCATCATAACCTGAAATTAGTTCTTTTTCTTTATCACCTATTTGACTTGAAGTCCAATTAACATTATTTAAAGTTTCTGTGTAAGCATTAGTTCTTTGTAAATGTTCTTTATAAGTATCTACTCCTCTAATTAAATATAATTCATGATTTCCTTTAATACTTCTTACCCCGTATTGTTCTAAAATATCTACAACGCTTTTGGGATTAGATCCAGTTCCTATATTATCTCCCAAAGAATAAATTTCTGTGATTCCCCTTTTTCTAATGTCTTCTAAAACTGTTATAGTTGGTTCTAATAAGGCATGAGGATCAGTTAAAATAGCAATTCTTCTCTCTTTATTTTTAAAATTACCTAATTCTTGTTTTAATTTTATTAAATAATCTTTATCTATTTCACCTTCTATATTATTTGTAATTTTAATATTTTTAGGTGACGTTATACTTTTATCCCTTGGTTGAGTTAAAGCAATTTTTAAATTATATTTTTTGGCACATTCTACTTCTTGATTAGTAGGATATCTTCCTGGACAAATAATATATTTAGGTTTTATACCTTCTCTTAAAGATAAAATTTCTGAATTAGTTGTTGTATCACTTAGTTCTAACACTCCTCTTTGCATACGACTAACTTCTCCAACTTCACTTGAATTATTTTTTACAAAGTGATTAGTCCCCATATTTTTAATTGAACTACAAATAAAATTATCATGAGGAATACTATCATATCCTAAAATCATATTTCTAGCATTATAGTAAAATGATTGCATTCTATGACTTATTGCTGACATTGAAATAAAGTTATGCATACCACTTGATTTACCAACAATCAAATCATCCATATTTTCACTACTACTAATTACATGAGCAAGTAAAACATATTGTTTATCTCTAAAATCATAGATATCAACTCCATACTCATTTGATTTATCTTCTAATTTAACCATTTTTTCATCTACATTATCCCCTACTTTTGATAAATTAAAATTCATTTCAGTTGCATACAAATCTCGCATCAATTCAGGATAATTAACTCCTTCAAACTCAGTTAAAATAAAATCAATTCTATCTAAAATACCATCTACTAACTTAGATAAGGCTTCAATATCTTGACAATTAACAATACTTTCTAACTGATTAGTATATTCTATGACTCTATCAATTTTTTCTAATACTTCACCATTATCTAAATTATAATACTTTAATTCTAATAATTCACATACTCCACCATAATTTTCTAACATTGTTTTAGCAGTTCTAATATTACAACCAAATAATAATTCTAAAACAAATTCCTTATAACTATCTAAACTAAAACAAGATTTTGCCTTATTAAAATACTTTTCTTTTATTATACTCATTATATTATCGACCTCACTATAACTATTAATATTTGAAATTACTTCATTTTGTCTAAATAACAATTTAATATTTTTAAAATTTATCAAACTTAAATCAGGTATTTCTAAAAAAGAAACACATAAATTCTTATATCTTACATAATTTTTAATAAAATCTAAAAAGTTCTTAGAAGAATATTTATCTTCTTTATACAAATAACAAAATAACTTGTTTTTAACTTGTAAGAACAACTTTAAATCATGATCATAAATATCAACTATATCACTAACAAAATTATAATTTGAATTTAAATTATATTGAAAAAATTTAGACATATCAATATCATTAACTTGTAAAAACTCTTGAATTTTATCAAATTTTTTTATTAATTCAAAAGTATCTCCTGAGTAACATTTTGATAATTCTTTTACAAGTTCAATATTTTTTTCTCCTACATAAGTTTTTATAATTAACTCCGTAGCAAATTTTTTACCAATACTTCTTCTATTTACAAAATCTTGATTATTTATTAAAGAAATTATTGTTTCTTTATCAATAAAAGATAAAACATAAGTTAATATTTCATCAGGTGTACCTTTTTGAACATATTCAAGTAAATCAATTTCTTTTTTTTCAATTTTTTCTTTAATAATTCGTTTAATATCATCCTTTTTAAAATTAAATAAAATTTCTTTTTGACTGTTTGATAGACCTCTTTCAATAAATAAAGTATGTAAAAATTCATCATCTAAATCAATATTTTGTAAAAATTCTTCAAATAAAAAATCAAAACCTTTTCTTAAACCTTTTAAGAATTTTAAACATTCAGGATATGGTAAATTTTTAATAGATGATGCCTTATTTTTAACTGAGACTACTAATAAATTCCTTAATTCTTGATTACTTGCAACAAAACCATTATAACTAATTTCTTCTTTTAAAACATTGATTATATCATCATAAGTTAAAGTTTTAATTACTATTTTAGTTATAATATCATTATTAGAAAAAACTGTTCGCTTTATAAAAAAAATAGGATCATTTATGTATTCTTCATGTAATTTTTCTTTTAATTCATTAGGAAATCTTTTATATAACAAACTTTTTTCTTTATCTCTTAACTCGTTTATGAATAAATAAAGATAAAAGAAATCTAAATTATTTACTAAGTAATTTCTAAAATCTGTTTGATAACTAGTTTTAAAAATATCAAAGGCTTTTATCATGTCATTTTTTAATAACTTATTATAAAGATTAAGTATTCTTTCTTGATACATTTTAAATAAAGGTTTTTCTAATCTAATTGTATACTTACTATCACTCATAATATAGATAATATCATCATCACTAATATCTTTTAATAATTCAACTTGTAGTTCTAAGGGATAATTACAAGTTAAGAAATATTCATCTAAATAAGAGTTATGATCAAGAAATGTTTTTTTTCTAATTAAAGATAAAAATTCATTTTTATAATCTTTAAATACATTTTTAATGACTTTATCATTTCGACATTCTAAAATTCTATCTAATAATTTTTCATCAAAATTAATATTTTTCTTAACTTCTTGTAAAATATCATCAGGTGTTTCTAAAACTAAATATTCAATTATTTTAGTATTATCATTTTTAATATTAGATAATATTACTCTAACAATATCATCTTTTCTAGACTCATATAAGATAGTTTTAACTCGGTAATAAAAAGTTAAGTTTTCATTTTTGATTAAATTATTTATTTGATCAAGACTTAGTTTGCTTACAACATAGGTAATAACATCATCATCTTGATATCTAATAACATCTAAGTAATTATTGTTTTCAATTAAAGAATCTAACCAAGAATATACTTCTTGCTTATATTTTAAAAATAATATTTCTTTAATATCTTTATTATTCTTATCAAAAAGATAAAAAAGAAAATCATCATCAATAGTAACCTTACTTAATAATAATTCGTAAGATGACATTGGTAATTTAATTTTTAATAAGTTTTTAATATCAATAATATTGTTTGAATTAAGAGATACATAATTAAGAATATCATCACTTCTATACTTTTTAATAGCATCAATTAATTTGTAATTGTTAGTATTTTCTAAATCGAACATTAAAGCATCAACAGAAAGAGTTTTAACAATTTTTTTAATTGTATAATCAGGAGTATTATAATTGATATAATCTTGATAAGTATTATTTTTTAAGGCATCTTTAAGTAATAATGTAACATCATTTGCTCTTATACTATATAAAGATTCAATAACTTTTGAAAAACAGATAGGCGTTTTAAGAAGACTGGCAATAACTTGAATATCAATACTTTCAAGAATTAGATGACGTAATTTTTTATTATCTTCTAAAAATTCAATTAATAAATCAAAATTATCTTCATTATTATAATCAAGATTTTTAAAAAATTGTTTTAATTCATTGGAACGATATCTTGCTAAAATAGTTAATAAGTTATTTTTATCATATAAAGTTATTTTAGAACTTATCTCTTTAAAATGATAAATAATAGTTTTAAGACCAATTCTATCAATAATTTTAAGTTTAAAATAATTTGGAATAAATAAATTAGTTAAATGTTTCAAATCAGTTTCACTTATAATATTCATACTTCCCCCCTAAAAATAGTATTATTTTACTACATATTTTAAAATATGTAAAGATGTGTAAAGAAAAAATAATTAAAAGTATAGATAACCTATAAAATTAATTATTTCTTATATTATTCTTCTTGTAATTTATTGTATTCTTCCTCAGTTACTGGTTCTAACCATTCAGTTTTAGTATCAGTTCCTGGTACTTCAAGTGCTATATGACTAAACCAAGAATTTTTAGTTGCTCCATGCCAATGTTTTACATTTGCTGGTATTGTTATTACCATTCCTGGTTTTAAAAGAATTGCTTTCTTCCCTTCTTCTTGAAACCAACCAGTTCCGGCGGTTATTATTAAGATTTTCCACCTTTACTTAAAGATTTGTGAATATGCCAGTTATTTCTACAACCTGGTTCAAATGTTACATTTGCAAGAAATATGCTTGTTTCATCTAAAATTGTAAGGGATTTAAATAACTATTGCCTATAAAGTATTTAGCAAACTTTTAATTTGATTCTCCTAAACCAAATACATTTACTTTTTCAAATTCTTCCTTATTCATCTTTATAAACCTCCTTTGCTATATTAAATACAGCCCAGCCTTTTGGCCAACCAACATAAAATGCTACATGAGTAATAATTCCTGCCATTTCTTCCTTACTAACACCATTTTTCTTAGCATTTTCTAAATGATATTTTAAAGAATTATCAGTTATTCCTGATGACATTAAAGCAACAACAGTTATTATACATCTTGTTTTTATATCAACTGCCGGATCATTCCAATTCTCCCCAAATAAAATATCATCATTATAATGAGCAAAATTAGGTGCAAAACTTCCTAAATTATCTCTTCCTGCTGTTTGTTTTATCATTATATCAATTCTTTCTTATACTATAATAGTACAAAAATAAGCTAAAATTCAAGAGTTAAATACTATTTAATTCTTTCTTTTATAATGTCACTACTATCTAACTTTCCTATTAAAAGAGAAGATGTTTTTATATGATTTTGAAAATTCTTTTTAACAAGATTTTCATCATAATTAGCATAGCAATACTTACAAAAATGGCAACAAGAGTTATAAACTCCAATATCTACCATTTCAACACAATTACAATTTTTTTCTTTTCTGGCTGTCCAATTTTTATAAGTTTTACCTGTTAATTTATAAGCAAGTGTATGAGAAATACATTCTCCTTTTATAAAGCCATATTCTTCTAAGTTTCTTTTTTCAAAACAAGTTTGAACTGTCATGTTATAGAATGATGCTATCGTACTAAAACTAGTACCTATTTCTTTATAATCATTTTCTGTAAATTCATGATAATTTAAAACTTTATAATTTTTTCTAACATTTTTATATTCATCTAAAAAAGAAACTATAATATGTTTAACATAGCCATTTAATAAAGAACACATTTTACTAAATGCTTTTTTATGATATTCTAGGTTGTATTTATCACTTAAAAAAATTGGGTCATATCTTATATATAAATTATCTATTCCAATTATCTTTGATAGCTCTTTAATAGATGCAATTATTTTAGTTTTATTAATTACATTAGGTTCAATATCTTGTTTATATGGTGTTAAAGTAACATGAAATAAAATAGGTTTATCAATTAGTTTTAAAGATTTTAAAATAGGAATTGGATTTTTAGTACAAAATAAAATAACATCTACATTAGAAAAATAAATTCTACTAACTAATTTAGGATTAAAAGGATTCCTAACATCAACATATCCTTCCTTATATCTATTTATGAACCAGTCGTTATAAAAAGCAACTATATCAGTTCTTCCACTAACATTTAATATCATAAAAATCCCTCCATATTAATATTAAAAAATCTTAGACAAATATTGCATAAGATTTTTATTTAATTTATAATTATCATTTATTAAGTTATTTAACAATAAAATCTAAAAATTTATTTCTTTTATAGGTAAGTATTCCTTTATCATTTATTTTATACTTTTGATATGCTTGATAAGGTACAACTAGTTTTTTGGTTTTATCATTTATTTTAAAGATTAAAACATAATTTTCCATTAAAATATTATTACTATCAACGAAACTATCTATTATTTTATCTATTAAAATTGCGTTTTTTTCTTCTTTTTCGGCCGTATTATCTAAGATAAAATTGATAATTACATAAGAAAATATTATAATTACTAAAATATAAAATAATAGCATAAACTCTCCTTACTTTAAATTTTTCTTTTTTAAAATTTTTCCTATTATGTAAAAAATAATACTTGGAATAATGAATTCTATTATTCTTTCAATTATAAAAACATAAAATGGAGCTGAATTTGTTACATCATATTTAAAATAATCTACACCTATTCTTATAAAAAAGCCTATAAGTGCTAGAATTGAAGTTAAATAAAAAAATTTATAAATATTTTGCTTTTGCATTTCTTTCTTCTTTTAAATAAAATTTTGTCATATCATTTCCTTCTAGTTTTAATAAGAAAATTTTATTTTTTATTCCTCCTCCATAGCCAGTTAAATTTCCGTTTTGCCCTACTACTCTATGACAAGGAACAATTATACAAATTGGATTTTTACCAACTGCCCCTCCTACTGCTTGGGCTGACATTTTATTAATTTTTCTTTTCTTAGCAATTATTTTCGCAATGTCATTATATGTTATGGTTTTACCAAAAGGAATATTATTCATGATAGTTATTACTTCTTTATTAAAAGGAGTTAAATTTTCTATTCTATATTCTGGAATAAAATTAGGATTTTGTCCCTTAAAATAAATATCTAACCATTTACAAGTTTTAACAAATATTGGTAATTCTTTTTCTATTCCATCTTTTTTATGCTTCAAAGCATCTTTGGAATTTTCAAACCATAATCCAGTTAGATACTCACCATCACTTGTTAAACATATCTCATCAAATTCTTCTCTTGTTTTATAAAACCATTTATAATTCATTTTGACTCCTTTTAGATATTATACTGCATAAGCCATTAATAAAATTTTATCAAACAATTTAAATTGACCTGCTAAAACATCAACCATCACCAAGTCTTCACTTTGTTTAGTTGTTTTAATTTCATATTCAACTGTAAAACCTAATCCCTTAATTTTCTCTTTGGTTGTTTTACTACCTGCTTCAACATAGGTATTTGTATCACCAATAATAATTAATGGTCTACAACCTAACTTAGAACTAAATCTTTCTAATTCAATACCAAGATAAATTCCATAAATGACTAAAAATATTAAGATAATTAAACATACTACTTTTACTTTTTTCATAAATCCTCCAAGATAATTCTAATAAATTTTTAATTAAATGTCAAACTATCAATATTTTTTTTATTATTTAAACCAATTCCACGAAGACCAAAAATCTAAGTCATTTGTATCTATTATTGCTGTTATATAAAATAAAATTAAAAATGTTATAAAAATGATAGTTGCTATTTTTAAAATAAGATTTAGAGTATTTGTATTTTTTAACTTGATGTCATTTTTAATATTTAATTCTTTACAAGTAGTAGCAATATGATGAAAGTTTCGATATTTAAAAATCATTTGTTTTAATGCTTTATAAAAATAAATACAGCCTATTTCTCTAATTGTTGAAAGTCCTAATAAGGAAATTGCCAATACTAAGCCATTAAAATATGGTACTCTTGGCATTTTTAGCCAATAAGGAAAATAAACTAAGTTTTCTAATTTAAAAATATAATTTAAAGCTAAAAATAAAGTTATAATACTAAAAGATACTATAATTATAAATAATAATATTATCATAATAAATATAAGTGTTGCTAATATATCGGTAAACACTAAACCTATTATTTTTAAAAAATTATACTTATTTGATGAATTTACTTTTTTTGTTTACCTAGTACTAATTCGTTTAAATCTACCTTTAAAGCATTTGCTAGACTTATTGCTTGCTCTAATTAGGAGCAGTTTTACCTAGTTCCCACTTTGAAATTGTCTGTCTTGCTACATTTATTTTTTCTGCTAACTCCTCTTGACTTAAATTATTTTTCTTTCTTAATTCTTGCAAATTTTTGTTAAAATTCATATTTTTTTCACCTCCACTTAGCATCATATATTTTTTTATATTTTATATCTACCAGTTTTAAAAGGAAATAACGCCCGTTTTATTAACATTTGACATTTAAAAAAAAAAAGGCTTGTATGCCTTATAAAAATATTTTAATTTTTAGTTTTTAGTTTTTTATACCGAATCTTGTAAATGGAAATAATGTTAAATTAGTTTTACCTAATATTTCTTCTTTTTTTATAAGTCCAATATATCTAGAATCCTTTGAAATTGGACGATTATCACCAACAACAAAATAATATCCTTCTGGTATTTTTTCATTTAAGATATAATCATTTGTTGAACCATGATCAAATTTTTCAGCTACATTTTTATTATTAATATAAAGTTTATTATTTTTATACTCTACTGTTTCACCTGGTAAACCTATTACTCTTTTAATCAGTTTTTCATTATTTTTGGCGACTACTACTATGTCAAATCTTTTAATATCTTTGAAACGATAACTGATTTTATCTAAAATCATAATATCTTTATCTTTCAAAGTATTTTTCATACTATCACCATTTACTTTTATTGGACAAATTATAAATTGCTTAATTAGCAAAACTACAATTATAATAATTACATAACTTATTATTTCTTTCACTTTATCATTCATATTAACAAAAAAGATAAGGCCAAACCCTTATCTATCCTCTCTCTTTGATTTTGTATTGACCAACTAAATTTCTTAAAAATGTTAACTTAGCACGTCTTACTTTTCCTTTTTTGATTACTACGATATTAGCAACTTTTGGAGAATGAATTGGAAAAGTTCTTTCAACACCTACACCATAAGATACTTTTCTTACAGTAAATGTTTCACTTATTCCTGAACCATGTCTTTTAATTACGATTCCTTCAAATGCTTGAATTCTTTCTCTTTTTCCTTCGATGATTTTAACATCAACTCTTACAGTATCACCTACACGAAATTCTGGAATGTTAGGTTTTAACTGTGACGCAGTAATTTTGTCAATTACGTTCATAATACACTATCCTTTCTTCACGTGATTATGCTAAATAATGGCTAGCAGCGAATCACATTAATGATAATAACATAATAATCATTAAATTGCAAACATTTTTTATTATTTTTAATATTTAGTTGCATTTTTAGTTATATTTAAAGATAAATTACTATTTTAATTGCTACTTTTTAAATTTTTCTAATTGATTTAAATTTGCTTTTCTTCAAGAGAATATGAAAAATTTAAAATTCTCCTAATATTATTTTCAAGTAACTTATCTACTTTGGAAAAACATAAATTAACTTTATTAGTACTATTATTAGATAACTTTAAAGAATTTAATAACGGAAAGGCCATATTCATAATTAAAACATTTGGTAAACACATTTTTAAATGTTTTTCTATTAGTGGATAATGGGTACAACCTAAAACTAAAACATCTGTTGTAGTTATTAAATTGCAATAATTTTTAATTATACCAATATCAATTTTATTATTTTCAATCATTGGCACTAACTCCGATGTTGCTATTTCAATTAAATTTTTGTTTTTTAAATTAGATTTAAATATATGAGTATTAATCGTTGTCTGAGTTGCAAAAATAGCAATATTGTTTTTATCTAATGTTTTTAAATAAGTAATTGTTGGGGTAATAATATCATATACCAAAATACTTGTCATTTTTCTTATTTCTTCTAAACAGGTAGAACTTATTGTACCACAAGCAATTATTATTAAATCAACCTGATTGTTTTTAAAAAAAGATATTATATTGGAAACTAATTTTAATAGTTCTTTTTTTGATTTATTGCCATATGGTAAATTTTTGGTATCTCCATAATATATGTAAGTGTTGTTTGGATATTTTTTTACAAATTCTTTTAAAACAGTTAAGCCCCCTAATCCTGAATCAAACATTCCTACTTTCATATTGCCTCCTTTTAATAATTATTCATATATTAAAAGTATAGTACATTTTTTGAGATACTATACTTTACAATACGTTGTATTTTAAAATTTATTTGTCTAGTTTAATAATTTTTTTGTCTCCCATATACTTTCTTAATGATTCTGGAATTGTAATAGTACCATCTTCTTGATAATGATTTTCTAGGAATGCTATTAGTGCTCTTGGAGTTGCTAAAACAGTGTTATTTAAAGTATGAACAAAATAAGTACCATTTTCTCCCTTTGCTCTTATGCCAAGACGTCTCGCTTGGGCGTCACCTAGTGTTGAACAAGAACCTACTTCAAAGTATTTTTGTTGACGAGGACTCCATGCTTCAACATCACATGATTTTACTTTTAAATCTGCTAAATCACCTGAACAGCATTCAAGAGTTCTAACTGGAATTTCTAGACTTCTGAAAAATTCAACTGTTAATTTCCACATTTTATTATACCAATCCATTGATTCTTCTGGTTTGCATAAAACTACCATTTCTTGTTTTTCAAATTGATGTACACGATAAATTCCTCTTTCTTCAATTCCGTGTGCACCTACTTCTTTTCTAAAACATGGAGAATAACTTGTTAAATTAATTGGTAAAGTTGCTTCTTTAATAATTTGATCTTTAAATCTACCTATCATAGAATGTTCACTTGTACCTATTAAATATAAATCTTCGCCTTCTATTTTATACATCATGTTTTCCATTTCGGCAAAACTCATAACTCCTGAAACAACGTCTGATCTAATCATAAATGGTGGAATACAATAAGTAAATCCATGCTCTATCATGAAATCTCTTGCATAAGTAAGCATTGCAGAATGAAGTCTTGCTGCATCTCCTATTAAATAGTAAAATCCATTTCCGCTCGTTCTACCGCTAGATTCTTTATCAAGACCTGACATTCTTTCTAATATATCAGCATGATATGGTATTTCATAATCAGGAACTACTGGTTCTCCAAATTTTTCAATTTCGACATTTTCTGTATCATTTTTACCTATTGGTACAGTTGCATCTATGATATTTGGAATAGTTAGCATGATTTTTCTTATTTCTTGGTTTAAATTTTCTTCCATTTTCTCCATTTCTACTAATTTATCATTTATATCATTTACTTTTTTCTTAGAAAATTCTGCTTCTTCCTTTTTCCCTTCTTTAAAAAGTTTGCCTATTTCATCACTGATTTTCTTTCTCTCGCTTCTTAAAGCATCTCCATTTGTTTTTAATTCTCTTGATTTTTTATCTAGTTCTATTACTTTGTCAACTAATTCTAATTTTTCATCTTGAAACTTTTTTTTGATATTTTCCTTTATTATATTTGGATTTTCTCTTACAAATTTTATATCTAACATATCTTCACCTCATTTATTTTCATCTAATAGTACAAATTTTACTATTAATTTTTGCTTTTTTTTAGTTCTTCCAACTTACTTAAAATTTTGTTGTAGGCTGGTACATATCTCTTACTTACCCTTTCGTAGTCATTTACCGATGGGTTTTTAATTCTTTTTATATCTATATTATGTGTTAAATCTGCCAATTTAACGTTCATAGCATGTATATTATTACTATTAATTATTCTGTCAATATAATCTGGATAATATTCACCCTTTCTTTTTGTCAAGTAGTTAAGTGCTTCAATTATCGAGGCAGGATAACCAAATTCTTTCAAATCTTCAAATGTAACATCTGTATCTTCTACAACATCATGTAGTAATGCGATTATTTTTTCATCATATTCTTTAACACCTGCATACACTTTAACTAGGTGATTTAAGTATGGCATACCACCTTTGTCTGTTTTATCATCAAATAATTTTATTACTAATTCAAATGTCTTATACAATAAATCATTTGATTCTTTTAACTTTTGATAGTCTTCTTCTGTAAAATACTTTTTTAACATTTTTCCCTCCCTTTATATGTATAAATATAAAAAAGAATAGTACTTCAAGGAGTCATTACGACGGTACCATCCTTTTTTTTGCTTAATTTTATAACGGCTATGAACCGGAATTTATTAAATTCAAAACAAGAGTAGATAAATAGGATTTATTATAATTTTGCACCAACCAATTATTCTCTATAAATAAATTTTCTATTATTATCTCTTTTTTAATTTTTAATATTATTTTTTTTAAAAAAATTTAATTACATATACTTTTGCATTTGTTTCATCATTTGATTAACTTGTTTTTGTGTTGGGGTACGTCCCATTCCACTCATTAAAGTTTTTATCATTTCCTCGTTAATCGGAGGATTTTTTTTCAAATACTTTGTCATAACTTTTCTAGAAACGAAAAATCCTACAACACCACCTACTATAAATCCTAATAATACTTGTAATATGTCTAATAACATAAATATCAACTCCTATGAATATCTTACTATAATATATGAATTAATTCAATAAATATTTTGTTTTTTTTACTTTTTTCAATTATTTTAACTTTTTTATCTGTTATTCTTCCACAAATTATAATACTCAATTGCAGATATTATTGACATTATTACAGCAAAATAGATTAAAAAATCAGCAACCTTTATATTAATTAATTCAAAAGGCAAATTATAGAAAAACATTAATCCCAAGCCAATCATCATGGCAGCAGTCTTTATTTTTCCAGATTTTATCGCGGCAACTACTTTTCCTTTATTTCCTAAATCCATTTTCAACACATTTACAACTTCATCACGAAAAATATAAATAACTGGAACAAGTGCTGGGATAAATCCTTTTACAGCAAAAATAATTAAAACTGAATTTACTAAAACCTTATCAGCAATCGCATCTAACATTTTACCTGTATCAGTTATCATATTTCTACTTCTAGCAATATTGCCATCTAAAAAATCAGTTACAGCAGCTATTATATAAATAAAGCCAGCAATTATATATGTTAAATCGACAATAATTCCATTAATATTAAATTTTGGAACATTTATTCCTATACTATAAAACGGAAAAAGGCACAATATAATAATAACAATAGTTAAAATAATTCTTGATAATGATAATTTATTTGGTAAATTCATATACTACCCTTCTTTCAATCAATAACTCATATGTCATCTTTGGATCATCATGTGAAACTTTTAAAATTATATAAACAATTAAAGAAATAAAAAGAAGAACTGCAATTAACAAAACTATCGGTGCAAGATCATACCTAGTATGTTTAATTTTAGTATAAGGGGAAGCAATACGCATTACTTTTTCATCATTTTTTTTAGCATTTTTTATATCATCTAAGGAAATTTTTGACGTCTTTTCAAAAATAAAATCATTAAAATCATCTAAAATATCATCTACATTTAACCCTAAATATTTAGCATAACTTCTTATTGCTGTTTTTAATTCAAATACGTCTTTAAATGCTTTATAATTTCCAGATTCTATTGCCTCTAAAAGCTGTGAATTAATATCCAAATCTTCACTTGCCTCATTTATTCCAACACCATTTTTACGTCTTTCTTGTCGTAAATATTCTCCTATTTCTTTCATATTTCACCTCAAAAAAAATAAAATGCTTTATAAGCCATGTTCTGTACCTAAAAAGGTGGCAAACATTTATCTATTGCATTACAATCTCAGGTTTTGTTCATTTTCAATTCCCAAGCTCCCCTACCATTATTTGGGTTTCTCACTCGTGGGGTTTACTATGTTCCACTTCCTCCGTTTCCAGATTATTCATCACTATAGCACTTTTATAATTACTTTAACCATATTTTAAAACTTAGGTTATTTCATAGCCGTTAGTTTTCACTACCTAAGGTTATTTTTTCCCTTAGCACGAACACTAATAACATCTCAGTTATTGTGAGCATGGACTTTCCTCTATATTACAAAGAATATAGCGTTTGCCAAAGCATTAAATTTTATTCATTTTCACTTCCAGTATCCTCTTGCTTACCATATACAACTTTTTCAAGTCTAGATAGTCTTTTCAAAACATCAAGATTTGCTCCACCAGATGGAATATTATCAACCGCTTTTACAATTTCAACGTTAGTTTTTAAATTACGAATTTCTTGCTTTAAATTTATAATTTGCTCTAAATTATCTTCTTTTTCTTTTTCAAGGTTTCTAATAATAGCATAAAAATGTTCGTAATCTGCAATAACAAGGTCTAAAAACTGATCTACCTCTTTTAAGCGATAACCTCTTGTGTCAATCTTAAAATCCTTTTCCAAGATCATATCACTTGTTAGATTAAATTCATCCTTATACATAAATATCAAATCCTTTCTATTAATATTTTAAAATAGAAAAGACCAGTTGTCAAGGGCTAGAACTAAGATAATTCAAATTGAAATTTTTGAACTATCTGGAAAACATCACTATTTTCCTTTTCTATTTATAAATTTGTAAATAGACTTATTTCCGATGGTCGCCACCGTACTAATATTATAAAAGATAACTAATTATCTTAGTTCGTTAAAGTTATTTTAGAGTTGCTAATTAAGTACTTTCTATAACCTTCTTTCATAATGTTGATGCTTGCATTTACATCTCTATCATTAGTTGTACCACAATTTGGACAAATCCAACTTCTTATATTTAAATTTTTGATTTTTTGATTTTGATAACCACATTTAGAACACAATTGACTGCTAGGAAAGAATTTATCAATTTTAATTAATTTTTTTCCTGCCTGACAGGTTTTATTTTCTAATTGTCTAACAATTTCGTAAAAGGCTGTATTTTGAATTTTGTTTGATAATGACGAATTATTTTTTTGTAACATTTCACGTACTGATAGATTCTCTACTACTATTATGTCATATTTTTTAACAAGTTCATTTGTAATAGAATGAATTTGTGTTAATCTTTTGTTAACTATTTGTTGATATTTTTTTTGGATTTGTAAGACTATTTTTTCTCGATTTTTACTTCTTTTTTGTGTTTGTGAAAGTTTTTTTTGTAATAAACTAATTTGATATTCTAGACGTTTTGTATCTAATTTAGGGTATTTTACTCCATCACTGGTTACTATCATATTTTTGATACCAAGATCTATTCCTACAATTGTTTTAAGTTCTGCTTGACTATCACTTTGATTTTCATATGCTAATACATAGACATAATATTTTTTACCTATTTTTTTAATAGTAACACTTAATAATTTTTTGGTAAATTCATTAATATTTCGATATCCTCTTATTGTTACTTCGCCTAATTTTGGTAATTTAATTATTTTTCTATTTAAATCAAGTATAATGCTTTGTGTATTAAAATTTTTATAACTATGACGTATACATATGGTCTTATAGGTTTGTGTTTGATAGTATCCTTTATACTTTGGAAAATTAGATTCACCTCTTAAAAATTTATTATATGCACTATTAATATCTTGTAACGTTGTACGCATTATACAACCATCAATATCATTTAACCAAGGATTGTCTTGTTTTAATTTAATGAAATCATCGTGAAAGTTTTTAAATGAGTAGGTGCTTATTTTTCTTTTCAACTGATTATTTTTTAATTCGTATAGATATTTGTTATAAATAAATCTTCGTGCTTTAAAAAATAAAGCGATTTTTTCTTTTTGAATATCATTCGGGTACATTCTAAATTTGTATGTCTTATATATGAGCATTTTCCCTCCTTGTTGAAAGATATTCTATTACATATAAATTCATTTAGTCAAGTATTTTTTGTTAAAAAAATTATTTAGTTAAAATTTGCCGCAAAATAAAAGATAAACAGTTGATTTGAGCACTTTTTATGTGTAAAAACTGATTTTTGAAAAGCCATTTTTTAGTCTTGAAATTTGCTCTATTATTTTTTTGTAATATGTATTTTTTTAAAACTTAACACACCCCCACTTTGCAATAAAAAAACTCTCGCGTTCGAGAGTTAAAATCTTCTTTGGTGACCAGTACGGGATTCGGACCCGTGAATGCCGCCGTGAAAGGGCGGTGTGTTAAGCCACTTCACCAACTGGCCAAAAAAAAATGGCGCCTCAACTGGGACTTGAACCTAGGACCCCTTGATTAACAGTCAAGTGCTCTAACCAACTGAGCTATTGAGGCAAATTTTAATTATAAATGGTGGGCCTGAATGGACTTGAACCATCGACCTCACGCTTATCAGGCGTGCGCTCTAACCAGCTGAGCTACAAGCCCATTTATATTGAACTCGTCAATACTTATTCAGTATACTACAAACTTCAAAGTAATGCAAGCATTTTTTTAAATGGTGTCCAGCTAGGGATTCGAACCCTAGACCCACTGATTAAGAGTCAGTTGCTCTACCAACTGAGCTAGCCAGACAAAAATTCAAACGCTGGACACATAACCAAGAACAACAAATAATATTTTAAATGATGTTCTTGGAATTGTCAACATTTTTCTTTAAATTTTTTAAATATTTTTACTTTTTTATTTGATATTTATAATTTCTATTTGATAAACACCATTTGGACTATTAACATCAACTATATCGCCAACTTTTTTTCCAAGCAAAGCTTGCGCAATTGGACTCTCATTAGATATTTTACTTTGAAAAGGATCTGCTTCTTGACTTCCAACAATTTGATATTCATCCTCTTCATCATCATCAATATATTTTATAGAAACAGTATTACCAATACTAACTTTACTATTATCTACATTTTCAATTATTGAAACATTTTCCATAATTTGTTCTATTTTTTGAATTCTACCTTCTAATTCAGCCTGTTCATTTCTTGCAGCATCATATTCTGCATTTTCAGACAAATCTCCTAATGCTCTTGCTTCTTTTATTGCTTTAATATTTGCTGGTCTTTTTACATTTATTAAATCATCTAATTCTTTTTTTAAATCTTCATATCCTTCTTGTGTTAAATATACTGTTTTTGCCACTTTACGACACCTCCAAATAAATTCTTATTAAGTATATTATAAATAAGTTCAAAAGTCAAGAAATATCACAAATGTTAATTTAAATATTATACTCATAAATTTAAGTTATTTAAAAATATACTATAATCAATAATTGCCAATATTTTTTACTTTTGAAATCATAATAATTTTATATTAATAACAAATCAAAATATAAAATATATATTAACATTTTCATTTTATGCAACATAATAATATTGTTGCATTTTTTTAATCAATATTTTCATCAAGATATTTTTTTCTTAACATTGAAAACATTGGCAACTCATAATCTATCTTTATAAATAATATTGCATCTGCTTGATTTGCAATTTCTATTTTTTTATAATTTTCATCATATAGATTATCAATTGTCATATTTAATATGTTCATATCGGGTGTAATTATTTCTATTTTATCTCCTATTTTAAAATAATTTCTTTGTTTAATCTTATATAAATTATCATCAATTTTTTCTAATACTACACCTAAATAGTCTTGATTACTTACTTCTTGTCTGCCAAGATAATATTGATCACTAACATCAGCATAATGATCATAAAAATGAGTACTATTTTCACGATTAGATACCCTTGCTAATATTTTTGTTTCTCTATCAAGGATTTTTTCATTTAAAGTATTATTATAAACCGCGTCAATTATTCGTCTATACGAAGATAGAACTGTTGCTAAATAAAAAGGTGATCTCATTCGGCCTTCTATTTTAAAACTTGATACTCCTATATTTATCATATCATTAATATATTTAGCCATATTTAAATCCTTAACAGCCATTGAAAAAGTTTTATCTTTATCATTATTTAATGCAAAACAAAAACGACAAATTTGAGCACAGCCACCACGATTAGCATCGCGATTAGTAAAATAATTTGATAATACACATCTACCACTTACAAATGTACACATAGCACCATGAATAAATACCTCAATATCCATTTTTGTAGTAGCAATTATCTTTTCAATATCATTTCTATTTACTTCTCTTGCTAAAACTACTCTATCAACACCTTCTTGTTTTAAAAATTTTACACTTTCAAGATTGGTAATACTATCTTGGGTACTTAAATGAACTTCAACCTTAAAATTTTCTTTTATGTACTTCACTAAAAATAAATCACTAACAATAAATGCATCTATTCCTGCATCAACAATTTTCTTTATATAATCATAAACTCCGTTAATATCCTCGTTATGAAATACAATATTTAAAGTTAAATAAACCCTTTTATTTAATTTGTGTGCAAAATTACACGCTTCTTCGATTTCCTCTAAACTAAAATTTGTTGCGTTAGCACGTAAACTATATTCTCTGCCACCTATATATACTGCATCAGCACCATATAAACATGCAATTTTTAATCTTTCTAAATCACCTGCTGGACTTAATAATTCTACCTTTTTCATTTTTTCACCTTATAAATCGTTTTTTTACTAAAAAAGCCATCAAAATCATTATTATTTAAAACATTAGTAGTTTCTTTCAAAAATGTTGCATCATCTATTTTTCTATTTAATGCCAAATAATAAAGTTCTAGTAATTTTAAAAATAATTGCTCACCATTTTCAATCTTGCTTATTTTTTTTAAGTTAATTTTATCTTGATCTTTTCTAGTTTTTATATTTTCATCATTGATTTTTTTGCTTATAGTTTTTAAATCTTTTATGTTACTATCTAAAACGATGTAAGAAATACCATTATTATTTAAATTTGAATAATCTCTAAATTTTAAAAACGCTTGGGCTCCATTTAAAATTTGACATGTTAGAATATTTGTTCCTAAATCAGTTTCTTCAATGTAATATTTTTGAGATTGTTCATCAATGTTATTTGATTTTTTTTCAGTAATAACGCCAGTTTTTAAAGTATTTAAACTATCTCTTTTTTCCATTTTTGAATTAGTATATTGATAATAGTTTGTAAGTAATTTTCTTTTTGAATGTGTAATCATTACATTTCCTGCAATAAAAACTATTAAATTAATTTTTGTTTTTTCTCTTATTTCTATGATTTCATCTGTTGTAATATCAGTACTTAAATAGGCATATTGTACTCCATTTTCAGCATAGTAGTTACAAATATTGTAATTAGTTATCATATGATCTTGATGAATAATTAATGGAATGTCTAAATGCATATTATTTACTAATGATAAAATTGAAATATCATAAAACATAATTCCTTTAATTTTTAATCTAGCAAGAGAACAAAGTTTATGTTTTAAATCGTCTAAATCGTCATTAAAAATATTTTTATTTATGCTAACAAATAACTCAATATCCGGATATTTGTTTAAAACTTTTTCTATCTCATCAAGCGTTGCCTCGCAGTAATTAACAGAGTAATTCCTTAATCCAATAATAAAAGAATTAGTAAATTTTAAATATTTTTCTAATTCTAAGTTATTTAAACTAATTAATAATTTCAACTTAACCCCTTCTTTCAGTAACAGCAACCCCATCGCCAACTCTATATATTGTAGTTTTATATAACATATGATTTTCTAAAAAATAGGTATATTCTTTTATTTTTTTAACAATTCTTTGAATATTTTTACTTGGTATATCTTCTTCTTTTGCCTCAACATACCCATGAAAATACATGTTATCAGTTATAACATAACCATTAATTGCTAAATTTTTTTCAAAATGTTCAAAAAAATCTTTATTTTTTCCCTTAGCAGCATCTATAAAAATTAAATCATACTCTTCATCTAAGGATACATTTAAAGCATCATTAAATATTAATGTTATGCGATCTTCCAAATTAAATTTTTTAATATTTTTTAATGCTTCTAAATATCTTGCTTCATCGCGTTCTATGGTTGTAATATGAATATCAGGAGCACATCTAGCCATCATTATTGCTGAATACGCAATTGCTGTTCCTATTTCTAAAATATTTTTAATCTGTTTTTTGATTATAAAGGTTGCGAGGAAATCTATTCCCTCATCTTGCATTATTGGAATATTATTTGCATGTGCGTATTCCTTTAATGCTTTTATATCTCCCATCGAATAATCCATTTAGTAACCTCCGTTTACTTCTTTTAATTCATTTTTTTTATTTTCAAAATCACGTGAATTCTCAAAGAAGAATGTTTGTTTAGTTTGAATATTAGAAATAAAATATAGATAATTTGTACTTTCTGGTTTTACACTTGCTTCAATACTAGAAATTGAAACCATACTAATTGGTCCTACTGGTAATCCTAATTTGCTTGTAAGTCTTGTGTTATATGGATTGATATCATTATATTCGCTTTTTTTAAGAGCACGTGTATCATCTAATTTTATACCATATCTTGCTGTTATATCACTTCCTAGTGAAATATTTTTGTTTAATCTGTTTATAAAAACACTAACAACTTTACTTCTATCATCAGGAATGCTGACTTCTTTTTCGGCCATTGATGCAAGCGTTAATATTTCATGAACTGAAAAGCCACTATTATTTATGTTTTCCTTGTATGGTTCTAAATTTGTATTCATTTGATCTAGTAGTTTTTTTAATATTTCCGCTACTGTTACATCCTTACTTCTAAAAAAATAAGTATCAGGGTATAAATATCCTTCTAACGGATAATATATATCCTTATTTAAAATATCATCTGTAATAAACCAATAATCCTCAATTAAACTATTTAAATATTCTTTATTTTCAAGAGATGAAAATCTGATGACTTCATCATAACTATTATTTGTGTTATCAGCAACCACCTTAGCAAATTCACGAAAATTAATGCCTTCTTTAAATGTTATTTTAATTGTTTGATCGTTATAGGAATTACCTTTTTGAAGAATTTGAATAATTTCTTTTAATCCCATGCTTTCACTTAATTGATAAGTACCAGCTTTTAAATCATTGATTTTATTAATTTTTAAGTAAACAACAAAAAATTTTTCATTTTTGATTATTTTATTCTTAGATAGTATCTCTCCTATATCTTTACTTGTTGTTTTAGCAGGTATTACTATTTCTTTTAAAGATTTATTATTGCTAACAGGACTTATAAAAGAAAAATATATCATTATCAAGGAAACTACTAAAAATAAGGCAATCAAAAATATTATTAACCATAATTTATAATACTTCTTCATACACTTTCCTTACATTTTTAATAAAGTTCTAGTTGTTGCTAGAACTTTCACTTCCGGTTGCATTTTTTACTTCTTCTTGTAAAGAACTTAAAATTGTTTCTATAACTTTCCATTCTTTATCTGTTTGAATTGGTAATAATTCTGTGCCTTCATCATCAGCATCTGGATTAAAAATTGAAGCATACACTTGAATATTTCCATTTTGATCTTTTGTATTATCTGTATAAACTATATAACTTTTTTTGGTTTCATCGCTATCAAATGTAAATAAAACATCACAAACGATTTCCTTTCCTTCATCATTAATAACTGTAAACGTATTTTTTTCTTTCATATTTTATCCTTTCTACATCTATCCAAATATGATTGTAAAATAACTGTACTCGCTACTCCATCAACCACATTCTTTCTTTTCTTTCTTGACAAATCGCCCTTGATTAAAACGGCATTACTAATTTTAGAAGTTAATCTCTCATCTTCTAGAATAACTTCTATTTTAAACTTTTCTTCAAGCATTTTTTTAAATTCTAAAACTTTGTTTGTCATTTCACTTAAAGTATTATTCATATTTTTAGGATAACCAAGTACTATTTTTTCTACTTTTAATCCTTCAATGATTTTTCCTAGTTCTTGGATTAAATAGTTGTAATCATCATTATGTCTTAAAGTTTTATAAGTTGTTGCTATTACTCCACTTGATTTACTAATACCAAGTGTTTTTGTTCCTAAATCAAGGCCTAAATATGTCACAAAATCACCATAATTATAATAACATTTTTTTTAACGTAAATCAATCAATTTGTAAATATTCTTGTACACTTTCTGCAATTGCTTCAACAAATTTATCTTTTTCATTTAAAATTATTTTTAAATTACTACTACTATTTAGATAACCAAGCTCTAAAAGATAAGCCTCTACCCCATGATTACTATCATAATAAGTGTTACCTGGTTTGGTTTTATTTCTTGAATCTACATAAGAATTTGTTATAATTCCACCTACTTCTCTTATCATATAATAATATGTTGAATCAAGTGTTGCCTTTTCATAAGGAGTGTAATTGTTTTTTTTAGCATCTTCATAAATATCATTTAAATCACTCTTACTTAATGTTCTTAAATAAACGCCTTTATTAATTTTATAAGACACATTTTTTGAAATAGGACTACTTGTATATTTTTCTATTTTGCTAACTAGGGTATTAGCAAATTCTATATCTGTATGATTTACAACGTATATTTCCAGACCACCCTTATTTACGTTGCTATTTGCTGAGTTTTGATGAATTGATAGCATTAGTTTAGCCTTACTTAGATAGGGAACATTAACTCTACTATTATCACCATAGTTTGGAATAGTTTCATCTTTTTCACGAGTTAATTTTACTTTATAACCAAAACTTTCTAATTTTCTTTTTAATTTTAAGGCATATTCTAAATTAATTTTACTTTCATAATAACCATTTTTACTTGCTCCAACGTCTTCACCCCCATGACCTGGATCAATAACAATATCATAAATATCATCTGGTAATTTTACATTTTGACAGTTTAAAAGTAAATAATTCTTAGCATCACCATCTTTTGTCTTTTGAAATTCTATATCTATTTTATTATTTTGTTTATTTTTGGTAATCGTATAATATTCTAAATTATCATATTTAGTTTTATTGTTTAAAGTATAATAAATATTTTTATCATTTTTTTTAGTTTTAAGAAGAACTATATACGTGCCTGGGGATATTTTTTCTAGGTTTATTCCTGTATTTATTAATTCATTCGTTTGAAATATTGTTTTATTATTTTCTATCTTAGTTATTAAGTTAAATTCTTTTTCATAATTATCATTTCTTAAAACTAGGCTTAAATTATCAGTGTTATCATCAATTGAACCTTTTAAGTTAAAGAAACGTCCATATATTGTAAATAAATCTACATTGCCTACTAAATTGATATTACTTAATATATCATTTTTAGGCTCTTTTTCTTGATTAGAATAACTTTTACTTAATAATTTGTAAGCGCTTAAAAATATAACAACTAACATTAGAAAAAAGAATATTTTATTTTTAGACTTCATGGCACCTCCTTATTTATTTTTAATTCGTTATTAATTTGAATTTATTTTTAATTTAATAATATCTGTTATAGAAATTATAATTTAAAAATCTTCTGTAAGATTTTTTAGAATAGTTTGAAATTCTTCTGGTGGTTCTTTTTCAAATTCTATGATTTTACCTGTTCTTGGATGAAAAAATTTAATTTTATAGGAATGTAAAAGTTGGCCAAAATCACTATCTTTAAGTTTTTTGCCATATAAAGGATCTCCTACAACTGGATGATTGATATAAGCCATATGTACTCTTATTTGATGGGTTCTTCCTGTTTCTAATTTGCATTCTATTAAAGTATAATTATTATATCTTTTGATAACTTTAAAATGTGTAATTGCTTTTTTGGAATTTACACTGGTAACAATTTGTTTTTCGCGGTTTTTTGGATCTCTTCCTATTGGAGCATCAATTGTTCCAGTTTCATGATTAAATGTTCCTTCAACAAGTGCTAAATAATATCTTTCAACTTTTTTTTCTTGAATCATAGTAGATAATTTTTCATGGGTATAGTCATTTTTGGCAACTAACATCAAGCCACTTGTATCTTTATCAAGTCTATGCACAATTCCTGGTCTTAACTCATTACTGCTAAGTTGATATTTTCCAATTAAAGCATTTACTAAGGTATTTTCATAGTTACCAGGGGCTGGATGCGTAACCATTCCTGATTTTTTATTGATTATAAGTAAGTCATCATCTTCATAAACAATATCAAGTGGAATATCACAAGGAATTAAGTCATTATTTACCTGCACACTTTTAATACTGGTAACTTCTATTATATCGCCTAAATCTACTTTATAATTATTATTAATTTTAGAACCGTTTACTAAGATATTCCCTTCATCTATTAATTTTTGAATTTTATTTCTTGATAAATCCATTTTTGAACTTAAAAATTTATCAATTCTTAAATTTTCATCAGTAAGTACTTCTATTTTCATTTTTCCTCCTCATGCTATCTACTATAATTAAAATAGTTGCTATTACAATAAAAGAGTCTGCAACATTAAAGATAGGTGCTTCATAATTAAACAATTTAAAAGCAAAAAAGTCAACTACTCCTTGATAAAAAATTCTATCAAACATATTACCAAGTACTCCTCCTATTAATAGACTATAACAAATTATTTTATAATTATTAATTTTCTCTCTCCCTGCAAATATTAATAAACCTATTATTAGAAAAAGGCCTAGTAAAACAAATAATATCTTTTTTCCTTCTAAAATACTAAATGCTGCCCCCTCATTATAGACAAACGTTAAATTGAAAAATCCTGGAATAATTTCTATACTTTGAAACAAATCAAAATTTGACTTAATTAGTAACTTACTTAAATAGTCAACTATAAAAAATAATAAACTGTATACATATATTTTTTTCATACTTATCACAAAGAAATTATATCATAGAAATAAATAATAATAAAGAATTTCATTAATTATTTACAAAATGGCTTCTATATTTTTTTAAATATACTAAAATACATAAAATTAATTTTAAAATAGCATTATATCTTAGTACTTGACTTTTTAAAAACAAGAAATTTACTTAACAAATAATTACTTATGAAAATTATGATTAAATTAATTAGTTTAGCAAGCATATCATTTATTTTAAATAAATCAACTAAGATATACATGAATATAAGTTCTAAAATAAGAGTTAGTAACCTGGAAAGACTAAAATTAATGAATTCCTTAATTATTTTATTTTTGCTTTTAAAAACATATTTTCTATTCAAATAAAAAGCAAATATTAAGGAAGTAACCCATGATAAGATAACATTTATTTCATAGGTATTAATTATCATTCTATAAAAATAATAACTTAAAGCATTTATTAAAGTAGCAACACTTCCAACAATAAAATAGATTATAATTTTTTTATATTTATGATATGTTTTTTTAACTAATTCTTTCATAAATTACATATTCCTTATCATTATAAACTTCTTTGTATAAATTATTGTTTTTCTTTTCTTCATCATTAAAATAGTCATAAATTTTATCTTTTGTATCAAGTAAAACAACATCAAAGTTATATTTTTCTAAAAAATCATCTATATTAATTAGACCATGTTGAAGATTGTAGTATTCAATATAAATATCTTCTTTTTTGTTGTTACTTTTTAAATATACCTCAGCCCGTGGGTCTATATAAACTTTAAAGCCTTTAAAAAGAGCATAGGAACCATTATTATAATCTGTATATAGTTTTATGTTTTTGGAATAGTTTTTTTCTAAATAATTAATACTTGACTGAATTGGTGCATCATATATTACTTTTTTCTGATTAGTAGATATACTTATTATTGTTAATACTCCCCCGACTAAAATAATAGTCAAGGTTGATAAAATTATATATTTTTTAGAAAAATTCTTTTTCTTATATTCTAAAAATTCTTTATTTAAATAATAACTAAGAGGATAAATTCCACCTAAAATGAATAAATTATATCCTTTGTAACTACTAATACCAAGATAAAGCGTACCTACTAATAATAGAAAATAACGAAGTTTTAAATCATTTTTCTTGTAAATAATATAAATTGATAATACAATAAATATCAAAAAGTAACGAATAATTCCAGCAAATTCTTTAATTGATACTAATTTCATTTCTCCAATATAATTATTTATTTCTTTGATGTTATATGATTTAAATATATAAGTAATTGCATCTAGATGGTAAGGATTTATAAAACCTACTAAAAACATTAATAATACAGAAATTATAATGTGTATAGAAAAGTAATTACTTCCATGAATTAATTTAAATTTGAAATTAAAACTATCTATTATAAAAGGAAGTAAAAATAAAAATAGCATAAACCACATAGAAGCATGTAAATTGATTAGAAGAAGTGATAGAACTGGCAAAATATATAAATATTTATTTTTTCTTGTTTTAATATATAGTTCAAATAAATACATTGAAAGAAGAAGAATCAAATAAGTAAATATTTGAGGTCTTGTAACCATGCAAGGTATTAAGAAAACTGAAATTAAAAAGGTAATTAAACTTGCTAAATAAAATTTGTTATTTGAAATTAAAAGGGTTAATTTTAAAATAACGGAAATAATTAAAGAAAATATTAAAGAGACTAAAATTCTAAGACCTAATTTACCAAATAGAGAATATACAAGATAAAATATAATTGCTGATAACCACTGTTGCATAACAAAAGAAAATCCTTCGTGTATTGAAAATGGTTCAAAATAAGGAATTCCGTTTTCCAAAACATATTTACCATGAGATAATAAAAACCAAGTATCATTATCAAGCGTTTTATTTTCTAAAAAAACAGTTATTACTACCAAAAACAATAATAAATAAATTAAAAATTTAGGAGGCTTATACATTTTAAATTTATTAGTAATTTTATTAATTATCTTTTTCATCTTTTTCCTCTATATAATTATTTTCAGTATTTACTTGCCATAATAATTCTTTATCTGTTATTTTACCGGTAATTAAATCTGTACAAACAATAGCACTTAACATTGAGTGATCCATATTGTTATATCTATGTTGACCATTTCTTCCTATACAATAAAGGTTTGTAAAAGTATTTAAATATGATTTTAACTTAGGGAACTCTTCGTAACTTCCAAAATAGGCAGGATATGCTTTTTTAACTCTTTCAACATGAAAATCTAAAATACTACTATTTTCTATTATTTGCATTTTTTCAAGTTCTAAAACTGCAAGTTCTTTTATTTCTAAATCACTTTTTTGCCATAATTCATCGTTTTCAGTACAAAAATATTCTAAACCAAGAAAAACTGTATTTTTATCCTTCACAAGGTATGGACTCCAATTATTAAATATTTGAATACGACCAATTTTAACATCTTTTTCTTGAATATATATCCAACAATCTGGGGGAATATTGTTAATTGTTTTAATATTAGTTTTATTTTTTAACTTTAAATTTTTAACTAGTAAACCTATGGTTATAAAATCACGATATGGTAAATTACTAGCAATATCTTTAATTTTTTTAGATGGATTCATTCCTAAAACTAAGTCTTTAATTGGCATAGTAGAAATAAAAATATCACCCGTTATTATTTTTTCTTGATTATTATTTAAAACTGTAACTGCATTTATCTTATCACCTTTTTTATGAATTTTAACAACTTCGTGTTGATATAAAATTTTACCTCCTTTTTCATTTATATATTTAGCCATATTAGAATATAATAGACCTGGCCCGTATTTAGGATAGTAAAATTCTTCTATTAAAGATGTTTCTATACTTTTATTTTTTATATGAAATAATTTTAAGAAAGCATTTTTTAAGACTTTTCTAATTGATAAGCCTTTAACTCTTTGACTACCCCAAGAAGCATCTATTAAAGATGGTTCAATTCCCCAAAGTTTCTTGGTATATTCATAAAAAAAAGTTTTATATAATCTTTTTCCAAAGCGATTAATATAAAAGTTTTCTAAATTATTCTCTTTTTTCTTGATAAAACATGATTTTAAATAACTAAGTCCTGCTAAAAAAGTATTAAAAAAACCAAGATTTTTAATAGTTTTTAAACTTAAAGTAATAGGATAATCAAAAAACTTTTTATTATAATATATTCTTGATACTCTATTTCTTATTAAAAATACATCATCTTCTTTTTCAGGATCTTTTCCGTTTATTGGATATTTTTTTATGCGTTTTAATTCTTTATCATCTTTGGAAGGACTATTTTGAATATCTAGGAAAGTATTCCAAATATCCATAACTTCTTTGCGTTTAGTAAAAAAACGATGTCCTCCTAAATCCATGTAGTTTTCTTTATAATTGATTGTTTTAGAAATACCACCGGATATGGAATCTTTTTCTATTATAATAACCTCATATTGTTTAGTTTTTAAAAGTTTGTATGCTGCTGTAAGTCCAGCAGGTCCTGCTCCTATTATAACTACTTTCTTCATATTACCTCAATTCATCTATCTAAATTGTAACATAAAATTTAAAAAAACTGAATTAATTTTAAAAAAAGTTAAATAAGTGACTTCCTAGAAATCATTATTTAACTTTGGTTTGTTTCATATTGTTTTTCGTTTTCAAAAAATAAAGCCTAATAAATTGTAAATTATAAACTTTTTAATATAAATTATAACTTTGTTTTAAATTGTAATCTAAAAAACCCAATAATATTTAAAAAACAATAGAAACAACATAGGCTAAAAATTTTTTTATTTAATTTGCATAGTAACTTAGCAAAACCTATATCATTAAATATCAAATTCAATAGAATTTAACTTTGAAATTTCAAAATCTGTTTTTTGTATTTGTTCATCTATTAATTTAATTTTGTTTTTTAAGTCTTTCATATCAAAATTTAAAGTTTTACATTCAAAATATGAATTATTTACTTCTGTTACTCTTTTTTTAGTATTTTTTAAATTTAATAATTCTTCATAGGCTGTTTTTACTCTTCTTAAATTTGCATTATCTACAATAGCTTCTTGAATAGTACGACCATCTGTTAATTTGAACATATTGTTTTTTTCATAAAGAACTGATTTTAATTTTGATAATTTTTTAGCACTATTTTCTATTTCTTGAAAATTTAAATCAAAAGTTTCTTTATTATCTTCAATTGTATTCACTCTTCCGTCTAATTCTTCGGTAGTTGTATTAACTGCATATTCTCTAATTGTAAAGCATACATTATTTAATTTTTTTTCTTGTTCTGCAATAAGAAACATTAATGAAGAAATATTTGTTTTCATTTTCTAAACTCCTTTCATTTTTACATTTTATCAATATAACAAAATATCATTATAATTAGTGTAATATATAAATTACAAAATTGATAACTAATAAATATATAACATGTTATTACTATAAATACGATACATATTATATTATTTTTATTTTTTTATTAATAAGAAGAAAAAGCATACATTTTTATGTACACTTTTATCTTATTTAATATTTTTATCTAATATTAATTATTTTTCATTTCTAATTGCGGCTTGAGCAGCAGCAAGACGAGCAATTGGTACTCTAAATGGACTACATGAAACATATGTTAAACCTACATTATGGCAGAATTCAACACTTGATGGATCTCCACCATGTTCACCACAAATACCTAATTTAATATCAGGTCTTGTTTGTCTACCTAATTCAGCTGCCATTTTAACTAATTTACCAACACCAACTTGGTCAAGTTTAGCAAATGGATCGTTTTCATAGATTTTCTTATCATAATATGAACCTAAGAATTTACCAGCATCATCACGAGAAAATCCAAATGTCATTTGAGTTAAATCGTTTGTTCCGAATGAGAAGAATTCAGCTTCTTTGGCAATTTCATCAGCTGTTAGAGCAGCTCTTGGAATTTCAATCATAGTTCCTACATGATATTCAAGTGGGAATCCTGCTTCTTTAATTACTTCATCGGCAGTTTCACAAACTACACCTTTAACGTATTTTAATTCTTTTACTTCACCAACTAATGGTATCATAATTTCTGGGACTATTTTAATTCCTTTACGTTTTGAAACGTTGATAGCAGCTTTAATTACAGCTCTTGTTTGCATTCTTGCAATTTCTGGGAATGTTACAGCTAAACGGCATCCACGATGTCCCATCATTGGGTTAAACTCATGTAAAGATGCAATAATTGCTTTAATTTGTTCAACTGTCTTACCTTGTGTTTTAGCAAGTAATTCAATGTCTTTTTCTTCTGTTGGAACAAATTCATGAAGAGGTGGATCAAGATAACGAATAGTAACTCCATATCCTTCCATTGCTTCATATAGTTTTTCAAAGTCACCTTGTTGCATTGGTTCAATTTTAGCAAGTGCAGCTTCTCTTTCTTCTACTGTATCAGAGCAAATCATTTCACGAATTGCCGCAATTCTATCCTCAGCAAAGAACATATGTTCTGTACGGCATAGTCCAATTCCTTCTGCTCCAAGTTCACGAGCCTTCATAGCATCTTTTGGAGTATCAGCATTTGTACGAACTTTAAGTACACGATATTTATCAGCCCATTCCATAATACGACCAAATTCACCAGTAATAGTTGCATCTACTGTTGGAATAATTCCTTCATAAATACATCCTGTTGAACCATCGATTGAAATTTCAGAACCTTCAACAAAAGTTTTCCCAGCAAGTACAAATTTCTTATTTTCTTCATCCATAACAATTTCAGAACATCCTGATACACAGCAAGTTCCCATACCACGAGCAACTACGGCAGCATGGCTTGTCATACCACCACGAACAGTTAATATACCTTGTGATGCTTTCATACCTTCAATATCTTCTGGTGAAGTTTCAAGTCTAACAAGAACTACCTTTTCCTTACGAGATGCCCATTCTTTTGCATCTTCAGCAGTAAATACTACTTTACCGCATGCAGCACCTGGTGATGCAGCTAATGCCTTAGCAAGTGGTTTTGCATCTTTTAAAGCCTTTGCATCAAATTGAGGATGTAATAAAG
The DNA here is from genome assembly GCA_934119955.1 of uncultured Bacilli bacterium. Classification (GTDB taxonomy): domain Bacteria; phylum Bacillota_I; class Bacilli_A; order RF39; family UBA660; genus RUG591. The sequence continues at coordinate 73,633 of CAKOSZ010000007.1, read as the reverse complement.
TATCTAAGTTTCTTGGATCAATCATCATAACTGCTTCTTTATCAGTTATCATTCCTTCATCTACTAAATCACAAGCAATTTTTAAGGCTGCCTTTGCAGTTCTCTTACCATTTCTTGTTTGAAGCATATAAAGTTTTCTATCTTCAATAGTAAATTCCATATCTTGCATATCATGATAATGATTTTCAAGTGTATTACAAATTTCACAGAATTGTTCATATACTTCTGGCATAACATCTTTTAGATGAGAAATTGGTTGTGGAGTTCTAACACCAGCAACAACGTCTTCACCTTGAGCATTCATTAAGAATTCACCCATTAAGTGTTTTTCTCCTGTTGCAGGATCTCTTGTAAATGCAACACCTGTTCCACTAGTTTCGCCCATATTACCAAATGCCATCATTTGTACGTTTACAGCAGTTCCCCATGAATAAGGAATATCATTATCACGACGATAAACGTTAGCACGTGGATTATCCCAAGATCTAAATACAGCCTTAATTGCACCCATTAATTGATCAGTTGGGTTAGTTGGGAAATCTTCACCTATTTTTTCTTTATATTCAGCCTTGAATTCTCTTGCTAATTCTTGTAAATCTTCAGCAGTTAATTCAACGTCTAATTTAACGCCTTTTTCTTCTTTCATTTTATCAATTAGTTGTTCAAAGTATTTTTTACCAACTTCCATAACAACATCTGAATACATTTGAATAAATCTTCTATAACAATCCCATGCCCAACGTGGATTTCCACTTTTATTTGCTAATGTTTCAACAACTTCTTCATTTAAACCTAAATTTAAAATTGTATCCATCATTCCTGGCATAGATGCTCTTGCACCAGATCTAACTGATACTAGTAATGGATTTTCTTTATCACCGAATTTCTTTCCTGTAATTTCTTCCATTTTTTTGATGTATTCAAATATTTCTTCTTCGATTTCTTTACTTATTTGTTTTCCATCTTCATAATATTTTGTACAAGCCTCCGTTGTAATTGTGAAACCTTGTGGTACTGGCATTCCAAGTCTTGTCATTTCTGCAAGATTTGCGCCTTTTCCTCCAAGAAGGTTTCTCATTGTAGCATCACCTTCACTAAAAAGGTATACATACTTTTTCTTTTCCATATATTCCTCCTAACGCATTATATTATATAAAAAAAAAGTTGTCATTTCAACAACTTTTTGATTTTTTTTTACACTTTTTACATTATTTAACCATCAACTTAAAATTATTTAATTATTAGTTTTAGTCTATTTATAAATATCTTCGTAACTACTACACTCTTTCTTCAATCGTCCTTCTTCCATGGCATAATTAAAACATGATAACCATGACATGGTATCTACTTCTGTTTGATTATTAAGAATATTGTCATTTAATACTTTTAAAACTAATCTTACAAGAAATGGAACCAAAAAAATAACTACTCCATAAATTAAACGTTTCATAAAAGAACTAATTGCCGTTTTTTCAGTCTTATTATCAGAACCTGCTATTGCTTTAAACAAATCAATTGTTCCAAGAATAACTAAGAGTAATGGTACACTAAATTGAATAATAATAATAACATATCTAAGAATATTTAAAAATGGTCGCATATTACAACACATTTGCATTGTATCACTTGCAGCTATCATATTTCCTCCTTTAACCGAAAAAGAAAGCCATTAGGCTCCTATCGATTTATATTCATCTAGTTATTGTTATGCTTTATTCCAGCATTCAAAAAATGTACCAGTTGTCTTCTTAGCATCTTCTGTATCATCATTAACAATAACTTTGCTAAGCATTGTAAAAGTTAAACTTACAATAAAAGGTATTAAAAATGCAACAGCAGCATAAACTAAACGTTTAACAAATTTCTTTTGAATCTCCTTTGTTGCTTTTTCATCTCCACTTGTCATCGCTTTAAACATATCAATTGTTCCAAGAATTATCAATGCACATGGTATAGCATATTGAATTAATTTAAGAACAAATTTAACCCCACTAACAACGGTTAAAACATCATCCTCACACAATGTTTCCAATATTTGAAATAAATTCATAAAAATCCTCCTAAATCTAAATACATATTTATAATACTAAAATATTTGAAATAAATCAAGTATTTTTTAAATTATAATCATTTTTTTCATTTTTTTTAGTTTCCTTTACGTAATCCCAACAATTCTTCCAACTATCATCATAGTCACTTGGAACTAAACTACTTGCAAGTCTTAAAACAAATGGAATTAAATAAGGCAACAAATATATTAAAATGCAATAAATTATTTTCATAAAAACATCTTTTCTAAGTTTTTTAATTTCATCTTCTTTTTTAGATACTATTATCTTAAAAATATCAATTGTACAAAACACTATTAAAACAACCGGAACAAGAAATTTAACAATATCCAAAACTGAAATAACAACTCCCATAATCATTTGCATTTCTTCACTACACATAATAACCACCTATTTGCAAATTATAGCATAATACTTAAAAAAAAGCAATACCAATGTATCACTTAAATAAATCCAAGAATCCCTTCTTAGAAGAATTATCTGCTTCGCTATTTTGAACAATACCAAGTTTAAACAACAAATCATTTAAAACTGGATTTACAATTCTATCATTTAAAGGTGGCAAATTAAAATAAATACTAATACCTGCTTCTCTGGCAAAGACATTTATATCTTTTTGTTCTAGCAAACTATTAACTAAAATGACTTTTTTGCCCTTTAAAGTGTCAAATGCCCTTTTATTAGTAAACATAAGTTCATTTACTAAATAAAGAGATGGATCAACTAAATACAATGTATCAGTACAAACATTTACATTTTTACCATGTCCTAAATCAACAAGTACTACATCCAAACTATTTGTCATATTAATGAATTCTCCTAATTTATTAGAATTAATAGACATCATTTCTTTATCGTTAAAATAGACAAAATCTTTTTTATCAATTTCTATTGCAATAACATTTTTTTTGTAAACATTTGTTAAATTCTTTTTTAACATATAAACAAGTTCTGTACTTGAAATACCTTTGGTAACACTTTGAACGCCTAAAATAACACATTTAGTATTATCAATATAAGATGAACCAAAATCATTCATATCATTATTTTCTTGTTTAACATTTGGACGATTTATAACAGAATATTCTTTTACATCTTCATATGTATTACTTTTATTTATTAATTGGGTAACACCTTTAATATTATCAGTAAAGTTATAAATATTAATACTAACTAAATAAGATAAAAAACTCTTAGGTGGTGAATCATCAGGGGGTAAAAATAAAATTAACTTTTCAGTATCAAATCTTGAAGCTAAATCTTTTAGTACTTCTTTTTTAGGAAAACCTTCAAGAGCGGTTGCATCAATAACTATTTTTTGATAATACATTCCATTAAAACTATTAGCAATTTCAGATACTTTAAAAACACCTGACATAACCTTCATAATTTGAATATTAGAATTATTAATCAAGTCTTTATATTTATTGGCAACTATTACATTCATTTCAATTCCTCCTGTCTATTTTAGCAATTATCATAACCATATTGTTTGCTATCACTACATGAAATGCCATAAATTGTTTTGGTATCATTTTTTATTACAAGATCAAGGTTAACACCTAAAAGTGGCACTTCAAAATTAACATAAGTTCTAATTTTATAAATAGATGCTACGTTACCATCTGTTACTAAATCAACACAGCATACATCTAATCTATTATGATAATTTTGAGCACGTAACATTCCATATAAAGTATTATCGGTTTTAGTATCACCAGAAGTTCCTACATAAGTAGTAGCCTCAGTCTGTTCAATTTTTGTTAAAACAGAATTACTAGCACGATAAGTAGCCGCATAGTTCATGATTACTCCAATAAAAACAATATATACAGCTAGAAAGCCTAAAATAATATAAAATAATATAGAACCACCAACGGCTTCTCTCATACTAACATCCCCTTATCTTAATTTAAATTTCCTGTCGGAATTTGTGTATTCTCGGCTTCATTTCCTTTTCCAAAGAAATCGCCCCATTTATTACCAATTGCTTTTGAAATTGGTTCTCTAAATGCTAAGAAAATTGCAAGAATTACACCGGCAGCAATGATAACTATTAAAGTCATACTTAATTCTCCACTTGCTTCTTTCATTAATAAAATCTCCTTTCTTATTTTCAAAATTATTATAGCATATCATCATTTTTAATTCAATATTTTTACAAAAATTTACCAACTCATCATCATCATAACCATTGCTATGAATAAAACAAGCATAGTTCCTCCACCTGTAACCATTAACATAGCCAAGGTTTTCTTTTCCATCTTATCAAGTCTTTTTTTATACTTTTGCTCCCTTGCTTTATTTTGTAAACTTGATACACTTTTAGAAAAAACTAATAGTTGTTGTTGTTTATTTTCCTGAGCTCCAATACTTAAACGATACAATAAACGCATCATTCTTAAAGAATCACGAACAGGATACTCTTCGGCAAAAGCAATATATGGTTCAATTGAAGAATCCCCAGCGTCTATTTTTCTAACCATTTCTCTTAATCCTTCTTTAAACATGGTTGGAGCAGTTTCAATTGATCTAGAAATTGCAACTGGTATTGTATAATGTTGAGCAAGGATTTCAATACTTTTTAAATAGTATGGTAAAGTTTGATCTATCTCAGTTAAATGTTTTTTGTAATAACTTTTTAAACTACTATATTGGTTTTTGTAAATAACGATTACTATTATAATACCAATTATTAAATTAATCCAGCTAAAATTAAATAACAAGATTGCAAGAATAGCAACAACTGCTATTGTTAATTGTTTAATTCTTTTTTCAAAAAGAACATTTGGATCAACCTCTCCCCTATACTTTGATTTTACCAAAAAATCATAGTCCTTTTCTTTTAGCATAGCAAAGAACTTTTCATTATCTTCATATAATTTTTTAGTATTAATTGCTCCTCCATAGGTTAAAGCAAAAATCATAATTAAAACAACAATTGCAAATTCCATTATTCAGCCCCCACATTCTCATTATAATATTTTTCTCCTGATAATAGGAAATAACTATTAAATAGTATTACAATATGAAGTCCTATTTGAAGAATTATGTTCGAGTTTACCATTTCGATATAGGTTTCTTTCCCAATCAACCATTGTACAAGCATTACCATTAAATATAATAGTAATCCATATCTAATAAATGCTTGATGAAAGGCACTTCTATTCATTCTATCTTGATAAACACCTTCTACTAATTGGTCAACATCTAAAAGCATATTATCTAATACTTCAACTGTATCATGTGCACCTTCTCTTGTAACTTGCAAGAATAATTGATGCATATTTCTTGTCATATAAAAGTCATACTTACTATTCATATAATCAATTGATTCACCTACATCACCATTATGATAAGCAAGATCAATCATAACTTTTACATCTGTTTTTAGTGGTTCTTCTAATACACCTGACTCATATACACCTTCTAAGGCTTTAACAAAACTTTGAGTTGTTTGAAATTCCATTATTGTATTTGTTACATATACTTGAACTTGTTCAAAAATAAATTCACTATATAATCTTTTACACCTTAAATATGCAAGATATGGTATAAAAGCATCTACTAACACAACATAAAAGAAAGCAACTACTACATTATAAAAATATAAATAAGATATAATAAAGGCAATTAAAGTAAATACTATTACTTGAACAGTATACTGTTTTTTAGTATATTCAAGTCCCATTTCTTTACATCTTTCTCTTATATTTTTAAATGAATAGGGAGCATATTTATCATAGACATTACCTATACTAGTTGTTACAAATTTATACAAAGATTCACCATTGCTTTTTCGATATAAAACAACAAAGAATACAATAAAAAGTATTATTATAAATTCCATCTCACACCTCCCTATAAAATTTCATCATTATCAATTATTGGATTATTATTTATATTATTTTGATTTACCACATTAGTTGCTACATTACTTTGAGTACTTAAAGTTGGTTCATCAACTAGTAATGTATCAGTCGAATTATTAACATTATTATTAATATTATGATTATTAACTGTATTATTTGTATTATTAACTACATCATTACTAACCGTATTAGTTACATTATTAGTTAAAGTATTATTCATATTTTGATTAACATTAGTAGTATTAATATTAGTATTAACACTTGTATTATTTGAACCTTGACTAGTAGTATCAACTTGATTATTAAATGGTAAATCTATTTTTAAATTATCAAAGTTTTTATTTGCTAAATCAATTCCTTGTCCTTCTAAATAATCTATTAGATATGGACTTGGAGAATTAAGTATTTCCGTTCCATCAATATTTTTTCTATATATTATATTACTCTCTGGTTTATTATCTTTATTTACATGAAATTCGCATACTTCACAAACTTCTCTCATAAATTTACCTGTTACTTTATCATATCTTGCTCTTACATGAACACCTAATTGAATATATCTATAAATAGTTGTCATAAATTGTTCAACATCAATGTTGCTTTCAAGCAAACTATACAAACGATACGGAATACTTGATGCTTTATCAGCATGAATTGTTGACAAAATATTGTGTCCTGATGAGATAGAGTTACGAACTGCTGTAACTGCTTCTGCGGATCTTACTTCTGATAATAATATCCATTTAGGGTTTTGCCTCATACATCCTATTAAAACGTCACTATATGAAGCAATATTATTAGTTTTCATAGCAACAATATCTCGATGTGGAAATATTACATCTAAGTGTAGTTCCAAAGTATCTTCAATAGTTATAATTTTTTCATTTTCCTTAGTATGGCTTGCTAAGTATTTAACAAGCTCAGTTTTACCAGATCCAGTTTCACCGGATACAATTATATTACAATGACCATGAACACATTCGATTAAAAAGTCATGTATTCCTAAGGTTATGTATTTATCACTTATTATTTTTTCTTTCTTCAATCTAATCTTGGCTGGTGTTTTTCTAAACACAGCAGCAATTCCATTTCTAGCAATTGAATCGTGGATAAAATTCATACGAAGTTCAGTTGATTCACTATCTAAAAGAGGACTTGCCATGTTAAACGTTTTACCCATGATATTAGCACACTGAAAAGCAATTTTTTCTATTAATTCGTTATTAATTCCAGTATTTTCTACTCGGTAAACTCCTCTATCAAGTGATTTTAACCATACTTGACCATTATTACTATATGAAATATCAGTTATATTATCATCATCTAAAAATGGTTTTAAAGGACCAAAGTCAATACTAGAAAATAAATCAGCATTTATCTCGGTATTAGTTTTTTCTTGATTATTTGAAGTTAAATCATATGCATTTATACCTTGATTCATTGTAACCTCTAATTATTAGTATCATCAATTGATTCAGTTTCATCAACGTATACTGATTGTTCTTCAATAAAGTTTTTAATTGTTTCGCTTTTAACAGTAACTGCTACATCTTCTTCACCATCTTCAAGTTTTAAAGATGTATTATTAGGTACAATAATTATTTTAACAGCACTTAAATACTCTGCTTTTCTAAGTAATAAATGTATTTCAGGTGTTACAGCAAATATAATTTGACTAGGTACTCTATCATTGTCACTTGTTTCAAATACAGGACGACCACTTGCATCTTTAACTGATAATACTTTAACATTTTCAAGAAGTTTACCAATCATTAATTTACCATTTTGAACTCCTTTAAAATAAACATCAACATAATTACCTGGATAAATTGAATTACCATAAGTTGATTTCATATTAACATCAAAGTTATAAGGAATATATCCATCTTGAATATTTAAAAGAAATGAGTCTGGTAGTTCTTCTTGTCTTACTATTTGACTACTATAAAATAAACTTCCTGCTGGAATTACTCCGTTTACATTAGTGTACATTCCAACAATATTATTAGCATTTGTTACAACATTACCTTTAACAGCAGTTGATGGCATTTCTAAGTATGATATCATTTCATTTGTAATCTTTGTTCTTGGATTAATGGTTTGATTAGCATAAGGTATACGAATTGGACTAGTTGCTTGACTAACTCTCCAATTATAGAATATATATAGAACTAGCACAATTAATATGGCTGCTATAAATGTAACTGTATTTTTGTTTGATAAAATTTGTTTTAATTTTTTCATAAACTCTCCTTTTTATTTCTAATTTTTTTCTTCAAATATTGCATCTATTTGATTACGAATTTTAAAATCCCCTGTTTGAAACTCTTGTGAAGTTTCAATTTTATTATTATATGAATTATATGTGTCAATTCTAACACTTACCTTAGGTGGATATTCTATTACTTCTTGAATAGTTATTTGATAACTTTTGTTATTGTTCACATCACTTGAAAATCTTCTTAAAAAACTTTCAGCAAATACATCGGCTTTTAACTTAACTTCTCCTACTAAAAAATCACATTTTTTATAATTGTCTAAATTACTTTGAGTAATATCATTATTTAAAAGAATTGCATAATCATTTTTAGAAGTAAAAGTTATTTTATCACTTGCTGAGGCATTAGTACAAAGATAAAAACCTGATCGATATGATGCTACATCAATTGAATCATACATTGCTGCTTCAACTGTATTTTTAATTAAAGTATAATCTTGTTGATTAGTTGTTGTAATATTACCAAAAACATTAATTAAAACTATTCCAATAACTCCAAGAACAAAAATAAACACCATCCACATCGCTGATTTCAAAGCCACCTCCTATTATTTATATTTTTATTATACAACGACTTAATATATTAATCAAGAAAATATATTTTTATTTTTCTATATTTGTAAAGAAATTGTTTTTTTCACTATCCTCAAAGAAATTGCAAACATATTTATTCAAATTATTAATATAACAATCACTTCCAAGATAAGATGAAACACCTAAATTATCTGTATCATGCCTTATATTACTTACATTTATTTTACTTAATGAAAATTTATAGTCACCAGTAGATAAAGACCAAATATCTGGTTTTATAATACTTACAAAGTCATATTTGGTATTTAGATAATTCTTACCTATTTCTCTTTTTGAATTAGTATAAGATTTTAAGAAAGGATCAGATAATTCTATTTGTCTAAGTACTACATTAAAACCTGTTTTGTCACTTGATGTAGTACACCCCGTTAAATTAATTGTTAAATTATTATCATATCCTGCATCAGAAATATTTACAAAAACTGAGCCCTCTTTTTCAGTTAAACTAGTATAATACTTATTTCCTCCTGACAACTGTGTATTAGATGAAGTACATTTTTCAACTTTTCCTGTTTTTATATCTAGGCAAACACTTTCTAATTCCATTTTCTTATTCATTGATAAATAACACTCTTTTGATTCAATTTCTTGGGAATTTACAGTACTTTTTTTAGTAGTTACACATTTAATTTCACTATCACTCACGCTTTTATTTTTAAATTGTTGAATATCAGTTATTTTTTCATTATAATTAACTTTTAAAGTTGCTGTTTGTTCATTAAATCTATTCTGATAATCTTCTAAATTTTTTAATTTTTCTTGATAAGAAATTAATTCATTTTCTAAATTAATTTTAAGTTGTTCTAAACTATATCTTTTTTTAGAATCCTTCGTAATATTTATACTATTTAAAACATATTGATAATCTTTGTTAAAATTAGTTTCATTAAATTCATATTTACAATAAATATTTGTATTTAAAGAAATATTTATTGGAAAGCCAAGACCAGATTTTATATTAAATTTATTTTCATTTTTTGTTATATTATTTATATTTATATTAGCAGTATAACCTGGTATGTCTTTTCCATTATCTTGATATCCTTCTAAACACGTAATTGTATAATGTAAATCATTAGCCCCACAATTAGTAGTTATTGTATTATTGATTGATGGAGATTGGCCACTACAACCCTTAATTTCATTAACAACTGGTTCATTAATTGCATTTTCACAACTTAATTTAGTTTGAATCCAATATACTTCGGGATTATCGTTACAACCAATGTTATTGTCATTTGGCAATGATAAAGTAAAACCATTGTTAGTGTCATGCCATTTATCAGATTCAGCCATAGAATCAATTACAACATTAAACGCAGGTGTATCTATACCACTTTCAGTTATTTTATCTATCTTCATATTTTTTTCTTTTAAAGTAGTATCCAAAATAGTAAATTCTTCACCTAATCTATCGCTTAATGTTGCATCAACAGCATTATCATTTTTAACATTTTCTTTAATTTCATTAACTACACTATTGAAAACTTCTTCATAACTATTTATTACACTATTATTAGTGCACCAATATCTATCACGAAAAGAACCGCTTCCTATATCATATTTACACCACCATTTTACAGGCTTTATATATGTAGATATGTAGGCACCATTATATTGAACTGGATTTTTATTAGAATAACCACTTTTACAACCTAAATCAAAACGCCTTTTACTTGCCTTTGAACCTTTGGCGCATTTTCTCATTTCAGAATATTCACTTTCTCCCCCCTCATATTGAATCATAAAAAATTTAACTCCATTGTTGTTTAAATTTTTAAACCAATTAACCGCATCATCTGTTTCTGTGTCATTTTCTGACCAATATTGCCCATCTCCTAAAAGAACAATATATTTTTGATCTTCACCACTTAATTCATTATTAGCAATTTTCAAGGCTTTTTCAACATGAGACTTTGTTTTTAATTTACATCCACTTTTTGTATCATTATATCCACATAATTCAAAATTTCCATTATTTATATTAATTTTTTTGGCATTAGTAGCAAACTGGATAATAGAAATTTGTATTTCATCAATATCTTTAAAGGAATTATAAAATTTTTTAGTTGCTGATGTTATTTCCCTAATAGAATCTTCTACTGTATGTGACATATCTAATATTAAAACAATCTTAGTTTTTTTATACTTGTTTTGAGACTTTATTCCTTTTCCTTTAATTGTAAACCACACCTTAAATTCTCCAATTGTTTCAGTTTTTTTAACATGTTTGATAATTTGAATATCGCCTTCTTTATCTAAACTTCCACTTGTTACATCTGTTTGAATTACTTCTCCATTAGAGTTTTTTATTTCTTTACATGAAGTTTTATTATCAGGATTACATCTTAAATCACCTTTTTTACTAGCACCAACTGAATAAGGAACTATAATTAATAACAATATTACTAATGTAAATATCTTTTTCATACTAACCTCTAAATATCTTCTTTTTTATTTTTTCTTATTTTAATTACAATAAATATAATTATACATATTATTAAAAAACTTGCAGTTATTATATATATATAATTTTTATTAAATGTTTTTGTTTTTTGATCATTAATATTATTTTTATTTATGTATTCATTATACATCTCATCTATTTCATCAAGATCTAAATCATGATTTAAAAATTCTTGACAATATTTAAAATCAGTATGTTCTATACATTTTTCTTTATTGTAATAGTAATAAGGATTTACACTTGGAAATTTAATTGTAATTGTTTTTATTAATTTATTAGTACATAAATTATCAGTATATGAATAAATATAAAATTTTTCTGTTGTATTAAAATTAAAATCATTTTCTTCTATTTCATCCTTTGAATATAATTTTAAATTACCTGACATATCTTTAAGATATATTTGTAAATCATCACTTAAATTATTAATTTGTACATAAAAAAATCCTGCTATTGTTCTTTTTTCTATTTCTTCATCAATAACATAATCATAAGTTATTTTAACATTATTAGCAAGTTCATTTAATCTTTTCATCTCAGAATTTGTACAATCATTAATTGCAAAAACATTTGTGGTTATAAAAAATAAACCAATCAATAAAATACTTTTATACTTCATATTGCTCCTTATTATATCTAGAAAAATTATAGCATAGAAAAAATAAAAGAGCAATTAAACTCCTTTATTTTTTTTATTTTGATGTATTTGTAAAGAAATTGTTTTTTTCACTATCCTCAAAGAATTTACAAACATATTTATTAGTATTACTAATATAACAATCACTTCCAAGATAAGATGAAATGCCTAAATTATTTGTATCATGCCTTATATTACTTACATTTATTTTACTTAATGAAAATTTATAGTCACTAGTAGATAAAGACCAAATATCTGGTTTTATAATACTTACAAAGTCATATTTGGTATTTAGATAATTCTTACCTATTTCTCTTTTTGAATTAGTATAAGATTTTAAGAAAGGATCAGATAATTCTATTTGTCTAAATGATATTTTATCTTTATATAATTTACCTGTTTCATATTCACAGTCTTCTAATTTAATACTTATATTAGATTTATTATTTACAACTGAGGCATATCCAAGTGAATTAATTTCTACAAAGACACTTCCTGAATTTTTATTTATGCTTGTATAATATTTATTTCCTCCTTTTATTTGTTTATTCGAATTAGTACAGTTTTCAACACTTCCATCTTTCATATTCAAGCATTTTTCAGTCAAAATCATATCTTTTTCCATCTTTAAAGAACAAGTTTTCGTTGTAACTTTAAATCCATCTTGATAGTTTTCTGTATCCTTACAATTATCTTCATTTATTTTAAATTTTGAATTAATGAAATCTTGATAATCATAGGAATTATCTAAAACTTTAACTTTTAAAGTTGCTGCTTGATTTGAGAATACATTAGTTTTATAATCATTTAAATTATTTAAATAACTATTATAAGTTTCTAAATATGATTTCATTTCATTAAGTTTTTTAGTTTTACTATGAATTATTTTCTCATCAGTTTCCTTAGAAATTTCAAGAGTTAACTTATTATAATCATTATCATATAAACCTTTATAAAATACGTAATTACATTCTAAATCAGTTTTTAAGTTTAAATTAGCAGGAAAACCTAAACCTTTATCTATACTAAATTTCTTAACCCCATCTTTTAAATTATTTATTTTAATACCAGCAGTTATTTTTTCATCACATGATATATCATAATATATTTTCTTTTCACTTTGACAATTTGATTTTATTTCTAAATCTATACTTTCTGTACCACTACATGATTTAATTACTTTTTCTTTTTCATCAGTTATACTATCTGTGCAAATCATTTCTTTCCAATACATTTGAGGATTATTATTATTACTTATTACTTTTTTATCATAAGTTAAATTAAAACCATTGTTAGTATCATTCCAACCATCAAGAGCATTATCATTTATTTTTATTTTAAAGTGTTCTGTTTCTACTCCATTTTCAGTTATATTTTTAATTGTAATTTTTTTACTTTTATCACTAGAACCTATAATATCAAATGAAGAACCTATTCTATCTTCTAAACTAGCCGATATATTTACAGGATAAGTTTTATCAGAATTAATTATTTTAGCAATTTCTTTAAAGTAATCTTCGTAATTCGGATCTTTTTTACAACTACTATATTTACTATTACATTCTCTTGCATCAAGATAAGTATCTGTATACTTTTGCATAAACATTTTATCACAATCGCCACGATATTTATCATAACAAACAGTCTTTTTCTTATTTATTTTATTATCTAATACATTATGTAAACTACCACCACTATAAAGAATACCATAAATACTAATATATTCTTTATAACTATCTCGAATTTTAGCATAATTTGCATCTAAAACATCACAGTGAGTATCATATTTATTATTTTTACCTTTATGGGAATAAACTGAACAATTATATCCATTATAATATCTTCCATCGCCAAATAAAACTACATATTTTTTATCTTCAACAGGAACTTTTGCTAATAAGTTATATACATCATGGTAGGCATAACCTAATTCAGATTTTGAACCTAAACTACTTCTACTAGAAAAACTCATATCACTAAAATCTTTATTTGCAAAATTTCTAATAATTTTTGAATATTCAGCGAATTGAATAGCAGCTAAATAATAATTAACTCCTTCTGGTTTATTCGAATATAACACTTTGCTAAATGTTTTAATAGCAGATTTAGCACTTTCTAGTTGAGAACCACTTTTCATAGTTGAAGATGTATCAAAAACTACAATGACATATGCATCTTTACCTGATTGAATAATTTCAATATTTTTTCCTTTTATAGTAAACCATATTTCTAATTCACCTAGTATATTAGTTTTTTTTACATGTTTAATAACTTGAATATCACCATCATTTTTAATAACATCAGTTGCTACATTTACTTGAATAACTTCTCCATTACTATTTTTTATCTCCTCACAAGAAGTTTTATTTTCTGGATTACACCTTAAATCACCTTTTTTATTAGTTACTTCATCAGCATTTCCATTAAGAGAAAATATAAAAAATAGCAAAGTTAATAATAATACTTTATATACTTTTTTCATATAAACCTCTAAATATCTTCTTTTTTATTTTTTTTGACTTTAATTATTACAATCACTATAACTAAAATCAAAATTATTATTCCTATAATATAATAAATATATTTAGTTAAATATTTATTAATTTGATTACCATTATTTGAATTACCCTTATTTAAATAATCATCAAACATTTTATCAATTTCTTCAAAACTATAATTTTCTTCATTAGAAAATTCTTTACAATATTTAAAATCTTGATTGTTCAAACACTTTTCTTTATTAAAGTAATAATAAGAATTTACAACTGGGAATTTAACTGAAATTGTTTTTATTAATTCATCAGTACATAAATTATTAGTATAAGAATACAAATAAAATTTATGAGTTGTTCCTGATGAAAACTCCATATTTTCTATTTCTTCTTTTGAATATAATCTTAAATTATTATCTTCTCCATTATAATATATTTTTAAATCATCACTTAAATTTATTACTTTAATATTATAATGAACATATACTGTTTCTTCTTCTATAATTTCATCATCAACAGTATATTCATAATTAATTTTTACATTATTAGCAAGTTCTCTTAATCTTTTCATTTCATCATTTGTACAATTGTCTATTGCAAAAACATTTGTAGTTATAAAAAATAGAACTATCATTAATATTATCTTTAATCTTTTCATAACGCTCCTTATTATACGTAATAATTATAACAAATACTTTTTTCATTTACAAGTAATTTTAAATATGTTATGATTATTTTGAGGTGAAGACATGAAGAAAATATTTGTTGTTTTAATAGCATTGTTTATGCTAACTGCTTGTAGTAGTAATGGACTTAGTAGATTAAGTTATAAAAGTTTAAATAATAAACTCGATAAGAAAGAAACTTTTGTATTATTATTAACTGATAATACAGATAATGGTAATACTTTAAAAAACACTTTAAAAAAAGTTAGTAAAGAAAATAATCTTAAATGTTTTTATTTAAGTACTGATAAGCTTAGTAGTAGTGAAAAAGAAGAATTACAAAGTAAAATTACTTTTACTGACAGTAACATCATAGTATTTATTAAAAATGGTATAGAAAATAGTATTTTAACAAGAATAGATAATACTTATATTTCAAGTGATGCTTTAAAAAATGAACTACAAGAACAAGGATATTTAAAATAATAAAAGACTTAGTGAGTTTTAAACACTCATTAAGTCTTTTGTTTTAGCCTCTAACATATTATCAACAAGTTTATTGTATTTTTCTACTAAGGTTTGTACTTTTTCTTCTAAGGCCTTTAAAGTATCCTCAGGTAATTTTTCTTCTTTTAAAAGTTCTAAGGTATCACGTCTTTGATTTCTAATACTAACCTTGTTTTCATCTGATAATGTCTTGGCTTGTCTTACTAATTCTTTTCTTCTATCCTCAGTTAAAATTGGAATAATTATTCTAATTGTTTCTCCGTCATTATTAGGAGTAAAACCTAAATCTGCTTCAAATATTCCTTTTTCAATAGCACTTAGACAAGATCTATCAAATGGTTTAATTAAAAGTTGACGAGCCTCTGGTACTGATATTGTTACTAAACTTTTAAGAGGAGTCATAGATCCATAGTAATTAACCATAACCCCATCTAACATAGAAGGATTAGCTCTTCCTGCATTAATATGTTTGAATCTTTCTTCTAAACTAACTAAAACTTTTTTTAAACTTTCTTCAAATTCATTTATAATCTCTGTTTCCATAAAATTCCTTTCTAAATTTATTTTAGCATAAATATTTGAAATAAACAATTAATTATAATAAATTATGTAGTAACAATATAAATTGGTTCATAACTAACATCAACATTAATAGTATTTTTATTATTAACAAATGAATTTAAGGTATTTCCATAAATATCATAAATTGTTATTTTTCCCATATTAACATTTAAATTAATATTTTTACTTATATTTTCTTTTTCATCTATCCAAGTAACAATTACTTCTTTATTGTCATTTGTTTTAAATTTATACCATAAATAATTATCAGTTTCATAGGTATTTTCGTTACTAGCAAGATATTTAGCATTATTTAAAATATAACTATACATATTTATGGCAATATAACTATTTTTAGCCGACATACTAATATCTCTTGTAAATGGTTTTGAACTATTATCTTTAAAATTATTTACTAATCCATAATTTGCTTCACTATTTAAATTAGATGCTCCTTGATTTTGTAATTCATAAATAATTGCTTTTTCTACGTTTGTTGTCTCGTTCATTGCTTGACTTAGAACAAGTGTTCTTGTAAGAAATGCGGCTTGTAGTTTTAAAGATGCTCCAAAAGCATGAGTTGGATGACCTAATTCAGTAAACCAGATAGGAATATTTTTATCAGTATGATCCTGAATTAATTTTCTTAATTCTTTTGTTAAACTCATTAATGAGATTTTAGTTTCTGGGGAAGTAGTGGCTGACATAGTATAAGGATGAATTGATATTGCATCTATTACATCACAGACATTTACAGTTTCTACTGTTCCATCCCCGTCAAAATCTATATCAATGCTAGTCTTTAAGGCTCTTACTAACCATGAATTTTCTAAATAATTTGTATAATCATTTACATGTTCTAGATTATAATCTTCATAATAAGCATCATCATAAATAGGAAATTTATTTGTATTCATAGCAACTATCTTAGCATTTTTATCAATTGATTTAACTGCTTTACTAATTTCTATTACAAGTATAGCATATTGTTCAGGAGTAATAGCATTTTTAGGACTAAATCTATTCCATTCGCATAAAGTTTCATAATATTTTATTTTACCCTTATATTTATTAGCAAGCATTTTATAAAGTTCAATTGTTCTTGTTTTTAATTTTTCAAAACTACTATCTGTAATAATACCATCACTTGTAACTTCAACATTTGAGTCAATATTCCAAACATTCATAAGCATATCTTCCTCTTCATTTGTTAAAATATCATATAAAGGAATGTAACTTGCTAAGGTATTATTATTTGAAGCAACAAAATTTCCATTTATTCCATTTCTAATTATGCTTACTCCTAATTTTTGATAAACATTTTTTGTATCACGAATAATTGAATCAGGAAAATACGTGCTATAACCAAAAAGACTAGAAACACCTAAAAAATCATTTTTTTGATTACTTAAATCTTTTATCATTTTACTAAATTCTATTTTCTCATTTTCAACAATACCATTATAATTAACAGATACAATTAATTTATATACACCATATTTTAAAGAATTATCTAAGTAAAACATTTCCTGATTATTAGCAGGAATAGTTACAAGACCAAGATTTTTTTCACTTACTGTTTTTTCATCATCATCTAGTATTTTATAAGAAATATTAAAAGTTTTATTCTCATCATAAATATTTAAAACTTTAAATCCTAAACCAAAATCACTATCTGTATATATATTACCAACAACCGCTTCATTATTATTAGTATTTTTATCAATAGATAAAATTTTAGTAACTTTTTTAGTAACTATTACTTCTCTAATATTTATAACTTCTCCACTTGTATTTTTATTATTAGTTCCAAAATAGAAATGAAGATAATTATCAATATTCTTTTCAAAAAAAGTATCAGTTACTCTAAAAGTATAAGTTTTCCAAGTATTAGTATTAGTTAAACATATACTCATATTTTTAAAATAATATCCATTTCCCCAAGTCCACCAAGGCTCCTCTACATAACCACCATAGCCAGTTTTACTATAATTAATTGTATTATCATAGTCATTTGATACTTGTAAAAGAATTGTCCCAAGTCCTGCATCAAAATATTTAATTGTAATATCATAGTAATTATCTTTATCACCAATAAAGTCTTTTGCAACTTTAAAAGTTAATTTACTATTACCACGATTAATAGTATTATCATCTTCAATATAATTTTTAAAAACATCATAACCAGCATATTTTTCTATATTAACACTTTTTGTTGCAAGAGATAAATAATTGTTTTCTGTTAATTTATTAGGTACAATACTTGTTTTAAAACTATTTTCTATTTTATTACCATTTAAATATTCTATTTCAAAATATTTTGGTAACTTATTTTCATCTATTACTAAATCATTGGCTGCATCTAGAAAAACTCCTTCTGGATTTTTATAATAAACTATCATATCTAAAAGATTAGTACTTTCAATAGAAGAAGAACCAAATATTAACCACCTAGTTTCAAGTACTCCCTGATATTCTCCATTAAAAGCATTTCCATCTAAGGAATCTCTTGTATATAAATGTTTTCCTATAACATAAGATCTATTTGGAATACTATTTAAATCATAAATTTCAGCCTTAACATTAATTACTAAAAAACTAAAAAACACTACTAATAAACTTAATATTTTTTTTAACATAAACACTCCTTACAACCCTTATTATTACACTATAATGTTATCATACAAAACAAATATTATCAATATTTTTTCTTTTTAATATATAATTTATTTTTATTTTTTAAACCTAAAAAAAATCCAATTGAATTTAGTTACAATTGAATTTTCTATTAATAAATTATTATTAAATATTTAAATTAAATTATCTCTTTTAAAAGTTAAAACATTTTTATTTAAATTAATTCCAAGTTTACAAGGTAAAACAATTTTAATAAAACCAAGACCATATATACATAAGTCTTCATTAAATTTAAATTCAATTTCTTGATAAGATAAATCTTGTAAATTATTTCTTTTAGGATTTATTCTTTTAACATTTACAGAATTTGGTATATATAAAGTTAAACTATTTTTATCACCTTCAAGATAATCAATTCTTAAAAAGTCACCTATTAATAAACTTGTATTTTTATTTATTTGATAAGTTTTTGGTTTAATCTCTTTTTTAATATTTAAAACTTTATAATATTTACTTCCCAAAGTATGAATAATATTTTGATATTCAACAATACCTGGGGTATCTATTAAAGTTAATTTAGAATTTATTTCTAAATTTATTTTAGCAAGAGTAGTTTCAGGCATATTAGAAGTTGTTAAAATTGCTTCTTTATTGGAATAATTTTCTATTATTTTATTTATAATACTACTTTTCCCTGCATTTGTTTCTCCAACTAAGTAAACATCATTTGTCTTTTTATATTTAAGTATTTTTTTATAAAGTTCATCAAAGTTATAATTACTTAAAGTACTAACAATTACATAATCTTTAAATTTATATCTTTCTTTTAAATAATTAATTATTTTCTCATCTTTAACACTTTTTGGTAAAATATCTCTTTTATTTAAAACTAAGATAATATCTTGGTTTAAATAATTTGTTATAGTTTCTAAATTGGCTGGAATATTTAAAATATCTACAATGTATAAAACTAAATCTTTGGTTCTTGCTACACTTTTTAATATTTTAAGATAATCATCTGTCTTGTTATTTACAACCATGGATTCTCCATAATTTTTAAGTTTAAAACAACGCATACAATAATCATTTAAAATATTTGGAGTATAACCAGGAGTTAAGACATTATCACTTTGTAATTTAACTCCACAACCAATACATTTTTTACTTCTCATAATAAGCTCCTTTAATTATATTATTTCTTTTTTTAATTATCGTTTCTATTTTTCTATTAAATTTAGTTACTTTAAAATCAATACTAATCGGATCTACTAAAATAGTATATAAACCTAATCTATTTCCACCAAAGATATCAGTTAATATCTGATCACCTATAATTGCTGTTTTTTTATAAGATATTTTATATTTTCTTTTTATTTTTTTAAAACTTATTAAACTAGGTTTAAAGCAAAATGAGAAATAGTCTAGGTTAGAATCAAGAAAAAAATTACTAACTCTTTTTTTAGGACTATTACTTGCTATTACTATTTTAAATGATTTTTTTAAATTAGTTAGAAAATTAAAAGTTTCTTCATTTATTTTATCTTCATGAATATGACCAATTGTATTATCTAAATCAAAAATTAATAATTCGATTCCTTTTTCTTTTAAAATATTATAGTTAATTGTAAAAATATTTTTTTGGTACATTTTAGGTACAAATATCATTATTACCTCCTACATTGCTCTTTTAAATAATTTTTCTAAATCATATTTGGTGTAAGTTATAATTGTTGGTCTACCATGCGGACAAGTAAATGGATTTTTAGTATGCCTTAGTTCATTTATTAAATAAGTAATATCTGGCATAGTTATAACATCGCCTGCTTTTATACTCATTTTGCAAGCTAAGGTAATTGATACTTTTTCATTAAATTTGTCTTCATTAAAGTCTTCTTCTTTTACTATTATATCAATTATTTTTCTAATTGCTTCAACTGGGGCATATTTAGGTAACCAAGTTGGATGAGTTCTTATAATTATAGTATTATTACCAAATTCTTCATATTTAAAGCCTAAATTATCTAGTATATTAAAGTTTTTTTCTAGGATAATATACTCATTTGAAGGAAGTTCTATTTTATAAGGAATTAAAACATCTGTGGTATTTTTAGAATGAGTACTTAGAGCATGATAATATTTTTCATAGTTAATTCTTTCCGCAGCGGCATGTTGATCAATTATAAACATCCCATCCTCGTTTTCACAGATAATATAGGTTCCATGAACTATTCCAATAGGGGTTAATTCTTTAATTCTTGGATTTACTTCACTTTCATATTCATCTATATCTTCCTTAACTGAAAAATCAAAAGTTAATTCTTCTAATTTAGGTTTTTCTATTGTTTCTTCATTTTTCTCTTCTTTATAAGAAAACAAATCTTCATTTACTTTTAAATCATCTTCATAGTATTTATCTTCAATATTTAAAGGATTAGCCTTTGGAATTAAAGTCTTTTTATTTAGTTTATTATCAATTGTTTCTATTATTAAAGAGGTTAAACTATCCTCTTTGGAAAATTTTACTTCCATTTTAGTTGGATGAACATTAACATCTACTAAGAAAGGATCAACTTCTATATTTAAAACAATATATGGAAATCTATCTTTGGGAATAAATGTATGATAGGCTTCTAGTATTGATGAAACTATTTCATAATTTTTAACAACCCGATTATTTACAAGTAAGGTAATACTTCCTCGGTTACTCTTAGTAAGTTCAGGATAAGAAATATAACCACTTATTTTATAATCGTTGTTCATATTTTCTATATACATCATTTTATTAGCAACTACTACTCCATAAATATCAAAAATAGTTTTTAATAAATCACCAGATCCATTTGTATTTAATAATTCTTTTTCATTATTTATTAATATAAATTTAATATTAGGATAACTTAAAGCCATTTTATTAACATAATCACTAATATTAGCAAGTTCTGTGTATAAACTTTTTAAATATTTAAGTCTTACTGGGGTATTGTAAAATAAATCTTTAACCGTAATAGTTGTACCTTTTTTTAAATCACATGATTTAACACTTTCAATGTTACCCCCGTTAATTACTACAATTGTTCCAGTTTTAGTATCACTTGTTTTTAAAACAACATTAGAAACACTAGCAATTGATGGTAAGGCTTCTCCTCTAAAACCTAAGGAATTAATATTAAATAAATCATCTAAGGTTTTAAGTTTACTAGTTGCATGTCTTGAAAATGCCA
Organism: uncultured Bacilli bacterium; assembly: GCA_934119955.1. Classification (GTDB taxonomy): domain Bacteria; phylum Bacillota_I; class Bacilli_A; order RF39; family UBA660; genus RUG591. Next base: position 51,633 of record CAKOSZ010000007.1, on the reverse strand, counting down.
GAGTGGCATCATTTTTATCCATACCACAACCATCATCTGTTACTTTTATTTCTTTAACACCACTATCAATTAATTCTATTTTAATGGTTTTACTACCTGCATCAATTGAGTTTTCTACTAATTCTTTTACAACATTCATTGTTTTTTCAACAACTTCCCCAGCAGCTATTTTATTAGCAAGATTTGTATCCATTATTTTTATTTTACTCACTTTTATCACCACTTTTTAAATACTTTACTTTTACTAAGAAAATTAAACCCAAGTTTTGGAATATTAACATTTTCTAAATCGGTATTTGAAATCATAAAACAAGAACCAAATTTTAATAAATTAGGTAAATTTAAAGTTCTAAGACTTGTATTACTATATAAAAAATTATCTCCTACTTGAACTAAATTAGGTAAACTAACATCATTTAATATTTTATTTAACCAAATAAAATTGTGACCTATTTTATTAACAAATTCTAAATCTATACTTTCCAAACAAGTATTATTATATAAAAAGTTATTACCTATACTTTTTACCTTTGGTATACTTAAATGTTTTAAAGCATTGTTATGGTACAAGAAATTATTACCAATTCTTTCAACATTTAATAGTTCTAATACTTCTAAATTTTTATTATAATATAAAAAATCATTAGGTAGTTCTTTAACATAATTATTTTTTAAAGCAATTATTTCATTATTAGAATTTAAGGTTATAAATGTTTCTTCTTGTTTTTCATTTACAATATAAACTTGCTTTTTTTCATTTAGAAGTCTAATTTCTATTTTTTTTATCTTGCCAAGTAGTTCTTTTAAATAATCATCTTGAAAATGAATAAATTCATGTTTAGCAAGATTAATAATTGAATTATCAAGAAATAAATATCTTTCTTTTTCTAGTTGTTTAACTTCCCCATTAATTATCACTATGTTATCTGGACAATAATAAGTTTCCTCAACTGATAAATTGTATTTATAATATTTATCTTTTATTAAAATATAATTTGGAATAGAAAAATTATAGGTTGGATTTAATTGATTTAAACCATAGTGTTTAGAAAAACTATAAGTAAGACCTGGAATAATATTATCTAAATTATTTGAAAATGTTGCATCTGGGTTATTAACTACATGATTGTATCTATTTTTAATTGATAAAGTATGATTATCATCTTTTGTGAATTGAATACTTATAACACTTGTTCCATATAAATCTTGTCTTTTAGGATTTGAAAAATCTTCTCTTTTAATTTCTTTAACATTTTTTTTTACAGCAAAGAAAACATGATGTGTAAATAATCTATTTTCTTTAAAAGTACATATTTCTTCTTTCTTTTGATAATATTTTTTAAACTTTAAAATCTCTGAATTAGTTTTACATTCATATAATATATATCCGGCCTCATCTAAAAGTTCCTGAGGTGTTTTATTTGTTTTGTAGGAAGAAGGAAGTACATTATATAACTTATTATATTTACTTAAAATAAAGTTTCTAAAATCATATATTAAATCATTTGATAATAAATCTTTTATTATTTCTCTACTTGGATAAAAACTATCTAATAATATTTTAGACAAGACACCTTTTTTATCTAAAATAGTTGGAAATAACTCTCGGCAAAGATGCATCATACCTTCACCATATTTTCTTTTTATAATAGTTAAGTCATCCATAAAACCACCTGAATATATTTTATCAAAAAAAAGAAAAAAAAGAAATAAAAAGATTATAGAAAAAAGAAAAGAAGAAAATAGTTTTTAATTTTCCTCTTTAAGTTTAATAATTTCTTCTTTGGATAATCCAGTTACTTTTATAATATCATTGATTTTAAATTTATTTTTTAACATATTAAAAACAATTTTAAAACTTTCTTCCTTACGTCCTTCTTCCCGTCCTTCTTCACGAAAACCTTCCATGTAGAATTCTCTTCTTTTATCTGGATCATAAAATCTTGCAACTAATAAACTATCATCGTTCATATACTCTAACATCTCCTTTACTTCATTTTTTAATTCATCATCAAAGTCACTTGGAGCATTATCTAATAATTCATAGAATTTTGTCCACTCATTTTCAAGTAATAAGGCTCCCATAAAACATAACTTTTTAAAATATAAATCTTCTTTCTTGATACTTTCATCATACCACATTTTATAAAGTTTTAAAATATTTACATGATATATTTTTAACTTATCTGTTAATGATTTTAAACTATCATCTTGAACTAAATAACAATTTTTAACATGCTTTTGCTTTTTAACATCACACATATTTAAATTAAATTGAATAGTTGGTATTAAATCTTTATAATTATCCTTAGTTTGAATACCAGTTGTATAAGCATCTGCAAGATAAGCTAAGTTTCTATCTATGATATTTTTATTTAAACTAGATATTCTATTCATTTCAATTGATATTTTAAATTTATTAGGAGTATTAACTAAATACAATAAATCTTTTTCAAGTTTAGTATCAATCATTCTCGAATTATTTTTAACATCAGCAACTATTACTTTATTAACTAAATCTTTGTAATTTAAAGAACATAGAGCACTGATTAAATAAGTTGTTAATTTTATATGTTTCTTAGTTCCTAAAAGTTTAAAAATATCATCATAAGCCATATAGATAAAAGCATCTGGATTATTTTTATGATCTTTTAAAGTTTTTAACTCTAACATACCCAAACCTCCTTTCTAGGATCTTTTCTCGTCCTAAATATAATATAAGAAAATATCATATTTATTGAAAAAATTTTTTTACTTTTTTTACCCTTATTTTATAAGGCTTTGCAAGGGATAAAATGTGAAACTTGTTCACATTTAAAAAAAAATATAAATTCATAATTTTATTTATAAATCTATATTTCTTTAAAATACCCTTTTTCATATAATTTTCTTTTTACTATCATATCAAGTTCATAACCTGAATACTTCTTCTCATACTTTTTATATAACTTTTCTTTTTCTTTCTCATAAGTTGAAGTATCATCTAAACTAATATTATCTAAACATCTAGTAATATCTTCTTTTGAATAACCTAAATTAAGTAAATTAAGAAGCATTTTATTTTTAAAAATATAATTACTTTTTTTATTAGTTTTTATTTGTTTATTTAAATATTTATTTATTCTTTCATCTATTAAATCTAAATCAAATATTTTTAAATTATCAATTATCATGTCTTCATCAAAATCTAAATTAAGTAAATCATTTTTTATTTTAACTGGTCCATCTAAACTAAGATATATTTTATCGTGAATAAAACTTACAATATAGGTTTCTTTATTTAAAATATTATTACTTTTTAATTTTAAAATAATTTCATTTATTAAATTATTATCATTTGTATATTTTTTTAAATAAGTTATTATTTCTCTTTCACATCTAATTTTTTTATTTATATAACCAAGTACTTTATCATATAATTCATATTTTTTATTAAATTCTAAGATACTATTTAAATCAAGTATTTCTTTTTTTAATAATAATTCATATTTTAAAATTACATCTTCATATAAAGTAATAGTTTCGTTATTTTCTAAAACTATTTTATATTTAGATTTAGAAACTTTTATATATTTTATTATTTTCATTTCTCAATATAGTTAAAACTAGAAGTTCTAATTAATCTATTCATAATAGCAAGACCTAGTCCTTCTTTTTTTACTCCTTCTATTATTATTAAATTTCCTTGATAAGTATCAGCAAGTCTTAGAAGTGAAAAGATATTATGTGATATTTCTGGTAAGGTTTCTCCGTAATTAATGAATTTATAACAGGGAATATCTTTTAATTTATTTGAACCAATTATAATGGTTTTATCAATCATGTTTTTTTTGATTATTCCTTTTAAAACAGGAAGTTTTTCATTATAAACTAAAATACAATTAGTTTTAGGAGCATAGTGCCTGTATAACATTCCAGGACTTTCTACTCTTTCATTGTTATTTAATTTTTCTAACACGCCAGGAGCAATATTACATGTTCCTATTAAAGATATAATATCTTCTCTGGTGATAAAGCCAGGTCTTAAAATTGTAGGAACACTATCTATTACTTTTACAACAGTTGATTCAAGTCCAATTGTTGATTCTCCATGATCAATTATTATATTTACCAAACCATCAAATTCATCTTTAATATCTAAAACTTTGGTTCCACTTGGTTTACCTGAAATATTAGCACTTGGAGCTGCTATTGGAACATCTACAAGACTTAAAAAGTTATGAGCCATTTCATCTATTGGAATACGAATACCAACGCTATCCATATTAGCAGTTACCACGTTTGGAATTATACTTTTCTTTTTTAAAATAATAGTGAATGGTCCTGGCATAAAAGAATCTATTAATTTTTGTTCAACACTATTTGAAATATAAGCATATTTACTTATTTCATTTTTATCTTTTAAATGAACTATTAAAGGATTATTTTTAGCTCTTGTTTTAACTTCAAATATTTTATTAACAGCATTTTCAGATAAAGCATTTGCTCCTATTCCATAAACAGTTTCAGTTGGAAATATGACTAAATTATCATTTTCTATTTCTTCCTTAATTTCTTTATTTAATTCAGTTACTATTTTTGTCATAATCATCTTGTCCTTTCGTTTTATAATTTAAATAAGGTGCTCCTTGATAATAGTTTTTAATAAAGTTATCACGATATTCTAAAATATTATTATTTTTTATTGTCTCTCTTAAATCTTCGGTTAGTCTAATTAAAAATCTTAAATTATGAATAGATAAAAGTCTTGCTCCAAGCATTTCATCAAGAGTTACTAAATGTCTTATATATGATTTGGTAAAATTTTTACAAGCATAGCAATCACAATTTTCTTCAAGAGGAGTAAAATCTTCTTTATACTTAGCATTTTTCAAATTGATTTTTCCATATTTAGTAAAAGCATTCCCATGTCTAGCAATTCTTGTTGGCAAAACACAATCAAATATATCAACACCTCGAATTACACCTTCTATTATATCAATTGGATCTCCTACTCCCATTAAATATCTAACTTTATCATTTGGTAAATACTTAGTTGAATATTCAACCATTTTATACATTACTTCTTTTGGTTCTCCAACACTTGTTCCTCCAATTGCATAACCATCAAAATCAAGTTTTACAAGACTCTCAGCACACATTTTTCTTAAATCTTCATAGTCGCCACCTTGAACAATTCCAAATAAAGATTGATTTTCATTATTAAAAGCATTTTTTCCTCTTTCTGCCCATCTAATTGTTCTTAAAACACTTTTTTTTACATATTCATATTCCTTAGGGTAACTAATACATTCATCAAAAGACATTGCAATATCACTATCTAATTTATTTTGAATTGCAATACTTTTTTCCGGAGTTAAAAATAATTTTGTTCCATCAATATGACTTTTAAATTTAACCCCTTCTTCATCTATATCCTTAGGACGAGCAAGAGAAAAAACTTGAAAACCTCCACTATCTGTTAAAATAGGGCCATTATAGTTCATGAACTTATGAAGACCACCTGCTTTATCTATTAAATCCTCACCTGGTCTTAACCATAAATGATAAGTATTTGCAAGAATTATTCCACTATTAATACTATAAAGTTCATCAGGTGAAATTCCTTTAACACTAGCACGAGTTCCAACTGGCATAAACATAGGAGTAGAAAATGTTCCATAATTAGTTGTTATTTTTCCAAGCCTTGCCATAGTATTTTCTTCTTTTTTGATTAAATCATATTTTATTTTCAAACTAACCACTTCCAAACTGATAGTATTTTATCATGAAATAAAAAAAAAAACTAGTAAAAAGTACTAGAAAATTGAATTACATTTATTTTTATTTAAATAATTTAATTTTTTTAATTACATATTTTTTTCATAATAAAACCCTTATAAAAAAGGGTTAAATTACATTATGGTGTCCCAGCAGGGATTCGAACCCCGGACCGATGCCTTAGAAGGGCATTGCTCTATCCAGCTGAGCTACTGGAACAAATAACAAGGATATTATACAACAACATTTTTGTTTTGACAATACCTTTTGCTTAATTTTTTTATAATTTTAGTTTTCAAGATTTTCTTCTAATTGTGTATTTTTTTCAAGTAGAGTGTTTTCTTCTTGAATATTTTTACTTTCTTCTGTATCACTTAAATCTTGATTATTATCTTTTACTTCTTCTGATTCATTAGGTGTTTCTATTAAATTATCATGATCCTGTTTATTTTCTGTTTGTTTTTTATCATTTTTTATTTTCTCATCAACTTCTGTAATTGTTTCTTCTTTATTTTCTAATTCTGTATTATTATCACTATTAATATCACTACTAACTTCTTGAATATCTTTAATATCTTCTTCATTTTTATCTTCTGTTTTAGTTTCTTCAAGTGATTTTGATACATTAACATTTGAAGTTATTAATCTTCTAGCAGTTTGATAGACCATTATATTAACTGAACTAATTTTAACACCATCACTTGGATTAGATTCATGAATAATCAAACCATCTCCTATATAAATGGCAACATGACTCGAATATCCTTGATAATATCCATAAAAGACTAAATCACCTGGTTGTAAATCTTCTTTGGAAACATAAGAACCACTATAAAGTTGACTATTAACTGTTCTACCAAGTTGAATTCCAAATTCCATATAAATAAGTCTAGTAAAACCACTACAATCTGTTCCAGTTGACAAAGAAGAACCTGCTGGAACATAAGGAAGTCCTATGTAATTTTTAGCATAATTAACTAAGTTCATACCAGTTACACTATTATAACTTGGTTTTACATAATAATTCTTATAAGTATTTTGACTCATTACTTCTTTTTGAGAAACTGTAATAGTCATATTTTCCACTAAACTCTCTTTATTTGTTACCATTTCATAAATAGGTTTTAAATTATTACTATCTAAATTAACTGAAACTAACTGTCTTGAATTATTAAAAATAAGAAAATTTAAAGATAAAAAACTAATAATTAAGTTACTAAACAGGGGATAACTTAACTTATTTTCTGTTTTCATTATTAAATTTACACCTCTTATATGTGTACCAATTTTTACGCACATTATCAATAATATCAAAAGAAAATTGTTAAGTCAAACATAATTTGTCTAAAATTGTAAACATTAATATTTATATTTAAAACATCCATATATTCCCATAATTGCTAAAATAAATAAACAATAACTGAATGAAATATGAATAAATTCAAATATACATAAATAATTTTTTTCTTTAAAATAAATGATTAATAAACTAACTAACAACATAAAAATATTATTTGTAATTAATAATTTACTAGGTTTAGTTATATTAAAATCTGTATAAAAATAGAAATAAATTCCATATATAAAAGTATAAACTGGTATAATTAAACCTATAATCATTAAATAAATATTTACATCTTGATAATATATTTTATAACCAAAAATATATTCAAAAAAATTATTAAAACTGGTAAGTGAATAACTAAAACCAACAATTACTAATAATAAAGCTAAAAATTTCATATATAAATATCTACTTTTCATTTTTACTCCTATCTATTAATATAAAGATAATTGTTAAAATTAACCATACTAATAATGATATAGATGTTATTCTTAATACAGTTAAACTATTACTAGCATAGTAACTTGTATAAGAATTTAAATCTATATTTAATCTTAAAAATGTTATATAACATGAGAAGTTTAAACAAAAAAGGAGGTAATTTATTATTTTTCTTTTACTACTTAATTTTTTAAACATAGTATAAATAAAGTTAATTATACTAAATAAAATAGTTGTTACAAATAATAAATATGGAGGATACCAAATGTAGGTAATTAAAAATTTTAGAAAATCATAGATATATTTATTATCAAAAATAACAATTAAAGTTAAGTAAATAAAACTTAAAATTAAAAATATTATTTTAATTATTTTATTTTTTAAAGTATCATTATATATTAGTAAAAACATAAATGTAAGTGCTAATATAATGCTACTAATTATAAAAGGATCTTTCATACAACCTCCTTAATAAGTTTCTACTCCAATAAGTTCTAAAATATATACAGTTTGACTTGTTTTATCATTTTTGGTACAAGTAATTAATGTTAATGTTGTTTTAGATGTATTTCTATATAATGTCAAACTTCCTTTTTTCTCTTGGGTATAAATATTTGTTATTTGATAAATATATTTTTTATTATTATAAATAATATTTGCAATATCACCTTTATTTAATTTATAAAGATATTTAAAATAAGCAATGTTACTAGTACCAGAGTGGGCTGCTAGAATAAAATTACCATTTATTTTATCAGGATAATCAGCAATATCTAATACTTCTACATGATAGTTAACATTATTATAATATGATGTTTTGGGAAGTATTCCTTGATTTAGATTAATTTTTGGTATTTCAATAAAAGCAAGGTATTTTACAGAATTGTTATTTTCAGGTTTTGGTACTTCTAAATTATCTTTTTCAACATAGTCTACATCTATATTAACTGATATATTATCATTTTTCATTTGTTCTTTATATATATTTGCTTGAATTTCATTGTAGATTTCATTATTAACTTCTAATATTTTATCGTAATTTAAAAGTATAAGAGCTATTATTAATAAGAGAGACCCTACTATAAGCATGGCCTCTTCTTTTTTAATGTTTTTTTTGGTAAACATAGTAACCAACCGATCCTATACCAAATATAATGAATACAGAAGCTATCATTGTAATAACTTTGGAAGCATCTAATGATGTTTTTGGAACATCTACTTCATTTTCAATTTCAAATGTTTGAGTGTTATTTGTATCAATTACATTTATAGTAACAACATCTTCTAAGGCTTTATAACCACTTGGAGCTTTTGTTTCTTTAATTTTATAAGTTCCAACAGCCATATATTTTTTACAATATGGAGCATCAGTTGAAGTGAATTTATCTACAAGATTATCAAATTCATCATATATTTCAAATTCAGCACCCGTTACATATTCTCCATTTTTATCTACTTTTTTAATACATGCTTCAATTGGAGCATCTTTCATATCAAGAGATTTATCTACTTTACCATTTTCATCTATGGTAAATTCAATTGTCTCAGCAGTTGCATAGCCACTTGGAGCTATTTCCTCAGTTAAAGTATATTTTCCAGGAGTTAAACCATCACTTGATGTATCACCTGTTAAATTTACTTTTATTTGATAAGCATTATCACAATTAGAAGTCCAAGAGTCTTTAACTTCACCTTTTTCATCCTTAATTGTTAATTTAGCACCTTCAACACACTCTCCCGTTGCAAGATCTGATTTAGTAATATAGGCTCCCGGTACATTTTCTATGTAAACAATATTATCTTTTACTTGTAAATCAACAATTTTATAACCTGGGGCAATTGTATTTTCTTCTGCTTGACTATTATTTGAATTTATTAAATCATCTTTACTTGCATAATTAAATCTATACAAAATATTAGGTTTTATATAATTTGCAGGAGATTTTTCTTCTAGTAAATAATAGGTTCCAAATTGAAGAGTATCAATACAATATTCTTTTTCTTCGGTATTAAAACTTACGTACATTGCTTCATCAAAAGTATCATAAATGTTTAAAGTTGCTCCTTCTAGTAATTTAGATTGATTTCCCTTTTCAACTTTTCTAAAACAAATTTTAGATGGTTCATTATTAACAATAATTGATGTTGTTTTTCCTTCCTTAACTTCAACTTTTATAAATCCATTTGCATCTACTGGACTAACTCCATAATCATATGTATCATATCCTATTGGCGAACGAACTTCTTTAATATAGTAAATACCTGGGGATAAATTTGATAAAGTTGCTGTTGTAAAGTTATATTTTGATGAAGTTTGAGTTAAATTAATATTTCTATTTTCTTCAACTAAGGACTCATAATATACAGGAGTTAAATTTTGAATGAAATTACTATTATTTACTTCACTATAATATATAGCAAATTTAGCATCATTTAAACAACCACTTGCACCATTTAAAGTACATAAAGCATCTGTTGCCTCGTTATAATCATAACTTATATTAACATTTGTACTTTTTCCTGTTTGATCTTTTAAACCTGATACTTTATAAATTATTATTTTTCCTGGATCTTTTGTAATTTGCAAAGTAGTATAAGTTGTATTCTTCTCAGCACCAATAAAATCTTGTTTACTATTTCCTGAATTATAATAGAAAACATTTAATTTACCACGATTTGAAGATAAAGTTACATTTATATTCTTTTCAGTTGCTGGAATATTTTCTAAAACAAAGGTTTTATCAGTTGTATTTTCAAATGTTTTTAAAATAGTTCCATCTGTTTTTTTAAAAGTTGCTGTATAAGTAGTAACATTTGTATTTATAGTAACTGTTAATTTACAAGTATTAGTTTCATCACAATTAAAATTTTTAGAACCTATACTATAAGATTCATACTCACTACTTGTAGGAGTTTTTTTAGAAATTTCTCTTAATTTTTTATATAAACTATTTATTCTATTAATTGATACTTTTTCTTCACTTGATCCTCTTGATGGAGTTTTAACTACATTTTGGTAGAATAAACCATTAGTATCACAACCAGAATCATTTAACCATTTTTCTTCTTCCGTAGTTAAAATTCTATTTTTATAGCCACTACATCCTTGGAACTTATTTAAACCTGCTGTTGATTGGTAAGGAATAATTCCTGTTGTTATATAATAATCTCCATTTCTACCCTTTATAATATCCCAAATAACTGCTTGGGTTGCTGTAATTGCTTCTTGGGCTGTAATTTTTTCAAATTCAACATTATATTCATTATTATAGTATTTCATTTCTTCTCTTAAAGTACTTAATGTTATATAGGGATACGCATATTGCATCATATTATATAATTGTTGTTGAGCAGTTGCATTTAATCCACTTCTACTTAATGAATATCTTGTAAGCTTTCTTCCTGCACTACCTAGTCCTTTACCAACCTCAGCACAATAAACAACAGCATCTCCACTAGAACTACTTAATTTTTTAGTTCCATAAGCATTATAATTAAGCCTAAATCCTGTGTTTTTAATTGTAAAATGAGAATACATATTTTTCCCACTTAAAGTATAAGATGTTCCATCAGGTATAACAGTTTGAGAAGCATCTTGATCTGGATTATAAGAATATGACTTATCATGAAATACATTCATTAAAACAAAAGTTGTAACAAACGTTAAAATAATTGCAGTCATATATATTTTTCTATTATTTTTATTTTTCATAAATCCTCTCCTATTTTCATTTTAATTATAGCATTTAAATTTATTTTAGACAAGTATTCTCATTTAATTTTTTTATTTTCAAGATCAACTCTAAGAACGATTGCAATACTAGAAACTAAGCACATTAAATAACTTCCTCCATAGCTTAAAAATGGAAGTGGTACCCCAGTTAAAGGAATTAATCCTAAAAGGCCACCTAAATTTATAATTATATGCAACAATATATAGAAAAACACACCGTAACATAAAAGCATTCCTCTTGTTGTTGTACTCTTTTTAGCAATTATAAATATTCGCCATAATACTAAAAACATTAGAAGCAAAATAACAACCGAGATAATTAATCCTAATTCTTCAACTACTATTGCAAATATAAAATCTGTATATGCTTCTGGTAAATATAAATACTTTTGAGTACTATTACCAAGACCTTTGCCAAATAAACCACCATTATTAATTGCAATATACCCATTACAAACTTGATTTCCATCACTATATATTCTCTCACAAGGATTTAAAAAGTTAAATCTTTGAATTTGTCTTTCAAATACTAGTTTAACTCCATTATTTAACAATAATAATAAGCCTATACAGATAATAGCAATTAGTACTATAATACTATTTCTTTTAATTTTTTTACTTATCGGTAAACTTAAAAACATAAAAAATACTAAGCCACAATAAAGTAAAGTTGTTCCTAAGTCTGGTTGTAAAGCAATTAAAAAAGCAATTCCAACAGAAATAATTAGAGGAAATATTACTTTTTTTACATCCAAGCAATTTTTGTTAATACTGTAATAAGATGCAAACCACATAATTGTAAATATTTTAGCAAATTCACTTGGTTGTACAGTAAATATTCCAAATATACTAAACCAACTTCTTGCTTGGTTACTTACTTTACCATTAAATAAAACTATTACTAAAAGAGTTATAATAATTATTATTAAAGGAAAACTAATGTAATGATATTTTTTAGTATCAATTTTTAAAATAAAAAAAGATAAAATTAAACTAATAACAAAAAAGATGGATTGTTTTAGAAAATAGTAATATGGACTTTTTAAATATTTCATATAACTAGTAACATTGCTAGCTGAAAAAATCATAACTAGTCCAATTACCAATAATATAAAAGTACATATAACTAAACATTTATCCATCTTTTTTAGCATAAAATCATTCCCTTGTTAAATAATATCTTCTATTTCTTCATCATCGCTAAGAGTAATAATACTTTGTTTTTTATTTTTATTTTCACTTTCTATTTCTGTTTCTTTTTTATCTATTTCTTTTTTCTCTTTTTTTTCGTTTTTATTTACATCATTTTTGTTTTTCTTATTTTTAAGTTGCATAATTAAAATTACAACAATGGCAATTATAATTAAAGTTATAACAATTATAATTATTAATTTAGAAGTATTATTTTTCTTTTCAGTTACTGCTTCTTTAATTATATTAATTTTATAAATACTTGTTGTTTCATCGTTATATTGAACTTTAATTTTAATAATACTACCATTTTCTAAATCTAAATTACCTGTTATTTGTACATCACTTGTATCTACTTTTGGAAGTGCCTTAATAACCAAGTAATTATCATCGCCTATTTTTAAATCATATTCATATTTATCTTCTTTAAAATCTAATTTATATTTTTCTATTTCAATACTTTTTAGGTTGGCTAAACTTTTATCATCACTTTCAAGTCTTGTAACTTTGATTGTATAAGTTTTAGTATTACCATCATTTTCAACCTCAATTGTTATTGTGTTTTCACCTATTTGTAATTTATCAGCACCAGTTATAGTAACTTTGGCATCTTGATTGGTTGGTGTAGCATCTATTTCTAGTTTTTCAACACTCTTAGGAACTGATAATTCATAATCATAGACACCACTTTCAAAATTAATTTTAGCATTTTTAATAGTAATATTTTTTAAAGTTACAACTTGTTCTTCACGCTTAGTAACATTTAAAACGTAAGTTGTCATATCTCCTGCTTCTGATATTACTTTAATTTTAATTTCTTTTTCTGTATCAAAGAAATCATATGATATTTTATTGCTTTTAAATCCATCAATTTTAGCAGTACTAGAATTTGGCGTTGCTTCAATTTCTATTTTTTTAGCAGCAAAACTAACACTAACATTATATTTAGTAACATCTTTTTTTAAAGTTACTTCTTTACCATTTGCTGTTATTTTTTTTAAAGAACTATCAGTTGATAAAACTTTTTTAGTTATTTTAAAAGTATAATCTTTACTTGTACCATCCTCAGCAGTTACTGTTACCTTAAATTCATTTAAACCATTCTTTAATTCTTTTTCTAGTTTTTCAGCTGATACTGTTGCTTTTGCATCATTTGTCTTATAAGTAATTGTTACTTTATTAATATCATTATTTTCTATTATTTTCTCACAAACATAATTAGAACAAACTACTTTTTCATCATTAAAATATACATCTTTTAAAGTTGTATCATTACTTTTTTTAGTTATAACTTCCTCAGTTTCATTTTTAGTTTCACCTGTATTTTCATTTTCTGCCCATACATTAACATATATACCACTTATTAATAGTAGTAATAAAAGCTTTTTAAACTTTTTCATATTCATTTCTTAAACACCTCTATAATATATATTCATTATAGCAAATTATCTATTCATTATCAAGACTGTTATATAGAAAAAAACTAATAAATTGCAAAATCTATTAGTTTTAATCAAAAAAGTCATCAAAAAATTCATCATCACTTACTTCTTTATACTTGTTTTCTTCTACTAAATTCATGTTTGGTTTAATATTTTCTTTAACATTATGATTTTCTTCTTTAACTTTGTTAAGTAATTCATCACCACTTTGTTCTTTAATTTTATCAATCAATTCATCGATATTTTGAGGAGTATCCGTAGTCTCTAACTTATCGTTATCCTCTTTTTTAATGAATTCGTCGTTATCAAAGCTTGAAATAAGATTTTTAAATTCATTATCAGGAAGTATTTCAGAATTATTATTTGTTTGGCTTTTAGTATTTTCAATATCATTATCAACACTTTGAACTTGATTATCTTCATCTTCAAGTGCTGTTAAAATAGAATTATCATTTTCTTTATTATCTTCTTGATCTAATCTTTTCTCTTCTTCTTCAAGTTCTGCTATTTTAGCATCAATATTTTTTAGTATTCTATCAACATCAATTTTAGATTCATTACTTGGTCTAGATGTAGCTGGAAAATCATTTTTCATGCCTCCAAACATATCTGAAAAATCAGAGCCAAATCCTCCACCAAATGATGGTGATCCACCAAATCCAGATGGAAATCCCCCACCAAATGGATTATTTTCTTTTTTCTTAGCTTCAACGTAACCTTTAAGATTAAATACTTTTACTTCACGTCTAGGTCTTTCTTTTATGTTTTGAGTTGACACTTCCTTATAAGTACGTCCCCAATTCATTTTATAATCGGGAGTAAGTTTAGTTTTGAATGGAGCCATACGAAATCTTCTAATTATAACTTCATTCATTTTTAATTTTTGTAAATCACTTATTGTAACAAGTGGTCTTGTTTCTTCTTTTTCTTTTTCATCTTTTCCCGTTTTAACTTTAATTTCACCACACATTTTACTAATTTCTTCAAGTGCTCTCAATTCTGTTGATATCAAATATATTAAATTACCACAGTTACTTTTTATAGTTTCAGCATTGGATTCCCCATATACTTCATTTAATTGGGCAAAGTTTTGAATAATCATAGTAAAACGCATTAAACGGCTACGAGCAGCTGTAATCATCGTAGTTACATCTTTTAAAGGCGGCATATTTGCAAATTCATCCATTAAAAAATTAGTTCTTATTGGAAGTTTACCATTATTACTCTGAGCAACATCTATTAAAGTTTCATAAACTTGTTTAATAAAAATTGTAACTAATGAATGATATGTTTTCTTTTCATCTTGAATAATTATAAATACTGCTGTTTTTTTTCTACCTATGTCACCAATATCAAAATCACTATGTGATAGCATTTCAGACAAGTTAACACGGGAAGCAAATAATTTAATTTTTTGTTTAAAAACTGCTATAATACTCATTTTAGTTTCATTAGGGGCAAGAATTGTAGAAGAGGCGCTTATATAAGCAGCACTATTAGGATCTTTATCTTTAAAATACTCTTTTATATAAGTACTACCACCTATTTTATCTTCCCCAATAGTTGTCATTAAACTTATGCTATTTAAATTAACTTCATCTTCATTAGCATCTTCAAATAAACTAAGTGCTAATCCAGAAAAATAATCGGCAGATGTTTTTTCCCAGAAGGGATCGCCATTTTTATTATTTTCATCATACAAGATATTAGCTGATAAGTCTTCTAGTAACTCAGTTGCCTTATCTTGATTTCCTTCTTTCCATAATTTATATGGTAAACTAAGAGGATTCCATGAATTTCCTTTACCAGGATCACGAAAGTTTAAAAGTACAATATTATAACCCTTAGAGCGTAACATATTGCTCTTTTTTTCATATAATTCACCCTTGGGATCGGTTAAAATCATTGACTCTCCATGCTTAGCAAGAAGTTCTATCATAGGAAAAATTATAGCAGTTGTTTTACCAGAACCAGTTGCTCCTATTACTAAATTATGATACTCACTATTATCAACATAAATTTTTTTACCATCATTTATTAAAGCAACACCAGCCGCATCAGTTTTAACATCTGTTGGATAAACTAATTTTAATTCTTTTTTCATTTCCTTGGCATCACACCATTTACTATAACCATCACTTGCTTTTTTTTCAGTTGTAAAACCTATTCCTTTTTCAAAATCAAAGAAATAACTTTTGCAACTAAGTAATAATGCAACAAGAGCAATTACATAAAAAGCAAGAGTTGCCGTAATCATATCAGCACTAAACGCTGGTAGAGGATTTAAACCAGTAAATTCACCAGTTGAGGTTACTGATGACAAATTTGAAATAGCAATACAAACAATATATAAAAGTACTAAACATATAAGTAAAAATTTTTTCATATCATCTGCATCAAAACGCATTTTTAATTTCATTCATGCCTCCTAAAACATTTATCTAAAAATTATTATTTATCTTATTTTTATTTCGCATTTTTAAAGTAAGTATTATTATTATCAAAATAATTAATGCTAATATAAACATAGAAATATACATGACAATATTATACACATATATCTTATTTTTATCAAATGTTATTTTAATTTCTTTTGGTTTTTCGCTTGATATTTTCCATGTATAAGTATTAGTCTTAGCATCATAACTATCTGCATTGTTACTTGTAACAACGAATGGAACTTTTATTGAAATATTACAACCTGATACCTCATATAAATCAACATCTTCTGTATCATATTCAACCAAATCAGTTGCTTCAAAAGTAACCAAATTATTATCAATTTTAGTTGTTACTGAATTAAAAAATTCTTTCTTAAAAATAGTATTTTTAGAAAAATCTTCTAAAGAAGAATAATGCTTAGTTGCTAAAATAGCAGGATAATTATTCATTTTAGAATCTTCATACTCGTAATTGTTATCAATTAAAGTTTGTTTACGATTTCCCGAATTAAATAACGAGTCAATTACTGTTTTTGGTAATTCTTTATATCTATTAGAAAAAAATTCTGCTGACTCGCTCATATTAATTTTCTCTGTAACAGTTAAATCTTTATTAATTTCAAGTTTATAATTAACTCTACAACCTGTTATTAAAAAAATCAAAGGAAGCAAAAATAATATTTTTTTCATATTCACCCTTTCGTTATAACGTAAAAACCACTTTTGAGTTCCCCTGCTATCATATCTAAATCATACCAACCATTTCCAGTTTTCTTGTTTTTACTATTTCCTCTATTATTAGGATCATGAACATATACTTTACCATTTTCATTAACAGCCGTCAAAACTATGTAATGACCATTATCTGTAAAATGTCCTTTATCCATATGAGCAATAACCATTGATTTTCCGGTTTTAAGTACATCTACAACTTGACTAGCATTTTTTTTACCAATATACTTATAACCAAAGCCAAGTTTTTGAGCTGCTTTTTTAAAGAAAGAAGCATTTGTACCTCGTATTCCTGAGCCACAATCTCCCATACTATAAGCCAAATTCATCATATATACTGGATCATAAGTTTTATTTCCTGTAAACGAAGAAGCAACGATTGCCATAGATGTAACACCACATCCAGATGATGATATATGTTTATTACTTTGACCACAGAAATTAACCTTGCTATAATCTCCTTGATCATAAAATATAACATTTCCATCATATGAAGCATTACTATAATTTGCATTTTCAACATATAATCCTTCTTTTATATTAATGATGTCATATTTAGTAGAATCATAGTATTTAGCAAGTATTTCACGATATGTCATTCCATTTTTGGAATCTTGTATTGCCTCTTCTTGACCTAAACAATTAGCACCACAATCAGAATTATTTATAGAATCATAATAATTTCCATATTTAATATCTTTATAACCAGAAAATGTACTTGTAGTTACTCCTTTTTCTACCATAACTTCACCAAAAACCTCTGATACTAGTTCCCGAAGCTTAGTTAATTGATCCTGACTTAAAGCCGGATGATTAGCAGACGAACTAGTTGTTGACATACAAGTTCCATGTTTATCACCATTATACTTGGCATAATGAGAATTTGTATTAGGATTACAGCATACCATTCGACAATTACCAGTCGGATAATACAAATCAGGCTGTTTTAAATCAAGACCAGTATGTCCATATGATCTTTGACCAAGCATAAAACTATAAGAAGCAACTAAAAGAGCTTTTAACCCTTCTTTCATATTATCACCTTGTCCATTAGCATAACTCTTTGTATAACTACTAAGTTCTCCATAAAGAACTCCTACCCCGTAATCAACCAAAGAAACTATTGAAGGTGCTTCTGCTTCATTATTTGTTGCCGCTGGATTATCATATATACTTATATTATTAATTATTTTATATTTATACTTTGCACATGTTTGCAAATGAACTTTCATAGAGTCACTAATTATATATGAAGATACTTTTTCTCCTTCCACTGCATAACGCATAAATTCAGCATAATCAAATATTTCATCAACTAATTTTGTCTGATCACTATATTTTTCATATGCTAATACTTTTGAATAATACTCAGTAAAAAAAGAACTATTCAATAATTTATTATAATATTCACCATTTTTAGTTATATCAGTGTAATAATTTACATATTCACCTTCTCCAGTTGATGATATCATCAATTCAGCAACTGTGTTAATATATTTTGCTGCTTCCTCAAAATTATATATTTTTTGATGATAACCTGGATCAGATTCCGTTAATTTTTTATATTCTTCTTCGCTTATATTATCAAGTCGTACTAAATAATAAGCATAATCTCTATAAAGTAAAGTTGCTTCTAACATATAAACATCCAGTGTTACCCCATACTTATCTTGGTATTCACCAATTATTCCACTAGATGATTCTTTATTACCAATCGAATTATTAAATTTAATTTCCTGTTCATATAATTCAGGATATTTTTCATTATCATAATAATGATTTTGAGTTTCATCAGAATTTATACTTGAAATTGGAGCAAGTGATGTATCAGTAGTTGCAAACATACTAGTAGTTACCATAAGCACTAATAACAATAAAATAATAAAACCACCACAACCAAAAATTAGCAAAATTTTTAACTTAAATTTAGAAAAACCAAAACTAAATATATCTTTACTTTCACCTAATTCGTTTGTTTCATTTTCTTCTTCTTCGTTATTTGTATCAGAAGAAGTTTCTTCAGTACTTGTTGTGCTACTGGTACTATTTGTCTTATTTCTTGATAAGAAATCTTTTGCATAACCACCTTTTTTGCGATTTTCTAATGCTTTTGGAGTTGAACCATCACCGGTTGTTTTTCTTCCGCCTCTACCAAGTGGTTTAGTCGTTTTACTGGCAGCACCAATTCCAGATTTTGGAAGTGAATTCACACTTTTACCAGCCTTTGCCGCTCCTTTTCCTCCAACTAAATCAACTGCTTTATCAGCAGCATCAACCGCACCTGTATCATTCAATTTTTTATTTAATTTATTTACGCCAGGAACTCTTGAAATAACTTTTCCAGCTCCTTGTTCTATTTTTTGTCCTAGTTTAGTCTGAAAAATTTTATCATAAGCAACATTTCCCAAGGTTCCACCAAAATAACTTGCAGCTACCTTACCAGCAACGTGAGCCGTTTTAGCACCAGCATCTTGCATATCTTGTTTATTCTGTTGCTTGCTTTCAAAATTTTCTGTCATACGACTCACCATCCTTTACTTCTATAATCCTCCACCTGAACCAAACGAATCAAGTTCATCTTGTGTTGCAACAACGTCTATTTGCATACGTCTTGCACCACATACAAACAATGCTTGCCCCTGCGAGTATCTCTTTATACTTTCTATTTCATTTTCATTTAAATCAACTAAATGTGATAAATCTTCAACCGCTTGTTTTCTAAGTTGCATTATTAAGTAATATGATGCATTATCAAAAATTGCTTTTCCTTGTGTAATAACTTCTGGATCTGAAAAGTCAGTAGGTTGTTGAGTAATAATAATGGTTCCTGTATTATACTTACGACTTCTTCTTTGAACCTGTGCCAAGAAATCAGCACCTAAAACATTTTTGCCTGCTAAAAGAACATGCGCTTCATCTACCATTAAAATAGTATCACGACTTCTATCTAAGCATAATCCCCAAGCAAATTTTAAAATGTTAAAAAATAAAGCATTTTTAATATTTGTATCTTGATTCATTAATTCTTTTATATTGAATACTATGTAATTACTATCTTTTCTAATTGTTGTATGACCATTAAAATAATAACTAAGTTCACGAACAAATGGTCTTATTTTAAGTTCAAGACGTTCCATAATATCACGTTCATGAGTTTTTTCAGTCATGGATGTTAAACGTCCTCTTATCGTTGCATAAACATCTGAAAAAGTAGGAAAATCCTCACTTGTTTTATTAGTAAAGTCGCTTGTAAAATCAATTTCAAAACGTCTATATGTATCTTGAACAATTTCGCTAAATAATGTTTGAACATCATCTTCAATATCAGGATAATAATAGCGCATGAATGCCTTTAAGAATTGAAGAGTTCTTGTTAAAACAGTATGTCCAAGGCCTTGCTTAATATCTTCTTCATCAGCATCTAATACAACTTCAAGTGGATTTATCATACCATATGCTCCGCCTTTTCCAAGATCAACAACATCGCCACCATAAAGTCTTGTCATATCTTCAAGTTCGTTTTCTGGATCAATTGCAACTATTTGACAACCATTTCTAATATGGCCACGAAGTAATAATTTAGCTGCTGTTGACTTACCAGAACCAGATCCACCAAGAATAATCATATTAGCATTATTTCTGTTCATTTCTTTTCTATATTTGTATAAAAACTGATTGAATAAAATTACTCCCCCAGAAAAGTCAACGCCTATCAAATTTGATAATCCTGGATCTTTAATTGAATCAAAAACAAACGGATACATTCCAGCAACGGTGACTGATGGAATGATTGTACCAATCCTTTGCTCAACTTTTTGTTTTGGAAAAATTGGCAACATTGATTTAAATATAGTTTCTTGTTCAAATCTAAGAGAAACTGCTCTTAATTCCATAGAATCTAAATAATTTTTAACATTTGTCTTTTTTAGTTCTAATTCTTCTTTGCTATCAGCAGTTATCATAATATGCATTTGAAAATCAAATATTGTTGATTGATTAGCAGCAAGCATAGAAACAAAATACTCAAGTGATTCATATTCTTGACGATATCTTTCTTGCATAGTTTTGTCTTTTTCATCTTGATAACGTTGTCTATAATCAGCAATTTGTTTATTTATCATTTTTTGCATCAATGAAAAAGGAACAGGTATATGCTTAATTACAACCTTAACACCTGAAATATTAGTTAAATCAGCAAGATAGCCTGGTGTAATAAATTTTGGATAAGATATGGCAGTTAATATAGTTGCATACTTATCGCTAATTCTAAAATCACCTGAATTAAACTGTAACCCCTTAGGAGCAATTTCACTTTTAAATATACTCATTTTTCTAACACCACCGTTCCAAAATCAGTTCTCACACCACCATTTAAGAAATTATCTAAAATTGTTCTTAAATCATCATTTGATGTCTGACTAGAATTAAGTCCACATCCTGCAAGACCATTTATAATTAAACGAATTTTGCGTTCAATTTCATCTTGTTTTTTTTCTTTAAATAAAATATAGTACTCTGTATCAACAACTTGATTATTAATAAACATATTGGCTTTTTCTATATCCTGAGCGATTATTTTTATTTGTGCAGGATTTGTTGCATTTTGAAGCATTATTTGAAGTTGTGATTGATAAACTGATATATCAACAGGTCTATCAGCAACAATTAACCAAAATTCAAAATTCATCAAATTGTAAAAATTTCTCATTGCATTTAAAACACTTTCTTGCTGAATTGGGTCTAAAATAAATATATTTCTAGGATAAATTTTAACACCCGTAACCATATCACGATTTGGTAATAATATTACTCCATCTTTAATTCCTTTAACATTTACCCAATCTTCTGTATAAGGCGACGTTGTTTTTTTAGTACTTTGATTTCTATTTTGATTGTTATTAACTAAATTAGTCTTTGAATTCATAACTTGCACACCATCCTCTCCATTTATATTTTTGCCTATTAGTATAAAAGGCTATTAATTCTCCAATTGCTGTTCTAATATTATGATAATTTGGAAACGGAAAAACAAGAAATACCGCAACTAATCCAGGAAGAATTGCCAAAATAGAAGTAATATTACTCATTGTATCGGTTAAGGACATTATAACTAAGGCAAGTAAAGTAATTCCTATTCCTATTCCAAAAATTATAAGATCATTTAGCATAAATATACCAAATATCAACTGACCCCTTTTTGTATTCGCAGGTATTAAATATTGATTGTTCATATTCTAATATCACACTCCTAAAATTATATATAATCATTTATTTTCTTCAACTGCTCTTAAATCTTGAGCACGCGAATCGAAAGTTCTAGCAACTTCATCGGCACCCTTAAGGAATTCACCAGGTCTATTTTCATCGTAAGTAATAAGTCCTCTATCGGTAGAATCAATTATCATTTCATTTGCAAGTGACTTTTCAAAAATATTAATATCCTGCTTCATAGTACCATTATCAACTGTTCCTTCCTGTACACCATTAACATATAACGTTGCTGCTTTCTTTAAGGCCTCGCCATAAATCGTTTCTAATTCAGCAGAAGTATATGATTCCCCATCAAGTTCAGCACTTCCACTAATTCCTGCCTGATTATGTGCTGCATAAACCTCAGCAAACGAATGCACCCCATAACTTCTACCATTTTTATCCTTAATTTCAAATCGATCTCGAATTAAAGTAGGATCGTCAGTAACTTTCACTTTAGCATCGTTAAATATTTTCTTTCCGCTCATCATAATTTTAGCGGCTTCTGTATACGTTTTAGAATCTGGAACAGGTGTTCCTACAAAACTTTTAGCCATTGCAGATGCTTTTCCAATGCCATATGAAGTAGGACGAATAGGTTTTTTTATTGCCTCCAATTTTTCAACTTCCTTTTGATAACGAGCTTCCGCAGATTTAAAATTATCATAATCCATTTTATGTATATTCGCTGCGTTATTATCCCCTCTTTCTCTCGCTTCTATATATTTACTCCAAGACTCTGCTGCAGCTTGTCTACTTTCAAGAAGATTACTTCTTGCATTTTCTAATTCTGGTTGTGCTTCTTGATAAATTTTCATATGTTTTTTATAATCATCTTTTTGTTGACTTTTTGCATATGCTCTATTAATTCTTCTCATTGAAGCACCATGAACCTTTTCACGAGTTCCATAAACTTCTTTTAACCCTTTGCCACTACTTGCTGCCCCAAATGATGCCGACGCACCTCTAAATCCTGCACTTAATCCTCTACCGACTGCTTTAAGAGCAGGTTCACCTTTTCTTCTAGAATAGTTAGATGCTGAAAGCCCAGCACTTATAGCAGCTGCAGGCGCAGCCAAGGTTCCACCAACCTGTTTCCAACCAGCACCTTTAAATATACTGGCAATATCTCCGTTTGTACCAAGTCCTAATAAATCAGATAAAAATTTAGGAAATTCTCTAACAAAATTTACTAATCCTACAATAATAAATAATATAACAAGTGTAGCTCTAAAAAAGCTACCAGTATTAGCAACAATAATCGCTACATTTTCTTTCTTTGCAATAACAGTAAAAACAAAAGCAACAAAGTATACTACTATTAACTGTATAAACAAATCAAGATATACTTTTATACTAGTACTTACCCATTTATCAAAAGTTGATTTAGATGTTTTAGGATCGATATAACTTGCTATTGGAATTGGCGCAATGAATTCACAAATTCCAAGTTTAATTGCTCTTTTTGCAGTAAGAACTGCAACGGTAACCAATGTATATAATAAATACGCTCCTACAATAGTTGAAATAATCCACTTATAACTATACACATAATGAAAAGCTCCTCCGCCACATTCGTTATCTTTACGATTAATGTTTATATATGCATCATTTACAGAAGAAATAACAACATCAGATGAAGTCATATCAGAACCATCATCAGAATAATATGAAATAATTGAACCATCATTACATGTTCCTTCGTAACCAAAAAACGGCAAAAAAGAATACCAAGCCATAATTCTTCCAACCCTTGATTCTATTACTTCCTCTTGATCAGGAGTATTAACTCCCATTATAACTCTCGGGATAACAGGTAAAATATACGATTGGACCTCCCTTGCAAGAGAAAATATTGATGGAACTAAGACTATCAAGATTAATGAGATTACAACTCTTTTTAAAACTGCTCCTACACCTTTTTCTTTATCAGTCATTGTATCTGGATCAATTAGAATTTGAACAAACGATATCATCATTTTAAATACCATTACTAATCCCAGTATTACATATATACGCTTAGCAAATACATCAATAGTAGTTTGTGTAAATATTTCTGTATTTGCTAAATCCATAATTAATTGAAAAATAATTTCTATAAACCAATACACTATTTGATCAATTGTCATAAAAAAAGCACGCAAAGCATCATTAAGACCTTCTATTAATCCATCGAAAATTGATAATATTAGCATAAATACCTCCAAACAAAAAGATTTAATTACTATATATTTAAGTATAACATTTCAATTCAAAAATGTAAACTTTTTTAAATAAATACACAAATATATTACTAAATTTTTCTTCATTTGTAAAGTAAAAATCATAATTTTATAATTCAACTAAACTACTTTTCACTACACATTAATCTTCATAAATAAATCATTTTTATAGCAACGATAATTTTTGCAATATTAAAGGAAGTCAAATATTATTTGACCTCCCTCAAATTAATTATTTTTGTACTAATTATTATTCTATGTATTTTACCTCAATACATTAGTAAGTATCAATAACTACTATGTTCTAGATTCACATTTTCCTACTAAATTCTTCTTGATTTTCTGATTGTTGTATGCTTTCAATATTTTTTTGTTGTATTATTTTTTCTCTTGTTTTTTTTAATTCTTCTAATTCTCTTGACAATTCAATATATTCTTTATCTTTATTTTTTTCTGCTTCTGGAACATAATTAG
Organism: uncultured Bacilli bacterium; assembly: GCA_934119955.1. Lineage (GTDB taxonomy): Bacteria > Bacillota_I > Bacilli_A > RF39 > UBA660 > RUG591. The sequence goes on along the minus strand of CAKOSZ010000007.1, from coordinate 26,602 downwards.
ACTTACCTAACAAACTTGAAAGCTCATTTATTTTTGAATTTATCTTTTCAACATCATCACTTTGAGAAGGTAATTTTGAAATTCGTGACTGCGTACGAACATCATCTATTACAGCTGTTTGCATTGCAGGACTCTTTTTAGACATAATAAATTTTTCCAATTGATTTTTACGCTCTATCAATGCTTGTTTTTCAATTTCTGTCTCGTCATAATTACCATCATAATTTCTTGAATTTGAAAGTTGTGCAATTTGTTCATTAAGCTTTTTCAGTTCATCTTCTACTATAATACGTTTTTCTAAATCAGTTTCATCATAATTACCTGTATACCCTACATGATTGTCAGCAAGCGCATTTAATTGTCGATCAATAATATTTTCATGTGTTCCACTAGAATGAGTCACAACATCGCTTTTATCTTGAACACCATTTTCTTGCTTTGTTTGCTCTTCTTTTTGTTTTCTTAGTCTTTCCTTTGCTTCAACTAATCGTTGTTTTGTATTCTTTAATCTTTGTATTTTTTGTTCTCTTTGTTCTTTGATATCTGCATTGCTAACTGGCAAGTCTGGAGTTACATCACTTTTTGATTTATCATCAGTAGATATATCATCTACTTTATCTTCTTCTGATTTTTCATCAGTAAGCATATTATCTAAAGCAGTAGTCATATCTTCTTCTGCTTTATCTTCTTCCGATTTTTCATCGGTAGGTATATTATCTAAAGCAGTGGTCATATCTTCTTCTGTTTTTTCGTCAACAGATATATCATTTTCTTTTTTTTCATCATCATGTATCATACCTTCAGATAATGTTTTCTCATAATCTTCAACTGATTCTCTTGAACTAGAATTACTTTTTTGTTTTTTTCTTTTTTTATTCTTTTTCTTTCCTTTTTGTTTTTCCTTGCTCTTTTCTTTTAACGACTTAATAAAATCTATTCCTTTACGTGGAAGCAACGTAACAAATTTAATAACAGTTGGTAATTCTTTTACACCTAGTAATACTCCTTCTACAACACCGGACAAAAGTAACAATAATGGTATATTCCCAGGAGCAGCAATACTAGAAGCAAGAAGTGCAACTCCAGCAACACCGCCAACAAACTTCATCCAACGTTTTACAGTTGGCTTGATATTTTCAGCCCACCAACTATTTACTTTTCCTTTTTTATCAGGCATTTTTTTACTAGGTTCAGTATCCACGTGTTTTGGTGCATCATCACTCTTACTTTCATCATTAGGTGTATCATGTTTTTCTTTTTCTTTTTCTTCTTCTAATTTCTTTTTAAAATTGAAGAAGTCCTCTGCATTTTCAATTTGATCTTTTCCTTCATCTTTTAGCTTTTTATTTAAATAGCTTAATTTTTCCTTAAAAGCAACATAACCTGGTTCTGTACTATCACGACGAGTTGTATCCCTATACATAGAAAAATATTCTTCTATTTTTTCATTAAATTTCTTCTTTTTTTCCTTGCCTAGGTCTGTTGAATCTAATTTTTCATAATTCTCATAATTAAGTTTAGTAAGTTTTTCTTCTAAACTCTCCCCTACTACTCTAAATATTTCATCATACATTTTTAATTGTTCTTCCATACTATCCCACTCCTTTTTAATTGGCCATATTTTATCATATTTTACACTTTTTGTCAAACTTATACCTAAATTATACAAAAAAAACTATTTTATTTCAATAGTTTTATTCTTTTTAATACGTCTTTTTAATCATTTATATATTAATCTTGTTTATTTTTTATAAATTCTCTTAACATCTTTGTAAGTGCTCTTTTCTCAATCCTTGAAACATAACTTCTTGAAATATGTAATTTCTTAGCAATCTCTTTTTGTGTTAATTCATCATTATTATTTAAACCATAACGGTAAGTTATTATTTCTTTTTCTCTTTTATTTAAAACTTTTACATATTCACTTAGTAATCTAATATTTTCTTTTTCATACAAATCAAGAGCAAAATCTGGTTTATCAGACTTTAAAACATCAATTATAGTTATTTCATTTCCATCTTTATCATAACCTATACTATCATTTATAGAAATATTTTTATTATATTTATTATTACTTCTATAATACATCAAGATTTCATTTTGAATACACCTAGCACAGTATGTAGTTAATTTAACATTTTTATTACTTGAATATGTATCTATTCCTTTAATAAGTCCTATTGTACCTATACTTATTAAATCATCTTGAATATTTATATCATGTTCAAACTTCTTTACAATATGGGCAACCAATCTTAAATTGTGTTCTATTAACTTATTTCTTGCTTCCTTATCTCCATTTTGCATTTTTTTAATACATTTTTCCTCTTCTTCATCAGTTAGGGGATCTGGAAAAATATTATTAGAATAACTACCTGTAAAAAAGAATAATTCTTTTAAAAAATTTATAATACTTAAAAACATATACCACCAGTAAAGTATATGTTAATAAACCAAAAAAAATAAATAGTTCTGATAAAACTATTTATGCGAGTTTTGAAAATAGTTGTAGCAATTAATATTATTGTTTAGATAATATTAATATTTAATAAACATTATCAGTGTTTATTACAACTAACTTATCTTTGAGTTTTCTCCTCTCAAAACAATTGTCCTACTTGGTGGCGATAATGAGTATATTTCCATATACCTTTTCATACCAACATAACACTCAACCAAATAATTGTTTTCATAAAATTAGTATTAAATCAATAATACAAAAAACCTAAAAAGGTTAAAGAATAAAGTCAATTATTCTATAAGGCATAAAGCCTACAAATAAGTTAAACTCAATTAACTTATAAGACTATCAATAAATATTCTATAAGAATAAATATGAGTCCATAAATATAATAAATACTCCAATGAATAAATATTATATAGTCAAACAATTATTATCAAGTTTGTTATCTTACCAAGCAATTATAATTTACCATAATATGTGACAAATGTCAACACTTTTTTTTAAAAAAAAATTATTTTTTTTATCTTTTCAAATTTTCATAAAAAAGAGGTTACCAGTCAACCTCTTCTTCATCATTTTTAACTTCTTTTTTTACAGTACTATTTTTTGCTTCATCGCTTATAGAACCCTCTACATTAACGTTATTTGGAGTACACAAAAATATCCCTGTTCCAAGTTTTTGTAAGCCTCCATTAATTGCATATAAAGTTCCACTTAAAAAATCAACTATTCTTTTTGCTTGATCAGGAGTAACTCTTTTTAAATTAACTACAACAGCACTTCTTTTTTTTAAATAGTCCGCTATTTGTTGACTTTCTGAATATGCACGTGGTTCAAATAAAATCATTTTACTTGAACTACTGCTATCTGCAAATGCCTTTGCATCAATTTCATAGTATTCATCTTCATTTATATTACGATTATCTTTAACTTCTTCGTTTGATCCCCCAAAAAAACCTTTTAATTTTTCCATTCCCATCTATATTCCTCCTATTGTCAATATAATTTTAAGATAAAATAATGGTTTTGTCAATCTCTTTAAAGAAATTTAAAAGAATACTTAAACTTATCAAGTATTCTAAATTGTTTCAATTACTAAATTTTCTATAATTTTAAGTATTTCATCCCTACCAGTTTTAGAAACACTAGAAAAAATAACTAAATCATCGCCAACTTTAAGATCAATTGTATTTTTAATTGTCTTTAAACACTTTTCTTTTTTAGATGGTGAGACTTTATCAGCTTTTGTTAAAACTAATGTTACTGGTATGTTATAATACTTTAAAAATTCATACATCATAACATCATTTTCAGTTGGCTTAATACGAAAATCAACCAACATAAAAACTCTTTTCATTTCTTCTCTTTTTTCTAAATACTCTTCTATCATTAATCCCATTTTCTTTTGAGTCTCTTGGTTTACTGAGGCATAACCATATCCTGGAACGTCAACTAAATAAAATAAATCATTTACAAGATAAAAATTTAAAGTTTGAGTTTTTCCTGGACGAGATGAGGTTCTAGCCAAGTTTTTTTGATTTATAATTGTATTAATAAAACTACTTTTACCAACATTACTACGACCAACTAATAAAAATTCTGCTTTCCCATCAGTTGGATATTGACTACGTCTAACTGCAACAACATCAAGCAAGCATTTGTTTACTTTCATTAGTATCACCTACTTCTTCATTATATTTTTTACATAAATAATCCAAATCTTCAACAATTGGTTCTACATCAGCCATTGTTTTAATTCTAGCCCCACTAGCATATTTATGGCCTCCACCATTATATTTTGCAAGGGAAGTATTAATAATAGGACCACGTGATCTAACTGAAACTCTTATATTTTCATTTTTAACATCTTCTGTAAAAAATGCCCAAACTAATACTTCGTTAATATAATTAAAATTATTAACCATATTACCAGGTGCAGCAGCATCAACTCCATATTTATCTAATAAATCTTTGGTTAATTTTATATATCCTACACCATTTTCAGTAACATTTAAGTTAAGGCCAATGTATCCTTCTAATCTTACTTCATTAATTGGTCTTAAATATAATGGAACATATAATTTATCAATTTCTAAATCATAATCATCAATTAACTTAGATACCTTTTTAAAAGTAGAACCTGTTGAATTATTAAACATAAAACGATTAGTATCACTAACAATTCCAAGGTATATTTTTGAAGCAATAATTTTATTCATCAATAAAGGAGTTTCGTTAATTAAATCCAAAACAAGTTCTGAGGCACTACTTGATGCGTCATTAATACATTCAATATCAGCATACTTTTCAACAAACGGATGATGATCAATCTTTATTACTTTTTTATAATCTTGAAGATCGATTCCATCTATTCTTCTTATATCAGGAGTATCAAGTACTATTAAAAGTGCATTTTCTGGTTTGTCTATTTTATCTAATTTACCAAAATAAGAAAATCTATTACTTCCTCCTCCTACACAATAAACTTTTTTATTAGTAAAAGTTAAAAGAATACTATCTTTTAAAGCCATTGTACTAGCCATTGCATCAGGATCAACCCCAACATGTCTGGCAAGTACAATTGTTTCAAACTCTTTTATTAATTCATAAATATTACTAAACATACAATCATCCTAACTATTTATTAAATTTAAAGTATCACGTGCTATCATTAATTCTTCATCTGTTGGTATTACATAAACTAAAACACTTGAATCATTAGCACTAATTTTTTGTAAACTACCTCTTATATTATTTTTTTCTTCATCTAATTTAATACCTAAAACTTCTAAACCTTCCATAATTGCTTTACGAACTGAAACACTATTTTCACCAACACCAGCAGTAAATACTATACCATCACAGCCACCTAGTTCAACATAATACTTAGCAATGTAATCAATAATTCTTCTTACATACATTTTTTGAGCCAATTCACAACGTTTGTTTCCTTCTTTTATTCCATTTTCAATATCTCTTGAATCACTACTAACACCACTTATACCAAGTAATCCACTTTCTTTGTTCATAATTCTATCCATTTCCTTGCATGAAATGTTTTGCTTTTCCATTAAGTAAGGTAAAATTGTAGCATCAATATCCCCACAACGTGTTCCCATAATTAAACCAGCATTTGGAGTTAATCCCATTGAAGTATTTAAACATTTTCCATTTAAAATTGCACTTATACTTGCACCATTACCTATATGACAAGTAATTAATTTAGTATCTTCTCTTCCTAATATTTCATTCATTTTATTAGCAACATATCTATGACTTGTCCCATGAGCCCCATATCTTCTTATTAAATTATCTTTGCATAAATCATATGGAAGTGCATATAAATAATTTTCTTCCGGCATAGTTTGATGATATGCTGTATCGAAAACAACTGTTTGTACAGCACCTGGAACTACTGTTTGAGCAGCACGAATACCTACTATTGCTGCTGGATTATGTAAAGGTGCAAGAGGTGATAATTCATCAATTTTTTGAATAACTTCTTCACTTGCTATAACACTTCTATCAAAATATGAACCACCTTGAACTATTCTATGCCCAATTCCTGCTATATCATCTAAACTATCAACTATCTTATTATCAATTAATTCTTTAACTAATAACTCAAATGCTGTTTTATGATCTTTAAGTTCTACTTTTTTTTCTTTTTTTTCTCCATTTAATTTAATAGTATAGAAACTACCTTCCATACCAATGCGTTCAAAAACGCCACTAATTAATACAACTTCATCAGGCATTTCATACATTTGAAACTTTAAAGATGAACTACCTGCATTTACTGATAATATTTTCATAAACTTCTCCTTTTCCTTTGTTATTATACAATAAAATAAATTAAATAACAATCATTTTAAATATATTTTAGGTAAAAAATAAAACCCTTATTTACTAAGAGTTTATTATCATTTATGGCGGAGCAGGAGGGATTTGAACCCTCGCACCAGTTTAACCCGATCTACTCCCTTAGCAGGGGAGCCTCTTCAGCCTCTTGAGTACTACTCCAAATGACTAAATATATAATAACAAAACTTAGACTAGTTGTCAATTTAATTTAACATTTTTTTCTTCAATTTAACACTTTTTTATTTTTTTTAGTAATTTAGTACCTTTTAATTTAATCTTTTTATTCTTTACATTGGGAACTATTCAAACTACAACATCCGTGATAAATTTTTAAACATTTAAGAAAAAGTGCTAGAATAATATATAATTTTAAAGGAGTAAATGTTTTAGAATCGTTTGAATAGTTCCCAATATAGATTACTAAATAGTAATCTAATTAATTTTAATTTTCACTTATAGTAATTTCTTCTTTACTTTTAGATGATAAAAACGTAATACTTTCAGCAATAACATCAGTTACTTTTTTCTTAACTCCATCTTTTTCATATGTTTCAACTTGAAGTCTACCACGAATTCCTATTAAATCACCTTTTACACAATAAGTACTAACATTTTTAGCAAAATTATTCCAAAGTATACAATCAATATAATCAGTACGATACGTTCCATCAGAACTTTTAAACTTTCTTCCAATTGCTAACGTTATTCTTGATACCTTAGTACCCTTTTCGGTTTCAACAATCTCCGGATCTTTTGTTAATCTTCCAATTAACATAACTGTATTAACCATATAAAACCTCCTTTCAAAAAGCACTATATCAAACAATAAAAATAACGTCAAAAAGGTAATTTTTGAATTTGCCCAGCCCTAAGACACCAATAACCCCGTCAAAATTCAAAATTACCCCAAATTCGATCAAATTTTGCCAGAAAAAAAAGTCCAATTTCAAAAATCACACTTTTTTAATTTTTTTTCAAATTTATTAAAAAATTACATTTTTACAAATTTTTCTTAATTAATTGATTTAACTCAACTGCATATTCAACAGGTAATTCTTTCTTAAATTCATCAATAAAACCTAAAATAATTAATTCCATTGCTCTTTCTCTTGTTATTCCCCTGCTCATTAAATAACATAAATTTTCTTCACTTATCTTAGAAACAGTTGCTTCATGAAATAAATTACTAGTTTTATTCCTATTAATATTAACTGGATAAGTATCACTTTTACTTAAATTATCTAAAATTAAAGTATCACATTTTAAACTTGCTTCACTATTAATAGCACTTTCTTTAATATCTATTTTACCCCTATATGTAGCATTACCACCATTCATAGCAATACTTTTAGATATGATTTTACTCTTAGTATTTTTTCCTATATGAATCATTCTACTACCAGTATCTTGAAATTGATTTTTAGATGCTACACTAATTGTAATACAAGTTCCAGATGAATTATCACCTTTTAATATACAAGCAGGATATTTCATTGTATTAAAACTTCCTATATTTCCGTCAATCCATTCCATTGTACCATTTTCTTCTACCAAAGCACGTTTAGTTACTAAATTATTAACATTATGAGCCCAATTTTGAATAGTTGAATAACGACATTTACTATTTTTACCAACAAAAATTTCTACAACGGCTGCATGTAAACTAGATTCACTATAAGTAGGTGCTGTACAACCTTCTATATAATGTAGTTCACTATTATCTCCAACAATTATTAAACTTCTTTCAAATTGCCCCATTTCTTTACTATTAATTCTAAAATAACTTTGTAAAGGTCTATCTAACTTAGTATTATCAGGAACATAAATAAAACTACCTCCCGAAAAAACACAAGAATTTAGAGCAGCAAATTTATTATCACGATTAGAAACTAATTTACCAAAATATTTTTTAACCAAATCCGGGTATTTCCTAATTGCTTCATCAATTGAGGTAAATATAACTTTTTTTTCTTCAAGTTCGTGTAACATATTATGATATATTACTTCACTTTCATACTGAACCCCTATTCCATCTAATTTACTTTCACTTTCAATTACTCCTAAATTTTTAAATTCATCTTGAACATTAGAAGCAACATCCTTCCAATCATTTTTTATATCATCTTGAATAGATTTATAGTAAATTATTTTGTCATAATCAATATGACACTTAACTCCAAAATCAGGTTCACTTAGTTCTTTAAATATTTCATAACTTTTAATCCTATAATTTAGAAAATAATCTTCTTCATGTTTTAAGGAAGATATTTTTTTAATTTTTTCTAAATTTAAACCTCGAATTTCTATTTTAATCATCTCCTATACTGTATTATTTAAATGTAATTATTAATTATTTATTTATTATTCATCAATTATTATTTTGCTGTATCTAGAATTTTCTTATTATATTTTTTAATCATTATTTCAGTCATTACATAGTCAACTATATATGTTGCAATCAATAAAACAAGTAAAGTTAAAGAAATAGTTACTATTAAATTCCACATACTATTATCAAAAATAGTTAATAAATTTGCAAACGAAAACTTATAAAAACAAATTGTATCAATTAAAGTAAAGATAATAGAAAACAACAATGATTCTTTTAAATAAATATTTTTTCTTCTTTTTCTATCCCACTTTGTAAGAGATAAAGGTAATATTCTACCTGTTATACTCTTAATTATAACTGTATTGCTTAAACTATCTAAATTACTATCTTTAATTTTATTATCTATATTTTTATTATTAATATCATTTTGAATTTCTATATCTTTTTTAATTCCTTTTTTATTTTTATTATTCTTTTTATTTTCTAATTTAAGTAATCTTTTATTTTTCCTTTCTAGTTTTAATAATTCTTTATTTTTCTTTTTATCAATTTTGGTTAATTTAACATTTTCTTTATTATCAACATCTCGTCTGTTTTTAATATTTCTAATTTTATTTTTTAAGAAGTTAATAAAAGATGTAAATTCTTTTTTAAGAAATCTTGCTATTTTAATTAATAAATTCTTGAAGAAATTCATTATTACAAAGAAGACTTTTTTAAGTGCCAAAAAAACTTTTTTAAATACTAGAAAAATACGTTTAAATATATTTTTAAATATAATTTTAACTCTTTTTATTTTATTTTTTTTATTACTACTTACTTCACTTTTATCTTTTTTTGATTTTATTTTTATTTTTTCAGTTTTTACATTATTTTTATTTTTAATTTTATCTGTTTTTGAATTTATTTCTGTAATTGTATTTTTACTCTCTTTATTATCTATTTTCAAAGTTTTATTTTCTTCTTTTCTTGTTATTTCTTTTTGATTTTCAGTTTGAACTCTTTTTTGAATTTTTTGATAATTACTTTTTTTCTTTGTACTAGGAGTATTTTTAATAGTTGTCTTTTTAATATTATTTTTTTTAATATTTGAATTACTTACCTTAGAATCCTTGTTATTTTTACCTTTATTTAATTCTTTTTGAACATTAATTTGCTTTTTAGTTTTATTTGCCATACATCCTCCTAACACGTATATATTATAGAATAAAAAATATTAATTGACAAGTAATATAAATAATGTTAAAATAAATTTGTTTTAGGGAATTAGTTTAATGGTAAAATAGGGGTCTCCAAAACCTTTGATGGGAGTTCGATTCTCTCATTCCCTGCCATATATGTATTATAAAACTATTTTGCTAATAGTTTTTATTTTATAAAAAATAGACCGAATGTCTATTTTTTTCATATATTAAACAAATTTTAATTATTTAATTAGATGTACATCTAATTGTTTATATGGAATGCTTATTCCCTCTTCATCAAATTTATTTTTAATATTTTCTAACAGTTCATATTTAGTAGATAAATAATCACTTGCTTTTACCCATAACTGAATAATATAATTTAAAGAATCATCTCCACATTCATCTAAGGCAATCAAAATTCCTTTATCTTTTATAACCTTATTATTTTTAAGAATAACTTCTTCTAATGTTTTTTTAACTTTCTTAGTATCATCATTATAAGAAGTTGCTATTTTTAAATCTAATCTTCTTTCTTTCATAGAACTGTAATTAACAATTGTTGAATTTGATAAAGTTCCATTTGGTAAAACAATAACTTTATTATCTGGTGTTACTAGAACTGTATTAAAAATATTAATTTCTTTAACAGTACCTATATCAGCATGTGTATCTATAAAATCTCCTACTTTAAATGGTTTAAAAATCATAATCATTAAACCACCTGCAATATTACTAAGTCCACCTTGTAAAGCAAGACCAAGTGCAAGACCAAAAGAACCTAATATAGTAATAATTGTTGTTGTAGGTATTCCTAAAATAGTTATTGCTATTATGAAAACTATTATTTTTAAGCCAATATTCAAACAACTTGCAAGAAATGTCTGGGAACTTTTTTCAATCTTTAAAAATAATTTTCCTTTCCTTAAACGATTAATTAAAATCTTTATTAATTTAAAACCTATAAAAATAATTAAGCAAGCAAGAACTAGTCTAATTAATAAGTCAATTCCACCTTCTACTATTTTATCTAATATTTTATCCATAGTAATCCTCCTATACTTTAATTTTATCACAAATAAAATTTAACAATCAATGATATTATTAATTATTTTTTCAGTTTTTGTTATTTTTATTTTTAAATCATTTAAATTATCTTCCCATTTTTTATATTTTTTCTTAAATAAACTACATGGTGCAGTTTTAATCATAGCATGATAAACTTGTTGATAATAATATAATTCTTTTATCAAGTAATTAATGAAATATTCTGTATTTCTTTTTATTTCTAAAAAATCATTTTCTAGATTATAGTTTAATTTTTTATTTTCCATATCAATAACACCTAAAAAATTATATCACAAAAATCGTATTTTAGGGGCAAAACTGAACAATTTTACAATATAATGAGAAAATTATATTGGTGGTAAAATATGGATTTTTCAAGATTAGCAATAATTAGAGAAAAAAGAGAGCTTTCTCAAAGACAAGTTGCTAAAATTTTAGGAGTGTCTAAATCAACCTATGCTAGATGGGAAACAATGGAAGAAATTATTCCGCTTAACCATTTAAATAATTATTGCAAGCATTTCAAGGTTACTATGGATTATCTTCTAAATTTAACTGATAATAATTTTTATTTTAATTATCGTTATTCTAAGGAAATGAATAAAAAAGTAATTGGAAAAAATGTTCAAATTATAAGAAGAAAAAACAAGATAACTCAAAAAGAACTTGCTGAAATGTTTAATACTTCTCAATCAACTGTAAGTGCTTATGAAAATGGTAAAACCTTAGTACTAACAGTATTCATTTATTCACTTGCAGTAAAATTTAATTTATCTGTTGACAAGTTATGTGGACGCACTAAAAATAAAAATTATATATATAATTAAACTAAGTAAAATTTTTCTTATCTTACTTAGTTTTTTATTTAATAAAATTATAATTTATTGGCAAGACCTATATAATTACTAGGAGTTAAATCTAGTAATATTTTTTTATCACAATCAGCAATTTCTAAACTATTAATAAAATCTTCTATTATTTTTTTAGTTACTTTTTTACCACGAGTTAGTTCTTTTAGTTTATTATAGGCATCTTGAATTTTGTATTTTCTTAGAATTGTTTGAATTGGTTCGGCTAATAGTTCCCATTCATCAGCAAGTTCTAATTTAATTTGTTCTTTATTGATAGTCACTTTCTTTAAACCTTTTAAAGTTTCTTTTATTCCTTGAAGTGAATATCCAAATGATATTCCTAAATTACGCATTGTTGAAGAATCTGACAAATCTCTTTGCATTCTTGAACGCGGTAATTTATTGGACAAAGTTACTAATAAACCATTTGAAACTTCTAAATTTGATTCACTATTTTCAAAATTAATAGGATTTACCTTATGTGGCATAGTACTACTACCTACTTCATTTTTAACTACTTCTAGTTTAAAATATGATTTACTAATATATAACCACATATCAATATCCATATCTAGAATAATATTATTTATATGTCTTACAATATCTAAAATTGTTACTATATAATCATGATTTTCTATTTGAGTTGTTAAAGGATTAAAAGCAAGATTTAAAGATTCAATAAAGTTTTTAGAAAAAGATATGACATCTATTTCTGGTAAGGCTACTTTTATTGCACTATAATTTCCAGTTGCTCCATTAAATTTAGCCATTATTTTTACTTTTTTTAGTTTTTGAAGTTCGTTTTTTATTCTATAAATATATACTTTGAATTCTTTTCCAAAAGTAGTTGGAGTTGCTGGTTGACCATGAGTATGAGCAAGAACAACTGTATTTTTATATTTCTTAGATAAAATAGTTAAATAATTCAAAAGTTTTTCTATTTTGGGATAATATACCTCATTTAAAAATTGTTTTATCATTAAAGCATAAGAGACATTATTAATATCTTCACTTGTTAAAGTAAAATGAACATAAGAAATAAGTTCAGTCAAATTACTTTCCTTTAATTTTTGATCAATAAAGTATTCAACTGCTTTTACATCGTGCTTAGTAATATTTTCATATTTTTTTATTTCAAGATAAGAATTAAGATCATATTTAGATGATATTTCTTCAATTTTAAAAACATCACCTTTATAATTAACAACATCTGTTTTAATTAAATATAATAACCATTGTATTTCAACAAATACCCTTTTTTGAAAATATGTATATTCAGCAAAGTAAGGTGATACTAATTCTTTAATATCTTTGTAACGACCATCAAGTGGGCATAATTCAAAAGCCTCATTTATCATTTAATCACTTCCTAACAAAGATATTATACAAAAATTTCTAACAAAAGAAAATAAAAAAACAGTCATTTGACTGTATCTAACATAAAATGGTCGGGAAGACAGGATTTGAACCTGCAACCCCTTGGTCCCAAACCAAGTGCTCTACCAAATTGAGCCACTTCCCGAACTTATAAAATGGTGCGCCCAATAGGAGTCGAACCCATAACCTTTTGGTCCGTAGCCAAACGCTCTATCCAATTGAGCTATGAGCGCAAAAACTAAAAATAAATGGTGGCTCCGAGTGGAATCGAACCACCGACACAGGGATTTTCAGTCCCTTGCTCTACCGACTGAGCTACAGAGCCAAAAAAAATGGCGGTCTCGACGGGGATTGAACCCGCGATCTTCTGCGTGACAGGCAGACGTGGTAACCACTGCACTACGAGACCAAATTGGTTGCGGGAGAAGGATTTGAACCTACGACCTTTGGGTTATGAGCCCAACGAGCTACCAGACTGCTCTATCCCGCGATAAATAAAATATATATTGGCGGAGGAAAAGGGATTCGAACCCCTGCGCCGCTTGCACGACCTCTCGGTTTTCAAGACCGATCCCTTCAACCGGACTTGGGTATTCCTCCAATAAAAAATGGTGCCTAAGGTCGGACTTGAACCGACACGAGTTTTGATGCTCGCAGGATTTTCTTACTACCATAGTTTTCACTACCACAAAAGTGTTTGTAGTCCGGACTTTCTCTTTACCATAGATTATAAATCCTTAGGTATTGCCCATTAAGTCTCTACACCTTATTTACGATTTTTATATCCAACAGTCATAGCATGACAATTTGGACATAATAGCAACAAATTTTTCAAATGACTATCTTAACAATAAAACACTTACTTAAACGTATAATGCTAATACAACTTGAAAAATCCAACAACTACCTCCGTAAATCTTGGCTCGGGATTGCCATCAGCGTTATCTGGAAGGTTTCCCCGAATTTGAGCAAATTCACTTAGCGTGTTTCCAACACTAGTGCTCAAAGCCTTTTTGGCTCTAAGTCCTGTGCGTCTACCTATTCCGCCACTCAGGCACAAATAAATGGTGTCCCGTGCGAGATTCGAACTCACGACCCTTTGATTAAAAGTCAAATGCTCTACCTACTGAGCTAACGGGACATAATACAAAAATGGTTGCCTCGGCTAGATTCGAACTAGCGCATGCGAGAGTCAAAGTCTCGTGCCTTACCACTTGGCTACGAGGCAATAACGTGGTGGAGAGAGATGGATTCGAACCATCGAACCCGAAGGAACAGATTTACAGTCTGTCGCGTTTAGCCACTTCGCTATCTCTCCATCATGGTGCCGAAAACAGGAATCGAACCCGTAACCTATTGATTACAAATCAATTGCTCTACCAATTGAGCTATTTCGGCATTAATAATGGTGGGCGATATAGGACTCGAACCTATGACCCCCTGCTTGTAAGGCAGGTGCTCTAACCAACTGAGCTAATCGCCCATTACCGGCAACGTTATTAACTATAACATTTAATTAGTTTATTGTCAATAAATATTTACAAATTTTTTAGTTTTTTTTACTTTCTTTTAAACCTATCCATTTTTGTAGTTCACGATTTAAAGTTGTAAAACCCTTTTCAGTCTCTTTTATAGCATCACGTTTATTAATAATTCTATAATCAATATTCTTAATACTTAACTTAACATGAAAAGAATCATCATCAGTATCTAAAACCCTAACCTTAATAGTTTCTCCAATATTAACATATTTATTAATATCTCGAACAAAACTATCAGATATTTCAGATATATGAATAAGGCCACTATAATATTCATCAAGAGTTACAAAAATTCCATACTTTTCAATTCCTGTTACACAACCCTCAACAATCTCATTCTTATAATATTTACTCATAGTTACCTCACAACTAAATCAAATTTATTCTACCAAAAAATAGAAAACTAATCAAGAAAAAAACATCATTTTTTTAAATTTTTACAGATTTTTTCTAATATTTATCTAAAAAACTACCAGTTTTACCATTTTCTTTGAAGCCAACAACCGCATCTAAATTAACATTATAACTACTTCTTAATATATTAATATCAACATTTTTATTATTTTTCTTCAAATTACTTATTAATTCCTTAACTTCTTTTCTTTTACTGCTAACACTTCCATCAGTAACTGAACAAGCACAATTTAAAAAATGTAATCCTATATAATTTACCCAAGACTTAATATCACTTTCGTGAACATAATAAAATGGTCGTATAAGTTCTAATCCTTCAAAATTAGTAGATTTAAGTTTTGGCATCATTGCCTTATATTCCCCAGCATATAAAACATTTAATAAAATTGTTTCAATAACATCATCAAAATGATGACCTAAGGCTATTTTATTACAACCAAGTTCTTTGGCCTTGCTATATAAAAATCCCCTTCTCATCCTAGCACATAAATAACACGGATTATCCTTAGATACTTTATCACAAACTGAAAATATATCACTATCAAATATATGAGCATTAATGTTTAATTTTTTTAAATTTTTCTTTAATAAGTCAAGATTTTCTTTTTTATATCCTGGATTCATTACAACATATTCTAAATTAAACTTATAATAACTATGACGTTTTAACTCCTCTAAACATTTAGCAAGTAACATTGAGTCTTTTCCCCCACTAATACAAACCATTATCTTATCATTTTCATCTATTAAAGAAAACTCTTTAATTGCTTTATTAAATCTTGACCATATTTCTTTTTTATACTTTTTAGTTATACTTTTAATTATTTCATCATTATCCATATAATACCTCTCTGGTTAATTTATCTTATATTTTTTTTATTAAGTTGTCAATAACGTAAAGTAAAAGTTAATATATTATCAATTAAATAAATTACTAAAAAAGAAATTGCCACCTTTTTACTAAATTTATTTTTAATGCAAAAATTAGATATAATTGGTTCTAACCAATATATTAAAATAATCGCCCCTACTGAAAAAGTTAAAACCGATCTTAAACACACATATCCATCTATATTTAAAAATAACCCTGTATAATCCCACCATCTTTTATTAAATATCTTAAACATAAAATAACCACTAAAATACTCTAAAACACCAGTTATTAAAATAGCAAATAAAAATACTAAAACAGGATTTTTCTTAAATTTCTTTAAACTAAGTAATAACAAAGAACCCCACCCATAAATAGGTAAATATGGTCCATATAAAAATCCTTGATAATACAATTTATGATCAGTTATTAAATAAAATATTTCTTCATATAAAAACCCTGCTAATGATCCTACTAAAAATATTAAAACTAATTTATAAAATTTATCTTTTCTTGTATCCTTCATACTCAACCTCTATACTCCTTATTGTATATTATTACTTATTATAATATACCACATACACTACACTTAAACAATAATTAATATATATTTTCAAATAATTTTTAAAAGCATATACTATATTGGTGAAAATATGTATATAAAACTAAATGACATCAATCTTTACTATGAAAAACATGGAAACAAAAAACAAGAAATAATTATTCTACCTGGTTGGGGAGATAATAGAAAAACATTTTACTACCTAATTAATTATTTAAAAGATTATTTTACTATCTATATAATGGATTATCCTGGTTTTGGTAATTCAAAGTTTCCTGATAAAGATTTAACTATATATGACTACAAAGAATTAATAATTAAATTTATAAAAAAATTAAAAATTAAAAACCCAATTATAATTGCTCATTCCTTTGGAGGAAGAATAACAAGTTTACTCGTTAAAGAAATAAAGGTTAAAAAATTATTATTAATAAGTGTTGCTGGTATTAAAAGAATAAACTTAAAAATTATTTTAAAAACCAGACTATATAAAACGTTAAAATTACTAAAATATTTACTCCCAAAATCTCTAAAAAAGAAATACCTGGATTTTCTCTTTAATTTATTCGCTTCAAACGACTATAAAGATTTAAATCCAAATATAAAAAAAACTTTTCAAAATATCATAAAAGTTGATTTAAAAAATAATTATAAAAGTATCAAACAAGAAACTTTAATACTTTGGGGAACATTAGATAACATAACTCCTTTAAATGATGGTATTTTAATTAATAAATTAATTAAGAATTCTACTTTAATTAAATTAAATAATTGTTATCATTTCTCATATCTTGAACAAAAATACTTAGTTACAAGAATAATATATGAATATTTAAAAAAAGATAGTATATGAAATAGTTTCATCCTATCCTTTCTTTCTATCCTTTTTACCCTTTAATTTTAGCAAATATTTTTCATTTTAGCAAGTGGTTTTAAATCACTTTTTTCTATATTGTAAACTATTTTACAAAATTCTATTAATTTTAAATAATTAGAAGTATCTAAAATATTTAAATAATAATTATTATCTTTATAATATATATTTTGATAATCTTCAAAAACAAAGTAATCACTAGTTTTTAAATAAATATCATTATTTTTTTTAACACTTACTTTTATATCTATTAAATCACTTGAAAATAATAATTCTTCTTGTTTAATTATTTCTAAAATACTTCCATAAAGTTTATTTTCATATAAATTAACTTTATATATTCCACTAAACGACAATTTATAAATTTTAATTAATTTAATAAATAAATCTTTTATTTCACGAATTAATTTATCTTTATCACTAGTATTAAAATAATAATTATTTAAATATACTACTATTTTCTCATTTGTTAGTTCTATTTTCATTTAACCACCATGATATTATATGAAAATATTTATTTTAGTAGAGTCTTATATTCATTTATAATAGGAGTTATATTAGCACAACTCATAAAACAAATAACATCATCTTGGTATTTTAATAGTTGTTTTGGATTTGTTAGTTTTTCGCCTTTATTTAATTTTTCTATAATACTATCACTAGTAATACCTTTATAATCATCAGGATTTTCTCTATCACATTTTATATCAGTTACAAAACTATAATCAAATTCATTTAATACCTCAATAAATTGATTTAAAAAGTCCTTAGTTCTTGAATAAGTGTTTGGCATAAAAACAGCAATTATTTTTTTATCATGATATTTTTGCTTAGCAGCATCTAAAACCGTTTTTATTTCAGTTGGATGATGAGCATAATCATCAATTATTATTTTACCATTTATAATTGTTTCATTAAATCTTCTTGTTGCACCGTTAAAATTATTTAGTTTTTCTTTAATCAAATTTTTATCAACTTTATATAAAATACAAGTCATTATACAAGATAGACTATCTAAAATCATATGACGACCAAATACTTTTAAAGTATAAGTATCAAAGTATTCACCCTTGTAATAAACATCAAATCTTGAATAAGTACTAGTTAATTCTAAATTAGTTGCAATTAAATCATTGTTAGGATTAAATCCATAATAATACCTGTTATTATTAGTTTTTATTTTTAAAACATTTGAATCATCACCACATAAAATTACATTACTAGCTCTATTTGCTAATATATTAAAGCAAGAGATAATATCATCTATGTCCTTGTAACACTCAGTATGTTCTAAATCAATATTTGTTATAATTAAATTCTTTGGATAATAACTTAAAAAATGTTTATTATATTCACATGATTCTAGTACTAATATTTTATTATTAACATTTCCATGTCCTCTTCCATCTCCAACAAAGTAATTAACCCCCATGAATTCATCTAAAATACTTGCTATCATTAATGTTGTTGTTGTTTTACCATGGGTACCCGATACAGAAATAGTTTCATATTTTTTAGTTAAACTTCCTATTAAATCCTGATATTTAATCATTTCTAAATTTAAGCCTTTTAGTCTTTGAATTTCTTTATGATTTTCATTTATAGCATTTGAATAACAAACTAAAAAATCACTTGTTGGTAAAAAACTATTATCATGATATATTTTAATATTTCTTTCTTTTAAACCTTTCATTGTAAATTTTTCTTCTCTACTATCATCATATCCTACTACAACATTTCCTAAATCATGTAAAATAGATGCTAAAGCACTCATTCCTGATCCTTTTATTCCAATTAAATAATATTTCATATTTTCCTCCTAATACATAAATACATAAACAAAAATATAATAACACATTTTTTTCTTTTTTAAATATTTTTTCTTTTTTTAATTTGTAAAAAATAAGATATAATTGTTATTATTTGTAAAATAATTGTCACTATATTAAATATCAAAATAGCATTATAAGATATAAAAACTAATTTACTTAAAAATAAAACACTTAAAAAACTAAATAAAATAACAGTTTTAAATTTACCTATCTTAGTTGAACTAGGTTTTAAATCTTTTAAAAAAGAATATATATTTATAGTACCAATTAATAGTTCTAAAAAACAAGTTATTATAAGTAAGTAAAAACTATAATTAATACTTGTTTTTATCATTAAAGAAATAATAATAGTAAGTGCAAATATTTTATCAACTAAGGCATCTAAATATGCTCCAAACAAAGTAATATTATTATATTTACGAGCAAAGTAGCCATCAAAAGTATCAGTTAAAGAAAATAAAACAATCATTATAATAGCAAGAGTAATTTTATTATAGTAAAAAAGGGGTATTAAAATAAAAGGTGCAAGTAACCTAATACTTGTTAAAATATTTGGTAATTCTTTTTTATAATTTTTAGTTTTAAAATTAGATTTAATATTTTTTATATCATTTAATATTTCATTTTTCATAAATTCTCCATTTACAAATATTATATATTATATTTCTTTTAAAATATATGTTTTTTTTATTATTTTATTATATTTTTGAATTTAATTAATAAAATTTATTGGAGGATACATGAAAATTAAATATTTATTAAAAGGATTACTTTTCTTTTTTATCCCATTTTTTGTTCTTTTATTAATTATTCATACTTTTTATTATTTTGATATATTTAGTAACAATATTATGAAATATTTAAAAATTATTATTGTTTTATTAAGTTCAATTATAAGTGGTTTTTATGTAGGATATAATAGTGAGAATAAGGGTTATTTAAATGGAATAAAGTTTAGTTTAATTATTGTTTTTATATTTTTTCTTAGTAATTTATTTATAAGTAAATTTAAATTTATTACCATTATTTATTATTTAATAGTTATTGTTACTATTACAACTGGTAGTATGATTGGAATAAACAAGAAAGAAAAATAATTTTTTTCTTGTTTTTCACTTAAATTTCATAAAAGTAAGTTATAATAATACTTGGTGATTTTTATGAATATTTTAATTGTTGATGATGAAAAATTATTAAGAGATGTTGTTAGAGAATATTGTTTAAAAGAAAATTATAAAGTATATGAGGCTGAAAATGGAATTGATGCTTTAAAGGTTTTAGAAAATAATACTATTAATTTAATAGTATTAGATATTATGATGCCTAAAATGGATGGTTATACTTTTTTTAAAGAAATGAAGGAACATGAAAATATTCCAACTATAATTCTTAGTGCTAGAAGTGATGAGTATGACAAGTTATTAGGTTTTGATCTCGGAATTGATGATTATTTAACTAAACCGTTTTCACCCCGAGAATTAATGGCTAGAATTAAAGCAATTTTAAAAAGATGTAATAATTTAAATGATAATGTTTTCACTTATAAAGGACTTAAAATAGATTTTAAAGGAAGAGTATTATATATAGATGATAAAGAAGTTTATTTAACACCTAAGGAATTTGAATTACTTTCTTACTTTGTTAAAAATCCAAATACAGCAATTACTAGGGATGAACTTTTAAATAAAGTATGGGGTTATGATTATTTTGGTGATGATAGAACTATTGATAGTCATATAAAAATACTTCGTAATAACTTAGGTAATTATCGAGATTTAATTATTACTATTCGTGGTATAGGATATAAGTTTATTTATGAAAAGTAAAAGTTTAATATTAAAAATATTTATTTATTTAAGTATATTTACTTGTATTATTTTATTTTTAATTTGGTTATTTCAAATAATTTTGTTAAACAAGTATTATGAGTATTATAAAACTAATGAATTAAATGATACTATTAGTTTAATAAAAAAACAAAGTGGTAATGAACTATATGAAACTCTTGAAAAAGTATCATATAATAGTGATTTTTGTGTTGAAATAGTAAAGGATAATGAAACAATTTATTCTAGTATTCAAGATAATAAAGGTTGTATAAATACTAATAGTAGTTCTAAAATAGTTAAAAATAAAATAGAATTCATGAATAGTGACAAAGATTATTTTAAATTAAAAATAATAAATCCTAAGTTTAATAATTTAACTCTTTTATATGGAGTTAAGTTAGATAATAATTCTTATGTCTTTTTAAATACTTCCTTAGAACCTCTTAAATCTACTTTATCTATTTTAAGAGAACAATTATTGATTGTTAGTGTTATTGTTATTATTTTATCTATTATAATTGCTTATTTTATTTCTAAATCTTTATCTAAACCAATTAGAGAATTAACAACATCGGCTAAGAAATTATCTAATGGAAACTATAATACTAATTTTAAAGTAAATACAGATATTTATGAAATAAATGAACTGGCTACAACTCTTGATTATGCTAAAAATGTTTTAAAGAAAACTGATGAACTAAGAAGAGATTTATTAAGTAATGTTTCCCATGACTTGAAAACTCCTTTAACAATGATTAAAGCCTATGCTGAAATGGAAAAAGATTTTCCGGATAAGGAAAAACATGATAGTAATATGGATATTATAATTGAAGAAGTAGATAGATTAACAATTCTTGTAAATGATATTTTAAATTTATCTAAACTTGAAAGTAATATAGAAACTTTAAATTTAGAAACTTTTGATGTAACTAAATTAATTAATACAATTTTAAATCGTTTTAAAATATTTGAGTTTACCAAGAACTATGAATTTATTTTTAATACCAACGAAGAGGTTTTAATAAAGGCTGATAAACAAAAAATGGAACAAGTTATTTATAACTTAGTTGGAAATGCAGTTAATTATACAGGAAGTGATAACAAAGTATTTATTAACTTAATTAAAGAAAAGAAGAAAATTAGAATTGAAGTTAAAGATACTGGTAAAGGTATTAAAAAAGAAGAATTAGATAAAGTCTGGGATAAGTATTATAAAACTGAGAAGAATTATAAAAGAAATACGGTTGGAACCGGAATTGGTTTATCAATTGTAAAAAATATTTTTATTCTTCATGGTTTTAAATATGGAATTATATCAGCAGAAAAAAAAGGATCAACTTTTTGGTTTGAAATACCATCCAAATAATATTAAAACAGGAACCCCTAAGTTCCTGTTTTTTTAACTAAATTTTTTAATATCATTTATATTAATCATCAAATAAGGAATTTCTTTGTTTTCTTCTTTGATAAAAATCATATAATTATCAGTAAAATCAAAGTGTCTTTCATTTTCAAGAGCAGTACTTTTAAAATTCATTCCTGCTTCACTTTTAACTCTACCACCTTCATTATCTATTTTAAATTCAATAGTTTGGACTACTTTATCAAGTAAGTACTCTTCCTCCCCTAAATTAATTTTATGTCCTTCTAAATCTGTGTATTCTTTTATTACTTTAAAATCTAAATTATGAATACTTATAGTATCAGTTGTTAAAAACTTTTCTTTGTTATTTTTAGTAATAGAATTATAAGTATCTATAAAACTATCACTTCTATCTCCTTTATATAAAATTACTTCGTCTCCTGTTGTTGTTTTTAATAAAACAGCATAGGAATCTGTAAAATAAAATAACACTTCTAAATTATCATCAAGTTTACTATCACTACTTTCTTTAATACCAAAAGTATCATCATTTAATTTATCAAAAGGATTTAAGAATTTAAATTCTTTAAATAACATTGAATAAAAGAAATAATTTTTAGAATTTTCTTCAAAAGTAAAATCATCTAAAATGCTACTAGTTTCACCAAATTTATTAAATATACCTTCTGTAATTTCATTTTTTAAACTTGGTGTTGCAAATCCATATTTTTTATAATACAAATTATCACTTATATCATCTTCTTTGAAGGTTTCTAAATTTAATTCTCTAACTGTTTGATTATTTTCGTCCCCTATAAAAACAACATCTCCATTATTTTCTTTTTTTAAATCATTCCATATTAATTGAATAGTAGGAGAATATATACTATTATCTTCTAATTTAGTTACTATTGTTGGTAATAACTTAACATTTATTATACTTGTTTTACTACTGCTTCTAGTATAATAATAAATTAAACATAGAAGTAAAATTACAATTAATAAAATTGTTAAACCATATTCTTTAATTTTTTTCATAACTTTCCTTTCTTATATCATTTATAATATAACTTGCCATAGTAAGACCAAAGATACTTGGAATAAATGAGTTTGATCCTATTGTTGTTCCATTTTTTTCCATTTGTTCTTTGGAATAAACTACTGGTATTTCTAAACATTTTTTACTATCTTTTAAATTATATCTTAAAATTCTAGCAAGTTTATCATAACTTGTATTTTTTAATTTTTCTATTTGAATTTTACTTGGATCAAATTTAAATCCTGCCCCCATTGATGATATTATTTTAATGTTTCTTTTAACTGCTTCTCTTATTAATAATTCTTTACTTTTAAGAGAATCACAGCAATCTAAAATATAATCATATTTCTTGTTAAAAATAGAATCAGTTGTTTTTTCATCATAAAAGCATTTAAATGTTTCAACTAAACAATTTGGATTAATATCTAAAATTCTTGTTTTTAATACTTCTACTTTATCTAAATTAATGGTTGAATGAAGAGCAATTATTTGTCTATTTATATTAGTGATATCAACAGTGTCATAATCAACTATGGTAATTTTGCCAATTCCAGATCTTGCTAAGGCTTCAACAGCATATCCACCTACTCCACCTACGCCAACAATTAAAACACTTTTATTTTTTAAATTTTCTATATTCATTAATATTGAAAGTCTTGAAAATTCCATTAGAAACTTCTACCTCCCCCTCCGTGAGATGAACCACTACTAGATGAATGGAAACTAGATCCCCCAGATGATCCTCCGCCTGAGGAATAGGTATCACTAGCAATTCTTGTATGAGTAACACTAGAATTAATAAGTTTATCTTGTTTTATAGTAATATTTCCATTTTTTAAATAACTAATA
The DNA here is from genome assembly GCA_934119955.1 of uncultured Bacilli bacterium. Taxonomy (GTDB): domain Bacteria; phylum Bacillota_I; class Bacilli_A; order RF39; family UBA660; genus RUG591. The sequence continues at coordinate 2,288 of CAKOSZ010000007.1, read as the reverse complement.
GTTGAGGCTACTTTAATTTTTAATCTTGATTTAAAATATAATATTAAACTTACTATTAAAGTAATAATACTAGATATAATAAAAACTAAATTATAGGAAATATATTTAATATAAACAGGATGCCCATCGCTATCTATTTCCATATTTTTATTACTATCTGGGTAATCTTCCCCATACTCCGTTTGAAGTTTCATGACCATATTTTTAAGACATTCATAATATTCTTCGTTTCTAAGATTATCATACCCACTATCAATAACAAAATCAATTATAGTATCTGTATACATTTTAATAGCATATCCAGTTGTTGATACATAAACTTTACGATTATCCATATCAATTAATATTAAAACACCATCTCTTGTTTCGTTTTTACCAAATAAGTTATAATCATAAAAATCATCTGCATAATCTACTTCATTACTTTTAGGATTATTATCAATGGTTACAACTGCTAAATCATAATTAGTTTTTTCAATGTATTCCATTATTAAGTTATATAAGTTAGTTTCTTCTTCATCAGTTAATAAATCAGCAAAATCATAAACTTTATCCATATCATCAACACAAGGAGTTGACAATATATCACTTAAATTACTTCCTAAATTAAATTTTTCTCTTACGTGTAAATCAGTTTCAGTTCTTATGCAAGTTTTAATTTCCTTTGCTGAAACTGGTAGAGAAGCAATTATTATTAATAATATTAAAACTATCCATATATATATTCTTTTCATCTTACCACCTATAACCCATCATTTTAAAAATTACAATTAAGATACCAAAAGAAATAACAAAAGTAATTAAAATTGCTAAAAATAATTTACTCTTTGATACTGGTATTTCTCCTACTAATTTAGAAGTTTCACCATTCATTGCAAAGTGATATATTTTATTTTTATAATTAATGTTTAAAACCCAAACTGGAAGTAAAACATATTTATTATTATTTAATTTAATATCATTTTTATTATCCTTAGGAATAACTGTTGTATAACCACGCATATCTTTTTGTAAATAATTATTAGAATCAATCTTAACTCTTTCTAAAACATTTTTATAAGCATCTACCATTTTAACATCGTATTTTTCGGCTAAATAACCTGATAAATAACTAGTTTCAAAGTCTACCATTTTAGAGTAATCAAATGGTTCAATAGCATTCATAATTTTATCATCAAATCTAACAGATGCATCATTAGGAACATTTTTATAAACCAAGTTTCCTCCTCTTTCTGCCTTATAATAACTAGTTTCTGTATATCTATAATCACCTGATACCCAACTTCTAACCTTAGTACAACTTGCTAAAAGGTAACAATCATTTTCTAAATCATAAAGGAAAAACGGAACATACAAACCTTCCATATCTTGAATATTATTTATATCACTAAAATCTTTGGGAATTAATGGCCTTTTCTTACAAATATCTTTAAATGCCTTAATTGCATCTTCTTTAACTACTTTAAAAGGGATAATACTACTTGGTTTGTAAACACCTGTTAAACGATTTTTAATAATAGAATAACTTCTACAATAAACACATCTTGTACTGGTAGTATTTTTTTGTACAATAATATCTGCTCCACAATTTTTACAATGATACCCTTCCATATCTTTAAGTTCTGAAAAATTCTCTTCTAAATTAGGAATTTTATCTAAATCTTTTTTATTTTGTTTTAATTCATCAATTGTAAATTTGGCTCTACAATATTCACAAATAAATATTTCTTTTTTAGGATTATAAATAACTGAACCCCCACATTTTAAACATTTTTCATCTATAATTTCCATATAAACTCCTTTATTCAATTATAAACTAAAACTAAAAAAAAATCATTAATTTTTTCATATTTAAAAAAGATAAAATAATAAACATATAAAAAGATGGTTATCCTATGTGTTTCATTTATAAAAAATGTAAACTTTGTGTCAATTAGAAAAAAGTTTTAAAAAAATTTTTGTCTTAATTTTTTGTCGAAAGTTAAATTTTAAGGATTTTTTAAAATAAATAAAGAAAATTGGTTCTAGAAAAAAATAAGTTTTCTTTAATTATTTCTTTAAAATACGAATTTAAAAAGCAATTTCATGATTTGCATTTTTAAATATAATTTGGTATGGTGTATTCATCCGGATTAATTACCTAAATATTTAGGTGAAAGGGGGAATATGCAAAGCGAAATTTTACAAGTAAGAAATGATATTTTATTTCACGATTTATTTAATGAAAATGATATGAGTTTATTAGAATGGACTGCATCTCAAATACTTGAATGTGATGTTTCTAAAAT
>CAKOSZ010000006.1 GCA_934119955.1 uncultured Bacilli bacterium | reverse complement strand
TTAATTACTTCTTTATCTTTTGATTCATAAGTAAATCCTGTAAATTCTTTTTCATTAACTTTAATTTCTTCTTGATACTTAGCACTATTTCTTACTGTATCTAAAATATTATTTTCATTACCTTTTTCTACATGGTAAATTGTATAATCATAGACATTACTTTCATAATAAACTTTTATAATGTTATTTTCTGTTTTTTCAGTAATAGTTAATGGAGCTGTATCAGATACATAACTAAATCCTTTTTTAGATCCATCAGGATAATCATTTACTTGTGATAAATACTTAGCACTATCAGTATAAGTCATACTATCATCTAATTGATTATCATAATAATATTCTACTTTATAACCATAATTATTTTTTACATAGTAAACTTTAATTACATTTTTCTTACTATCACTTGTAATTGTAAGTGGTAAGTTTTCAGTTTTATCTAACTTATAACCAGTTTTATTTTTATCTTGGTAATTATTAATTACACTTTCAAATAAAGCCTTAGCAGTTTCAGTTTTGTTATCATCAATTGTTCCATCATAATAGTATTCAACTGTATAACTAAATTCATCTTTTACATAGTAAACTTCAATAACTCCATTATTTTCAATTATAGTTGGAATTTCTTCTGGATTAGTTTTATCAAATTTATAACCATCATATTTATTAACAGTATTAATATTATTTTTATTTACTTCTAAAGTGTTTGGTTCTAATACTTGAACTTCTTTAGTTATTACTTGAGTATCTTTTTCTTGTAATACTCCATCTTTATAGTATTTAACTGTATAGTTAAGTTCTTTAGTTTTATCTAAATCTTTTTCATAATAAATTTTTATTACTCCACCATCAACTATTGTAGTTGGAATAGTACTTGGATCTGATCCTACAAATTTATAACCATAGTATTTATCAGTTATATTAATACTACTTTTATCTACATCTAAAACTTTTGGTTCTAATACTTGAATATCTTTAGTTTTTGTTTGAGTATCATTTTCTTGTTTTACTCCGTCTTTATAATATTCAACAGTATAATTTATATTTTTTCTTTGACTATCATCAGTTATATAATAAACTTTAATTATATTTTGTTTATTATCACTTGTAATTGTAAGTGGTAAGTTATAAGTTTTATCAAACTTATAACCTTCTTCGTTTTTATCTGTATAATTATTAATTACACTTTCAAATAAAGCACTCTTAGTTTCAGTTTTGCTATTATCTATTTCATTATCATAATAGTATTCAACTGTATAACTAAATTCAGCTTTTTCATAATATACTCTAATTACATTTTCACCATTATTTTTAATAGTAATTTGTTTACTTTCTGGATTAGCACTATCAAATTTATAACCATCCTTTAAATGGATACTATCATTAATAGTTGTATCTAATACTTCTATTTTAGTACCCTTAGTAGCGGTTCCAGTTTCAGTTAAAGTAGTATCAATATTTCCATCATAATAATATTCAATACGATAATCATATTTTGCGGCAACCCAGTAAACTTCTGGATTTTTAACTGATACTTCTTCTACTTTTCCATTTATTCCTGTATAAGAATAAGTAAAATTATTATTAGTTTTATTCCAATTGCTACTATCTTTATCAATAGTAATAACAAATGGCTCTCCTACTGCTTGCCAGCTATCATCCTCTAAAACAGTTGTTTTATCAAGAGTTAAAGTAATTTGACCATTAACTACTCTATTGTCAGTTGAAGTAAAATTATTACCAATGTTATCAACTATTTTAATATTAGTTGCTGCTGGTTGATATGATGTTTTTTCAACTATATTATTAAATGCTTCGGTTATATTAGTTGAATTTGATAAAGCAAAATGACTTTCATCAGTTGCTATTTTTTTAAGAATATCTTCGGCTTTGTAAGCATCATATCCTGCTTCTTTGCATCCACCTCTATATTTATAATCATAGCTCCAACCATTCCAAATTCCTTCGTAATCAGAGCATACTTTACCACTTGGTAATTCATAACCAATTGTAAATACTTCTATACCACTTGCTTTAACAGTATTTGCATAATCAAGAGTTTTAGTTATTGCTGTTGGGCTTGTTTCTCTTCCATAACTTTCAACACTATTATCTCCATTATTGTAATAAGTTGGTGCTCCATCTCCCATAACAACAATATATTTTTTAATTTCTTGACCTTCTTTTGGTTGAACCTTAGAAAGTAATTCATAAGCCTTAATTAAACCAGCATGTAAATTGGTTCCTCCATTATTATCATCACCTGGTTTATCACCAAATAATCTATTATCATTTACTTTTCTACCATTATTACCAACAGTAAAATCATTTTTCATGAAATTTCTTTTAACAGTTGCTTCTTCATTAAATGTTATTAAAGCAATATTGGCTTTTTTCTCATTTTGATTTGTAGAACTATTAAACTTTTCATTTAACTTAGATGCAAATGTTTTAGCACCATTTTTAGCACTATTCCATTTACCTTCGTTTTCACCCATTTCTGTCATCGAATTTGATCTATCAAATACAACAACTACATACATCTCCGCTGTATTTTGAGTTACTTGGGTAGTTCTTATACCACGAGCCTCAAACTTTACTTGATAATTACCATTATCATCAAGTTTAGTAACTTCTTTACGGATTTGAACGTCACCTCTTTGACTGTAACTTCCCTCAGTTGCTACAACACTTCCACCATTTTCACTAGTATATTGATTATCATCAGTAAGTCTTAAATCACCTTTTTTTGGAGTATTTGTATCTGCAAGTACTGTAAATGGAGAAATAACAGTATTAAACAAAGTTACAAATACTAAAAACAAACTAGTAAATCTTTGAAAATTCTTTTTCATAAAACCTCCTAAAATACTTCTTAAATATTATCAATTTCAAAAACAAATGCTAATATCTCCGAATATGTCTTACTATTATATAGATTTTTCTACCTTTGTCAAGCAAATTATAAATTTTTAGAAAAAATAATTAATAAAATCCTTTTTTAGAAAACATTTCGTCTCAATAATAATTATTTCTAATTATTTCTAATTAATACCAAGATTTAATCGACAAATGTAGACAAAAAAAGAATTTATTCATTTTTAAACTCTTTTTTATAAATATTATATAATTCTTTAAATCGATTAAAATGAACAATTTCTCTTTGTCTAAGCCATAAAAGTGGTCCTATTACATCTGGATCAGTTGTTAAATCAATCAAATTTTCATAAACTGCTCTGGCTTTTTGTTCAGCAGCCATATCTTCCATCAAATCAGCAAGAGCATCTCCTGTTGTTGCAAAGTAAGAAACTGTAAAAGGCACTCCATTACTATCAGTTGGATAAACGCCTCTTTTATGTTCTGCATAATGGCTTGCAAGTCCTGCTTCTTTTATTTCTTCAACACTTGCATTTTTTAGTAATTGATATACCATAGTTGCAAGCATTTCAACGTGTCCTAGCTCTTCACTGCCAATATCTGTTAATAAAGCTCTTCCTCTATTATCTGGCATTGTATATCTTTGATTTAAATATCTAAGTGCTGCTGCTAGTTCTCCATTTGCTCCTCCATATTGAGTAACTAATAGTTTAGCCATTTCAATATCCTTGTTTTTGATATTAATAGGATATTCTAATCTTTTTTCATACTTAAACATTTTTATCCTCCCATGGAAAACTACTAACCCAATTAAATGGAATATTACTACTACTTCCCGATACCTTAATAGGTCCATACTTAGATTCATATTCTTTAATTAAAGCATTTGTCATATTAGAATATTTTTTAAATAAATCAAGTGCATTTTTATCATTTGGATAATTATCTAAATATAAATTAAGATCATGACTATAAAAACTCATTTCATTTATATTAAATAACATTTCTTCTTTGGTAGAATTAAACTTTAATTTAGGAATACTTATATTTTTATACCCATCATATAAATCTTCAAATATATTTCCTTTTAAATATCCATTTAAAGGATTAGTTAATTTTAAATTACCTTGATAATTATTATTACCTTTAAAATTTGTAAAATAATCAATTTCATTATACATATTATTATTCACCCCATCAATATAGTCTATTTCATTAAAAAAAATAGTTATAGGTTAAATAACTATTTTTCTAAAATTTTAATATCTTTTAAATTATCTATTTTAATTATTTTATTATTCATGGTTATTATATGATTATTAACAACACCTGCTATTTTTCCTTCTTCCTCGTGATCATTATAAACAAATGTTACTTTTGTATTAAAAATATAACTATTTTGATTAATTAATTCTTTAATTTTTTCTTTAACTGTTAAACTAGTAAAATTTAAATTAACTTTTTTATCTACTTTTTCTTTTTTAACATCATCTTTTTTTAAACTATCATACATATCTAAATTATTCTTCGTTTTTTTAATATCTCCATGATATATCTTAGGTAATTTTTTCATATTCCTCCTATTTAATACTATGATAAAAGTATAAAATTATTATTTTTTTATATACTATAAATATGAAAAAAGAAACTGTTAATTTAAATATTATTATATCTATTTTTATATTTTTTATTTTAAGTGTTTTATCTATTTATACAACTATTCCTTTTTTAAGTAAAAGTTTAAGTAATCTTTATTTAAAACAAACTATCTTTTATTTAATAGGATTAGTTATTATGTTTTTTATAAGTTTTAAAGGTTTTAATTTATTAAAAAGATATCACTTATTAATTTATATTGGTCTTAATTTTTTATTATTATTTTTATTAATATTTGGTTATCCCATAAATGGAAGTAAATGTTGGATAATAGTAGGACCTCTTAGTTTTCAACCAAGTGAACTTATGAAAATTAGTTTAATAATTACTTTAAGTATGGTAATTAAAAAATTTCAAGAAAAAGAAAAAACTCTACAACGAGAGTTTATTCTTTTAATTAAATTATTTGTTTTAACCTTAATACCAAGTATTTTAACCTTTTTAGAACCTGATACCGGAGTTGTAATTATTTATTTTTTGATTTTATTTACCCTTTTATTTTTTGTTAAACTAAATAAAAGATGGTATTTAATTCTAAGTTTAATTTTAGTTTTTATTGCAGCAAGTATTGTAATTTTATATTTTTTTAAAAACGATTTTTTCTTAAAAATATTTAATGATAATTTCTTTTATAGATTAGATAGAATTATAAATTGGAGTACATCATCTGGTTATCAACTTGAAAATAGTTTAATTGTAATTGCTAATAGTGGTATATTTGGTTTTGGTTACAACAAAAATGTTATTTATTTTCCTGAACCTCAAACTGATTTTATTTTCACAACTTTTGTATCTAACTTTGGTCTTTTAGGAAGTATATTTTTAATTCTAATAATTCTTGTCTTTGATACAACCATTTTAAGACTTGCCACTAAGAAAATAAACATAGAAGATAAATATATTTTAATTGGTATCTTTATCATGCTTTTTTATGGTCAAGTTCAAAATATTGGCATGACTTTGGGACTACTTCCTATAACTGGCATCCCTCTTCCTTTTATATCATATGGCGGAACTAGTTTAATAATATTTTTGTTTGTAGTTGGAATTATTTTAAATATTAATAAGGAAAGATTTAAATACCGAAATTAATTATTGATATTGAGTTGTAATTTTAATTGCTCCTACTCCACCATCAACAGTTAAGTAGTTATTACCATTACCAATAATTGTATCATCTTTTATACTTTTTCCATTAAATTTAATTGAACCAATTCCTTTATCAACAGAAATTGAATAATCGTTAATTGTTCCACTTAAATTAACTTCTAATTTTCCAATTCCAGCATTTACATCACTATTACCTAGTATTCCAGCATTGATAATGCTTTCTCCAACTCCCATATCAAAACTTAAATTATTGATAGTACCATTATTAATAACAATTTTACCAGCACCACCATCAATCTTGGCCTTATCTGTTACAACTAAGTTATTAATAGTAGAAAGCCCTGCTCCAAGATTTAGATTTAACCTCTTAGTTTGTAATTCTTCAATATTAATTTTTCCAGCCCCGGCTTCAATATCTACAATATCAAACATTAACTCTCTTGGAATAGTTACAATAATTTTATATTCATCATTTTTCTTTAAAGATAAATGATTTTTTTCTTTAACAACTATTTTGTTATTATCTTGATAACAAGATACATATTTACTATCTGTTTCAACTAATAAATTATCTCCTAATTTAATTTCTAAATCAGCCGTTTTTAAATCCATATCCAAAGTTGCTGTAACTGTATTTGATTGATATATTTCACGTACCTTATCATTTTTATAAGCAGATATATTAAAAATTGTTATAACAAGACTGGCCAAACCACCTATCATACTAGCAATTATTAAACAAGCAAAGGTAATTGCAAAATACTTAATTAGTTTTTGATTACTTTTCATATTATCACTCACATTTCTCACTTATAGTTTACACCATATTTTTAAATTGGTAAATATTTTTTTATTTATTAATGCTTTCAAATTGAGAATTATAAAGTGTTGCATAAAAACCATTTTTCTTCAATAGTTCATCATGGGTTCCTTGTTCAACAATATTACCTTCATTTAAAACTAAAATTAAATCAGCATTTTTAATAGTTGATAAACGATGAGCAATTATAAAACTAGTTCTTTCCTCAGTTAATTTATCCATTGCTCTTTGAACAATTTCCTCAGTTCTAGTATCAACACTACTAGTTGCCTCATCTAAAATTAAAAACGGTGCATCTTTTAACATACCACGAGCAATTGTTAATAATTGTTTTTCCCCCGCAGATAATGACTCATTATCACATAAAACTGTATCATAACCTTTATTTAAACTTTTAATTACATGATCAAGTCCTACTAATTTACAAACTTCTTTAACGCGTTCAAAAGGAATATTCTCTTGATTATAAACAATATTTTCTTTAACTGTTCCTTCAAATAACCAAGTGTCTTGTAAAACCATGATAAATAAATCATGAATATTTTCTCTTGTTAAATCTTTAACACTAACACCATCTATTAAAATATCCCCCTCTTTTATATCATAAAACTTCATAAGTAAATTAACTAATGTTGTTTTTCCAGCCCCAGTTGGGCCTACAATTGCAATCTTATTACCACTTTTGGCTTTCATTGAAAAGTCTTTAATAATTGGTTTATTTTTATCATATTCAAATTTTACATGATTAAATTCAATATTACCTTGAACTTTACTTTTATCTAAATGTTTAACTAAATTACTTTCATCACTCATATCATCGGCTTTTAAAAACTCAAAAACACGTTCACTTGCTGCCGCAGCACTTTGTAAATTAGTTGCTACCTGAGCAATCTCTGTTAAAGGTTGAGTAAATAATCTAACATAAATAATAAAAGCAATAATTACTCCAAAAGAAATTGTTCCATTTAAAGCAAGAGATGAACCAACTACACAAACACAAACATAACTAAAATTACCAATAAAAGACATAAATGGTGGCATCAAACCAGAAAAGAAATGAGCCTTCATCGCACTATCAAACATATTTTTGTTAATTTCATCAAACTCTTTTATTTCTAGATTTGCCCCATTATAAACTTTTACTATATTATGACCTGTATATGTTTCTTCTATTTGACCATTCAAGTTCCCCATTTCTTCTTGAAACTTTTCAAAATATTTTTGAGATTTGGCTAGAATAATTCCCATAAAAACAAAGCCAAATAAACTTGATAAAATGGCAGTTATAGCAAGTAACCAATTAGTATAGAACATCATAAAAATTGAACCAATCAATAAAGTTAGGCTACTAACCAAAGTTGAAATGCTTTGGTTAATTGTTTGACTCATAGTATCTACATCATTTGTAACACGTGATAATATATCACCATAAGATGTTTTATCAAAATATTTAAGAGGCAAATTATTTATTTTATCACTAATTTCACCACGCATTTTTTTAGAAAAACGATTAGTAATAGTTGCCATAATATAATTTTCAAGATAAATACAAATGCTACCTATACCATATATTGTTATTAAAAATAAGGCTATACTTTTAATTTTATCTATATCAATAGATGATGTTAAACCAACAACAATTAAATTAGTAATCTCTTTAATTTTATCAGGACCAATTATAGAAAAAATTGAACCAACAAAAGCAAGAAGAACTGAAATTATTATAGGAACTAAGTAAGGTTTTAAATAACTAATTAATTTTAAAATTGATTTTTTAAAATTCTTAGGTTTTTCCATATTTTTATGTTTTCCTCTCATTTTAATTCCTCACTTCCTAATTGACTTTTAGCAATTTCTTGATAAACTGAACAATTTTTTAATAATTCTTGATGGGTTCCCATTCCAACAACACAACCATTATCAAGTACTATTATTTTATCTGCTTCTAAAATAGTTCCTATTCTTTGAGCAACAATTAAAGTAGTCGCATCTTTGGTATATTTTTTTAAATCATGTCTTAATTTATAATCAGTTTGATAATCAAGAGCAGAAAAAGTATCATCAAATATATATATTTCTGGTTTTCTAACAATTGCTCGGGCAACTCCTAATCTTTGCTTTTGGCCTCCTGAAACATTTGTTCCTCCTCTTGCTATAAAAGAATCTACCCCCTTATCCATTTTAGAAACAAATTCATAAGACTGGCTAACTTTTAAGGCATCATCTAAATTATTCAAACTAATTCTAGATGATTCTCCATAATTAATATTATCTTTAACACTTCCTCTAAACATAAAAGCCTTTTGAGCAACATAACCAAGTTTTTCATGTAAGTACTCTAATTTATAATTTTTAACATTAACTCCATCTACTAATACTTCTCCTTCTGTGGCATCATAAAATCTTGGAATCAAATTAATTAAAGTACTTTTTCCAGATCCTGTTCCTCCAATAAAAGCAATAGTATCACCTTTATTTGCTTTAAATGAAACATTTTTTATCATATAATCATCAGCATCTGGATATTTAAACGAAACATTTTTAAATTCAACTGTTCCAATTTCTTTACTAGAAACTAATTTACCAGATTTAATTTTATTTTCTCTATCCAATACTTCATTTATACGTTTAGCAGAAACTGAGGCTCTTGGATAAATAAGAAAAATCATAACTAACATCATAAAAGACATAATTATTTGCATAGCATAAGTTGAAAATACTACCATATCACTAAAAATAACTAATTTATCAGTTATCATAGCACTTTCTATTAAAGTTGCTCCTACAATATAAATTCCAAGAGTTAAAGATGACATAATTAAACTCATAAAAGGAGCCATTACTCCCATAACCCTTTGATTAAATAACTGCGTATTAGTTAATTTATTATTAGCCTCATTAAACTTATCAGTTTGATACTTTTCAGCATTAAAGGCTCTAATTACTCTAATCCCCGTTAAGTTTTCTCTTGTAATTCTATTTAAATTATCAGTTAATTTTTGAACAAGTTTAAATCTTGGCATTACTAAACTAATAATTATAACAATAACAATTAAAAGAAGAACAACAGCAATAAAAACTAACATACTAAACTTAATATTCTTCCCAGCAATCTTTAAAATAGCCATAACTGCCATAATAGGTGCTTTAATAAGTGCTTGAAGACCAAAAGAAATTAACATTTGAATTTGTCCAACATCATTAGTAGTTCTAGTAATTAAACTTGAAACAGAAAAATCTTTTATCTCTTCCATACTAAAATTTAATACTTTTTCATAAATCTTTTTTCTTGTTTTTTGTCCAAAAGAACTTGCTAAATATGTTGCTAAATAACAAACAATAATACTTCCAATTAAAGAACCAAATGCACAAAGTAACATATAAATACCTTGTTTTAAAATATCTTTAACCATACCACCTGTTTGAACCAATGATGTAATATTAGTCATATAATCAGGTATTTTTAAATCAAGTATTACTTGAAGTACAATAAATACAATTGCTAAAAATATATAACTATATGCTTTTTTACTTAAATTTTTAAATAACTTAAACATAATACCTCCTTTTAATATATTCAAAATAAATTAATTAGTACAACTAATTATAATGAAATTTTTAAAACTTGTAAATCATTTTTTACAAATTAATATTATAAATTTCTTTTGTGAAATTTATGTGAAAATCAAAAACTTTTTTCAAATATTTAATAATTTAAATTTTATCGAAACTAATATCTAATATTTTTAATAAAAGTACTTATTTAAAATAACACTTAATTATTTAGAAATATTTTTTAGTTAAAAAAACAAAAAAGTGCTTGACAAATAAGCATTCTTAGATTAATATAGTAACTACCAATTCGGTTATTAGGCGAATTGGTCGCTAGTATCACACTAGCCAACCCCTTTTTATTCTTTTTATAGAGACTGTCCATCAGGGGGTGACAGTCTCATTTTTTATAGACCTTTTAGGTCTATTTTTTTATTTCCTTAATTAATTTAGCATGAATAACTAATTTTTGAGAACTATTATAACAAGTTGATAAAGTTATTATTTTATCATCACTAGTAACCTCTGTTTCAAATTTATAATGACTTCTTTTAACTAACATATCTAAAAATTCTTGATATTTTTTATCTTCTTCAAAATTAATTTTTAAATAATCATTTGTAGTATCTATTACATATAAACTAAATACTTTATAAACAAAATTATAGTTTTCTGTTCCAATTTTTATATAATGATTATCTTTATTTAAAAACCAATCAGTTTTATCATATAATTTTTTTAAAGGACCAAACATAGCCAAACTAAGTCCTCCATGTGCATAAATAATTGTATTTTTATCTTGATTATCAGAGTTATTTCGATAATCTAAAAATACCCAACCACCAGCATTTTTACTTTTATCAAAGGAATGAGTTAAATAGTAATCATTATTTGTTGTTTGAACATAAGGATAATTAACACCACTACCTACTACATTAAGCCATCCTTTAACCTCATTATTAATACTTTTTAACTTACTAAAATCAACATCTAGAAAAGAAATTTTTAAATAATCATAATAATAATTAATTTTCTCTTCTTCGCTTTTATTTTCTAAAATCTTATCTACTGTTGAAGTATCTCCAATACTTTCTTTTATTTCAACCAAAGAATTAATATTTTTAATTAACTTATTTGTATCACTTTTTTGTTTTAATCTACTAATAATTTTACAACTAGAATAAATTAAAACACCAGAGCAAATTAACATAACCACAAGCAAAATAACATTTTTCCATTTAACCTTTCTTTTCATATTCACCTTACCTTTAATACTATATAATAAATACTAAATATAATTCAAAAATATTTATTTTTATCATTTAATAATTAAATAAATATTTTAATAATACCAGTCAATTTATTATACCACATTATTTTACAAATTAGAAAAAATATGATATAATACCTTTGAAAAAAAGGGGGCTATTATATGGCAAAATTAAAAGATAAAATTTTAGAAAATGAAAAAGAAATATTTCAAAAATTATTTGATTTAAACAAAAAAATTTATAAATTATATCAAAGATTAATAAATGAACCTGAAAATTATAAAAAAATTGTTGATTATATTACTATTTGTCGTGAAGTAGAAGAAAATTTATACAATGAATTAGATTACGAAAGATTAAATATTTATCTAAGATATATAGATGTTAAGTTTTTAAAAGAAATAACAGATTATGATATAACCTTAGCAGATTTTTATGAACTAGCAATTAAAAAAAGAATTTATACAAGACTTAAATATAAAGATGAAGATAGTCTTCTTCAATTATTAGAAGATAATAAAGATTATTATCAAGATGATGTTTATCAAAAGATATTATTTGCTAAAATGTTAGATGAAGATTTTAAAGGTTTATATGTTTACTTTATAAATGAATTATTAAAAGATAAAAGAAGTAATCGATTTAAAAAGAAATTAGAAAAAGCCAAATATCTAATGTGTTTTATAAATCCTATTTTAGAAGAAGATCTTATTATTAATCAATGTAAAACTTTTGTAAATTGTTTTTCAATTGCAAGTGTAACTGATATAAGTGATGAAGATACTACTAAATTAGTAAATAGTTATATACTACACTATTTAAAAAAATATTTTAAATTATTATTAAAGATAAAAGACGGGGAATATCAAGATAAAGATACTTGTTTTAAGGCTTTGTTATATGAGGCTTTAATAAAATCTTGTTATGAAATGAATGGTAATTTAGTAATTAGGGAAGATGAAAGTATAAAAGATATAGTTGGTAATGAAAGAAGTAAAGAAACCATTAGAAGAATTATTGAAAATAAAGATTCTTATGATTATTATAAATTAAAACCAGAAAGGTATGATCATGAAAGTAGTAAATGATTTTTTAGATTATGAAATAATAGATGCAGGAAATGGAATGAAGTATGAAAGATGGAATAACATCTATTTACTAAGACCAGATCCTTTAATCATGTGGAATAAAGATATAAAAACTGATAAATTAGATGCAATTTACCATCGAAGTAATAAAGGTGGAGGTTACTGGGAAAGTTTTAAAAACCTTAGTACTTTTAAAATTAGTTATAAAGATCTTAAATTTAATTTAAAACAAATGGGTTTTAAGCATACAGGTTTATTTCCAGAACAAGCAGTTAATTGGAACTATTTAAGAGAAAAAATAAGAAAACATGAGGGTAATGTTAAAGTCTTAAACTTATTTGCCTATACAGGTGCAGCTAGTCTTGCTTGTTTAATTGAAGGAGCAAGTGTTACTCATGTAGATTCTTCAAGAGGGATGATTGACTGGGCTAAGGAAAATGTAAAACTAAATAATTTAGAAAACAGACCTATTCGTTTTTTAGTAGATGATGTAGTTAAATTTGTTAAAAGAGAAATTAGACGTGGTAATAAATATGATATTATTATCATGGATCCACCTAGTTATGGAAAAGGAGCAAATGGAGAGATTTGGTCTTTGGAAAGTGATTTATATAATCTTATTAATCTATGTCAAGAATTATTAAGTGATAAACCTATTTGTATGATGGTTAACTCCTACTCTGGTTTATCTCCTATTATTCTAGAAGATATTTTAAAATTAACTGATAAGAAAAACGGAAAAATCTCATCCTATGAAATTGGTTTAAAAATTACAAACAATGATTTAATCCTCCCTGCTGGAATTACAGGAATAGTTGAATATGAATAAATTAAATATAATATACGAAGATAATCATATAATAGTTGTTGAAAAACCAATTAATATGTTAAGTCAAAGTGATAATACCAAAGATTTAGATTTACAAACTGCTTTAAAAATGTATATTAAAGAAAAATACCAAAAACCAGGAAATGTTTATATTGGCCTTGTTCATAGATTAGATAGACCAACTGGGGGATTAATGGTATTTGCAAGAACTAGTAAAGCAGCTAGTAGATTAAGTGAAGAAATAAGAAATAAAAATTTTAAAAAAAGTTATCTTGCTGTTATAAACGGGAAAACCAAAAAACAAGACACTCTTGAAGATTATTTAGAAAAAACTGGAAACATAAGTATTATTTCAAATAAAGAAAAAGGAAAATATGCCAAACTTAACTATGAATTAATTGCATATAAGGATAATTTATCACTTGTTAAAGTTAATCTTGAAACAGGAAGAAATCATCAAATAAGACTGCAATTCAAATCAAGAAATATGCCTCTTTATGGAGATAATAAATATAATAATGATAAAAATAAAAACTTAGGATTATATGCTTATAAACTAGAATTTACTCATCCAACAAGGCGTGAAAAAATGGTATTTATTAATTATCCTACTTATAGTCCTTTTAATAAATTTAAAGATCTTAGTCAAATCGACTAAGATCTTTTATGCTTTATAATTATATTTTTGCAATTTACTTGCTTCTCTTTTTAAATCTCTTTCTTTAATAGTTTCTCTTTTATCATATGTCTTTTTACCTTTACAAAGACCAAGTAAAATTTTAACTTTATTTTTTTTGAAATATAACTTTAACGGAACAAGTGTTAAACCATCTTGTTCTATTTTACTAGATAGTTTTAATATTTCATTTTTATGAAGTAATAATTTTCTGGTTCTTTTTGGATTATGATTGAAAATATTACCTTCTTTGTATTCAGCAACATTCATATTTAAAAGATATATTTCATTGTTTCTAATTCTAGCATAACTATCTTTTAAATTACATTTACCATCTCGAATTGATTTTATTTCAGTTCCAGTTAAAACTATTCCACATTCAATACTTTCTAAAATAAAATAATTAAAACCAGCCTCTCTGTTTACTATTTCCATTTAACCCTCCAAACTTTTAACTGTTACCTCGTTTGAATATGATGTAACTATTTTCTTGTATTTTTCATAATAAGTTTTATAACCATTTAAAATATTATTATTTAATTTATCATAAGGGTATACTATAAAACCATTATATCTATCTGTATATAAAAGAGTTCCTTCTATATCTTTAAAACTTATTTTAGTTTCTCCGTGATACTCTTCTTTTTGAATATTTAAAGATAACATTAATCCTGTTAATCTTTCAACTCCAACTTGACTAGAAACAAAGTTACCAAGAGAATAAATAACTAAGGTATCATTTATATATTCAATTGGTTCTATTACATGAGGATGACATCCAATTATTAAATTAACTCCTAGACTTGATAAATAAGCAGCAATTTCTTTTTGTTCATTTGTAGGATACGTTACATATTCTGTTCCCCAGTGCATAGCAACTATTATCATATCGACTTTACCTTTATATCTTTCAATTTCTTTTTTTACAAGGTCTTTATTATAAACATTCACTAAATATTCTTTTCCCTTAGGAACAATTAAGCCATTTGTATAAGTTGTATAAGATAAAAAAGCATATTTTAAACCATTTTTTTCATTAATAACAACTTTATCTCTTTCTTCAAAGGATGAATATGATCCAGCAGCAATTACTCCTTCTTTCTGGTTCCAGTATTTTCTAGAATTCAAAACACCTTTTTCTCCCTTATCAAGAGTATGATTAGTTGCCAAAGAAACCATATTAAATCCAGCATCCAAGAAAGCATCCCCTACTTCATAAGGAGAATTAAATAAAGGATAAGTTGATAAACCTAGTTCTTTCCCTCCTAAAATTGTTTCTTGATTATAGTAAGCAAGATCATAATCTTTGGTTATTTCTTTTGTATACTTTAACATAGGTTTAAAATCATAACCATTATAATTAGCATATTTATTTGCTGTTTGATAAACTGTTGCATGAATTAAGGCATCTCCTACCATAACCATACTAACATCTGTTACCTTTCTTGTATCAACTATTTTTTCTTCAACTAAAACTTTCCTATTTTTTAAAGACTCACTTCTTTGTAAATACCAACCCATATAACTTGCAAGTATTACAAAGAAAGTTAAAAGTAAAAAGTTTCTAACGTTTCTTTTTAACTTTTTCTTGTTCTTTCTCCTCATTTTCTAATACCACCTTTTTCTCTTCAAAATCAATTTGTCTTGTATTTTTATCAGCATTTATTAATTTAACATCTATTTTCATACCCAAAGTAAACATACGATTAGTTCTTGCTCCAATTGCATATTCATACTCACTATCATAAGTTATTCTTTCATCAAAGGTATCATATCTAATCATTCCTTCAACTAAATTAGGTAATAATACAAACATACCAGAAGGAGAGAAACCAGAAATTATTCCAGTAAATTCACTTCCAATGAATTCTTCCATATATTCAGCCATTTTCATTTTATCAACTTCTCTTTCACAAGCAATGCTTGCTCTTTCTCTTTCACTAGAAGTTAAACAAATTTCTGGTAAAATTGCTTCAAAATGATTAATTTTACTTTCAGTTATACCATCTTTGGAAAAGAAATATTCATGTAACAAACGATGAGTTGTTGTATCTGGATATCTTCTAATAGGAGATGTAAAATGTGTATAATTACGAAGGGCAAGTGCAAAGTGACCAATGTTATTAGTTTGATACTTTGCTTTATCCATACAACTTAACATATAGGTTGATAAAACTTGAAAAGCATCTGGTCTTTTTTCAGCAAGTATTTTAATTATTCTTTGAATAGTATGTTGATTAATATTATTTAAATTATCTTTAATATTAATTCCTAAAATACTTAAAACTTTAATAAACTTACGAAGTCTTTCTTCATTTACATCACCATGAACTCTATATACTCCTGGTATATTACAATTACTAATATAAGTTGCAACGGCCTCATTGGCTAAAATCATGAAATCTTCAATTAATTTTTCTCCAACTCCTCTTTCACGTTTTTTAATATCTAAAATATTACCATCACCATCAACTAATATTTTAACTTCATCAACATCAAAGTCTATATAACCTTGTCTAATTTTTCTATTTCTAACTATTTTAGCAAGTTCATACATTTCTTTTAAAGTTTTAACAAATGGTTCATACCCACTTGGAACAACGCCACGCTCCAAAATAGAATTAACACAATTATAAGTCATTTGTTTTCTTGACCTGATAACAGATGGGAAAACTTCATAATCAACTAAATTACTTTTAGGATCTAACTCCATCACACATGATATAGCAAGTCTATCAACATCAGGATTTAAGGAACATATTCCATTTGATAATTGATGAGGAAGCATAGGAACAACCCTATCTGCTAAATAAACGCTAGTTCCTCTACTTCTTGCTTCTTTATCAAGTGCTGAATTTTCTTTTACATAATAAGATACATCAGCAATATGAACACCAAGTAAGTAATTACCATTTGAAAGACGTTCTAAACTAATTGCATCATCAATATCCTTAGTATCATCACCATCAATTGTAAAAATTTCTTTATCACGTAAATCACGTCTTCCTTCTAAGTCACTTGCAAGGACATCAGTTGGAATACTCTTTAACTCCTCAATTACTTCTTCTGGAAATTCAATATTGAAACCATTTTTAACTAAAACTAAACTAATATCTATTCCCGGATCATTTTTATGTCCTATTCTTTTTACAAATTCTACTGCTGGATATGTTTTAGAATCTAACATTTTAACCGTTACTAAATCCCCATCTACAAGTCTTTCTACATCACCTATTAATTTAAATAAATCATCATTTTTCAAAGAACCAAGTTTAACAAATTTTTTCTTATTCTTAGTAATTACCTCACCTATTTTAGCTTTATTACTTTGCTTTAAAATTTTAACTATTTTCCCTTCACATTTACGAGTATTACTTTCTCCCTTAGTAACTTTAACTAATACTAAATCATCTTGCATAGCATTACACTTTGCTGATGCCGGAATAAATATATCTTCTTCAAGTCCACTTACCCGTACAAAACCATAATCACTCTTAGTTTCATCAAAAAAACCTTTATACAAATCTTTGGCTTCTTCACTATCTTGGAAATTCATATAACGATTATGCTTAGTCATATACAAATCATATTCATTAACCATTTCTTGAATAATTCCCATAACCATACCATCAAGTTCTTTGCCATAACCAAGAGTTTTAATAATATCAATTGCTTCTCTCGCTTTTTTATCACTTAATAAATTAATAATATCTTTTTTAATTTCACTTTTTAAACTATCTTCCATAATCTTGCTCCTAACTAATCTAAGTATATCATGAATAAAACCAGATGTAAATTTACTTTGAAAAAAAATAGAAACTAAATGACAAATTTCTATTTTTAATTAATTAATAACTATCACATACTTCATTATTAGAACCATATATTGTTACACCACTTGCTGTATATGGACTACTACTACTTAACCAGGGATAATATTTATTATTACTAGATGATGAAACAATATTTTTAATATCTGTACATGATTTGTTAATTGTTATCTTAGATAAATTTGGATTACTAGAACTAGATTTTTTAAATGCTACGTTACCAATATATTGAATACCATTTCCTATTGTTACACTTGTTAATTGATTACTGGAAAAAGCACCATCTCCTATTCTTTCTACACTATCCGGTATTGTTAGATTTATTAATTGATTGCTTTCAAAAGAACTACTTTCTATTGTAGTTACACTATCTGGTATTGTTACACTTGCTAATTGATTATTTAAAAAAGCACCATCTCCTATTCTTTTTACACTATTTGGTATCACTACACTTGTTAATTGATTGCTTGTAAAAGAACTATTTCCTATTTCAGTTACACCATTTGGTATATTTACATTAATCAATTTTAAATTATTAAATGAAAAAGCAGGTATTTTGGTTAATTTAGAATTATCTTCAAATATTACTTCTTTTAAATTTAAGTCATTGAAAGGACCCATTGAATTACTAACTTGGATATCAGTTATGCTATTTGGTATTTCTATGCTTTCCAAAATTTGATATTTTTCATGAATATTAGAACTAGTACCTGAAATAAATCCTTGTCCTATTGCAGTTATTTTGGAATTTTCTTGAAATGTAATTGATTTTAATGGATTATTGCCTAAAAAATCAGTTAACATTGTTAATCCGTTTGGTATTTCAAAAGTTTCTAGTTGATTATTTTCAAAGGCATATTGTCCTATTGATGTCAAACTACTAGGAAGTTTTACATTTGTCAATTTATTTCCGATAAACGCATTATTTCCTATTGTTGTTACATTATTACCAATACTAATACTCTCTATTGAATTGCCACTAAAAGAAGTAGCACCTATCATTATTACACTATCTGGTATTACTATGCTTCTTAAATTATTATATCCAAAAGCACCTGATGTTCTATATTCCCTATCCATAATATTTATAACAGTATTTGGAATAATCACACTTGTTAACTGCTTACCACCAAATGCAGCACCACCAATTGCTACAACTTTTGTTCCATTAATTGAACTTGGTATCACTACATCCTTTTCGCAAGAATTACTATAACTAGTAATTGTCGCAGTTTGGCCAGTTACTTTTATAATATTATTATCTATCAAATAATTACTTAATGTTATATTTTTACTATCAATTCCTTCTTGAAATGTTACACCATTAAGAGTTCCTGTTCCTTTGCAATATGTTTCATTTATTGATCCATCATCAAATGTACCAGTTTTATAATAATCCATACATTTAGATAATTCATTTCTATTATCTGGCAATTCTGTGTATTCCTGACTCATCATAACAGAATTTACTTTATTATCACTTGTTATTATATTTAATTCTTTTAATTCAGTTACCATTTCATTAGAAAAACTACTATTGTCTAATAGTGTTTGAAACGTATTGCCAAAAAAAGTACCTGTACCTCTACAAAAATCTTGGGGTGTTTCTCCTTCATCAGGTTCATATTTATTAAAATAATCAACACATTTAGATAATTCATTTCTATTATCAATTAATTCTTGATAAGTTTGACTTGCCATTATAGAATTAACTGTTGCACTTTCATAATCAAGTTCAGTTGTAAAACAAGATGCATCAGTTGCTAACGTTTTCTCTTCAAAATCTCCATTTACTCCTACTTTTATGCTTGCATAAATATTTTCCCAATAAGGTTCTTTATCAATATAATAATCACAGTTTTCAGTTTCATCTCCACCACATATTACTATATCATTACTAAGCCACATATATAATCTATATTTTTTAAGCATTTCTGTATTTGTTCCCTTGGGAATAGTTTCAACCCATATTCTTTTATTAGTTAGATCTGAAAAAGATCTATCTGTAAATAGTTCGGTTTCTCCGTTGTCAGTTATTTCAGTTAATCTAAATTTTAATCCTAAATCTTTTATTCTTGTTTTATTTTGAACCTCGTCACCATGAGATAATACTATTTCATAGTAAATATCTTTTTTTAAATAAGTGTTTTTTCCATCTATGGTAAATTCAAAATAATTATTTTCATCATAACTAAGAGAAGGTGCAGCATTTTCTAATTTAATTTCCTTACTTCCTTCATTATAATGCATATAAACGTCCCCTACTACAAGGCTTGAATTTTGTCCTGTTTTACTCATTGAAAACACAGCATAGGTTAAACTGATAGTTAAGATTAATACTCCTAATATTATACTAGTAATTATAATTGTTTTCTTGTTATTTTTCATAATTACTTCCTTTCTTGCACAAGTATTCTAATATAATTTTATTTTAACATATATTTTATTTTTATTAAATAATTTAGTTAAAACTAAAAATCGTATTATGTGGACATATAAAAAACACGACTAAAAGTTACAGATAGACTGTAAATTTAATCATGTTTTTAAATATCAATTATATATAACAATTCTTTACAAACTTTTTTATTTACTGGGGTTTTCATAGATATTTCTCTCCTCCCCTCATGTAAGTTTTTTAAAGTTAGGGATTGATTAGTTGTAAAGTGATTATTTGGTTTAGTCATTAAAATCAACTCCTTATCATATAAAAATATTATCATGTTTTTGGTTGTTTTTCAAGTAGTTTTGGTTAAAAAATAAAGGTAATTAGCCTTTATTTTATAATTATATATTGATATACACTTCCAACATAGGTGTCTTTATCATATAGTAATACTTCTAGTTTGTAAGTTCCACTTTTAAGATTTTCTTTCATATCTAGAAAATAGTTTAATTCAGTTACGGCTGTATCTGCTAGAATATATTCATTTTCATTTGCTTTTGTAAAGTTATTAGTTATATAATCCATTAAATCAACTGTTTCGTATTCGATTGAATAAATTGAATCATATTTTCTTCTATGTAGTTTTATTCTTAAATTTGGATTTAATAAACCTGATTGGTATTTAACGTTCATATTAAGAATGTTGGTATTATTTAAGTTTTTACCAGTTGTTTTATCAACGAAATATGATTTTTCATTGATAGTTAGTTTTAATCCGTATAAAGTATCCATTACATGGAAGTTTAAATTCAAGGTATCACTTGATTCTAAGCCGTAGTAAATACCATCAGGAGAACCAAAGGACTCAATTACAACTTTATAATTTCCTCCGGCTAGATTACTATTTTTAGCATTTAAAGTTATTCTTGAACTTACATTTGCAACACGAGGTGCAATATTGATTCTGGTTGTTCCATCATATCTTGGGTAATAGGTTACTCCATTATAGGTATAAGAAATACCAAGTAAGTTTGTTCCTGATAAAGTATTGTTATTAGAATCAACTATGGATATTTTTAAACCTAATTTTAAATCATAGTAGTTAGTATCATATATTGTATTACTTCCAATTGTTTGTTGAATAAAATTAGTATTTAAATTTAAATTCATGTTATTACCATTATAGAACTCTAAGTCATTTTTATCACTGGTAATGGAAATTACAGCATGTTTATTATAATATAAGTTATAGACCATACTTTCTTGTTGAATACCAAGAACTGATATTAAAGTTTGGTTATTATTATTTCTAAGTTCTAGAAGTAAACTAGCATTTAAAACATCACTTGTGATATTACTTTCTTTAAAGTCAACAATAAAGATAAATTCTTCTTCGGCCCGTTTTTTTTCTTCATTATAATAGATATTATTAGCATTTATATCATCATAGTTATTAGAATCTGTTATACTTCCCATTTTAATAAATTTTGCTAAGTTAATTGATACTTCATGGTTATTATTATATTCTGTTTGGTAAGCATCATGATCGGTTTGATTAACAACATAGTAGTAATATACTGGTTTTTCTTTATTAACAAAGTCTATCATAGTAATTTTAGTATTTACTGGTAGGACATAACTTGAAGTTAAGACTCTATGGTATCCGGTTTTATAAGGATTAGTATCTTTTTCCATGTATAAAGAGTAATATGCACTTAAACTAGAATCATTTGTAATATTAACTGGACTAGAAGCAAACATTTGGTATTTTTTTCCTGGGGTCATTGAGGCTTCATATTCATCTGTATTATATAAAGCCCGAGATAAAGTTACATTAAAGTTAATTCTTTCAACTTCATTATTTAACTCATCTATTGGAGTTATAGCAACAATGGAAATAGTTACACTTCCCATTTTTCCAGCCGTTTGTAAGTTCTTTGAGTGATATAAGTAGAAAACAAAACTACGAATAACGTTGGAGTTTTCACTTTCATAATTAGTTGTACCAATTATTGGTCTTTCGGAATTACTTGTAAACTCAGTTTCTCCAACTGTAACCCAACCTGTTTGACCAGTTTTAATAGATAAACCCATAACGTTATCAGCATCATTTGGATTGGTTGCAATTCTTGGTATTTCACTTGATGGAACAAGACTTACTCCATCTGCTAGATTAGCATAGTTAAAACCTAAAATTGAAAATTTTGTATTTGCCTTAGAATAGTTTAAGAAACTAAATTCTTCAATACCTAAGGTTGAATATTTAGAAGCTGTTAAGTTAACATCATATGATATTACTTGTTCTCCTATAACCCACATATAAAAATCAGAGTCACTTGGAGTTGGTTCTATGTATTTAACATCTAATTTTGAAGTATCATCTTTATTTGCAAAGTTGGAATAAAATCCATTTACTTTAATATCATGATTTAACATATGAGAACCTAAAACATAACTACCTGAGGTAAAGAAATATAAATCTCCACTTGCTGGGGTTGTATCAAAGTTATATTTAGAATCATACAAAGCTGTTATTGGGTTTTTATTTTGATCTTTTAAATACATTCCAAAGAAAGTCATTCCCGAAACATCACCATATAAAGTTACGGCTTGGTTTCTCGCAATATTGAAGTTTTTACTTTCAAGCATATATAGTCTATTATCAACATTTTTAGTAACTGTTCTATTTTCTTCATCTATTTTAACACTAGCAATTGTCTCAACTCCGTCTATATCAACTAAACTAGAAAATTTCTTAACAAGATTTGCTCCTGTTTCTAAATATAAACTAGAATTATTTTTTAATTTTAATTCATCTATTCTACTTAAAGTAAATAATACTTCGGAAAACTCATTTGTTCTATCCTTGGCTCCATCTAACATGATATAGGAATTACTTATAGAGAATAAATCGGCTCTTTGTAAAGAAATATTTTTCTTAATATTATTTTTAGTACCATAGTTATTTATATAAACATTACTATAACCAGTTGTCATAGAAGCATTACCAGAACCAAAGATTGAACCAGATATTGTAAACTCATCATGATCTTTTCCATCGATATTAATAGTTATTCCTCGTGTAACACTTATAAAACTAAAATCGATTACCTCTGATCCTTCTTCATTGGCTTCTCCTCCTCCAAAAACAGTTCCAAGGATTACAATATCTCCTTTTTTCAAAGTTTTATCAGTTAAGGAATTTATTCCTATATTTAAATTAGTTATTCCATATAAAACTGAGGTATTAGCACCTCCATAGACATTTCCATCTATTTTAGCCCCGGCAATATTAACAATACTAATGGAAGAATTTAAATCTTTATCCCCAGTAGGTGCAGCATTTCCTCCCCCAAAGACATGTTTTGACACATTAGTAGTTCCTTCAATGTTTAAATTAGTATTTTCTAAAACATTAGCAGCTCGACCGTTACCACCAGCATAAACACTTTTTAAAATACTTGAATCAGTTATTTTTAAATTAGTACTTTTTAAAACCCTAGCTGCATTTCCTCCTCCATAAATACTATCTAAAACATGGGAATTATTTAAAATAACATTTGTATTTTGATTTACAAAACCAAGGTTTCCTCCCCCATAAATAGAAGTTGCTTCGGTATTTTCTAAAACATTTAAGTTAGTATTACCTAAGACTTTGGCTGGATTTAATTCACCAGTTTCATCTCCTGATACAACTGATTCTAAACCATTCCCTCCACCGTAGATATTATTTATTTTAGATGAGGTGATAGTTACACTTGTACTACCATTTACTCCGGCTGATCTTCCTCCACCATAAAGAGAATCAGATTCTGTATTATTAACTGTTAAAGTAGTTACAATATCACTTTCACTTGCACCAACTGAGGCTTTATTTCCTCCCCCATAAATACTTTTAGATATTATACTACCAGATATATTTAAAGTAACTTTATTTTTTAAGGCTCCAAGGTTACCTCCGGCATAGATATTTCCATAAACTTTGGTATTATCACTTACTTCTAGGGTTGCATTATTAAGTACTTCGGCTTTGTTTCCTCCACCATAGAAACTTCCTTCCGTGTCATTTGTTCCAATAGTAGAAGATTTTAAAGTAACAAAAACATCATTACAACTTGCTTCATTTCCTCCTCCATATAAACTATCATTTACTTTTATATTAGAAGAATTAATATTACTTGTTGTTGTAACTGCTTGATTACCTCCTCCGTATATTAAATTAAATTCACCACTTGTTAAATCAATATTAGTAGTATTAGTCATTCCGCCTTGATTATTACCACCATATAAGTTATAAACTCTTAAATCATCAAGATTAGTTTTAAAATAAGTATTACCATTTTGATCTTGTCCTATTAAAACATAACCATATATTTTATAATCTTCCAAAGAAACATAGGCATGAACATTGAAACTAAATGAATACGTACTATTATTATTTAATGGATTTGTTCCATGCCATTTATTTATTTCATCAACATGATATATTCCTCTTTTACCTGATACATTAGCACCAGACCAGTTAGAATCAAATAAACCATCACTGGTATAAAGATATAAATCCCATGTTGGAATATTTACACCACTTTGATTATTAATACTAACATTTATTTGTTCACTTGATGAAATACCAGTTGCTCCACTTTGATTTTGATAAGATTTATCAAAACTTGTGGTAATTTGAATATTACTATTTGCCTCATTTTCTAAGTTTTTAATATAACTTTCTTGCACGTCCCCAGCAAGGTTTGACCCTCCAAACACGTTTTCTATTAAAGCCGAACCTAAATTAACATTAGTTGTATTAACACCTGCTTCTGATCCTCCACCATAAAGGTTTTTAATATAACCATAATTAATATCAAGGTTAGATGTAGTTGTACTTGCTTTTAATCCGCCCCCATACATATTTTCAACATTAGAACCTAAAACAGTAATATTAGAAGTTGTTGTAATTCCTCCTTGGTTATTACCACCATAAAGGTTTTTGGCTCCTCCATTTGTAACTATTATATAAGAGTTTGGAATATTACCACTTAAATTAGAACCACCAAAGACATTAGTTGCAAAATTATTTAAATTAACGTTCGTGCTTTCTAAAACACTGGTTTTTTCTCCTCCTCCATAAACATTAGTAATATCACCATCATTTATGGTAACATTAGTTAAATTAGTAGTTCCACCTTGATTATTACCACCATAGACATTAGTAGAAGTACCACCTGTTGTTATAACATTAGTAGTTTCAACTTCCCCAGTTAAGTTAGAACCTCCATAAATATTAGTAGATGTACCACCATTTAAATAAACATTAGTTGTTGTTGCATCAGTTTGATTACCACCACCAAAGGTATTTTCTATACTACCTCCGTTTAAATAAACTTCAATATTACCATTTGGTTTCCCACTTTTATCATTACCACCATAGACATTGGTAATTGTTCCATCATTTACTACTACTTTAATATCTCCTTCAACATATGGAGTATAGGTGTCATTCCCTTCTCCTCCACCAAAGACATTTTTAATTAAACCCTTATTTACAACAACATTAGTTTTACTACCTGATAAAGTTGTTGTTTGACTTACGCCATTAACACTACCAAAGGCTGAACCACCATAAACAGAATTATTAATAATTGGAACACTTGAACTATTTGCATCACCTATTGTTACTAAAATACCATCTCTTACAAATGTACCTTTATTAGTATTGTTTTGGTATCCGCCCATTCCTCCCCCATAAACAGAATTTGAGATTTCTCCTCCAATTACTTTTATATTAGTACTTCCATAAATTGTTCCAAGTTGATTACTTCCTCCATATAAGGATCCATTTATAACCCCCTTAGTCATTTCAATGTTTACAGTTGAAGTGATAGAAGAACTACCCGAACCATTATTGTTTCCTCCCCCATAAACTGAACCTTTAATTAAACCACCATGAATTAAAATATTACTTGTTGTAGTACTAGATGATGAGTTTATTCCAACAGCACCATAATTACCACCAGCATAAACATTACGTCTTATCAAAGCATTACCCGTAATTACAACATTAGAGTTATTAGCAGATCCTATTCTTTCATAATTAGTATTTCCACTACTAGCACGCCCATTACCAATTCCAAAGACACTACCTGCTTCAACTTGGGATTCACTTTCAATTGTATTATTATTAACTAAACTTTCCTCTCCAATTGTGGCATTTCCTCCCACATAGACAAAAGTATCTCCATCAATTGTTCCAAGGGAATTACTTTGATTACTTCCTTTAATTCCGTTTGATCCTCCAAAAACGCTATAATTAACAGTTCCACCCGTTACTTGAATAATTCTATTACCATAAGTTTCCGATCTTCCTGCTCCCCCTATTATAATATCAACTGATCCTCCTGTCATATAAATAAAAGTATCATTATAATTAATTCTATTACTATTTGTTAAAGGTCCTCCAATTAAATTATAAATGTAGCCACCTTCAATAATTGCACTCCTTGGAGCATTATGCGTACCACCATTTCTTCCTCCAACATAAATACCCGTCGCATAATCATATTTATTTGAACCAAATGAACCACTTTTTACAATTGTTGTTAACGCTGAATTTATATTATTAGAAGAATTAATTGTTCCGTCCCAACTACCTGATGCGCAATGTCTAACATCAAGTAAAGAGTTATTATTAGAAACTCTATCATAGTCTGATCCATATACACCAATTCCTTCAATATAATTAGTTCCCCCACTACTTCCTGTTGCAAGAGCAAAGGAATTATAAAAACCTGATTCAACCATTAATTTATATTTAGTTGGATTATTACTTCTTCCAGTTGATGAGGTATTACCACCGATAATACCAGAAAAATTAGTATAGTTATTTCCATATCTAACAATTCCTCTTCCAAATTTCACATTATGCCAATTGCCATAAAAGGTACTACCACTACTACTACCCCAACTATTCTCTCCTGGTACAATTTCTCCATTAGTTCTAGTAGTACTTGAATATATTTTAATATTCTCAATAACTGTATCATTATAAACATAAATTGAACCGGATCCAACACTCCAATAAGCTGAATCTATATAACTTACCCCATTATGAACACTTGTTAAAGTAAAGGGTTTATTTAAACTACTACTAAGTCCATTTGAAGTATTACCATTTAAAACAATAATATTAGTATCCCTTGTTACCAAATAATAATAAGTAATATTAGAATCTATTATATTCAAAGATCCATCTTCCTTATAATATTGTTCCATTTTATAATAAGAACAAGTACTACTATTACAAGTACCACTTAAAATATTACCTGTATTATCATAATAATCATTAATACTATCTCCTCTATTTAAAGTCTTTAAAGTATAAAAACCTGCCATATTAGTATCAACAAAATTATCATCTATTTCAATTCGATCAAGCTCTTTTTCAATAGTTGAATTATCAAGTAAAGTCATATAACCATTATTTAAATAATAATAAGCATTATTTTCATCAAAGTTTTCATTTTCTATTTTTTCATAATATGTACAAGTTCTATTCCACCAACCACTTGGTCTACAAGTACAATTTTGTTGCAAAGAGCCATATTCATTATAATAACCACTACAACTTTCATTACGATCAATAGTTACTTGATAATAATAATTATCCATAGGAATATCTTTATAAATATATTTTATTACATCAAGTTTTTCCATTTGTTTAGTTTTTAAATTATTAAAAGCACTTGTAAAAGAAGAATTTCTATTAACATACCCAACACTTGCTGTAACATAACTAGTTTTAAAATTTATTTCAATTTTATTAGGTTTAGTACCTGTATATGTAATTGGAATTTTAACTTTTCTTTCATAATAAGAATCATCATAACTAATAACTGCTCCATTATAATCTGTTATCCAAGCATTAAAAGAAGAATCAGTTGGTCTATTAGTAAATGGATTATCAATTAAACTAAATTCCACATAATCATCACTTGTATCACTAGTACCATTATCATTAACTGGATAAGTTTTATAATAAATATATTTATCTTGTAACTCTGTTAAAGAAACATAGGAAGTTTTAGTATCTAAGTAATTACTACCTGAATAAGTAATTTTAACTTGCACAAGATTAGAATCATTATAAATATTTTTATCAACAGTAGTTGGCAAAGTATTATTACTACTACTAGTTGTATAATTAAGGCCCATATAATAGTTATAATCATTTTCTAAATCATTTACTAAAACCGTATCATTATAAATACCACTAGCCTTATAATTTGGATCATTTTCAAAATCAATTACTAAATCACTATATGTTAAAATATATGAAACTACACTAAATGCAAGTAAAATTATAATTAAAAATAAAGATAAAATACGTAATTTTAAAGATAATTTTAAATTCATAAATTTAGAAAACGACTTATTTATTTTATTCATATCAACTACCATACTTTCTAATTTATTATATCATGAATAGTTTAACATGTAAATTAATTTAGAAAGAAAAAAAAACTACTAATTTTTTTAGTAATTTTTATTATTTATTAATTTTTAGCAAATTCTTCTAATACTTTACTTCTTGCTTCAAGAATTGGTGATACTGATCCACCTATATGGAAAGTATAAATAATTTTGGCTAAATATTCAGCACAATCGGCTATTTCTATCCACTCTTGTTTCTTAGCCTCATCTGGAATATAAGACAAGTTAGTTGCAAATAATTTTGTAAATAACCCTTCTTCATGGGCCTTATTAAATACCTCTACTCCCTTAGTAAACATTGCATAACTTGAAAATAAATATATCCTGTTTGCTCCTCTTTTTTTTAGTTCTCTGGCAACATCTAACATAGATTCCCCACTAGCAATCATATCATCAACTATAATAATATCTTTATTTAAAACTGGTTTACCAATATATTCATGTTCTAGAATTGGATTTTTTCCATCTACTACTTTGTATAAATCACGATGTTTTTCAAAATGACCACCAAGTTCACAACCTAACATATTAGCATAAAACCTTGTTCTTTTTAAAGCCCCATTATCAGGAGATACTGCAAGTAAGTTTTCATTTTTAACATCCTCAGTTGTAACAAATTTTTCAAGTAAGATATTAGTTGGATAAAAATTATCAAATGATGATGAAGGAATTGCATTTTGTACATTTGAATCATGTACATCAAATGTAATTATATTTTTAACTCCTTGATGAATATATTCTTGCAGTGAAATTGCACAATCAAGAGATTCTCTACCTTCTCTTTTATGTTGACGAGAAGCATATAAAAATGGCATTACCAAAGATGTAGAAACTGCTTGTTTACGAATAGCACAAAGAGTTCTAATAACATCAACAAAATGATCATCAGGAGACTTATGATTATAGTAATCATACATCTTGTAAGTAATAGAATGATTCATAGGATCTGTTAAAATATATACATCACTTTTCCTAATACTTTCTTTTAAAACTATTTTCCCTTCTCCATTATTAAATCTTACTTCATCAATTGGAACAATTAAGTTTTCACTTGTATTTAACATTTTTTGCAAATGACTTTCTACCTTACAACCTAAATCCTTGATGTTTTCCATGACAATTAGCCTTAAATTATTATTCATTATACCTCCATTTATTTTAAAAGAAAAAACTAGAAAAGTAAATTAGCCTTTTCTTTAAAATCACTAATTAAATTATTCTTTATACTATCACTTATATTTAATTTATTCAAGATATTTAAATTAATATTTACTAAATCATGCAAATTAAATGGAAAAACATTAAATAAAATACAATATTCATTTAATAAATCAGTATCTAAAATAGTCATATCAATTGTTGTAAAACAAACACTTATATTATCTTTAAATAAATCATAAACAAAATGATTTTTAACTTCATCAAAAATATGATATGTTGCTTGATAAGTAATAGGAAACTCTAAAATAATATTATTATCTTTTATTACTTTATAAAAATTATCTGTTGGTTCTTCAAATAAATTATAAATTATTCTCTTAGCATTATAATAAATCTCTTTATTTTGATTAGTTAATTTAGAATCTAAACATACTATATAATCAATTTTATCTTTATTAAACTTATCAAATAAGGCTTGGTAAGAATCCCAAGTTTCTTGTTTAGTTTTCTTAAAATAAACTCCGTTTATTCCTTTATTATACCATTCATATAAAATATTTAAATCATTAAACATTTCTTCCTTAGTAATAACTGTTTCTATTTCAAGAACTAAGTTAATATTTATTTTACTATCTTTTATTACTTTTAAAATAGTTGTTACTATATCTCTTTTCTTTAATTCTTTTTTAAAATCATCTAAATTTAAAAATATTTCAGCATACATAAGATTATTTTCTTTTAAAGAATTAATTAAATCAGTTGTTGCTATTTCAATATTTTTAAGACTTGTTAAAGATTCTTTTACTATTTTTTTATAATCACTATAATCTTTTAAACTATTAAAGTCAATTGTATCTTCAACATAAGAATTCAAAAAGTTATTTGTTAAGTTTGTTATAGTTTCTTTTTTAATTGATCCAAAAAAATCAATATGCATATCTATTTTAGGAAATTGTTTCAAACTTTCAAATAAAGTCATGTAATCACTCCTTTGTACGTGTTATTATACAAGATTTTTTTAAATTTGGCAAATTTTAGTTATTTCTTAGTTTAGTAATTGTCTCTTGATAATCATTTGATTTAGTTATAGTTGAACCAGAAACTAAAATATCACAGTCTTTTAAGTATTTAGCATTATCTAAATTAACCCCACCATCAACACTTATTAAGGTATTTAATTTTCTTTTTTCTAGTTCTTTTTTTAAAGTATTTATTTTGGTTAAAGTTGATTTAATAAACTCTTGGCCTGGTAAGCCGGGATTTACTCCCATTAATAAAACTAAATCTATTTTATCAAGATAGGGATAAACTAAGGATACATCTTGATCTGGATTAATAGCAAGACCTATTTTTATTCCATAATCACTACATCTTTTGATAATCATTTCCAAATCATCTTGAATATTCAAATGAACTGTTATGCAAAAGACATTTAAAGTTGCATATAAATCAATTAATTTTAAAGGACGTTCAACCATAAAATGAACATCTAATCTTTTTCTTGTATAATTTCCTATTGTTGATAATTCATTAAAAGACATAGTTTTTCCTTTAACATATTTTCCATCCATAACATCAACATGGATATAATCAACATCAGTTAAATTTAAATTATATAATGTTTGTCCTATTTTTTTACATCCTAAATATGAGGCTGATATTTTCATAACTACTTCCTTTCAAACTCTTTTTTAAAATTTAAATAATTTTCATAACGGCTTTTTAAAACCCAATTATTACTAACGGCTTTTTTTAAATTACATTCACTTTCCTTGTCATGATTACAATCTTTATAAAGACAAGGATAATTTTTAAATTCTATAAAAGCATTTTTAACACTTTCAAGATTATAGTTTAAAAATGATAAACTAGAAAAACCTGGGGTATCTAAAACTTTTATATCATCTATCTCTATTATTTCAACTACTCTTGTTGTATGTCTTCCTCTTCCAAGAGCAATTGAAATTTCCCCTGTTTTTAAATTCATTTTAAATAAATTATTTAAAAGTGTACTTTTCCCTGCTCCTGTTTGACCCATAAAAACAGTTATTTTACCAATTAATTCTTTTTTTATTAAAGTAAGATCTGTGTTATAAAAAACTTGATAACCTATTTTTTTATAATAATTAATTATACTTTCATATTTACTAAACTCATCAGGTGTTAATAAATCTTTTTTAGTTAAACAAATAATTGGTTTTATTTTATTTATTTCAAGTTCTACTAATAATTTATCTAATAGATTAAGATCTAAATTAGGATGTTTTAAACTAGTTACTATTAAACCATTATCAATATTACTAACATTAGGTCTTAATATTTCATTTTTTCTTGGAAGTATTTTTTCTATTACTCTTTTTTCTTTATCAATTATAACTTTATCACCAATTAAAGGAAGAGTTTTATTTTTCTTTAAAACTCCTCTTTGAGTACAAATTATTACTTCTTCATCTACTTTAACATAAAAGTTACTACTAATTGCTTTAATAACTGTTCCTTGCATATAAACTCCTATTGTTTGTCTTTATTATTTGTCTTTTTATCTTTATCTTCCGTGTTATCTTTATTATCATCAACTGTACTATACTTAGTTGCATAAGTAATTTTTAAATTGGCTCCTTTTATAATAGGATCTCCTGGTTGTCTATCTTGTTTAATAATTGTATTTTCTGTAAATTCTTCTGTTTCTTTGGGAACAAAAGTTACATTTATACCATATTCATCACAGAAATTTTGAATTTCTTCCAAAGTCCATGCTTCTTCCACAAAATTAGGATAAGTATCTACTATATTTGGAATATATAAAGTTACTTTTTCTCCTTTTGACATTTTTGTTCCAACACTTGGTTCTTGTTTAATAACTGTATCTTTATCAAGACCTTCTTTATCTTCAACATCAATTTTTTCAATTACTATATTAAACTCATATGGTCTTAAAATTCCTTGAACTTCATAATAATTTTTGCCAGTAAAATCTTCCATTTCATATACTGTATTTCCAAGGGATTCATAAAGAATAATTGTTGTTCCTTTTTTAACTTTTCTGCCAATAGCAGGTGAGGTTCTTGAAACTAAACCTGCTGCAATTTTTTCATCACTTATTTGTTCTACTTGAATGGCAACTTCAAAACCTTTATCTTTTAAAGTACTTTCAGCCTTTTGAACAGTCATCCCAGAAACATTTGGAATAACTATATCAGGTACCTCAGTTAGTTTTGGATAAACTATAAAAATACCTATCATAACTAATACAATAAAAATAAAGATGGAAGATAAAATCCAAATCCAAGTGTTTTTAGTTTTTTCATCTTCTAAAATGTTTTCTTCTACTGTTTCTTTTTTCTCTTCTAAGTTATTTCCTTCTAGTAAAACTGGTTTTTGAACAGGATCAGTATCATGTTCTGGATATGGAAACTCATATTTTTTTTCATTTAATCTATCTTCATTTAAACAAGTTAATAAATCATCATGCATCTTACTTGCTGTTTCATATCTATTTTTAGGATTTTTAGCAGTTGCTTTTAAAATAATATTTTCAACACTTTGAGGGATATTTGGGTTTTCTGCTCTTACACTTGGAATATCATTTTTCATATGTTTTAAAGCAATTTCAACCGCATTATCACCTTTAAAAGGAAGTTTACCAGTTAAAAGTTCATAGAAAAGTATCCCCATTGAGTAAATATCACTTTTAATGGTTGCCCCTTTCCCACTTGCTTGTTCTGGTGGTAAGTAATGAACACTTCCCATAACCGAATTTGTTTGAGTTAATTGGGTACTATTTAAGGCCATTGCAATACCAAAATCTGTTATTTTAATTTCTCCATTATCTTGAATTAAAATATTTTGAGGTTTTAAATCTCTATGAATTATATAAGAATCATGGGCTGCTTTGATACCATCTGTAATTTGTAACATAATATCAATTGCTTCACTTAAAGATAAACTTCCTCTTTTTTTAATAAGTTGTTTCAAGGTCATACCTGAAACATATTCCATAACAATATAATAAGTCCCATTATCTTCCCCTACATCATACATTTCAACAATATTTGGATGTGATAAACTTGATGCTGATAAGGCTTCTCTTTGAAAACGACGTACAAATTTCTCGTCTCCTGCTAAATCTCCTCTTAATATTTTAATTGCTACATTTCTATCTAGAATAATATCTTTGGCTAAATAAACATTAGCCATTCCACCTTCGCCAATACTTTTAATTATTTCATATCTGTCATTAATTTTTTGACCTTTCGTAATCACTTTTTCACCTCTTTATCATTCTCTAAAAAAGCTACTGAGATATTGTCAATTCCACCATTATTATTCGCTTTTCTAATTAATTCTACAATTCTTTCTTCTATTTCCTCATTACTATTTAATACACTTTCTATTTTACTAATTTCTAACATATTAGTCAAGCCATCACTTGCAAGTAATATTCCATCAATATCTGTTACACACTCAAATATATCGGCTTCTACAACTTGACTTGCTCCAAGGGCTTTCATTAAAACATTTTTTCTTGGATGATTTTTGGCTTGTTCTTCGGTTAATTCTCCAGCTTCTACTAATAAATTAACTAAGGAGTGATCAACTGTTACTTTATGTAGTTTATTATTTTTTAAAATAAAACCACTTGAATCTCCAATATTACCAAATAGTAAATAATCTTTTGTATATAGAGCCATAACAAGAGTTGTTCCCATGCCAATACTTTCTGGGTGATCTTTTTCATGATTAAAAATTTTGGAATTAATAGAATCTATGCTATCATTTATCCAAGTAATAGCATCTTCTTTAGTTAAATTATAAAAACTTTCTTGAAAATGATGAGCAAGATAAGTTATAGCAATACTAGATGCAACTTCCCCCGCACGATGTCCTCCCATTCCATCTGCTACTGCTAGTATATATTCATTATTGTGATTTTTTAAAATTATTACACTATCTTCATTATGATCTCTTACTTTCCCTACATCCGTTAAATAAAAACTTCTCATGCTAACACTCCTTAATTGTTTTTAATTGACCACAGGCAGCATTAATTTTACTACCAAATTCCCGTCTTATTGTTACATTTATATTATTTTTCTTTAAAACATCATAAAATTTTAAAATTGTCTCTTTACTACTTCTTTTATATTCTAAATGATTAGTTTCATTATAAGGAATTAAATTAACATAACAATTAATTCCCTTTAAAAGTAAACTTAGTTTTTGAGCACATTCAACACTATCATTAACCCCACTTAGCATAATATATTCAAAAGTAACACGACGATTTGTTTTTTCAATATAAGTTTTAACAGCAAGTATTAGTTTAGATAAAGGATACGCCTTATTAATTGGCATTAATTTACTCCTTAATTCATCAGTTGGAGCATGCAAACTAATTGCCAGATTTACCTGATAAGGAAAAGAAGCAAATTCATATATTTTAGGAACAATTCCACAAGTTGAAACTGTAATATGCCTACTTCCTAAATTAATTCCTTTGGGATGATTAATAATACTTACAAAATCACAAAAATTATTATAATTATCAAATGGTTCTCCTATTCCCATAATAACAACATGACTAATTCTAGTTTTAATATCACTTTCAATTGTCATTATTTCTAAAACCATCTCACCACTTGTAACATCACGAATCTTTTTAATTCTTCCACTTTCACAAAAAGAACACGCCATATTACAACCTACTTCACTTGATATACATAAACTATTTCCATAATCATGTTTCATTAAAACTGCTTCAATGGTATTAGAATCACTTAATTTAAGTAAATACTTTTTAACATCAACATCACTTTGTTTAGCAACTATTTCTATTTTATCAAAATAAAAATCTTTTTTTAGTCTTTCAATTACCTCTTTTTTCATATTAGTAATACTATCAAAAGATTTAATTCTTTTTACATATAACCAATCATATAATTGGATTGCTTTATATTTTTTTTCATTAATACTTAAAAAATAATCTGTTAACTCAGAAAATGTTATATTATATATATTTTTCATATAAACACCCAAGATAATTTTAGCATAAAAAATAAAAAAAATACATATAAAATAAGTTGTTTACATATTTTTACAAGATTTTTTTAAAAGATAATCAGTTGTGATTATCTTTTTGCATTCTTTCTTTAATCCATTTTTTACATTCTTCTATATCACTATAATAAATAGGTCCACTTGCTAACTTTTGACATTTTTCATTTCCTTTACCAAGAGCAAGAACAATGTCATTTTCTCCTGCCATATTAATTGCTTTTTTAATTGCAAGACTTCTATCCGTTTCAATTTCATATTTACTTTTATCTTTAATGTTAGAAGCCATTTGAGTTGCTATTACATAAGGATCTTCACTTCGAGGATCATCGGCTGTAAAAATTGCATAACTAGCATTTTTAATAACTTCATCTCCCATAATTGGTCTTTTTTTAACATCACGTTCCCCGGCTGATCCTACAACAACAATTGATTTATCTATATTTAAGGTATGAACAAATTCTAAAACTGCATCAATAGCATTAGGAGTATGAGCATAATCAACTAAAACTTTAAAAGGTTGTCCTAAATCAATTATTTCCATTCTTCCTGATACATCAATATCCATACATCTTTCAATTAATTGTTCCATCGATAGTCCAAGTGATAAACAAACTAACATACTACATGCTAAGTTATAAACATTAAATTTACCAAGAAGTGGAGAGATGAAAGTATATTCTTTCTTATCATATACAAATGTAACATTAGTATATCTATCTAATACATGATAGTTTTTTATATACAAAGTACAGTTTTTATCAGTTCCATAACTAAGAATTGTTTTATCTTTTAAACAAAACTTTTCATGATTTACTTCATCATAATTAATAATAAATTTATCTTTTGTTTGTCTTACTAAATTAACCTTAGTATCCAAATAATTTTCAAACGTTTTATGAACATTTATATGTTCCCAAGTAACATTAGTATATGCTCCTATTGTAAACTCTAAATCTTTTAATCTACCTCTAAAAAATCCTTCACTACTGGCTTCCATAACTACATACTTACATCCAGCATCTTTAAATTTTTTAAAATACTTATAAAGAATTGTCGGATCAGGTGTCGAATTATTAGAAGGAACACTAAAACTTTTACAACTTATACCATTAGTTCCAATATAACCACATAAGTCTTTTCCTATTAAAGTTTGAATACAAGTTGTAGTTGTTGTTTTACCATCAGTCCCAGTTACACCTATTATTTTTAAAGAATCATCAAAATCATAATTCTTTTTACAAAGAGAAACTAAAATATCATCTGGGTTATCTACTTTAATATAGGGAACACTACATGTAATATCTTTTGATCCTACCACACAACTTGCTCCGTTTTTAATAGCATCTAAAATATAGTCATGTCTATCTGCCTTAACACCTTTAACACAAACAAACATATCATTTTTAGATACTTCCTGACTATTTATTTTTATATCATTAACAAAAACATCTTTATCTGTTTCAAAAAAATCACTTAATTTTTTCATTTAATTATCACCATCTATTACATTATATATTATTTTTCTAGAAATTGATACAAATTATAGAAAAAACTTACACTTTTTAAAATATTTTAAAAATACATATCTATTAATTTTAATTTTATTTCAAAAAAAGTTGACACTTTACTAAATTTTAGTAAAATAATATACAAAAAGAGGACTTATGAGAAATAATAATTATTTTATTGCTAAACTTGGTATTATTAAAGAAAATAAGGAAATTAAACATCAAAGATATGTCTGTATTGTTAAAATACAAAGAAATAATACTCTTATAGGAATTGATTTATTTACTAAGAAAATTTATCCTTATTTAGATAACATTAGTTATAATGAAGAATTTATCTATGAAGATATTCCTTTAAATGTATTCATGAAAAGTACTGATAAAAATCTTATTCAAGAGTTACTAAACAAACTTAATAAAGATAAGGAAAACGTAATTGATGAAATAATTATTTTAATTAATAGTCTTGATATTCCAATATTAAATAAAGTTATTTTAATTGATACTATTTTAAATGGTTGTTTTTACTATGTAAATAGACAAATGGAAATATTAAATACCATGAAAGAGATAATTGAAACTAATAAACCTATTATAGAATTTTCTAAGGCGGCTTCTATACTTGAAAACTTAGAAAAAGAATTAGATGATAGATTAAATGAAATATTATCAAGAATTAAAGAAAAACAAAAAATAAAAAAATATTAAAATATTAATAAAGGAGAAATATGTTATCTAATACCCAAAATAATTTTTTTAACTTAATATTTAACTATGCTAAAATAAATAATAAATATCCTACTTTAAAAGAAATAAAAGAAATAAGTAATTATAAATCATATAATAGTATTTATAGATTATTACATATTTTAGAAGAT
This sequence comes from uncultured Bacilli bacterium, assembly GCA_934119955.1. GTDB lineage: Bacteria > Bacillota_I > Bacilli_A > RF39 > UBA660 > RUG591. Next base: position 80,442 of record CAKOSZ010000006.1, on the reverse strand, counting down.
AAAGATTTCTTAGTTTATAATAAAAAAGCAAAACAAATTACTTATTTAAAAGATATTACTATTAAGGGATATGTTTCAACTATTCCTTTTCTAGATGAAAAAAGAAATATTAATATATGTAATTTGGATAATACCAAAGAATATGTTGCATTTAGTTATCACTATAATAATTTAAATAATTATTGTATACAAAAAGGAGATATTTTAATTATCGAAAAGTCATTACTTCATATTAATAATAAATTAGTTCTTGTTTTAATAAATGATAAGAAAATGATTTTAAAATATGAAAAGAAAGATAGTTTTATCTACCTTTCAAATGATAATAATAGTTATATATTAAATAGTTTTGATAATATTATAGGAAAAGTTAAAATGGTAATTAGAAATACTTAAATAACTTTTCTTTTTTTAAGCTCTTCTATTAATTTTAAAGTTGCTTTAGTACGATGTGTTTCTACATTTTTAAGATTAATGATTGGTTCTTGGTATCCTTCTGGAATAAAGATAGGTGAAAATGTAAAACCACCTAAGGTTTTATAATCATAGGAAATAACACCTTCATTTTTTCCTTCTACTTGAATTATTTCTTCATTTATTATTAAGGTTAAGGAACAAGTGAATGTTGCTTTTCTATCATTTACTCCTGATAATTCTTGAAGTATTTTTTTTAAAACTATTTCCTGAGGTGCATGATCTCCTGCATATCTTGCTGTTTTAACCCCAGGTCTTCCATTTAAAGCCTTAATAGAAATTCCAGCATCATCAGTTAAAATTGGATAATCAAGATTATTTAATTTACAAAATGAATAGATACTTTTAGCCTTAATTAAAGAATTTTCTAAAAACGTTTCCCCATTTTCTTCTATCTCGTTATTAAAATTTATATCTTTAAGAGATAAAAGTTTTATATTAAAAGGTTTAAGAAGTAAACTCATTTCTTTTATTTTATTAGGATTAGTAGTTCCGTAAATTATTTCCATTTTAATCTCTTATTTTAATATGAGTTTCACGAAGTTGACTATCAAATACTTCATTAGGACAACCCATCATAGGATCCATCCCATTTGCACTTAATGGGAATGGTACAACTTCCCTTATATTTTCTTCATCTTTTAAAAGCATTAAAATTCTATCTAAACCAGGTGCCATACCAGCATGAGGTGGAGCACCATATTTAAATGCTTCATATAAACTTGGAAATTTAGAAATAACCACATCTTCACTATACCCTGCAAGTTCAAAGGCTTTTTTAAGAATTTCTCTATCATGATTTCGAACTCCCCCTGAGGCCATTTCATAACCATTACATACAAAGTCATATTGATAAGCAACTATATCAAAAGGATTTTTGTTATTTAAAGCATCAAGTCCACCTTGGGGCATGCTAAATGGATTATGAGAAAATTCAATATTCCCGTCATCTCCCATTTCATAAAATGGAAAATCATTTATAATACAAAATTCATAAACATTTTTATCAATCAAATTTAGTTCTTGACCTAATTTAATACGAAGTTGTCCCATCATCTTAGCACAATTTTCTTTATCAGCAATAATGAATACTGCGTCCCCTGGATTTAAATTAAGTTTTTCTTTTAATTGTTCACGAATTTCTTCATTAAAGAATTTATCAAGACTTGATTTAAAACCATCACTTGTAACCTTGATATAACCAAGTACTCCTTTTATTCCTTTAACATATTCTTCCATTTGTTTATACCAAGAATTTGGTTTATCAAGATTTTCTACTTTAATTCCTCTTATAGTTGTATCTTTAAAAGGAGCAAAATCACTATTTTTTAAAATATCAGTTAAATCTTCAATTATTAAAGGATTTCTTAAATCTGGTTTATCAGTTCCATATTTTAACATTGCTTCTTTATAAGGAATTCTTTTAAATGGATAGGGACTTACTGATTTATCACTAAATGTTGTAAATATATCATAAAATACTTTCTCTCCTACTTTATAAACATCTTCATCAGTTGCAAAACTCATTTCAAAGTCTAATTGGTAGAATTCTCCGTATAATCTATCACTTCTTGGATCTTCGTCACGAAAGCAAGGAGCAATTTGAAAATATTTATTAAAGCCTGAAACCATTAATAATTGTTTAAATATTTGTGGTGCTTGCGGAAGAGCATAAAATTTTCCTTTAAATTTACGAGATGGAATAATAAAATCTCTGGCTCCTTCTGGACTAGATGATGTAACAATTGGAGTTTGGATTTCTGTAAAATCCATACTTTTCATTGTTGTTCTAATAAAATCAATTACCTTGCTACGAAATAAAATGTTATTGTGAACACTTTCATTTCTTAAATCAAGATAACGATATTTTAATCTTGTATCTTCCAAACTTTCTTTTGATTTATTAATTTCAAATGGTAAGACATTAACACATTCTCCTAATACTTCTAAACTTGAAAGTAATACTTCAACTTCTCCGGTTTTCATATTAGGATTAATCATATCATCAGTTCTTCTTCTTACAACACCTGTAACTGTTACTGTACTTTCTTTGGTAATATTGGTGTATTTTTCTACGTCTTCACTTATTAATTGAATAATTCCTGTTTCATCTCTTAAAGTAATAAAAACTAAACTACCTAAATTACGAATTGAATTAATCCAACCAGCAAGTTTCAACTCCTTTCCAACATATTCTGTTGTTACTTCCCCACAATAAATATCTCTATAAATGTTACCTTTCATATTTCCTCCTATAAAAAAACTCTAAGTATAAGGACGAATTAACCGTGGTACCACCTTATTTCTTAGAGTAATCTAACTTATTTGTTATAACGCACAACCGCTTTGCTTACATTTGATGTCTTCATATTTCTATTCTATTAGTTTGCACCAACCACTAACTCTCTAAAAGAAATCAAAACACTACTCCTTCAAACAACAAATATATCTATATCTTAGTTTAAACCAAGACCTTTGTCAAGTTTTTTCTAACTTTTTTAAAGAAAAAATTATAAACTTATTGTGAATGGATTGGATTTGGTTCCGTCTCCTCCGGTTATTTTAACAGTTGATTTAAGGTATAATGATGGTCGAGCAGCAAATGTTTTAGTATAACTATTGTAACTACTAATATTCATTGAATAAATATCAGAAACAAAATAAGATGAATCTGGGGTTAATAACCACATATAACTTGAACCAGAAGAACCACTTCCTTGTTGACTAGCAAACATTTCCCCATATCTAGGAAGTCCTACGTAACCATTCCAAACAGTTGTTGTTCTTGTACAATTCTTAGTTGTTTCGATGGTATTATCTGTATTACATAAAGAATTTTTATACGAACTATTTGCTACATCATTTTTTCTTGTTTTTATATAATAAGTTCCACTTTCTATCATATTTTTTGCTGATAAACTATTATACCAAGTATTATTTAAATAATAATTCCAGTAATCGTCACTTGTTCCACTACCATAAGTTACAGTAGTTCCAAACTTTTTTAAAACCGCAGTGCCTTCACTTTTTATATAATCATTTTTATTTAATTTAACTTTTCCGTTTTCAATGCCTACTATTCTATAAAGTTCCTTAGTTGAAGCATTTCCATCTTCATCAAATATTACATACTCTCCTACTGTTCTTGTATTTAAAAGGGTTGTATTTATAGTTGGTTGTTCCTTGTCTCCTGAAATATGATACGGATTATCTTTTGTTCCTGTTCCACCTGTTAAAATAATATTTGCTTTATTATAATAAAATTATATCTTAAAGTTTAGAAAAATACAAGATTGATTATTAATTTTTTCTAATACATCTTAGATAAGAGCAAAAAAATTGCTATAAAACAATAGCAATTAAATTACCTGATCCACGATTAACTATCTTAGTTAAGGTTTGTTGAAGTTTAAATCTAATATTTTCAGGCATCATATTTATTTTAGATTGAATACCTTCTTGAACAATTACATCTAGGCTTCTACCAAATATTTCACTTTTCCAAATACTTTGAGGATTGGTTTCATAATCTTTCATTAAATGATTAATTAACTCTCTACTTTGAAGTTCTGATCCAATAATTGGTTCAAAAGTTGAATTAACATCTACTCTTATCATGTGAATTGATGGAGCAGTTGCTTTTAATTTAACTCCAAAACGAGTACCTTGTTTGGTAATTTCAGGATTAGTTAATTTCATATCATTTAAAGTTGGAGTTGCTACCCCATATCCTGTTTGTTTTACCATTTTAAGAGCATATTTAATTTGATCATATTCAAGTTTGGCTTCATTATATTCTTGAAATAATTTAAGTAATTCTTTTTTATTAGAAACATCTATGTTGATAATTTCATTTATTACTTTATTATATAAATCATCAGGTGCTTCCAAGGTTATAATTACTTCTCCAGTTGCCGGATCAACACTTGATAAATAGGCTTTTTCTATTTCTTCACTTTCCCTAAAATGCTTAGTAATTGATTCGACACTTCTTAATTTATCAATTTCAACTACACTTTCTTTAATAGCATCAATATAAACTTTTTTGACTGGATGATTGTGATTTAAAACAGCAATCCAATCTGGTAATTTTACCTTTACTTCTAAAATTGGAAATTCATATAAGGCCTCTCTTAAAATATCAATCATATCACGTTCTGTCATTGTTTCTACACTAAGTGGTAAAACTGGAACATTATATTTTTCTTTAATGTTATCACAAAGACGAATTGTTTCTGGTAACATTGGATGAGTTGTATTCATAATAACTATAAATGGTTTATTAATTTCTTTTAACTCAGTTATTACTCTATCCTCAGCCTCAACATAATCACTTCTTTCAAATTCTCCAATTGAACCATCAGTTGTAACAACTATTCCAATTGTTGAATGTTCTTTAATAACTTTTTCAGTTCCAAGTTCTGCTGCTTCACTAAATGGAATCATTTCATCATACCAAGGTGTTTTAACCATTCTCGGTCCATTTTCATCTTCTATTCCCTTAGCATTTTTAATAATATAACCAACACAATCAATTAATCTAATTTTACAAGAAAAATCATCAATATTAATATCAATTGCATTATTAGGAACAAATTTAGGTTCCGTTGTCATTACTGTTTTTCCAGCCGCACTTTGAGGTATTTCATCTAAACATCTTTTTCTTTCATATTCATCTGTGATATTTGGAACAATTAAAGTTTCAACCATTTTTTTAATAAAAGTACTTTTACCAGTTCTAACTCCACCTACTACTCCAAGATAAATATCTCCACCCGTTCTTAGACTTATATTTTTAATAATTTCATTTTTATCCATAAACACTCACTTTCTATTCATTAAAGAATATGTGAAGAATGAGTACTTAGAACTATTTTTTCTATAACTAACTAGTTTATTTTTTCTAACTTTACTTTTGTATCACATTATAAGGTTTTGTGAAACAAAAGTAAAACAAATATCATTAAATATTTTTTTGTTTTCAAACATCAAAAGGTAATAATAATTAATTAATCACTTCTCTTTGCTTAAAAACTCCAATTTATTGATATTAAACATATCATACTTTTGAAAATACACAGGAACTTTTAATATATCTTTACATTTTTTTGATAATCCAATTTCTATACATTTTAGTTCAAATTGCCTGTTATTATCTTGTTTGTTCCATTCTTCATCTGTAATATTATTTGATACGTAATAATCATCAAATCTATATCCTATTAAAATACAATTATTGGGTTTATAATACTCTAAATCGTCATACTTTGAATAAAATATGTCATAATTATTTTTTGGATCTAAGTTTTCAAGACATACTTTCTCATAAGTTCTTTCAATAAATAAATTAATGTTATCACGACTGTTTATATTACTATCATTTATTGTTTTCAAAAATTTTATTTCTTCACCATTTAGTCTCTCTATATATAAATTATTTCTTATATAGAAAAAATTCAAATAATCACTTGCTAAATATTGATATAAATCCATGTTTAATATGTTCACTTCTTTAAAATTATTTTTACTATTTTTTATCATATCATCATATCTTTTTAAATTCAATTTAGAGATTATATATTGATATAATAATTCAGAATAAAGAGAATATAAATTCAAATAATCTTCTTTATCCTCATTACTTAAATTATTAAAGTAATCAAAATTCCCATTAGGAAATCTTGTTTCATACATTTCAATTGTTATTTTTTTCATAAAATTATTCCTTTCATAACCATAGGTAGTATACAAAGTTTATATATAAACTATCACTTTTTTCTTTATTTATATTTTATCCACTTTCTTTTTGAAATAATTTTGATATAAAAATTATTGTTTTTATCTATCAAAAATGGCGTATACATCTATAAATATTTTGACCAAGTAATATAGAATTGAAGTATATATCATGTCAAAAATTATATTAATTATCTTTTTTCTTTCTAATTTTATCAAAATTGATAAAATTAAACATCATATGGTAAAAAATAACTATTGACGTTAAATATCGTTATAATACTTCTAAAAAATATCTTTATGATATGATCAATCAATCATCAGCAAGAAAGTACAAACTTATCTTATTAATTTTCGTGCTTGTTTCGCTATTCTACAACTTAATACTTTAATATTAATATCTTATTTTAATAATATGATTAACTCATAAAAGTTCCAACATTATTTAATCCTGATTCTAAATATGATGGTTGGGCAGTTGAAGTTGAAGAAGTTACGTCATTAGTGTTTTTTTGATTTTGTATAAATTCTTCATACATCGACAAAATATTTCCATTTAATTGCTCTAACTCATTTATGTGATAAATATTCTCATAATATTGCTGTGAACCAAAACTTCCACCCTTTGTATACTCAATATTATTTTCTATTATATTTTTATTTCTTTGAATATCATCTATTTGATTTTGTGATAAACTATTCAAAAAATCATTTGTTTTTTGAATATTGGTGTATCCATTATCTGTTAAAACTTTCATAATATCTTCTTTAAGTTGAGTAGGAATATTGATTTCATTTTGATTAGATGATTCCGTTTCAAGTATTTCAATTTCTTCTTTTGATGTAACAACTTCCTTGTCAACAAATGTATTTTTTTCATTTGGAATTTTTATATTGTCTTCTAGATTGTCATTTTCTTGATTTTTATTAATAATTTCAAAACCTTGTTTTTGAGCTTTTTGATCAGCATTTTTATATGCATTTTTAATATCATTTATTTGATCAATTGATTTAATTTTACTAGACCAATTATTACCAAATAATTCTGACAAATGATTAATAATATCTGTTTCAAGATCAACATTTTGAGATAGTCCATCTATGTATACAGTTTCATAACTTTTAAATTTTATTCCTTCTTGTTTTAATATAACTTTAATTTCTTCTATTGTTTTACCTTTTAATAAAGATTCACCATATTTATTATAAAGATAAGTACTATCATCTGCACTAATTCCCACTATTTTTTCACCAGCTTCATTTTTAATGAAGTCAATATTCCAAATTTTATTTCCCTCACTATCTTCATAAATATCATATGAACTGATGATTTCATTCGCTTCATTAATCATTTTATTAATTTTTTCATTACTCAAATACATCCAATTCGAATTAATTTCTTCTAAGTACGAAACGAGTGCACGAGGTACATTAATTGTCTGTATTTTTCCATCTATTTCAATTTTAATTTGTGCAGAACCATCTTCATTATGAACATAATTTTGAGATTTTAATTCTAATTCATTTAAATATACTTGCATATTTTTAAATGTATTCAGATCCACATTGTTATACCATTCTTTTCCAAAAGTATTCTCTAAAATTTTTACTTGATTTTCTGTTAAAGAAAATGATTTAGTACCTATTTCCAAAGTATATGTCGCTCCATTATTATTCAATAAATTTGTATTTTGCGTGTCACTATTAATTGTTACATATCGTGTAGAAATAGATTTTCCTGTTTGTGTTTCTTCCAATTCTACAAAAACATTCATTAAATAATACTTTAAATGTTCTTTATAAGTAGCAATTTCTGATTCTAATTCGGCAATTCTTATTTCTGTTTGTGTTTTTACATAAACGCTATCATTATAATTTTCACCGCTATTCACGTTTTCATAGCTATTCCTTTTTTTAATTAAATTATCCCAATTTTTTAATGCCTCTGCTAATTTTGGTCTTTCATCTAAAATCTGTTCAAGTGTTACATCAGATTTACAATATTCAGTTGGTGTTACTATTAATGTATTACTGTTTTCATTATAGGAAGTTTTACAAAATGGTGCAATAAGAATTTCGCCTTTTTCTTGACTTATTGCATTATAATCATCCATTTCAATACATAATACATTACCGGTATTCACTGTAACTGCAAGAGCATCATTACTTTTTCCAAACATACCTAATAAATTAGTCTTATGTTCTTCCGGTTTCATATTATTATCACGCTTTGCCGTTGATATAAAACCTGCACTATCTTTGTTTAAACCATTCACAGAATCAACTCTATCTAATCCACTTAATGATTTTTTTGAACCATATTCTAACATTTCTTGATAACAACCAATAATCGATGTAATTAATCCTATATAGTATTTTTCATCAAAAGCATAATTAAAATTATTTTTATCATTATAATCAAACGACACATTATTGCTAGTAAGAATAGTTAATTCATTAGCAAGATTGGAACTTAATAAAAAATTAATATCAGTATGTCCAGCACTTGCATAACCTTTTAATGCTTTCTCTGTTGACTCAGTTATTATCTCTCCATTTGGTAAAGTAAGATAAATATAACCATCTTTTACTGTTATTTGAGTTGATTGCTGAGTTACTTGTGAATTTTTCTCGATAGTTGGAATTGAAGTTTCCAAAACTTCCACATCTTCTTGAACATTAATATCAGGTGATGATATTTCTTTATTATTCTGATTTGAAAGTTCTTCCATTTGTGGAGTAATTAACTCTATTCCCTCGCTTTGTGTAGAAACCGTCTCTTGTGATGAGATTTGAGAATCAGTATTACTTGAAACTGAAGATGCATCTATTACTTCATTCTGTATTGATGTTTGACTTTGTTGATTTACAGTTTGTGATGTTTTTTGATTGTTATTTAAACCATTTAAATAAATTTGTATAGCTTCATTGCTCACTGTTTTGATATTATCTCTTGCATTATTCAAAGAAGTAACTACATCATATCTATTTTCATTTAATACTACTTTTAAAACTCTTATTGCATAATTATATGCATATTGATAACTGTGTTTACTCATCTGTCTTTCAACGATGGAATTAAATACGGATTCAATAGTTTCGAATTCATATGCTGTAAGCGAATCGTGATCCTTTGTATTAAGTCTTACACCAGTTTGTTTATCATCATTTATCGACTCAATCTCAATATTTTTTCCACTATTTCCTTTTCTTTGTTCTTCAATATTGGTGCTAATTTCAATTGTTGACAATGAAAAATTGTATCCTTCAGACATTCCTTCATATAGAACACTAAACGGAACAACCCATTCATTACCAAATGTTAAAACTCTAATTCCTGGATTATCAACATCATTAGAAATACCGATAACATACATAGAATGTCCGCCAAAATAATTCTTGCTACGTCCACCTCTGGTTAAATTAAATTGCCATGCTGCTAAATTTAAACTTACACCATTATCAATAGCATCATTAACTAAATCAGTAATACTTGTAACAAATTCATTATATTCTAATAGATTTTTCTTAGAATATAATATATTTTCTGTTTTAAATGACATTCCTTTTGATTCAAAATATTCTATTAGTAAACTATTAATGTTTTTGTGGGCCTCTTTATTTTGATAATCATATCCATAAGTTGTATGCCCTAAATCAATTAAAAGTTGATCAACTACATCTATGTCAATCATTCCATTACTCATTAATATTGATTGATTTAATTTTAAACTACCATCTGTTTCAGTAAAAAAATGACTATTAAAAAACATAAACATATCCAATAACAATTCCGATTCATTTATAGTTCCATTTTCATTAAATATAGAAAAGCCAAATCTTTCATTAAATTGTGCCTCCAAATCATTTTGAGAAATAAACCATACAATTGCATTTGCTACTGTTGCATATCCACATACACCAAGCCCTTTTGAATTTATTAGATCAAGAAGCATTTTTGCTTCAATATTTGACATACCATACTTAGTAACTAATTTATTTTGTAAATCATTATAAATACTAGAAGTTTGCTGAACATTTACATCAACATAATTGTTGATATCCTGTATTATATCTGATGAATCTTTGAATTCAACATCGTAAAGATAACTATAAAAAATTCTAAATTCTTCAGCTGTAAGTGCTTTATTATTTTTTAATTTTAATACAATTGCTTCCTTATCTGTTATCCCTAAATCATTCAAATACAATTCGAAATTAGTTATTTGAATCTCTGTTAAATTATTTATTTTACATCTAGAATTTCGTGAAATAATATTTTGATTAATTCCAATATCTCCTCCCTGTCCTCTATGTTCTCCAAAAAATTCACGAGGAGTAGATATTTGTTTAGGTTCAGTATTAGATTCTAATGAAACATTTTCTATATCGCTAAGTTCTTCTGTTAAATCTTTTGTAATTTCTAATTCTATCTGAGAATTTTCTTCGATTGTTTCATTTATTGAATCTAGTTGCGTATCTTCATTTTGAATTATATCTATAACTTCTTCATTAATTTGTTCTAGATTTTCAGATAATTCTGACACGTTAGATGTAGTATCAACAACAGTAGTAGTTTCTGAATTTTTAGTTTCTAATGTAGTAGAATTAACAACATCAATTGCTTCTTGTTGATTTTCTTTACTAATAGTTGAAATAAGTACCTTCTGTTCTTCTAGATTTTCAATCATTGGAAGCGCTTTAATTTTGGCACTATCATCTGATAATGTTACAGCAACAGTCAGTTTTGCTTCTGATGTATTTAATTTAGAAAGTGCTTCCAACTTAATATCATTATCTATGATGTTTGAAATAACTTCTGCTTTCATTTCATCACTAGTTATAAGATCTACCGTATTTAATATTGACTCATCACTAGATAATCTAGAAGCTATATAGATAATTTGCTCCTGAGTATAATTTGAATTATTAAGAGATTGTGACTCTTTGCTAGGAGCAAATCTTGCAAAAAACAAATCTGTAATCATCTTTTTAGGATCAGAAGATGATGCAATTTGTTTAGCATCTTGGACAGTTACTCTAAGCGAATATTTACCTAATTGTATTACTGTTGGAACACCATTGGTTATACCTGTCGAAATTACTGTTGAAACTACGGTGTCTGGTATTTGAGTATATAAATCTTTCCATGTTACATCTTCACCTAATATGAAATATTCTGCTGCTCCGCTTATAAATATCTGAACAACTTCTTCTTTTACTTCACCAAGTATATCTCCAAGTAAAGCAAGTCCTGCACTCACAAACACATGATGTGAAGAAGCTGAAAAATCTTCTAAAACACCACTTATTTTTGATACAAAAGGAATACGTCCTAATAAATAACCAGTAGCTAATTCAGAAACACCGCTAACTGCGCCATACAAACGCGAATCTGATTCCGTATGACCATTACGCTTTGCTTCTTTATATGATGAACCAGCAGATGATAAAAACATTAAGGCATTTGAAGCAATTTGTCCGTAAGTTACTGTTGTTGCACCGACAGTAAAAGCTGCACCTGCTGGTGCTAATGCTGCACCAATTAATATAGATGGTAACATATTACCTATGCTATTAGCGGCAGAGTAAACCTGGTTTCCCCAATATTCTTCATCGCCCCATAAAAACTTACTACCATCTTGCTGTTTTAGAAAATTTTGAAAATCAGGAGAATCATACACACTTTGCATAAATTCGTATGTTTCTTGATCCATACATTTACATTCATATAATACATCATTAGAATTTAGAGTTTCTCCTTTATTTAATTTGCTTAATAAATTATTATATGCAGTATCATCTAAAAGATAAACTGGTTTTCCCTCTGTATCTTCACCAATTTGATAATTTTTAAGTTGAGATAAACTTTCTTTATTAATTTCTCCAATATCTGCGGTCATAAAGGCAGTAGAAACAAATTGCATAAACCATTGCTGTGTATATTCATTTTCAGTTACAGTAACATCCCCTGTAATCCATGCATGTGCATTTTCAGCCCATCCAACTACGCCTCCACCAACACCAACAACACCGATATTAAAAACACGTTCAAATGAATCATCACCAGTTATATACCATTCATATATTTTTTTTGCATTTTCAAAACCAGCACGATTATTAAGTGTAACTTCCATTGCTTCTAAATAAGCATGAGCTGAATCTGGATCTTCATGATAAAGTTTTTCATATACATTTCTCTCTTGTATAGTCAATAGTTTATAAGCTTTTCTTTCGAGTTCCCCATACGCTCCATTATAATTATTGATAACCCCATCGCGATCAATATCCATACCATTTTTTTCTAAATAATCTAATGTTTTTTCTACCGTTTCCATTAATGATAATGGACTATATTCTTCACTGCACGCCGTTGTTACAATCCAACCCTCACGATCCAAAACAAAATTACCTTTTTCATCAACAAGTGATAATAAAAATTCTTGATATCCGTTTCTAAAAAGATGATCTAGTATATAATTTATATTAGGAGTATCTTCCGCAGAACCATCAGGAGCACTTACCAAGGGCAATCCCATTTCGTCTTTGGGCAAAGTATCAAACAAATTAGAGTTATATTCAAGTTCAGTAGAACTAACTGCATCATAATATGGTAAATACGCCATCAGAGACAATTCTGCTCGTTTCTCTATTAAACTTTTTCTTAAACTTGTAGCATTTTGTTTAGTGGCACGTGCTGCTGAATCTAATGATGTTCTATATTCATCAAATGCACTTTCTGCACTACTCCACTCTTCATCAGAATAAACCCCAGATTCTCCTTTTTTACCACTTTGACTACGATTTTCATCACACCATTTTTGACACCATTCACCTTTATAACCAGTATCAAATGTTTTTTCTATTTCCTCATCTATTCTGGCCATTTCATTCTCAGAATCTTTTAATTGTTCTTGTGTATTAATAATTCCTGCAACAAGATAAAAAGACTCTGCATCTTCATTATTTAAGCATTTTTTTAATGCCTCTTTCATTTCATCTTCTATCGGTAAAGAATCAATACGTTCATCTGAATATTGCTCTCTCAAATATTTCATATCAACTTGGCTTGTTTCATTTTGTATGACTGAATTAACACCAAAACCACTGTAATCACCAGAACTAAATTTTTCTCCACTCAAAGAAGATAAATTTGAATCAATGTTACTATTTTCAAAAACATTTGAAGAAAACGTAGTATTTGTGATTGAATTCAAGTTCGAATCACTGATACCTTCTACACCAATCTCAAAGCTTTTCAAAACCTCGCCAACGGCATCTTTTTGTTCTTTTGAATTATCAACTTTAATATTTTGAGAATTACTTCTAATTTCAGAATTAGTATTACTATTTATATCTTTTAAATCATTATTAACATCATCTAATAAATTATCTAAATCTTCAAGAGTTGTATAAGTACTTTCCAAATCACTGGTATCTATGTAAGCCATAAACTACTCCTTCCTAATTAGTTGATTTTGTTTTGTTGTTGTGCCTCTAATTCTTTTCGTCTTCTTTCTGCATCCTTTTTTCGTCCATTACTTATCAATGTTTTTTTTATACTTTCTATTTCTTCAATTTTATTTTTTAATTCTTCTCTTTTTGTAATTAAATCCGCTTTTATAGAATTACATTTCTTTACACCGGTTACACTATCCAATTTATTAATTGCTCCATTATATTTAACAACTGCAGTTGTTAAACGTTCGATAACTGCATCATATTTTTTATTCGTAAATCTTGCTGAATCTTCATATTTTCCCATTTTTTCTCCTTTTTCTTTTAAAATTTAATATAAACATATTATTATTTAATATACTTATATTAAATTAGGAATTCTCAAACGAAAGAATTCCTTAAATATACTTTTATTCTTTAGCAACTAAATCTATCTTCGAGATGTTATCAACTTTAATACCATATGCTTCAACAACTTTATTAATAAAATCTCTAAATTCTTCAATTGAAGGTATCATTTGAGTATAACTGTTCTTTACATCAGTTAAATTTTCTTCAACTTTTCCTCTAAAACTAGATGTTCCAAGAGAATCAGCAGTTGGTTCATATGCATTAATGGCCTCTTCCATACTATTAATACGCTCACTCATGGCAGTTAAAATTTCTCCCATTCGTTCTGTATCAACATAATCTCCACTATTCATCTATTTATCACTCCTTTCATAAAAACATTCAATTCTTACTTGCTAACATAGATATTTAATTCATCAATGATTTGTGACATATAATTTTGTGACTTGACGTTAGCCTCTTCATTAAAGCTTTTTAATATAGCAAACTTTTCCCTCATTTCAGTACGTTTGCTAGTACCAGCGCTATCTTTCCATACGGATTCTAATGCAGTTATTAAAGAACTAAGAAAATTCATATCCTCACTAACAGAATTAGATAAAAATGAAATAGCACGTTTTTCTGACGTCATATTTGAATCTTGAATATCAATAATTGCCATTATATTCCTCCTTTCTATACATCAACTATCTCTACTCGATGTATTCTCTACATTAATAGTATTTCACAAAAAGTTAATAATTGCAATAATAAATTTATTAATTTGACACAATTTATGTTACAGTTCAATCAAAACAACTAGAAAATAAGTGAGTTTTTGCTTACTTTTAATTTAATAAAACTATTTTGCTTTATGGAATTTAAAATATCTAATTTTTTTTAAAAATTAATATGTAATCATTTATAACTAAATAATTTTATTATACAAAAAACCTGCTTCTTATGTCAAAGAAACAGGTTTTAATTAATTATTTTTTTAACTCTCTTTCAGGTTCATTTAAAGCATTATAAATTTCATAAGCAAGTAAACTAGGATAAGTAGAACTATCAAGTATTCCAAGTAAAAAGTTCTTTTTATCTATTTTGGAATAATCAAGATTCATATTATATTTATAAAGACAAAACTCTCTTAAATATTCTCTTATACATCTTCCATTACCTTCTCTAAATGGATGAATATAAATAAGTTCTCGGTAAAATTCTCCTAAAACCTTAGCAACTAAAAACTTATCATTTTTATTAATATTTAAATTATTATATTTAAAAATAACTTTATCTAATTCACTTGAAATTAAACTATAATCTAAAAATTCTGTTTGTTTAAAAATATTAACACCTCGGTATTTACCAGCAAAATCATAAATACTATCAAATAAATATTTGTGAATAAAGCATAAATAACCTGAGGTAGGACTAAACTCACAATTTAAATTAATAAAATCTGCTAATTTTTCTAAAACAATACTTCCTTCAACATTAATTAATAAATCTAAGTCAGTTATACCTAATTTATTTTTTAAAACATTAGTTCCTTCTATAAAATAATCTTCAAATTTCATTTTCTAACCCCCATAAGATAAATAAAATTATTTTTTTAGTTTAATTAATATTTTCTTAATATTTTGAAAAGTAAAATCTCTTTCATAACAAGAATCACTTTCCAAAGTAACATTACTAAGAGCCATCTTTAAGGCTTTTAAATATTCTAATTTAACTTTTACTTCTTTTTTTTCCATACTACTCACATTGTAATTATAACAAAAAAGAAAGATTAATTAAATAACTTTACATAAAAAATATAGGCATATTATAGCACTTTTTTTATATTTTAGCAATTATTCAACAATTAAATGAATGTCTTCTAAGAAAAAATAATCTCCATTTACAAAATCACAAACAAAAAGGTTATTATTATATTCTGTTAAAATATTTAAAAAACTAGAATAAGAACTATTAGAATCTAAAACTAAATGACTTTTTTTTACTTTTAAAATACTAACTTCATCTTTATAAAGATTATTAATAATATGTTCATTATCAATTTTAGTATAAACAAGATCGTTATGCATTTTTAAATATAATTTGTTATTTAAATTTAAAGTATCAATACAAGAACATATTTGTTTAAATAAATTATATGCATAAACAAGTTCACTTTCATTAGTTTCTTTAATACTGAGTAATATTTTATATAAATTATCTTGGGACTCTTTATATAAACCTAATAGTTCTTTTCTAATATTAAATATATAAAATCTCCTCATTTCTATCACCAAAAATACTATATCAAATTTAAATAGCAAAATTTGTCGAAAAAAGAGTATAAAAAAAGAAATTATGCACGTGATACATATTTTCCATCTTTACTTGAAATTAAAACAATTTCATCTTGATCAATAAACATTGGAACCTTAATAACTAAACCAGTTTCAAGTTCTGCATCTTTCATAGCAGTTGAAGTTGTGTTTCCTTTAACACCAGGTTCTGTATGAACTACTTTCATAGCAATTTTATCAGGTAAATTCATACCTAACATTTCACCTTCAAAAAACATTATATCAACTTCTAAATTTTCTTTTAATAATTTAGCATCGTTACCAATTACACTTTTATTAAGTTCAATTTGTTCATAAGTATTCATATCCATAAATGTATAATTATCATTCATTGCATATAAAAATTGCATTGGTTTCTTTTCAATTCTTGCTTGTTCTACCTTAGTTCCAGCATTAAATCTTTCTTCAATAATAGAACCAGTTCTTAAATTTTTAAGTTTTGCTGTAACAAATGCTGCTCCTTTACCTGGTTTTACATGGCCAAGTTCTAGAACTGTATAAATGTTTCCATCCATACCAATTGTCATAGCAACTTTTAAATCATTAACATTAATCATAATTCTTTCCTATCTTATTATTTTTTTTCTTTGTGAACAGTATGTTTTTGACATCTACTACAATATTTTTTTAATTCTAAACGATCGGTTGTATTTTTAACATTTTTTTCTGTACGATAATTTTCTTCATTACACTCTGTACATACTAAGGTTTTTCTTTGTCTATTTCCTAGTTTTGCCATTTCTAATCCCTCCGTTTCCTTTAACTCTTTGTATTATAGCAAAGAATACAAGGTTTTACAAGTATTTTTTGTTTAAATTTGTAAAAAGTTATAATAATATTAAATAATTAAGTATTAGTAAAATTTGAATAAATAATTAATTTATTGTATAATTAAATTGGTGATTTTATGGATAAAATTGGTATTATTTGTGAATATAATCCTTTTCATAATGGACATATCTATCATTTAGAAAAAATAAAAGAAATGTTTCCTGATAGTTTTATTACCTTAGTTTTAAGTGCAAGTTTTACAGAAAGAGGAGAATTTTCTTATCTTACTAAGTGGGATAAAACAAGAATTGTTTTAAAATATAAAGTTGATTTAGTTGTTGAACTTCCTTTTATATTTACAGTAAGATCGGCTGATTTATTCGCTTATTATGCTGTTAGTATGTTAGAAAAACTAAAAATGGATTATTTAATCTTTGGATCAGAAACAGATGATGTTGATACTTTAAAAAATTTAGTAAGTGCTATGCTTTATAACAAAGACTATGATAAATTAGTTAAAAAATATTTAGATTTAGGTAATAACTACCCTGCTAGTTGTATGAAAGCATTATATAATTTAACTAATGTAAATATCAACAATTCAAATGATTTACTAGGAATTTCTTATATTAAAACCATATTTTTAAATGATTATAAAATTAAACCATTAACCATCAAAAGAACCAATAATTATCTTGCAAAAGAAATAACAAATGATATTTCAAGTGCTACTAGTATACGAGAATATTATTTAAATAATAAAGATATTGATAAAACTATACCAGATATTACTAAACAATATTTAACTATCAAAAAAAATTATCAAGAAAAATATTTTAGTATTTTAAAATATAAATTAATAAATGAAATAAATGACTTAGATAAATATTTAGATGTAGTTGAAGGAATTGATACAAGAATTAAAAAAGTTATTTTAAAAAGTAATACTTTAAAAGAATTAATAGATAATATTAAAACTAAACGATTTACTTATAATAAATTAAATAGAATGTTTTTACATATCTTATTTAACTTTGAAAAAAAAGATAGTAAACAAGACTTAAATTACATTAGAATACTTGGATTTAATCAAAAAGGAAGACTATATTTAAAAACTATAAAAAATGATTTAGATATACCACTTATTACTAATTATAAAGATATAGATGATTTCGTTTTAAAATTTGAACTTAAAGTAACTATTCTATATTTAACTATTATAGACAGAGAAGATTTAATAAAAGAAGAATTAAAATCTATCCCCATTAAGGAAGTTTAATTCTTCTTTTTATTATTTACAATTACTTTTTACAATTACTACTTACATTGTTGCTATTTAATTTATTACATGAAACCTTACATTTTAAAGTAGATCTACTTGTTCCTTTTGCTGCCTCAGTAGCACTTGCTGAATAAGTATAGTAATTTTTATAATTTGAGGTTATAATAACAGTTTTGCTATTATTTTGGTTGTAACATTTATTACCAGACTTCTTAATATAACTTTTCTTACTTGTTTCACAAAGTCTATTATCTACTTTTAAATAACATTTATTATTTACCAATACATAATGTTTAGCACAACTTTTACTAGTACTTAATAATGCCTTATATTTATAACAAGTATAAGTATAATTGTTAGCACTTTTATTAGCAGGTATAGTTATTGTTAATTTAGCAGTTTTACCATTTGAATTTAATTCTGCAGTTATTGTAACAGTAAGATCTTTTTCGCTATCAGGAGCAACAATTGTTACCTTTCCATCTTTAACCTTAGCATTGCCTGAATAACTTGAAATATATGAAATATATTTATTCATATCACTAGATGAAACCCAATTATTGCCTTCTTTTACTTGTACGTCTAAATTGTAACTATCCAATCTTTTTAAGGTTACTGAATTTTTTACTAATCTTATATCAGTATATTCTTTTTGAGGTACTATTACTTTTATCTTTGAACTTGCTGTTAAAGATGGATTTGATTTTAATGTTGCTGTTATAACACCTTCAAAACCCTTGCTTACATTACCAACCTTAACTTTACCATCATTACCAACTTCTAAATTTTTATTATTTGATTTTAATTCTAATTCACTTATAGGAATAGTAGTATTTTTTCCATTTACTTTGGCATATGCACTTAATTGCAAAGTTTGACCTGATTTTACAACAGTATTTCCAGGTGCTAAGGATATACTTTCATAATTTGAAGTTTTCCCTTTTACTGTTACTACTTTTGTATCCTTTATACTTGGATCAACCAAAGAATATGCTTCAATAGTTATCATAGTATCATTTTTAGGTTCTTCTTTAACTTTTAAATTTCCATTTTTATCAACTGATAAAATGTTAGGATTATATGATTTGAAACCTACATAACCAGCCACATTATATTCATAATCCATACCTTTTTTATTCTTTAATTTAATTCCAACTTTTAATCCATAATCATCGTTTAAAGATAAGGAACGATCTACTGGTTTAATGTTAATTTTTGTTATCAAATCAGAATCTATCGCATCTACATTCATACACATTCGGTTAGAAGTATCATTTTTATAATTAATACATATTATTTCTTTTACTGTATCTTTTTCCCAAGTTTCAATATAAAATGATACTGATAATTTATTATTTTTTAAATCGATTCTTTTTACACCAAGACCATCAGAACCACTTACATCAAGATTATTTTTACTACAACCTTCAACAGAAAATACCGCTATATACCAATCATTTCTTCTACCATTTTTATCTATTGAGTGTGAAACACGTTTTATTGATTCTCCACCTTTTAGAACACATTTGTTTTTATCTTCAATAGAATAACCATAATATTTTACAATATGATGGTGATATATTTTATGTTCATCATCCATTTTGGTGCCACTCTTCCAATCATAAAAACTATTATGGCAATAATATTCATAATACTTTCCAACTTCATCAATAGTTATTGTTGAACCTTCGCAAGAATACGTTTTCCCGTAAATAAAATCTTGTTTGATTTCTTTATATTGATATCCACCATCATGAATAGATTTTTCGAAATCATAATCAGTAGTTTCTTGAAGATTTTTAATTAATTCATTAATACCAGGATTTGAAAAATCTTTAATATTTTCATAAGCTTCACCACTATAAAATTCATCATCTAAACCATATTTGTTATAAACTATATTATTAGATTTTACAAACGTAGATGCCTTAATAGTATTATCGCCTGTATTTAATGAAGTTTTATCATCTCCACCATCGTAGAGATAGTAATTAAAGTCCCAATCGATTTCAATATCTTTAAGTGTAGTACCTTTTTCTGATAATTTAGTATCTTTATCTTTACTAGAATCATATTGCTGTTCTTTACCATTTTCATCTGTAAAAGTAAATTTTATCTTACTAGCATTATATCCAAGTTTTAATAATCCATCTATAAATTCTTGTCCTAATTCACTTGCCTTTGATACTGTTGGAGATACTTTTTTCGCTATTTTTTCCAATGCTTCATTAATGACTTTTTCATCTGTTTGTTCTATATTGTTTTCAGTTGTTACTACTTCTTCTGTATCTACTTTTTTCTTTTTAACAGTTATTGAAGTTGTTGCTTTAATTGATTGATCTGCTTTACTTGTAATAGTTATTTCAGCACTACCTTCTTTTTGTGGGCAAACACTACCATTTTTAATAGTTGCAACTGATGAGTTATTTGATTTTAATTCAACATCTTTGTTTGTAGCATTTGTAGGTAATACAAGATAACTTATCTTAAAACATTCTGAATTTTCTTCAACACCTTTTTTAGTTTCTATAATTCTTATTGCAGTTGGTACTACTTCTTTATTAACATTTAAGTTTTTTATTTGGTCTTTAACTGCATTGATTACTTCATTAGTTTTACTTATATTATCACCAATAAATTCATTACTTTTTTCACCAACTACATTAAATATTCTTTTCCAAATCTTACTTGTTGATTTAGAATCATTATCAGTATATTCAGTTTTAGTAGAACGTTTTGGAGAATCAATATTAGTATTAGAAGTTACTTCTATACTTATTTTTCTTTGAACATCATTATCTGTTTCACTGATTACATTTATATCTACGTTACCTGTTGATTTATAGCAAATTTCAGAGTTTTCAGAAATTGTTGCTACATTATTATTACTTGATTCATATTTTACTTTTTTATTGGTTGAATATGCTGGAATAAAAATCAAATTTAATTTTTCACATGTATTTATTTTATCTGCTGAAACTGTTTTATTATAATTATCAATATCAATTCTATAAGGAAGTACTTCCATTTTAATATTTTTTATTTCTTTTTCATTTGAATCATATAAAGTAACATTTATATTATTAGCATCTTCTGGTATTTTTAAATTTTCATCTTTTCCATTACTTGAATCAATTTTAATTTCTTG
This sequence comes from uncultured Bacilli bacterium, assembly GCA_934119955.1. Taxonomy (GTDB): domain Bacteria; phylum Bacillota_I; class Bacilli_A; order RF39; family UBA660; genus RUG591. The sequence continues at coordinate 58,886 of CAKOSZ010000006.1, read as the reverse complement.
TCCTTTTTTATTATTATATGATAAAACAAATTTTTTAAATTTTGATAATAATCCTTTTTCTTCAAGAGTAGAATTAATTTTAGCAACATTTACTTTATCAAAAGTAACATAAGTATTAATTACTTCTACTATATTATTTATATCATTTTCTGTTATTTCATTTATTACTTCTATTTCAGTTTCTAAACTACTACTATTTTCTTTTACAACATTAATAACTATTGTTCTATATATTTCATTATTAGCAACACTTGTGGCTGTAATTTCAACACTACCAAGTGCTTTTGAGGTAACTTCTCCTGTTTGAGAAACTGTTGCTATATTTTCATTACTACTTTTCCAAGTAATATTTTTATTAGTTGCATTTATTGGATAAATATTATATTCTAGATTTAATTTTTCTCCTAAGACAACATTTTTATTATATTTAATATCAATTTTTGCTATTGGAACTTCTTCAACTTTTACTGTTACTGGAATATTTACTCCATCTGATGTTTCTAATGTTACAACTGTTTCTCCACTTGTTCCCCCAGCAATTACACCTGTTTTACTATCAACATCTAATATATCACTATTAGAAGATTTATAAATTGCATTTACTTCTTCTCCGCTTGAATTAGTTGTTGGTAATTCTAAGGTTGAGCCACTATCAATTTTTATTTGGTTATTATCTATTACTGGAACAGTATCTTCTGGTCCTGAGTTTACTTTAACTATTACTTCTGTTGATAGACCATTTTTGGTAGAAATAATTATTTTAGTTTCTCCTACCCCAACTGCTTTTACTTCACCTTCACTTGATACAATTGCTACTTTTTCATCATTTGATTTATAAGTTAATTCATTGCTAGTTGCCGTGGCATCATATTTAATATTTAAATTTTTTCTTTCACCTTTATCTAAAACTATTACTTCTTCTCTTGTTTCTAACTCAGTAATTTCTACATCTTCATTTGTTATTTCAACAGTTAGTTTAGCAACTAAATCATTTACAGTTATTGCTGTTACTGTTGTGATACCAAGTCCTTCTCCTCTAACAACTCCATCTTTTACAGTTGCTATTTTAGAGTCTGCTGATATCCATGATACAACATCTTCTGTTACATCAGGTGGAAGTAAAGTAAATCCTACTTTTCTAGTTGTTTCAGGTTTTAGTTTTATATAATCTGTTTCTAATTCTATTGCATAAGGATAAATTATTTTTTTATTATCAATTCCTGTAAAATATACTTTTTTATTTTTACTATCTGTTACAACTACATCACAAGTGGTTTTAACACTTCCATCTTTGGTTGTAACATTAATTTTTGTTCTACCAAACCCAACTGGTGTTACATATCCTTTTTCATCAACTATTGCAACATTTTCATCACCTGAGAAGAAATCAAATTTTTTATCAGTTGCATTTGATGGTTCTGTTGATACTTTTAATAACTTTGAGGTTGTGTTTGATAAATCAAATACTAATTTTTCACTACTTAAAATTAGTTTCTCAGCAGGTACTAAATCATTAGTAACAGTTACTAATGTAGTATCAACTACTTGATCGTTGTCCTTAGTTTTTACTACTACATAAGCAGATCCATTCTTTTTAGCAGTTACATATCCCGTTACTTCATTTACTTCCATAACACTTGGATCACTACTTTCAAAGTAAACATTTTTTACACTTGTATTTTCTGGATATACTTGATACTCTAATTGGTATTCTCTTCCCTTTTTTAAAGCCACATTTCCTACATTTAATAACATTGATTTTGGGGAAACATAATTAATTTTAATTACACCTGTATAAACTAATCCAAAACCAGCCAAAAATAATACTATTAAAATTCCTGTTACTGTTGTTACAATTTTAAGAGGATTTTTTTTCTTCTTATTGTTTAAATCATTTGGATTAACATATATAGAACTATCCATATTATAATTTGGATTTACATATTGATTACCATTCATATTATTTGGATTAATATATTGATTACCATTTGTATTATTATTTGCCATATTAATGTTTGGATTAACATATGTTGGATTACCATTATTTGGATTTATAAATTGATTACTATTTGTCATGTTATTATTTGGATTAACATATGTTGGATTATTATTCATAGTGTTATTTGAATTAATATATGTTTGGCTATTATTCATGTTATTTGTTTGATTATTGTATTCGTCATACATATTATTATTATTCATTTTTATTTTTTCTCCTATCCTTATTTAACTACAAAAAACACTTAAAAACTTAGTATATTCCTATACTACTTTTTAAGCATTAACTGTCAATTATATAATAAATTATTCTACACAAAAAATCATTAACATATAATAAATTATTTTCGTGTCCAAATATTACCATACAACACCACTCCCTACTATCTTAATTATTCTAAATCCATTATAAATGATTTTTTATAATTAAGCAAGTAGTTTGCTCTTTATATTTTTTTATTATCAAAACTATCTTCACTAATTGAATAATTAGCCGATCTATATTTAATGGTATCCCCAGTATAATACATATCATCTTTTTTCTGATTTACATACTCTTTTCTTTCATTTACTTTATACATTTTTTTATTAATAAGAACAATTGGTAAATTATTTCTTTCTCTACTTGCCTTTAAAGTTTTTTCATCTATATTATCAAAGCAAATTAAATATGCTGGTTTAATTCTTTTATATGTTCTAGTTTTACTATCATATAAATCATTTAATATTTGAATTTCATTAGCAGTATGACTATTTAAAATAAAATCTTTATCTCTTATTCGATTAACAAAATCAGTTGATCCAACAAATGATAAACTATATGCATCTTGTTCAAATACATGCATTATATGATCAGGTAAAACATCAGTATACCCATATACTAAAACTCCATCTATAAATACATTTAAATTATTTTGATCTATTAAACTATAACAATTTCTCTTAAACTCATGTAAATCTTGTTGTTCTCTATTTAAACAACTTATTAAGCAAGTAAAAGGTTCTCCTTTTAATTCATATATATTAGTATTATATTTTTTACTTAATTCTTCATTTAATAAATTATTATTATCTTCTAATCTAAAACAAGAATCTAAAATATTTTTATATGCTATATCTTTTAATTTTCTTAAATCATCATAAAACATTTCTTTAACAGGATATTTTTTATATTTCTTGTAAAATTCTATTATTTCTTCAATACTAAGTTCATTTATATTTATTATTTTTTCATAAAAATCAAGATGACTATTTTCTATTTTTAATACTTTTTCATTATAAGAAAATAATTCTTTAATATTTAAACAAACATTTCTTAAATTATCTTCAAATAAATTATCTATTATTATATTTATTAATAACTTTTTATCTATATTATTGCCTTTATAATATTCTTTGTATTTAGTAATAAAAGCATTTTCTAAACTTGAATTTATATTAAACTTAGAATCTTTATAACTTAATATAATTTTATCAAACATTTCATATTTAAGTTCATTAAAAAAGTTATTTGTTTGGTATCCATTAATAGTATTAATTTTTTCATTCATTAAAGTTATATTAGGATCCATTATTTGATCTAAAAAGAATCTTTTATTTTGATAATATCTAGTTGGAACATTTATTCCTGTTGTTAAAAAAGTATATATTTCTTTATCAGTTAAATAGATATTTTCTTTTTCTATATAAGAATCTACTACTTCTTTTTTAAACATTCTTAATAGTTTCCTTTTTAAAGAGTTAGGAACATCACTACTTAAAAACTTAGTTTGTAAAGTACTATCTTTAATATTATAGTAGATTAAAAGATATAATTCATCGTATTCTAAATTATTTTTTTCTAAACATTTAACTAAATTAAGTAAAAAGTCAAAAGAAAAAGAAATTTTATAATAGTTTAAACTTTCACCTTTTATAAATACTTTTAATAAATCTAAATTATTAAATATTAGTTTTTCAAATTCTTCTTGGTTATTTTTTATTAAATAAACAAATATTTTATAGAAATTATAATTATCAGTATTTACTAAATCTAAAAAATCTTTGTCTAAAAATAACTTACATTGTTCTTCATTCGTATATTTTTCTATCTTAGTAAAATCATATGTTTTCATTTTTCCTCCTAATTTCTTGGATGAGTTTTATAATAAACTTCTTTAATATGATCAAATGTTACATGAGTATAAATTCCAGTTGTTCCAATTGATGAGTGACCAAGTAATTCTTGAACTGTTGTAACACTGCAACCATTATTAAGTAAATGAGTTGCAAAGGTATGTCTTAGCATATGAGGTGTTATATGTTTATTGAAACTAATTTTTTTTATTACTTGATTAATGATATAACTAATTCCCTTAGTAGTTAATTTATCTCCTTTTTGATTTAAAAATAAGTATTCTAAATTCTTTTTATTTAAACTATCATAGATACTCATATATTTTGATAATAAGTCTCTTACTACTTCATTATAATATACTATCCTCTCTTTACTACCTTTTCCAAGTACTTTAATACTATTATTATAAAAATCTATATCATAAACTTTAATATTAATAACTTCACTTACTCTAACTCCTGTTGCATACATAAGTTCTAAAATTAATCTATCCCGAAGATCATAATTTGTCTTTATTTCCATTTTATCAAATATAGATAACATTTCACTTAAAGTTAAATATCTTGGTAATTTCTGCTCTTTCTTAGGTAATTTAACATAGATAAAAGGATTAGCATTAACAATTTCATTATTAACTAAATATTTATAGAAACCTTTTATACTACTAATATGCCTTCTTATACTTTTATTTGTTAATTTATTAGTTTCAAAATGTTTAAATAAAGGCATTAAATCACTATAAGTAACCTCTTTATAATCTAAACATTCTACTTTTAAAAAATTAAAATAATCTTTTAAATCTAATTCATAGTTAAGGATAGTTTTATCACTATAATTTTTATTATATTTTAAATAATCTAAATATTTCTCTAAATCTTTCATAACTAAATTATACAAAAAAAATAGTTTAATTACTAGACTATTTTTATTTTTAATCTAAGGTTTTAAAACTATTAAACATAAAATTTATTTTATCAACTACTTTATCAGTATGAAAATGACCACAATACCATTTGGTATAAGTTGTATTAGTTTCTATTAAATCTAAAAACTTTTCAGTAGACTGATCGACTGTATTTTGATCAACCCCTATATGGAACATTTCTATTGGTAAGTATTTATAAGGACAAGTATGGGTTAGGATATAATCTACTTTATAGTTATTTTTAGTTAAGTTTTTTAAAGCATGTTTTTTTATAAATTCGTTTGGTTGTTCATCTTTAAACCATTTATAACCATGTTCTAGCATTAGTTCTTTATTTATTGAAAATGCTCCACCAATAACTAAAACTTTTTTTTCAAAAATATTATAGATTTCTCCATCTTTAAAGAATAATAAATTAGGATATTTTTCTTCTTGATACATAATTCCAGAAAACATTTTAATTTCTTTGTAACTAGAAATATTTTCTGGTTTTTCTTCGTGATTACCATAAACAAGTAAAAAAGTAATAGGTAAACTTTGTAAATCTTTTTTTAATTCATTATCTTTTTCACCAAAGTAATTAATACCTGCATCACCTAGAATAATTAAATAATCTTTCTTAGATGTGTTAAATTCTTTACAAAATTTTTTGATTCTTGTAAATTCTCCATGTGTATCACCTGTTATATAAATCATACATACCCCTTTCAAACCGAAAGTAATTATATCACAAATAAATAATTATTTAAAGTTTTTTGCATTTAAAAAGGATAAATATTAATATTTACCCAACTCTTAAACTTTTTCCATAATAATTTTTAGTTAAAGTTAATGTTTTAACCGGAACATCTGTGTTTTGTTTTTCTAGTTCCTGTTCTTCTAAATTCATAAGATAATTTTTATATTCTAAAAGATAATTTCTTAGAAATATATACTTATTTTTTAAATTTCTTATTTTTTCTTTTTTCATATTATTATTTTTTAATTAGTGTTTTTTCTTCCATTTTACATGATGTTAAGGTATTTTCTAAGTTAGTAAGTTCATTTATTTGCCAAGTTATTTTTTCTCTTTCCTTTATTAATTCTTGTTTCTTTTTAGAAATACTATCTAATTTTAATTTAGTTAGATTTTCTTTTATCTCATCAAGTGTAAATCCTAAGCCTTTTAAATATACTATTCTTTTATACTCTTCTATATCGTCTTTTGAATAATATCTATAACCAGTATAATTATCAACATATGATGGTTTTAATAAATCAATCATATCATAATATCTTAGTGTCTTAGAATTAATGCCTAATAATCTTGCAAATTCGCCAATACTATACATATTTACCCCCATAAAATTAGTTATATTATACACTAATTACCTATAATTGTCAAATTCTCCTTTCAAAAAGACTATATCATTACAGTCAAGTGGAAAGTCAAGAATTTATTTTTTATTAACAAATTTTTCAAATTTTGTATAGATAGAATTTTCTAAATTAGTATTTTGAAGTCTTTCAAATAAATCTTTTTGTTCTCTTGAAAGTTTATCTGGTAAAACTACTTCAAATACTAAATACATATCTCCTTTTACCCCAGTTGCTTTATTATCAATTCCTTTTCCTTTAATTCTTTGTTTGTCCCCAGTATTAGTTCCAGGTTTTACACTTAATGTAACAACAGAGTTTAAAGTTCTAATATCTTTCTTGCAACCAAGGATTGCATCCGTAATTGTAATTGGTACCGTTAAATATATATCATTTCCCTCTCTTTGAAAGAATTCATGACTTGCAACTTGAAACTCTAAATATAAGTCCCCAGCAACTCCTCCATTAGTACCTGCTTCACCTTTTCCAGGCACTCTTAAACGGTTTCCTGTATCAATTCCGGCTGGGATTGAAACTGTAATTGTTCTATTTTGTTTAATTTTTCCTTTGCCATTACAAGTTGTACAACGTCTTTTAAATGTTTTTCCTGTTCCAGAACAATTAGAACAAGTTGTTTTAGATAAGAAAGAACCTAAAATTGTTCTTTGCTCACTTGTAACTGTTCCAGAACCATGGCATACATCACAAGTAGTTTCATCATGCCCACCCAAACCATTACAATCTGGACAACTCATACTTGTATCAAGTTTAATATCTTTTTTACAGCCAAAAACTGCCTCCTCAAAAGTTAAATTCATATGGTACAAAACATCGTCTCCTCTGGTTTTAGTATTTCTTCTACCACGTCCTGAAAAACCAAAGCCAGAACCAAACATATTACCTAAAATATCATCTAAATCAACATCAAAACCGGAAAAATCAAAGCCGCCTGCTCCAAATGGAGATCCTCCACCATTATTATCAAATGCAGCATGACCAAATTGATCATATTGCTTTCTTTTATTAGGATCTGATAAAACAGCATATGCTTCTTGCACTTCTTTAAACTTTGCCTCAGCATCTGGTTCTTTACATATATCAGGATGATATTTTTTGGCTAAATTACGAAAAGCACTTTTAATATCTGCATCACTTGCATCTTTGGATACTCCAAGTACCTCGTAATAATCTTTTTTATTCATAAATACTCACATCCTTTTTTTACAATTTTTCATTGTAAACTTTTTTAAATTCTTCTATTGTTTCGTCAAACATTTTAATTGCATCACTAATAAATTCAGGATTTTTAATATCAACCCCAGCAATTAATAATTCATCTGCTGGATCCATTGAACCACCTGTTTTTAGAAAATCTAAATATTTAGAAATTGCCTCACTAGAATTTTCTATATCATGAACTATTTTACAAGCAGCAGACAAGCCAATTGCATATTTATAAGCATAGAATCCATAGTAAAAATGTGGTATTCTTTCCCATTCATATTTAATTAACTTATCACAATAAACATTTGGTCCAAAGTATTTTTTTACTAACTTGTAATAACTATCATTTAAATAATCACTAGTTAAAACATTTCCTTTTTCATGACTTTCATACATATCTCTTTCAAATTCAGCAAACATTGTTTGTCTAAAAATAGTTCCTTTAAATAATTCTAACAATTTATTTAATAAATAAAGTTTTTCTTTATTATCATTTGTTTTCTTAATCAAATAACGGATTAGTATAAGTTCATTAACAGTAGAGGCTACCTCAGCCACAATGATTTTATAATTTGAATTATTATAAGTATTATTTTCACATGAATACATTGTATGCATTGAATGACCAAGTTCATGTGCAAGAGTTGTAACATCATTATACTTTCCTTCAAAGTTTAATAAAATATATGGATAGGTATCATAAAAACCACTAGAATAGGCTCCTCCTCTTTTACCTTTATTGTTATAAATATCAATAAAACGATTATCAAAAGCCTTATTTAATTTTTTTAAATAATCCGTACCAAATACTTTTAAAGCATCCATTACTATTTTTTTAGCCTCAATAAAAGTATAATCTTTATCTACTTCATTAACAAGAGGCATATATATATCATACAAGTGCAATTTATCAAGTTCCAATACTTCTTTTTTTAAATCATAATATTTATATAAAACATCTAAATTATCACTAACTGTATTAATTAAATTATCATAAACACTAGTATCAATATTATCACCATATAAACTAGCCTCAATACTTGATTTATAATGCTTTAATTTACTAATTTTAGAATTTGCTTCTATATTAAGTCTAAATGTATCTGCAATAGTATGATTATATTTAGCATAAGTTTTAAATAAATTTTCAAAAGCCTTTTTACGTACTTTCAAATTGTTTGATTCTACAAAAATAAAATAATTACTCTCTGTAAATTCTTGTTTTTTACCATCAACTACAATACTTGGAAATGTTAAATCAGAATCAGTTAAACTTTCAAAAATAGTTGAAGGACTACTTAAACTAACTCCTAAACTAGATAAAATATATTCTCCTTCTTCACTTAATGTATGACTTTTATATCTATATATATTTTTTAAATTATATTCATATTGTTTTAAACCTGGTTCATTACTAATGAATTCTAAAACTTTCGTATAATCTTCTTTTAAAAGTTCTGGTACAACAAATGAATTATATTCTTCATATTCAATCATAATATTATCTACTAAAAGAAGTAACTCTTTACTTTCATTATTAGTAGTATCAACATCAAAACTTAAATGAGCATAATAATATAATCTATATAAATTTCTTTCTAATTTATCACTTAATTCTAAGAATTCAAGCAAACTTTTAGAACTATCTAATATATGATTTTTATATTTTAAAATATCTTTCATGATGACTTTAAAATTTTCATAGTCATTTAAAAATTCTTCTTTACTTTTATATATAGGCGTTAAATCCCAAGTATCTTTTACATCTATTTCAAAACGTTTTTTCTGTTTCATTCATTCTCCTTTATTTGATTAAGGAAAGTCCTAGATTTCTAGGACTTCTCTTTTAATTTTATTTTTCTTCGTATTCAGCATCGCTAACATCATCTTTTTTAGTTTCTGTATTAGTTTCGGTAGTTGTCTCTTCTGTATTAGCATTTTCTTTTTGAACGTTTTCATACACTTTTGTTGCAAGTGCCATTGCTTTTTCTTGTAATTTATCTTTTTTAGATTTAATATCTTCAATATTATTTTTCTCTAAGGCATCTTTTAAATCTTTGATAAGTTCTTCTGTTTCAGTTTTTTCAGTATCAGTTATCTTATCACCTAAATCTTTAATTGATTTTTCTGTTTGGAATACTAATTGTTCAGCCTCATTTTTTAAATCTGCTTCTTCTTTACGTTTTTTATCTTCTTCCTTATTAGCCTCAGCCTCTTTCATCATACGATCAATTTCTTCATCTGAAAGGTTAGTATTAGATGTAATTGTAATAGATTGTTCTTTATTAGTTCCTAAATCCTTAGCTGTTACATGAACAATACCATTAGCATCAATATCAAATTTAACTTCAATTTGAGGTACTCCACGAGGTGCAGCAGGAATTCCTGTTAATTGGAAATTACCAAGAGTCTTGTTATCACTTGCCATACTTCTTTCACCTTGTAAAACATGAATATCAACAGCAGGTTGATTATCAGCAGCAGTTGAGAATACTTGACTCTTAGAAGTTGGAATAGTTGTATTTCTAGGTATTAAAGTTGTCATAACTCCACCAAGAGTTTCAATACCAAGTGATAGAGGCGTAACATCAAGAAGTACTATATCATTAACTTCCCCAGTTAAAACTCCACCTTGAATAGCAGCACCCATAGCAACTACTTCATCAGGGTTAACTTCTAGACTAGGATCTTTTCCAAGTTCTTTTTTAACTAAGTCAAATACCATTGGAATTCTTGTAGAACCACCAACAAATATTACTTTATCTATATCATTTTTAGTTAATTTAGCATCTTTTAAAGCATTACGAACTGGTGTTAAAGTAGATTCAATTAAATCTCTAACTAAATCTTCAAACTTAGCACGAGTTAAGGTCATATCTAAGTGCAGTGGTCCAGATTCATTTTGAGAAATAAATGGAGCAGATACTTGGGTTGAAGTCATACTTGATAAATCTTTTTTAGCCTTTTCACTAATTTCTTTTAATCTTTGCATAGCCATTTTATCTTTTGATAAATCAACACCATTTTCTTTTTTGAAAGTATCAATTAGATAATCCATAATACGTCTATCAAAATCATCTCCACCAAGTTTATTGTTACCGGCAGTTGACTTAACTTCAAATACTCCATCGCCAAGTTCTAGAATAGAAACATCAAAGGTTCCTCCACCAAGGTCATATACTAAAATTGTTTGACTCTTATCTTGTTTATCAAGTCCATAAGCAAGAGCAGCAGCAGTTGGTTCGTTGATAATTCTTTCAACATCAAGTCCAGCTATTTTACCAGCATTTTTAGTTGCTTGACGTTGTGAATCATTGAAGTATGCGGGAACAGTAATAACTGCTTTTGTAACTTTATCTCCTAAATATTTTTCAGCATAATCTTTCATGTAAGAAAGTATCATAGCACTAATTTCTTCTGGGGTATATTTCTTTCCTTCAAGTTCAACTTTCTCACTTGTTCCCATTAAACGTTTAATACTACTTACAGTATTTGGATTAGTAATAGCTTGACGTTTTGCAGCATCACCTACTATTCTTTCTCCATTTTTAAAGGCTACAACAGATGGTGTTGTTCTATTTCCCTCAGGATTTGGAATAACAGTAGCAGTTCCTCCTTCTAAAACAGCAACACAACTATTAGTTGTACCTAAATCAATTCCTATAATTTTACTCATATATATCATTTCCTCTCTTTCAATTTTTTAATTTTTTTCCTTTTAGGAAGGTCTAAGTTATCCTGTTTTAATTTATTTAATAACATAAAACATTCAAACATTTTATTTATATCTTTAAGATCAAATTCTTTATAAATCATCAAAAATTCTCTATAACACTCTATATCATTATTTTCTATAAAACGATACAGACAACTTGCCCCATATATTTTTTTCTCTTTATATGGTTCAATTTCATAATTTTCTTCTAGAATAAAATTTGATAATTCTAAACAAAGTTTTTTTAATTCATTTTTAGTTTTAATATCCATTAAATTTCTTTATTAATCATCCTTTCTTATTTTTAGACTTAGTTAAAGTCTTATTATTTTTATCTTTCTTTTTCTTTAAATATGTGTTTATACAAGTTAAAGTAAGTTGTTTATCATGAATATTCATTTTGGAAAACATATTAGAAAATTTATCAAAATAAATATCATCATATGTTTCAAGATACTTTAAAAAGTAACAACAACATAAAATATTATCACTAAATAAAGCATTTTTAAATTCTTCTAAATTTTTAGTTAATACTTGATTGATTTGATTTTTTAAATCTTTATCTAGTTTATCATCCATAAGTATTACTCACTAACTTTAACAAGAGCTGGTCTTATCATTTTATCTTTTAACATATACCCTTTTTGTAATACTTCAACAACTATTCCTTCATTAACTCCTTCAATCTTAGCAGTCATTAAGGCTTGACAGGTATTATGATCAAATGGTTTATTCAAACATTCAATTTCCCTAACTTCAAATTTCTTTAAAGTTTCAACTAAATGTGTATAAATCATTTTAAAACCACTTAAAAATTTAGATAACTCATCATTTAAATTAGTATCATCTAATTTAATTGCTCTTTCAAAATTATCAACAATCGGTAATAATTCTAAAACTATATCCATATTAGAATATTTAAGCATATTTGATACTTCTAATTCTTTTCTTTTTTTATAATTAGCAAATTCTGCTTGACTATACATAACTTTATTTAAAAGTTCCATATTTTTATTTTTTAATTCTTCAATTTCTTTAAGTAACTTTTCATCATGATTTTTCTTAAACATTTTTGCTTTTTTTTCTTCTTTATTTTCTTTTTCTATTTTTGGTTCATTAGAATTAACTTCTATTTTTTCTTCTTTAACTTCATTTGTTATATTTTCTTCTTTTGTATCCATTTTATCACCTTTCTATTTGCTTTTTTATATAGTCAAGTAAATTAACTACTTTACTATATTCCATTCTCTTTGGTCCTACTATTGCAATCGTACCTTCATCTTTATTAGTTTTATAGTTAGTTTTAATAACTGTAACATCAGGATCTACTTTATTTTCATGACCAATGTATACATTTATATCATTATTTGTAACATCAGCATCAATATTTTCTAGAACACTTGAATCATCTAACTTAGTAAATATATCTTTTACTTTATCTAAATCATTAAATTCTTGATGCTTTAAAATGTTATTTTTTCCAACAACATTAATATTTTTACTAGAAATATCAGTAAAAACATCATAGAAAGCATTATATAAAACTTCATGTTGTTTTACATATTTAGCAATTATTGGTTTAATTTCAAATTCAAGCTTTGCACTAACTTCATCAATTGGTGTTCCTACAATTAAATCATTAATTAATTTAACTGTTTTTTTGATTTCATCTAAACTAACACCTTTAACTAATACATCTTTATGTTCAACATATCCTTTATCAGTTACAACAATTACAATAACTACTTCACTATTAATTGGAACAACGCTAATTTCTTTTAATTTATTTTCATGACTTTTAGTATCTAGTACTATTGATGTATAAGAAGTTATATCTGAAACTATTTCTAAGCTTTTACTTAATACATCACTAAGTTCTAGTTGGGTATTATTAAATATTGTTTGAAGTTTAAATACTTCTTCACCATTTAATTCTTTAAGTTCCATTAAATTATCAACATAATAACGATATCCTTTTTCACTTGGAACTCTTCCTGATGAAGTATGTGTTTTTTCAAGAAGTCCCATCTCTTCAAGTTCAACCATTTCATTACGAATTGTTGCACTTGAACAATTAAGTCTATCACATATTAGTTTAGAACCAACTGGTTTAGCAAGTTTTATGTATTCCATGACAATAAGTTTAAGTATTTCTTCTTGTCTTTTTGTTAACATCTGCGCCTCCCCTAGCACTTCATTTTTCCGATTGCTACTTACATTATATTATTATATTTAGCACTTGTCAATATATGAGTGCTAATTTTTGAAATTTTTTTTATTTTTCTAAAATTAACATTATTTTAAGAGATATTATTGTTATTTTTAATAATAAATTTTAAAAAAAAGAAAAGTCTCTTTATGAGACTAAACTAATATTAATTTTGTACCATTTAAAATTTCTGCTTCTTTCATATTTAAATCTAAATCATATATCATACAAGTATCACTATTCATTAAAGCATGATTTACACTAATAGGATATGCTCCATCAGACAATTCATTAATCGCTTTAACAAGTAACAGAATAATATTTCCTACTTTTTTATTGGCTGGAATAAATAAATCATATTTAATATCAAGTTCTGGTACATAAACTTCTACTAATATTTTATGACTCATTAAATTACCTCCTCTTCATCATTGTTAGCATTTTCTATCTTTTCTAGTTCGTTACTAGGAGCTTCTACTTTTATTTCTTCACTATTAGGACTTTCTACTTTTTCTGGTAACTCACTTGGATCAAATTGCAATACTTTAATAAAAGCATGCTTTCCTGAAACAACTATATAACCAAAATCATTTTTAATTGGAGTTTGTAATGCTCTATCAGAACTTCTTGCTAATTTAATAGTAAATTGATTAGAAATTCCTTCCCCTATCCAAATAGCACTTTCAGGATCATTAATCTCTTTAAACCACGACTCAAATTCAACTTTCTTAAATGAATCGACTTCACTAATTACAATGATATTTACAATAGGTAATTTAAGTGATTTTTTATATAAATTTGATAAAACTTCTCCTAAATTAATAGTAACTTTTTGTTTAAATCGATTAAAATCATATATAACAAGCAACATTGGTTGATATTTATTAATAATTTCTTTACTAAAATCATTATTATTTGCTTCTTCATAAATAGTATTAATGTTGTCGTTCAAACTATTTAAAACATCATCAAAGGAAGAAGTATACTTAGTAATATTATTATAATTTTCAGTAAATATTTCATTATCACTAAATAAATAAGTTTTTAAATTACTAACATTATTTAATTCTACTAACAATTCTTTGGTAAATGATAATGTATTATTAATATCACTTCCTGTAATTTTATTGAAAAACTGCTTTTTAAAGTTATAATAACAATTTTCTAAATTATCTTTATAAACACCTATTGGCATACTTTCTAAACTAATATCTTTGAATAAACTCATTGTTACTTTATCAGGTAATACTGGTATTTTTAAAGCCCTTGTTTTATATTCTTCATTTAATTTAACAGCAAGGTCTTTAAAGAAAGCACTACTATCTTCTTTTTTAGTTGGGTATGCTGTTTGGAATTCATAAATACCATCATTTATTTTAATTAATCCTCGACCAACTGATTTTGATGGTAAAATACTTGTTTTACCAATTATTGAATAGTAATCACTTCGATCATTTAATTCAAGAGCAAGAATTTGTTTAAAGTTTTGACTTAATTTGTAGCGAACTGAGCTTGTACCACTAGCAGTTATAATGAAGTAAATACCAAATCTTGGGCACTCTCTTGTATATTTGGTTAATAATTCTACATACTCTGAATACATTTCCGTAAATGAATCAAAACCACTTATCATAACAACAATTGCAGGAACCTTTTTACCAGTTGCTTTCTTATATTCATTGATACTTCCACCATAATTTAAGAATAATTGTCTTCTTTCAGCAAGATAAGTATTAATTAATTTAAATAAATTTTCTATTTTTTCTTTATCACTTGCTAAAATTACATCACCTACTTGTGGCAAATCTCTTAAAGTAAGCATTGTTTCAGAAGCAAAATCTAAAATATAGAAATTAATTTCTTCTGGGGAATACATTGTTACACTTGAATAAATAATAGTTGTTAACAATAATTCTTTTCCACTTCCAGGAATACCATAAATAATAGTATTACCTTCTTCACTAATTGGAAGTAATAATAAATGCTGTTGCTGATTAACTGGATCATCCAATTCACCAATAATTGGTTTAATATAAATATTATCTTTTTGATAATTATATTTATTTTTCAAAGCATCTACTTTAATAAAATCTGGTATACGATTTAACCATAACTGATTAATCATAATATTTTCTTTATCAGCAATAGAATCTAAATAACGAATTACATTAGTTATTTCTTCTCCACTTGGTTTAATTACATTCTTCTTTTGCATATCAATAGTTTTATAAACTGCTCCGTAATTATTAATAAAATCAATGGCTGTATCTATTTTTTTAATTCTAAAATCACTTGGATAATATGACGCACCACTCCAAGCACTTTGACCATAATAGAAGTATTCATTGAAACCTACTTGTAAGAAAAAGGCTCCTATATTAGTAATACTTGCTGCATCAGGTCTTTTTAACATATCCATTGAATCACTTTTATCTTGAACTTTCAAACATACTTTAAAACGTGAGTTACTCCAAATCTGATCGTTTACTATACCACTTGGTTTTTGAGTTGCAAGAATTAAATGAACTCCTAAACTACGACCGATTCTGGCAATTGACATCAATTCATCCATAAATTCAGGTTGTTGCATTTTAAGTTCCGCAAACTCATCACTTATGATTATTAAATGACTCATAGGTTCATCTACTTGTTTATTTCGATATAATTTTTGATATTTATAAATATCAATTGTACTTTCATTTAATTTTTCACGTGCTTCATTAAATATTTTTTGACGACGTCTTAATTCAGAATTTAAACTTGATAATGCTCTTGTAATTTCAGTTTTATCAAGGTTAGTAATAATACCTGCAACATGAGGTAACTTCATACCTGTATCTTTATTTTGAAAAGCCCCAGCAAGTCCTCCACCTTTATAATCTATCAAAACAAAACTTACTTCTTCCGGACGATAATTAACTGCCATAGATAAAATATAAGTAATAATAAATTCACTCTTACCAGAACCTGTCATACCAGCAATTAATCCATGTGGCCCATGTACTTTTTCATGAACATCTAAATACAATAATTCTCCGTTATCACATATTCCAACCGGAGCGGCTAAGGAATTAATTGGATTAGATTCTTTCCAACGAGCAAGAATGTTTAACTGTTCAACCCTACCAACATTATACATTTCAAGAAAAGTATAAGTAGTTGGTAAATTAAACCTACCATTTTGAAACTCAATTGGAACATTTGCAACTTTACTAGTTAATAAATTCATATTTAAAGTATTAAAATCGGCTCTAAATTCTTGTTTATTTCCCTTAGTTAAGTCTGGTTCTAACATTAAACTAATATCATTTGTTATATTAATAAAAGCCTTAGCATCATCTGGTAATCTTCTTAAAGTTCTATCCATTGTAATTAAAGTAAAACCAACATTTATTTCTGTTTCTAAGATTTTTTTAAATATCTCTGTATTTCGAATACTCTTATAATCATCTGTTATAATTACATAATATGGTAATTGATTTTTATAATTTGCCTCATCATTACTATAACTATGTTCATTATCTTTATAACAACGTTTATTAAACTCATCTATTAAATAAACTGATATTTGATTAATTTCTTCTTTATTAACTCCAAAGAAACGAAAAGTTCTATAATCATTCCAAACAAAAGGAGTTAATTTTAAATATTCAAAATAATTTTCATTTTCTTCACTTGTTAAAATTACTATTTTTAACTCTTCATAACTATGAAAAGCCATCATTTGCAAAATAAGTGTTTCTAAAAATTGATATCCTAATTTAAGTTCAGCCGTAATTGCAACAATATTTTTTTCAGTTAAAGAAATACTAACTGGTACATCATCTAATTTTTTATCAGATCCTGCTACATCTTGTAATAATTTTTTTAAATTATCATCAACCAAAGTAAATCTTTCTTTTTCATAATCTATTTCAACTGATGCTTTAATATTACCAACACCAATTCTTAGATTTAAAAAGTCATCATGTTCTATTTTTCTTTCCCATAAATTATTTTCACGATTCATGATAATATCAAAACATTGTTTATTAGAAAGATTATTTTCAACAAGAATAAATTTTTGTTCTTCCATCTTGTCGTCTATTTCTTTTTTTCTTTCTTCTACATAATTTGTATATTTTTGTTGTCTTAATGCTTCTTTTTTCTTATTGCTTTTCTTTTGCCATATTCTTGATATTAAAGGAACTACAAAGGATGCTATTAAGGTAATTAAAGTAATAATTAAAGTTGGAAGTATTTCTTTAAAAGATGCCCCTTCATTTAATCTTGAAACTGCTGTATATAAACTCATACTGGAAGTTGCTGCCATTGTCATTGAAGAAGCAAGAGTTAAAAAGAAAGGCATTCCTTCTGGATCTTGATTTTCAGGAGGAGAATCTATTTTAAATTTTTCAGTAACAACACTTCTTTTAAAACGAGGTGTACGGAAAAAATAATCTTCTTCATCATATATTTCAAGCTCTTCTTCTATTTCATTTTTACTACTTGTTGCTCCCAAGCGAATTGATTTTAATTTATTAGAATTTATTCTAACTGTATTATACGGATTATTTATAATCATATAATTACCAAGAACTACAATACGAAGACCTAGAATAAAGATTACATCTCCATTAAATAATCTTTCTTTTTTAATACTTTTATTATTTTTATAAACAAGATAAGTATCTGTTAATACTTCAATATACCAAGCATTGTCATAATAAATTTTTAAACTATATGAATTTAAAAAAGCATTAGTATAAGTAATATCTGCATTACTATTACCTACTGTTATATTAGCATCTACTACATTATACAAAGTAGTAACATCATAAGTAGGCAAACAATATAAAATATATTTATAATCACTTTTACGATACAAAATTTCACATGAAAAATAATCAGTTAAATAGATACTTCCAACCGGAGTATTATTAACAATAATAGCAGTATCAGGAGTATTAGTAAGTAACCATTTACCATTTTGTTCTTTAATTGTTATTAAATCGACTTGATTACCATTTTCATCAGAATCCACTATTTGAAAATCTCCATAAATGTTATTAGGAAGTGATGTTGTAATTATTCTTTCTTTTTTTAAAATAAGTATTTTCATACAATCCCTCAATTCTAATAAAATTATAACAAAAAAAACTACATTTAGCAATTACTAAATTATAGTTTTTTTAAATTATTTTTTCCTTATTTTAATATGGTACTTCATAGGCTCTTTGATAACTCAATATACCAGCAGATGCAGACAAATCTCCACTAGATGATGTTGTCAATGGTACTTTTTTTAAACCTTTTTCTAATAACTCATTCATATTAATTTCAATGCATTTTTTTAAATCTGTATTTAAAATTTGATCAAGGTTAGTATCATATGATGCCATTGAAGCTAAATTATTTTCATTTTTTGTTACCAACTTTCTTCTTCTTTCGTTTTTTCTAGACCTTACCTCGTCAGTTAAATCATTATACATTGCCTCTCTTTTTAAACTTTCAATTTCCGCTTTGTTATTATCATAATTTTCAATCAAGTTTCCTAATTTATAAAGTAAGCTATCAGCATTTCTACAACACATCTCATAATTACTAAATTCCTTATTATAATTTTCTGTAAGCTCATTATATGCTTCTTTTGAAGAGTTTGAAACATTTTCATGAATTACTTGATATGTATTGGCAAATATGGATGCTTTTTTATAAATTTCACCAAATTTGTTAACAGTATTGTCATATCCAAGTGCACTACATTTATTTTTAGTTACATTAACATAAGTATTTAACGTAGATTCCGTAATACTTATATTTTTAAGATCATCAAGAATTTTAGCATCTGTTGAGGCTAACAGTGAATCTTCATAAACCTGTGAAACATTGTTTGAAATATTATTTCCAAATTCTTCCACTAAATGTCTTTTAGCATCAGTATATTCTGTTAATTTTGTTTTATAATAATTTATAGAATTCATTTTATCACCTCGCTGTCCCCTACTGCTGAAATTAAATCACTAATAGATTTTGGTTGTGAAACTGAATCAGATGATACCATATATGCATTAGTATCTGTTTTAGAATCCATTATGTTGTAATAATCTATTCCATCAACTGTTGTTTTATCATCAGTCAATAAATATACATCTCTTTTATCTGCAAATCTAACTAGTCCATCATCAGATTCACCAGTTTTATTTAGAATCATAGCATTTTCGTCTTTTACCTCTACTACTTTTCTTTCTCCTTTTTCATCCCAATTTATTTTTGATTTTTCATTTATTTCAGTAAAGTAAACTTTTCCAGTTTTTGTATCTAATAATTTGTAATAATATTTACCATTTTCTTGAACTACTCCAATAAGTCCATATTGTCCTGCTTCACTTGATTGAACAGGTAAATTATTTCCTATTTTTTCATACATTGAAACAATCTCTGCAAATGTTACCATTCCTGTAACAGCAGGCATTAATCTTGTTAAAGTTTCTTGATCAATTACTGCGGTTTCATCAACAGTATTTGTATCAGTACTAGGTGTACTAGAACCTGAATTTCCACCATTATTTCCAGCCTTGATTTCAGAAATTTTTCCAGTTTCCGCACCTTTACCATTATCATTGGTTGCTAAGTTAGCCTCAATTGATTGTGCTAGACTTTCAATAACATCATTTAAATGATATGCAATAGTATTTTGATGAGAATTATATATATATATTAAATAATCTACATCTAACCCATAAGAAATTAACTTTTCCTTCGTTAATTCGTTTATACTAGGAAAATTATCAACAATTTCTTTCGAAAGTTTAAGAACTTTATCATCAAAATATTGTAATAATTCTATTGCTTTTGAACGTACATTTTTGATATCATCAACACTAATATTTATATTATTTAATCTGCCTTTTAAAGTTTCAACATCAAAAGTCATATTATTCATTTCAATAGTGTATGAATTACTAACAAAAAATTTATGTAATAAATATTCACGTGGTGACTCACCTGACTTAGTAACTATTACTTTTCCATCTTTTATTTCATATCTATCAGCATCATTAGGAATATCTAAACCTACGAGCGAATATTCAAGTCCTCGTACTCTTTCTTCAAAATCAGTATAATTATTATAAACATTAGAATTATTACTATTATTTGATGGTTCAACTTCATCTGAATTAGGAGCACCATCAGTTGGATCTGATGTTTCTTCAGCAGCTTCTTCAGCTGGTGTTTCAGGTGATTGTTCAACAGCACCTGCATCAGCATCATCAACTTTTTTTCCTTCAGGTGGTGTATCAGTTGCATTCTTAACATCTTCATAACCAAAATCAAATTGATTTTTATCGATTTTGCCATCTGAATCTAACAATTCATTAACTGGTATTTCCTTAGATGTAGTAATAATATATAATTTATTCCAATTTTTTGCACCAGATTCAGGTAAAGGTATTTTATTAACATGAGTAGTTAATCCGTTTGATGAAACATCTTGGTAACTATCAGCAAGTTCAGTTGGTATATATTGATGATTTGTGATTGTTACTGTAGCATTAGAATTAAAATTATTTTTATTTATAGTAATAGCGGTATCATCTTTTGTTAATGTAACATCGCCATTAAAATTTAAAATATTTTTAATTTTATCATCAACGTAACCTTGCTTTTTTAATATATTACAAAAAGATTCATAATTCATTTCTTGTTCTCCCATATTTTTCCTCCTTTCTTACTAACAAAAGACACTTATAAAGTGTCTACGCTTGTTCATCGATACTTTGAGTTGTAGTTTTAAACTTCTCAACAGCACTACTTACCTCAGCGATGTTTCTAGATATTTTTTGAGACTCAGTTGCAAAATCTGTCATTTTATTTAATTGATTTGTTGAATTTGCACTAGCCCACCCTTGATCTTGATTTTCATATGTTTGTTGTAATTGATTAAATGTTGTTGATATTTCATCTGATAATTGAGTTAAATTACTTAATGCACTTTCAAGTGCAGCAAAACTCTCAATTCTATTCTCTTTCATTTTTCCTCCTCTTATAGTCCTGAATTTGCTTCTGCAAAATCAGCATTTTTTTGTTTTAAATATACTAATTGTTGTTTGTTATCAGCAATTGCAGTTTCTATCGTAGATTTAATTTCTTTTAATTTTTCATCTGCTTTTTCAAATTCACTTCCTGACCAATTTGCTTTAACAACCTCATAATTTTGATTAAAAGTTTCTAACTCCTCATTTAATTTTTTAATTTGTCCTTGTAATTCGTTAGTAACTTCTTCTAGTTTAGCTTGATTATAAATAATATCT
This sequence comes from uncultured Bacilli bacterium, assembly GCA_934119955.1. Lineage (GTDB taxonomy): Bacteria > Bacillota_I > Bacilli_A > RF39 > UBA660 > RUG591. Next base: position 37,049 of record CAKOSZ010000006.1, on the reverse strand, counting down.
GCCATTTTTATCTCCTTTCGTGATAGACATACTATCCTTAATTTAATTATAGCATAAATTTTTAAAAATCAATAGAAAATGATTAATTTTGACAAATATTTGACTAAATTACATTTTCTAAATTAAAATTATTGTCAAATTTTCTATTATTTGATAAAATTATAAAGAATAGGAAGTGAAGTAATGGATGCAATTATATTTATTGTTCTATTAGTTATTGTTATTTGTTTTTTTAGAAGATTTTCAAATGTAGTTTTCTTTGTTGCTATATTTGATATATTCTTACGTATTTTAACCTTTTTAAAATATAATACAGTTAAAGAAATTAAAACTTTTATAGCAAAGTATTTTCCTGAAAATATTCCAAGTATTATTGGAAAATATGCTAAGGGTGATTTATATACAATACTAGTATGGATATATGTATTTTTGATGACTGTTTTCTTATTTTATATTATTAAAATATTTATAAGAAGAAAAAAAATTTAAACACTTAGGTGTTTTTTTTATAAAAAAAGAACTAGTTATTTAACTAATTCTATAATTGACATTAATGATCCATCTCCACGTCTTTCATCAACTTTTAAAATTCTAGTGTAGCCACCATTTCTATTTTCATAACGAGGTGCTAGTTCATTAAATATTTTATCAACACATTCTTTATCATTATGAAGGAAAGCAAGTGCTAATCTTCTTGATACTAAATCGCCTTTCTTTCCATAAGTAATCATTTTATCAACAAACTTACGAACTTCTTTAGCACGTGTATCAGTTGTTTGAATTCTTTCGTTCATGATAACATCTTTTACTAAATTAGCAAGCATACTTCTTCTGTGTTTATTATCACGACCTAATTTACGATATGACATTTTATCCCTCCTAATCTTCATCATGTAAAGATAAGCCCATATCTTTGATCTTATCTAATACTTCTTTTAAAGATTTTTTGCCTAAATTACGGATTTTCATAAAATCACTTTGTTTTTTATCTACTAAATCTTTAAGTGTTTTAATATTTGCTCTTTTTAAACAATTAAATGTTCTAACTGAAAAATCTAAATCTTCAATTAAAGTTTCTAATTCTTTTGATTTACTATCTTCGGTTTTTTCAACCATTATTCCTGATAAATCTTTAATATTAGCTAAATCAACCAAAATGTTAAAATGTGTAACCAATATTTTAGAAGCAATTGCAATAGCCTCTTCTGGTTTAATACTTCCATTAGTCCAAACATTTAAAATTAATTTATCATAATTTTCGTTTTGACCAACACGAGCACTATCAACTTCATATGATACTCTTTCAACTGGTGAGTAAAGTGAATCAACTGGAATAGTTCCAACTTTCTTAATATCAAGAAGTTTTTTGTTTTCTTCACTTTTAACATAACCTCTACCATTTGAAACAGTCATAGACATTACTAAATGTGCTCCACGTGAAAGAGTTGCAATGTGTAAATCTGGATTAATAATTTCTAAATCAGGATCAACAATAAAATCTCCTGCTTTAACTTCCATTTCATCACTATCACAAGTTACATCAAGACGCATATTTTTCATTTCTTGGGAATGATTTTTAATAACAACACTTTTTAAATTTAAAATAATTGTTGTTACATCTTCGATAACTCCATCTAATGTTTGAAATTCGTGTTGAACTCCTTCAATTTTAACACTTGAAATTGCACTTCCTGGTAAACTAGAAAGCAATACTCTTCTAAGTGCATTTCCAATTGTATTACCAAAACCTCTTTCAAGTGGTTCTAGTTCAAATTTACCATAAAAATTATTTTCTGTATAATCTGCTACTTTATAAATTGGTTTTTCAAATGGTATTACAAAATTTGCCATTATTTTTCCCCTCCTTATTAACCACGTGGACGTTTTGGTGGACGACATCCATTATGTGGTATTGGTGTTACATCGCTAATAGATGTAATCTCAAGTCCTGCTGTTTGAAGTGAACGAATTGCTGTTTCTCTTCCAGGTCCAAGTCCTTTAACACAAACTTCAACTTTACGCATTCCTGCATCATATGCTTTTTTACCTGCTGCTTCACTAGCAAGTCCAGCAGCAAATGGAGTTGATTTTTTGCTACCCTTGAATCCTAATGCACCAGCACTAGCCCATGCAATTGCATTTCCATCTTTATCAGATAAAGTAACTATTGTGTTATTAAATGTTGCATGAATATGTGCAACACCCTCTGGCACATTCTTTTTTACTTTTCTTTTTCTTTGTTTATAAGCCATAATATCCTCCTTTTTCTACTAAACTATTTCTTTTTGTTAGCAACTGTTTTTCCTTTACCTTTACGAGTACGAGCATTTCTATTTGTTCTTTGTCCTCTTACAGGTAAACCTTTTTTATGACGAGTTCCTTGATATGAATTAATTTCCATTTTAGTTTTAATATTCATATTAACTTCACGACGTAAGTCACCTTCTACTAAATGTTTATTAATTTCATCTCTTAATTTGTTTAATTCCTCAGTATTTAATTCTCCTGCTTTTTTAGTTGGTTCAACGTTTGCATTCATACAAATTGTTTTAGCAAGATTTCTTCCAATACCATAAATATAAGTTAATGATACCACGATATGTTTATCATTTGGTATATCTACACCCTTAATTCTAGCCATAATTTTTACCTCCTATTAACCTTGAGTTTGTTTGTGTTTTGGATTTTCACAAATTACCATAACTTTACCTTTTCTTTTAATTACTTTGCATTTGTCACAAATTGGTTTTACTGATGGTTTTACTTTCATATATTTTCCCTCCTATTATTTTCTATAGGTTATTCGCCCACGTGTTAAATCATATGGTGATAACTCAATAACAACATTATCTCCTTCTATGATACGAATGTAGTTCATTCGCATTTTACCAGAAACGTGAGCAGTTATTATATGCTTGTTAACAAGCTCTACCTTAAATTTATATCCTGGTAAAACTTCTAGTACTTTTCCCTCTACTTCAATAGTATCATTTTTAGCCATTTTTTCCTCCTGTTAATATTTCATAACCATTTTCTGTTACAACAACAGTATGTTCATAGTGAGCAGACATTGAATAGTCTTCTGTCTCAATTGTCCAATCATCATCTAAAATAACAATATCTGGACTACCAAATGTTAACATTGGTTCAACAGCAATAACCATTCCTTTTTTTAACATAGGCCCACTACCTTTTTTACCATAGTTTGGAACATCTGGTTCTTCATGAACACTAGTTCCTACACCATGACCTACTAATTCTTTAATAACACCTAAATTGTGTTCTTTGGCATAAGTTTCAATGGCATAACCAATGTCACCTATGTGATTACCTGGTTTAACTTCATTTAAACCTACATATAAAGATTTTTCAGTATGTTCCATTAAGTAAGCATTCTCCTTAGATACTTCCAAAACGGGATAAGTCCAAGCAGAATCACCATGATAACCTTTATAACAAGCACCTATATCAAGAGTTATAATATCTCCTTTTTTAAGGCGTCTTTTACTTGGTATACCATGTACTACTTCTTGATTTATACTAGTACAAATACTAGCAGGATAACCTTCATATCCCTTAAAAGAAGGCGTAGCTCCACGGCTAATGATATAATCATAGCCAAGTTTATCAATCTCTTCGGTTGTTATTCCTGGTTTTATAAACTTTTTTAAATAACAATGAGTATCATAAACAATAGAACCAGCCACTCTTAAAAGTTCAATTTCACGATCACTCTTGATACTAATCATAGAAGATCCTCTATCTCTTTTAACATTGAATCAGTTGTACTTGAATCAATATAATATAAATTACCTTTGTCTTGATAAAAATCAATTAAAGGTTTAGTTTTTTCTAAGTAAGTGTCATAACGATTCTTGAAAGATTCTTCATTATCATCACTTCTTTTATATAATTCTCCTCCACAAGTATCACAAACTCCTTCTTCTTTTGGAGTATTAACACCTGTTAAAGTATTATATATACTACCACAATCTTTACATAAATGACGTCCTACAATTCTTTTTCTAAGAGTATCCTCATCACAGTTTAAAACCACAACAATTCCTAACTCTTTATTTAATTTTTTAATTAATTCATCATATTTATGTGCTTGATTAATAGTTCTTGGAAAGCCATCTAATATATATGGTTTATCAGTCACGGCTAATTTATTTTCTAAAAGTTCAAAAACGATTTCATCAGTAACTAACTCACCATTTTTTAACATATTAGCAATTTTTTTACCAAGTTCTGTTTCTTGTTTACTAACTTCACGTAACAAATCACCTGTTGAAATATGAATATATCCATATTTTTTAACAAGTAAATCTGACAATGTTCCCTTTCCAGCAGCAGGTGCTGCTATTAAAATAATATTCTTCATTATCTTAAACGGCCTTTCCTTTTTTTATAAGTTCTAGTTGCTAAACTACCTTCTAATTGTTTATAAGTTTCAAGAGCAACACCAACAACGATTAGAAGTCCAGTTCCTCCTATACTTACACTACTTGGTAACTTAGTAACACTTGTAAATATTATTGGAATAATTGCAAGAATAATTAATAAAATAGTTCCTACAATTGTAATTCTTGATAAAGTATGACTAACATACTCCTCAGTTTCTTTTCCTGGTCTAACACCTGGAATATATCCTCCATTATTTTTTAAATTCTCGGCTACATCTTCTGGTTTTAATTGTAAGAATGTATAGAAGTAACCAAAGAAAAATATTAAAACTATATAAAGAACGAATCCAACTGGTTTAGAGTAATCAAGATATGTGCTAACAAATTTTGTAAATCCATCATTGTTAACAAAGTTAGCAATAGTTGCTGGGATTGCTAGTAGACTTGATGCAAATATTACTGGAATAACACTTGCTGTATTTAATTTAATTGGTAAGAATGATTGTTCAGATCCATAAGAACCTGTTGTTTTATTAGCATATTGAAGAGGTATTCTTCTTTCTGCTTCTTGTACATAGATAACACCAATTATAATTAAAAAGTATAATATTACAAAAATTGCAAATTTAATTATACCCCAAGTTAAATCATTTGGTATTACTAATGATGTAAATGCTGTTTGAAACATTGTAGGAAGTGTTGCAATAATACCAGCCATAATCATTAATGATACACCATTACCTATTCCTTTTTGAGTTATTTGATCTCCAAGCCATAAACAAAATGCTGTTCCAGCCGTTAGAATTGTTGCTACATATAAATATTCAAATGCAGATGATGCTCCTAAAAAAGCAAAACTAAATGCATATCCTTCTATAAAGGCAAAAACAATTCCCACATATCTTGTTATTTGATTTAATTTTCTTCTTCCAACAGGACCCTCTTTTGATAGTTCTGTGAAATATGGAACTATGTCCATTTCTAATAATTGAATAATTATTGATGCAGTGATATATGGAGATACTCCAAGAGCAAAGATTGAAAAGTTTTTCAAACTTCCTCCACCCATTGCATTAATAAGTTCCAAAAAACCAAGATTTTTTGTAATGTTTGTTGTTCCTGGAACAGGTACCCCAGTTCCAATAATAAATATTAGAAGTGCACCTAACGTAAATAATATTCTTTTTCTTAAATCAGAATTAGTAGGTGCAAATATTTGCTTCATTGTAGCAAACATCATAGCACCTCAATTTTGCTTCCAGAATTCTCTAATTTTTCTATTGCAGTTTTTGAAAATTTATGGGCTTTAACAGTTAATTTTTTAGTAATTTCTCCATTTCCTAAAATTTTAACTCCATCTAATTGATTTTTCAAAAGACCACATTCTTTTAAAAGCTCAGGTGTAACAACTGTTCCTTCTTCAAATCTGTCTAGATCTGAAACATTAATAGTTGCATATCTTATTTTAAAATCACTATTTGAAAATCCTCTTTTTGGTAAACGTCTATAAAGTGGTAATTGTCCTCCTTCGAATGTTGCTTTAATAGAAACACCACTACGAGCCTTTTGACCTTTTTCACCACGTCCACTAGTTTTACCAAGACCAGATCCCATACCACGTCCAACACGACGTCTTTCTTGTTTTGCAAGAGTATTTCTTTCTAATTCATGTAATTTCATTATCCTAAAATCTCACTTTCTTCTTTTCCTCTTAATTTAGCAACTTCTTCTACTGTTTTAATAGATTTTAAAGCATTAATTGTTGCAGTTGCCATATTTAATTTTGTTCTTGAACCAAGTGATTTACTTGAAATATCACGAACACCAGCAAGTTCTAGAACAGCACGAACTGCTCCTCCTGCGATAAGTCCAGCTCCGGCAGGTGCAGGTTTGATTAATACACTTGCAGCTCCACTTTTACCAATTGCTTCATGTTGAATTGTACGATTATCAATTAAAGTGATTTTAATAACATTTTTGTTTGCAGCTTGAATAGCTTTCTTGATTGCATCAGGAACTTCTCCTGCTTTACCAATACCTATTCCAACTGTACCATTTTTATCTCCAACAACAACTGTTGCAGAGAATCTTCTTTGTCTTCCACCTTGTGTTACTTTTACAACGCTTTTAACTTCAATAACTAATTCTTCAAATAATTTATTATTTTTAGAATCTTTATTGTTTTTAGGTTCTCTTTTTTGTTTTTGCATAATACACCTCCTTAGAATTCTAATCCATTGTCTCTTAAAGCATCAGCAAGTGCTTTAACACGACCATGGTAAAGGTAACCACCTCTATCAAAAACAACTTTTGTAATACCAGCATCTTTTGCTTTTTTAGCAAGACTAGCACCAACTAATTTAGCTGCTTCAATGTTACTTCCATTAGTTCCCTTATTTTCCAAAGAACTTGCAGAAACCAAAGTTTTACCTTCTTCATCATTAATTATTTGTGCATAAATATTAGTATTTGAACGGAATACACAAACTCTTGGAACATCTTTTGTACCAACAATTTTTGCTCTTACACGTTCATGTCTTTCTTTACGCATTTCGTTTTTTGATACTTTATTTATCATAAACTTTCCTCCTATTAAGCAGCCTTCTTACCTTCCTTACGACGGATATATTCATCTTTATAACGAATACCTTTTCCTTTGTAAGGTTCAGGTTGACGTACTTTTCTAATATTAGCAGCATATTCTCCTACTAATTCCTTAGAAATTCCAAATACAGAAATTTCTGTGTTACTAACTGCTTCTAATTTTAATCCTTCTGGAATACTTAATTCAACAGGATGAGAATAACCAGCACTAATAACAAGTTTATCTCCTTGTAAATTGAAACGATATCCAACACCGATAATTTCTAAATTTTTTCTATAACCTTCTGTTACACCTTTAATCATGTTAGTAAGATTTGCATTAGTAGTTCCATGCATAGCCTTAGTAGTTTTTAATTCATTAATTCTTGTTAAAGTAATTTCATTATCATTAATTTCCATTTTAATAACACTTGGTAATTCTAATGATAATTCACCTAATTTACCAACAACTTTAATGATATTATCTTCCTTATTAACACTAACACCCTCAGGAATAACAATTTTTCTATTTCCTATACGGCTCATAATTATTTCCTTTCTACCAAATATAAGCTAGAACTTCACCACCAAGGTTATTTTTTCTGGCTTCTTTATCTGTCATTAATCCTTTACTTGTTGAAATAATAGCAATACCTAAACCATTTAATACCTTAGGAATTTCATCATTCTTAGCATAAACTCTTAAACCAGGTTTTGAAATTTTTTTAAGTCCTGTAATAACTCTTTCTTTATTTGGTCCATATTTTAATGTTAAAACAATTGTTCCTTGAACATCTTCGTTTAGTACTTTATAATTTTCAATAAATCCTTCATCTTTTAAAATCTTAGCGATTTCAAGTTTCATTTTAGAATTTGGTACTAAAACTTCTTGATAGTGCATTACGTTAGCATTACGAATTCTTGTAAGCATATCTGCAATTGTATCTGTTACTACCATTTTATATATCCTCCTTTTTTACCAGCTTGATTTTTTGACCCCTGGTATTTGTCCTTTATAAGCTAATTCACGAAAACAAATACGGCAAATACCGAATTTACTCATAACTGCATGTGGTCTACCACATCTTTGACAACGAGTATATTCACGTACTTTAAATTTTTGTTTTTTATTAGCTTTATTTATCATACTTTTTTTAGCCATAATTTCCTCCAATTACTTTCTAAATGGCATTCCAAGTTCACTTAATAAATCGTATGATTCTTCGTTACTCTTAGCGGTTGTTACAAAAACAATATCCATTCCACGTACTTTAACAATGTTATCATACTCAATTTCTGAGAATATTAATTGTTCTTTAATGCCAAGTGTATAATTTCCACGACCATCAAATGCTTTACTACTAATACCACGGAAATCTCTAACACGAGGAAGTGCAATACTAATTAATTTATCCATGAAATTATACATAGCATCTCCTCTTAGAGTTACTTTACAACCAATTGATTGACCTTCTCTTACATGAAAACCAGCAATTGATTTTTTAGCCTTTGTTACAACTGGTTTTTGACCAGCAATAAGAGTTAAATCACTAACAGCAGCATCTAATAATTTAGAATTAGTAGTAGCATCTCCAACACCCATATTGATAACAATTTTTTCTAATTTTGGAACTTCCATGATTGTTTTATAATTGTATTTTTCTTTTAAACTTGGAACAACTTCATTCAAGTATTTTTCTTTTAGGCGGTTCATTAATAATTCCTCCTTCTGTTAATCAAACTTTTCGTTTGATTTTTTTGAAATTCTTATTTTTTTATTATTTTTTTCGTCAATAGTAATTCCTACTCTTGTAGGTTTCTTTGTTTTAGGATCTAAAAGCATTACATTTGAAGCATTAATAGGTGCTTCAATTTCCATAATACCTCCTGATTCTTGACCGTTTGCTTTTCTGTGTTTTTTAACAATATTAACACCTTCAACAATAACTTTATTAGAATCACGAAGTACTTGTTTAATAATACCTTCATGTCCCTTATTAGAACCAGTAATTACTATAACTTTATCACCTTTTTTTAATCTCATAATACACTCCTTATAGTACTTCCTTAGCAAGAGATACAATTTTCATATAATCTTTATCATCACGAAGCTCTCTTGCTACTGGTCCAAAGATACGAGTTCCAACAGGACTCTTATCATCTTTTATAATTACACAAGCATTATCATCAAACTTGATATAAGAACCATCTTCACGTCTAACACCAAATTTTGAACGAACGATAACTGCTTTTACAACTTTACTCTTTTTAACAGTTCCATTGGGAATTGCATTTTTAACAGTCCCAACAACTATATCTCCAATATTTCCAGTCTTTACTTTGCTTCCACCCAAAACACGAATAACTAATAGTTCTCTTGCACCTGAATTGTCAGCAACTTTAAGACGACTTTCTTGTTGAATCATATTTCCTCCTTTATCGTACAGTTATTAAAGAATAACCGCTTCTTCAATAATTTCTTTTAAATAGAAATATTTTGTTTTTGATAATGGTCTAGTTTCAACTATTCTAACTGTATCTCCTACTTTTGCTTTATTTTCTTCATCATGTACAGCATACTTTTTAGAATATTTTACTCTTTTACCATATAATGGATCTTTTTTATAAGTTTCAACCACTACTGTAATAGTTTTATTGTTTTTACTACTTACAACTTTTCCAACTAATTCTTTACGTCTTTCCATTATTTTACCTCCAACTCACGTTCACGAAGTACAGTTTTGCATCTTGCAACATCGTGTCTTAAATCTTTAATTCTTGAAGGTTTCTCAATGATACCTGTTGCTTGTTGAAAACGTAAATTAAATAATTCTTGTTTCATTGAAGCAATTTGTTTCTTGATATCCTCAGTGGTCATTTCTCTAATTTCTTTAACCTTCATTTTTCTCACCACCATTTTCTTCTTTGGTTACAAATTTAGTTTTAATTGGTAATTTGTGAGCTGCTAAACGGAATGCTTCACGGGCAACCTCTTCGCTTACTCCTCCAATTTCAAACATTATTTTTCCTTCTTTAACAACAGCAACCCATTTATCAACAGCACCCTTTCCTTTTCCTTGACGAGTACCAAGTGGTTTGCTTGTTATTGGCATATGTGGGAAGATATTAATCCATACCTTACCACCACGTTTCATATATCTTGTCATAGCAACTCTGGCTGCTTCGATTTGATTTGTTGTAATCCAAGCACCTTCTTTTGCCATTAAACCGTATTCACCAAAACTTAAAGTTGTATTTCCTTTTGCACGACCTTCATAAGGAAGTCTGTGAACACGACGATATTTAACTCTTGCAGGTATTAAAGCCATTTTTACTTACCTCCATTCTTTGCAGGAAGAATTTCACCTTTATAAATCCATACTTTTACACCGATTTTACCAAATGTAGTATCAGCCTCTGATGTAGCATAATCAATATCAGCTCTAAAAGTATGAAGTGGAATTGTACCTTCCTTATATCCTTCTGTTCTTGCCATATCAGCACCACCTAAACGACCAGAAACACTTGTTTTGATTCCCTTAGCACCTGATTTCATGGCATTTTTAATTGCACGTTTTTGGGCCATTCTAAATGAGGCTCTGTTTGTAATTTGTTTTGCTATTGAATCTGCAACAAGTTTAGCATTGATATCTGCTTTTTTAACATCTACAACTGAAACTTGTACAGGATGATTTACGATAGAAGATAAGACTTTTTTAAGCTTTTCAATTTCTTCTCCACCTTTACCAATTAATACACCTGGTTTAGCAGAATGAATTGTAACTTCACATCTTTTTTTATTTCTTTCAATCTCAACACTAGCAATACCTTTATCAACTAAGTTCTTTTCAATATAATCACGAATTTTAATATCTTCCATTAAATATTTTGAAAATTGACTCTTAGGAGCATACCATTTAGATTCCCAGTCTTTATTAATACCAATTCTTTGTCCAATTGGACTTACTTTTTGTCCCATAATATCTCCTATCTTTCCTTCACACTAATTACAATGTGACTAGTTCTTTTGTCCTTGTGACCTATATATCCTCTTGAATCAAACATAATTCTTTTCATAACAGGTCCAGCATCTACTCTTGCTTCACTAACAAATAATTTAGATTCATCCATCTTATTATTGTTAACTGCATTACTAACAGCTGAATTTAACACTTTAAGTATTAACTTAGCAGCCTTTGTATTATAATTTACTAATATGGTTTTTGCATCTTTAACATCTTTACCACGAATTAAATCAATTACTAATCTTGCTTTAATTGGTGAAATACGTGTTTGTTTTGCAATAGATTTTGCTTCCATACTTTAATTCCCTCCTAGTTATTACTTAGTCTTGTTATCGCCATGTCCACCAAACTTACGAGTTAATGAAAATTCACCTAATTTGTGTCCTACCATATCCTCAGTTACATATACAGGAATAAATTCTTTCCCATTATGAACTGCAAAAGTATGACCAATAAAATCAGGGAAAATTGTAGAACGACGTGACCAAGTTTTAATAACTTCTTTCTTTCCAGATTTATTTAATTCTTGAACCTTTTTTAGTAATCTATCAAATACATAAGGTCCTTTTTTTAAACTTCTTGCCATATCTTACTCTCCTTATTTAGCATTTCTTCTACGAACAATAAACTTGTCGCTAGCTTTCTTTTTACGAGTTTTATATCCAAGTGCAGGTTTACCCCAAGGTGTAACAGGTCCTTTACGACCAACTGGTGCACGACCTTCTCCACCACCATGTGGGTGATCATTAGGGTTCATAACAGAACCACGTACAGTTGGACGAATTCCCATATGACGACTTCTACCAGCTTTTCCTAAATGAACTAATTCATAATCAGCATTTCCTACTTCACCGATTGTTGCCATACAAGTTCCTAAAATCATTCTTTGTTCGCCACTTGATAAACGAACCATTACATACTTACCTTCACGACCAAGAATTTGAGCACTAGTACCCGCAGATCTTGCAAGACTTGCACCTTTCTTTGGACGAAGTTCAATGTTGTGAACTACTGTACCTACTGGAATATTCATAATAGGTAAAGCATTTCCTATTTTGATATCAACATTTTCTCCTGATACAACTTTATCTCCAACTTTAATTCCTTTTGGAGCAATTATATATCTTTTTTCTCCATCAATATAATTGATTAAAGCAATATTTGCTGATCTGTTTGGATCGTATTCAACACTTGCAACACGTCCTTCAATATCAAATTTATTTCTTTTGAAATCAATAATACGATATTTTCTTTTTTCTCCGCCACCATGATGTCTAACAGTGATACGTCCTTGGTTATTACGTCCACCATTCTTTTTCATGCTTACTGTTAAACTTTTTTCAGGAGTAGTTTTAGTAATTTCTTCATTTACAAGGGTTGACATCTTACGTCTAGCATTTGTAGTTGGTTTAAAATTTTTAATAGCCATTTTACTACCCTCCTATTTAATTTCGATCGTTTGACCAGCCTTTAAAGTAACAATTGCCTTTTTAGAACGGTTACTAAGTCCTGTATAACGACCAACTCTCTTTGTTTTTACTTTTTCATTTAAAGTGCTTATTTCAACAACATCTACATTAAAGATTTTTTCAATTGCTTCTTTAATTTCAGTTTTTGATGATTTTGGAGCAACTTTAAATGTATATTGATTTAAATTTTTTCCATTAGTACTTTTTTCAGTAACTACTGGGGCTTTAATAATATCTAAATATTTTGTATTCATTATTTAAGTGCCTCCTCTACCATTTTCACGGCATCCTTAGTCATAACTAAGTAATCAGCATTAATAATATCTAAAACATTTAATTCGTATGGTTCCATAATTAAAACATTTTGTAAGTTACGACTTGCTAAAATTACATTTTCTGTTAATTCACCCATAACGATTAAAACTTTTTTATCAGTAAGTTCTAATGTTTTTAATAATTCTAACATTTCTTTTGTTTTTGGTTTTTCAATAACTATTTCATCAACAACGATTAATTCTTTATCTAAAACTTTATATGATAAAACAGATTTTAATGCTAATACTCTTTCTTTACGATTCATTTTTAATGAGTAATCACGTGGTACTGGTCCAAGAGCAATTCCTCCACCTCTCCATTGTGGTGCACGAATTGAACCTTGTCTAGCACGTCCTGTTCCTTTTTGTCTCCAAGGTTTACGACCTCCACCTGATACTTCACTTCTATTTTTTACTTTATAAGTTCCTTGACGAAGACCACATCTTGCTACATTAATAGCATCACGAACAACATTATCGTTAGGGGTAATCTCAAAGACTTCTTTGTTTAACTTAATGTTTAACTTTTCCATTATATCCTCCTTACAACAAGATTATTCTTGTGTTTCTCCTTCGTTTGTAGTTTCTTCTTTTACTTCATTAGTATCTGTTTCATTTTCTTCAACTTCATAGAATACTAATTCTTCTACTTCATTTACTTTATTAGGATTTTTAACAGCTGTTTTAATTACAACTAATGATTTTTTAGGACCTGGAACATTACCACTTATTAAAATAATGTTATTTTCAAGATCAACTTTTACAACTTGTAAATTTTGTACAGTTGTAAGAACATGTCCCATATGTCCTGGTAATTTCTTACCTTTTAATACGTGCATTGGAAGAAGTGTTCCAAGAGAACCTACTCCACGATGATATTGACTACCATGTCCCATAGGACCACGTGTTTGGTTATAACGTTTAATAACACCTTGGAAACCTTTTCCTTTTGATATTCCTGAAACGTCAACCATTTCTCCTTCTTTGAATATACTAGCATCAATTGTTTGACCTAATGTATAATCATTAATATTAACTCCCCTTATTTCTTTTAAGAAGCGCTTAGGCTCACAGCCTGCTTTTTTTAGATGTCCCATTTTTGCTTTTGTAGTATTTTTCTCTTTGGCAGTAAAGCTTGCAATTTGAATTGCTTCATATCCATCATTATCTGTTGTTTTAATTTGAGTTACAACATTTGGTTCTACCTCAATAACAGTAACAGGAATTAACTTACCATTTTTAGAAAATACTTGGGTCATCCCGATCTTTCTACCTAAGATTCCTTTCATTTTACTTTTCCTCTCTTTTCATTTTTTTTCTAGTAATACTAGTTTTTTTGTTTAATATCAATATCAACACCACTTGGTAAATCAAGATGTGTTAAAGCATCAATGATTTCCTTACTTGGATTTTTGATATCGATAAGTCTTTTATGTGTTCTCATTTCAAATTGTTCACGACTATCTTTATACTTGTGAACTGCTCTTAAAATTGTAAACTTTTCAATTTCAGTAGGTAGTGGTACTGGTCCACTAATTTCTCCACCTGATCTTTTAACAGTTTCAACGATTTTAGTACAGGCATTATCAAGTATTCTATGATCGTACGCTTTTAATCTTATGCGAACTACTTGTTTTGACATATCATGTCACTTCCTTTCGTCTATATCTGGTATAGGCTTGCTCCGTGCAAATAACCCGAACAACGTAACCGCGTGTATCAGCAACCTTGCACATCTAAGCAATCAAACACGACTAGTATTTTAGCATAGTAAAACAAGAAAAGCAAGTAATTTTTTAACTTTATTTCATCTTTTTTCATTTTTTTTAATATTTTTAGGATTTTTTTATAAATTTTATATAATTTTAGTTTTTCTCATGCTATTTTATCTTTATACCATATTTTTTATCCTACGTTAAACTATAAAGGAAATTACTAAAAATATACAAAATCTTTTACCTTAATTAAAATTAACTCAAATCTCATAACTTTTAAATTAATTAATCATTAAATATTTCCTATTGTACAAAAAAATAATAGCTAAACACCTAACTATTATTTTATTTCTAAAATTAATTAATCACTTTCTAATACTTGTTTAGAATCAATTGTTATACTTATATTTTCTACTATATTTTGATATTCATAAGTACTATACTCTTCTGGGTAATATATATATAATTGATATAAATCAGTCGTCTTTTCTTCAAATCCAAATTCATAGTCACTTGTTTCAATTATTCGAAAATACATCCCATCTTCATCAGTTATTACTCTTTCATTCAAAGATAAATCTTCTAAATTTGTTCCATTAACTTTATATAATTTATAGACAAAAGGAATATTAGTTGTTGTTTTTACCATAATATTATATTTAGCCTTGGTCTCTAATCTTTTATCATCTTCAAAGTTAGAAACTGAAAATGTATAAATATAAGGTTCTGTGGAAGGTCCTATTTCTTTCATTACCAAGTTTTCTGTTTGCATACTAGAAGATATTATGTAAAATGCAATATCAACATTAGCATTACTACTAGAAATTGATTGATACTTTGAAAGTGTAGTTGGTACTATTATTAAAATCAAAACAACTAAAACTAAAACAATAATAAGTTTAAATGATAATTTTAATCTCTTTAATGATAACATAAAACGCCTACTTATCCTTCTTATTAAAAGCAAAAACATATTCGCAAGTTTTATCCAAATCCATTTTTTTCTTAGGTTTAGTTTTACCACTACTTTTACTTACAAGTTTATCTTTTATTTTCTTTTCTTCTTGTTCTAATTCTTTTAAATTCAAAAACAATTCAGCAGTTTCCCCTAAATCAATTTGTTTTTTGTTATTTAACTTGGTACAAACTTCTTTTAAATTTAAATCAGGTTGTTTCTCAGTTTGAATTACTTTAACAAGATTATCATTATTTTTCTTTTTACTTTTAAATAATTTACTAAATTTAGTTTTAAGACTACCTTCTTTTTTATTATCTGGCACATAAGAAAAACTTATACAAAACAAGAATAAAGTTACAACAATAGAAACAAAAACCTTTGGAGTTAGTAAAACCTTACCAATAACTCCTAAATTAGGTATTTTACAAACCATTTTTCCAACTACTTGCTTAGATTCAATTGGTTTATCTTCGGTGTTATTATAATCACCCTTAGTAATAAATTTATCTTTATTATTAGATACTACTCTATGAGTTACAAAATCTTTATTATCTTGATAAGTAATAACATCTCCTACTTTAACATCATCTGTTATTTTAACAATTATAATATCTTGAACTTCCAAAGTTGGTCGCATACTACCTGTTGCAACCGAAAAAAATGTATAACCAAAAAAGTCAACATAAGGTCTTTTTAAGGCTTTTAATTGAATAAATCCTGAAGCACAAAATAAAATGGCAATTAAAGAAAAAACTAAACAAGTATTAATTATTATTTGAATTACTTTTTCTAATTTTTTCATTTAATCACCACACTATTCATATTCTTTTATTTCTTCCCCTAAATACTGAGTAACCATTACTGTAACTGGAATATCTAATTTATTATTATAAATTAAACCTATCATAGAATCTTCAACACTATTTTCTTCAATATTATTCCAAACAACATTAACCCTAATATTATTCTTTTTATTCTCTTTTATTTCATTTAATGTAATTACATTAGTATAAGTATTTTCCCCTGTTTTAATTAAAGAACTACCTGATGTCTCTTTAATACTTACAATATCAATTCCCTGCGGTACCTTTGAAAAATCGAAACTTACATCATATCTAATTGATACATCAGTTGAACTAGGATCTATTGAAATATCAAAATATCCACTAGTTCCAGGTGCTAATTTATTTTCTTTAACAAAACTATTATCATCTATTTTAATCTTATCAACCAAAAAAGTTGATGAGCCCTCTCCTAAAAGAGTATCATTTATTAAAATATTCCAATTTGCTGTATTAAAATCATTTGTTACAATTTCATCTGTTTCAAGTAAAGCATACGTTTCATATATATTATAAACTGTATAGACAAAAACTATTAAAAACAAAATTGATAAAAGTAATTTTACCTTTTTATTCATCAGTCATTCCTTTTAACTTCAAGAATAACTGCATATATTTGATAAATAAATAATACTAAAATTGGTAAAATTATAATAAGCAAAAATCCCCACTTAGATTCAAGAGTTGCTAGTATTTTTCCATAGCCATTATAAGTTTTACTTGTTTTGGATGCCCCAATTACATATTCACTAGATACTTGTAAATTACCTTCCATTGTATAAGTATATTCTTTTTCGTTAACTCTTCTAACCCCAGTAACATCACCTAAATTAACACTTACTTGATTTTGATAAGCATTATAGAAGAATATCTTATCTCCTACTTTAATATCTTCATTATTGTTTTTATAAACAACAACTAAATCATTCTTTTTATAACTAGGTTCTAAATCATCATCTTTAACAATTATTAAAGAATTTTTTCCTAATTCCGTTATATTATATTTATTGTAATTAAGTAAACATACTGTTAAAAACACAGCCACTACCATATAAACAACAATTACAATTAATCCTAAAAATTTTACTACTTTCTTCACTTTACCACCTCTCAAAGTATATCACATCAAGTTTTTATATGCAATATAACTTACTTTAATAAAACACTTTTTTTATCATTTTTAATATAATAATCACTTATTTAATTTATCACATTCAATTAAATAATTTATATTACCCAAATTAATACCTGTTACATAATAATAATTAAGTATAATATTACTATTTAAAATCAAATTATCTAAATCATTTTTTAAACTATCTTTCAAAAGATTTAAACCAAGTAAATTATATTTATCAATAATTATATGATCTAAATCATCATTACTATCTAATTTAATATGATTTAAAACTGTAAATCTAGTTTCTCTAACAAATTTAATAAACTCTTCTATATGTAAATTCAAAGTTTCATTATCTATTTCCTCGTCTTGCATTTTAAATATTTTAACAAGATAAACGTAACTTGCCAAACTAATATTTAAAATATCAAATATAGTTGTATCTAAATTAGTATTTAAAAATAATTCTAAAAACAAATTCTCTTCATACTCTAAATATAAATTATCAAGTTCATCTGTAATACCCAAAGAAATATTTATCAAATTATTTATTTTAATTCTATCAGGTACTCTTTTTCTAAGTAATCTTTTAATCTTTTTATTATTTTTAAATAAACTATTTTGTTTTTTTAATAATTCTTTATATTTACTAGATGAAATATTCTTATATTTATCTTTTTCTTGATATTTTTTCTTCAAATCATCTATTATAAAACTATATTTTAAATATCCTTGATATTCATATAATGATTTTAATAAATTACTAATTGTTGGCTTTAAATTATTAATATCATCATCAGTTAACTCTTTATCTATAAACAATTTAAATGTCTTAGTTATTTCTTCTTTATAGTAATTTTTAAAATTTAACTTACCATTTAATAAATTTGTAACTAAGGTATATTTATCTTCTAATAAACTAGTTTGATAATTATCATTTAAGATAAAAAACTCTTTATAAATATCTTTTTTAGTTTTATCATTTAATAATTCATTTTCTTGTTTTTTATAATACTCTGTAAATTGTTTTATATTTTTATAATATAAATATTTAAAATTTAAACTTATTTGTTTAAATAAAGTTGGAGATTTAAAATAAATATCTTCAAAACATAGTCTTAATTCAGCAAAGCTTTTATTTTCAAGAAAATTATTCATATAAATATTAACATAATAAGTATAATCAAAATCATTAATTGTTAAATTAATTCCAATATTTGTAAAAACATCTATAATTTTTTTAATAGTTTCATTAACACTTACTAAATCATTATTAAAGGATTTCTCTAAATCATAGATAAGTCTACTTAATCCACTTTTTTCATATGGGCTTTTGTTATCTAATAAATAAAGTTTATTAAATAAATCATCTCTTTTATTTTTCTTTTCATCTATTTGAGGATTAATTTGATAGTTCTTATAGGTTTCATATCTTATTTGCATCTCTTTTTCTACTTCTTTTAACTTTTGATTATAAGTTTCAAGTAAAGAATTAATTTTTTCTAAGGATTTATTTATATTTTTAACATTATTCTTAGGTAAATTAGTTAGTAATTCTTTATTTATTTCAATATCTTTTAAAACATCATTTAGCATTATCTTCACCTAATTTTTCTGTATTTTTTTGTTCTGTTTCTAAATACTTAATAAAATCCATTATACTTTTATGTAAATCTAAGAGTTCTTGATTTGATATTGTTTTTAATTCCTGCATAACTCCTCCTATAATTAAATTATATAAGAATTTAATTAAAAAGTCTAGTAAGTTTAGACGTTTTTATACAAATTTATTTTTAGATAATCTATACTTATTTATTTAATTGTTATTTATTTTTTTATATTTAGTTTAATTTTTTAAAAATGTGAAACTTCTTCACATTTCATCACTTGCAAAGCCTTATAAAATAAGGGTAAAAAAATTAAAAAAATTTTTTCAAAAAATATGGCATTTTCTTATATTATATTTAGGACGAGAAAAGATCCTAGAAAGGAGGTTTAGGTATGTTAGAGTTAAAAACTTTAAAGGAGCACACGAGTAATCCTAATTTATTTGTTCCTTTGGTATATGATTTAATATTTCAAAATCTAGGAAACAAAAAATATTTAAATCTTGCTACTTATTTTATAAGTTGTCTAACTTTTATAAATTATAAGGATTTAGTTGGTAAAATAATAATATCAAGTAGTAAAAGTGATAAAAGAATAATTGATACTAAAATGATAAAAGATTTATTATATTTAGTTAATACTAATAATAAATTTAAAATATCAATTGAAATGAATAGAGTATCTAGTTTAAATAAAAATATCATAGATAGAAATATTGCTTACCTTGCAGATGCTTATACTACTAATATTCAAACAAAGAATAATTATAAAGATTTAATACCTGCTATTCAGTTTAATTTAAATTTATGTGATGTCAAAAGACAAGATAAATGTCGAAATGCTTATTTAATTCAAGATATTAATAAAAATATTTTAACAGATAAGTTAAAAATATATCATGTAAATATTTTAAAACTTTATAAAATGTGGTATGATGAAAGTATCAAGAAAGAAGATTTATATTTTAAAAAGTTATGTTTTATGGGAGCCTTATTACTTGAAAATGAGTGGACAAAATTCTATGAATTATTAGATAATGCTCCAAGTGACTTTGATGATGAATTAAAAAATGAAGTAAAGGAGATGTTAGAGTATATGAACGATGATAGTTTATTAGTTGCAAGATTTTATGATCCAGATAAAAGAAGAGAATTCTACATGGAAGGTTTTCGTGAAGAAGGACGTCTTCAAGGTCGTGAGCAAGGTATTTTTAAACGCAATCTTGAAATTGTCAAAAATATGTTCAAGAAAAAATATAAAATTGAAGATATTGAAGAAGTAACAGGATTATCCAAAAAAGAAATTCTTAAACTTAAAGAGGAAAATTAAAACAATTCTCCTCTTTTTATTAGTTTTATTTTTTAAATTTAACAATTATTCTTAATGTATTTAAAATACATAAAACTGTAAGGCCAGTATCTGCTAAAACAGCAAGCCACATGCTAGCATATCCAAAGATACTTAAAATTAGAATTAAAACTTTTACTGATAAGGCACCTATTAAATTTTCCTTAATAATAAAGTTTGTATATTTACTAATTTTAATACCCTCTTCGATACTTTTTAAATTATCATTCATAATAACAATGTCAGAAACTGATATAGCAGCATCTGTTCCCAAAGCTCCCATAGATATACCAATTGTTGCTCTTTTTAAAACCGGAGCATCATTTACTCCATCACCAACATAAGCAATAATATCATTATCTTGGCTTATATTTTCATACATACTAAATTTATCCGTAGGTAACATTTCATAATAAACTTTATCAAGATTTAAATTTTCACCTAGTTTTAAGGCTTTTTCTTTTTTATCACCTGTAAACATAAAGGTTTCAATATTGTTTTTCTTTAAATAATCAACAACATCTTTGGTATTTTCTTTAACCTCATCAGTTAAAATAAGCGAAGCAACATGTTTATTATTTATATTAACATGAATATCTGTATCAACCATACAATTACATAGTTTAGAATTACCTACTTTAATTTTCATATCATCTATTTTATAAGTAATTCCCATTCCTTCAACTTCCTTGAAATTTTCTACCTTTAAGGCTTTTTCTTTGGTTTTTTTTAATTTAATAATTGAACTTGCAATTGGATGATTTGATAATAGTTCACCTGATACAATTATATTAATAAGTTCATTTTCATCATATTTATCATCTAATATCTTTAAAGATGAAACTGTCAAAGCCCCAGTTGTTAAAGTACCTGTTTTATCAAAAACTATTTTATTTAATTTAGATAAATTATCTAAGTAATTACTACCTTTAATAAGTATTCCTTTTTTACTACTAACTCCAAGACCTGTAAAATATGATAAAGGCACACTAATTGCAATTGCACAAGGACAAGAAATAACTAAAAACGTTAAAGCCCTATATAAACTCTCTTCATAAGTAACCTTAAAAACAAGTGGTAAAAATACATAAGTTAAAACAGCAAGAACTAAAATAATGGGTGTATAAATACGACTTAATCTTGAAACATTAGTTTCAACGACAGATTTTCTATTACTAGCATTTTCAACAAGTTCTAATATTTTAAAAACCATAGAGTTTTCATATTTCTTAGTTGCTTTCATATAAATTAAATCACCTGTGTTAATATAACCAGAATAAACTAAATCATTTTCTTTTACTTTTAATAACTCAGCTTCCCCTGTTATACTACTTGTATTCATATTAGTAATTCCCTTAACAATTACACCATCAACTGGTACCTTCTCACCTTTTTTAACTCCTAATATATCCCCAACTATTACACTTTCAACCAAAACTTTTTTTAATTTTTCTCCATCTTTTAAATTGGCATAATCTTGTTTTATTAATACTAAATCCTCAATTGATTGTCTAGTTCTATTAACTGCCCTCTCTTCTAATATTTTTCCAATTAAATAAAGTGTAACAACCATAACACCTTCCATTTTAGAACCTATTAAATACGCACCAACACAAGATATTACAATTAATAAATTTTCATTTATTGTATGACTTTTAATAAGCATCAAGCAAGCCTTTTTAAAAGGTTTATATAAAAGTATTACATAAGATATGATTACTAAAATAAAATTAAATTTAAAATCAAGATAATTACCAAGACAAAATATCATTACGGCTATAATAACTAAAAGAAGAGAATATTCTTTTTTAACTTTTTCTTTAACTTCAATTAATTTAGCACCTGGTTCTAACCCAGAAATTATTTCATTTATAATAACAAAAGAATTTTCAATATCAGTTTCATAAACTAACTTTGATGTTGAATAATTTAATACCACATTTGAAAATCTTTCATCTTTATTTAAATAATCTTCTATTTTTTTAGCACAATTTGCACAATCTAACCCTGTTATTTTATATGTATATTTCACATTAACCTCCTACATATATCTATTACCTCATCAACACTTTCTAATTTATTATTTTTAATATCCGTCATCATGCAATGTTTCATATGATCAAAAAGTATCTCTTCTCCTAAACTTTTAAGAGCATTTCTTACAGCAGATATTTGAATTAAAATATCTTCACAATCTCTATCACTATCAACCATTTTATTAATTCCGTTAACTTGACCAATTATCAATTTAAGTCTTCTTAAAGAACTATTTTTAATATCATCACTTCTTTTTACCATCACTTTTTCCTCCATTACCATTATATACCCCCACAGGGTATATGTCAAATAAAAAAATATGGCATACAAATTTATAATTTATATACCATATTATATATTTATTTCATCTCAATTTATATTATAGTAACATTGATAATAACTAATTAGTTTTTATTCTATATGGATTATTAATACTTCCATCACCAGCTGCTACAACAATATTTGCTTTAAGTGTTACAACAGGACGAACAGCAGGACTAACCTTAGAAGATCTATATTGATTAACTTCACTATAATCAAGTCTAGGTGAAGGTGGCTCCATATCCCCAATTCCACCAATATTTACAATTTGCATAGTATTTTTACTTTCCTCTTCTGTTTCACCTACTTTACTAAGTAACCAAAATCCACTTACAACATCATTATTTATAAGCCAATTATTATTTGCAAAATTTTGATCATCCTTAGAATATGTATCAGTAGCATAAAGAATATCACTACCATAAAGTAATGCAACCTTACCACTCCATGGATCAGTTTTAGTTTCTTGGTTAATTCCTCTTTCTTTATTATATGCACCTCTTGCATCATAGAAATCCAAAGAGCCATCTAAATAATATTTCATATTTTCAATTAAAGCAGCATCACTTAAACTATTTAAATAATTATCATTTAAATAATACATAAGTCCCGATTTAGTCCAATCATTTAAATTACCCGTATAATTACTATCAGGATTATTCCAATAAAAATATTTATATTTTGGTGTTCCATTGTTAGAATCACCACTATAAGTATTATTAAATATTGTATATGTTACACCATTTTTAGTAATAGTTTTTGGGGCATCATAACTTGCAAGCAATGGATCATCTTTTACTATTCTTATTCTTTCTTCTTTAACACCATCAGCATTTTCTTCATTAAACACACCAATTATTCGCCACATTTCATTGTTAAACATAATATAATTTCTAATCCCACTATCAATTGGAGTTATTTGATTATTTTTAGTATTTACAGAAACGAGGTAAGATTGGCCACTTTCCTTAATCATTCCATATGCCGGGCCTTCAAGTCCACTTGCAAAAAAATCATTTTGTGCAGATAAACGAGTAGAAGTTACAATATTAGTACTAACATTTTGAGGGCAAATATTATCTAGGACTGACCATTTTTCTTCTTCACCTGTTTGTGAATTTGTTCCATATACATAAGGACTTGGATAAGTACAATAGTTTCCTATTCCATTATATCTATATTCTCTTATAGTATCACCACTTGATGCTTGATATCCCTCGGTATTAATAGCAACTATACCATCTTTTTTTGATCCATTATATCTACTTTTAATGTATTGAGCAAAATTTGCTGATTTTTGATATTCTCCATTAACATTTACTTTTACACTTGCATAGGCATTATTCCACTCAGCAACAGTATAATCACAACCATCAGTTAATTCTCCACCACATACTTTTACATCATCATTAAGCCACATATAAAGTCTATAAGTTTTAACTATTTCACTTGTTGTATTTGCAGGTACTATGTCATAATATACAGTTGAATTTTCAATAGTTTCAAATTTAAGATTATCTTTTAATACTGTTTCAACTCCATTATTTACTTCTGTAAGTTTAAAAGTTAAAAACTTGTCTGCTATTCTTGTTGAACTTCTGTTATTACCAAGAGATAACCAAATACGATAATTTATAGCATCAGTTGCATGAGTATTCTTACCATCTACTGTAAATTCAAAATATGATGTCCCAGGAAGATCAGTAACTATTATTCCATTATCTTTTAAATAGGTTTTGTCATCTTGGCTTAAATTTCCCCTATCTCTTCTATTTTTATAGTCTTCAACAATATCAAATATTTGAATTGTTTCTTGTTGAAATTCTTCTCCATATAATAAATAATTATTAGTTAATTCCTCTAATTCTTCCTCCCTAATTCCTCCATCTTCTAATAAATGCTGTGCCCCTTGATATGTTAATGTTTTGCCAGAACAATAATCATCATAAGTAAGTGCTGGACAATACCATGATAAAGGAAGAGATGGAAAATCATTTCCTTCATATTGTTCCCTCAAAGTAAAGATATACTCATTATAACGATTAGTACAATTTTGATAAGTTTCTTTACTTACAACAAACTGTGAAATTTCTTTTTCTGTAAGATAATCAACGCATGTTTGAATTTTATTAACATCTACTCTATATTCTGATAAAGGACGAGCATTTGATAAGGTTAATCCTTGACTTGGTTCATTATAATGCATATAAATATCACCCACAACCAAGTTAGAATTTTTTCCAACTGCATTAAAAGTGAATATAGAATAAGTTATTCCAAGTGTTAGTACTAATACACCTATTACTATACTTGATATTATTACTATTTTTCTTTTATTTTTCATTTTTTATTTCCTCTCTTATTTTTTTATTAAGTTTTGTATTAAATTACTATATATAAATTACACATTTTTTATTAAAAATTTTCAAACTAACTTTTTAAATTCTTCATATAAATTATTACACTCTGCAATAGACATATCATTTATATTTAACTTATAAGGAATATTTAACTTTTGATATTTTTCTATGCCAAGTCTATGATATGGTAAGAATTTAATTTCTTCTACATTTTTAATTTTTTTAAGGTATTCTTTTAAACTTTTAAGATAATCTAAATTATCATTAATTCCTGGGATTATTACCTGAGTTATATGAACTTTTAAATCATAGTTATTAATTATTTCAATAAATTTTTCTTGAACACTTATATCTTGACCAGTTAAATATTTATATTCTTTTTCTCTTGTATCTTTTATATCTAATATTATAATATCCGTATATTCTAAAAGTTCTTCTATATTTCCTAAATAATCCCCTGAGGTTTCAATTGCAACATTTATGTTATTATTTTTTAATTCTTTTAAAACCTCGATTAAAAAATTAGTTTGAAGAAGAGGTTCACCTCCTGAGAAGGTGACTCCTCCTTTTTTACCAAAGTAAGTTTTATATCTTTTAATTTTATTTACAAGTTCTAAAACATCCATGTTATCTTTTTTCATTGTAAACATTTCGGGATTATGACAATATAAACATCGCTTCCTGCAACCATTTAAAAATACTACTATTCTAATACCTGGTCCATCAACGCAGGACATAGTTTCAACTGATGAGATGCTTCCCATCTACATAGCCTCATGGAAAGTTCTTTTAATTACTTCATCTTTTTGTTCATCAGTTAATCTATTGAATCTAACTGAATAACCTGATACACGAATAGTCAAAAGTGGATATTTCTCAGGATGATTTTTAGCATCAATTAGTGTTTCACGAGTTAAAACATTAACATTTAAATGATGGGCTCCTTGCATAAAATAACCATCTAAAATTGCAACTAAATTATCAATTTGTTCTAATTTATTTTGTCCTAAGGCAGTTGGTACAATTGAAAATGTATTACTAATTCCATCCCTACAACAAGACTTATAATTAAGTTTTGAAACACTGTTAAGACTTGCAAGCGCACCACTTGCATCTCTTCCATGCATTGGGTTTGCTCCTGGGGCAAAAGGAGTTCCGGCAAGTCTTCCATCAGGAGTAGTTCCAGTTTTATGACCATAAACAACATTTGAAGTAATCGTTAAAACTGATAAGGTTGGAATTGACTTTCTATAAGTTTTATGTCTAGATAATTCAAAGTATAATTTTTCAAGAACCATCTTAGCAATACTATCTACTCTGTCATCATCATTTCCATATTTTGGATAATCACCCTCAACTTTAAAATCAATTGCAACACCTTTTTCATTTCTAATAGGTACTACCTTAGCATATTTAATAGCCGATAAACTATCAGCAACAACTGATAAACCAGCAACTCCATAAGCCATCAAACGTCTAACATTAGTATCATGTAAAGCCATTTGACTTGCTTCATAAGCATATTTATCATGCATATAATGAATAATATTCATACTATCTGCATATATCTTAGCAGTTTTTTCAATTACTAAATCAAAATTTTGTAAAACTTTTTGATAATTCAAATATTTACCATCTAATTTTTTAATTCCATCTAAAACTTTTACATTTTCTATTTCATCAATTCCTTCGTTTATACTATATAAAAGTGCCTTAGCAAGGTTACATCTTGCCCCAAAAAATTGCATATCACATCCCATTCGCATGGCTGAAACACAACAAGCAATACCATAATCATCACCATAAAGAGGACGCATCAAATCATCATTTTCATATTGAATACTATCAGTTTCAATACTCATCTTAGCTGCATATCTTTTAAAGTTTTCAGGTAAATATTCACTCCATAGAACTGTCATATTAGGTTCTGGACTTGGATTTAAATTAGTTAAGGTATGTAAAATTCTATACGAAGTTTTAGTAACCATGCTCTTTTTATTTTTAAAGCATCCTCCAAGACTACATGTTACCCAAGTAGGATCCCCAGAAAATAACTCATCATATTCAGGAGTTCTTAAATGTCTAATTAATCTTAATTTTATTACAAATTGATCAACTAATTCTTGAACTTCTTCCTCAGTTATTAAACCATTTTTTAAATCGTGTTCAAAGTAAATATCTAAAAAGGCATCTACTCTTCCAAGAGATTCAGCAGCTCCATTATTTTCTTTAACTGCTGCAAGATAAGCAAGATATAACCACTCAACTGCTTCAAAACTATTAGTAGCAGGTTTTGATATATCAAATCCATACGATAAAGCCATTTCTTTCATTTTATTTAAGGCTTTTATTTGATTACTAACTTCTTCTCTTAATCTAATACTATCATCTAATTCAACCTTAATATTTTCTAAATCTTTTTGCTTTTCTGCTATTAAAAAGTCAACTCCATACAAAGCAACTCTTCTGTAATCTCCTATTATTCTTCCTCTTCCATAAGCATCTGGAAGTCCTGTAATTAAACCAACATGTTTAGCAAGTTTAATTTCCTTGGTATAAGCATCATATACCCCATCATTATGCGATTTAGTAAACATAGGAAAATACTTTTCTATATTAGGATCCATTTTATAACCATATGTTGCTAAACTATTTTTAAGCATACGCATACCACCAAATGGATTCATTATTCTTTTTAAAGGTTTATCAGTTTGAAGACCAAATATTACCTCATTTTCCTTATCAATATAGCCAGGTTCAAAATTATTAATCCCAGATACATGAATAGTATCAATATCTAATACTTTCTTCTCTAATTCTTCCTTTAATAAATCTTCAACTTTTTCTAAAACTTTCTTTGTTTTACTAGTAACTCCAACTAAAAATGATTCATCACCATCATACGGAGTAATATTTCTTTTAATAAAATCATGAACATCTACATGAGTTTTATAATAACCATCTTTAAACATATGTCCTCCCTCTATTCTTAATAATTATAACATAGTTTTTTTAGATATAGAAAAAAAGTTTTATTTTTTTTAAAACTTTTAATTTTTTTATATCATTTTACATTTTGAGTAATTTTCATTTTACATTTTGAGTATTTTTTATTTTGCATTTTAGGTATTTCATTTTATTAAAAACTTCTTGGATTAAAATCAATATCTATTCTTAACTTATCATTTATTTTATAATGATTAATTAAATTATTTAATACTTCATAAATATTATTTTCTTTTTTATATTTAATTATTATATTCATTCTATATATTTTATTAACTCTAAATGGATTAGCAAGAGATGGACCAAGGATACTAATATCATCTACTAAATTTGTTTTTAAGTATTCTTTTATTTTTTTAGATTCCAATCCTAAATAATTATAATCAGTTGCTGATAAAATGATTAAGGCTAAATAACAATAAGGTGGGTAATTTAATAAATGTCTGTTTTTCATCTCATTTTGAAAAAATCCTAAATAATTATTATTTTTAGCATATAAAATTGCATAATGAGTAGGATTAAAGGTTTGAATATAAACATAACCTTTTTTATCTCCTCTTCCTGCTCTTCCAGATACTTGGTTTAATAAATCAAAAGTGGTTTCACTACTTCTAAAATCTGGAATATTCAAACTACCATCAGCATTTATTACCCCTACTAAGGTAACATTAGAAAAATCTAAGCCCTTAGCAATCATTTGGGTTCCTACTAAAATTTGATATTCATTATTTCTAAATGCTTCAATTATTTTTTCATGACTTCCTTTTTTACTTGTAGTGTCAAAATCCATCCTAATTGTTTTATAGTTTGGAAACAGAGTATTAAGTTCTTCTTCTACTTGTTCGGTTCCTGTACCACTTAATTCCAGTTCACTTTGACAATTTGGACAAACTTTTGGTTTTAGTTCAGCATACCCACAATAATGACATCTTAACATTTCACTTGATTTGTGATAAGTTAAAGTAATATCACAGTTCTTGCAAGTAAATGTTTTACCACAATTCTTACAACTTATAGTTGTAGCATAACCTCTTTTATTTAAAAATAAAATTACTTGTTCCCCTTTTTGTAAAGTATTATTTATTTTTTCATATAACCCTTCACTAAAAAACTTAGTTTTCTTTTTTACTTTCATCATATCAATTATTGATACCTCAGGAAGAGATCTATCGTTTACTCTTTTTTCTAATTTTAATAAAGTATAAACATTTTTTATAGTTCTTGCAAAAGATTCTAAGGTGGGAGTTGCTGATCCTAAAACAACTGGACAATTATGATATTCTCCTCTTTTTTTAGCAACTTCAATAGCATCATATCTTGGCATATTTTCTTGCTTATAAGAAGTGGAATGCTCTTCATCAACAACAATTATTCCTAGATTTTCAAGAGGAGCAAAGATAGCACTTCTAGCCCCAATTACTATTTTTACCTCACCTTTTCTAATTTTTCTATATTCATCATACTTTTCACTATCAGAAAGTCCTGAATGTAAAACGGCTATAACTTGCCCAAATCTTTCAATAAAACGTCTTACCGTTTGAGGAGTTAAACTAATTTCAGGAATTAACACAATTGCTTCTTTTCCATTTTTAATAACATCTTCAATTAACTCCATATATACTTCTGTTTTCCCAGATCCAGTTACTCCATATAATAAATAGGTTTGAAATTTATCCAAATTAACTTGCTTATATACTTTTTCTTGATCAGGGGTTAAAAGATATTTTTCTTTTAATTTATAATTATTATTTAATCTATATACTTCTACTTTTTCTTTAACTAAAACTCCATTTTTAATTAAAGTATCAACCGATGAATTAATTTTTTTTAAATAACTATACGTAACTTGCTTATTTTTAAGTAAAATATTAATAATAACTTGTTGTTTATCACTTAATTTTATATTTTTTAACTTATCTGTATTAACTGTTACATATGTTTCATATTTCTTATTAATTTTTTTGTTACTTGCTTTATACCCATTAGGAAGCATTACCTGATAACATGATATTAAAGTAGCAAGTGTTTTTTCTTTTAAATACTTTCCAAGTTCTAACAATTCATCTGTTAAAATAACATCCATGTCAACTACATCTAAAATTTCTTTAATTTCATAATCACTTGTACTTTTAACATTAATACTTGTTACAAATCCCATTAATTTAGAATATGCAAAAGGAACTATTACCCTAACTCCTACTTTAATCTTGCTAATTAAATCAATTGGAACTTTATAAGTAAAATATTTATCAACTGCTCTTGCTTTTAATTCTACCAATACTTCTATTAACATATTACCTCCTGTTATTTATTACTTTTTTGTCTCTTATTTAATTTTATATTATTAACTTCTTTTTTTAAAATCAAAATACCAACAACCCACATAATTAAAGATAAAACAAGTAATTGATAATTTTTTCTTATTAAACATAAATAATCATAATAAGTTAAAAATAAAAACTAATAACTAAAAAATATAATAGTATTTATTTAATAAAAATACTTATTAATCTATTTTTATTAAATAAATAAAATATATATAATAAAGTTAAACTAATACTAAATAGACAAAATAATAAAACTATTACTTTTTAAGAATAAATTTAATAAAACAATAGTTACAAAAAAAGAACTAATTACTTTACTTATATATCTTTCATTTATTTTCATATTACTCCTTGTTAAGTTTTTCAATTATTACATATTTTTCTTTTAAACTTATTTTTTTAACTTCATAACCATATTCTAATAATTCTTTTTTAGATGTTAAAAAAGCGTGATCAAGCGAAAAGCCTAAAATATTTTTTATTTCTTCATAACTTAATTTATAACTATCTTGATTATTTTCTTTTAAATAAACCCAAAGTGATTCATATTTACTCATCTAATTACCTCCTATTTGTCATATATAAAATTGGGTAAGGATTACCTTCTTCATCTACTTCACTTCTTTTATAAATTTTAAAACCTAAATGTTCATAAAATAATTTAGCATCTTCATTTTGTTCATTAACAGTTAACTCATTTACTTAATATTTTTTAATTCCATAGTTTAATAATAATTTTCCATAACCTTTTTGTCTTTCAGCATTTTTTAAAAATAGCATTTCTAATTTTTGATCATTTATTCCCATAAAAGCAATTATGTTATTATTTTTTTCTAAGATAATTAAATGTTTTACATTAAGATTGTATCTATTACATAATGTTTAATATTATTAATTTCTTCTTTACTTAAAAATAAATGAGTATTTAAAACTGAATCTTCCCATATTTCTAGTAATTTATTTATTAAAATATCATCTTTATTATCAATCTCTTTTATTTTTATGTCAATCATTTTTAGTATATCATGAAAAAAGCAGTTTTAAGCCTGCTAATTATTTTTATTTTTTATTCTCTAATTCTTTATTTTTAGAAATATAAACACTTGTTATAATAATGCCTACTAAATTAGTTCCAATAGAAAGTCCTAGTAATAATCCACTTGTAAATTGACCAAAATTACCAGTTTCATTACCAGAAAAGTAAATATATGAAAGATATAGTAAATTACCAAGTATTATTAAAAATAAACCTAATTTTTCTTTTTTCATATAATCTCCTTTTCTAAATTATACTAAATTATTTTTTTAAAGTAAATAGACAAGTAAAGTTTTATTTGTTAAAATAAGTATGTGATGTTATGAAAAGATTTAATATGAAAGATGAAAGTTTTGTTTGTGAAAATTGTAAGAATTTAGTTAAAAAGTTAGAATACTCAGCAAGAGATCATTGTCCAAATTGTTTATATTCTAAGCATGTTGATATAAATCCTGGGGATAGATTAAATACTTGTCTGGGTTTATTAAAACCAATTGGGATTGAAAAATACAGAGACACTTATAAAATAATTTATAAATGTTTAAAATGCAAAGAAATTCACAAAAATATTATGGCAATTGATGATAATATGGATTTAATTATTGAATTATCTAGACAGATATAATAGCAAATTATTTTTACTTGCGTAAACTATTATAGATATAAAGGAGGTAATAATATGTATTATGGTTATCCTAATTATGGTAATAGTTGCGGTTATCAAGGTGGTAATGTAGGATATATTTATCCAAACTATGGATATAATAATAATTCTAATTACGCTATCATCATTGTTTTATTTATTTTACTAGTAATTATTATTGGTACTAGATGGGGAAGATAAAACTCTTTCCTTTTTTTTGATTTTGTGGTAAAATAAGGCGAAGTGGTGATTAGTATGTTATTAATGAAAGATATATTAGATGAAAAAGATAAAAGATTAAGAGAAAAAAGTAAAGATGTAACATTTCCTTTAAGTGAAGAAACTAAAAAAAGAGTAAATGATATAATTGAATTTTTAACCAATAGTCAAATTGAAGAAATGGCTGAAAAATACAAATTAAGACCTGGTATGGGACTTGCTGCTGTTCAACTTGGATTTTTGGAAAGATATTTTGTTGTTGTTCATGAATATGATGAAGGTAAATTTGATAATTATGTTATTTTTAATCCAGAATTAGTAAGTAATTCCCAAGAAATTATTTATGTAGGTGAAGGTGAAGGATGTTTATCAGTTAACCGTGATGTTCCAGGAATTGTTCCAAGATATGCAAGATGTACATTAGAAGGATATGATATTGATGGAAATAGAATAAGAATTAGAGCCAGAGAAGAACTTGCCATTGCCTTCCAACATGAACTTGATCATTTAAATGGTATTTTATTTGTTGATAAAATTGATAAAAAAGATCCTTTCAAAGGAAAAGATCTTTATCGTGAAATTTAAGCGAACTTAAAAGTTTGCTTTTTTATTTTATTATTAATTGGCCAAGCAAGAAAGAGTTTCACTTTTTTTGCAAATATTTCCATCTATTGTATAACCACTTGGACAAGTTTCTTGGTTTACTTTATTAACTCTTGGTACACACCAATCAACTGCTCCTCCACTTTCTTCTTCGGTGTATTTAAAATCATTACCATTACATCCCCACCAAGGTGCTTGATTTAAACTAAATGCTTGATATTTTTTACTATAATTTAAACAGGTACCATTGTTTTCTCTTGTTCCAGCTGGGCAACCATTAGTTTTAATTATATCAGTAGTAGTTTCTCTTACGCATTTACTTCCATCTTCAATTTTTTGACAATTATCAGGACAAGTATATGGTTCTTTCCATAAGGCTTTTAATTCTAAATCATTGTTAATCACTGAACTATTAGTTATTTCCTTACCTTCTAAATCAAACCAACCACCAAATTTATATCCATCTTTTACTGGAATAATTGGTAATATTATATTTTTTCCTGTTTCAATTATTAAAGAATCAACAGAAGAACCTCCCAAAGCATCAAATTTAATAGTACTTGTTTTAACTCCATTTTTAATAAAATAAGCCTTTAAGGTAATATCTTGAAGTAAAACATTATCTTTTGAGATAAAATTATTATTGGAATCTAACCAACATACAAATGTATATCCTTCCTTAAAAGGTGTAATTGGTAAAACTAATTTTTCATTTTCAGGAACTATCACTTTGTATTCTTTATTATCTATTACATAAGTAATTGTAATTGTTTTTATATCATTTTTTAACCAATTAGCCTTTAAAGTAACATCTTTACTAACTTTACTTGTAGGAAGTAAAACATTACCTGTTTCATTAACAAAACCACCAAAGATATATCCTTCCTTAACTGGATTATCTGGAATAGTTACAATTTCTCCATCTTTGACTTTAACCGTTGATACAGTATCATCTACCTTAAAATTAATTGTAACTGTTTTTTCTCTAAAAAATAAAAATAATACCAAAATCAATAAAACTAATATTACGATTATTAGAGAAATAATTATTTTTTTCTTATTCATACTACACCTTTATTATAAATATAAAACAAAATTTAAAATATGTACATAAAAATTTAATTAAAATTTGCTTCATAGACATTTTCCATTAAAGATATGACAGTCATTGGTCCTACTCCACCTGGAACAGGTGTGATTAACTTGGCTTTTGACTGACACTCGTATGAAACGTCCCCAAATAAACTTCCCTCTACTCTATTAATTCCAACATCAATTATAATTACTCCTTTTTTAATCATATCAGTTGTTATCAAATCTTTTTTTCCAACTGAAACTATTAAAATATCAGCATGCTTAGTATAATAACTTAAATTATTAGTTTTAGAATGGCACAAAGTAATAGTAGCATTTTTATGTAAAAGCAAATGAAATAAAGGTAGTCCTACTAATTCACTTCTACCAACAATTACGACCTTTTTATTTGTAACATCAATATTATAATAATCAAGTAAAGTTACTACTCCCTTAGGAGTACAAGGTTTTAAACAATTTTGACCTTTAATCAATTTTATCATGTTAGTTGTAGTTAAACCATCAACATCTTTTTTAGGATCAATTGCATTTATAACTTTATTTCTATCTAAATAACTAGGTAGTGGTAATTGAATAATTATCCCCGTTATTTCTTGATTTTTATTTAATTTTTCTATTTCTTTTATTAAATCATCTTCATCAATTTTTTCAAAATGAAGATTTAAAAAATTATAACCAATACTACTTGCCATCTTTTCTTTTTGTCTAACATATACCTTAGTTGCTTCATCAGAACCAACACTAATATCTACTAAGGTTAATTTTTTATCTAATTTATTAATTTTTTCAATTAATTTTTCTTTAAGGCATAAACTCACTTTTTTACCATCTATTATTTTATTCATAACTATTTAATTCCTTTCTTAATTTCTTATAATCAGGTATACTCTTACTTACTAATTTCCAAAAATCAGATCCATGATTAGGATAAATTAAATGTGATAACTCATGAATTATAACATAATCTAAATATTTAAGATCTTTTTTAATCAATTCTAAGTTTAAAGTAACTCTTTTAGTTTTAGTATTACATACTCCCCATCTTGTTTTCATTTTTCTAATTGTTAAACTAGGATATGGAATTGTAATAGGAAAAATCTCATACATCTTAGCAAGTTCTTCTTGAAAAACAACTTTTGCCTGTTTAATTAACCATTTATCAAGACTAGCCTTGTTATTATAAAAAATAGT
This sequence comes from uncultured Bacilli bacterium, assembly GCA_934119955.1. Lineage (GTDB taxonomy): Bacteria > Bacillota_I > Bacilli_A > RF39 > UBA660 > RUG591. The sequence goes on along the minus strand of CAKOSZ010000006.1, from coordinate 1,824 downwards.
ATTTTCACCTAAGATAATATTATCTAAATTAGATAACACTAAATTATATTGTTTACCAAGATAGAAAAACTTATTTTCACATGACTTCTTTTTAGCCATTTTATCTAACATTTTAACAATGCTTGCTTGATTATTCTGGATTAAATTAAGAATAGATGAAGAACTTGTAAAATAATTTGTTGTAACATAAATATTCATATCTTCTTTAACTCTTAAATAAGTATTTTTCTGTTTTTTTCTTGTAATAAAAACATCTATTAATTGATTATTTATTTTTACTTTCATATTCATCTATTTTAGTATAACAAAAAAGAGTAGTTTTTTCTACTCTATTTACTACAAACTTGTCTATATCTATACTGAGTTATTTCACTACCATTAAGTTTTATATAACCACTTGGAATTTCACTTTCTAAAATATAATTAGTATAGACTGTGTTATCAGTTACAGTTCTTGTTTGATAATATGTAACTTGTTGTTGTTTTTCAACTAAATCACGATAAGTATAAGTTGTTGTTGTTTTATACTTAGTTGTTGTTGAACATTTCTTTACAGTTTTCTTGTAAGTACATACATATTTCATGTATTCACCTTTAACTGCTGAACATTTTATAGCCTTTTTATCTGTACCAGTTATTTTTTTAGTATAAGTTTTTGTAACATTTTTACAAGATTTAGAACTATAAGGAGTATTTTCAGTTGAAGTTTTAACCTCACGACCTGTTTTATCCTCTGGCTTTTCATTTGTTGTTGTCCAATCTGTATACTCGCTTGTTGTTTCAGTAGTTTCATATGATTTTATTTCAATACCTGCTTGTTCTTCTGGTTTTGTTTTAGTAGGTGCTGAATACTCACCATATATTTTTTCAGTTTTATAAGCCTTAATTAATACTCTTGTTTCATATTCAAGACTTGGATCATTTTTAAACTCAGTTGTCCATTCTCCATAGTTACCACAAACTGCTGTATTATTATTGTTATTATTATTGTTGTTATTATTGTTATTATTGTTATCATCACTATTATTATTTTTATTATCATCAACTGTGTTATCACTTGGAGTATAATCTTCTCCATTGCAAGTTAAACAATTAAATTTTAAATCATAATAATACTCAACACTATCTTCCATACTAGAACATACAAGATTAATTTTCATTAAATAATCATTACTATTCTTAGTAACACTAACATATGAAGTGTTATAACCACACTTACCCCCATCATAATCTAATACATCTGTAACATAATTACCATTTTTAAGTTCTTTGATACTAACTGTAACAGTATCTCCAACTTCTTTTGGCATATTTCTTTTCGTAAAGAAATAATCTTCCCCAGCATTTTTTAACATTTCAATGTTATTATTAAATACTAATACTGGTGAATTTGAATTATTATTGTTATTATTTCCTTTATTATTTAAATTTTTAACTTTAAAAACCAAGAAAATAATTATTAACAAACAAATAACAATCAATACAATTTTAATAATTAAATCTTTGTTAATAAACCCACCATTATTCTTTTTACCATAATCATCATAATCAAATTCATTTTCTTCGGTATACATATAAAAACCCCCCTAATCCATTTGACGCACATATTATACCATAGTGTTAATGAAATGTCAAATAAAATAGCACAAAATTAGTAAATGTAATATTAAACATAACTAATAATTTTATTTTTTTTACTAAATAAGCAAAAAAACAACTTAGAATAATATCTAAATTGCTTTTTTGCTGTTAGTTAATTAACTCTTTTTTTATTTTTTCTAATTCCTCATGTGAAATATTTGTTGATTTTAAAATGATATCGTC
>CAKOSZ010000005.1 GCA_934119955.1 uncultured Bacilli bacterium | reverse complement strand
TGCAAATCATGAAATTGCTTTTTAAATTCTTATTTTAAAAAAATAATTAAAGAAAACTTATTTTTTTCTAGAACCAAATTTCTTTATTTATTTTTAAAAAAACTCAAATTTTAACTTTCGACAAAAAATTAAGGCAAAAAATTTTTTAAAACTTTTTTCTAATTGACACAAAGTTTACACTTTTTTCTATAAAAAAAACATCATAAATTATAATATTCTACAAAAATATTAAAACTTGAACAGAAAATGTCAAAAATAATTATATTACTAGCATTTTTGATTATAAATATCATAATACACCTCTAATTAGAAAATATCTACTTTCGCTTTACATTGCTTTAACCCAAAAGTCAATATTTTAATAAAAAATTAACATTTTTTTTACATAAACTTATTACCAATTAGAATAATTATTTTATATCATATTGAGTTAAATTAATAAGTTGAAAATATTTATTACTTTTAATTTTTTGTTCATAATACTTTCCATCTTTCCAGAAACATTTAAGTGCAAAACCAGCTTTGAATTTCCTATTAGCACAGTTACTACTTATTACTCTAAACTTATCATCAATTATTTCAATTGCTGAACAATTAGATAACATTAAACCTATCTTTCCATTTAATTTAAGTTGTTTCTTAGTAGACTCATATCTTCCTGATTCATCGCAGTGTGGTGTAACAAAAATGTCTATCCAGTCTAGGCATTCAATAGTTTCAAATGTATTATTATCAGAATCAGAATTACAAGAATTAAACCAACAAACAGCCCCTGCCGATATACCACAGATTACTTTCCCATTTAGCCAAGCATTTTTTAAAATATAATCAAAACCATATTTTTTCCAAATGTTGATCATTAATAATGTATCGCCACCACCTTCATAAATAATATCTGCCCAATCTACTAATTCTTTAACCTTGTTTTTATTTGGTAAATCATTAGCACTTAAATGCTTGCAATTACATCCATATTTTTCACCATATATTTTTTTCATGGTTTCATAATAACTTTCTTGAATTTCATTTGAAAAACACATTGCATGATTAATAAAAAGATAATTTGGTTTTTTCTTTTTAGTAAGTCTTATTATTTCTTTATCCATAATCTCTGTTTCATATAATGTCCTTGTCCCATTTTCTAGAAATCTTCCATTTTCTCCACCACCAATTGCAACTATTTTTTTTATCATATCTCACCATCCTATACAAAATTATATCATATTTTTTAAGATCATATCATTTTTATATATTTATAATAAGAATTAATTAACTCTTGTTCTTTTATACTCTTCCTATAAATAAATCTATTTAAACTATCTAAAACATAAGAATTGCTTAAACAATAATATTTCTTTAAAGCCATTAAATCTATTAATTTTAAGTTAGAAAATATTTTAAATAACTCTTCTTCCTCTACTTCTTTTATATCTAAATAATCTACTAAATCTAAAAATGATTTAATTAAATTATAGTTATTAGTATTTACTAAGTTTAAAAATTCTAAATCTGTCATTTTATTATTAGTTTGATAAATTATTTCTTTTTCATCTAAATTAATTAAAGTATTTAAAGATTTAGTTCTCGTATGATTATAAATATTACTAATAATATCTTGACTAAATTCATCCATATAAGTTAGATCAAGTAAACTCTTTAATTCTTTGTAAGTTTTATTTAAATTATTTAAATATTCTTGATTATTAAACTCATATTCCTGATACAAAGAACTAAAATCAATTGATGTTTTTAAAGAATAAATATCAAGTTTTAAATATTTAAGTATTATTACAAGTTCTAAAACAAAATAAGCCAGATTAATTGGTAAATTACTATCTAAATTTAAATTTTCTAAGTTAAACTGCTTTAAAAACTTATTTTCAAAATTAATATTTTCTAAATAATTATAAATAAAAGTTATACCTAAATAATTATTTGATTTTAAAGGAACATAATCAGCTGTTATTATTTTATTTAAACTATCAAAACTAGGATTATAGTTTTTGAAAAATGCTTTTATTCCTAGATCAAGAGTAGTATTATAAAAATAATTATTAGTTTTTATTTTATTATTTAAAACTATTTTATAAAGTAATTTAGTTAAATTTACATAATTGTTTAAATAATTAAAAGAAGTTTTATATAAATTAATTATATCTTCATTAATTAATAAATTAAGACTTAAATAATCATATTTTTGTAAATACAAACCCAAAGTATATAGATTAGAACTATTAATATTTAAAACAGTAGTATAAGAAACTGTACTAGTATCAAGGGTTATTTTTTCTAATTTATATTTTAGAAGAAATAAGAGTTTATTGATAATTAAATTATAAGTAGAAGAATTAATTATTTTATATTTTAAAGATAAACTAAGTAAAGAATTTAAGTAATTAGAATTATCTAAATTAGTTTTTAATAAGTTATTTTTATCTATTAGTTTCATATTCTTCCTTTATAAGATATAAATAATTCTCTTCTATAAAACCTTTATCATTAAATTCTAATATTAATTTATCTAAAATTTCTAAATCAGTTAAATAACTAGATAATTCTTGTTGATAATAATAAAATATTTGAATAAATTCAGTTAAAGTTTCTAAATAATTACTATTATCAAGATAAGGTGAGGTATATAATTTCTCAATTAGTTTTAAAATAATTGATTCTCCTATTTCCATTCTTTTTAAAGATTTTAAAGTATTATTCTTAGTTATAATTAAAGTTTTAATATCAGTTTTAGTTAAATTAAAGTTTTTATTTTTAGTATTTTCATCTAAATATAATATTTTTTCTTCTAGTTCCCTATTTTCTAAAAGAATTAAGTTATTTAAATAATCCATTTTTTCTCACCTAATACTTAATACTATAAAATGATTAAAAAAACAAGACTTGAAAAAATCTTGTTTTTGTGGTAATATATGACCTAATTTAAAGTAGAATATTTATCATTTGTAATTCTTCCATCTTGGTTTAAAGGAATTTTTTCACCTAGAAAAATAGGTTTCGGTTTAACAATTACTTTGAAAAAGTCTTTGTTTCTAGCAAGTATTTCTCTTAATGATCTAATATCATCTCCTGCCATTTTGCTTTTCTTAGCATCTACCCCGAGAGATTTTATATTAAGTTTTCTTGAAATATATAAGGCTCTATATAAATGATATCTTTGACTTACTAAGAGAATATTTTTAGCCTCAAAGATATAATTTGCTCGGTAAATACTATCATAAGTTGAAAATCCAGCATGATCCATGAAGATATCTTCTTCTAAGACTCCCTTAGAAATGGCATATTTTCTCATTACATTAACTTCATCGTAATTTGCTTTACCATGATCTCCTGACATAATTATTTTAGGAGCCTTTTTATTTTTATACAAAGAAATACCTGTGTCTAATCTTTCTTTTAAAAGTGGACTAGGTTCACTTCCTCTAACCCCAGCACCTAATACTAAAATACAATCAAAAGTATTGTTAATTTCTAATTCATTTTTTATATCATTTTTAGTACTTAATTTAACATATAAATCAATTCCAACAACTAGAACTAAACCTATTATTAATATAATAAAAATATATTTAATTAATTTTTTCATAAACATCATATATATTATATCATTAAACTAGAAAAAGAAAAACTATTCCTCGTATCTAACTTCATTCATATAGTTAAATCCACTTAAAAAGTAATCATTATTATAATCTCTTACTCTATTTTCCATTACATCATTTATAGGAATAATTGTATAATCTTTTAAAATTACATATTTATAAGTAAAAGTTAAAACTTCATCATAATACTTAGTTAAAGATTTAATTTTAACTAAAATATTTTTAGTTTCATTTGTATTAGTATCAAAATATTTCATTATTTCATAAAAAGATTTATCAGTTTTAACAATTCTTTCATTATAAATTCTAATTATTTTTTCACCTTTATAAGAACTATCAATTTCTTTAAAAGTTGGATATTTTTCATTTCCATACATAATCATATAAAGTTTATTATCATTAACATAAGCATAAGTTGACATAAAGTCATAAGAAACCTTAGAACCTAAATATTCCTTAGAATAATTTTCTTTTTTAGTAAGATTATTATAACTAGCATTTTCATACATACTATAATTATCTACTACTTTATTATCTAAGTTATCATCATTTAAAGTATATAAATTATCACTATAATCATAAAAACTAATATCAGAACCATACCCAGGAACAATATTCATAACTTTAATCTCACTTGAAATATCATATACTTTTTTATAGACAAATTCTCCATCATCTAACTTATTTGGATTAAAAACATAAATTTTATTATCACTTATAAACGCATAATTACGAAAACTTGTATTAGTATTTAAAATATTTAAATTTTCAATTTGCCTATAATCATTTACATTTTTCTTTTTCATTTTAACTACATATTTTAATAACTTACTCTTACTATTATTAGTTATAGTAGTATTATTTTTATCATTATTATTAGATTTGTTAGAATTATTAGAATTATTTTTATTAGGTAATAGTACTATTAAAAGTATAAGAAGAATTACTACTACAAAAAGAATTATAATTAATTTATTTTTATTTTTCATAATACCTACTTTTCTATATAACCAGTTATTTTTTCTGTATACATATCATCAGTTATAGATTTATATCTTTTGCCATCATAGTCATCAGTAAAACCATTATAGGCTTTGTAAACTTCATTAGTTTCTGTATCATACACTCTTTCATAACCAAGAGTTGCATCACTTTGTTTTTGACTCATAATATCAAATGATTTATTTCTTTTATTCCAAGAATCCATTATTCCATCACTTATTTGATTACCTATTGCTCTAATTTGTTGGAAGTTTTTCATGACTGCGTCTTGTTGTTGATTAAATCCATTTATAAAGGTATCTGTGAATTCTAGTGAAGAACAAATAGTATTCAATGTATCTTGCCAATCTATAAGTTCATCTTTTGGTGTTGTAATAAAGATAGCATCATATACATTTAAGTATTGTATATCTATTTTTTTACCTGACATGATATTCTCATTAACATAGTATGGTCCTGGATCATATACATAAGCAGTAAATATTCCTTCACTATCTTTACCATTAGCATCTTTAAATGTTGCTCTTAGCATATCTCCACCTAAACTGCCTTTGCCTAAATTATCAGTTACAGTAAAATCAGTTAATGTTGGAAATGTAAAGGTACTAGTATTATTTAAAGTACCTAAATCATTAAATATTTTATAAAATCCTTCGGTATCCTTAGTAGCAATTACTGAAGTTTTAGCAAACATATTATTAGGGTAATATTTTTGCTGCCATCTTTTAGCATCTTCTGATTTGTTATAACCTTCTGTTTTCATATTGAAGAAGAACTGATAAATAGGATTTTCTGGATTATATACTTTAATTGTATAATGAATAAAGTCTCCTAAAGTATCTACTTTCCATCCTTTTGGTTTTTTAATATTAAAATAAGAATTACTATAATCTTCTAAAACAATATTACTAACTTCACTTTTCCTAATTTTTAATTTACTGTCAGGATTAATCATACTAATTCCTCCCTTCTTACCAAGTAAAACAACAAGTAATACAACAATTACTACAAAAAGACCCACTATCATTAGATTTTTTTTATCTTTGAAATTGAATTTTTTTAATTTTTCTTTCATATCTTTTATTTTTTCTTTCATATCTTATATAAACTCCTATCACTAATTAGTATATCTAAAATACTTAAAACTAACAATTAAGTTTCCATTTTAATCAATGATTATTTTGGAAACTTTTTTAAATTTATTTGACACAAAACATTTTCAAATTAAAAAAATATAGTATAATAACCTTGGTGATATTATGTTTAAAGATTATTTAAATTCTTATTTAGAAAAACTAAATTGTACAACTACTAAGTTAGCAAATATAACAAATATTAATAAATCAGTTATTAGTAGATATAGAAATGGAACCAGAACTCCTAAACCAAATAGTAGTCAATTAAATAGTTTAATAAACTCACTTATTACTCTTAATCAAGAAAATAATAATATTTTAGATAATAAAGAAATAGAAACTAATTTAAGAAATTCTCTTAATAAAGATGAATTTGACTATGATACATTAAGCAATAATTTAAATGAATTAATAAATGGTTTGAACCTTAATTTAAAAGATATGTCAAAGTATATTAGTTTTGATTCTTCTTATATATCAAGAGTTAGATATAATAAAATTAAACCAAGTGAGCCTTTAACTTTTATAAATAAAATATCTAATTATATAAAAATTAAATATACAAGTGAAACTGATTTAAATACTTTAAAAGAATTTTTTAACCAAGATAATTTTACAAATTTAGAAAAAATAATAAAAGATTATTTACTTAATAATAAATCTAATAATTATATAAGCGATTTTTTAATTAATTTTGATAACTTTAATTTAAACGATTATATAAAAGTAATTAAATTTGATGAATTAAAAGTACCAAACTTATTAATATATCATGTTAAAAATAAAAATTATTATGGTTTAGAAGAAATGAAAATGGCTGAGATTGATTTTTTTAAAGCAGCTGTTTTAAGTAAAAATAAAAGTGATATTTATATGATGAGTGATATGAAAATGGAAGATATGGCAAGTGATATAGAATTTGGTAAAAAATGGATGCTTGGAATTGCTTTTTGTTTAAAAAAAGGAATACATATTAATATTATTCATAATTTAGATAGACCATTTAAAGAAATGATTTTAGGTCTTGAAAGTTGGATACCTCTTTATATGACTGGTTTAATTAATCCTTTTTATTTAAAAGATTATAAAGACAATGTATTTGAACACTTAAATTATTTTAAATATCCAATTAGTTTAACTGGGGAAGCCATTAAAGGTCATCACGATAAAGGTAAATATTATTTAACTACTAATTTAAAAGAAATAAATTATTATCAAGAAAAAACTAATAATTTGTTTAAAAAAGCCTTACCATTAATGGAAATTTATAATAATACAAGTAGTAATTTTTTTAAAAACTTTTTAAATAATAGTTTAAATATAAAAGAAAAAAGAGAAAGATATTTAACTAGTTTACCTATTTTTACTATTGAGAATAGTTTATTATTAAGTATTTTAAAAAGAAATAATTTAAATGATGAAGAAATAAATAAAATCTTAGAATATAAAAAAGAAGAAGAAAAAAATATTAATTTAATTTTAGAAAATAATATTTTAATTGATAATTGTTATGAATTTGATAATTCTTATTTAGCCTTAGAAAATATTTTCTATGAGAAAAAAATTTATTATACTAAAACTGAATTTAATAAACATTTAAAAAGTACTAAGGAGTATGCTAAGAAAAATAAAAATTATTTTTTAAATATTAGTAATAATAAAGTTTTTAAAAATATTAATATAACTATTTTAACTAATAACTATGTTATTGTTTCTAAAAGTAATAATCCTGTTATTCATTTTGTAATTAAACATGAAAAATTAATGAATGCTATTATTAATTTTTATCCCATAGTAAAAGAGTAAGAAAAACCTTACTCCTTTTTTTAAGCACTTGCTCCGGTAGGACCCGTAGGACCTGTTGGACCAGTAGGTCCAGTTGGACCTGTTATTCCAGTTTCACCAGTTGCTCCTGTTGGACCAGTTGGGCCTGTGGCTCCGGTTTCACCAGTTGCTCCCGTTGGACCAGTTGGACCTATTTCACCTGTTGTTCCTGTTGGACCAGTTGGACCTATGGCTCCGGTTTCACCTGTTGTTCCTGTTGGACCAGTTGGACCTGTGGCTCCGGTTTCACCTGTTGTTCCTGTTGGACCAGTTGGACCTGTGACTCCGGTTTCACCAGTTGCTCCCGTTGGACCAGTTGGACCTATTTCACCTGTTGCTCCCGTTGGACCAGTAACACCTGCTGGAATAGTCAAATTTAAAAGAAAATTAGGACTTGTTCCTGTAATAGTTGCTGCTGCTTGACTTCCAGGTGCACCTGTTGTAACAGTTCCTATTGCAAGAGTTATATTACCACCAGATCCTGCTGGACCAGTAGGTCCGGTAGGTCCAGTTGCACCTAAACTTTGAAATACAATTGGACAAGGTCTTTTAGGTCGCATAAAATTATCATTTATATCCATATTACCTCCTAAAATATAATATGAAAATTTAAATATCTTAACTATTTTATTCAACTATAAATTTGAAAATAAAAAAACTTAAATATTTCTATTTAAATTTTTTCTCATTGTTTTTTATATATTCATATTTTATATGTTCAAAGTAACCACTTGGTAATTCTAAAAATAATTCATCTGCTCTTAATATCTTTTCTTCAAAACTATCAGTTATTTTCTTTTCAAAATACTCATTTCTTAAATCATAATCAGTTGGAGCATCTTCAAATTTTTTAAATACTTTTTCATAAATACTTAATATTTTATCCATTTTCATTATCCTTAAAGCATTAATTGTTTCTTTAAAATAATTACCATTTTCCTCTAAAAAGAAATATTCAAATCCACCTTCTTTAATACTATTTTCAAAAGTTGATACTAAATAAAATACTTTTTCAAAGTCATTTAAAACTGATAAATCCTCCCCATCATTACATTTTTCGTTAATTCTTAAATTAAAATTAACTACAACTGCATTTTCATCGCCTAATTTTAATAATTCTTCATTAGATAATTTTTCTATTTTTTCTTGTTTTTTAATTATGTTATCAATTACTTTTGAAGCATCTACATTCTCTTCTTTTCTTTTAAAAAAACATTTCATACCGTTATCTCCCTAAACTTCTGTTCTCCCTTTCTTTTCAATAAATATATTAACATAAATATTGATAATAAGTAAACTAAAAGTTCTAAAATAACTACTAAATTTAAATTAGTATTAAATATAAATAATAAACCAAGTGATATACCTAAAAGAAAGATTCCTGTATAAACAGATATTACAACTGCTATACTTTGTTTAACAACCTCAGTTTCAGTTTTAAATATCATTTTAGGTTTTAATAAATTTATATATAATCCTAGTAAAGATGTTAAAATTGGAACTAAAATGCTTGCTAGAATAATAAATATTATATCTAATATATTTATTTTAAAACTAATTAAAAAGATTAAATCACTTAAAAAGATAAAAGGCATTAAAACTAAATTAGAAAATATTATTTTAGATTTAAAAATTGTTTTAATATCAATAGGTAAACTTTTAAGTAAATTTATTTTAGTTCCTTCAATAGAAATACTAGATGAAGTAATAGATGTTGTAAAACCACCAAATAAAACCATTCCATAGAATATCTTAGGTAAATAATTATATACCATATAGATAGTAATATTTGTATTTTCACTTTTATTAAATAAATCTATTAAATTTGTGGTATTAGTACAAAAAGCAATCGTCATAATGAGTAGAAGAATTCCTCCAAATAAAGTATTAATCATATAAACAGGTGTTGTTATATATTTATTAAATTCTTTTTTAACTAAGGCTTTTAAAGGAGTGCTAGTTTTAATTTCATGAATTTTATATTTAGTATGTTTAACCTTTGTTTCTTTAAAGTTAAAAATAATTTTAAAATAATAAATAGAACCTAGATATACTAATAAAATTAAAGGTATAAAATTAATTAAAATTAGTTTTAAAAAATCTAATAAATTAAATTCATTAATTAAATTAATATAATAATTAGTAGCAAAGTTAATTTTACTTAAAGTATTATTTATATTTAAAGCGTTACTTTGTAAATTATCAACAACATTATTCATTGAAAATGATAAGAAGTAAATAACTAAAAGCATTATTAAAGAGAAAATTGTTTGTATTAATTTCTTTGATTTAAATTTAGATGATATGCCTTTTATTAAATAACCAATTATGCATGATAAGACAGTAGGAATAATAGGAGCAATAATTAACATTAAAAGTGATAATAAATAATAAGACACTCCTGGGTTTTCAAAATAAGCATAAACCACCATACAAGGAAGTAAAAACATTGTATTAAATAAAATTTGAAAAACTAATAATTTTAAAATTCTCACAAAAAATATTGTTGATTTTTTAATTGGCAAAGAAAATAATAAGTCATTATCACTAGTTTCAAATAATATACCTTGACTTTTATAAATACCTTCTATAAAAGATGTAATCATAACTGTTGTAAGTGCTATACTTAAAACAATATAAGTTAAATTAACTTGATGCAAGACACTTGCAATTTCATAAGCATAGTAACCAAATGATATAAGTATTAAAGAAAATAAGATAATAGTAAGGAAAACTTTTTTAAGTTTAGACCCCTTTCCCACTTTAAAAATACTCATTCCTTCACTGAAATTAGCTTTAATTAAAGATAGTAATTGCATTATTTATCACCTAACTCTAAGAATACTTGTTCAAGTGATTCATCACCTTTTATCTCACTCATTTTACCTACTTTAACAATTTTACCTGATTTGATAATAGCAACCCTATCGCATATTTTTTCAGCAACATCTAATATATGAGTTGAATAAAAAATACTTTTGTTTTCTTTAACCATACTTTTCATAATATTTTTCATATCATAAACAGCCTTAGGATCTAAACCAACAAATGGTTCATCCATAATTAAAATTTTAGGATCATGAGATAAGGCTGCAATTAAAGCAACTTTTTGTTTCATACCATGAGAGAGAGATGATATTTCATCTCCTAAATTATCACTTAGTTCTAGAATATCAGCATATTTTTTAATATTAATGCTTCTTTCTTCTTTACTAACCTCGTACATATCACAAATAAAATTAATGAAATCAATGGCTTTCATATTTTCATATAAATCAGGATTATCTGGAATATATGCAATTTCTTTTTTACAAGCAATTGGATCTTTTTTAATCGATTTACCATTTATCAAAATATCTCCTTCATTAAATTCAAGTATTCCAACAATCGATTTAATCAAAGTTGTTTTACCAGCCCCATTATGACCAATAAAAGCAAAAATCTCCCCATCATTAACTGTAAAACTTACTTTATCAAGAGCCAACTTCTTACCATTATAAGTCTTACTAACATTTTTAATTTCTATCATAAACTCCTCCACAATATATATTGTATCACACGATACAATATTTGCAAGTACTTTTAATAATAAAAAGAAAAGAACTTAGTTAAACTAAATTCTAATATTTTAATAACTATCACATACACCATCAGTACCATATATTGTTACACCAGTTGCTGTATATGGACTAGTACTTGATAACCAAGGATAAACTATTGATGAACCATTTAACCTTGTAGAACGAATTCCTGTTTTAATCTCATTACAAGTTTTACCTAACGTTATTGATTCTAAATTAGGATTAGAGGTACTACTTTTTTCAAAAGCATTAGTTGCTATATATAAAATATTTTTTCCAATCGTAACTGTTTTTAAGTCATTTCCTTTAAACGTGTTAGCACCTATTGATGTAACACTATCAGGCAATGTTATACTTGTTAATTTATTATTATCTAATCCAGCAATAGAAATAGATGATTCAGTACCAAGTATTTCAATACTTGATATCTGGTTATTAGAAAGACCAGAGATGCTTGTTACACTTTCCGGTATAGTAATACTTGTCAATTTATTTCTTGCAAGTCCTGATAAATATATTACACTATTTGGTATAGTAATGCTTGTCAATTTATTACCAGAAAATCCTGATAAATTCGTTACGTTGCTAGGTATATTAACACTTGTTATTTGATTATTATCAAACCCTGCTAATATTGTTACGCTTTCTGGTATAGTTACATTTGTTAAATTATTATTATTGAAACAACCATTAGGAATAGTTTTTATTTTACTAGGTAGTATAAGACTCTTTAATTTATTTTTGTAAAATGATCCCTGTGCAAGTGTTGTAACGGTATCAGGTATTACTAAATCAGTAATTTGATTATTAGCAAAGCCAGATAAATCTGTTACTCCACTCGGTATAGTAATGCTTGTTAATTTGTTATTATCAAATCCTGATAATCTCGTTACACTACTAGGTATATTAACACTTGTTAATTCATTATAAGCAAAGCAACCAGCAGGTATTGATGTAATACTATTAGGTAATACTAATTCACTTATTTTATTTTTTTGAAAACCATAATTTTCAAGAGTTGTAATTGTATCTGGTAATATCAAAGATGTGATTTGATTATTTCTAAATGCAGAATTACCAATTGAAGTAACACTACTTGGAATATCAATACTTGTTAGTTTATTATTATCAAAAGCATAATTTGGTATTTTTTGAATATTATTTGATAATTTTAAAGTTTTTATACTATTGTTTTGAAAAGCATAATTTCCAATAGTTCTAACAGTATCAGGTATTACTACGCTTGTTAAACCTTTACCTTTAAAAGCAGAAGCACTTATTTCGGTTACATCTACTCCATTAATTTGACTTGGTATTATTAAATCTGTTCCACATGTTTCATCATATGCTGTTATCTTACTAGAAGCATCAGTTGAAGTACTTGTAAAACAAGAAGCATTTGCTTCGATACTTTTAGGTGTGAAATCACCAGTTACGTTTACTTTAATACTAGCAAACACATCATTATTCCAAGTATCTAAATCATAATCAGCATCACTACTATTACCTATATTAGTATAATAAGCATACCACATATATAATCTATACATTCTTTTTACATAACCATCACTCTTAGTAATAACATCTTCCCAGATTCTTTTATCACTTATACTTTCATAACTTCTATTATCAAATAGAACTTGTTCATTTCCATATGTTTTAGATGTAGTATTATAATCTAATTGAACTAATCTAAAATTTAATAAACCATCTTTTATTCTAGTTTTTCTAGTTGCATGATCATCTCCATAGTTTAAAACAATTTCATAATTTATATCTTTATCACTATAAGTATTTTCTCCATCAATAGTAAACTCAAAATAAGCATCCTTATTATAAGTTTTACTTGGAACCATGCCCGATAAATTTATACCACCATTAGTTTCATCGTAATGCATATAAATATTTCCAACAACAAGATTTGAATTATTACTAGTTTTACTAAAACTATATAAAGCATAGGTTGTACCTATTACAAAAACCAAAACACTTATTATACTTAAAGATGTAAACATCATTTTTTTATTTTCCATATTTTCTCCTATATAACCATAATTACTTTGTATTATTTTTAACTATAATAATATAACATATTTTAATAATTTTTTAAATATAAAAATAAAAAAATAAAGAAATTTTACAACTTCTTTACTTTGGTAATTAAATAAATACTTTCCCCTAAATTAATACATTCGCATACTAGTAAAATAATACCAGACATGGTTGTAATTGCAACTAATGATGTAAATGGATTAATAATTAAAACTATTCCAAAAATAATCAATAAGATATTTAGTAGCAAGAAATAAGCCCAACCACTATCCTTAATAGTACTTAAATTAATTGATATTTGCATTTTAAATAAATTATTTATAATTATCCAAATACCTAGAATAACTGGAAATACATTTATTAAACTAGTTCTATATATAAATAAAAGTATTCCTGTTAAAGTAGTAATAATACCACTTATTAAATCAAAACTAGTTAATCTATAAGTTTTATCAATGGTAAAATAATTAACAAAACTAATAATTCCTTCTACCACCATAATAGATGAAAATGCAATTACAAAAGCTTCAATTGTTTCAACTGGTTTTCCTATTAAAAAAGTGGCAAGTATTATCATCATAACTGATGTAAGTGATGAATATTTTTCATATTTTAAAATATAATTTTTTATCATAAATTCTCCTTCTTTTTATTTAATTTTCTAAATTTAAATTTTTTATTTTTTAATTCTTTTTCAAAGTATTCTTTTAAATCAATATTTTGTTTAAACGGAAACATAAATGAATATTTTTCTTTTCTTTGTTTTCGATATTCATTTATATCTGTTTTTAATTCTTCTAACCTGACATCAACATTATTATCATGGGCATATTTTCTTATTTTATAAATTAATTTTGTGGAATAAACATAATCAATTATAATAACTCCTGTAAATAGTCCTAAAATATATGAAAATGATAAGTTGTTATTAAACCAAGCAAGTTTATCCATGATAAATCCAGCAATAAAATAATAGTAAACTGCTCCAATTAAGGTCCAAATAAGTGTAAATAAAGGACATATTATACCTTTATAATTACCCCATCTATTACTATAATCCCATAATTTAACAGGTTTATTAACAAATGTTAAGCCTCCAATTAATTCTATTAAAGTCATCACTAGTCCCATTAAAATAATAACTAAAATACTTGGTATTTTTAAATTATTAAACATTAAGTAAATAACTGTTAAACTAACTAAACCAAAGCCATATATTGGTAAGTATGGTCCTATTAGAAAACCTGGATTTACCCATTTATGATGTACAATTCTTCGAAATATTAATTCTAACACCCAACCACTTGTTGCTCCTATATAAAATATAAAAACAAAATTTAAAAAATAACTCATATTTAACTCCTAAACTAATTCTATAATAAAATAATATTTATTTATAGAACATATTTTTTTATTTGTTTAATAATATACAAATTTAAAAATATGTCTAATATCTTTACAATTAATTTGGAAAATAATATACTAATATTAGGTGTTGTTATGAAAGATTTAAGAACTATTAAAACTAAAAATAATTTATATGATGCTTTAATTCTTTTGATGAAACAAACTAACTTTGAAAATATAAAAGTTGCAGATATTTGTAAATATGCTCTTGTTAATAGATCTACTTTTTATAATCATTATCAAGATAAATATGATTTATTAGATGATTTTTTAACTGATTTAAAAAATAGAATTTTTAATTTAAATAATTATCAAGATATTAAAAGTTATTATTTAAGTTTTTTTAGCATTTTATTAGATTATATAGATGAACATAAAAAATCTTTTACTGATATTTTAATTAATAATAAAAATAGTATCATGATTGATATTTTATTAAACAAAATTATTAAAGATATTTTAGATAATACTAATGTTAAATTAAAAATAGAAAAAGAAATTGTTGTTAAGTTTTATTTAGGTGGTACAATTTATTTAATAACAGAGTATTTAAGTACTAATAAATATACAAAAAAAGATATGTTGGATTATTTAGATAAGTTAATCCAAGATATCTAATTGTTTTCTTAATTCTTCTTTTTCTAAATCACTTAGAAAAGCATAGTTGATACTATCTTTATTCATTTTTATTAAATCTAAATCTGTTAGATTATTATATTTTTTAACTATTTCATATTCTTTTTCAAGAGTTGTATTTGAAACAGTCATATTATCAGTACTAAGATTTATTTTGATATCAAAGTCATATAGTTTTTTAATTGGATGATCTAAGTAAGTTTTAAAAGCATTAGTTTGAATATTGCTAGTAGGACATACTTCAAGTAAGATGTCTTTTTTTCTTAACTCTTCAATTAGATTATCATCAGTTATTGAAAATACTCCATGACCTATTCTTTTTGTTCCAAGATTAATAGCGTCTATTATATCAATTTTATCAGTTTCTCCTGCATGAATTGTAAAAGGAATATTTAAACTTTTAGCATATTCAAATAAACTCAAATATTCTTTTAATTTATATTTTTTTTCATCGCCTGCTAAATCAATTGCAACTACTCCTTTTCCTAAATACTTTTTAGCTAGATTAATTATTTTTAAATTATCATCATGACTATATCCTCGCATCATACATAAAATTAAATTAGTTTTTATTTTTTTATTTCTTAGTCCTTTTAAAATACTAGTTATTACTTCATCTAATGTTAAAGTATTAGTAAATGCTAAGGGATTAAATCTAATTTCAGCATATATTACTTCGTCAACAATTAAATCATCGGCTAATTTACTGGCAATTAATTCTAAGTTTTCCTTAGTTTGCATTAAAGAAATTGGAAAATCAAATCTTGTTAAATAGTCTCCTAAATTCTCGCATTTTAAAGGAGCAATCATTTTATTTTTAACTATATCTAGATCTAAACTACTAAGAGTAGAAGCAAGATTTAAATTAACTGATCCATCTAAATGTAAATGTAATTCTATTTTTTTCAAATTATCTCTCCTTCATTTTGTTAATAAAATGATATTTATCTTCAAAGAATAAATAAATTATCTTTAAAGTTGCAACTATTGGAACTGCTATTACCATACCTAAGATACCAAAGAAGTATTCAAAAACAAGTAAACTTAACATTAAAGTAATTGGATGAAGTGATACTGCTTTGCCAACAATTAATGGATTTAAAATATTTCCTTCTAAGATTTGAACTATTAAAACAGTTATTAAGCACCCAAGTCCAACATAAGGATTCATTGCAAAGCCAACAGCAACAACTGGTATTCCTCCAATATATGGACCAAAATAAGGAATTAAATTGGTAATTGCACAGAAAATTGCAAACAACAAAGGAGATGATACCCCAGATATTAAAAATCCTATTAAAGATAAAATCATAACAAATAAGCAAGATAAAAGAGTTCCATTAACATAATTTCTTAACATTTCATTTAAAGGTTTTTTAATTTTTAATAAATCTGCATGAAAACGATTAGGAACAATTATGGTAACGTATTTACTTACCTTAGAAAAATCAAGAGATAAATAGAAGGCTATTAATAATCCTAAGAGAAAATTAGATACAACTTTTATAGATGATCCTAATTTTTCAACGATTCCTGTTAAATTACGACTAGCAAAGTTATTGACATAATCATTAATTGTTTCAATTAAATTTTGTTTAATACCTGATAAATCAACATCCCCAGTATTTTTAAAAGAATCATTTATAAACGTATTAACTGATTTTAAAAAGTCAGGTACTTTTCCTAATAATTCATTTACCTGAGAAATAAACTCCGGAATTATTAAAGCAATTACTAAAATAATTAGAAAAACAAAGATTAAATAAACAACAACAGTTGCTAGTTTTCGACCAACTTTGTTTTTGGTAAAATAACGAATACCTGGTTCTAAGAGCCAAGCAATCAATAAACCTATAAAAAGAGGTGATAAAATACCTAAAACACGCCCAATTGTTACTAAGACACTAGTTTTATCAAGTAAATAAATAACTAAAACAATAATTGATAGAATAAACATTGTAAGCATTATTTTTAAAAGAATACTACCAGTTTTAATTAATTCATTTAAGGTTTTTGTATCTACTTTTTTTTCTTTATTATCCATAAATCCTCCTAAATAATTAACATTGCATCCCCAAATGAGAAAAATCTATATTTTTCTTCTTGGGCTACTTTATATGCATTTAAAATATACTCCTTGGAAGAAAAGGCTGATACTAACATAACAAGTGTTGACTTTGGTAAATGAAAATTAGTAATTAAAGCATCAATTCCTTTGAATTCATAACCAGGATAAATAAAAATATTTGTTGTTCCTGATGATTCTTTAAATTCACCAAACTTGGATGCAATTGTTTCAAGAGTTCTTGTGGAAGTTGTTCCAACTGCTATTATTTTTCCTCCATTTTTTCTAGTTTCATTTAAAGTATCAGCGACACTTTTACTCATCGAATAGTATTCACTGTGCATTGTATGATCTTTTATATTAGAAACCATCACTGGACGAAATGTTCCAAGTCCAACGTGTAGAGTTATATATAAAACTTTTACTCCTTTTTCTTCTATTTTTTGAAGTAATTCCTTAGTGAAATGAAGCCCTGCTGTTGGAGCCGCTGAGGAACCTATATTTTTAGCATAAACAGTTTGATATAAATCTTTATCTTTTAATTTTTCATGAATATAAGGAGGAAGTGGCATATTACCTAGTTTATCAAGAATTTCCATTAATATTCCTTCATATATTAATTTAAAATGACGAATACCATCATCTTCTATTTTTATACACTTGGCTTTTAATAAACCTGAACCAAAAGTTACAATTGTACCTAACTTAATTCTTTTAGCAGGTTTTGCTAAACAAACCCAGGTATCTTCTCCTATATCTTTTAAAAGTAAAACTTCAATACTTGCTTTTGTATCAATTTTCTCTCCAATTAATCTAGCCGGAATTACCTTAGTATCATTTAAAACTAAGGCATCTCCTGGATTTAAATAATCTATTATATTAAAAAATTTTTTATGCTCAATTTCACCTGTTTTTTTGTTTAAAACCATTAATTTTGATTCATCCCTTTTAACAAGTGGTGTTTGAGCAATTAATGATTCATCAAGTGGATAATCAAAATCACTTACCATCATCTTCTTCTACCTCCCCTGTTTTCTCGACTATTTTCTATTTCGTCATAATCATTTGTTCCACTTCCATAGAATAAAACTGATTTATAATTTTTTACTGGTGGTGCTGTATTAGTTAAATTAAATTCATCATGTAAAGCAAAATCTAAAAAATGCATTTCCCTTTGTTGATCTCGTTCCAGAAAGCTTGGAACATCTTGTTTAAAATAGCCATTTTCTCTTAATTTAAGTGCCCTTTCATATAAAGCTCTTTTTTGTGATGCATTAAGTGCTAAATAATCACGATAATCAATTTCAAGAAGAGTTCTTTCCATTTCTTTTCTTATATTTTCTTGTTTTTCTTCGGCATATTTTCTTTGTATTTCTATTCTTTCTTTTTCTGCACTTTCTTCACTATTTTCTATATCATATGTTTTTATTTCTTTGGCATATTTTCTTTTTAATGCTGTAATTGCTTGCTTTTTTTTAGAAAATGATTTAAATGAATTTACTACATTTTTATCTGGAACATAAGTTTGAACATCTTTTTCATTATATTTGATATCTCTAACAAAAGAATATGATAAGCCACTACCAACCATAAATCCAAAATATGCTGAACATCTTAAAATAGCATATATAATTTCATTTTGAGGTAATACCTGCCACAAAGATATACATATAATCGCAAAAATAATTCCAATAGGAAAAGAAACTAAGCCACGTCTAATCCTTTCTTTATTGAAAAAAGGTCTTATATCATCTTTTATAAGTTCTTCAACTCTATTCATTTTTTGCTCATATAATTTAAGAAAAATAATAAATCTATCTGATCCTCCTAAACATTGAAAAACATATTTATTTTTTTTATTATCAAAATAAGTAATAGTATAAACATCTTGTTTTAAGTTTTTATCATAATCTTTTAGTGTTATATCTTCTTCTTTCGTTTTAACAATACTAACAATATCCATTTTTTTATTCTCCTTATATTATTTATATAAATAAATTTTCTTGATAGTTAATTCCTAGATGTTTATATGATTTCCCCGTAGCAACTCTTCCTCTGGGAGTTCTTTTAATAAAACCATTTTGAAGTAAGTATGGTTCACAGACATCAAGTAAAGTTGTAACTTCTTCCCCAATTGAAGAGGCTAAGGTTTCTACACCAACTGGTCCCCCATTAAATTTTTCTATTAATGATCTTAGATATTGATGATCAACTTCATCTAATCCTAAGGTATCAACTTTTAAACGATTTAAAGCATCAAGAGATACTTCTAAATCAATTTTTTCTTTTTGAAAAACAATAGCAAAATCACGAACTCTTTTAAATAAACGATTAGCAATTCTTGGTGTTCCTCTACTTCTTTTAGCAATTTCAAGAGCAGCATCTTCGGTTATTTTCATATTTAAAACCCGAGAAGTACGCATAACTATTTCTTGTAACTCCTCAGTTGTATAATATTTTAGTTTACAAACAATTCCAAATCTATCTCTTAATGGACTAGTTAAATCCCCGGCTCTCGTGGTTGCTCCTACTAAGGTAAAGGGTGGTAAATCTATTTTTATACTTCTTGCTTGACTATCACTTCCAACTACAATATCCAAAGTAAAATCTTCCATTGCTGGATATAATATTTCTTCAATAAACCTAGGAATTCTATGTATTTCGTCAATAAACAAAACATCACCTGGTTCAAGAGTTGATAATATAGCAGCTAAATCTCCTGGTTTTTCAATTGAAGGACCACTTGCTGTTTTTATATTTTTATTAAGTTCATTAGCAATAATCATAGCAAGTGTTGTTTTACCAAGTCCAGGTGGACCATATAATAATACATGATCTAAGGATTCATCTCGAATCTTAGCTGCTTCTATAAATACTTTTATATTTTCTTTAACTTCTTTTTGGCCAATATACTCATCTATTCTAGAAGGACGAATACTACTTTCAACAATAATATCCTCTTCATCTTTATTCACATCCGTTATTCGCATATGCCCCCTGCCTTTCTATTTTATCATTAAACGAAGTGCCTCTTTTATTTGTTCTTCAATACTTGCTTCTTTATTAACTCGACCAATTATATTTTTAACATCTTTATCTTTATAACCAAGAGCAAGCAAAGCCTCATATACTTCATCAGTTGTATTTTCAAATACCTCTCCATTAACTTCAATTTTACCTTTTAAATCAAGAACCATTTGTTTAGCAAGTTTATCTCCTATTTTAGGAAATTTCTTTAAATAAAGTAAATTTTCTCTATTTATAGCATCAACAATCCCAGCAATAGAACCCATTGCAAGAATTGGTAAAGCCATCTTTGGTCCTAATCCTTTAACATTAATTAATTTTAAAAACAATTCTTTTTCATTACTAGTTTTAAAACCGAATAATGTCATTTCATCTTCTCTTATATGTTGATAAATATAAACTTTTTCATTTTCTCCTTCTTTAAAAGCATATGGATTTGGAACATAAACTAAATATCCTATTCCATTATTATCAACTACTATATGACTACTTTCTATACTTTCAATTCTACCTAATATATAACTGTACATAATATCACCTATCTATAAATATTATAATAAACTTTTAAATGTTTGTCTAGATAACCAGAAAAAAAACTCTACTAAAAAGTAAAGTTTAAATAGATTTAACACTTACCATATCTATTACCATTAGAAGTAATTAAATTATTGCTATAAGTATATGAATTATTTGATCTAAAAAATAAGGCATTTGTATTTCTTGTACCATTTAAGCAATCATCAACTGCTTGAATTACTTCCTCAGGAACTAAGGATAAATTATTATAATATTTTTTATAACTTCCCCCAAAATAACCTTCAAATTGTTTTTTAGCCTTTATAATTGTAATTGGATTATTTCCTCCAAAACCACTGGCTTCACATCTATTTAAAATAACTGAGGTAACTCCCAAAGCATCATCTTTATTATGAGCAGCTTCACTTGCAACAACTGCATATAAAAGTCTTTTATCTTCATCATTTAAATTATAAGTTTGATTACCTGTTGTAACCTCAAAACTTAATCCTGAACTTTCTGTAAAACCACTTACAGGTGTACTACTATAATCTAAATTAGCAGTTCCTAAATTAGTAACACTAACTTGAATATTTGTAGTATCACTTTGAAAATTAATTCCATTTATTTCATTTAACCTATTAATATTTGTAGTAATCTTATCTATTAAATCTAAACAAGTATTTTTAACAGCATTATATTCCCCTACCCACTTTTCATGATCTGAATAATAAGAACTAGATGTTACTATTTTAGTATAACCATCAATTACCTTAGTTACTCGATACTTATCTTCATACGGATCAGGTTCATTTCTTTCTAAATTAGTTGCATTATCAATTGCTCCATTTAAACTTACTAATAAAGTATAAGAATCTTTATATAAATTATCTGCTTCTAAAAACTCTCCTTCAACACTTGTTTTAATTTCTTTTAAATTATTTTCAAGTATTTCAAGACCTGATTTAAAATTAGTAGATAAACAATCATCCCATTTATCATCTATACTACTTTTTAAATTATTAATATGTTCTAAAACACTTTCTAATCCAGAATCTAATAGATTTCTATTTCCTGTTAAAACACAAGTATTAGCCTTACTAATTTTTTCAAAATTTTCATTATAAAATTGTTTTGCTTCAACTAAGTTAAACATTAACTCACCTCTATTATAATAATATCACAAATTTAAAACTATTTATATTTAATTAAGTTTATTTGACAAATATTTACTCTTTTTCGTTAAGCTCTGTTCTAACCTCATCAACAAAATTATCATTTGCCGTAGTTTCAGCATCAACTATTCTAATAATCATATAAAAAATTGCAACACTCAAAAATATTAAACCATATAAAATAGTTGAAATTGCAAACCCTTTTTTATTTATCTTCATAATTTCTCCTCAATATATATACTTTTTTAGAACCATATTTTTTAAATTTATATAATTCATAATTATTATAAGTAATCTCACTTTCACTTTCACAAATTACTAAACCATTTTTAGTTAATAAATCTTTTTTAATAATAATATCTAAGATATTAGAAATAACATTCATTTTATAAGGAGGATCTAAAAATATTAAATCAAACTTCTCATTAAGCGTATTTAAACATTTTAAATAATCAAGATTTAAAACCTTAGCATTTAAAATATTAAAATTACTTAAATTTTTCTTTATTACTTTAACACTTTCTATGTTTTTATCATTAAAATAAACAAATTTAGCATAATTTGAAATACATTCTATACCAAGATTACCAGATCCAGCAAATAAATCTAAAACAATACTTCCTTTTAAATAATCTTGAATACTTGCAAATACACTTTCTTTAACTCTATCCATTGTAGGACGAGTTCCATCTATATTAAATCCTGTTATATTTCTTCCTTTTAAAAAACCACTAATTACTTTCATGACTACACTTCCTACTAGTAAAATTCATTTTTCTTTTAATGTTATTAATTAAAATATTAACCTCAGTTTCAAGATTTAAATATCTAACATAATCAGGATATTCATATAATTTCTTTTTATTTAAAACAGTTTTATTTAAATGATAAGTATCAATATTTTTAAGTAATTCTTGATTACTTAGTAACTTAGTTTTTAATTCTTTTATTTCTTTAATAAGTAAACACTTATCAAGTTCATTAAAAAAGGTATTAATTAAATCGTTATATTCCATAAACATCACAATTTAATTATACCAAATTAATTAAAAATATCAATAAAAGTTGAAAACATATCTAATTTATTTTTAAATTTATCCATTCTATCTGGTAAAGTTAATTTATATTTTTCTCGCATTATTTTATCAAGTTCATAAATAAAAGAAGGATCACGATTTAAAACCTTATAATATCTTGGGTTTTCATGTAAAAATCTTTTTAAATTTTGATTTTTGTTTAAATACATTTGACATTCTATACTCATATTAATCCTCAAAATACTTATAAGTTGGACGGGCTTCATATAAATCTTTGGCTACACTTTTAGATGGAACTAAATCTTTAAAAGCATCGATTGCTTTATCTAAACTATTAAGACCTTTTCTAACATTTTCTAAATCTATTCCTTTTACCATATTAAGTAAGTCTTTAAAGTTATTAGGAGAAGAATTAGTACTAGTAGTTTGATTAGTAGTATTATTACTAGTTTTATTTTCTTTGTAATTATCCCAGACATTACTAGATTCCCCGTATAAATCAAATATTTCATATAACTTTTGCCATGATGTTTTACCACTTGTAACAACATCTATTAAATGAGGATTTTTACTAACAAATTCCTTAAATTCTACCTTAGACATAAAACCACCTAATAAATTATATGAAAAATATTTTATTTAGATACTAAAAAGAATTAATTTAAAGATTTAAAAGTGTCTTTAATTAATTCCTTACCTATTCCATATATAAAGATATTATCTAAATCTTTTATAGAAACAAGTCTTGTTTCATAATAGTTATCAGGATTATTATTTTCTAATTCTTCCCCACCAAGTTTAATATCACCACTTAAATATTTAGTTAAGTAATAATAACATATTCCAGTTGCATATTCTTCACAACCTAAATACTTAATTATCTTAACATCAATTGAAGTTTCTTCTTTAAGTTCTCTTATACAAGCACTTTCATAAGTTTCATTTTCTATGCCACCACCTGGTATTGCATAGTATTCTAAATATTTACCATTTTCTTTTCTTCTTCTATATAAAAGTAAAACTTTATCATCAAAGAAAGTAATTCCACGACTAACTTTTCTTTTTTCTAAATATTTTTTAAGTTCAAGATAACAAGCATTTTCATACATATTATTTTTAGTAAAACAAATAGGTTTAGTTTCACCTTCTTTTATAAATAATTTATCATATGGAAAATAATCTCCTTCAACATAATCAGTTGCAATATGACCCAAGGTTTTGGAAGTAAAAACTTTATAAGTATAAGAATCTATATAAACTAAAACATCAAGGTAATAGCAAGATTTATCAGTTTTAGTTTTCATTAAATTAAATAAATTATCATAACCAAGAGTACTTTCTACGTATGAGGCATATACTCCGGGAAAGTTATTAAGGGATGGAATACAAAAGGAACAATCATTTATTATTAAAGGCTCATTAAAATATGAAAAAGCAGTCTTTGCTTTACTAAGAGCAACTTCAACTGGGGAAGACGATTGTATTTCAACTAAATCTAATTCTTTTCTTTTAATAGAAGGTATTATTTTTTTACATGATTCATATTTTAATTTATTACTAGTTACAAATATCATATTAATATTGTTGCCCCCAAATAACTAAGTGTTTAGCATCATTACCACATACAACACACTTACCAGTTAATGGTTTAGCATTTTCTACTATACAACGAGATTTAGTTCCTTTAATTTCTTTCATTTTCATTTCACATTCTAAACTACCACACCAATCAGCCTTAATAAAACCAGGTTGTTTATTCATTATATTTTCTACATCTTCTAAATTATTAGCAGTAAAGGTTAATTCATCTCTTCTTTTTAAAGCTCTTTCATACATATCATGTTGAATAGTTTCTAATAAATCTTTAACATAAGATGAAATATCTATGTCAAGAGATTCTGTATATTTAATTGATGTATCACGACGAACAAAAGTAATTTTATTATTATCTAAATCTCTTTCACCTACTTCAATTCTAACAGGTATTCCATTAACCTCAGCCTCAGCAAATTTAAATCCAGCTGATTTATCAGTTAGATCTATATAACAAGAAATAGAGTTTTTTTCTAATTCTTCTTTTATTTCTTCGCATTTAGCAAGAACTTTTTCAGTTTTGAAAATAGGAATAATAGCAACTTGTTTTGGAGCAATTCTAGGTGGTAATACTAAACCTTTATCATCACTATGAACCATTATCAATCCACCTATCATTCTTGTTGTTGTTCCCCAAGATGTTTGATATACATATTCAAGTTCATTTTGACGATTTCTAAATTTTATATCATAAGCCTTAGAAAATTTTTGACCAAAATAATGACTAGTACCACATTGTAAACTAACCCCATTATACATTAAGGCTTCATTTGTTAAAGTATATTCAGCCCCAGCAAATTTTTCTTTTTCAGTTTTAAGTCCAGTAATACTTGGAATTGCAAGGATTTCATGATGAAACCATTTGTAAACTTTCATCATTTGTCTTGTTTCCTTTTCAGCTTCTTCACTAGTTTCATGAATAGTATGACCTTCTTGCCATAAAAATTCACGACTTCTTAAAAATGGTCTTGTTTCTTTTTCCCAACGAAGTACATTACACCATTGATTATAAAGCATTGGTAAATCTTTATAAGACTTTACATGACTAGCATAGTAATCACTGAACATAGTTTCACTAGTAGGACGAATACAAAGTCTTTCCTCTAATTCTTTGGATCCTCCCATTGTAACCCAAGCAACTTCAGGAGCAAAACCTTCTACTAATTCTCCCTCTTTTTTAAGTAAACTTTCAGGTATTAAAACTGGCATTTGGCAATTTACATGACCAAGTTCTTTAAACTTTTTATCAAGAATTTCTTGCATACGTTCCCAAATAGCATACCCATTAGGTTCAATAGCAATACATCCTTTAACACCAGTATAACTTGCTAAATGGGCTGCAAATACGACATCAGTATACCATTTAGCAAAATCAACATCACGACTAGTTATCTTATCATTTTTCATAAATCCTCCTTAAAATAATAATTAAAAATAAAAAAGAATGGAAAGAAGTCATATGACGGTACCATTCTTAATTTAACTCAATTGATTAACGCTCAAACACGGAAATACACCTAAAAGGTAGGAACAATAAACTATTATTACTTTTTTACACCAAACAAAGCTCTCTTTAAATAAATCATTCATCATATTCCTTTATCAAAGGTTTTTACAAGCATATTTTAACAAATTTAAAAACAAATTACAAGTATTTTTTGTTATTTTAAAGCAATTGTGAACGGATCAGTTTTAGTACCAGATCCACCTGTTATTACAACATTTGATTTTAAATAAATTGATGGACGAACCCAATAGGCGACGGAAAAATCAACGGATTTACCAAAACCATTGTAGTTGACAGTCCAAACACTAGAAGAACTATATGGTGTTATTAACCATATATAAATTTTACTATTATAATCATTTTCGTGTTGACTCGCAAACATATCTCCATATCTTGGCAAACCTACATAACCATTCCATATGTTTGTTGTCTTGGTGCAACCTTTGGTAGTTTCTGTTGTATTACTTGCATTGCATAAAGAATTTTTATAAGAACCATCAGTTACTGTATTTATATAATACGTTCCTTCTTCTAACATATCTTTTGATGCCAAACTATTATACCATGTATTATTCAAATAATAATCCCAGTAATCATCACTTGTACCATTTCCGTATGTTGTACTTGTACTAAATTTTTTAGTTAAAGTTGTAGTTCCACTCTTTACATAATCATCTTTATTTAATTTAACTTTTCCGCCTTCAATATCAACTATCCTATAAATTTCCTTAGTTGAAATATTTCCATCTTCATCAAATATTACATACTCTCCTATTGTTCTAGTATTCAATAATGCAGTATTTATAGTTGGCTGTTCTTTATCTCCTGATATTGTATATGGATCATCCTTTGTGCCTGATCCACCTGAAAATTTTATATTAGATTTTAAGATTACAACTGGACGAACACCTGTGATAAGAGAAGAAGTATTATGATAACCACGATGACTTTTACCATTATTATTAACAGACCAAACATAAGAAGAGCCATATGGATTTAATAACCACCAATAATAATTAATATTTAAATATCCTTTCGTGTAATCACTTGTAGAATTTTTATAACTTAGATAATATTCATAATTATTTAGTAACCCTATCGGGGTAGTTTTATTTATTATAGAATTATTTATTAAAGTTGTTTCGGGTAATTTAGTACTAATGTCATCATTACTACTTGCATTAGAATTAGTTATATTCCATGTACTATCTTCAATTATTATGTTTTTATAATTATATAACGTATCTAAAAAATCTTCATTTAACCATTGATACATGTAGGAACCAGTATAAGATGTATCATCTTTTTTTGAAATATCATAGAAATTTGCATCTTCTCCATACGAAATAGTTGTAATTGGATCATCAGTTATCATTTTCATGGTTCCATCTGGGTTAATGGCTGTTATTCGCCAAAGTTTTCCTGAATACCAAACATAATTAAAGTTAATACAATCTTTGGTTCCTGATACATAAGTAATTCCATCTTCTTCTAAATAAGTTTTACATGTATCTGTTTGTTTTTCTTTTAAATCGTTTATAAATATATGAGATAATTCTTTGTTAGTATCATTATAAGCATAGATATTAACATTAAACTTAAATGTTTGAGAAATTGTGTTTTGTTCATAATCTTTATCAATCCAAGCATAAAGTCTAAATTTATTAGTTTTTACTCCTGGATTATTACCAATATATATAACTTTACCTGTTTGTTTATCTGCTTGATAAGTAGTATTTTCTAAACTATTATATATTTTAGGATTAGTTATTTTATTATTGTTTTCATCTGTTAAAAAAACTTTAATATAATTACTATCTAAGGTATTAGTAGTATCACCTGTTAAATATAATTCATATGAAATCGCTTTATTTGAATCATTTATAGTACTTAAAACTGTAAAATCTATATATGATAATTTATCTAAGTTTGCTAAGGCAAATTCATCACTTATGGGGTAAGCATTTGTAATATTAATAGAATTAGTTCCACTTATAAATTCTGCTTTTATAATATCACTTGTTAAAGTAAATGCTTGAACACTTTTAGAATATGTGAAAAAAGCATATGTTGAACCTAATAATATTATTATTAAAGATACTATACCAAGAGTAATTATATTTTTATTTTTCTTTTTTAATTTTTTAGGAATAAAGTCATAATCATTCATATTCTAACCTCTATTATAATGATAACAAAAAAGATTGAATTTTTCAATCTTTTTTAAGACAAATATTTTGTAATTTACAATTTTTACAATCTGGTTTCTTGGCTTTGCAATAGTATCTACCAAATAAAACTAATTGTTTATGTCTTTTATTCCAAGTATTTTTATCAAATACTTTTTTTAATTCTTTTTCTATTTTAACTGGATCTTTGGTATTAACAAGTCCTAATCGATTACTAATTCTAATAACATGGGTATCAACTGCAAATGCAGGTATATCATATATCTCAGCAAGTATTACACTGGCACATTTTCTACCTATTCCTGGTAGTTTTACTAATTCTTCAATAGTATTTGGAATTTTAGAATTATAATTATTTATTAAAATATTTGCAATTTCTTTTATGTATTCACTTTTTTTATTATAAGAACCAATTGGTTTAATAATACTTTTAATATCTTCTATGTTACTATTATTTAAATCTTCTAAATTTTTGTATTTTTTAAATAAAACACTTGTTACTTTGTTAACTCCTTTATCTGTTGTATTAGCAGATAACATAACTGCTATTAATAATTCATAGTCCCTATTATAATTAAGTTCACAGATTGGATTTTTAATTAATTCATCTAAATAAGAACTAATTTGTAATATATTCTTCTTCATCATCTAACCAATCCCAATCTGTAAATTCTAAATCTTCTACTGCTTTTTCTTTTTCTTTCTCTTTGTCTTTTTTAATATCACTTGGATATTTATAACCATGATTTTGCCAGTCTATTAAAATTTT
Organism: uncultured Bacilli bacterium; assembly: GCA_934119955.1. Taxonomy (GTDB): domain Bacteria; phylum Bacillota_I; class Bacilli_A; order RF39; family UBA660; genus RUG591. The sequence continues at coordinate 92,044 of CAKOSZ010000005.1, read as the reverse complement.
ATCAATATATTTTAAACTATAAACTCCATCATTTAAAGATAATCTCACGGCTTCTTTAATTAAATCATCTTCAATTTTATTATTTTTCCAAGTTTCAACCATCTTTATTTCCAAAGAACTTATTGGTCTACCTAACTCTTTTTCTATATAAGTTAAAATATTGCTTTCTTCTACATCTTCATTTGTATTTATTAAAAACATACTAATTCTTTCATAAAAATTACTTAAATCTATTACTTCTTCAAGTAAATTATTTTCTGTTTTCTTTACTACTAATTTTAAATAACCCTTATCAGTTAAAGAACTAATATATCCCATAACTTCCATTAAATCTATATTTAAATCTAAACTAATTTTTTCAGGATTAAAATCTAAATTATCTTGTTTATTATATAAATACATCAAAAAAACAAACTCATCCATTGTTACATTTAATTTTTTAAAATATTTTAAAATATATAGAGGAATAACAATATTACCATCACCTATAACTTTATTTAGTTTTGTTTTATTCATGTTATCACCTATTTATATAATATTTCTAAACTATACTCAGTCTCATTTCCATATATATATAAAGAATAATTAATACTTTCTTTTCCTGAAATCTTATCTTTATATAAGCATTTATCATTTATTTTAGAAGTTTTTACAACTTCATCATTTTTATATAAAATATAACTTAAACTATTCTTATTTTCTAACTTATCATAATTTTTTATACATATATCATATGAGATATTTGCTTTATTATTATTTTTAACTTCAAATTTATAAGGATAGGTTTTTAAAATAGTTTCTTTATCAGTTATATTATCAACTTTAAAAGTTTTAGTATCTTCGTATGTTACTAATAAGTTAATATCTTGATATTTTTTACTATCAGCATAATAGGTTATTATATAACTTACTCCCATAGCAAATATTATTATTCCTATAAAACCTATAAATTTTCCTATTAGTAATCTTTTTTTCATACTACCTACTTTCTATGATTTAATAAATAAGCAAATATATCAAGACCAAGTCTTAATGTATCATGTCTAAATCTACCATCACTATCTTCTATTAAATCATCTTCTATTATTTCTATATTATTTAAATTTTCTCTGTCTAGTACTACTGGATCTTTTTGTTCTTCTGTTTCATATTTTTTAACAAGTATAGGTGACATTTCTTCGTGATTAAAAATACCAACATTTACCTTTTTATTTCCTAAATAATTATTTAAAAGATTTATATGATCACTTGCCCTAAAATCATCTGTTTCTCCTGGTTGAGTTACAATATTACATACATACATAATATTTGCTTTCGAACTATCAATTGCTTTTATTATTTCTTTACAAATAAGGTTTGGAATAATACTTGTATAAATACTTCCCATACTAAGAATTATTAAATCAGCATCTTTTATAGCCTTAATAGCATCCTTTGATACAACTGGATCATTTTTATAAAACACTCTTTTGATTTTTTTATTTTCCTTAGTAATATTATGTTCACCTTCAACAATTGTTCCATCAGTCATCTCTCCCATTAAAGTAATAGAATTATCTTCTGTTAAAGGAATAACTTTTCCCTTTAAATTTAAAACTTTACTAAGAGACTTGATACCTTTATTCATATTACCCGTAATATTTGTCATAGCAGTTAATAATAAATTTCCTACTGTATGTCCATTTAAATCACTAGTTGTTTTGAATCTATAATTTAAAAGTTCCTCAAACATTGGTTCTGTTTCAGCAAGTGAGACTAATACCCTTCTAATATCACCTACTGCAACTTGATTAAATTCTTCTCTTAATCTTCCTGTTGACTTACCATCATCACAAACAGAAACTATTGCTGTTATATCAACTGGAAATTCCTTCAACCCTTTAAGTAAACAAGATAACCCTGTTCCCCCACCTAAAACTACAACTTTTTTGTTCATAAACTCTCCTTGTTAAATTATATTTCTAATTCACATATATTATATCTCAGGAAAACAAATAATGCAATTAATTAGCAACTGTTTCTTCATTTTCTTTTTTATTTTTATTTTCTTCAAATAATTTTTGCATAGTAGGACTATTATTAGTTAATCTTTTAATAGTTAAATCTTCTGCTTTATTATTAGCAATTCTTAAATTATTTTCACTTGATAATAAAGAATCTTTTGTTTTTTGCAAATGATCAATAGTTTTATCAATTTCTTCAATTGCTTTTTTAAATTTTTCTGAGGCTAAACGATAATTTCTCCCAAAACTTTCTTTAAAATTATTCATATTATTTTCAAAATTAGATATATCAAGATTTTGATTTTGAATTTCTCTTAATTCTTGTTTATATTTTAAAGAATTAAGAGAGGCACCCCTTATTAAAGTTATCATAGGAATAAAAAACTGTGGTCTTATAACATACATTTTATCATACTTATAAGACATATCAACAATTCCCTCATTATAGTAATCATTATCAAGTTCAAGTAATGATACTAAAACTGCATATTCACAATTCTTTTCTTTTCTATCTTTATCTAGTTCTTTTAAAAAATCCATATTCTTATGCTTAGTTGTAGTTGTATCACATTCATTTTTCATCTCAAACATAATTGAAACAAATTCACAATTATCTAAAAAGTCTCTAAATATAAAATCTCCTTTTGATCCACTTTTAATATCATTATCTTTTTCAAAATAAGCATCCTTAAACAGTGGTCTTAATTTATTAAATTCCTCTTGGCAATGTTTTTCTAAGGACTCTCCTACCATTTTAGTAGATTGTCTTGCTTTTAAATCTTTATAATAACAAATCATTTCATCTTTAACTTTTAATTTATCAAGAAAACTATCTTTTAAATTTTTTTCTTTTAAAATATATTCTTTATTATCAAGTTCAATTTTATTTTTTAAAGCAATTATATCTTTTTCTTTTTCTCTTACTACATCATCTAACTTAGCCTTGTTTTCAGTTTCTTTAAGTTTTAAAGAATTTTCAAGTTCTAAAATTTTTAAATTTAGTTTATTAATTTCTTCTTTATAATTATTTTCTATATCTATTTTAGTTGTTTTTAAAGTAGTATCTGTTAATAGTTTATTATTTTCTAAATCTGCTTCTAATTTAGATATTTTTAATTCTTTTTCTTTGATTTTTTCATTAAATTCTTTTTCAAGATTAACTGTAAGTAGTTTTATTTCAGTTTCTTTTTCGTAACTATATTGTTTTTCTGACTTTTTTAATTCTTCAAGAAATTCTTTATTTCTTACTTGTTTAATAATTGAATCATAGTTACTTTCATCAAGATTTAAAACTGTACCACATTTTGGACAAATAATTTCTTTCATAATGCCTCCGTAAAATCCATTATATCATATTATTTTAATTTAACTTAAAAAATGAAGACTTTTTATTCATCTTCACTGTAATAATCATCATCTTCTAACTCTTCTTCTTCAAAATTAAATGGATCGTACTCTTTTCTCTTTACTAATTCACGTTCATTTTTATCAAGATAATCATATTTTACTTTTTTATTCTTATCTTTTTCAAGAGATGATAAAATTAAACTTAATATAATACACATAATATCCTTTCTTTATAACTTAACTATTTTCCCAGCAAGTATACTGGCTAAATTTTCTTCTTTTATTAAATTTTCGCCATAAGCGATAAAAACATTTGCATCTAATAAATTATCATAATTAGTTGATACTTTTATAACTACATCTAAAAAAAGTAATTCTTCTAATTTACTTTTAAAACAATATTCACAACAAATATCTAGAATATAAATAATAGTTTCTTTGGTATTAATTATTCTATTTTTAGAAAACTCTAAAAGTAAAGGAATATCACTTGATTCTAAATAATTTTTAATTTCATGATAAAGTGTTTTTAAAGAAATAATTTTACTATTGACTTCTAATAGTTAGTCGCCTCTTTTATAATTTATCTTCACGAGATAAACTATACAATTTTTTTAATTATTTGTCAATTTAATATTTTAAATTAGATTATATATTTACTAAAAGTAGTAGTATTAAAAAATGAACAATTATTATTAAAGGTATTCCTTTGATAAAATAATTAATCTTAGTTTTGTGTTTAAATATATACATAGCACTTATTGCTCCAACCGATCCACCCAAAAAACAAAGTGTTAATAAAGTAGTTATTTTAAAACGCCATTTGTTTTTAATTGCTCTTTTTTTATCTAAATGAAAGATTAGAAAAGTAATTATGTTTATTAAAAGTAAATATATTAATAATATTTTATTGTTTAATATTTTATAAATATTAAAGTTAATAGTTTTATTGTTAAATAAAATCAAAAGTATTATTTGAATAATAAACATACATATAATAAATAATTTATTCATCATATTTTGTTTATTACTTTTTCTATCAAATAAAATTATATTTATCAGTTCTCCAATTGATCCACCTGATATAGTTAAAATAGTTATTAAAAAATCTAGTTTAGTAAAATAGATAAGAAAACTAAAAATATTTATAATTAGTAAGTATATCATTTATATCTCCATTTAATTTATTATTGTATTAATTTATATTTTGATAAAAGAATTATAGCATAAAAATTTTTTTACATAATCATTTATATTTGTTTTTTTATAAATTATATATTTTATTTTAATTTACTAGAAAAAATATTAGTACTAAATTGTCTGTACTAACATTTCTTTTCAATTATCTTTAAATAATTCTTCTACAATTAAATCCCTTGAATGTAAATTATTATTTTTACCTAATAATAAATTCTCATAGAATTTAAGCAAAAAACTATTATCTTCATTTATATTTAAATAATTATTAAAATAATTGCTTCTTACTAATGCATTTCTAAAATATACTGATTTATCTTTAAACATAGTGTTATCTACTTTATATCCAAGTGATACTAAATACTTTTCTATAAATAGTGCTGTAGTTCTAGTATTACCTTCTCTAAATGGATGTATTTGCCATATACTTGAAGAAAAGTTAGTTATATTATTAATTACATCAACAATATTCATTTCATCATATTTTTTATTTTTTTCTAATGATATATCATAATCTAATGACTGTTCTAATAATTTACAATCACCATAAGCAACTGAATCATTATTTAAAATTCTTTCATGTTTAGAAAAATCTACTTTTCTAAATTCTCCTGCAAATTCATAAACATCTTTAAATAAATATTCATGAATATATTTTATATAATCTACTGATAATTCAAAATTATCTTCTTCTAATAACTGAACTATCCTAGTAGAAACTAAATCACATTCAAATTCATCTTGAATTGTTTTATCTTTTTTATCTTTTTCTACATAATATTGTTTTAATTCATGTTCAACTTCATAAATTGTTTTTTCACCTGTTACATTTTCTTGTAGCAACTTTTCTAAATACTTAGATGGTTTTAAGTTATCAACTTCTTGAAGTCCAATAGCCATATCCCACTCTTGTTGTTTTACATAGTTTTTAGGTGTTTCTGTTTCAATATAATCATTTATACTTGAATCTAATTCTTTTTCAAACATTTTAGCACCTCCACTAATAACATTATAACAAAAAAGTTCCTATTTGTCAGTATTATACAAATAAAAAAGAAAATTTTAAAGTATAAATTCTTAGATTTTATATCTTTGACAAAGTTAGTAAAAAAACATAAATTTTCATTAGATTTAGCAAAAAAATATTAATTTATTTTAAATTTGTGTACCTAAATTGTACCTAAAATTACTTAATAGGTCTAAAACCCTTTAATATAAACAAAAAGTGGAGCCTTTCGGCTCCTTCAGGGGTTCGACTTTTTCAGTTCAGTTGCGTTCATTTTGTGTTAAAAGGTGTTAAAATCGGTTATTTTATAGTATATTTTGTTACTTTTTGTTACCCTATTTTGCTTTTTTCTTACCTAATTCTTACCTAAAAAATATCATTTACTTCCATAACTTCTACTTTCATATTCACCATTATTTCTCGAAATAGTTATTTCTGGAATATATGTGCCTATGTTATTAAATAATTCGATTATTGCCCTAGGATTATCGATTAATTCTTGTTTATGTTTATCTAAATATTTTTCAACTAACTTGCATATTGAATTTTTGTCTTTTATGATGGTAAAATCATTATTCTCTTTTAAATCAATTTGATTTACCCCAAATTCACCATTTCTTAAATACACTATTATTTTCATATCATGATTAGGATTACTTATTACATTGACATCAAAAATACCATATGCCAATAAACGATTACTATTTGATTCTTGTCTATTAGTATTTTTTTCTGGTAAAGATTTATTTAATTGCTCTACTCTTTTATATAATTCTAAATATTTTAATCTTTCATCCGAATCAACAGCTTTTCCATTTTCTATATAAACATATGAATCCGAATACATAATTCCTAAAGTAGATTGTAATAATGTATCTTTTGCTGTTAATGAATTAACCCTTTTTTGAAATGCTTCAATAAAAATACTGTAAAGTATTTTTTCATACTTATATACTTGATTCAATTGATATTGATTATTATATGCTACGCTAACAGTTTGTAATAATCTTACAAAAAAATTGTTAGAATTAATAGGTGCTAACCCATTTTTTATGGTTTCATTCATATTCATCTCATACTTATCAATTATTTCCTTATATGTATTACAAAATTCATTAATCATATCATTTTTACCAAAATACATAGAATTGAAAATTGATTGCTTTGATACTAATGCTCTTAGTTGATAAAAATATTTATATTGTTGATAACCATTAAAACAATTTCTTCTTAATGATGTTTTACTTCGTCCATTAGAATCAGTTCTAACATTTTCATTTAATAATCCACTTTGAAGATTTGAATCACTCAAATTATAATTTAAAACTCCCGAAAATAATGATGCATACATTTCATTTAATCCCTCTCCAAATGCTGGATTGCTTTCAAATGGACGGAGCATATATGAATTTGAAACATTAACAAATCGATTATTTAAATCGTATTTTGACTTTAAGATAGAAATTAATTGATTTCTAATTTCTTGAGTTCTTTCAGGGAATATATCATTCTCTCTTTTATTTTGAAATGCATGACCACTTTCATGAATAATAGACTTAATTCGTTGATGCATTAAAAAATCATCTGAAAACAGTCTAGCACCATCACTACTAAATCTCTTATAATATTTATCATATCTTCCAATAGATAGTTGTAATTCTTTATGATTATACTCATATCCATTTCCATGAACTGAAGTATCTATCATTTGAATATTTTTAAAAACTCTATTCAATAAAAAATCTAATAATGAGTAATAACCATTTTCTGGTTTTAATATATTTAATTCATCATTTTCTTGATTAATAGAAATTTTTTCTATTTCATCACTAAACTCTTCATAGTTTTTTTCAACATTATCAAATATAGTGTTTATAACTAAAGACATATATTCATTATTATTGGAATTAAATATTTGCATATAAGCATTTCTAAAATCGTTTAACTTTTCTTTTTGTGCAATTGTTAGTTTCATACTATCACCTACTATATAAGTATATCATATTTAAACCAAAATTGGTAGAAGTGAGCACATATTTTTTTTAAATCTATAAATAACAACAAATATCACACATTTCTATAAAATCCATACCTTTGGGTAAGATTTAGGTAAGAAAAAGTTTACCTAATTCTTACCTAAAACAATAATTATATTAATCTTTAAATAATATAAATCTTCACAAACCCTTATAAAATGGGCACAAAAAATGAGAGCTTTCGCTCTCTTCAGGGGGTTTTGGTTGAATATGCACTCACTATAACCATGAAGTGCATGTATGGTTTAACCATACAAATAAATCTTATTATAAATTGGATAAATAGTCAAGATAAAAATATTAATTTGACAGTTTTTAATTTAAATTTTACATTTTATTTTGCTCTAAATTTTCTTTTTTTATACTATTAATAAGTTCATCTCTTAATTTTAAATCTTCAACCTTAGTATTATTTAAAAATTCCAAAGAATCAGTACTTGCTTGCACTAGTATTTTATAATCTTCTTTTATATCAGCAATTTTAAAAGTCATATCTCCACTTTGCTTAGTTCCAAATAAATCACCTGATCCTCTTAACTTAAAATCTTCTTCACTTAATTTAAAACCATCACTAGTAGAAGATAAAATTTGAAGTCGTTTAGTATCTGTATCTGATATTAATAAACAACTTGATTTTATATTCCCTCTTCCTACTCTACCTCTTAACTGATGAAGAGTTGAAAGACCAAATCTATTAGCATCAAAAATAACCATTTGACTAGCATTTTTAACATCAATTCCAACTTCAATAACTGTTGTGCTTATCAAAATATCAATTTCATGGTGACTAAATTTATTCATTATTTCATCTTTCATTTTACTTGGCATTTTGCCATGAACAATATCAATTTTATACTTTTTTCCAAAGGCTACATTCATTTTATCTTTAAGTTCATTTATACTTGTTAAATTACTTGTATCATTTTCTTCAATTAAAGGAGCAATTACATATATTTGATGATTTTCTTTTAATTCATCATACATCATTTCAAGAACTTTTGGCATCTCATTATTTTTAAATAAATAAGTTTTAATTTCTTGTCTTCCTTTTGGCATTTCTTTAATAGTTGAAACATCCATATCACCATATATAGTTAAAGCATATGTTCTTGGAATTGGAGTCGCACTCATATACAAAACATCTGGCATTAAACCTTTATTTTTCAAATTATCTCTTTGATTAACTCCAAATCTATGCTGTTCATCAGTTACGACAAGTCCTAAATTATTATACTTAACATCATCTTGAATTAATGCATGAGTTCCTACTACCATATCAATTGTTCCATCAATTAAACCTTCATAAATTCTATTTTTTTCTTTTTTAGAAGTTGATCCTGTTAATAGTTCTACTTTCACAACATCACCAAATAAATTTTTCATATTTAAATAATGCTGGTTAGCAAGTATTTCCGTTGGAACCATTAAAGCACTTTGAAAACCGCTTAATTTATTCATATACATAGCAATTAAACTAACAATTGTTTTTCCGGATCCAACATCACCTTGAACTAAACGATTCATTCTTTTACTACTATTCATATCAACTCTAATTTCTTCAATTACTTTCAATTGATCGTTTGTAAGAACAAATGGCAACATCTTACAAATATTTGTAATATCTTTTTTATAAATTTTTCTTTTAATACCATCTAACTTAGTATTTTCTCTTTTTAAATAATTTATTTTAAACATGAAAGCAAATAATTCTTCATATTTAAGTCTTATCTTAGCACTTTTTAATTTTTCAATACTATCTGGATTATGAATTATATTTAAAGCCATTTTCTTACTTAAAAAATGATATTTTTCCATGATATAAGAAGGTATTAAATCATCTACATCATGACCTAACTGTAAAAGAGCCATATTTACATATGTTGAAATATTTTTAGAAGTAATTCCACTTGTCAAATGATAAATTGGTTCTATTTTAACTGAATTACCTAATCTTCCTATTTTTATATCACTTGCTGTTATAACATTTTTTACTTTATCATATTTTCCAATTACAATTACATTACTCCCTATTGATAAATGTTGTTTCATAAATGCTCGATTAAAAATTGATACTCCAAATATTCTATCATTAGTTGATAAACGAAAATTCATTTTATTAAGACCTGATTTAATTCTAATTACCAATGGAATTGATTCAACTTTACCATCAACAATTACTTTCATATCACTATCTAAGTTATTAAAATTTGTTTGTTTTAATACATCATATCTAACTGGATAATAAGTAATTAAATCTAATACACTAAATATTCCTAATTTATTTAATAAAGACACGCTTTTTGTTCCAATACCTTTTACATCTTTTAGTTCCATTTCAACCTCGCTTCTAGCATATTATATCAAAAAATGTTGTTTTAGTAAATTAGAAAGAATTTATTTTTTGAAAAAAACTATTAAATTATTTAAAATCTAATAGTTTATTTTTTTATTCTACGGTTACACTTTTAGCAAGATTTCTTGGCTTATCTATATCATATCCTAAATTATAAGCAACATGATATGCTAATAATTGTAAAGGAATAACTGTTAAAACAGAAGTTACCAAATCACTTAAATCTTCAATCTCAATTAAGTCATCATAAACATCACTTGCTATATTAATACCTTTTCTTTTAATAACTAAGGAGTAAGCTCCCCTTGCCTTAACTTCTTTGATATTACTAACTGTTTTTTCATAAATACTTAAATCGGTTAAAATACTAATAACTGGGGTATCATTTTCTATTAAGGAAATAGTTCCGTGTTTTAGTTCACCTGCTGCATATGTTTCAGAATGTATATAAGAAATTTCTTTTAGTTTTAAAGAGCCTTCTAAGGCTAAGTAATAGTCTATTAGTCTTCCTATAAAAAATACATCTTTATGTTTGCTAATTTTATCTACCATATGTTTATAATCTAGATTAATAAGATTTTTAATTTCTTCTTTTAATTTGTTATAATCATTTAATACTTTTTTACTTAATTCATGATTAGTATTTATTAATTCTTTATATACTAACATACTAAATGTTAATACTTGTAAAGCAAAAGCTTTGGTAGTTGCAACAGCTATTTCACACCCGGCATTTATATAAATTACTTTATCACTTTCCCTGGCAATTGTTGAACCTACTACATTAACAATTCCAAGAGTTGCTACTTTGTTTTCTTTTACAAGTCTTAAAGAAGCAATAGTATCAGCAGTTTCTCCTGATTGAGAAACTAAGATTACTAAACTATCCTTAGTTAAAAAATTCTTTTTATAACGAAATTCACTAGCAAGTTCAACCTTGGTTTCTATATTTAAATATTTTTCAATCAAATATGATCCTATTAAACTAGCATGATAAGCCGAACCACAAGCAACAATAAATATTTTCTTATACTTATTAATATCTGGAATAAGTTCTAAATTATTTAAATAATAAGTAAGATACTTTTCTACTAATTCTGGTTCTTCATTTATTTCTTTCAACATATAATGACTATATCCACCCTTAGTGGCTGAATCTATATCATGATTAAAAGTTAACATTTCTTTTTGAATTTCTTTATTATCTAAATAAAATTTAATTTTATCTTTACCAAGAACAACAATGGCATCATCTATTAAATAATAATTCTTGGTATATTCTAAAATTGCTGGGATGTCTGAGGCTATAAAGTTACCTATATTACTTTCAGCCACAATTAATGGACTTTCACATCTAAGAGCATATATATTATCAGGATCAAAATCAAATAAAATAGCAAAAGCATAACTTCCTTTTATAAGACTTCTTAATTTAGAAAGACCATCTATAATACTTTCTTTATTCTTGATTAAATCATCTATTAAGGCAGTTGCTACCTCAGTATCAGTTTCCGTTTTAAAAGTATAACCTTTCTTTAATAATTCTTCTTTTAATTCTTGATAATTTTCAATTATTCCATTATGAACTAAGGTTACATTTCCAACTTTATGCGGATGTGCATTTGTTTGACTTGGCTTACCATGGGTTGCCCATCTTGTATGACCTATTCCAATTGTTGAATTATCTGGAACTAATATTTTTTCTAATTCTTCTATTCTTCCTTTTTCTTTATATATTTTAACTTTTCCATCTAGAAAATATGCTATTCCACTTGAATCATATCCTCTATATTCTAATTTTTTTAAACCTTGAATCAAAATAGGAATACTATTTTTAGATCCATTATATCCTATAATTCCACACATAAATCTCCTTTATGGTTGATATATTCTTTGTTATAATTTTAATTTTATTTTTTGTAATATATCTTACGAGTACCACCCGTTAATGCATCCGCCGATAATTCGATAACATTAAACCTCGTCAACCTAAGTTCTGGCGCTAAATTATCACAAGTACCTCCATATATGATAACTTTATATTAATATTTTATACTATTTAAATGAAAAAGACAAATATTTTAAAAAAATTTACATATATTTAACAGGTGATATATGTATTATTTTAACTTAATAATGTTTTATTCCCTACTTGGATTTATTTTAGAAAGTGTAGTTTACAAAGTATGTAATGACAATAAACATAGTGGTATCTTTTATGGTCCTTATACACTTGTCTATGGATTTGGTCAATTACCATGTATTATTGTATTTAATAAGATAAATGATTTAATACCAAATATATTTCTTAAAATAGTATTATTATATTTAATATTTATTATTATAACAACAACCATAGAGTTTATTGGTGGCAATCTAATTCATTTATTTTTAAATATTGATAAATGGAATTATACCAAACACAAATTCCATTTTGGTAAATATATTTGTCTAGACTATGCATTGTACTGGGGAATATTAACTTTAATAACTGTTTATTTTTTACATCCATTTTTTGACAAAAATATTATTAAAAAAATACCAAACAAAGTATCTATTATAATTCTTATAATTTTAGTAATTGATACTTGTTTAGTAATTTTTAAAAAAATAAAAAAAGGTAAAACGAATTAATCAAATTACCTTTATTTTTTTATTTCTAATAAACGATTAATTAAATAATTATAATCATTTAAACTTAAATTATCATGATTTAATTTAATTTTATTATATACTTCTTCTATTTGTAACTTATCACATGTATTATTTCTTAATTTTTCAACATCATATAAAATATTATCTAAATAATTAGAATTACTAGTAAATACATTATCCATATCATCTTGATAATTAATATTAGATTTATAATTTGAAAAAATATCATCATATGATTTTAAGTCAACCTCAGTTTCATTATTTATATATTTATTATTATCAAGTTCAGGTATTTCTTGTATATCTAATTTATAATCATGTTTTATACTATTATTTAATAATTCATCAAGAGTAGGCATTAAGAAAGAATTATCTTTATCAATATCTTCTTCTAATAAATCAAGATTGTTTGCAAGTTCTTTGTTATCTAAATAATCATTTTTATTTAAATTATCTTCTTTATTATAAATATTATCTAAAATACTATTAACTTCTTCATTTGAAAATGTTAAAACTGGTTTTTCTATATTAGAAGTATCATTAGTATTATCACTGGTTGTTTCTTTTATAATTTCATGACTAACATCATTCGTTATTTCAGGCACAACTTCTTTATATACTTTTTTCTTAACCGGAACAATATCTAAATAATCATTATATATATTATAGTTATCACTAGTAGTACTATTTATAAAATTAGCAGCATCTAATTCATTACTTTCAGGTACTGTTAAAGTTAAATTATTATTAGCATATTTTTTATTATCTAATTTAACTATTAAATAATTAATTAAATTAATAACTAAAATAACTAAAATCCAGATTAAAAATAATTTCATATTTAAACCAATTAAATTTAATAATTCATTATTAGTATAAATACTTAATTGTTCATATACATTGATATTGTTTTCAATAATATTATTAACTATTAAATAGAAAATTATATTAAATATCATAAAGAAAGATATATTAATAATTTTTTCTAACTTTTTATTTTTTAAAGAGAAAATGGATTTAATGACCAAGAAATTAACAAGTATTAAAACCAAAATATAAACTGCTAAATTTGGAAAAAACAACAAAAATGTAATATTATCCATTAAATAATCTAATAAGTTTAATATTTCTAAATGATATTTATACACTAAATAAGAAATAATACTTAAATAAGTTAAAAAACAAATTATCTTAGTTATTTTCTTATTTTTAAATTTGCTTGCTAAAATCATTATTAGTAATAAGAAAAATGTAATTCCTAGTAAAATAAACTTATTTTGTAAATGTATAAATATATTGAAAAACATTTCTATTTGTTCAAAAATACTTACTTGTATCATTATATCCACCCCCCATCTTTTTTAGATATTAATAACACTTTCAAGTTCTAAAATATAAATTGTTTGTTTAGTATGACTATTTTTAGTACAAGTAATTAAGGTTAAAGTATTTTTATCTAAATCACGATAAATTGCTATTTTACCTGTTTTTTCTTGTTCATAAATATTTACTATTTTATATGTATATTTTTTATTTTTATAATTTACATAAGCCTTGTCACCAATTGTTAATTGATAAAGATTTCTAAAATAAGCCAAATAACTATTACCTGAATGAGCTGCTAAAATGAAGTTTCCTTTTTCTTTATCAGGATAAGAGGATTTCTTAACAACTTCTATATTTTTATTTACAGAGTTATAAGGAGAATCCATAGATGTAAAACCTTTATTTAAATTAATTTTTGGTATTTCTAGACTACCAATATAATATTTTTCATAAGGATCAACATAAACCTTTGTCTCTTCCTCTTTTTTTATTAAAGAAGTAGACTCATCTACGTTGTCTACTTCATCTGGCAATTCAACTATTTCCTCATTTGCAAGTAATAAACTATTCATATGGCTATATGCATTTCCTAGTTTTTCATTAAAATAATTACTTGATAAAATCATAATTCCTGATACTATTAGCAAAGTACCAATTACTACAATAATTTTATTTTGAGAATTTTGCATAATATACAACCAATCCTGTTCCCATTAAAACTAGTACTGCTGCAATTATCATTAATGTTTGATTTACATTTAAATCTGTTATAGGTACTTCATATAAGGTATTATACATAACTACTTCGGTAACACTACCATCGGCTTTAACTGTAAATTTAATTGTTTCTTCACTTAAAACATATCCATCTGGGGCAATTACCTCAGTTAAGGTATATTCTCCTGCTTCTAATCCTTCAATATAATGTGGTTCATTAGTTGATACCCATTTGTCTACTTCTTTATCATCTTTATCTTTAACAACAAGGGTTGCTCCTGGTAGTTCTTTCTTAGTAGTTACATCTTGTTTACTAATTTTAACAATTGTTGTTTTAGTATTATACATAACTACCTCTTTAACACTACCATTTGCTTCAAGAATAAATTTAATTGTTTCTTTACTTAAAACATATCCATTTGGAGCAATTATTTCGGTTAGACTATATTCTCCTGCTTCTAATCCTTCAATATAATGTGGTTCATTAGTTGATACCCATTTGTCTATTTCTTTATCATTTTTATTTTTTAAAATAAGTGTTGCTCCGGGTAATTCTTTCTTAGTTGTAATATCTTGTTTACTAATTTTTAATTTTGTTACTTCTTTTTTTGTATTATACATAACTACTTCGGTAACGCTTCCATCATCTTTTACAGAAAAGGTAACTGTTTCTTTACTTAAAACATATCCATTTGGGGCAATTTCCTCAGTTAAAGTATATTTACCTGGTTTTAAATTTTCAATATAATGTGGTTCATTAGTTGATACCCATTTATCTATTTCTTTACCATCTTTATCTTTAACAACAAGAGTTGCTCCTGGTAGTTCTTTTTTAGTAGTAATATCTTGTTTACTAATTTTTACTTTATTTGGTTCTTTTTCATAATTAAATACTAAAACTTCACTTAAATCAGTTTTTTCTTCATATTCTCTTGGAATAATATCTTGATATTTTTTATTATTAATTGTATAAATATATGTTTTCTTAACTAAGCCAACTGATAAAACTTTTACTTTAACTTCACCTTTTAAAGTTGAAATAGCACTAGATGGTACATATAAAACAAATTCTTCTCCATTATTAAATGAAGTTTTAACATTTCCGTTTTTATCTTTAATAACTGTACCAGTAGGTGCATTTTCTAAATTAACAGTATAAACACCTGTTGTATTAGTTAAATTTACTTTTACTGGATTAGATACAAAATATCCATTTTTTAAAGTTAAACTTTTATCTAAATATACAAGTGACATACTTGGTGTAGGATATGATGTATTTCTAGCATTTAATGCTTCTTGTAATAATGTATAAACATACTTTTTCATACCAGTTGAAGAGCTAGTAAAAGTATTTTTCTTCCAGTTACTACTTCCACAAGTTGCATCATAATATGCCCAAATAGTAGCCTGAGTAATATAATAATCTTTTTTCCCATCACCAGTAAAACTTTTATTAGGATAACCATTTTGAATAATATAGTTTAATCCCATATCTTGGTTTTCACCTTTAAGACTTAAAGTCACACCAGCAGGTACTTTGGTATTTATATTACTAGCACAATATGCAAGAGAGCCATCAGTTAACTCCTTACGATAAAAGTTGTATCCATTAATATAATCACTTTTATTCTTTTCACTAAAATAATACATCTTAGACTTTTCAACTGTTTGAATAGTACTAGGTGCAGCATTAACATTCATTATACTTAAACTAAATGTTAAGCCTATTAACATAATTATAAACATAGTTATTTTTTTCATAGTTATTCCCCCTAACAACTTAACGGTTCATATTATACCACAATTATAAATAAAAAGCAAGTTGATTTCACTTTATTTTAGTTATCAAAGAAAAATTTTCTTTTATTTATGATTTTACTTAATTACTTAATACTAAAATTTAATTATTTTTCAATTTTTTTTAATTATAACTTGTAATCATTATATTTATCTAAAAATTTTATTAAAATCTTCTTTTTAGTATATGAAATTAGAATAATAATATTAAAAA
The DNA here is from genome assembly GCA_934119955.1 of uncultured Bacilli bacterium. Lineage (GTDB taxonomy): Bacteria > Bacillota_I > Bacilli_A > RF39 > UBA660 > RUG591. The sequence continues at coordinate 75,393 of CAKOSZ010000005.1, read as the reverse complement.
AACAAAGAAATTATTGTTTTTCTTCGTCTTTCTTTTCACTATTTTGACTAAATTTTTCAAAATATTTAAAACGTTCCATAGCATTATCTCTATTCATTTCTAGTAAATTAGAGTAATCATCTGGATTTATTTTCTTTAAGGTACGATATCTATCTTCCCCAGCAATAAATTCGTAATATTTAGAAAAATCAGCCTTACTATCAAGTGTCATTCCTTTTTTTGGACTATATCTAAATAAAGGAAAATAACCAGATTCAGTTGCAAATTTTTCTTCTTCAATGGAATTACTCATTCCTTTTAAAATACCATGAGCAATACAAGGAGAATAAGCAATAATAATACTTGGACCATCATACTCGACTGCTTCCTTAAAAGCCTTAACTGCTTGATTCATATTATAACCTAAACTAATAGTTGCAACATAAGCATTTTTATAACTTAATGCGATTTTAGTTAAATCTTTTTTATTACTATATTTTCCATGACTTGCAAATTTTGCAACTACTCCAATTTGACTTGATTTACTAGATTGACCACCAGTATTAGAATATACTTCTGTATCAAGTACTAAAATATTTACATTGTAATTATTACTTAAAACATGATCAATTCCCGAAAAACCTATATCATAAGCCCAACCATCTCCTCCTACTAAGAAGAAAGTTTTTTCTTTAATAAAATTTTTATAAGGAAGTAAATCTTTATCTTTACTATTAGTAACATAATCATATAATTTTAAATAGTTTTCCTTAGAATCAGCCAAATATTCATCAAATATTTGAATAGTTTCATCATCACTATTTTTAATTTTTTCTTTGACAATATCTTTAATATGTTCTTTAATAGTTAAATCTGCAACACACATACCAAGTCCAAATTCAGCATTATCTTCAAATAAAGAATTTGCCCATGGAACATTGTAAGCCATAGATGGATATGATGCTGAATAAATAGATGAACAACCTGTTGCATTTGCAACAACCAAATTATCACCAAATAACTGAGTCATTAGTTTTAAATAAGGTGTTTCCCCACAGCCACTACATGCTCCTGGATACATAAACTTAGGTTTTACAAATTGACTTCCTTTCACAGTAAATTTATCTAAAACTCGTTTTTCTTCAATATTTTTTTCTAAATATTCAAATCTTTTTTGTTCTTTTTCATTTAATAACTTTTTAATATCTACTAAACTTAAAGCCTTATTACCTTTTTTACCAGGACAAGCATTTACACATAAACCACAACCTGTACAATTAGCAACATTAACAGCAATTGTAAATTTATATATTTTACTTTTAACTGAGGTATCAATACATCTTTCTCTAACATATTCAGGAGCAGCCTCATATTCTTCATTTGATAAAAGATATGGTCTAATAACAGCATGAGGACAAACAAATGAACACATATTACAACCAATACAATTATTTTTATTATAGTATGGTGAAACACTTGATGTGTATCTTCTTTCAAGAGAACTTGAAATAGGAGGTGTCATTCCATTATAATTAGATACAAACGAAGAAACTGGTATCTTATCACCCATTCTTTTTTGTAAAACTTCAAAAATAGTCATACCATCTTTATTATTAGTTAAATCTCCTACATCTTTTTTTTCAATAACTACTTCTTCATATTTATCAATCATTTTAATAGCTTCTAAATTTTTTTCTAAGATATTATTACCTTTATTTTTAAACTTTTTCTCCAAACTATTTTCAATTTCTTTAATTGCATATTTATAATCAATTATATGACAAAGTTTAAATATCAATGCTTCCATAATAGAACTAATTTTACCAGGAAGTCCCACATCATCTGCTATTTTAGAAGCATTTATAATATAAAATTTAACTCTATTTTTTCTAATTATATCTTTATCTTTACTACTCATTAATTCTAATACTTCATCCCTACTTCTTTCAGTATTTAGAATAAATGTTCCATTTTCTTTAATTCTTGTTAAAATTTCAAATTTATTTAAATAACTATCCTTAGTAACCACAATCGTATTAGCCATATTTATATAATAAGTTGATCTAATTGGATTTGCTCCAAATCTTAAATGACTAATTGTAACTCCGCCTGATTTTTTAGAATCATATTCAAAATATCCTTGAACAAAAGCCTTACTACCTGTACCAGTTATTTTAATAATATCCTTAGATGCTGAAACCATTCCATCTGATCCAAAACCATATATTAACATTTCATAGTTTTTACTTGGAACATTAAATTTAGTTGTTTTTAGACTTAAATTTGTTACATCATCAACAATTGAAATAGTAAAATTATTAAATATTTTACCATTATTTAAATAATCATAAACTGTTTTAATATGACTTGGATTAGTATCTTTTCCTGATAAACCATATCTTCCTCCAAATACTTCTATATCAAGTTTATTTTCTTTAACAAAGTTTGAAATATCTAAGTATAAAGGTGCATTGCTACCATTTTCCTTAGTTCTATCTAAAACTGCTATTTTTTTAACACTTTGAGGTAATACTTTTAATAAATATTTACTTGAAAAAGGTCTATATAAATGTACTTCAATAAGTCCATAATCAAGTCCTTGACTATTTAAATAATCAACTGTTTCTTTTATTGTTTCACAAACACTACCCATAGCAGCAATAATAGATTTAGCAGTTGGACTTCCATAATAGTTAAATGGTTTATAACACTTTCCTGTAATCGAATTAATTTCTTCCATATATTCATTTACAACATCAGGTAAATTATCATAAAAACTATTTTTAGCCTCAGCATACTGAAAATACACATCATCCATTTGACAAGTTCCAAAAGTATGTGGATTATCTAAATTAATTCCTCCATTTCTAAACTTTTGCAATTCTTTTTTATCAATTAATTTAGAAACCTTTCCTAAATCTATAAGTTCTACTTTTTGTAGTTCATGACTAGTTCTGAAACCATCAAAAAAGTTTAAGAAAGGAATATGTCCTTTAATAGCAGATAAATGAGCAACACTCGTTAAATCCATTACTTCCTGAGGTGAACTATTAGCAAGAATAGCAAAACCAGTTGCCCTTGTTGCATAGATATCTTGATGATCTCCCATAATTGACAAGGCATGAGTTGCTAAACTTCTGGCAGCAACATTCATAACCATAGGTAATCCTTCTCCTGCTATTTTATACATATTAGGTATCATTAATAAAAGTCCTTGACTTGCTGTATAAGTTGTAGTTAAAACACCTGATAATAAACTACCATGCACAAGTCCAATTGCCCCTGCTTCACTTTGCATCTCAACAACTTTAACATGAGAACCAAAAAAATTAGTTTTATCATTACTATATGAATCAATAAGCTCTGCCATTGGACTACTAGGTGTAATTGGATAAATTCCTGCTAACTCTGTAAAATTATATGAAACATAACTACATGCTTCATTCCCATCCATTATTTTATACATAAAAACCTCCATAATATATACTCTAAACAACAAAATTATATCACAGAAAAACAAAAATGATTAAAAATATAATAAATTTAACACTATTATTTAATTTTCTTAATTTTATTATCATTATCATTTGTTTTAGAACTAATCATTTTAGATGAAAACGTTCTATACTTTAAAAGAATAATACTAGAACTCATTAAAAATCTATTTTTAAGAGTAATTAATAATCTTTTTTTATATTTTTGATTTCTAAACATAATATAGTTTTTTAAAGATGCTTTTTCTTCTAAACTTAATACATATTTTTTCTTATGTAAAAAATGCAAATACTTGTTTATATCATTTTCTCGGTAACTAATATTATCCTTAATTAGATTATCAACATAATTTATTATTTCTTCTATTTCTTTTAAACAAAAGTTAATATCTGGAACTAAATCATATTTATAAACTATTTTTAAAAAATTAATTTTATCATTTGATAAATAATAAGCATAAATATTTCCCTCTAAAAAACCATTTTCTTTTAATAATTCGTCTTTATCAATATACTTTTTAGTAAATTCATCTAATTCTTCTAAACTAGAAAATGTTTTTAAATAATTTTTATTACTTTTAATAACTAAATAAATCTTATTAAATTCCATAAAACCACCTTAAACAAAAGAAGAAACTATTTAGCTTCTTCTTGAGCTCTCACTTCTCTTATAACAGTTACTTTAATTGTACCTGGATATTGCATTTCTTTTTCTATTTTTTCTTTTACATCACGAGCAATTTTGAAACTTGTTAAATCATCAACTTCCTCAGGTTTTACAATAACTCTAAGTTCACGACCTGCTTGAACTGCAAATGTAGAAGCAATTCCTGGAATATCAACTGTTACTTTTTCAAGTTGTTCTAAACGTTTTAAATAATTTTCCAAAGAATCATTTCTTGCACCTGGACGTGATGCTGATAAAGAATCACAAATAGAAACTATGGTTGAAATAACACAAGTTGCCTCTGTATCTCCATGATGTGATGCTATTGCATTAATAACTTCTTTTGGTTCATGATACTTTTTAGCAAGTTCAACTCCAATTTCAACATGGCTACCTTCTACTTCATGATCAATTGCTTTTCCTATATCGTGTAAAAGTCCAGCACGTTTAGCTAAATTTACATTTTCTCCTAACTCCCCAGCCAAAGTTCCAGCAAGTTCAGCAACTTCAATTGAATGAGTTAGGGCATTTTGACCATAACTTGTTCTAAAATGTAATTTACCAATAATTTCAACTAACTTAGGATCAACCTTTGTTAAACCTAGACGAAATAAAGCATTTTGGCCATATTCAATAATTTTTTGATTAACATCTTTACAAGTTTTATCATATAATTCTTCAATTCTTGTTGGATGTATTCTGCCATCTTTAATAAGCGTTTCCAAAGTTATACGAGCAATTTCACGTCTTAGCGGATCAAAACTTGATAAAACAACTGCTTCTGGGGTATCATCTATTATCAAATCAACTCCAGTTATTGCTTCAATTGTTCTTATATTTCTTCCTTCTCTACCAATAATTCTTCCCTTCATCTCATCATTTGGTAATGAAACAACGGTTACAGTTTGCTCCTCACTTACATCAGCAGCATATCTTTGCATTGATAAAACTAACATTTCACGTGCTTTTTTATCACATTCTAACTTAGCCTCATTTTCTCTTTCTTTAACATAATTAGCAATTTCAAGTGATAAAGATTCTTTAACTTTCTCCATAACAAGAGTTTTAGCCTCATTTCTTGAAATACCAGATAAATCTTGTAAAACTCTAATTTGTTCATTTTTAATTTCTTCAATTTTTGCTTGTTCTTCCATAATAGTTGCTTGTTTATTAGTAATTTTAGATTCACGTTCATCTAGTGCTTCTTCTCTTTTTTGAAACAAAAGATCTCTTTTATCCATATTACTTTCTCTTTGTGATAAACGATTTTCAGACTCTTTTAATTCTAATTTTTTTTCTTTAATTTCTTTTTCAGTTTCAATTTTTAATTTATGCATCTCTTCTTTTGCTTCTAAAATAGAATCTCTTTTCAATTTATCATTTTCACGCTTAGCATTTTCAAGCATTGAACTCATTTTCTTTTGGATAGAATTTCCTTTGATATTATAAACTATTATAGTACCAATTCCTCCTACAACTATTCCTACAAGGCCAAGCAAAATGTTAATAAGTGTATTATCCATTTTTCCTATCCTTTCTAGTATTATTCTAATTAGCAATCTCCGAATACCACGGTTTAGACTATGTCTTAACATTAAAGTCTATTAATTATAATATTTAAAAATCTATATACAAAAATATAAAACATAACATCTAAATTCATTTTAAGTTTTTTTTAACGTTCTGTCAATACATTTTTACTGATTTAATTTTTACTATCATTTAAATATTTATTAAATTCCTAGTAGAAACAAATAAAATCCAAGTAGAAAAATATTTTTTACTTAAATGTCAATACTTGACAAATATAAATTAATAAAAGAAAACATATTATTAATAATTATTACAGGAAAGAATTAAAAAATATTAATTTAAATTTAATAAAATATAAAAAGAAAAAGTTAAATTAATCAAATTTAGTAGAAAAAAGTTAAAATTTATAGTATAATTTAATGGTGATGTTATGAATTACCCAAATGGAATAAAAAAAGAAATTATAAATAAAAATACTACGTATAAAAATCGTGGTATGGATTTAGAAAATGATTTAAATATAACTAATAACTATTATATAGAAAATAATATTGCTTTTATCTATAAAAAGCCTACTCCTATTAAAGTTGTGAAAGCAACATTTAATGAAAATGGAAATAGAGTCATTAAAGAAGCATATTATAGTGAACCATCTACAACTGATTATAATGGTATATACAAAGGTTATTATATTGACTTTGAGGCTAAGGAAACTAAGAATTTAAAAGGTTTTCCTATTAGTAATATTCACATACATCAAATAACTCATCTAAGAAATATATTAAGTCAAAAAGGAATTTGTTTTTTAATTATTAGGTTTACAGCAATAAATGAAACTTATTTATTAATGGCAAATGATTTTTTAAATTATTTTGATAATATTAATAAAAGTATTGTTCCTCTTACCTATATTAAGGAAAAAGGATATTTAATTAAAGAAAAATTTATTAAAAGAGTGGATTATTTAGAAATAATTGATAAAATTTGGAGGTTATCATGAAAAAAGAAAAAAATAATAATAAGAATAATAAAAGTATAAAAAGAAATATAAAAGTTAAGGTTAATAATGGCTTTCTTATAGCACTTACCATAGTTTTAATAATTTCCTTAGTATTTTACTTTTTATATGATATAACAATTGCTTTAATTAGTTTAGTAGGTCTATTAATTATTTTAGGATTTGCAAGACTTTTAGATGCTACTAAAAAGAAAAAGAAACAAAGAAAGATTTTGAAAGTTATTTTAATTGTTTTCCTTTTATTTGCAATTTTAGGTATTATATCAGTGGGAGCATTCTTTATTTATATTGCTAAAAATGCAAGTGATAAGTTTGATACAGAAAAATTAAAATATAAAGAATCTACTATTTTGTATGATAGTGATGGTAATGAATTTGCTAAACTTGGAAAACAAAAAAGAGAAAATATAGAGTATGATGATGTTGCTGAGGTATTTATTGATGCTTTAATTGCTACGGAGGATTCAAGATACTTTCAACATAATGGAGTTGATATTGCAAGATTTTCTAAGGCTGCTATTAAACAATTATTAGGTCAAGATGATGCTGGTGGTGGATCTACTATTTCAATGCAAGTTATAAAAAACAATTTTACTGATACAACAAGTAGTGGTATAAAAGGAATTATTCGTAAATTTACAGATATTTATCTTGCTGTATTTAAACTTGAAAAAAATTATACCAAGGAACAAATAATTGAATTTTATATTAATAACCATAACTTAGGAAGTGCTTGGGGAGTTGAAGAAGCAAGCCAAACTTATTTTGGTAAATCTGCTGGGGAACTTAATTTAGCCGAAGCATCCCTTCTTGCTGGAATGTATCAAGCACCTGGTTCTTATAATCCCTATAAATATCCTGAAAGAGCTGAAAAACGTCGTAAAACAGTTTTAAATTTAATGGTAAGACACGGATATATTACAAAAGAAGAAGCAGAACTTGCTAATAGTATTCCTGTTACTTCCTTAATAATTTCTGATTTTTCTAATCAAAGTGCTTATCAAGGTTACATTGATACATTATGTGATGAAATAGAAAAGAAATATGGACTTGATCCTAACAAAACATCAATGTTAATTTATACTAATATGAATAGAAAAAAACAAGATGGAATTAACGATATTATTGCTGGTAAATCTTACGCTTGGATTGATGACTATGTTCAAGCAGGTGCGGTTGTTTTAGATTCTCAAACTGGAAAAGTTGAGGCTATTCTTACAAGTAGAAGCACTGATCAAAAAGTATACAACTTTGCTGCTTCAAGTGATATGAAACGTCAAATAGGATCTACTGCTAAACCATTATTTGATTATGGTCCTGGTATTGAATATAATAATTGGTCAACTTATACTTTATTTAATGATTCATATTATACTTATACCGGTGGAAAAGAAATAACTAACTGGGATGGTCAACATAAAGGAACAATTACATTAAGATATGCCCTATCCGATTCTAGAAACGTTCCTGCTTTAAAGGCTTTCCAACAAGTTGATAAAAAGAAAATTATTGAATTTGTAACAAGCATTGGTATTACTCCAGAAATTAGTGGTAATACAATTCATGAAGCCCATGCAATTGGAGCATTTAATGGTGCTAATCCTATGCAAATGGCTGGAGCTTATCAAGTATTTTCCAATGGTGGTAAATACACAGAACCTTATTTAGTATCAAAAATTGTTATTAGATCAACTGGGGAAACTATTGAAAATACAAATGAAACAAAGCAAATAATAAGTGACTCTACTGCTTATATGATAACTGATGTTTTAAAAGATGTTGCGGCTAAGGAATGGAGAATGCGTAGTGCAGTTTACAAAATAACAGATAACTTTGCTGCTAAAACCGGTACTACTAACTTTCCATCAAATACTTGGAAAAATTATCCAGGCCTACCAAGTGATGCTATTAATGATACTTGGGTTATGGGTTATACTAATAAAACAGTTATTTCATTATGGTATGGTTATAAATCTCTTGATAAAGAACATCCTGAAAGAGCCTTACATTGGGGTAAAGCAACAATCCAAAGAGCCGTATTATTTAATGCCTTAGCAAATGTTGGATTTAATCATGATGGAACTGACTTTGAAATGCCAAGCAGTGTTGTTAAAGTTAAAGTTGAAGCAGGTACTAACCCTCCTCTTCTTGCTAGTAGTAATACCCCAGAAAATCAAGTATTATATGAATTATTTAAAAAAGGAACTGAACCAACTGAATATTCAACTACTTATTCAAAATTAGATAATCCAACTAATTTCACTATTAATTATAAAAACAAAAAAGTAACTTTAAGTTGGAACAAAGTAAGTGATCCAGGTTACTTAGATGATGGAGTTTTAGGATATTATATTTACTTTGATGGTAAAGAAATAGGATTTACAACTAAAACAAGTTATGTAATTGATGAATTGGATGATTACATTGGAACTTATACAATTAAAACTGGTTATAAAGATACTACTAATAGTATGTCATCAGGTGTTAGCCGTAAGTTACAAGATACAAAAACTTATGAATTATCAATAAAAAATAAAAATACAACTTACTTAAAAGTTGGTGATACAATCGATAAAAGTTTATATGATGGCAGTTTAGTTGTTCTAAAAGAAAATGGTAAAAAAGTAGATAGTAGTTTATCTAGTTACTTAACTATTAAAATTTTAAATAGTAGTATGGAAACTGTTGATAAAATTTCAAGTGATACTGCTGAAACCTATACAATTACTTATACAATTGATTACAATGGTTACATAAATAGTGTATCTAATAAAATAGTTATAAAAGAATAATAAATGATAAAAGAACTAATGATTAAAAGTCGTTAGTTCTTTTAAAATAATTTTAAAGCATAAAAAATACAGACACTCTTTAAAATAAAAAAACAAATAGATATTACTATTTGCTCAATAATTTTATTCTTTTAATTTACTTTCAAGTGTTACTTCAATATTTATATCATTTTTTATTTTAGTACCCGCTGGAATACTTTGACTAATAGCATATCCATTTCCTTTAATAGTATAATTAACTTTTAAAAGAGAAAATAAAATCTCTAAATCACTTTTAGAATATCCCGTTAAATCAGGCAAAGTATAGTCATTACTATTAGTAAGAATAAATACTTTATCATACTTAGTTACAACTTTGTTAATTGGATACTGATTAATTATAACATTACCACTTCCAAGAATAATAGGATTAATTTCTTTTAAATTCTTGACAACTTCAACATTATGATTTAAATAATTTTCTAACTTATAAGTTGAATCATTATTTTCATTTTGATTTTCATAAATATTATAATATTTAGATATATTAGTAATTATTTCTTTAATAGGTATTGATAAGGCTAATATACTATTTGGTCTTTTGGCTGCACCGTATATAATAATTTCAGGGTTATCTTTGGGAAACATCAAGGCAACACTTCTAATAATATCATTATCTCCTGTTAAATAACCTTTTCCATTTGTACTTGCAATTTGAGCAGTTCCAGTTTTTCCTATTAAATCAAAACCATCTATATGATAATAATGGGCTGCTCCATCTGCATCATTTACTGTATGCCACATTAAATTTTTCATATATGAAACTGTTTGTTCACTAGCAACAAAACCTAAACTTGTTCTTTTATTAGTTATTTTTTCTCCATTACTATTAACTATTTCTTTTACAATATAAGGTTTTAATAACTCCCCATCATTTGCAATAGCAGTTAAGGCTTTAATATGTTGAATAGGCGTTGTTGTAATACCTTGTCCAAAAGCCGCATTAAATACCTCTGTTTCATATTTAAATTCTATTTTACCACTTGCTTCATTAGGAAGACCAATATCAGTTTTAGATCCAAATCCTAATTTTTTTAAATAATTTTTCAAATCATTAGCACTTAAATATTTATCCATTAAATTAACAACTGCTGTATTACTTGAATAAATAAAACCTTTATCATAGGTGATTTTTCCCCACCCTACTTTATTCCAGTCACGAATAATTGTTTTATCCTTTGTTTCAAAACTACCAGAATTATAGTAATCATTTCCTTTATAAACGCCTGCTTCTAAACTTGCCATATAAGTATAAATTTTCATTGTACTACCTGGTTCGAAAGCAACACTTGAATTAGAATCTAAATAGTTTTTAATATCTCGAATATTAGGATCAAAACTTGGAGTTGTTGCATAACCAAGAATTTCCCCTGTTTTAGCATTAGCAACAATTATATCTATTTCATCAAATTCATATTTATTACTAGCATTATTTAAGGCTTCTTCTAAAAAGAATTGAATGTTATTATCAATAGTTAAATATATATTAGACCCATCCACCTTATCAGTAGTAACTTCCTTAGTTCCTGCTATTTTATAACCTTTTAAATCTTTTTGATAAACAGTCTTGCCATCTAAACCAGTTAATTTTTCATTATAATACTTCTCAATTCCAAGTTCCCCAACAATTTTACCATCTTCACCTGATTTAGCATAGCCAATCAAATAAGATAAAAACTTTCCGTACGGATAATATCGTTTAGTTGTTTCAATAAAATCAAGTCCTGGTAAATTAGTTGCAAGAATGGTATCTTTTTCTATTTCATTAAGTCCTTTTCCTTTAATTCCAAATTCAGTTTGATAAACTCCTTCTTTATTTAAATAAGATAAAACCGTTGCTTTATCCATATTCAAAATTGCTGATAATACTAAGGCTGTATTTTCTTTATCAACTACATGTTGAGGATTCTTAGGATTGGTTGTTCGCTTGGAATCTAAATAAGCAATTAATGTATAACTTGAAACATCTTGGGCCAAAACTTCTCCTGAGGAATCAAAAATAGTTCCACGATTTGCTTTCAAAATAATTTCTTGGGTTGTTCTTTTTGAGGCAAGGGATTGAATATCAATTCCATCTATTTTTTTAGATAAAGCAACATATGATACTCTAACAATTATTATTAAAAACAAAAAAAGAGTTATAATTAAAACTATATTACTAACTTTAACATTCTCTTTTTTCATATTGCCTCCTAAATATTTTAATCTATATTTTTAATCTTATCATTATCATAAACTAATCCTTCATCTTTTATAACTTTTTGAATATTTTCAAGACTAGTTAATTCATTTATTTTCATTTCTAAACTTTCATTTTCTTTTTCTTGACTTTTAATTTCTTTTTTCATTTTTTCAACTTCATAATTAATTTCAGCCAAAGTTGACTTTGTAAAAACAATTACAACCGGAGAAGATATTATTAAAAGAATAGCCAAAGTATATAAAAACTTTTCAAACTTAGAAATTTTAATTTTCTTTTTCTTTTTCACGTTTATCTTATCCTTTCAATTACTCTTAGTTTACTAGAATGGCTTCTTTGGTTTTCATTTAATTCTTTCTTACTTGGTAAAATAACTTTTTCCGTAACTAATTTAAATTTTGGTAAATACATATCTGGTATACTTGGCAACTTAGCAACTACTGGATCAACACTTGCTGCTTCTTTGAATACATTTTTAACAATTCTATCTTCTAAGGAATGAAAAGAAATAACTGCTATTCTTCCTCCTATATTTAAAATTGATAAAGCTTTTTGTAAACTACTTTCTAAAATATCTAATTCATGGTTAACTTCAATACGAATGGCTTGAAATGTTTTTTTAGCAGGGTGCTTATTAATAGTATCTTTATAAGGCATACTTGACCTAATTATCTCAACTAATTCTAAGGTTGTTTCAATTGGTTTTATTTTTCTTTTTGAAACAATATTTTTAGCAATAGATGCAGCATGTTTTTCTTCTCCGTATTTAGAAATTATTCTTGTTAAATCTTTCATAGAATATTCATTTACGACTTCATAAGCAGATAAGGGATTATCTAAATCCATTCTCATATCAAGTCTACTATCAGCATGATAACTAAATCCTCTTTCCTTAGTATCTAACTGAGGAGATGACACCCCAAGATCAAATACTATTCCATCAACTTGATAAACTCCTTGTTTAATAAGTTCTTCTTTCATATACAAAAAATTACTTTTAATAATCAAAAAATTAGATCCTATTTTATTTAGTTTTTCTTGACTATAATTAATAGCATTAATATCTTGATCAAAGGCGAATATAAAACCCCTTTTTACTCGCTTTAAAATTTCACTGGTATGTCCAGCATACCCCAAAGTTGCATCAACATATGTACCCGAATCTTTCAAATTAAGGCTTTCAATAACTTCTTTTAACATAACACTATAATGCATAAATACCTCCTAATTTGAACTAAATAAATCACAAGAAATCTTTGATAAACTATTAAAGTTATTAGACATAAAATTATTCCAAGATTCATTTGACCAAATTTCAACTCGATTTAGAGCACCTATTATAACAACTTCTTTTTTTAAATTAGCAAATTCTTGTAAATAACTAGGTATAATTATACGTCCTTGTTTATCAAATTCCAAAGTCAAGGCACCTGATAGTAAAAATCTTATGAAGTTTCGGTTATCTTTTTCTGTAAATGATAAAGAATCAAGTTTAGAAATTAAAACTGCCCAAGTAGATAATGAATATAAAAATAAACTATTATCAAGTCCTCTTGTCAAAATTACTTTATCTCCTAGAACTTCTCTTAATTTACTTGGAATAACAATTCTTCCTTTTAAATCTAAGTTGTAATGATATTCTCCCATTAACATAAAAAATCACCACTTTTCCCCACAAAATGCCTAACTTCAAGATAATTATAGTAAAAAATAGCCATTTTGTAAATAAAATAAAGTAATTTAACTAAAATATTTACATAAATCATGTAAAAAATACCATAATATATGTGAAAGGATAAAAATATGGATGATTTTAAAATAAGAGATTATATTATTAATAACTTTAAAAATGATGACGAAGAAACTATTAAAAAAGCAATTTGTGAAAGTATAAATGAAGGTGATGAAGTAACTTTACCTGGTATGGGAGTATTTTTTGAAATAATCTGGCAAGATGCAGATGATGAAGAAAAGAAAAAAATATTAATTACTTTAAAAAATAGATTTCAAAAAAAAGCCAATTAAGGCTTTAAAATTTATAAGTTTTATTTAAATCAAAAAAATAACTTAGATTTTCCTAAATTATTTTTTTATTTTTATTTATCTTCTGGCCTCATTAATGGAAATAAAATATTATCTTTAATATTATCAACACCAGTTAATACTTGAAGTACTCGGTCAATTCCCATACCCCAACCTGAAATTGGAGGCATACCATATTCCATTGCGTTTATATAATCATAATCCATCATCATGGCTTCTTCATCTCCCCCAGCCTTTAATGATGCTTGGTGTAGAAGTCTTGCTTCTTGATCAATTGGATCAACAAGTTCCGAATAAGCATTGATAATTTCAGCTCCATTAATTACTAATTGGAATCTATCAGTTAAAGTTTTATCTTCATCATTTGCTCTTGCAAGCGGTGATAAAGAAATTGGATGTTCAACTAAGAAAGTTGGTTCAATTAAGTAAGGTCTTGCAACCTTTTTATATAAAGCATCTACTAAATTACCATAACCAAGATTTTCAATATCGTCTTCTGTTTGTAAATCAATTTTTTTATTTTTAATTTCATCTAGTAAAGTTTCTTTGGTATTAAACTTCTTAATATCAATATCTGCATATTTCATAATTAAATCACGGAAGGATACTGTTTCCCATTTTTTAGATAAATCTATAACTTTATCATTTATAGTTACTTGTAATGTACCAAATACTTTTTCAATTACAGTTTTTAACATATTTTCAAGTAAAATCATATTATCTTTATAATTATAGTAAGCAGCATAACATTCAAGCATAGTAAAGTCTTGTAAATGAGTTGCATCTATTCCTTCATTTCTAAAACATCTTGCAAATTCAAATACCTTAGTAAATCCACCAACAACGGCTCTTTTTAAATATGTTTCAGGAGCAATTCTTAAATAAACATCAATATCAAGAGCATTATGATGAGCAGTAAATGGTCTTGCGCTAGCCCCACTTGCTTTATTTGATAAAACAGGAGTTTCAATTTCTATATAACCATCATCTTCTAAAAATCTTCTAATTTCTTTAATGAATTCATATTTTAATAAAAATCTTTTTCTTGTACTTTCATTCATAATTAAATCAAGATAACGATTTCTATAACATATTTCAGGATCAGTTACCCCATGAAACTTTTCAGGAAGTGGTTTTAAGGCTTTACCAAGGAAAGTGAAATCATCTGCTCTTAAAGTCTTTTCCCCAGTTTGTGTAGTAAACATTTCTCCAACTACTCCAATAAAGTCTCCTAAATCAACCATAGTTTTAAAGAATTTATATTTTTCTTCCCCAACTAAATCTATTTTAATTGAAACTTGTAAATCTCCTTCAATATCTCTTATCTTTAAAAAACTAAGTTTTCCCATTTTACGCATAAAAACAATACGACCAGCAACTTTGACATCTTTGGTTCCATCTTCTAAATTACTTGCTTCTTTTAAAGAATAGTTTGTTTCATATCTTTCAGGATAAGGATTACAAAATTCTTTTATTTCTTCTACTTTTCCTCTTCTTACTAATTCTTGTTCTGTAAATTCTCTCATATAAACCTCCACATAAATTTAATTAAATAATAGCATTTCTAAAAAAAAATGTCAATTTATATTCCAAAAAAAGTAATATTTTGGTATTATTAAGTTGGGTGATAAAATGAATAATATAATTGATAGTATAATTGAAATTCCACTTGGAACCAAAAACAAATATGAAATTGATAAAAAACTAGGTAAAATTAGACTTTCTAGAGTCCAATATTCATCTATGACTTATCCTAGTGAATATGGTTTTATTGATGATACACTTGCAAATGACGGAGATCCTGTTGATATTTTAGTAATTACTAGTGAAGCAACTTTTCCAGGTTGTATTGTAGAAGCCAAAGTTCTTGGATATTTAGACACAATTGATAATGGATACCCTGATCCTAAAATAATTGCTGTTAGCAATGTTGATCCTCGTTGTAATTTTTATAATTCTTTGGAAGAACTTCCAAAACACTCTTTACTTGAAATTAAAAACTTCTTTGAAAATTACAAATTACTTCAACATATTAAAGTAGAAGTCTTTGATTACCATGGAATTGATGAGGCTATGAAAATAATTGAAGATGGAAAAAAACGTTATTTAGAAAAAGAAAGTCAAAATTAACTTTCTTTTATTATACTCTTAAATAATTTAATAAATTCTTCTAAAACTAATTCTTTATTTTCAAGTCTTGTTTCTTTAACTGCCTTAATAGTACTATCTAAATAAATATCTTTCTCCTTATCATAAATACTCAAAAATATAGTAGAATCATCACCAAAGTTATTAAAGGGATCAACTCTATTAATTTTTCCTGTTACTCCTACTCCATAATTAGAACCTGTAAATTCAGTTATCTTTTTACTCATTTCATGACTGGTTTCTATACTATAAACAGAGTATTTATCAATTACTTTTTCATCTACTCCCATTTTAATTTTAAATTCATTACTATATGTAACTGCTCCAAATTTAAAAACCAAACTAGAACCATCAATATTAGTAATACTAGATGCTAAGTATCCCCCTGTTGCTGACTCCATAGTACTAATAGTTTTATTCATTTTAGTTAAATATGCAACTATTTCTTTCATTTCTTACTACCTATCTTTTTAATCTTATTATTTTCTAATTCTTCTTGTTTAAATCTTTCATAATTTACTAATTGAAAAATTTGATATAGGCGACGTGTTCTTATTTTCCCACTTTCAAGTTCTTCTTTGGTTAAATAACTTGTTGGAAGTGGATACATGAATTCAAACATTTTAGGAATATTACTATCCTTTTTAATATTTTCTCGACAAGAAATAGTCTCACCTGTAAAACACTCACTAAATGTTTCTATTTCAATTCCAAGACCATCTCTTGTTTCAAGTAAAAACCTTTCAACAAAATGACAAAAATTAGGATTAAATTGTTGGGTGTATCCATCATTTGTTTTAATTGTTTTATAATCATCTTTTATTTTAACAACAAAAATATCTTCAATATCATATATATTATCAGTTATCTTACTCATTTTCTCTCCTTTACTCATATAAAAATTATATTCCAAATTTAAAAATAAATCTAGTAAATCTGTAAAGTATGTATAGTAGAAAGTTTCAAACTTATAAAATTAATTAGAAGTTTTCATAGAAAATAAATTAAATAAGCAATCATCAATTTTATAATTACATAAATAACCAATTAATAATATGTCTTAGTGTTTTTTTAATACTAAAAGTTATTTAATTTTAATAGTACTTAAATATTTAATTTTAATTAAGTTATCATAATAAATAGTTTTATTTTTAAATAAAATAATAAAATTAATTAAATAAAATTCTAATACTTTTACTAAAATATATATTTTAATTATAATTAATAAATAAAAATCAATTGAAAAAAGACTAACTAATTTAAATAAAATAAATATTAAATTTAAATAAAGAAAGTAAAATATAGTTCTTGTAATTAAACCAAGTAATAAATTATTAGTAAACTGAAATTTTACTTTCACAAGACTTGATCCAATAGTATAACCCTTAGTTATAAAAGGAATAAGGATATAATAAATAGTTATTATTATTAAATTTAAATATTTAAACTTAATAAAGTTTTCAAGAATAATAATAGTACTTAGAGTTATTCCTAAATCAAGAAAGAACATAATTAATCTTCTTATTGGTAAAACTACTTCTCCTTTTTTAAAAGAAATATCATCTATTTTATCCCTGGAAGGTAAAATCTTAATTAATATAATAGCAAGTAAATAACCAAATATCCCTCCTATGGTATTTAAAATTAAATCATCAACATCAGCCAATCTATATGGTCTTTCATAGATAAAATATAAGCCTGTTAACTGAGTTATTTCAAAGAACAAAGATAAGAAAAAAGTTAAAAGTAAAGTCTTCTTGAAACTACATTTAAAATAATATCTTAAATACATGCCAAAAGGAATAGTCATAAAAATATTAAACACA
Organism: uncultured Bacilli bacterium; assembly: GCA_934119955.1. GTDB lineage: Bacteria > Bacillota_I > Bacilli_A > RF39 > UBA660 > RUG591. Next base: position 57,654 of record CAKOSZ010000005.1, on the reverse strand, counting down.
ACAACATAGAAGCATGGTTCAGTTAAACATTTTAAATAAGTTTGCGGAAGTTTTAAATTTAAACTTGTTTCTTTAAAGAAATCATAAATAAATTTAAAAGGTATTAAATTAAACCAAGGTGTTTTTAAACTACTTACATATTCCCTAGTTGGAAGTGGTAAAATAACTAAAAAATAAATTACCATTAAATAAAGAAGGAAGGAATAAATTATAAATGTTCTAAGCTTACTAATTGATCCATACTTATGATATTCATATATCATATAAGGAATAGTTATTAAAAATGCTATAAATGGAAAGAAAATTAAAGCATACTTAATTGGTAAAGTATACATTTAATTCTCCTTGATAATATTTTTACTTGAAACATAGGTAATCAAGAAATAACCACCATAAATAATAATTATAAATATACAAGTCATAATAATTGATGATAATAAATCTTTATTACCAAAAGTTTCAAGAATTTTTAAACTAAAAATAAGTCCAAAAACAGAATGAATAATTGCAAGAATTAAAGGAAGCATAAAGAATGTTAAAATTTGTTTAAATAAGGCTTTATTAATATCTCTTTCATCTACTCCTATTTTTCTTAGCATTTTATAAACTTGTTTATTATCACTACTTTCACTTAATTCTTTAAGACCTAAAATAGCGGCACTACTAATTAAAAAGATAATTCCAAGGTATAAGCCAATAAATGTTAACAAGGCTGATAAACCAACAACTGATTCTTGAATAGCAAGTTTAGTTGTACCATTTGGAAATAAATATTCTTTTCTTAAAGGACTATTATCTAATTTATTAATATCTTCCTCAATTTTTCTAATAGTATTTCTATTTTTGGTATTATAGTTTCCAATTAAATGATTTCTAGCAGGTTCCTTGTTTACTAAAACAGAATCTGGAACAACAATTATACCTGTATTTACATGATTAGTAGAAATTTCAAGAAAACCATCCATACATTTATCATATTTAGGTTTTAAAGTATGATCAAATACTTTAATTTTTGTTTTATTTTTAAGTGCTTGATTACGAATATTTATCATTGATTCAAAATCCGCAACAATTAAATATTCGTCTTCATTTAAAGAATATTCCTTAGTTTTATATAACCTTGCTACTTTATTATAATCACTTAAACTAATGATTCTTTCCCTTGCTTCATATGATAAATAAGGATACTTTGTTCTAGTTTCCATGCAAATTGAACCAAGAGATATACACATGTTCAATTCATCAGTTTGATAAGTATTAAATTCTATATAGTCATTACTATATTTTTTTAAATCAAATCCTAAAATATCAAACATTTCAAGAACACTATACTTAGTATTTTTAATTTGCAAGTCATTATAGCCATATAATTTATAATAATCATATTCCATGTCATAATTAAGAGGAATATCATAATAAAAATCAACCAAAGTTAAATCTTTTACTTCATTATTCATAGAATTTTTTAAACTAAGGCAAGCCGATAACAAACAAATTGTAATAAATAACATTAAACAAATAATTGTAGTTGCAAAAACAGTTGTATTTATTTTTTTACTAAATTGTTTTAAAGTAAAACTATTTAAACCTTTATAATAATAAGATTTCATACTTTTAGTAATTTTAATAATTAATCCTGATATAGAAAAGAAAATAAAGAAAGTTGAAATACATCCCATTGAAATAGGTACTAAGATATTAATATTTCTTAAATTATCAAAATCAATTGTTACCATATAATAAGCATATCCTAAGACAATACTTGCTAGAATAAAAATAATTGTTGCTACAATCGGATTTTTAAGTTTTATTTCATCATTTTTTTTATGATCATTTAATAAATCAATTAACTTACATTTACTAACACTAATAGTATTAAAAATCATAACTACCAAGTACATTATACCAAAATAAATAATAGTTTTAAGACAAGCACTTTTAGAAAAAACAAAAGTAAACTTTGTTAAATCAGCCTCAAACATATTAGCAACTAATAAACTCATAAGTTGAGATAACATAACCCCTAATAAAAGACCTACTCCAAGGGAAACAAGACCAATAAACAAGGTTTCAAAGAATAAAATCATTGATATTTTTCTTTTAGAAAAACCAAGAGTTAAATAAATACCAAATTCTTTATTTCTTCTTTTTATTAAAAATCTTGAAGCATATATAATTAAAAATCCTAAAACAAAAGATACAAAAACACTTACATAAGATAATACTTCTATCATAAGTTCAATTAATTCCTTCGTTGAACTTGAAACATCAAGCATAATAGTTTGACTTCCAAGAGCATTAAAAACATAAAAAATTGAAACTCCTAAAACTAAGGTAAAAAAGTAAATTGCATAATCTTTAATACTTTTTTTAATGTTTTTTAAAGATAATTTACAAAGCATCATTTAAATCTCCCCCAAGGATAGTTACAACATCAATTATTTTATCAAAAAACTCTTTTCTTGTTCCTTCTTTATGTATTTCACTAAATATTTTTCCATCTTTAATAAATATTACTCTACTAGCATAACTAGCAGTAAAAGCATCATGGGTTACCATTAAAATAGTAGAATTATATTCTTTATTTAAATAACTTAACTTTTCAAGTAACATTTTAGATGACTTAGAATCCAAAGCTCCCGTTGGTTCATCGGCTAAAACTAATTTAGGATTAGTTATAATAGCTCTTGCTGACGCTACTCTTTGTTTCTCTCCTCCTGACATTTGATAAGGATACTTATTTAAAACATTAGTAATATTTAATTCCTTAGAAACTTTTTTAATTCTTTCATCGATTTCTTTGTATTTGGTATTTAAAATAGCAAGACTTAAAGCAATATTTTCATAAGATGTTAAAGTATCAAGTAAATTAAAATCTTGAAATATAAAACCTAGTTCTTCCCTTCTAAATTTATTAAGCTTATTCCCCTTTAACTTTGTAATATCTAAATCATTTACATAAATATGACCACTTGTTACTTTATCAATAGTAGAAATACAATTTAAAAGAGTTGTTTTCCCAGATCCTGATGCCCCCATAATTGCAACAAATTCACCCTTACTAACTGAAAAACTAATATTATCAATTGCTTTGGTTAAACTTGATTTACTACCATAATATTTTTCTATATTTTCTATTTTTAAAATATTTCCCATATTAACTCCTTTCAGCCAATATCATATAATATTAATTTAAACTTGTCGTTTGTTTAATATTACTAAACCTTACAAATTTGTAATATTAGTTTTCTATTTGATAAAAATTATCAAGATTAAACGTTATTATTAAAGTTGTCCCTTCTCCTTCACAAGAATTAATTTCAATTTTATGACCTAATTTCATGCATAACTTCTTAGCAATATATAAACCCATTCCGGTTGATTTCGTTGTATTTCTTCCATTTTCCCCAGTAAATGATTTATTAAAAACACTGCCTAAATCTTTTCTTGGAATACCTATTCCATTATCTTCAATAAACAAAGATACCCTATCTTGATAATTCTTAGAATAAATTTTAATATAAGAGTTACTTTTCTTTTTATACTTAATACTATTATTTACTATTTGATTAATAATAAACTCTAACCATTTAGGATCAGTTGTAATAACTATATCACTAACTAAAACATCTAAATTAACTTTATTTAAACGCAAATCATCAATATTTTTAATTGCAACTTGACTTATTATTTTATTTAAACTAACTTTTTTAAAAAGAAAATCTTGTTCTGTATAATTACTCCTAACATAAAATAATACTTGATCAATATAATTATCTAATTTTCTTATTTCTTGAATAAATCTTTTATCGATATTTTTCTTATTGTGCATCATTAAAACTAAGCTAGAAATTGGTATTTTAACCTCATGAATCCACATCTCAACATAATCTTTAAAATCAGCAACCGAATTTTTATAAAAATTAACATTTTCTATCATTGATTTATTAATATCATATAAAATATTAAAAAGTAATTCTCCTTCATAAAAAGAAGGTTTAGATAAGGTTTCTAAAATTAAATACTTCTTATCAAGTAATTCTAAATTATTAAGTAAATTATCATAAAAGTTTTTTTTCTTAAAATACGAAAGAAAAAAGATAAGTAAAAAATTAATTAAACCTAAAAGACTAATAGAGCTTATTAAAGAAATACTACTTTTAAAGGCAATTAATAAACTAATAATAATAAAATAATTAAAACAATAAATTAAAATTAAACCTAATTTATCTTTAAAATACTTAGATAATTTCATGATAATATATACCCACAACCCTTTCTTGTTTCAATTACTACTTCGCTTTTTAAATCATCTAACTTATGTCTTAATCTACTAATATTAACAGTTAAACTATTATCATTTATATATTCATTGTTATTCCATAAAATTGTCATTAATTCATCTCTTGATATAATTTTATTTTTATTAGTTAATAAATAGTTAAATATTATCATTTCATTTTTAGTTAAATCAACTTTTAAATCATCTTTTTTAATAACTCCGGATTTCAAATCAAATAAAATATTTTTATATTTAAGATAATCAAGATTAGAATTAATTCTTTTAAATATATTTTGAATTCTTAAAAGTAAAATAATTGGATTATAAGGCTTAGTTATATAATCATCTGCTCCATTTGTAATTGATAAAACCTCATCCATTTCATCTACTCTACTTGTTAACATGATAATTGGAATATTACTGTTTTTTCTAATTTCTTTTAATAAAAATTCTCCGTTTAAATTAGGTAAATTAATATCTAATAAAATTAAATCATATTTACTAGGATCAATTGGTAAAATATTCATGAAATCTGTAAGTAAAAAAACTTCATAACCATTTTTTAAAAGTAATTCTTGTAATTCTTCTCTTATAGTCTTTTCATCTTCTATTATTAATATTTTCATATTCCCTCCTTTTTTAAATTATTATATAATAAAAAAGAAAAATACCAAATAGGTATTAATCAAATTTTACAGTTTTAGCCCAGTCAAGAAATTTAGGAGCATAGATATCTTTGTTTTTAGTTTCACAAGCAAAGTTAAATAACCAGAAACTATCACTTGCTTTATAACCAACAGTTGTATAGAAAAAATCCTTTCCACTTACATTACTTTCATAGGTAAAATAAACTAAATTCCCTTCTTCTTTTAAAGTTTCTTCCTTATTATTATTTTTAAGAACTAATTTAAGATAATCTTGTAAAGAAGAATTTTTGTCTAACCCAACTTGACTAAGAGTTTGAAATGTTTCTTTTAATCCCGTTACAATTGCTGTTTGACTTTCAAAATAAACCGTCGTACTAGCAAGAGATTTTTCATAAAAACCTTTTGGCATTACAATTGACATTCCATGACTTGTATAAGTTTTTGTATTATTACAACCTGTTAAAAATAAACAAAAGATAAAAATCAAAAAAATATAAATTCCTTTTTTCATACTTCCTCCCAAGTAATTATAGCATTATTAAAAATAAAGATAAAGATTTTAGCAAGTAATAATTAAAATTATATTTCATAAAATATTCTAGGTGATATATGGCAATTGTAATTATAAATCCTCAATTTGGAGGATCAGAAACAGGTAAAATTAAAAATGATTTTATTGAAAAAAACTTTAATTTAGATATTTCAAAAATTATTTATGATAAATTGAAAGATTTAGGAATAGACACTTTTTTAGTAAGAAATAATGATACTACTATTAATTTACAAGAAAGACTGAATATAATAAATAATTTAATTAAACCAAATGAAGAAAATATTTTAATCTCAACCGGAGTTTCAACCGGAGGACAAAGTGGTGCTGAATTAATTTATAGTTTAAAAAATGATGATGCCTTAGCAAATTCTATTACGAATGAGATAGAATTATTAGGTTATGATGTTTTAAAATATTATCAGTTAAGAAATACTGATAACACCAGTGAAGATTTTTATCCTATAATAAGAGAAGTAAATAACACAGAAAGTATAATAGTTGACTTTGGATATATTGATAATTCCTATGATCTTAATTATATAAATAATAATATAGATAAATTAGGTATAGCAGTTGCAAATGGAATTTATAATTATATTAAAAAAGAAAATATCTATGTTGTACAAAAAGATGATACTTTATACTCTATTGCTAGAAAATTTAATACAAGTGTAGATAAAATAAAAGAATTAAATAATTTAACTAGTAATACCTTAAATGTAGGTCAAACTTTAATAATTCCAAAGAATCAAGATTCAATAATTGCTCCAAGTGAATATATAACTTATGTTGTTAAATCAGGAGATACTTTATATAAAATTGCTAATAATTTTAATACAACTCCAAGTGCTATCATGAATATTAATAATTTAACTAGTACTAACCTCTCCTTAAACCAAGTATTAAAAATTCCAACAATCAAAGAAGAAGAAATAATTGATTATAATACTTATACCGTTAAATCAGGTGATTCTTTATATAAATTAGCCAATAGTTTTAATACAACAGTAGAAAAAATCAAAGATTTAAATAACTTAACTAATAATAATTTAAGTATTGGTCAGGTTTTAAAAATACCAACTACTTCATCAAATAATTATATAACTTATAAAGTTAAATCAGGAGACTCTTTATATAAATTAGCAAATCTTTATAATACAACAGTACAAGACATAAAAGATTTAAATAACCTAACTAGTAATAATTTAAGCATTAACCAAGTTTTAAAAATACCTACTAAACAACAAGAAGAAGTAATTGATTATATAAATTATGTAGTTAAATCAGGGGATTCTTTATATAAATTAGCAAATCTTTATAATACAACAGTACAAGATATAAAAGATTTAAATAATTTAACTAGTAATAATTTAAACATTAATCAAGTTTTAAAAATACCAAAAAAGTAAGATTAAATTTAATTCTTACTTTTTAATTTTATTCTAAAAATAAACTTAACGATACTTTTTCTTTTTCTAAATCAATATCAATTACATAAACATCTACTACAAGACCAACACTTAATACTTCACTTGGATGTTTAATATAATTTTTACTAATTTTTGATATATGAATTAAACCATCATTATGAAGTCCTATATCAACAAAGGCTCCAAAAGCAGTTACATTACGAACAATTCCTTGTAATTTATCATGTAGTTTTAAATCTTTAATATCTAATATATCACTTCTTAAAATAGGTTTATCAAGTTCATCTCTTGGATCTCTTCCAGGTTTAATTAAAGATTTTTTAATATCTTCTAAGGTATATTCATCTATTTTTAATTCTTTTTTAATATCTAAGGCATCTATTTTTCTTAGTTTTTCTTTAATCGAAGGAGTTCCAATTTCAAAAACACTTGCGTCTATTAATTTTAATAAATTAAGTGTATCTTGATAATTATCTGGATGAATATCAGTTTTATCTAAGGGATTAGTTCCATCAATTATTCTTAAAAATCCAATTGCTTGTTCATATACTTTATTAGATATTCCTTTAATTTGTTTTAATTCTTCTCGTGAATTTATTTTAGAAACTTTTCTTTTATATTCTAAAATATTAGTAATTGTATTCTTTTTTAAACCTGAAACATATTTTAAAATACTAGATGAGGCATTATTAATATTAACTCCTACTTGGTTAACTACTTTTAAAACGGTAAAATCCAGGGCCTCTTCTAGTTCTTTTTCTGGCATATCATGTTGATATAATCCTACTCCTATACTTTTTGGATCTATTTTAACAAGTTCAGTTAAACTATCTTGAAGACGTCTTGCTAAACTAATAGCACTTCTTTTTTCAACTGGTAAATTGGGAAATTCCATAGCACCTAAGGGGGACGCTGAATATACACTTGCCCCTGCTTCATTTACAATTATATAATTTAATTTTAAGTTATTTTCTTTAATTAAATTACTAATAAATTGTTCATTTTCTCTTGATGCCGTACCATTTCCAATTGCAATTATATCAACATTATATTTTTTTATTAAGGCAAGAATTATTTTTTTAGCATCATCTACTTTTTCATGAGGTTTAGCAGGATAAATAACTGATACTTCTTCTAAATTACCATTTTTATCAACTACTGCTACTTTTGTTCCTGTTCTATACCCTGGATCAAGTGCTAAAACTGTCTTTTCTTTTATAGGTGGAGTTAATAATAAATTCTCTAAATTATCTTGAAAAGATTTAATTGCATCAACATTTGCTTTTAAAGTTAATTCATTTCTTATTTCTCTTTCAATACTTGGTAATATTAAACGTTTTAAACTATCCTTAATACTATTTGAAACAATAATACTACATTCACTTTTCTTATTTTTAATTAATTTATTTTCTAAATAAGTAATTATTTCTAAAACATCATAATCTAATTTAACACTTAAAACATTTTCTTTTTCACCTCTATTAATAGCAAGAGTACGATAAGTTTTAAGATATTTAGTCTTTTCTTTAAAATCATAATACATTTCATATACTTTATTTAAATCATTACTATTTTTCTTTAATTTAGATACTAAAAAACTATTATTATATATATAAAATCTTATCCATTTTCTATAACTTGCATTATCACTAATCCACTCAGCAATTATATAACTTGCTCCAAGAATTGCTTCTTCCTGAGTTTTAACTTTCTCGTTTAAAAATTTATCAAGGTTATTTAATTTAATTGGATAGGACATGATAATTTTAGCAAGTGGTTCTAAACCATTTTTAATTGCCTCTGTGGCCTTAGTTTTCTTTTTTTCTTTATATGGTAAATATAAATCCTCTACTTCAACTAATTTTTTGGCATTTAAAATACTTGTTTTTAATTCCTCAGTTAATAATCCTTTTTCATTAATTAAACGAATAATATCTAATTTTCTATCTAATAAATTCTTTTCATAAGTATAAGTGTTTTCTATTTCTCTTATATAATCTTCCGTTAAGGCCCCAGTTGCTTCTTTTCTATACCTTGCAATAAAAGGAATAGTATTACCTTCACTAAGTAATTTTAAAGTACTTTCTACCTGACTAAATTTAATATTTAAACTTTTACTCAATTCTTCAATTATTTCCTTATTTAACATAAATCCTCCTTATAGAAATAATTAAAGAAAAAGACATTAACGTGTCTTCTTCTTTACAAAACCATTATCAACTGTTATTAAATAACCTCCATCATAAGACATTGATAATTGCCTATACTCTGTATTAAAATACATATAACAATCATGACTCTTAGGTATCTTAACCAAAGAATAAGTCTTAGAAAAGAAATTTCTAATAGCAGTTAGGTTAAAATTAAAGTTTCTCTTCATAACCTGATTATAACAAATTAATAATTAAATGTCATCCATTTAATGTAAAATAAATTAACTTTTAAAAAATCAAAATTAATTCTTTTCTTTAAGTTTAAGAATTTCCTCTTTGGATAATCCTGTTACTTCTTCAATATCTTCAATTTTATATTTTTTCTTGAACATATTTTTGACAATTTCAAGATTGCGTTTAAAAATACCTTGCTCACGACCTTGAAGACGTCCTTCTTCACGAAAACCTTCCATGTAGAATTCTCTTCTTTTATCTGGATCATAAAATCTTGCAACTAATAAACTATCATCATTCATATACTCTAACATCTCCTTTACTTCATTTTTTAAATCATCATCAAAGTCACTTGGAGCATTATCTAATAATTCATAGAACTTTGTCCACTCATTTTCAAATAATAAATTTTAATCTTCTTTAAGTTTAAGAATTTCTTCTTTGGACAATCCAGTTGCTTTCATAATGTCACTGATTTTAAATTTATTTTTCATCATATTCAAAGCAACTGAAAAAATTCCTTGTACACGTCCTTGTTCACGACCTTCTTCGCGAAAACCTTCCATGTAGAATTCTCTTCTTTTATCTGGATCATAAAATCTTGCAACTAATAAACTATCATCGTTCATATACTCTAACATCTCCTTTACTTCATTTTTTAATTCATCATCAAAGTCACTTGGAGCATTATCTAATAATTCATAGAATTTTGTCCACTCATTTTCAAGTAATAAGGCTCCCATAAAACATAACTTTTTAAAATATAAATCTTCTTTCTTGATACTTTCATCATACCACATTTTATAAAGTTTTAAAATATTTACATGATATATTTTTAACTTATCTGTTAATGATTTTAAACTATCATCTTGAACTAAATAACAATTTTTAACATGCTTTTGCTTTTTAACATCACACATATTTAAATTAAATTGAATAGTTGGTATTAAATCTTTATAATTATCCTTAGTTTGAATACCAGTTGTATAAGCATCTGCAAGATAAGCTAAGTTTCTATCTATGATATTTTTATTTAAACTAGATATTCTATTCATTTCAATTGATATTTTAAATTTATTAGGAGTATTAACTAAATACAATAAATCTTTTTCAAGTTTAGTATCAATCATTCTCGAATTATTTTTAACATCAGCAACTATTACTTTATTAACTAAATCTTTGTAATTTAAAGAACATAGAGCACTGATTAAATAAGTTGTTAATTTTATATGTTTCTTAGTTCCTAAAAGTTTAAAAATATCATCATAAGCCATATAGATAAAAGCATCTGGATTATTTTTATGATCTTTTAAAGTTTTTAACTCTAACATACCCAAACCTCCTTTCTAGGATCTTTTCTTGTCCTAAATATAATATAAAAGAATATCATATTTATTGAAAAAATTTTTTTACTTTTTTTACCCTTATTTTATAAGGCTTTGCAAGGAATAAAATGTGAAACTTGTTCACATTTTAAAAAAAACAAACTTAATTAACTCAATATATGAAAAGAGATGACAATTAATCATCTCAATTTTATACTAAATTTAGTTTATTTTTTTATACTTAACTATTTAATTATTCACTTAACCATGGGAATTCACGAGAAACAGCCAAAACAGGACGTGAAGAATTAAAAATAGTACTATATCCATTAAGGCTAATCAAATCATTGATGCCTGAATAAGATGAAATACTTGCACGACCACCTCGTGTTGACCAAGAGAAACCATAGTAAGGAAAAATTCTATAAGATCCTTCCCAAGAACCTGTACTTTCTACATAACCTTTTGTCGTCTCTTTCGTTGCATCTCCAAAACGTCCTCTTGATACACTTGCTTGTGCTAAACTTTTAGTAGAATAGTAAGAATATTTATCATAATATTTTGCAAGAGGTGAAGCAGTAAATCCTGCACTATGAGAATAAAATGCACCTGATGAATTAACCATATTTCCCATTACATATTCATAAGCACCACCATTCATATCATATATTCCATAAACAGTACCGGTAGTTGATGCTCCTGCTCCTTTATAACCATTTCCTGAACCTAAATCAGTTAAATCATTATAAAGAACAACATTTGTTGTTGAAGGAGCAGCATTATAACTATATCCCGAATAACCAGTTTTATAGTTATATACACTACTTAATTGTTGGTACCAATTATTTTTATAAACTCTTTTATTGGTTCCTGTATACAATGAATTTCCATATTTACCATATTTTGAATACGCAAGATATGTAACAGCTCCCCACTCCATATTCTTTTGCATATGAATATCTATATTATTATCATCATTTGTAATTTCACCGGTTTGACTACTAGTTGTAGCGTTTTCATTTTGAATAAATCCATGAATATTATTAAATAACTCCATGTTTCTTATACTTTTAAATTCATTCATAAGTTTTTGATATCTTAAAGATATATGATCTGGTTTTACATAAACATTTAAATCTTCTTTATCACAGTTATCGTAACTTTGACTTGTAGCGCAAACTGAATCTTGATCAGTTGACATTTCAAATTTAGCATACCAAATACCTGTTAATTCTTCATCTCCAAAGGTAAATGCTGGATGAGTATAAGTACTTTTATTATTAATAATTGATCCATTTATTGTATCTGTACATGTTTCACTTGAAGATGAATCATCTGCTATTAAAATATTTTCTTTACATGAAACAGTTCCAGTTTTATCTATTCCATGTTCAAATGTTATTTTTATTTCTTGCTCATTACTTAATTCGTTGTTACCATTAAATATTTGATATTTGTATCTTGGAATCCATACCCACATAGTTGTAATATCTTCCATTTTAACTTCTGTTCCTAAATCTGCTTTTAAGTAATCACTTCTTGAAGTTGTTCCGTTTTCTTTAACTGTAACAGCATTAGCCCACATAAAATCATTATAATCAAACCATTTATAAGTTTCATTTAAATTCTTTTTATCAGCAACTCTCCATACTCCTTCGGTATCACTTGTTTTATCATAATAAACTGGAATCATATTATCAGTTAACTCTGGATAATTTGCCCCACTTTTATCAAGTGATGATACTTGCATACCTTCTACTAAAATATTTTTAGAAAATACTAAGCCATTTGGATTAGAGTTAATATCTAACCAGATAACAAGTTGATAATTATAAATTACATTTGCCTCAATTGTTCCTGTATCTATCAAACCTGTTGAATCTAAATTTTTTATATCCATTGTTACAGTTTCATTTGTATTAGCATTTGTTCTTATTAATCTATACTTAACATCTTTATTTGAAACTGTACTTTTCTTAGTTCCATCTACTAAACTTATTTTATAGCTTGCAGTCATACCTGCATTATTCTTAATTCTAAAACTTGTACTTGGATTATTTAATCCTTCACTATCTTCCTTTGGAATTTCATTATTTAAATTAATATTTGAAATATCTGTTAACAAAGTAACATCCAAAGAACCAACTGATAAATTATTATTTCCAGTACTACCCTTCTCAGCTTTTAAATAAGCATAACTAGAACTAACTCCTATTACTAATAACATTAAAAACATAAATACAAATATTTTCTTTTTCATATATCCACCTATTTTCTAAAATTATTATACCATATTTTTTTATTTTCTCAATTACTTTTTTAAATATTATTACTATTATTTTTATATTTAACACTTTTTAAGTATATGTTACTAACTTTTTTAAATAAATTTATATTATCTTCATAATAAGAATTACTTTCAATATAAGAAAATAAACTAATTATATATACTTTCTTATCTAAAACTTTTACTTTAATCATATAATATTCATTTTCATATTTAAGTGATTTTAATAAATAAATTTCTTCTTCATCATTAGTTTCTAAAAAAGAAAAATCTTCTTCTAAGGCATTTTTATAATTATTTAAATAATTATAACTATCTAATTCATCATATTCAACTTGTTCTAACATAACTTCATTTAATATACTATTATAATCACTATTAGTATAATAAACATAATTATCTTTCTTTTCACTTAATTTAAATGTACTTGGTAAAGAAATACTAATATCTTTATATTCAACTTGAATATTATTTTGTTTTTCTTCTACTTGTTCTTGATTATTATTATTATTACTGTTATCATTATTTTCATCATCAATTAAAAAGAAAATCCAAAATGCTACAATAAATATTAAAATAAAAATTATAATAATAATTGAATTCTTTTTCTTACATTTCTTGATATTTTCTAATCTAACTTCATTTGAAGTTTCAGCATTTAAATCAAAATAACTTTTATTCAACTTAGTAACAATATAACCTTCTCTTTCTAATTCGTTTAATCTTTTTAAAGAAACTCTTTTTACTAAAATATCATTTTTAATTGCTTTATCTTTACTAAATGCATTATATTCTTCATATATTTTCTTTACATCTTCAACCAAGTATTCTTTATTATTTATATTATCTTTATTATCTTTATTTTTAATACTTCTAATAATACCTGATATACCTAATATAGTAAATAATAAAGATATTATATAATCACCTATTAAAGAACTTAAAAAGTTATCAAGAGAATAAATATTTTTAAAATTAGCAAAAGAAATTATTATATTTTCCTTAGCCATAAGCATTAAAGGAATAATTACAAATGTTGATAAAGTAATTGCTATAAAAGATGCAATAATAATAACATAAACTGTATTTTTATTAACTTCACCTTTAAATAACTTATAAAACCATAATGCTCCAAAACCTATTAAACTTGCAAGTACAACAACCATATAATTTAAATAAACATAAGAAAAAATCCAAGGAATACTAAATAATATTGCTCCTATTATACTTCCTAAAATACTAAATACTTTTTTCATAACTACCTCTATTATCATTATAAACTTTATTTTAAAAAAAGAAAAGGAAAAAAGAAAAAATATGTTATAATATTATCATAATAAAGAAAAAAATATATAAATAAGAGGTGTCTATGTTAGAAAATATAGGAAAAATAATTGAAGTTAACAAAAGTAATATTTTAATTGAAACTAATTACAAAGATAATTTATTAAACCACTATTTAAAAATTAATAATAATATCATAGTAGAAGTAATTAATAGAAAAGATAATATTTTAATTACTAAATTATTAGGAGAAATAACTAATAACAGTTTTAGTTATGGTGTTTTAGTTTTACCTAACTTAGATAGTACTGTTTCCATTCCAAACGAAGTTGATTTAAAAGTAATTTTAGCAAATGTTAATTACTTTGAAGATAAAGATTTAATTCTTGGTAAAAACCCAGTTTATAATAAAGAAGTTACTATTAATATAAATTCTTTTTTTCAAAATCATTTTGCTATTTTTGGTTCAACTGGTAGTGGTAAATCATGTGGTGTTGCAAGAATTATTCAAAATCTTTATAGTAAGAGTAAAAAAGTTGCATATAATTCTAATTTATTTATTTTTGATACCTTTGGAGAATATACCCCAGTTTTAAAAAATATAAGTAATTTAAATCCTTATTTAAGTTTTAAACATTATACAACTGATCCAAGTGAAATAAATAATAATATTTTAAGTATTCCCCCATGGTTACTAGGAATAGATGAACTTGCTATTTTATTAAATGCAACTAATCCTAGTCAATTATTAATACTAGAAAAATCTTTAAAATATGTAAATATTTTTAAAAGAGATGATGATAATAGTAATAAATATAAAAATGATGTTTTAGCAAGATGTATTATAGATATTTTATTAAGTGGTAAACCATCTATTCAAATAAGAGATCAAGTTTTTTCTATTTTATCATTTTTTAAAACAAATGATTTAAGTTTAGAAACTATTATTCCCTCCCCTGGTTATAACCGTGCCCTAAAACATTGTTTATTAATTGATAAAGATGGAAAAATGCAAGAAATGCAGTTGCTAATTGATTTTTTTAGTAAATATTTAATTGATAAAGTTGAACTTACTTTACCAACTAATTTAAAATATGATTTAAATGACTTAGAAGATGCTTTGGAATTTGCTTTAATTGATGAAGGTGTCTTTAAAAGTGAAAAAGTATATGATGAATTAAATATTTTAAAAGTAAGACTTCATTCTTTAAATAATAGTAATGATTCTATGTTTTTTAAATATGATCAATTTGTAACAAGAGAAAATTATATTATTAATTTAATTAAAAATTCTACTAATAACAACAAATGTCAAATAATTCATTTTAATATTAGTTATGTAAATGATAGATTGGCTAAAACTATTGTTAAAATAATTTCTAAAATGTTATTTGATTATTCTAAATTTAAATCATCTAGAACCAGTGTTCCTTTTCATATTATTTTAGAAGAGGCTCATAGATATGTTCAAAATGATAATGATGTCAATCTTTTAGGTTACAATATCTTTGAAAGAATTGCTAAGGAAGGAAGAAAATATGGAGTTTTACTTGGATTAATTTCTCAAAGACCTGATGAAATTTCAACAACTGTTGTTTCTCAATGTAATAACTTTTTAATCTTTAAAATGAATCATCCCAAAGATTTAGAATATATAAAACAATTAGTTCCTAATATAACTGATGATGAAATAAATGATTTAAGAATACTAAAACCTGGTAGTTGTATAGGTTTTGGTACTTCCTTCAAATTTCCAAGTATTGTCAAACTAGATTTACCAAGTCCTACTCCTTTAAGTAATAATGTAGATATTTCAAAGGAATGGTTTATAACCATAAATTAAAGAAAAAATGTAAACTTTGTGTCAATTAGAAAAAAGTTTTAAAAAAATTTTTGTCTTAATTTTTTGTCGAAAGTTAGATTTTAAGGATTTTTTAAAATAAATAAAGAAAATTGGTTCTAGAAAAAAATAAGTTTTCTTTAATTATTTTTTTAAAATAAGATTTTAAAAAGCAATTTCATGATTTGCATTTTTAAGTATAATTTGGTATGGTGTATTCATCCGGATTAATTACCTAAATATTTAGGGGAAAGGGGGAATATGCAAAACGAAATTTTACAAGTAAGAAATGATATTTTATTTCATGATTTATTTAATGAAAATGATATGAGTTTATTAGAATGGACTGCATCTCAAATACTTGAATGTGATGTTTCTAAAATAAAAGGTAAAGTTAAAGTTATTAATATAAGACTGCCAAGAACTAATAAAAAAGAACGATCAAAGTATGTTGATTTAGTAGTTGAATATGAAAATCAAAAGATAATAATTGAACTTAATAATAACTATGAAGGATTCTATTTAAGAAATGTTTTATATGCTTTAAATGCTTTATCTAATTATTATAATATTGACAAAGCCAAATATTATGAATTTACACCTGGAAATATTTATAAAACTATTTTAGTTAATTTAAATTGGTATAGAAATGAAGGTATAAGTGAAAAAGTTCCATCTAAAAAAATAATTACTTATGATTATCCACTTGATGATCTTTATAAAGAAAGATATAAAATTGATTATCTTATAAAAATTATTAATATAAATCTTGATTATTATGATAAATTAGGTTATGATAATCTTGAAAATTATGATAATTTATATAAATTATTAACTGTTACCACAGAAGATGAATTAAAAAGATTTTCTAAGTATGATGAGTTAAATTTTTATAGTAAAAAAATACATAATTTATCAAAAAATGATGAATATAAGGAGAAAATCATGAGTGAAGAAATAGAAGAAAATGTAAGAGCCCATGAAAAATATTTGGCTGGACTTTTCCAAGGTATGGAAGAGGGAGAATTAAAAACTCAAACTCGTATTGTCAAAAACTTATTAAATAAAAATATGACTGATTTAGAAATTATGGAGATTACTAATCTTAATAAAGATGAATTAGAAAAAATTAAAAAAGAATTAAAATAATTTGTACAAATTTAAAAAGTAATTTAAGTTTTTTGGCTTAGATTACTTTTATTTTAATATCTAATTAACTATCTTCTAATACCAGCCTCATCAAGAATTTTCTCTTGTAATGAAAACATAATCTCTTCCTCGCTTTTTTCCATATGATCATATCCAAGTAAATGAAGCATTCCATGTACTGCTAAAAAGCAAAGTTCTCTTTCTAAGGAATGTCCATACTCATCAGCCTGACTAATTGCCTTATCAAGTGATATATAAACATCTCCAAGTACTCTTGTCTTAGGATTAAAAGTCTTATCATCTTCAAGAGCAAAACTAATAACATCAGTTTCCCTATCAATTCCTCGATACTTTTTATTTAAATCATGAATATAATTATTATCAACTATAATAATATTAAATTCTACTTTTTTAATTTCTAATTCTTTTAAACCTATTTTTAATACTTTTTTAATAACTTTAAAATAATCATCTAAATTTATATCAACTAAACTAAATAAACCTATTTTCATAACTACCTCACATCATTACTATTAAAAGAGTCATAATACCTATTATAATACAACTAATAGTTATAGTACTAATTGTCCTATTTGACATTTTCTCACTTACTAATTCTAATAATCTATAAATAAAATAACCAAGTATTCCTCCAACTAAATTTAATAAAATATCATCAACATCAAAACATCTTCCTATTACAAGTTGCACACATTCAATTGATAAAGAAACAATGAACACCAAAAGAAAAGCAACTCTTTTCTTATCTAATTTTAAATAATAAGAAGCAAAGAAACCATATGGCATAAATAAAAGGATATTCCCAACTACGTTTTTATAAAACAAATTAGATCCTAACCTGTACCTAGTTAATTCTTTAAAAGGCATAAAGTTATTACCATAAGATATTACATCTTGATAAGTTACAATTTGAAATAACATCATCAAATATATAATAAACAAAAGTCCAAGTAACTCCTCATATAAAACAAACTTATGTTTAGTTTTAATAAAATAAGTAATTCTTAAAGAAAAAATTGACACCAAAGTAATCGCAACTATTGGCCAAGTATTCTCTAAAACAAAAGTTAGATCATTTGCTAATTTAAACATACATTCTCCCTTAATTCTCATTATCTTCTAATATTTCTTGATAACTGGTAATATTTTCATAAACCTTAAAGAAAATATCTACATCTATTGTACTATTATTTACAGCAAATTTCAATTTTTTTTGATCTAAAATTTTACTATCTTCCGGTAAACTCTTAATAATTTTTGATTTAGCAACTTCAACCGCCTTTAAATACGCTTCATATGGAGTTAAAACATCATCTATTTTTTTCATACTTTTAACATCTTCACAACTTAATTTAAATGGTAAAAACTTATGATATATTAATTTCTTCTCTGTTATTTCTTCATTATCATATTTAGAATAATCGAAAAAATTAAATTTCTTATTAAAAAGTGTTAAACTTAATCTCTTCTTAGATACTCCCGTGTAAACATTTTCATAATAAAAAATAGGATAAGTAACATGAACAGTATACCAAGTCTCTCCATAAATTAAAGCATTAGCCCGAACTAAATCAACTACCGAATCTTTATGCATAATTTTTCCTGTTACAACTACTTCCCCTTTTTTAATATAATCATTTAATTTCTTAACAATACTACCATCAACTGCTTTAATAGAAAGTAAAATAGCATTTTTAGAAGCCACAACATCTCTTGGTTTATCATCATCAATAATATTTTTAATTATTCTTTTTTCAACATTTACAACATACTTAGAACCAATTCTAGTTATTTCTAACCATTCTATTTTATCTTTATTATTTTCTAAAATATTAGTTCTTATTTTTTCTTTTTCTAAATAACTTTTAACAAATCTATATTTTTTTAAGTTATTTTTTTCTAATTCTTTAATTATTAAATTACTAAGTTCTTTATCATTTGTTTTAATAGAAATAGAAAATACTATATTAGATAAAAATATTAAAAAAATTATATTAAGAAAAAAAATAAGAAAAAAGAGAAATTTTTTTTTAAATAATAATTTATATTTAAGAAAACCTTTATAACCTATTATTTCAAAATTATATAATTTTTTAAATTTTTTTATCTTATTATAATTATTAGTATCTAAATATAAATAATAATATTTATCTTTTTTATTTATTTTTATTATATTAATATGATATTTAATTATTTTTTTAAAATACTTTTCATCTATTTTTAAAATATATATATTCATATACACCTACAATTCTATATTTTTAATACTTCCTTTAATTAATATTTCATTATCAAGTAGTTTTAAAAGAGTTAAATTAGAACCAGTTATAGTAATTATATTATTATTTTTAGATAATATTATTTTATTATCTAAAAGTATTATTATTTCATCATAATTTAAAACATTTAATTTATTATCTAAATAGGTTATTTTTAAATTTTTAGGATTTATAAATTCTTTTATTTTCATATATTATATTTTATTAGTAAAGTAGGTAAAAAAGAACATGACAAATGAATTTTGTTGTGTTATGCTAATATTTATGGAGGAGTTATGAAAAGAAATTTATATATTGATTGTGATGGAGTTATCTTTGATACAATTGTAATAGCATTTAGTGATATGGAATTACTTGGAATAGATACAAAAGATGATTTAATGGTTACTAAGTATTTTCAAAATATAGATTGGATAAATTTAATTAATAGAAGTGGGCAAATAAATGATAGTTGTAAAAAAATAATTGAACTTGCAAATAGTAATATTTTTAATAATGTTGCTGTTGCTACTCACCATTGTTCATACATGGAAGGTGAAATGAAAAAGGTTAAGTTTAATGAAGTATTACCAAATATTCAAGTATTTAATATTCCAAAAAAAATAGAAAAACATTTTGCTCTTAAAGCAAATAAAAATATTTTAGTAGATGACTCTTTAAAAAAAATAACTGGTTGGGTTAAGGCAGGAGGAATAGGTGTTTTATTTAATAAAGATGTAGATACTCTTATTTATCCTAATGATACTCCTTATTTTATTACTAATGATTTAAGTGATTTAGTACTTATTAATGATTACATTAATGAAATTGAAAAAAGTATTAAAATAAAAGTTAGATAATTATTTAATTATTAAAAAAAATATGTTATACTTATAAAGTAGGAGTGTGATTTATGAATCAAGAATTAAAAGAAAAAAAATCTGGTAGTAAAGTAGCCATTTTATTACTAGTACTTGGCTTTATTATAATTGGAGGAGGATTATATTTTTATTTCTTTAAAAGTGATAATAATGTATTTGAAACTTATATTACTAAAAGTATAGATTACTTAGAAAAAAATGTTGTTAATACCTTAGATAGCGAAGGAAAAATAGGTTTAAGTTTTAACTTAAATACAAATGATGAGGAGTTAAAAGATACAGTTAATTTATTAAATAAAATTAAAATAGATAGTTCTTATCAAGTTGATTTTACTAATAAAAAAATGTATATTGGATTAGATTCAACTTATGATAACAAAGAATTATTAAAAGGAAGTCTTTATTTAGAAAATAGTTATTTATATTTTAATTTAAATAATATTACTGATAAATATTATAAAAGTGATAAGATAGATGAATATGATAAATTATTTAGTACTAATACAAATACTACTGATTTAAAAAATTCTATTGATAGTTATAAAAATATATTACTTAATAATTTAGGTAAAGCAACTATTGAAAAAGAAAATGTTACTTTAAATAATAAAAAGGTTTTAAAAACTACTTTAATTGTAACTGAGGAATTTAATAAAAGTATTCAAGATGAACTTTTAAAAAATAAAGATTTAATAAATTCTTTAAGTAAATTAGAAAATGTTGATACAAGTGAAATTGAAACAAAGTTAAAAGAAAGTAATTTAGTAGGAAGTAAAGTTATTATTTATACATCTGGTTCTAACTTTGTTAGATTAGAAACTATTGAAGGTAACAATATTACAACAATTGATAAAGAAAATGATACTTATAAAATAGAAATTAAAGAAAGTGATAATCAACCTGTTAAAGTAGATGTTACTGTTAAAAATAATGATATTAGTTTAGTAATTTATTTAAGTGATGATAATTTAACTGGAAGTTTATCTTTGAATTTTTCTAAAAATAAACTTAATAAATTAACAAATGTTGATATTAAAGATGCTAGTAATTTTAGTGATATAGATGAAGAAGAAATGCATGCTATTTTTGAAAAAATAAGTAAAAATGAAGGTGTAAGTGCCTTAATAACTGAAATTAATAAATTATTTGGACTTAGTGAATAAGTCCTTTTTTGCTTGCTTATTTAAAAACTTTTTGATACAATTACTTTGGTGATTGAAATGACTATTACTGTTAAAGTAAGTGATAAAACAAAAAAACAAATGATTGAATATTTTGAAGATTTAAAAAGAGAAAAAACTCCTGACTATGCTACTTTTCAAGCAGTTGATGGAGATACTGTTGTAACTTTGTATAATTCTGGTAAAGCAGTTTTTCAAGGAAGAGATGCCGATCTTGCAAGTCAATTTTGGATAGAAACCGAAAAGATAAATGCTGGAAGTGTTGATTTTACTAATTCAAACGAGAAGAAAAAAGATAAAAATAAAGATGTTACTACTAGTAAATATATGTATATTAATTCAGTTGGATCAGATGAAGTTGGAACTGGGGATTATTTTGGACCTATTGTTGTTAGTAGTTCTTATGTAAAAAAAGATGATGTTAATTATTTAAAAGAATTAGGAGTTATGGATAGTAAAAAAATAACTGATGAAAAAATATTAGAAATTGCTCCTAAAATTATTAAAAAAGTAAAATATAAAAGTTTAGTTTTAACCAACAAAGATTATAATAAATTTAATAAAGATTATAATATGAATAAAATTAAAGCAATTATGCACAACAAAGTTTTATATCAAATGATTAATGAAGAACATCCAATTATAGATGCTATTATAGTTGATCAATTTGCTGAAAAATACGTTTATTATAATTACTTAAAAGATACAAACCTTGTCCAAAGAAATATTACTTTCATGACCAAAGCAGAAGATAAAAATATGGCTGTTGCATGTAGTAGTATAATTAGTCGTTATATTTTTATTCAAGAATTTAATAAAATAGGTAAAAACGTAGGATTCAATTTACCAAAAGGTGCTGGAAACAAAGTAGATGAAATTGGTAAACTAATTGTTCAAAAATATGGTAAAGAAATACTAGAAAACATTGCTAAATTAAACTTTAAAAATACAGAAAAGATCTTAAACAAATAAGATCTTTTTTTAAAAACTATCACATACTTCATTATTAGAGCCATATATTGTTACACCACTTGCTGTATATGGACTATTATAACTTAACCAAGGATAATATTTAGTAGTTATAGTACTAGAACCTTGAATATTTTTAATATCTGTGCATGATTTATTAATTGTTATCTTAGATAAATTAGGATTATAATTATCATCGATGTATTTTTCAAATGCTATTATACCAATATATTGAATACCATTTCCTATTGTTACACTTGTTAATTGATTGTCTGAAAAAGCTTCCCTACTTATTGTTGTTACACTATCTGGTATTATTACACTTGTTAATTGATTACCCTTAAAAGCAAATTCATCGATTATTGTAACACTATTCGGTATTACTACACTTGTTAAATTCTTACCTTGAAATGAACCAAATGTCCTAGTTGTAGTAGGTTTTATATTCACATTTTGTTGATAATTATTTAAATCATTTAATTTGTAATCATTATTCTTATTTGATAATTGTTCTATTACACTAGTTTCACTATTTCCTATAACTGTAACTGGGTATCCTTTAATTGTATTTGGTATTATTACATCAGTTCCACACGCCCTATCATAATCAAGAATTGCTACTTCATTACCATTATTAATAGTCCCTACTGTAAAACATGACTCATTTGTTGCAATAGATTTTTCATTGAAATCTCCTGCTACATCTACTTTTATACTTGCAAATACATTCTTCCACTCTTCTATTGTATAATCTACATCTTCGGTATTTCCAATGTTAGTAGCATTTGAAATCCACATATAAAGTCTATAAGTTATACTAACTTCACTTGTAGTATTCTTGTTTATAGTATTAACCCATATTCTTTTATTTGTTAAATCATTATAACTTCTACCATCAAATACAGTTGTTGTCGTTCCATTTTTAGTTTCTGTTAAAGTAAATTTTAATAAATTATCTTTTATTCTTGTTTTTCCAGATACAACATCTCCATGTTTTAAGATTATTTCATACCAGATATCTTTATTAGTTGTTGTGTTCTTTCCATCAATTGTAAACTCAAAGAAACTAGTTGCATCATAGGTTTCACTTGGCATTACATTTGCTAAATTAATTGATTTATTACCATTTGCATAGTGCATATACACATCCCCTACTACAAGGCTTGAATTTTGTCCTGTTTTACTCATTGAAAACACAGCATAAGTTAAACTAATAGTTAAGATTAATACTCCTAGTATTATACTAGTAATTAAAATTGTTTTCTTGTTATTTTTCATAAACACTCCTTTTCTTCATTAAAAAAACATGATTAAAATTATAGATATTCTCTATATTCTAACCATGTAATATTAAATAATTTTATCTTTTTAATCAAAGAATTTTCTTGATATATATAGTTATATAAGGGTTTCATTACGTTAATTTGTCCATATATACTCATATATATCACTTACCTTTCTACCATTTAATTCTAGCAAATTTTTCGATTTTTTTCAAGTGTATTTTAGTATAAACCACTGATTTTGGCATTATCACTAAATTTCATATTTAAGTAGGCTGGATTTTTTGATAATCCTGGCATGGTCATAATATCTCCCATTAATACAATTATAAATCCTGCCCCGGCTGCCAGTCTTACATCAGTTACTGTCATATTAAAGTTTTTAGGTGAACCAAGAATATCTTTATTATCAGTTAATGAATACTGGGTTTTAGCAATGCAAATAGGTAAATTTGCATAATTGTTTTTAGTATATAAATCTATTTTTTCTTTGGCTTTACTACTTATTGTAATAGAACCTGCACGGTATATTTCTTTGGCTACTTTTTCTATTTTTTCATAAATACTTAAATTTAAATCATATAAAGGTTTGTAATCAACTTCGTTTTCACATAGATTAATTATTTCTTCGGCAACATCTATTGCGCCTTTACCACCATCAGTGTAACTTGTTGAAATTTGGAATTTGCAACCTAATTTTTTACAATAGTCTTTTACAAATTCAATTTCTTTTATAGTATCAGTTTGAAATTTATTTAAACAAACAACAATATTTTTAGTGTATTTTTGCATATTAGTAATATGAGTTTCTAAATTTGCTATTCCTTGTTTTAAGGCATCTATGTTTTCTTCTTGAATATTTTCTTTTTTTACTCCTCCATTATATTTTATACTTCTAATAGTTGAGTTAATAACAATTACATTTGGTTTTAAATTTGCAACTACACATTTAATATCCAAGAATTTTTCAGCCCCAAGATCTGCTCCAAAGCCTGCCTCAGTTATAACATAATCTGCAAGTTTTAAACCCATCTTAGTTGCAATTATACTATTACAACCGTGAGCAATATTAGCAAATGGTCCCCCATGAATTATTGCTGGATTATTTTCTAAGGTTCTAACTAAATTAGGTTTTATAGCATCTTTTAAAAGTAAGGCTAAGGCATCTTGACATTTTAAGTCCTTAACAAATATCATCTTCCCTTTTTTATTATAACCAATTAAAATATTTCCAAGTCTTCTTTTTAAATCTTTAATTGATGATGCTAAACATAAAATAGCCATTATTTCACTTGCAACTGTTATATTGTAATTATCTAATCTTTCTAAACCTTTATTATCATATTTAATTAAAACATTACGAAGTGCTCGATCGTTTAAATCAACACATCTTTTAAATTCTATTCTTTCAGGGTCTAAATTAAGTTTATTTCCTTGATAAATATGATTATCAATTATAGCAGCCAGTAGGTTATTACAAGTTTCAATTGCATGTATATCACCTGTAAAATGCAAATTAATATCTTCCATTGGAATAACTTGGGAATATCCTCCCCCAGTTGCTCCTCCTTTAATACCAAAAACTGGTCCAAGAGATGGTTCTCTTAAAACTACTAAACTTTTTTTATTAAGACTACACATAGCATCATCTATTCCAATTGCCATAGTAGTTTTCCCTTCTCCATAAGGAGTTGGATTAGTACTTGTAACAAGAATTAATTTTCCATCTTTATTGTTTTCTATTTTTTTTAAAATATTTAATTTTATTTTAGCCTTATCATCACCGAAACACTCTAAATATTTATTTTCAATATTTAATTTTTTAGCAATTTTTTTAATATTTACTTTTTTGGCTTTTCTACTAATTTCTAAATCCGTCATTTTACACCTCTCATTATTAAAAGTATAACATTTAAATAAAAAAAAAGAAACAAATTTTACATTACAACTTGTTTTCTTCTCTTAATTTATTAATTTTTTCATCTTGAATATATTCACTATAAGGCATTCTTCGATCTACAATTGTTCCATTTTCAAATATTTCAATAATTCTATTTGAAACTGTATCATTTAATTCATAGTCATGAGATGTAAAAATTATTTCTCCTTGGAAGTTTTCAAGTCCTTTATTTAAAGAAGTTATACTTTCAAGATCTAAGTGATTAGTTGGCTCATCTAAAAGCAAAACATTTCCACCTTCTAACATCATTTTAGAAAACATACATCTTGCTTTTTCTCCTCCTGATAAAACATTTACTTTTTTAAAAACATCTTCCCCAGAAAATAACATCCTTCCAAGAAAACTTCTAAGAGCTTCTTCATCATCTACATTTTTAAATGTTTGAAGCCACTCCATTATATTCATATCACCTTTAAATAAATCGGTATTATCACTTTCAAAATAACTAATTTTTGAGTTTACTCCCCATTTAAATTCTCCTGAGGTATATTTTTTCTTTTTGGCTAAAATATCTAGTAAAAGTGTTTTTTGAATATTAGAACCAATTAAAGTTATTTTATCTCCTTTTAACATACTAAATGAAACTTTATTCAATAATTTTTTATCATCACAAACCATAGTTAAATTAGTAACTGCTAAAACTTCTCTACCATTACCTTTTTCAAATTTAAATTCAATAAATGGATATTTTCTTGATGAGGGAACAAGTTCTTCTAATTCAATTTTTTCTAAAATCTTTTTTCTTGATGTTGCTTGTTTACTTTTAGAAGCATTTGCTGAAAATCTTGCAATAAAGTCTTTTAATTCTTTAATTTTATCTTCTTTTTTCTTATTTTGTTCTTTGATTTGCTTTAATAAAAGTTCACTTGATTCACGCCAAAAATCATAGTTTCCAGCATATAGTTTCATTTTCTTATAATCAATATCAACAATATTAGTACAAACATTATTTAAAAAATGTCTATCATGACTTACTACTATAACACAATTTGGATAGTTTATAATAAATTCGGCTAACCAATTAATAGCTTTTATATCTAAGTTATTAGTTGGTTCATCTAGTAATAAGATATCTGGATTTTGAAATAAAGATTTAGCAAGTAAAACTTTAACTTTTAAATTATTTTCCAGTTCCTTCATTTTTAAATAATGATATTTTACATCTATTCCTAGATTAGAAAGTAATAAACCAGCCTCGCTTTCGGCTTCCCAACCATTCATTTCTAAAAACTCGGCTTCCAGTTCTCCTAATCTAATTCCATCTTGTTCACTGAACTCAGTATGGGTATAAAGTTCTTCTTTTTCTATTTTTACATCATATAATTTTTTATTACCCATTATAACAACATCTATTGCTGTATAATCATCATATTTATAATGATCTTGTTCTAAGGTTGAGATTCTTTCCCCTTTTGGAATAATTATTTCTCCACTTGTTGTTTCAAGAGTACCATTTAATAATTTTAAAAAAGTACTTTTTCCTGATCCATTTGCACCTATTAAACCATAACATGCACCTGGATTAAATTTTAAATTTACATTTTCAAATAAAGTTTGTGTGCCAAATCTTAATGTAACATCTTTTACTGTAATCATATTAACCTCCAAAACTATTATATTTTATCATATTTTGAGAAAAGAAAAAAGAGATTTCTCTCTTAAAAATTTCTATTTCTTAAAAATGGTGGAAAGTCATATTCACTATCCCCGTCATCGTCATCATCATCTAAATCTAAAATAGTTGTATCTTTTTGGGTATTACTAATAGTTTGATTTGAAGATGCTTGTTGATCGTATATAGTATTTTGTTTTTTAGTTTTATCAAAACCTGTTGCAATAACAGTAACAATTACTTCATCAGTTAAGTTTTCGTTTATAACTGAACCAAAGATTGTATTTATATCATTATTAGAAGCATTTCTAACAACTTCGGCTGCTTGTTCGGCTTCAAATAAAGTTAAGTTTACTCCACCTGTTATATTTATAATAGCATCTGTTGCACCAGTGATTGAAGTTTCAAGAAGTGGTGAGGTAACTGCTTGTTTAGCAGCCTCGATTGCTCTTTCTTCTCCCATACCAATACCAATACCAATAATAGCATTTCCAGATTTTTCCATTACTGCTTTTACATCGGCAAAGTCAAGGTTAACAAGTCCAACAACTGCAATTAGATCAGAAATAGATTGAACACCACGACGTAATACATTATCAACTTCTTTGAATGCTTCAATTAATGGAGTTGATTTGTCAATAATTTCTCTTAATCTATCATTTGGAATAACTATTAAGGTATCAACATGTTTTTTCAACTCTTCAATTCCTTGCATAGCATTTTCCATTCTTCTTTTACCTTCAAAAGTAAATGGTTTTGTAACAATAGCAACTGTTAAAGCACCTAAACCTTGAGCAATTTCTGCAACTATTCCAGCAGCACCTGTTCCAGTTCCACCACCCATTCCACAGGTAATAAAAATCATATCAGCGCCCTTTAAAGCCTCTTCTATTTCTTTTTTAGACTCTACGGCACTTTCTCTTCCAATTTCAGGTTTACCACCAGCACCAAGACCTTCGGTTAATTGTTTACCAAGTTGAATTTTAACATCTGCCTTTGATTTACTCAATACTTGATAATCAGTATTGGCAACAATAAATTCAACTCCTTTAACACCGGTTTCTATCATACGATTAACGGCATTCCCTCCGCCACCACCGACACCTATAACTTTAATTTTGGCTAACTGATCCATTTCTAATCCACTAAGCATAAAATTTTTCCTCCCTAACTTTTCAAGTAAGCCTCAATTTTGCCTATCAAATTATCTCTTGTGCTTACCTTCTTCTTTTTTGATGCTAAATTTTCTTTATCTTTTAAATCAAACATTAAATAATCTATATTTCTTGACTTTGCTTTATAAGCAAAATACTTTATTAATCCAAAACTAGTTGAATACATATTACTTCTAACTCCAATTGTTGTTAAATTGGCAATTACTTTATCCATTTTAAATTCTTCCTCAACTAAATACGGAAAACCTACAAGGTTTGTTATTCCCCCAGTTATAATTATATAACTAATACTGCGATTTGTTAAGTTATTTATCTCACTTTTGACACTTTTTAATATTTCTTTTAATCTTGCTTCAATTACTTGACTAATTTCTACTTGATTTATTTTTATTTTTTCTCCATTTAAATTAGTTGTTTCAAGGAAATTATTCATATCAGCATATTTACTACTACTAACCGCAAATTCTTCTTTTAAAGATATTGCTTGTTTTCTATCTATTTTATATATATAACTAATATCTTTATCTATTTTTTTACTACCAATCGGTAAAACTTCTCCTTTTAGCATTATTCCTTTATTAAAAATAGCAATTTCACACTTAGAATATCCTAAATTAACAAGAACACCTAACTTTTTATTCATTTCTATATTAGCATTTTCAAAATAATCACCTATAACACCATAAGTAATATCTACTACTTCTATATCAAGTTCTTGAAATAAAGAAAAGTAATCATATAAGTATTTTTTTTCAATTGTACTTACAGCACATCTAACTTTTAATCTATCTGCTGTTAATCCCTTAGGATCTACTACTTGTAAATCTGAATCTATTTCAAAAACTAATGGTTCTAAATATAAAACTTCTTCTTTTTTATCTATATTTTCACTAACAGTTTTACCAATAACTTCTTTAACATCATCACTACTAACTATTCCCTTAATGGAAATATCAGAGGTTTCTATTGAAGTATTAACTAAAAATAAAGGAAAACTTAAAAGAACCTTTTTAATTTCTACTCCTAAATCATTATTTATATTAGTAAAAGCCTCTTTTAAACTATTTAAAACTAAATTTTTGTCCTTTATTATCCCTCTTTTTATTCCCATACTTTTGACACTAGTAGATGCTAAAACATAAAATTTATCATTTATTTTTTCTGCAACAACAATTTTAATAGAGTGACTACCTATGTCAACACTTGTATATATCATGTAACACCTACCTTATAAATATAATTATACATAAATATTAATTTTTTTCAAGAAAAACCAAGTATTTGGCTTAAAAAAATTAAAATTTAATTAAAAAATTAACAAAGAAACTATTTTATAACTTAAAACTTAAAAAATTAATTATAAAAATAAACCAAACTGAAAATTTATCTTTAAATTTAAAATTTAAATATTCATAACTAGCAACTGTTTTATCAACAAGAGTAACAACCCAACTTTCAGCATATATTGGTTTAATTCCTCCAATTGGAAACATATGACAAATAATAATATTTCTTTCTAAATTAGTTAAATTATATTCTTTTAAGGCATTATTAAGAGATAGAAAAGGATGAATTCTTGGTTTATCTAACCAAACTTTATCAAGATATTCCTCTTCATTAAAATAATCGTGTAATAAGGCTGCTTTGGTTGCACTTATATAATTTAGATGTAAAAACTTAGTAATTTTGTAAGTATATTTGGCAACTCTTAATGAATGACTATAACGAGTTAAGCCATGATGATAATCATTTTTTAAGGATAAATATTTATCTTTATTAATTATATTGTTGCTAATTTCTTGAAAAGTTACCTTCTCCATTGTATCACCCACTAACAAAGATATCACATTTTTTAAAATTTAACAAGAAATTGACAAAAATTACTTGTCAAAAGTTTTATTTTGTGATAATATATTTTTTGTCCATGGCGAGATAGCTCAGTTGGCTAGAGCATTTGGTTCATACCCAAAGGGTCGTGGGTTCGAATCCCTCTCTCGCTACCATTTAAAAATTACTCGTCTTACCGCGGGTTTTATTTTTCTTTATTTTTTTAAAAATAAAGTTTTAATTAAGTTGCTACTCTTACCTTATCATAAAGTGATTTAATTAGAAAAAAATGCTAAAAAGGGGACCTTGGTCTTCTAGCATGGTCTGTTGGTGAAGTGGTTAACACATAACCCTCTCAAGGTTACATACATGGGTTCAAGTCCCATACAGACTACCATTTAAAAATAACAGCTTCGGCTGTTTTTTTTATAATCACCAACAGACCAATATATCAATTAATTGAGCGAAAACATAAAATAATAATTGTAATTTTGTAATTATATTTTTTTATGTTAAAATAAATATTAAATAAATTGTAAATGTTTTATTAATATTTAAAAAAGGAGACGGAAAATGTTTTTTTCTAATACAAGCAAAATTATGGTAACAATAGATACAAAATCACTGTTTGGAGTACGCATAAAAGAAAATACACTAAATAATTTAATCATGAATGATGATTTTCCTTGCATTCAATATATTTATAATTTAAGCGTTCTACTAAAAAAAGAACAAAATAATATGAATGATTTAGATGAGTACAAAAAAATTTTTTATGATAACAAAAATATATTTAAAGACCTCGGTGAAGGGATTTTCAATAATCTTAATAAAGAAAATTTATTTGACAAAAATAATACTTTATTCTCTTATTTTAGCTGCATTAATTTGATTGCAAGAATATTAAAATATGGAAAATTTAAAAACAATGTAAAATTAAATTGCGATGATAAATCACTAACAATAACATTACTTTTGAATGTATTTGAAACTGAAATTGATGAAGAATTAGATAATAATGAACAAAATCCAACGTTTTTAAATCTTTATTTAAGCGTAATTGGTTATAATCAATTTTCTAATGATATTAGTTGTTCAAATTATTTTAGATTACCATATTTATATGAAAATTATATTTCAAAAAACTCATTTGTTGAAAAAAGTTTTTTGCAACAAAATGGTTATTCAATAAAAGCCTATATTTTATTTTTGCAAATTTTTCTTTTATTTGGTTCCTACAATAATCCTCTAATAAATATTTCGCTAAATAATACAGATTTAGCTAAAGAAATAGATCTTTGCATAAGGAAACATATTTTTAACTATTACTCAAAAAATGAAAAAAATAACATTATTATTAATTCATACATTCCTAGCAAAAATATTATAGATTTTCCAATAATAACTTTTAATGATAATTATATAGTACTAAATCCTGGATTTATGCTAAGCAGAATTCACAGAATATTTTTTGAGAATATAAAAAAAGCATTACCAAAAAGCTACTTTAATAAAACTTTTTATGGACCACTATTTGAAAATTATTGTAAAAATATAGCCAAGATTAATATATCACGCTCAAATTTTAAGTATTATAATTATATAGATACTTTTAAATATCATTATAATAAAAATTCAAAAGAATCTTCAGATTTTTACATTAATTATAATGATATAACAATTATTTTTGAAATAAAATCTACTACAAGGTACAAAGAAACAACAACCGAGACAAATTTAATAGGAAAAGAAAAATACATAGACAAGGAAGTTGATACTAAAATAATAAAACCTTTCAACCAAATAGAAAATAGATTAAGTGAAATTTTAAAATTAAATCCTACACATTATCCAAACATTCAACAAGAATTAATTAAAATTCAAAACTCTAAAAAATTTTATTATGTTGTAGTATCTGATGAATCTATAATTAATAACATTTTATTTTACAATACTTATTTATCAAAATTAAAACCTAAATATTCAAATTATATTCCTTTATACATAAATATTTCTGAATTTGAATATTTAATGATGTCATTGTATAAAAGAAAAAAAGCAATTCATACAGTTTTAGAACATTATCATAAAAATTATTATTCTTCTAATCTGTATGAAATGATTTTAAAAGAAAAAACGACCTACAAATTTAAAAGATTAGATATATTTAATAAAAAAATATACGAAAATGATTTAAAAAAAATCTTATTATAAAAATGTTGCTGAATTTATCATTGTAAAAATGTATAATTATTTTTTTTATTATAATAAGTATTTTTAATTAAAAAAGATATAGTTATTTAATTCATAATAACAAAAATAGAGCTGATAATTTATCATCTCTATTTTGTTACCTATTCAGTTAATTATATTTCTAATTAACAAGAAAAAATTTTCTTTATATAAAATTATTTACATATATAATCTACAAACTATAAAAATTAGATTTTTATTTAATTATCTCTTTAAAGAATCATTATCATTTTCTTTATTTTGGTTATTTTCATAGTAATCTAAAATAGTTTTCTCATCAAGTTTAGAATATAAAATATCAATATTAGTAAATGTTTTATCACCTGAAATATTTATTTCACTCCATGTATAAGGAGGTAAATCTAACATTTTTTTAAGTTTTAAAGAAGCACTTGGTAAAATTGGAGCAATAATATTTGAAATATTAGCAATCATATATAAACATGTATAAGTAGTATCATTAAATGCATCAATGTCATTTTTTACTTGTATCCATGGTTCTTTACTATCATAATATCTATTTGCTAAACTAATATATTCAACTATCTGAGTTACAGCATTTTTTATCTCACCTTTTTCAAAATAATTACCTACAAGAGCAAAGCATTGTTTTGTAGCTTCTTTGATTTTTGGATCAATTGTTCCTTCTTTAATTTGACCGTTAAATTTTTTGTTAATAAAAGATAAGTTTCTATTAATAAAATTCCCTAACATACCTACTAAAAATTTATTATGAGTTTGAACTATATCTTCAATAGAACAATTCATATCACTAACCTCTGGTCCTTTAAATGAGAAGTAAAATCTTAATGAATCTTTATCAAACATTTCAAGTAATTCATTAGCAGTAATTAAATTACCTTTAGATTTACTCATTTTCTCATTATTTAAATTTACATATGCTGATGAAACAATATAATCAGGTAATCTGTAATTATTTTTAATAGCCATAATTAAAGACGGATAAATTGTCGTATGAAATGGAATATTATCTTTTCCATGAACATAATAAGTTCTTAAATTTTTATTATCATTATTCATGAATTTATCGAAATCAATATTTCTTTTTTTAGCAACATCATATC
This sequence comes from uncultured Bacilli bacterium, assembly GCA_934119955.1. Classification (GTDB taxonomy): domain Bacteria; phylum Bacillota_I; class Bacilli_A; order RF39; family UBA660; genus RUG591. Next base: position 23,965 of record CAKOSZ010000005.1, on the reverse strand, counting down.
CTACAGAAAGATAACCTAAAACAGCTTCAATCCATACATATATTCTTTTGTCATCATAACCTTTAACAGGTACTGGCACTCCCCAATTTAATTGTCTAGTTGCAGCCCTATCAACTAATCCCATATTAATATATTTTTGAGCTTCACCTAAAGCATTTTTTCTCCAAGTTGTTTTACTATTGTTAATTAAATCTTGAAGTTCATCTTTAAATGCAGTTAATTTAAAATATAAATGTTTATTCTTTTTCATGACAGTTTTGCTACCACAAGATTTACATTTTTTATCAAGAACTTCAGAACTATCTAGAGACACGCCACAAACATCACATTGATCCCCTGTACTTTTACCACCACAGTGAGGACATGTACCAACAATTTCTCTATCTGATAAAAAAGTCTGACATTCATCGCAATAATCTTGTAACTCTTCCTTTTCATAAATGTAACCATTTTCCATCATTTTCTTAAATTGTTTTTCTACATAGTCAATATGCTCTTTACTCATTGTGCAAGAATATTCATCATATTCAAAACCAAGTTTATTAAAAGTATTGACAAATTCATTATGATAATAATTTGCTATATCATAAGGTGTAGTATTTTCTTTCTTAGCTCTTTCAGTAATTGGAGTACCATGACAGTCAGATCCTGAAACATATATAACATTATCGCCACATCCTCGAAAATATTTAGCTAAAATATCTCCTGGTAATAAAGCAGCTAAATGTCCAACATGTAAAAAATAATTAGAATATGGCCATGCCCCTCCTATAAAAATATCTCTTTTCATTATTATTCCTCCTTTTTTTTGCTATATTATAGCATACTTTTTAATTTTTTACAATTTTATTATTTAATTTTCAATTTTTTTATAATTATAATTTACTATATTAATTTTTTTATCTTTTGAAATATAAATATTAAACCTCCACAACACTAAAAACTCTTTTACCCTATCAAAATTAGAAAATAAAGTTTTATGTTTCATAAACGGAAAATAAAAACCAGGATGAACCATTATCTGAACACATTCATCTTTGTTAAATTTTATTATTTGTTGATATAGCACCTTACTTTTTCTAAAATAACCATAAATACTTCCTATAAACTTAATATTATCTTTTAAGCAGTAAATATCACAAAGACAATTATACAAAACAAAATCATATTTAAAAAATAATTCGTAATTTTTAAGAACATCGTTTAAAGAAAAATTTTTTTTACATTTAAAGAAAACAAAATCATTAAATAAAGTGTTATCAGAAATAATTGTTTTATCATATTTGGTTATATTTTCATAAGGAATTCTTAAATGAATATTATACTTTTTTGCATAATCAGTAAAAATATCATTTATTTGTTTGTTAAAAATATTGCAATGATTATGTCCATCAATATGATTTGGAATAAATCCAAACTTATTAACAAAAATATTAAATTGTGAAGCAATTTCTAATTCTATGTTCTCTAACAAAATACTATTTTCAAGACAATTTTTCCAAAAAATATACTTAGGCTTTACAAAATTATACTTATGTATGTATAAATCATCCGTATTAAACATAGTTAATGGATTATCTGTAAGATTAACATGTAATCCTACACTAATTTTTCGTTTCATTATGCTAATCATAATTTTTTGAAAGCAAGATATTTTATTAGTTACTATGACACTAACACTTGATACTAATCCAAATAAAGCTGCCAAAAATATTCCAAAATCTCTATCAAAATCAATTCCAAAATCATCAGCATTAGTAATTACTTTCATATTTTTCTATTTCCTTTATAATAATATTTAAACTATCATTATCATATAAAATATTCTCACAACATAATAAATTTTTTTTAAAATAGTCAATATTATTCAAAAAATAAGATAAATTATCATAATTTAACACCATGTCAGAGTATCCTATTTTATTATTTAAAATAAATTTTGCGCAATAATTTTGATCATAAGTTGGTAAAGGAATAACAAATGTTGGTATATTACAATATATGGCTTCTGATATCAATGTATGGCCAGCAGTACTAATAACAGCACAAGAATCACCAAAATCTATAGAAAAATCATTTAACTTATTATATTTTACAACAATATTACTATAATTACATTCAAAATGTGTATTATCATTTATATAAATAACAAAAAGAAAATCACTAAACTTACCAAACAAATTAAATATATCAAAATAATCTTGATTAATGGATTTATCAATAAATTTTGAAAAATATACAATTACTTTTTTATTTTTTTTAGGTTTATTATTAATTTTTATTTCATTTTTAATAATGGCAGGAACTAATAAAACATCATTAGGTAACATCATATTATTAACTTTATAAAAAGAAAATATAATTTTTTGTGTATACCTAGGAAAAAACAAATTTAGCCTATTTTTCTCTTCTAAAATAGAAAATCCATTAATATTATCATTGCTCATATACAAAAATTTACTTTGTTGATCAATGTTTATTAGAGGTTTTTTAAAAATATAAGAAAATAAGGCAACAGTTGGTTCATAATCACTTATGCATACATCAGGAATAAAATTTGTAATTTTCAATTTTATCAAAAGAAATAAATTAGTAAAAAAGCCGGGAATTGCCTTGAAAAAATTTTTTTCAATAACATCTAAAAAATTTATTTTTTCTCCTTTAAAAGTAATAAATGGCACAAAAACTTTATAAGTTTTAATTTTGGTTTCAGAATAATATTTAATTCCTTTTCCATAAGTTAATATCCTAACATCATGTCCTCGTTCAATTAGTTTGTCAATAATAATAGATTGACGCGAACAATGACCATTGCCTATTCCACAAATTCCAACTAAAATTTTCATATAATCACCTCTCTTTATCTGAATTTAGGTTTCAAATTAGAAACATACTTTTTAGTTTTATTTAAACCAGCATCATTAGTATCTCTACTAAACCAAATATTTTTATTAATAAAATAATTAGATGGAAGCTGTTTAATAAACTTATTACTAATTTTTTTAGAAAAATCATAAAAATAGTCTGGAGATAACCCAAATCTAAAACAAACAGCTTCGATAATTGGATTTATTAGATATTCACCTAATTTAAAATCATACATATATGAAGTCCTGTATTTATATTCTTCAGAAGTGAAATCATACTCTTTATATCCTCCAATTTTTAAGCCGTTAATATTGATGTTTAATTCTCTAATAATATTTAAATCTCTATCAACATCTTCCATATCTCTTAAAACTAATCTTTTAATTTCAAAATTTTCGTCTATTTCAAATAAACAATTTTGAGAATGCATTTCAGGTACCATTCCACAATTTATTAATAAATTCCAATAACTTGTTAAAATAATATATATAATTTTTTCTAAATAATTATTAGGACTGATTCCACTATTTAATATAAATTGATTAATTAAAAGTTCATCATCATGAAACAAATCAGTTGAGAACAGCGAAAATGCTGGTATCATATACAATTTTGAAGAAACATATGGAAAAGGATTAAAACTTCTATAAATTGTACCCCACTCATAACATTGATTATCAAAATTAATGATAGAAATTTTTGCTGATTTTTCTTGCAAAATAGAGAAAAAATCTGGTAACTCATTCTTTCTAATTTTATCAACAATAAAATTAGAATTATTTATACTAGTTTCTGCTCCTTTAAAATTTATTTGACGTCCTGAACGCCCCAATTTTGAATTATATGAAAGTTTTAAAAAGCATTTGTCTTTATTATTAAGTGCTAAAACAGTCCTAGAGCTGGCAGTAGGTATAACGTTGAAATCTGAAGAATACAAAGAATAGTTATCAAACATATCAGACAAAACGCAATCTGGATGAACAAAATTAAAGTCATTAAAAATAGCCTCATTTTTATTTATAATAAAGTGTGTGCAATCAGTATCAGAAATTTTCAACAGTTTAAAATGTGGACACATTCCAAATGGATTAGTTTTATTTGAAGTACTATTAACAAAAGTATATCCACTAGGGGAACCATTATTTACATATCTTTCCATATAAATATAAGCTTTATCTTTATCTTGTATAATTAATTCAGCATTCAAAGTAAACATCTCTTTCAATAATATTTTTTGTTAAAAAAATCATAAAGCTCATATTCATTGGACATTCTCTGCAAAAATCCATTTTATCATTTCTAAATTTTGTTATTTCTTCACTTTCCCATACATCAAAAATATTTTTTTCAAATAAATTTCCACAAATTTTATTTCTATTATATTCAACAGCATTACAAGGTAAAACATTACCATCTCCTTCAATAATCAAGAAACTATTTGGAATATCACATTTTTTCTTTATATTATCATCAGGCCAATATATACCATTGCTATAATTTTTGCAAGAATTGAAATTTGGATTCAATATGTTTTCAATTTGTTTGATATCCAATTCTTTCAATTCGTCATCTATATTTAAAGTTATAATTTTATTTATCAATTCAGGTTTTATACTTTTTTCAAACAAATTCAATTCTTCTTCTTTCAAAAGGAAAAGTTTATTTTTAGAATCTGCTTCAATCATATCAATACTTAAAACATCAGCATTTAATTCCATTGCTAAATCAATCATTTTATCAACATCCTTATAGTTGTGTTTAGAAAGAACCATTCTGATATTCAAAACAAATGGAATATTTGTAGCTTTACAATCTTTAATTTGTGAAACAGTTTTATCAAATAATCCATTTAACCCCCTAAGTTTATCGTGAATTGAAGGAATTGGTGAATCAAGTGAAACATTAATTGCAAGCAAGCCAGCTTTCATCAATTTATCAAACATAACCCGATTTAGTAGCCAACCATTTGTATTTAGAGACGCCTTCATACCATTTTTTGTAATTAACTCTACTAACGAAACAACATTATTATAAAGTAATGGCTCTCCCCCACTTATACAAATATTTTCAGTACCAAGTTTTTTAAGATTAGCAAATAAAACATCATATTCTTCTAATGACATAATTCTATTTCCAGAAAATTTTTTATTCCTAGGACTACAATGAGCACACCTAGCAACACAGCAAAGTGTAGGTTTAATAGTAACAGTTTTAGGAATATTTTTTTTAATATTATAAAAACTTCCATCCTTATAATATTCATTTACATAGTTTGTATAATAGCAATTTTGTTTATAAGATATTTTCATATTAATTATCATCTCCTTCGCTAGAAAAATACCAAGAAACAGTATTACGCAAGCCTTCATCTAATAAATACTTAGGAGTATAATGCAAATCAGTAATTGTTTTAGATATATCAGCCATAGAATTTTTAACATCTCCTTTTCTTGTGTTAGAATAACGCATTTTTACTTTTTTACCTGCAATACCAAATAATTTATTGCTTAACTCATTAATATTAGTTGCCTCGCCACAGCCAACATTATAAACCGAGCCAAACGAAACATCATCTGATATCACAGCACTCATATTAGCTTCAACAACATTTTTCACATAAGTAAAATCTCTTTTTTGAAGTCCATCTCCAAAAATAGTAATTTCATCATCTTTAATTATAGAATTAATAAATTTTGGAATAACAGCTTCATAAACATAATTTGCCTTTTGTCTTTCTCCAAAAACATTAAAATACCTTAATCCTATGGTTTTTAATCCATATAATTTATAATACAATAATGCTAACTCTTCATCAATTTTTTTTGATAAGGCATAAGGTGATAAAACTTCAGATTCACTTCCTATTTGTTTCAATAAATTTTCATTATTTCCATAAACAGATGAAGATGATGCATAAATGAATCTAATAACATTATTTTTTACGGATGCTTCAAGCATATTATGCATTCCCAAAACATTATTTGTTGTATATTCAAGTGGTTCAATAATTGATCTTGGAACTGATCCAAGTGCAGCTTCATGAAAAACAAAATCTATATTTTTAGTAATTTTTAAACAAAATTCAAAATTTGTAATATCTCCTTCTATAAATTCAAAATTTTTAAAATTTAGTAAATGTTTAATATTATTTATAGAACCATTAGAAAAATTATCGATTCCTCTTACCACATATCCCTCATTAACAAATTTATCAGCAATATGTGAACCAATAAAGCCAGCAACTCCAGTAATTAAAATTTTATTTTTTTTTAAAACCTCCATACAATAATTCCTTCCTTTTTTAACATTTCCATATTATAAATACCATACAAGTCAAAAAATATTTTTGGTTTGTTATTGTTAGCATAAAACGATTTTATTTTATCAATTGTAAAATTACAATATTTCTTATGCTTTGTAGCAATAATGACAACATCAACATTTTTAATATTTTTATAAAGCTTTTTATTATACATATTCCAAAAATCATTTTTATCAACATTATAATCCTCCGCATATACAATACATCCATTTTTCTCTAAATCAGTGATAATATCAACTACTCTAGAATTTCTGATATCTGAAACATTTTCTTTAAAAGTTACACCTAATATTAAAACTTTACTATTATGAGAAGTCATTTTATTATCTTCAAAAATTTTCATTAATGATTTGGCAACATAATTTCCCATTGAATCATTAATATTTCTACCAGATAATATAACTTTAGGAATGTAATGCAAATCAATTGCTTTTTGAGCAAGATAGTACGGATCAACGCTAATACAATGACCACCAACCAATCCAGGTTTAAAATTTAAAAAATTCCATTTTGTACTTGCTGCTTCTAATACTTCATAAGTGTCAATATTCATTAATTTAAAAATTTTAGATATTTCGTTCATAAATGCAATATTGATATCTCTTTGTGAGTTTTCGATTATTTTTGATGCTTCTGCCACCTTAATAGAAGATACTTCAATAACATTTGCTTTCAATATACTACTATAAACTTCTTTTATTAGCGAAGAAGTTTTTTTATCAATTCCAGCCACAATTTTATCAATATTTTCAAAAGTGTGAACACTATCACCTACATTTATTCTTTCAGGTGAATATCCAACAAAAAAGTCTCTTCCGCATATCATATTCGATTCTGTTTCCAATATTGGAATACAAATTTCTTCTGTTGTACCAGGATAAACAGTCGATTCATAGATAATAGTACTTCCCTTTTTTATATATTTGGCCAAACTACTTGTTGCATTTTTTAAGCATGTTAAATCTGGATTTTTATTATTATCTATTGGAGTAGGTACAGCAACTATAACAATATCAATATCTCTTAACGCTTCAAAAGAAACAGAAAAATTAACATTGGAAGTAAAAAAATTACTATTTTTATCACTTTGAAGATTAACAAAATTATCAATTTTGTGTTTATTAACATCTATTCCAACAACATAATATTTTTTAGAAAATGCTTTTAAAATAGGTAATCCAACATATCCCAATCCAATAACTGCAATTTTCACTTTGTATCACCTCCTAACTGTTTAATTCTTCTTTTTGTATAATTCTTTTTAACCATATCATATCACTCCTCCATTAACCTTTATGATAGAATATTAGTTATATTTTTGCCTATCTTTATCATTCGATATATACCAATAGCAACATATTAATTAGCATTGTATTTCCGACATTGACTTCTAATTTATACAAAATCAATCAGTGTAGCTTTTTTAAAAAATCTATTATTTATAAAATTAAATTCAACAAGTAATCTAAAAAAATGACATTTTAATTCTTTCTATATTTTAAACATTCATTAACTATTGCATTATCATCATCTATAGTATCAATATAAATGAATATATATTTCTACTTGTAATATAAGTACTTTATAATTAGTCTACATTGTTCAATTTTTTTAGCATTTAATAATACAATTTATAAGACTATTTACCTTCTATTTAATTAACTACCAGTTAAGAATTAGTTGTAAAATTACTAAAATAAACGACAAAATTACTTATAAATATTGTAATCTATTAAACAAAGAATCTAAATAAAAGTCAATAAAGTTGTCAGTATTTTGTCACTGTATATGTTACAATTTAAGTAAAAAGATACAATAATGTCAATGATAAAGTAAAATGTAATATCAAAAACGACATTTTTATATTAATATTAACATACATGTGTGATATTACGAATTCTGCTGAATATCTATTATTGAAATATGCATAATATTGCATTAAACATTCTTTTTTCTGTTTGATATTTTTTTATTTTTACTTTAAGTTTTAATAATCTTTCATTTATATCTTCTATTATCATTATTATTTACTTTATAATAACACAAAATAGAGATGACAATTTATCATCTCTATTTCACACTAGATTTTATTGAGCTATAAAGATGTAATTATTTAATTCTATTACATCTTACAGTTATACGATTTCTACTATCACTTGTACAAGTATATAAAGTTAAATCAAAAGAACTTTCAATCATTTCTAAAACCTCTGTTGGTTTTAATGTTTCTACTAATGCAACTTCATAATAATAAGTATTGGAATTCATATCAGTAATTGTTATTACATCCCCACTTTTTAATTCTTTTAAATAACGAAAATGGTTTTTATAAGAGTGGCCACATATAACTAAATCATCAGTTTCAATACTACCATAATAAATACAAGGAGCTATTTTTAATCTATCATAATCAAAAGTTGATATAATAGGAAGTTTTAAATTAATACTTGGTATTTCAATTATGCCAATATAGTTATAACCATCTATTAAAATTGTATCATCAACATAATTCTTATTAGAATTATCATTATTATCTAAATCGTTTTCAATTATTCCTAAAACTTTTTTAGAAGTTGAACCTGCTAATTTATCTTCATTTAAGTCATGAATTAAGAAAAATATAGATAAAGTAATTAAAATAACTCCTAGAATAAAAAATATTTTACTAATTTTTTTCATGTTTAATCCTATTTAAAACTACACCTATTAAAAGACAAATAAGTCCTGTAAAACAAAGTATTTCAATAATTAAAGTATTTTGACCTGTTTGAACTAAGGTATTAGTATTTGTAACAATAAAAGTATTACCTATTCTTTTATAAGTTACAACATAATCTGGTAAAATATTAAATTCTTTAACATAATAATCATCACTTGCTGGTAAATTTGTTAAAGTATATTCCCAGTTATTATAAATACTTAAATTAACAAGTTGAATAAGTTCTTCTCCTTTAAATAATTCAACTGAAATAACTCTTGGTATTTTACTATTACCACTATTCCATACTTTTTTAATAGTTATATCAATAAACTTTTCTATTTCACATTTAGGAGTAGAATGAACATCATATTCATAACCATTATCAGTTATATTGGGTAACATTATAATAAATTTATCTAGTTTATTATAACCTTCTATTTTATTAGTTTGTTCAACTAAATATAAACCAAGGCTTAAATTAGAAAATTTAATAGAACCATTTTTATCAGTTTTATTAGTAATTTTTTCTATATTTTTATCTTTAAGACAAGAATAAACTTCATCTACATTACTAGTAGTAATATCATTTATTAAGACTTTACATGAATTAAGATCAGAAACATATTTAAAACTTAAATTATTGTCTTTTTCAAAAGCCTCACCTATTTTATAAAGAGTAAGTTCTAAGTCTGTAAGTGGTTTTGAGTTATCATCAATAACATCAATAGTAATTGATCCTTTTTTAGTAAAATCAAAAGTTTCAGCTTTAACATTTAAAGATAAAAGAAAGATAAAAATTCCTATGATAATTAATAATTTATTGTTTTTCATAAACCCTCCCGTTTAATTTGTTTTTTAATTCTTTTATATACATATCTTTATAATTTCTTTTAACTGGTTTGAAAAGAATTACTAAGAACAAAGTTAGAATAATTGGTAATGCTACTAAGGGCATAACTATTAGTTTATTAACACTATATCCCTCAGTTGAAATATAGGTGTTTTTTTTATTTCCTTCTACTCTTTTTCCTCTTACTAGTAAGCGATGAGTATTTATTCCATAAGGAGTACAAGTTAAAAGAGTAATGTAATCACTATCTTTATCGATTTTCACCTCATCTAATTCTTTGGGACTAACTATTGTTATTTTATCTACTTCATAGTTAAAAGTTTTATCAAGAATTGTTAACTTAAAATTATCTCCTATTTCTAATTTATCTAAATCAGTAAATAACTTAGAAGAAGGCAAACCTCTATGGGCTGATAAAACCGTATGAGTACCTTTTTCGCCAATAGGAAAACTTGTTCCTTCTAAATGACCAACTGATGTACCTAACACTTCTTGACTAGTTCCATGGTAAATAGGAAGTTCAACTTTAATTTTATTAATAGTTAAATAACCCATCATACCTGTATCATTAATATTTAAAATATTTTTATACCCATCTATTGTATCATGTTCAATTAAAGGTTCTTTTAAATTTAATAATTTTTGATTATAAATCTTGGCTTCTTCAAACATTTTTTGATATTTTTCTTGATCAGGATTATTTTCTAATAAAGATTCATAGTTGAAAATTGCCTTTGTACTAACCTTTTCATTATAATAAGAACTAATTGCTGGATATAATAGGACTAAAAGCCCTATGAAAAAAAATAATATCATGATTAAAGTAATTTTATTCTTTTTCATAATTCTTTTACCTCCTATTTATATATTGCCCTAAGGGAGAAAAACTCCCTTAGAACAAACATACTAAGCTGACTAATTTATTTTTTAGATTGACATTTTACTAATACGTAATTTAGTAACTAGTAATACACCAAAACCAAGTACCATTAATGTTCCAATTACTATGAATAGAACTGTACCCATACCACCTGTTGATGGAAGTTCAGTACCAGTATAGTTTATAATTTGAATTCCACCATTTTTGTATATATCATTTTCAATTGTTGCTGTACGTTTACCATCTTTTGTTACAGTAAATAAAACTCTTGAAGTTAATTTGTTATAACCAGCTGGATTTTTAGTTTCTTCTAAATAGTAAGTATCAAGATCTAATCCTTCAATTGTTACTTTACCACCTTCAACAACAATTGTATCAGTTTCTCCATTTGGATCTACTCTATAAACACCATTTGTAACAGTAAACTTTAAAGGATTTTTACTATCATTAGATGTATATAACTTAAATTCTGCTCCATCTAGTAATTCACCATTACTTTTTGTTTTTACAACATCAAAATCATAAGTATAAGTTGTTGTTGTTGATGGTTCAGTTGTATGATTAGTTGAATCACCATATTTTAAAATTGTTTCATTTGGATTACCAATTCCTGCAACAATAGCATCAGTATTTAAAGTTGCTGTATAGTAAACTACTAATTTATCACCAGAGTTTAAAGTATTTATATAATTATTATCAAATGCAATAACAAAAGTATAACCTGTAATATCTGTTTTAACAATATAATTTGTATTAGCAACTGTTGTTTCAGTAGTTTCACCTGCTTTAATTACTGTAACTTTATCAATACCTTTATAAGTAAGTCCTGCACTCATCTTATCATATAAAGTATAGTTAATTGCACCCTCACCAATTGTAATAGTTGTTTTAAATTCAACTGTATCTCCTATTTGAGCACTATTTTCTTTTCCAAACTCACCAGTTGAATCTTCTTTTACTTCCTTATCAATTGTAGGAACTGAGTTTTTTTCTACAACACTTGCACTTGGCTTAGTAGTTGTTAAACCACAAAGAGCCCCAAGTGATGAATCTATTAAATAATAGCCTAAATCAAGACCTGTAAATTCAACCGTAGTTGATTCTGCTGTTTTAGTATCAGTTGCAGCTATTACGGGGTTTGATTCCTTAGCATATTTAAGAGCAAGTTTAGCAAATGTTGCATGATCACTCTCTGTATTTTTGTTAGTATTCCAAGATACTATCTTTTTAGTTTCTGTATAATCTGTTAAAGTAATATAATCTTTACCAGCACCATTTAGAACAAAATCATACCATTTACTAGTAGTATCAATAGTATAAGTATAAGCACCAGTTTCTGAATTATAACTTTCTAGATCAAATAACTTATAAATTGCATAAGTTTTACCTATTTCAGCCTTAGTAATAGTAATTTTACCATTTCCAGCTGCATTAACTATAATACTTTGCATTAAACATGTTACTGCAAGTAAAAGTACCATAATCATTTTAAATAATTTTTTCATGTTTTTTGTTTCCTTTCTTTTTGTACTTCTTGGACTATATTTTATTTAAGGTGTCAGCTAAATTTCCTCTTGTAAAACATATATCCTATATAAATAATAGGTAGACCTAATAATAGAGAACCTATTATTATCAAAATTAACATCCTGCTACTTCCAGTAGCCGGTAATTCATAACTTGTGATATTAATAAATTTAACTTTATTTGTATCACTTTGGGTAATATTTACTTTATTACCAATGGTTATATTTCCATTTATTTCAGTTTTAACAACATAACCCTCGGTATTTATTTCTTCTATTTCATATATTGTATCTATTGGTAAATCAAGAATTTTAATATTTTCATTATTAGTAAGTTCAAAACTTATTTTACCTTCATTATCAAAAGTGATAGTTCCAGATCTTGAACCTGTATAATTAAACGTTTTATTTTTAACTAATTGATTATTATAAGTTGCTTTTATAATAAAGGTAAATTTTCCATTCTTATTACCAGTTCCTGAAACAATCTTTTCAATTTCTAAATTTCCTTTTTTATAATCATTTATAAATTCATTATTAATTAAACCTTCTATTTTAGTTTCACCGTAGTCAACTGATACACTATAAGTTTTTTCGTCTTTAATTAAGTTATTTAAAGTTGATATTTCACTTAATAAATACTTATGTCCTGATGGTATATTTTTAAAACTTACATTTCCAAATTCGTCACTTTCTACTTCCATATCTAAAATAGTTGCATATTTTCTTTCTTTATGACACAAGCAATTTGGATCATGAACTAATTTAAATTTTGCTCCTTTTATTTTACTTCGATCAAATTTATTCAATTTAATTAAATTTAATTCGCCTAAATAACCATGAACTTTTGGATTTTTAAATATCAAAGTTTTAGGATCGGAAACCGCACCGGTACTTGTTCTAACAACATAAGTTAGTTTAGTTTCTCCATTTGTTTCATAAGGTTTTTCTACATCAAAACCATTAGTTTCATTTTTTAATCTTACTCGATATTTTACTTCATAAGTATATATTTCAACTTCTTTACCATCAATAGTTGTTTTAGTAGGTCCTGTATAGGTAGAATTTTTTAAATCCCATTTTAAAGTATCATTTGAATAATTTGCTGTATCACTTTCATTGGGATTACCATTAGTTATACTATCTTTTAAAATATTTTTATCATCATATAAACCAACAAATTCAATAAACTTATTCTCATTGCTTAAATTATTCATAGGATCTTCAATTACCCAAGTTGCTTTAGCTTCTTCATTGGCAAGTTGTTTTATTCGTTCAAATATTTTAGCATAGGCTTTCTTTAAACTATCTAAATTATACGGATCAGAATAATAACTTTCATCTGGATTATTTGAATACCCTGAGCCGATTACTCCACCTAACCATTTTTTAAAATCCTCACTATTATTGCCGATCTCATAACCGCCCTTTTTATTATACTTTTCTTTATTAATATCGGCTGTATAATTATTTTGTATCTCTTGGGCAGTTAAACCAACACCAATAGAAAATATTTTGGTTCCTTCATTTTTAATTGTTTTAGCAACACTGGCAGCACGTCGTGCTCCCTCATCACTATAATTAACTCCATCTGTACAAAAAGTTTTTAAAAGTTCATTATAAAATATTCCCTCAGTTGAAGCATTAGTTTTATTATCAGCATAATATTTATTAGCATTTCGCATATAAACATTATAGCCTGAATAGCCATTTGCATTACTACTCATATTAGAATATGTAGTGGGAAATCCATCTGAAATAAAGATAATATATCTATTTTTAGCCTTACTATAATTAATCATATTTCTTCCTCTTCTAAGACCAGCCTCAATATTAGTAAACCTTTTGTAAGATAATCCATAAGAAACTGAGGAAGAATTATTATTTATTTTATCAAAATCATTAGTATACTTTTGATTAATAATTTTGTTGGTTTCCGTATTCATTTTTGCTTTTAAATCTGTTGCATAAGTAGCACTATTACTTTCAGTGTATTGAGTTAAACTAAATATTTGTTTAGCATCAGTATTAAAGGCAACAAACCCAAGTTCTCTAATTGCCCCATCTGCTACTTTGGCACTTTCTGTAAAACTATCAATAAAAGTTTCAGCTGCCCTTTGAGCTGCTTCAAGTCTTTTCATACCTGAACTATTTAATTTTCCATCAATACCATAAGTTTTCATGGTATTAGAAATGTCCATAACAATAACAATTGCTAAATCCTGAGATTTTAATATTTCTTCTGCTGTGCTCTTTGTCTCAACCTTTAAAGTAATATCAAAATAATTTTCTAAATCTCCTTCTTTATGTTCAATAGTTTTACTAATTCTAACCATATCATCACTGCTTACAGTTTCTCCTCCAACATAATCTATTTGATTAGTTGTACTAGCACTTATAAACATTGGTAAAATAATTATTAAACATAGAAAAATAATAAAAGTACTTCTAATTATTTTCTTCATAAACCCTCCTTAAAATATTTTAAATTTATTAAGTGGCCATACTCTAAAAATTACTTTTCCGATGATATTATCATTTTTAACTGATCCTATTAAAGAATTTCTTGAATCATTTAAGTTATTTCTATCATCACTTAGAAAAAACCATTCTCCATCTGGCACTTGATAAGGATATTTAATATCCCCTTCCCCTAAATTCTTATTCTTAACATATTCTTCTTCTAATTCTTTTCCATTTACAAATACATTGCCTTCATTATCAATATTAACAAAACTACCAGCTCCTGCTATTACTCTTTTAACAAGTATCTTATTACCTTGATAAAAAGCAACTATATCTCCTGTATGTAAATTTTTATTTTTAATAGTTACAACTATTTCTCCTTCATTTAAAATAGGTTTCATAGAATCCCCTGATATTTCAATAACTGGCATTATTAAAGTTGCAATTAAAGCAGCCATTGCAGCAATTATTATCAAGACATAAATAGTACTTTGCAAAATTCTAAAATATTTTGATTTATAACTTTCTCTTTTTAACTCATTTTCTATATCACTTAACTTATATTTTTTAACTACTTCTAAATTATCTTTTTTCTTTTTGCTTTTATTTAACTTACCACCACTTAATTTCTTTTTAATCTCTATCTTGAACATGATGCTTTTCTTCTCCTAGACTTTTTAATTGCTTTAGATAATTTAGGATTATTTTTTTCTATATAGTCAAGTTCCTTTTGAACTCCATCAAAAACATTTAATTCATATTTTTTATTATTTTCAATAACCGTATTAACATAATCATCAGCAACCTTTTGCGCATGTTCAAATATCTTACTTAATTTTAAGGTAGCCTCAGCTATAGAACCCGATTCAGCAATAGTAATTTTTTTAGTTCTCAATTCTTCCTTAGTTTCATCTAAATCATTTTCTAATTTTTCAATTACTTTGGCTTGTTCTAATAATATTTCTAGTAATTCTTTTCGATTTAATTTTTTAAGTTCTTTTATATCCATAAAACCACCCTATATTAATTTTATTATTACTTTTTTTCAAATATTCAAATATCAAATATATACTCTTCTCTTTTATGACTTACTATTATAATTATTAAATTTAGAATTTGCAAAAATAAAACGACAAATTTTGTCTAATAAAATGAATTTTTTTTCAAATAATAAAATAGATAATAATATGAGTATAATTTTAGAATTTATTTTAAGTATTTGTATTTTTATTTATGGAATTCAATTATTTTCCAAAGGAATTAGTAATTTAGTAAATGAAAAAGCCAAAAATTTATTAATTAAGTACACAAATACCAAGTTTAAAGGTATTATTTTAGGTACTATTTTAACAATTATTATTCAAAGTTCAGGAATAGTCACTATTTTAACTCTTAGTTTTGTTAATTCTAATTTAATTGATTTTTCAAATACTCTTGGTATTATTATGGGTTCTAATTTAGGTACTTGTTTTACTTCTTGGTTAACTTCTTTTATAAATACTAATAATTTCTTAATTTTTTTAAATCCTACTTTTTATACTCCCATTTTTATTTTACTTGGTTTAATTTTCTTTTTAAAAAATAAAATAGATAAAAGTAATACTTTACTTGGTTTAACTTTCTTTTTACTCGGTCTTAAAATGTTAAATAATAGTTTAACTCCTATTATGAACTATTCTTGGTTTAAAAATTTATTAATTATTTTAAATAATCCTTTTTTAGGAATACTTTTAGGTATTATTTTAACTAGTATAATAGGTTCAAGTGCAGCAACAGTTGCTATTTTACAAACTATTACTAAAACTGGTGGTATTACTTATTTAAATAGTATTCCAATTATTTTAGGAGAAAATATTGGTAGTAGTATAACTGGAATACTTGGAAGTATTAATACTAAAAAAGATGCTAAAATGGTAAGTATCTTTAATCTTTTATATAATTTACTTGGAACAATTATTTTCATGTTAATATATTTTATTTTTTATTTTCTAAAAGTAAGGTTTTTATATTTAAAAATAAATTCTTATCATATAGCCTTAATTCATACTTTATTTAATTTCTTATCAATTATAGTTTTTTATCCTTATACTAAATATTTAGAAAGATTAACTAGAAAAATGGTAAAAAAATAGATAGCATACTTTTTTAAATATGCTATCTAATATAAGTAAAAAAACAAAATTAATTTTATTCAATTATATAATGTTTTATAATTCAAGTTCAGTAGTTGCTTGTTCAATTGTTAATTCAACATTATCTACTTCTGTATCGATATATGATCTTGTTTCTTTAACAGCGGCTTCTATTGCTTCTACAACTACATCTTTAATTTGAGCAATTGATTTTGAATATGTTCCTGTTTGTACTGAACCAGCATCATATAATTCAATTGAAGTTGGAACATCATCAAGTGCAGATAATATTTTAGCCTTACCAGCCTCAAATTCACTTATTAAAGTTTCAACTTCTGCCTTATTCATACCAACTTTTCCGTCTATTTCAGTTGTTAAAGGTAATGCTCTCTCATCAAGAATAACACAATCACTCCCAATCCAAGAAAAATCTCCTTCTGAAAGTTGATTAGCTCTTGCCCATGTATTATATGAATTTTTCAAAATTTCTCTAAGATGATTAGCTTTCTCATGCCATAATTCATCTAGTCTACCCCATGATCCACTTATTAACGAATTTGCACAATCAACTGCATTTTGAGAAGCCCAAATTTTTGACAATTTCTCACCAAAGTCATAAAATAAATTATCGGCAATCTCCATTGCACCTCCCATTTTTTCCCTAATCTCATCATATTGTGCCAAAAACTTTGTAGGATTAAATGCATCAGTTAAATCAAAATTTGCCATTTTTTCTCTTTTCTCCTTTCTTAAATTTATGTGATAAATAATAATTACATCGCCAAATACTAACTTGAAATTATTACGTCTATCATCTTCATTATATATATATATATATTGTAAATACTTTTTTTACAAATTTGACACTTTATGACAAAAATTTATTTGCCTATTTTCTATTAAAAAAACTTTTAAAACAACTCAAAATGACATAAGTAAATTTTATTTTTTATAATTTTATTCTTGTACTAAATACTTAGAAAAACGTCTTGAAAAAAAATATAAGTTTTTTTACTTATACTTTATATCTTTTTCTAAATTCTTATTTTTTAAATAATATTCTAAGATTTTTTTATCTCTTTCTACCATGAATAAACTTTTATATAAATTATCATATTTTGATCCTACTAATTCTTTTTGACAATTAGTAATTAAATTTAAGGCTTCATTTAAATCTTTCCAAAGAAGAGTTGCCCCTTCTTCTTGTTCTTTTAAAGTTAAATTTAACTTATTTAAATTCTTTATTACTTTGGCAACATAAACATAAGATATCTGTTTAAAATTGGTTAGACTTTTTTCTTCTATAATAATTCCTAAATAATTTGTTATTTCAACAAAACAACCTGTTTCTTCTAATACTTCTCTTTTAAATGCTTCAATCTTATCTTCTTTTTCTTCTATTCCTCCACCTGGTAATTTATATTCATTTTTATTTTTCTTATTAAAAACAGCAATTTCACCTTTATCATTAAAAATTATTCCCCGAGAGGCATATCTAATTTCAGGATTTTTAAGGGGTTTAACTTCTAAATCAAAATCACTATCTTTAACTATACCAATTATATTATCTTTTTTCATAATTCCTCCCAATTATCATTTAGAAAATCACAAGAACTTAATATTAGTTTCATTATATCACCTCCATTTATAGATTAACATTTTTTTAAAAGAAATTCTATAATTTTAAAAAAATCTAGTTTTTTTATTTTAATTAAGTTATAATTATCTTGATGTGTATGAAAGAATTAATAGAAAATTATAAACCAATTAATATGCAAGAAGAAAAAGATAAAGAAGTTATCTTAGAATATCTTAGTTATTTTGATAATCTTTTAACAAGAGATAATAACTTTGCTCATTTTACTAGTAGTGCTTTTATTGTTAATCAAGATTATACTAAGGTATTGATGGCTTATCATAATATATATAAGTCATATGCTTGGTTAGGTGGACATATGGATGGGATTAAAGATCCTTTAAAAGTTGCCATTAAAGAAGCTGAAGAAGAAAGTAGCATAACTAACTTAGAATTAATTACAAATGATATTATTAGTTTAGATGTAATAGAAGTAATAGGTCATTTTAAAAGAAATAAATGGATTACTCCTCATGTTCATTTAAATGTTACTTATTTATTTAAAGCAAATGATTATGATTTTATTAAAGAAAATTTAGATGAAAATTCAAGTGTGAAGTGGCTTCCAATTGCTAATATAGATGACTTTGTAAGTGAAGAAAACATGTTAGTAATTTATCATAAAATAATTGATAAAATGTATGAACTTATTAAAAAATAAAAAGGCCTTTTTAGTCTTTTTAATTTAGAAAATAATTACTTACTCTTTGAATAACTAATTTATTAAAGGGATAAATATAATTACTAGATTTATTTTTATAACTTATATTAGGACTAGTAATTGCTATTACAGTATTTGGATTATTACTAGGAAAATAAGTTGCAAACGAGGTTGAAATAGTTTCAGTTTCATATTTTCCATCTAAATTACTATCAACAAATGTTTCACTTGTTCCAGTTTTACCACTTGGATTTAGATTTAAATTAACATACCCATACCCTGTTCCATTTGTCATAACCATTTTTAAACCAAGTCTTACTCGATTTAGATAACTTTCTTTAATATCAAGAGTATTTAAAATATTAGGTTCATATTCTAAAACTATTGTTTCTTTATCCTTTACATATTTAAGAAGGTGCATTTCATATCTTTTACCAGTTGAAAGAGTTGACATATATTGGTTTATTTGTAAATTAGTATAAGTGTCATATTGACCAATTGCTAGATTCATTAAAAGTCCTACGTTTTTAGTTTTACCCATATAACCAATTGATTCATTTGATAGTTCAATTCCTGTTCTTACCCCCAGTCCAAACATATGATAATAATTTCTATATGTATCAAAGGATGAATCATTTATATATAAAGGCATATCATAGTTATAAACTCCTCCTCCCACTCTAATTGCAATTTTAAATTGATAAACATTACTACTTTTATACAAAGCTTCTAAATCATTGATATAACCCATGGTATAAATAGAACATTTTTTAGGAGTTGCTTTTATTTTAATACATTCATCCCTCATAACCTCTCCTATTTTTAATTTATTTTCATTGTATCCTACTAAAATACTGGCTCCCTTAACAACCGAACCAGGTGTCATGGTATCAGTGATAACTCCTATACTATAATCACTTATCTTATCTAAATTTATTCTTTTTCCAACCATTGCTAATACTTCTCCATTATTTGGATTAGTAATAGATAAATATGATCTATCAAAGTACTTAGTATTAATTCCTAATTTACTTTTACTTAATTCCTCACTTAAAACATTTTCAGCATATTCTTGTAGTTTTATATCAATTGTTAAATATAAATCTTTTCCCATATGTCCTTCTTTAATTAAAGAATACTCTCCATTTACTAATTTATAAGTATCTCTTTCACTTTTTAAATAAGTATCATACACATACTCTAAATTAGTTAAACCAACTATATCATCTAAACTATAACCTTTTTCTAAATATTCACTTTTCTTTTCGTATGGAATACTTCCTGTACTTCCTAAAATACTTTTAAAAGTATCATTATAAGGATAATATCTATCATACATATACTTAGTATTAAAACCTGATAAATAAGTATTACTCTCTGAAAAATAAGCAAATTCTTCAACACTTGCATCTTTTTTAATAATTTTATCTTGATAAGAATAGCCATTATTCATAAGAAAATATAAATAAATTGCTTTTTTATCATTATCATCATAAATACTTAAATCATCATCACTAACTAAATCTTTTTTAATTTTATAAAAAGAATTATCACTCATTTTTCTTTTTTTATAGTTTTCTAAATCTAATTTATTAACTCTTTTTTTAATTTCATTATCATGTTCTAATAAATAAAAATCTTTTAAATAAGAATTAGTTAATTTAAAATAATCAAGTTCTATATGATCTTTTATTTTATATGCAAGTTTTATTAATTCTTTATTTGTTAAATTATTATTATTTTTAAAATAAATAACTGGTACTAATCTATTATCAACAATTATATTACCAGATGTATCATATATTCTTCCTCTTGGTAATTCATCTCCTTTTATTTCTTTTTCAGTTAATTTTAAAAGTTTTTCTTGATAATAATCAAGTTTTACTACTTGTAAATAATAAATTCTTGTAATTATTATAAAAAATGATAAATACATCAAAATATTTAAAAAATTTATTTTTTTTAGCATAACTCACCCTTATTATTGTTTGTATTTTTTTTTAAATTATGAATATATTTAATTAGGTGATTTATGCAAGATTTTATTATAAGTAATTATATAAGTAAATTAGATAAGAATAGTATTACCTATTTTGCTTTAAAAAATGATATTAGATTAAATGATAATGAATTAGATTTTGTTTATAAAACTATAAAGAGTGATTATAAAGTATTATTAAGTAATAATTATGAAAGGGTTTTTGATGAGGCTAAAAATAAGTTAAGTCTAGAAAACTATGATAAGTTATATAAATTATATTTAGTTTATAGGAAGATGTATGAAGGATTTTTAAATTAAAAAAACTGGATAATTCCAGTTTAATAACCTCTTCTTAATAATTCAAATGTTGCAGTTGGTCTACCAAAACTTGCTGCATCTTTTTCGCTTTTGTATAAAAGATCAAAGTAAGAATGTTTACCCTCAGCAAAGCCAATCATACCACCTCGATCAAGAACAATAGCAAGAATTGGTTCAGAGAAAATACTTAATCCTGATATTCTTATAATACTTCCAAAGGGAATACTTTTGTCGGCTGCAACTATTCTAATATTACCAAACGTTGGATCGTTATAATAAATATTCCCCTCCATTACATACTGTCCACTTGCCGTTCTTCCTGAGGTACAACCATAGCAATCTGGTCCGTAAGCAGTCATTTTACCAACATAAGTTTCAAGTACTTCAACAGTTTCCGAAACAGCAAGATTTGGTTTATATTCACCTTTAATAGTAGCTTCATTTGATACTACTTCATCTTGTTTAGTCTCTTCATTTTTAGTTTCTTCGTTTGTTGATTCCTTTACAGGTTTCTCTTTAACTTCTTCTTTAATAACTTCTTTAATTTCTTCTTTAACTTCTTCCTTAACTTCTGTTTTATCTTCGAAAACAGGTTTAAGAGTATCACTTTTTTCTTCTTTAACTTGCTCACTTGCAGGTTTTTCTTCTATATCTAAATTTAAAATATCATCTTGATTATCAGTTCTTAAAGCATTTGCAAAACTAGTTGAAATTAAAACCATTTTATTAGTTGTAACTGGTTTCATCTTAATTGTTAAGTAACCACCTGCAACTACTATTACTAAGGATATTATTAATCCTTTAACTACATTATTTAAAAATTTGTTCATAAATCTCCTCGTATGTAATGATTATAACATACTTTTTATGACATTACAACCGGTAAAAAAAGGAATAAATTATTCATCTATTCCTTTATTACTAATTTCTTTAAATGCTAGAATTAAGTATTTTTTCTTATATTTTAAATAATCTTTATGCGTACTACATGTTTGAAGCAATAATATATTAGTATCATTATTTAAATCTACATCAAGATTAAACATAGATTTATTTTTTAACATATTAAGGTGTTCTAAATAACTAGAATCTTCAAAGTTTACTTTCATATATGAATAATCAGTCGGTTCAACAAAGACAGAGAATATTTCATAAGTTCTAATTCTTTCTTTACTTGTAACAATAACATATTTATGACTATCTAAATAAGATTTATCATAATAATTTTCAAGAATTTTAAAAGGCATTTCTATTCTTTTATCATTATGACCATAGATAAGAAGCTTTTTACTAGTATTAATATTAACTCGGTAATCCAAAAAAATTGAACCCATAATATTATATTCTTTATTAGGTAAACGTCTTAAATAATAGTTATTATCACTTCCTTGAACAACTGGTACTTTATAATCAGCATCAATAATTTCAAGTGTTCCTATAACATCTTCATTATTATATTCTTTTTGTAACTTTTCTACTTCATTTTCTTTAATAACAGATACTTCTTCCTCTTTAACCTCATTACTTGGTTCTAGAACATAATTATTATTGAAAGCATTTAAAGTTTCATATCTATTTAATAAAATTAAACTAAGCAAAGTAAGAAAAGATAAAATACATAATAAATATTTATATTTTTTCATATTACCCCCCTATTCTTTTTAAAAAAGGACAAACCAAGTTGTCCTTTTCTATTGTTATTTCTCACTTATTAAATCGAAATATTTTTTTAGTACATATATAACTGCTACTAATAGAATATAACTTAAATAACTTAAACTACCATCAAATCCTGTTTGAGGTGGTACTTCATCTCCTCCACGAGGTGCTTCATATACGTAAGTATATTCTTGTTCTTCAAAATCAAATTCTCCAGTTATATTTGTTCCTTCTAGTTTTTCTAAATTAGAATTTTCTAAGATATTACCTTTATATATACCAATAAATTTGTAGTTTTTAACTTCACGATATTTAGTTGTAAAGTTAGTTCCAATTTTACCAGTTAAGATATCATCTAGTAAATCTACACCTTTAAAATCTTCTGTATTATTACCTAATTCATCACGTCCATATTTATCAAATGAAATATAATTATCATCTACTTTAACAACATAATGAACTGTAACTTTACTATCTTCAAGAATATAATATAGACGAACAACTAAATTATCTTCTAAAACCTTTTCAGGTGCTTCAGTTAATGTCTCATCATACTTATAACCTTTAAATTCTAATTCTTTATAAGTAATATTTGTTTCGAATTCTACATCTTTTACTACTTCTGTTTTCTCAATTTCAAACTTACCATCTTTTGTTTCTAAGTAATGTTCAACTGTATAGTTATATTTATTTCTTGTATAGTATACATAAGCAACATTATTTTCTGTATCTATTTTAATTACTTCTTTATCTTTTGATTCATAAGTAAATCCTGTAAATTCTTTTTCATTAACTTTAATTTCTTCTTGATAGTTAGCACTATCTCTTACTGTATCTAAGATATTATTTTCATTACCTTTTTCTACATGATAAATTGTATAATCATAATTATTTCTTGTATAGTATACATAAGCAACATTATTTTCTGTATCTATTTTAATTACTTCTTTATCTTTTGATTCATA
>CAKOSZ010000004.1 GCA_934119955.1 uncultured Bacilli bacterium | reverse complement strand
TCATTTTCATTAAATAAATCATGAAATAAAATATCATTTCTTACTTGTAAAATTTCGTTTTGCATATTCCCCCTTTCACCTAAATATTTAGGTAATTAATCCGGATGAATACACCATAACAAATTATATTTAAAAATGCAAATCATGAAATTGCTTTTTAAATTCTTATTTTAAAAAAATAATTAAAGAAAAGTTATTTTTTTCTAGAACCAATTTTCTTTATTTATTTTAAAAAATCCTCAAAATCTAACTTTTACCAAAAAATTAAGGCAAAAATTTTTTTAAAACTTTTTTTCTAATTGACACAAAGTTTACACTTTTTATACTTATTTAAAAATAATATTTAAATATTTAAGTAATATAATCATTTCTATTTATTTTTAAATTATCTAAAAAATGTAGTTAAATAACTAGAATATTTTTCTTTTTCTTTGTATAATATTTATATGTTTAGGAGGATTTTATGAATATAATAGATATTATTACTAAAAAAAGATTAAATCAAAGTCTTAGTTATGATGAGCTTTCCTATGCTTTTAATTCTTATTTAAAGGGGAGTGTTAAAGATTATCAAATGTCTTCATTGTTAATGGCAATTGTTATAAATGGAATGAGTGATGAGGAAACATTTTCTCTTGTAGATATTTTTATTAAATCAGGTGATGTACTTGATTTGAGTAGTATTAAAGGTGTTAAAATAGATAAACATTCAACAGGAGGAATAGGAGATAAAGTTACTTTAATAATTGGACCAATTGTGGCAAGTTTGGGTGTGATTGTTCCTAAAATGAGCGGAAGGGGACTAGGATTTACTGGGGGAACTATTGATAAACTTGAAAGTATTAAAGGTTTTAAAACTAGTTTAACAGAAAGTGAATTTATTAGGGAGTTAAAAGATATTGGATTTGCTATTACTAGTCAAACAAGTAATTTATGCCCAATGGATAAATATATTTATGCTCTTCGTGATGTAACTGGAACAACCGAATCAATTCCTTTAATAGCATCTAGCATTATGTCTAAAAAAATTGCTGGTGGAGCTGATAAAATTTTAATTGATATTAAGTGCGGCGAAGGTGCTTTGATTAAAACGTATGATGATGCTATAAAATTAAAAAAATTAATGGAAAATATAGGAGCATTTTATAAAAAAACAACAATATGTGAAATAACTGATATGAATACTCCTCTTGGTTCTAATATTGGTAACTCCTTAGAAGTAATGGAAGCAATGGAAGTGTTAAATGGTAAAAAAGGCAAATTAACTGATCTTTCAGTGGAACTTGCTAGTCAAATGGTAAGTATTGCCTTAGATATTAGTTTAGATGAGGCACGAAGTATGGTATGCAAAAATATCGATAATAAAAAAGCCTTAAATAAATTTTTAGAATTTGTTAAATATCAAGGTGGAGATATCTCCTCTTTAAAAGTAAGTGAGCATAAAGAAGAAATTAAAAGTTTAAAAAATGGAATTGTAAAAAGTATTAAAGCCTTAAATATAGGTAAATTATCATGTAGCCTAGGAGCAGGTAGAATTAATAAAGAAGATAAAATCGATTATACAGTTGGAGTTGTTTTAAATAAAAACATTGGTGATAAAGTAAGTATAGGAGATACCTTATTTACTATTTACAAAAAAGATGATACTAAAATTACTTTAAATGTTGATGATTATTATGAAATAATTTAATTTCAAAACATATTCTTTATTAGGTGGTTTATGAATTTATCTGAATTTCAAAATAAAGATGTTGTTAGTATGAATACTGGGAAAAAAATAGGAAATATAATCGATTGTACAATAGATCCAACAAATGGAGTTATTGCCTCTTTTATAGTTCAACCATTTAAAGGAGTATTTTCATTTAGAGGCATGGCTAAAATAGAAGTACCATATAAAAATATAATTAGAATAGGAGAAGATGTAATCTTAGTAGATTATAAAGAAGTATGAAAAAATATAAAAAAGAAGATTTAGAAAGTTATACCTTAGGTACTACTTTAACTTTGGAACTTTTAAACAAAAAAGTTGATTTAGTAAAAAGAGTATATATTCATTCTAAACAAGAAAAAAATGAAACCTTAGAAAAGATATTAAATATTTGTAATAAATATAAGATTGAAGTTATTTATAGTGATAAAATAATTAATTCTTTAAGTGAAAAAGAAAATTGTTATGTTATAGGAGTATTTAAAAAATATGAAACTAAACTAGATTATACTAAAAATCATATAGTTTTAGTAAATCCATCTAATATGGGTAATTTAGGTACTATTATTAGAAGTGCAGTTGGTTTTGGTATTTTAAATATTGCAATTATAAAACCAGCAGTTGATATATTTTCGCCTAAGGTAATAAGAAGTAGTATGGGAGCAATTTTTAATGTTAATATTGAGTATTTTGATAACTTTAATACTTATTTAAAAAATGAAAGAAATTATTATCCGTTTATGTTAAAAGCAACTACTTCTTTAAGTACTGCTGTAATAAAAAAACCATATAGTTTAATATTTGGTCCAGAAGCATCAGGATTGGATGATTCATATTTAAATGTTGGTTGTCCTTTAATTATTAAACATAATAATTTTATTGATAGTTTAAATTTAGATAATGCAGTTAGTATTGCTTTATATGAATTTACCAAAAATGATTTTAAATAAAAAAATAACTTAATAATAGTTGACAAAACTAAAAATAACTAGTATAAATTATTAAGAGGTGAAGTTAATGGACTTAGTAATAGTTGAATCTCCAGCTAAAAGTAAAACAATTGAAAAATACTTAGGTCATAAATATAAAGTAGTGTCTAGTATTGGTCATATAAGAGACTTAGCAACTACTGGCAAGTATGGACTTGGTATTGATATAGATAATGGATTTGTTCCAAATTATGTTCCTATTAAAGGGAAAAGCAAAGTTATTAAAGAGTTGAAAAAATTAGTTAAAGAAGCAGATAAAGTATATCTTGCAACTGACCCCGATAGAGAAGGAGAAGCAATTTCTTGGCATTTGTATGATACTTTGGGTATTAAAGATAATAAATATGATAGAGTTCTTTTTTATGAAATTACCAAAGATAAAGTATTAGAAGGAATTGAAAAACCTAGAAAAATAGATTTTAATTTAGTAAAAAGTCAAGAAACAAGAAGATTTTTAGATCGAATTATTGGTTTTAGATTAAGTAGATTAATGCAATCTAAAACAAATGGTACTAGTGCAGGTAGAGTACAAAGTGTTGCTTTAAAACTAGTTGTTGATAGAGAAAGAGAAATTGAAGCATTTAAACCAGAAACTTATTATTCAATAACTGGGGTATTTGATGAATTTGAAGCAGATGTTTTTAAATATAAAACAGATGATTTAGAAATTAAAAGTTTAGATGAAGTTAATAATATTTTAAGTAAATTAGATGAAAAATTTAAAGTAGAAAGTATTGATTCTAAAAATAAAAATAAGGCTAGTAAATTTCCTTTTACAACATCAACTATGCAGCAAGAAGCATCAACAAAATTAGAATTTTCAGCTAAAAAAACTATGATGCTTGCGCAAAAAATGTATGAAGGTATTGATATAGGAGTAGAAACTGTCGGTTTAATTACTTATATGAGAACAGATTCTATTCGTTTAAGTGATGAGTTTGTAAAACCAACTTTTAAGTTTATTGAAGAAAAATTAGGTCCTGAATATGTTGGATATGTAAAACAAACTAAGAAAACTGAAAATGTTCAAGATGCTCATGAAGCAATTCGTCCAACAAGTATTTTAAGAACTCCTAAAAGTTTGGAGAAATACTTAACCAAAGATGAATTTAAACTTTATAATTTAATTTATAAACGAACTCTTGCATCTTTAATGAGTGATGCTAAGACTTTACAAACAACTATTGTTTTAGACAATAATGATTATAAATTTAAGGCAACTGGATCAGTTATTACTTTTGATGGTTATTTAAAAACTTATCAAGAATTTGAAGATACTAAGGATAATATATTACCTGATTTATCTAGTAAATTAAATGATTACATTAAAAGTTTAGAAATTAAGTATGATGAACATCAAACGAAACCAAAAGCAAGATACACTGAGGCTAAACTTATTCATGAAATGGAAACTCTTGGCATTGGTAGACCATCTACTTATGCAACTATTATGTCTAATATTAAAGATAGGGGTTACGTTGAACTTGTTGATAAGAAATTTAAACCAACTGAAATTGGTATTCAAGTAACTGATAAATTACAAGAATATTTTAGTAATATTATAAATGTTAAATATACAGCCAATATGGAACAAGATTTAGACCTTATTGCTGATGGAAAAATTAATAATATTGAAGTTCTTACTAACTTTTATAAAATATTTGATACAACACTTCAAGAGGCTTTTAAAGGAATGGAAAAGGAGAAACCGGAAGAAACTGGGGAGCTTTGTCCAAATTGTAATAGTCCTTTGGTAATTAGGAAGGGTAAATATGGCGAGTTTACTGCTTGCAGTGATTATCCAAATTGTAAATATATTAAAAAAGAAGTACAGGAAGAACATGTTATAATAGATTGTCCAAATTGTTCTGGTAAAATAGTTGAAAAACATAGTAAAAAAGGTAAAGTTTTCTATGGTTGTAATAACTATCCTAAGTGTAAAACTGCTTATTGGTATGAACCAACTGGTGAACTTTGTCCAAAATGTAAAGGCATGTTTATCAAGAAAAATGATGATATAATCTGCTCTGTATGTGGTTATCAAAAAGAAGAAAATTAGTTCTTAACAAGTGTTATTAACTAGTTTTTTTTTGTAATTAATTATTTTTAAAACTTTACATAGAATTATTAATTTACTTGAAAATAAAATAACTATACTTTATAATTAAATTATAAGGTAGGATATTTATGAATTTAGAAGAAATAATAAAAATATTAAAATTATATAAAGATAATCCAAGTATAATGAATGATGATAATTATACTGAAACTATTGTTAATACTTTTGAAAGTATGCTTAATTTTTTTGAGGAGTTTGAAGAAGCTGAATTAGAAAAAATTACAGAACAAATTGATGAAGACACAATAAATAAGTTTGTAGATGATTTAGCATCGACTAAATTTGATTATATTTATAATAACAAAAAAGAATTATTTAATTACATCTTGGATGAGAATGGATTATCTTTCTTTTTTCCGGAATTAACTCCTGAAATATTGGATAGATATGGCAAAATTATTATATATTATTGTGAAAGTAAATCAAGAATTTTTTGGAATGATTCGAATTTATTAATTGAATTTTTAGTAAGCCAAAAAAGATATGATTTGTTAAAAAAAGTAGTGTATCTTAAACAAGTATTTCATGAACTACGTCCGGAAACCAGAAAAAAACTTCTAGAAAATTTAGATCAAGAGAAGATAGATGAAATTATTTCGCAATCTTTTCATTTAGAAGAAATTTTTCCGCATTTTACTCATGAAATATTAGAAAAATATGGTTCAGCAATAATAAAAAATATGGAAACGCATAATTTTAAATGTTCAGACGAAAACCTAATTGATTATTTATTTGAGCAAAAAAGAATCGACTTAATAAGAACAAAAGTTCCAAATTTAACAGAAGAAATGTTAAAGAAATATGGCTCTTTAGTAATAGATTATATAGAAAATAATGATATTAGGTGGTGGCCAAATGAATCTTTATTTAAATATTTAGTAGAAAACAATAGATTTGATTTAATTGAAAAAATGGGGATTGAAAAAGTAATTCCTGAACTAAATATGAAAATATTAAATGAATACGGTTCAAAAATAATAGAATATCTTGAAAAAATACGATATACATATTGGAAAGATAAATGTTTGCTTGAATATTTAAAAGAAAAAGAAAGATTTGACTTAATTGAAAAAATGAATTTATACGCTATATTTCCAAATTTAACAGAAGAAATATTAAATGAATATGGTCCAGCAATAATAAAATATCTTGAAGATGAAAATTATTGTTTATGGGGTGATAAATGTTTATTAGAATATTTAATAAGGCATGATAGGATGGATTTAATAAAAAAGCTAAACTTTGATATTAGTAGTATAGAAGCGATACTTCCTATTTTAGAAAATATTTATAATATTTCACGTGAGGTTCTTAAATATAAAATTAATTATTTGTATAATAGAAATGATGAAATCTTTTCAACCTTAAATTTTGAAATTTTAAAATTAAATATTCCGTTAGAAATACTTTTAACTATAACTTTGTATCCTGAAATGCAAGAAAAAATTATTAATTTAGATAATGTGGTATCATCTAAACTCTTTGAAATAATTAAAAAAGTTCAAAGTAAGAAATATGATACAGTACAAATTACAGAAAGTATTTTAAAAAATGCTTCAAATTATGAAGAGTTGCTTAATAATCTTGATATTAATAGTTTAAATGAAAATGAATTAAATAATTTAATCTATGTACTTCAAAACGAAAATAATATTTTTAATATTTCAAGTATAGAAGATTTAAAAGAAGAAAATTTTAAAAAGAAGAAAGATATTTATTTTAGAAATATAGATAATAATCTTGATAATTTAGTTCTTGATGATTTAAAAGAAGCAATTGTAGAATCAATATACGGAATAAGTTTAGAAAGAGCAAAATTTATTAGTGATAGGTATTCATATGATTTTGATGCTTTGAGAAAAGATAAATTAAACGAAAAGATAATTTCTATTGTAGAAAATCTTAATAAAATAGTTAATGAAACAGATATTTCAAAATTAAAAGTAATTTACCAGACAAGAAATGATATATCAGGTCTAAAAACAGATTTTATGTCATCTTTATCACTTGAAGCATCAATTAGAGAAGAATATGCTAGAATGTATAGTAATACATTATACAAAGTTAACGAAAGTGACCTATCTAAGAATCAAAAATTAGATAATGTAACATATCAAGGTAAGAAAATTGAAGTATATGAACCAGAGAGCAAATTTAATATGCAGATACATGCTTTGGGTGCATATAGTAGTTTTTCTAGACCAGATAATTTTAAAGATGATTGGTTAAAACCTAAAATTGCTTATCATGGAATATGCACAAGTTTTATTGCTAATAATGAAATTGCAACCGCAAGACAAAGACATCCTATCTTAGGATTTTCTAATTATGAAGAAAAAGCTTTACTTTTAGCAGGAAATTATGATTTAGGTTCTGATCAAGCAAATTTATCTTTTGCAACATCTAATTATAAATCTGGTAAATTTTTGCCACCGAAAACCATGATTGATGCTACTCGCCATAATCATAATGAAATGGTTATTGAAAGAATGAAACATGATTCTGGTAGAATTAGTAAAAGAACTCCAAATTATATAATTTATATTATAGATGATATGAATAATAAAAATAATTTTGACGAAAACAATGAATTATATCAAGAAAATCTTCAAGCAGCATATGATTTTGATATACCAATAGTTATAATTGATAGATTAAAGTATGCTAAACAAGAAAAAGAAAAATGTGATTTATTAGAACAAGAATTTAATAATTCAAGAAATCCAGAAATACTTAGAGAATTATTTTTAAATTATATGAATAATTGGGTAGGATGCCGTTATTTTGAAATTAATCCAAAAGCAGAATATAATGACATTTTTAATGATGAAGTTGTATGTGAATTTTATAAAAGAATTACTGGTTTAATAAAAAATGATATTCATAAAATAAAAGATATTACTAAAACAAATGAAGAAATACTTATGATGATTAGATTATTACAGCATGAAAGAGATTGTCGTGTTTTAGATACATTTAATGGAAAACAAGAGCCTTTTAGTATACAAGAATCTTTAATAGAATATCAAGAAATACTTAAAGAGTTTAAATCTAAACTTACTTCTTTAAAGCAAAATGAAGTTACACAAGATATTGTATTAGAAGAAACTGTTTCAAAAACAATGTGAAAGGAATTTATTATGAAAGAAGAAAAAAAAGAAAATATGGAAATTGATGTAAAAGGGAAAAATGGTAAAGAAATAATTGAGGCTTATTCTAAGGTATCTAAATCTATTCAAGAAATATATGAATATTTAGATAAATATGATAATCCAGAAGAAGCATTAAAACAGTATAAAAAAGTTAAAAAATCAAATGATTATAGGTGTTAAATGAAGGAAGTTTATATAGAAGACTTAGAACAATTTGAAAAATATTTAAAAGGAGATAATAATTTTTTTAATGGTAGTATTCAAAATTCTCCTGTTATTGTTGTAAATGATACAGATAATTATATTTTGCTTGATGGAACTAAAATATTTTATCGGAAGGTTCCTGAACTTGCTACGCCTAGATATTTATTTGCCTTAAAATTACTTTTGGCTATGAATAATAAGTATTTACCAATATTTAATTTTCAAAAAGAATTGTTATTTACCGAAGAAGAATTTTTGTCTTTAAGAAAAAAGATGGGTGGTATTAAGGAATATGATGCTGGTAATTTTAGTTTATCAAATAATTTAGAATTTTCAGGACTTGATACTTATCTATCTAAAATAGATGAAAACAGAGAAAGAATTGATAATAATAGAAAACCAATAATTGAAGAGTTTACAAAAATTATGAATAGTATTTCTCTTAGTACTTCGATTGGTAATAATTCAGGTGGTGATGTTGAATTGGTTGAGGCTGGTTCAACTATGCGAGGAACTAATATTCCAACAGTAGATGCTAGTCTTGATTTTGATTTCACAGTAAGAATTGATCCAGATAAAGTATGGCTTGTAAAAAATGCCTTGGAAAGTAAGTTTCAAGCAAGTGGTCATATAACTCAAACTGCAAGATATAAAGTAAGGCTATTGGGGGTAAAAATACCAGGACTTGACGCCTTAATTGATTTAGATTTTTCCTTAACGCCTCAAAAGAAAAAATATTTAGCAACCGAAGATGCAATTTGTGAACAATTAGATAATATTAAAATGCAATCAACAGAAAAATATAATTTAGTTCTTGCTAACATTATGTATGCCAAAGATTTTTTAAAACATGCAGGTGCGTATAAACCATCTCGTGGTATTTTAGATAGCGATCGAAGTTTTGGTGGAATTGGCGGAGTTGGTATTGAAAATTGGATTTTACAAAATGGAGGAAGTTTTATTGATGCAGCAAGAAATTTTTTAGAGCATGCTGAAAATAAAGAATTTATTGATTTTGAAAAAGAATATGCCATAATGGATTTCGGTAAAAATCATGTAGAAGTTTCCAAAGGTAATTTTCCTTATGATAATTTTGTTATGAAAAATATGAGATATAACGGTTTTGAATTAATGAAAAATTCTTTAAAAACATTTTTAGATAGTTTAGATCTGCAAGAAAATAAAACAAGATAATTTAAAAATCCTTGAATTTGCTAATTATTTATTATATACTTTAATTATAGAAAGAGGTGAATTATGAAAAAAGGTTTAGGAGTAATAGTAGGAGTAGCAGTTGTTATATTATTATTAGTTGTATCGCTTGGGTCAAGTTATAATAGTATGGTTAAATTAAGTGAAAACGTAGATAGTAAATATGCAGATATTTCAGTTCAATTAAAAAGAAGAACTGATTTAATTCCTAATTTAATTAATACTGTTAAAGGTTATATGGATCATGAGCAAAAAATAATTGATAGTATAACTGAGGCTAGAACTAACTTAGTAAATGCTAAAACTGTTAGCGAACAAGCAAAAGCAAATGATGAACTATCTTCTGCTTTGAATTCTTTAAATGTTATTGTTGAAAATTATCCTGATTTAAAATCAAATACTAATTTCATTCAATTACAAGATGAACTTGCAGGTACTGAAAATAGAATAGCAGTTAGTAGAAAAGATTATAATGATGCTGTTAAAGATTATAATTCTACAATCAAAAGTTTTCCTAAAAATATAATTGCTGGAATGTTTGGTTTTGATGAAAAAGATTATTTTGAAATAACTAATGCTGATAAAGAGGTACCAAATGTGTCATTTGATTAGGATTAAAAATTATTTAATCCTTCTTCTTTTGTCTATTTTATTTTTTACATTTAATGTTTCAGCCATGGTAAAACCAACAAGTGAATTTTATGTAAATGATTATGCTAATATATTGTCAAATGAAACTGAGGAGTACATCGTTTCTAAAAGTAGTAAATTAGCAAGTGTTGATGGAACTCAAATAGTTGTAGTAACAGTTAAAAATTTAGAAGGGGACTCCTTGGAAAATTATGCAACTAAGTTATTTCGAGAATTTGGAATAGGAGATAAAGTTAAAAACAATGGTTTACTGCTTTTACTTGCTCTTGAAGAGAGACAATTTAGAGTAGAAGTAGGATATGGTTTAGAAGGAATATTACCAGATGGAAAAACTGGAAGATTTCAAGATCAATATATTATTCCTTATTTAAAAAATGATAAGTGGGATGAAGGTATAAAAAATGGCTATGATGCTTTTTATGCTGAAATAGTTAAACAAAATAATTTGAATATAGATTATAATGATCCAGTAAAAAATAATGATGATAATGTTTCATATACTTTAATGCCTATATTAGGTTTAATTGTTGGACATGTAATTGGTTATATTTTACAGTCATCCATATTTAAATCAAAATCTTCTAAAAGAATTTTTTATAGATTTAATTTTATTACTACAATAATATATATAATATCATTTTTAGGAATTGAATTTATAGTTTTAACTTTTCCATTAACATATTCTAAAAGTATTAATATTATTGTATTTATAATATTCTTTATTTTAGGAGTAATTGCTGCTACATTTAAAGATAGAGAACACTCGGGTAGAAATTTTTGGAGCATATCCTCATCAGGTGGCGGCTTTTCAGGAGGCGGAGGATCATCTGGTGGGGGAGGTTCTTCTCGTGGATTTTAATTAGAAACAAGTTTATTTTTGTTTCTTTTTTTTTATCTTTATTGTATAATTTAGTTAGAGGTATTTATGGACATATTAGAAAATTTAAACAAAAGACAAATTGAAGCAGTTAAATATATTAATGGACCATTATTGGTTCTAGCTGGAGCAGGATCTGGTAAAACTAAGGTACTAACAACTCGTATTGCTTATTTAATTAGTTTAGGAGTTGATCCTGATAACATATTAGCAATTACTTTTACAAATAAAGCTGCTGGGGAAATGAAAAGTAGAATTTCTAAATTAGTTGGTTTTTCATCAAAATTTATGCAAATATCAACATTTCATAGTTTTGGTCTTAAAATAATCAAAGAAAATTATGATTACTTAGGATATGACAAGAACTTTTTTGTTTTTGATGCAGATGATTCTTTAACTATTATTAAAAAAATTCTAAAAGATAAAAACATTGATCCGGATAAATTTAATCCTCGGGCTATTCGTAGTCAAATTAGTAAACTTAAAAATGATCTTATAGATAGTAAAAAATATAGTAGTTATGCTTTGAATGAATTTGATAAAGTAGTACTCGAAGTATATAAAAAATATGAAAGTGAACTTATTAAAAATAATTCGCTTGATTTTGATGATTTATTAATTTTACCAATTAAATTATTTGAAAATAGAACTGATATTTTAGCATCTTATCAAGAAAAATATAAATATATATTAATAGATGAGTATCAAGATACAAATGAGGCTCAGTATAAATTAACCAAACTTCTTGCTAGTAAATATCAAAATATTTGCTGTGTTGGAGATAATGATCAAGCAATTTATGGATTTAGAGGTGCTAATTACAAGAATATTTTAAATTTTGAAAAAGATTATAAAAATGCCTTAGTAATTAAACTAGAAGAGAATTATCGTAGTACAACAACTATTTTAGATGCTGCCAACTCGGTTATTAAAAATAATAAAAATCGTAAATCTAAAAATTTATATTCTAATTTAGGTGTAGGAGAAAAAATTACTTATTATAGGGCAAATAGTGGTCTTGATGAAGTAAAGTTTGTTACCGATAAAATTAAAGATTTAATTCATGATAAGGTTTCTTTAAATGATATAGTAGTTTTATATCGTACTAACGCGCAATCTCGTATATTTGAAGATGGTTTGATGAAAGCAAATATTCCATATAGAATAATTGGGGGACTTAACTTTTATAGTCGTATGGAAATTAAAAACTTACTTGCTTATTTAAGACTTATTTGTAATAGTCAAGATAATGTTAGTTTAGAACGAATTATAAATGTTCCGAAAAGAGGAATTGGGACTAAAACTGTAAGTAATTTATATGATAAATCATATTTATTTAACATAAGTTTATATGATGCTATTGATTCAGGAAAAGAATTAATATTTAAAAATATGATTGAAGAATTAAAAACTAAAAAAGATACTATGTCCTTAGTTGAATTTATTGATTTAGTACTAGATAAATCCGGTTTAAAAAAAGAACTTATTGATGAAAAAAGTTTAGAAGCCGATGTTAGACTTGAAAACTTAGAAGAATTTAAATCGGTTGCTAAATCATTTGAAGATGAAATGGGTGTTGTTTCTTTGGAAGACTTCTTACTTAATGTTAGTTTAATAACTGATAACAATGATTTAAAAGAAGAAAGTAATGCAGTTAGTTTGATGACAGTTCATGCAGTTAAAGGACTTGAATTTGATTATGTTTTTGTTGTAGGAATGGAAGAAGGATTATTTCCTCATCAAAACTCCCTTTTTAATGAAGAAGATATTGAAGAAGAAAGAAGACTTTGTTATGTTGCAATTACAAGATGTAAGAAAAAGTTATATATTTCAAATGCTAGAATTCGTTTAATGTATGGGACAGAACAAGTTTATCCTGTTTCAAGATTTATTAAAGAAATTAAAGAAGATTTATTAGAAAAAGAGTCAAAATTTGTTAAAAATGATGAAAAAAATAGAAAAATAGATTATAATGATAGTAGTGAAAAGATTAATGTTAGAAATAACTACATAGAAAGTGAATGTAACTATAAAGTAGGAGATTTAGTTTATCATGAAATATTTGGAATGGGAACAGTTACAAGTATACTTGTAAATGAAAAAGATCCAAAGAAGACTTTACTTAAAATTGCTTTTAAGTTACCCTATGGAATTAAAACATTAATTTATAGTCATAAAAGTTTAAGAAAGGTGTGATTTTATGAAAAAAGATTTAACATTAGTAATACTTGCTGCGGGGATGGGTTCAAGATTTGGAGGTTTAAAACAAATTGAACCAGTTGGACCAAACGGAGAATTCATTATTGATTATTCAATTTATGATGCAATTCAGGCCGGATTTAGCAAAATAGTTTTTATTATCAAAGAAGAAATGTATGATATTTTTAGAGAAACTGTTGGTAAAAGAATCGAAGGAAAAATTCAAGTTGATTATGTATTTCAAAAAAGTGAAAGTGTTCCTGAATGGGTAAATGTTCCAGCAACAAGAACTAAACCTTGGGGAACAGCGCATGCAATTTTAGCGGCTAAAAATAGTGTAACTTCTAACTTTGTTATGATTAATTCAGACGATTTTTATGGAAGAGAAGCATATTTAAAAATAAAAGATTTTTTTGATAAATCAACAGATCCTAATTGTTTTGCAATGGTTGCTTTTAAAGTAGAAAATACCATGACTGAAAACGGAAGCGTAAAAAGAGGAGTATGTGAAGAATCTAACAATTATTTAACTAATATAATAGAATCTAGCATTGAAAAAGTTGGTAATAAAATAATAGCAACTCCCCTAGATGGACGAGATAGTTTTGAGGTTAAAGGTAGTGATTTAGTATCAATGAATTTCTTTGGTTTTACTAATTCTATGTTTAAAACTCTTGAAAGTGGACTTGAAACTTTCTTTGAAGAAAATAAAGATAATTTAGAAAAATGTGAGTATTTAATCCCAGATGTTGTATTTAAAGAAATAAATGAAGATAAAAAAGTTTATATTCTTTCTTCAAGTGATAAATGGTTAGGAGTAACCTATAAAGAAGATAAAGATTTTGTTGTTAAAGAGATTAAGAAGTTAATTGAAAAGGGAGTATATCCAAATGACTTATGGAAATAAAATTATTCTTTTCATAATTCTTCTTTCTTTTTTTCTAATTATAGGTTGTGGTGAAAGACCTTGGAGTGTTTCTTTATATGATGATTATAAAATTCAAAATACAGGTAGTAAAGTTATTTTAACTAAACAAGATAGTGAGGTTAATATAAATGATTTGAATTATTCAATCAAATCTTTTAAATATAATAGTGATGTTGTTTGCTTGTATTTAAATAATTCTAATTATTATATGATTTATTACGTTGATTCTAGTATTATTGGACCATTTAAAACTAAGAATGATCTAGATGAAACTACTAATAGTTTATCTATGACCTTTTCAAGTGATTTTTTAGATATAAATAAAATAAAGGACAAAGTTTATGAATGATAATATTAAAAGAATGCAGGAACTAGTAGCTATTTTAAATAGACTAGGATATGAATATTATACTTTGGATAATCCAAGTGTAAGTGATAGTGAATATGATAGACTAATGCAAGAATTAATTAATTTGGAAAGTATGTATCCAGATTATGTTTTGGAAGATTCTCCTACTAGAAAAGTAGGTGGAAGTGTTAAAGAAGAATTTTCTAAAATTAAACATGAAATACCTCTTTTATCTTTATCAAATGTTTTTACAGAAGCCGATATAATTGCATTTGATAATAGAATTAGAAAAGAAAATATAAGTAATCCAATATATGTCTGTGAACTTAAAATAGATGGTTTATCAGTTTCTTTAAAATATGTTAAAGGAAAACTAAAATATGCAGCAACTAGGGGAAATGGGATAATTGGAGAAAATATAACAAAAAATGTTAAAACTATAAAAACTATTCCTTTAACCTTAAAATCACCAATTGATATAGAAGTTAGGGGAGAAATATATGTAAGCAAGGAAAATTTAAAAAAATTAAATGAAGAAAGAATTAAAGAAGGATTAGAACCATTTAAAAATGCTAGGAATCTTGCAAGTGGATCAATTAGACAATTAGATAGTAAGATAACAGCCAAAAGAAATTTAGATGCTTTTATCTATCATTTACCAAATCCTCTTGATTATGGAATTGAAACGCATTTTGAGGCTTTATCTTTTATGAAAGAACTTGGCTTTGTTACAAATCCTAATAATCGTCTTGTAACAGGAATAACTGGAATACTTGAATATATAAGAGAAAAAACAGAAGCAAGAAAAAGTCTTCCTTATGATATAGATGGAGTGGTCATTAAACTTAATAATATACGAGATCAAATGATGCTTGGTAGTACAGTTAAATATCCTAAATGGGCGACTGCTTATAAGTTTCCACCTGAGGAAGTAATAACTAAATTAAAAGATATTATTTTTACAGTAGGAAGAACTGGTCAAATAACACCTAATGCTATTTTAGAACCAGTTAATGTAATGGGTTCAACTATTTCTAAAACAACTCTTCACAATGAAGACTATTGTAAAGAACTTGATATTAGAATAGGCGATTATGTTTCAGTTATTAAAGCAGGAGATGTAATACCAAGAGTCGATAGTGTCAAAAAAGATAGAAGAGTAGGCACAGAAATACCATTTAAAATGATTGAAAATTGTCCTATATGTGGATCAAACCTAGTTAAAAAAGATAGTAATTATTACTGTGTTAATCCTTTATGTGATGCAAGGCATATTGAATCTTTAATTCATTTTGCATCACGTTCTGCAATGGATATAACAGGTATGGGAGAAAGAATTATTGAAGATATGTATAATTTATCTTATATAAAAACTATTCCTGATTTCTATCATTTAGAAAAATATAAAGATGAACTTATATTACTTGAAGGATATGGTGAAAAAAGTATTCAAAATTTATTAATGGAGATAAATGCAAGTAAAGAAAAATCCTTAGAAAAATTACTATTTGCCTTAGGAATTCGTCATGTAGGAACAAAAACTGCTATGATTTTAGCCAGAAAATTTATTAATATTGATAATTTAATTAATTCATCATATGATGTGTTAAAAGATATACCAGATATTGGAGAAGAAATAGCAACAAGTGTTTATAATTACTTTCATGATGAAAAAAACTTAAAATTAATTCAAGAATTAAAAGATTTAGGTCTTAATATGAATTATTTAGGTGAAACCAAAGAAAACTTAAACATAAAAGATAAAAGTTTTGTTATAACGGGAACTCTTAATATAAAAAGAGATGAATTAAAAGATAAAATAATTACAAATGGTGGTAAAGTAATAGATTCAGTTAGTAAAAAAACAGATTATTTAATTCTAGGAGAAAATCCTGGTAGTAAATATGATAAGGCTTTAAAACTTGGAATTACAGTTTTAGGTGAAGAAGATATACTTACTATGTTAAATGAATAACTTTCTTTTTCTAAAAAAATATGATATAGTTAATATGATTACAAGGAGGTGAAAAATGAAAAATAACTTATATAGTAAGATATTTATGTTAATGTTTATTGGACTTATGATAACATTTTTAACAGGTTACTATGTTTCAACAAATGAAAATATGCTATACAATATCTTTGCAACTAAATTATATTGGGTAATATTTGTTGCTGAAATTGTAACAGTTTCTGTTTTATCAGCAAGACTTACTAAGATGAGTAAAAATGGAGCATATTTTGGTTTTCTATTATATTCATTTATATCTGGTTTAACATTTTCATCAATATTTGTTTTATTTGAAATGTCTTCAATTATGTTTGTCTTTTTAATAACAGCAGTTTTATTCTTGATTTTTTCTTTGATAGGATACTTTACTAAGGTTGATTTAACTAAAATGGGTTCTATTCTATTTATGGGATTAATTGGAATAATTCTTGCTTCTTTACTTAACTTAATTTTTAAAAGTCAAACATTTGATTTAGTTTTAATAATTATTGGTATTTTAATATTTATAGCCTATATTGCTTATGATATTAACAAGGTTAAAAGATTAGAAAGTCAAATAGACGAAGATAAATTAGTTGTAATTGGAGCACTTGAATTATATTTAGATTTTGTTAATCTATTTATAAGATTACTTCAAATATTTGGTAAAAGAAAAGAATAGAAACTAGAAATAGTTTCTTTTTAAATATTTAATAGTATATTCAAATTCTTCTTGTTTTTACAAGAAGTTTTTTTCTTTTTATAGACAAGTTTTTTTAAATTTGATAAAATTAATGAAGGTGGTTAGATGAAACAGGAAAATATTCGTAATTTTTCAATTATTGCTCATATAGATCATGGTAAATCAACACTTGCTGATAGAATTTTAGAGGTTACTAATTCAGTTAGTAAAAGAGAAATTAAGGAACAAATGTTAGATAGTATGGATATTGAACGTGAAAGAGGAATTACTATTAAATTAAATACAGTAAGACTTAATTATCATTATAAAGGGGAAGACTACATGTTAAACTTAATTGATACTCCTGGTCATGTAGATTTTTCTTATGAAGTTAGTCGTAGTTTAGCAGCAACTGACGGAGCAATTTTAATTGTTGATGCAACTCAGGGAGTAGAAGCACAGACTATTGCTAATATGTATCTTGCTCTTGATAATAATTTAACAATTATTCCCGTTATTAATAAAATTGATTTACCAAGTGCAGATGTCATGAAAACTAAACAAGAATTAATTGAAACTTTTGGCTTTTCTAATGAAGAAATATTACTTACTAGTGCTAAAACAGGTGAGGGTGTTAAAAGTTTGGTTGAGGCTGTAATTGATAGAATTAGTCCTCCCAAAGGAGACAATGATAAACCTTTAAAAGCCTTGATATTTGATAGTATTTATGATTCATATCGAGGAGTTTTAGTTCTGGCTAGAATATTTGATGGTAGTGTTAAAGTAGGAGATAAAATAGAATTCATGCAAACAGGATCAGTTTATGATGTTACTGAATTATTTGTTTATACCCCAACTCTTAAAAAAGTTGATAATTTAACCTCAGGAGAAGTTGGCTATATTGTTGCATCAATTAAAAATATTAGTGATATTAGAGTAGGGGATACTATTACTCTTGCTAAAAATCCATGTAGTGAGGCCTTACCAGGATACAAGAAACTTCAACAAGTTGTGTTTACTGGTTTATATCCAACCGAAACTAATAAATATAACGATCTAAGGGATGCTCTTCTTAAATTAAAATTAAATGATGCTAGTTTAACCTTTGAACCTGAAACAAGTGAGGCCTTAGGATTTGGTTTTAGATGTGGCTTTTTAGGACTTTTACATATGGATGTTGTCGAAGAGAGATTAGAAAGAGAATTTAATCTTAATTTAATTGCAACTAGTCCGTCCGTAGTTTATCAAGTAGAATTAACTGATGGTAGTGTTGTAACTATTGATTCTCCTCAAAAGTTACCAGATATAACAAAAATAAAAACAATTAGTGAGCCTTTTATTTTAACAAATATTTTTACTCCAAGTGAATATATCGGTCCTTTAATGGAACTTTGTCAAAATAAAAGAGGAATTTATAAACAAATTGAATATTTAACTCCGGAAAGAGCAATTTTGCATTATGAACTTCCTTTATCAGAAATTGTTTATGATTTCTTTGATAAATTAAAAAGTATTTCCAAAGGATATGCTTCATTCGATTATGAAGTAATTGGTTATAAACCTAGTAATTTAGTTAAAATGGACATTTTGGTAAATGGTATTGTAGTAGATGCCTTATCAACTATTGTTCATAAAGACTTTGCATATAATAAAGGAAAAGTGGTTGTTAATAATTTAAAAGCAATTATTCCAAGGCAAATGTTTGTGGTACCAATTCAAGCAGCAATTGGATCTAAGGTAATATCAAGAGCTGACATTAAAGCCATGCGAAAAGATGTTTTGGCTAAATGTTATGGAGGAGATGTATCAAGAAAGAAAAAACTTCTTGAAAAACAAAAAGAAGGAAAGAAGAGAATGAAACAAATTGGTAATGTTGAAATACCACAAGAAGCCTTTTTAACAGTTTTATCAAATGAGGAAATAAATGACTAATTCCGTTTATATTCATATTCCGTTTTGCCAATCAATTTGTTCTTATTGTGCGTTTACTAAATTTTTCTATAATGAAATGCAAGTTAACTTGTATTTAGATAGTTTAAAAAAAGAAATTCAAGAAAAATACAAGGGAGAGTTAATTAAAACTATTTATATCGGCGGAGGAACGCCAAGTTCTTTAACTATTAAGGAATTAGAAAATCTATTTGAAATTATTAAAATATTTAAATTATCAAATGATTTAGAATTTACTATTGAAGTTAATCCTGAAAGTATTGACGAAGAAAAATTAAAATTATTTAAGACTAATAAAGTTAATAGAATTAGTATGGGAGTTGAAAGTACTCTTGCTAAAAATTTAAAGTATTTAAAAAGAAACCATGATTTTAATTTAGTTTTAGAAAAAATAAATTTAATTAAAAAATATATTTCTAATATAAATGTTGATTTAATTTATGGACTTAAAAATCAAACTTTAAAAGACTTAGCTTATGATATTGATAATATTTTAAGTTTAGATGTTACTCATATTTCAACTTATT
The DNA here is from genome assembly GCA_934119955.1 of uncultured Bacilli bacterium. GTDB lineage: Bacteria > Bacillota_I > Bacilli_A > RF39 > UBA660 > RUG591. The sequence continues at coordinate 111,480 of CAKOSZ010000004.1, read as the reverse complement.
CTTTGATGATTGAAGATAATACTTATTTAAAAATTATGAAAGAGAAAAACATATCTGAGGATTTAGATTATGAAATGTATGAATTAATAATAAATAAATTAAAAAAGTTTGGTTTTAATCATTATGAAATTAGTAATTTTAGTAAACCTGGGTATGAATCAAAACATAATTTAGTTTATTGGAATAACTTGCCTTATTATGGCTTTGGAGTTTCTGCTAGTGGTTATTTAGGTAATATTCGTTATACTAATACTTCAAGTTTAAAAAAGTATTTTGCTGAAAATTACTTAAATAATAAAGAGATATTAAGTGATAAGGATATTATTTCTTATGCTTTAATCCTTGGTTTTCGAAAAATATCAGGAATTAATAAAAATGAGTTTTTAAAAAGGTATAAAGTAGATATACTTGATTTATATAATATTCGTGATTTAATAAAATTAGGTTTAATTGTTGATAATGGTAGTAATTTATTAATAAGTTATGATAAAATATATGTAGAAAATAGTATATTAATTAATTTTGTAGGAGAGTAGTATGGAGAAAAAAGATTATTTTAAAAAAGAATTAAGTTATATTAAAAATAAAAATATTAGAGAAAGTTGTGAAGTAATGATTAATTTACTTCCTGATTATTTTTTTACTATTCCAGCGTCATCTACTGGAAAATATCATCCAAAGTTTACTCTTGGAGATGGTGGTTTAGTAAGACATGTAAAGGCAGCCACTTTAATTGCTAAGGATTTACTTGATAACCCAACAATAGGTGATAAATATACAAGTGATGAAAAAGATTTGATGATAATGACTTTAATTTTACATGATGGATTAAAAAGCGGTTTAACTCATAATAGATATACCCAAGTAGATCATCCAACTTTAATTAAAAATTATATTCTTGAAAATAAAGATAAATTAAAATTAAGTGATAGTGAATTAAAATTTGTTGCTAAGGCTATTGAAAGTCATATGGGTCCTTGGAATACTGATTATAATGGTAATGAAATTTTACCAAAACCAAAGACTAAATATGAAAACTTTGTTCATATGTGTGATTATTTAGCCAGTAGGAAATATTTAAATATTGAATTTGATAATAATAATGACATTATTTTGTAATTTAAATTACCAATTTACATGATAGTACAATTATCATAATTTTGGGTTTTAATATTTATTAAGTATAAGTATATAGGTACTTATGATACTAAATTTAAAACTAAAAATATAATTAATTAAGTAAATGATACTTATAATTTGAAATGTAATTCATTTTAATAATTAAGTTTTTTTAACAGAATAATACACGAATTATTGATTTTTGTGTATTATTTTGTTAAACTTATATTGGGTGATAAAAATGTTGTATTTTAGAAATGAATTAGATAAAAATAAATATTCTACTTATCAGCTTAATAAAGCAATTAAAAATAAAGAACTTTTTAAAATAGAAAATGGATTATATTCAGAACAAGAATTTATAAATCCATTAGAAATAATATTAAAAAAATATCCTAATGCTATATTTACATTAAATAGTGCTTATTATTATTATGATTTAACTGATGTTATACCTGATTATTTTTATTTAGCAACTAAAAGAACTGATAGTAGAATTAATGATAAAAATATTAAACAAGTATTTGTTTCAAATCAATTATTCGAGTTTGGCAAGACACAAATTGAAATAGAAAACGTTAAAATTAATATATATGATGAAGAAAGAATGTTGGTAGAATTAATTAGAAAAAAGAATATAATACCATTTGATTATTATAAAGAGATAATAACAAATTATAGAAAAAAGGCTGATAAACTTGATATCTATAAAATACAAAAATATATATCTTATTATAAAAATGAAGCATCATTATATGATACGCTAATGCGTGAGGTATTTTAATGAATTTAGAAGACTTACGGAGAAAATATCTTAATAATGGATTTTCACTTGCTAACGCATCGGCAAAAATATGTCAAGATATTATTTTAAATAAAATATCTAAAAGTAAGATGAATAAAAACGTAACTATCAAAGGTGGGGTTGTTATGTATAGTTTGTCTAATGATAAAAGACGAGCAACAAGAGATTTAGATTTAGATTTTATAAAATATTCACTTGCTGATGAATCTATTAGAACATTTATAGATGCTTTAAATTTAGTAAATGATGGTATTAAAGTATATATAGATGGTGATATTCAAGAATTACATCATCAAGATTATAAAGGCAAAAGAGTTAATATAAATTTGAAAGATAAAAATAATTTTAGTGTATCCGCTAAACTTGATATAGGTGTGCATAAAAATTTTTCAGGTAAGCAAGAAGAATATTGTTTTAATTTAGAAGCAATTAATGAAAGCATAACACTCATTATTGATTCAAAAGAACAAATAATTTGTGAGAAGTTAAAGTCTTTATTAAGATTTGGGATAAGGACAACAAGATATAAAGATATATTTGATATTTATTATTTAATAAATAATACTGATATAAATAAAAATAAATTATTAAATATAATTGATATATTGATAATAAAAGATATAACAATGCGAGAAAATAATGTTCAAGATATAATAAAGAATCTAAATGTTACTTTGAATAATAATATTTTTAAAAGGAATTTAAGAGATGCAAGAAATAATTGGCTTGAAATGTCTGCAAATGAAGTTGTCAATAATATTATTAATTACTTTATGTCGATAGAAACTGTTGCTGTTTAATACAATTTTAAATATTAAGAGATATAAAATTATAATGTCAACCAAAATATGTTGACAACAAATACTTATTATGATATTATAAGTGCATAAAGAAAGGAAGTGTTATTATGGCAGTTAAATTAAGATTAAAAAGAATGGGTAGTAAGAAAAAACCAGTTTATCGTATAGTAGCAATTGATTCTCATACTAAAAGAGATGGAGAATATATTGAACTTATTGGAACTTATAATCCATTAACAGAACCAAAAACAGTTAAAGTTGATGAAAGTGTTGCTCTTAAATGGTTAAATAACGGAGCAATTCCAAGTGATACAGTTCGTAATTTATTAAGTGATGCTGGGGTTATGAAAAAATTCCATGAATCAAAAAGAGGTTAATTTATGAATTATGTTGCTTTAACAGAAAGGCTTGTTAAGGCTTTGGTAATTGATACTGATATGGTAACTGTTAAAGAGTTTCCAAGTGATGATCCTAAAAGAATTACAATAGAAGTTTTAGTAAGTGAAAAAGATTTACCAAGATTAATTGGTAAAGGTGGTCGTACAGCAAATGCTATTAGACAAGTTCTAAAAGCAAGTAGTAGTTTACATGATCATAAATATATCAATATTAATATTGAAAGTTTTTAAACTAGTTTTACTAGTTTTTTTTGGTTAAGGCTTTATTTATTTTAAAAAATATTATATAATCATTTAGAGGAGTTATTGATATGAATACAAGTGTTATGGATAGTAGAGAATTAATTACAATGAAATTATTGTATTATTTTATAAAGATAAAAAATTATAATCCTATAATTGTTCAAGGAGCTAAAAATGAAATATGGTTAGAGAATTTAGCTGAAGATATTAAAATAGTTAGAATTGTTAATAACTATATTCATAATGATGAACAAATGGAATTTGATAAATTTAAGACTAAAAGATTAGTTAGTAAAATTAAAAGAAAAACTTTTTCAATTAAAATGCAGGTTTTAAATATTTTTACTGATTTAGGAGATAATGTTAGTCCAAAAGAAGTAGAAGATGATAAGATTTATAAATATGTATATGCTAAAACAGATAATGATTTATTAAAAAATGATTTTATTAGTAATAATTTTAGTGATATTAAGAGTAATTTTGATTTTAAAGAAGAAGGATTTAGTTTATTTTTAAAAATTACTAATGAAATAAATGAAAAGAATAGAGTAGAAGCAATTAAAAATGATGATGTTTTTTCACCTAAGAAAATAATTGCAACATATGTTATAATTGGTATTTTAACAGTTATCTATTTATATGGATTATTTACAAGAAGTAGTGATAATTTAATTAATATGTTTGCTGTTTATGGACCATTTATTAGAAAATATCATGAGTATTATAGATTGATTACTGGGGCATTTTTACATGCTGATATCTTTCACTTACTTAGTAACTGTTATGCATTGTATATAATAGGTAGTCAAGTAGAAAATTTTTATGGAAAAAAGAAATTTTTGTTAATTTACTTTTATAGTGCTCTTACTGGTAGTTTACTTAGTGTAACTTTATCAAATAATGCTTCAATTGGAGCAAGTGGGGCAATATTTGGTTTAATGGGAGCAGTTTTATACTTTGGTTATTATTACCGTGTTTATATAGGGGCTACTTGGAAACAAAAGATATTACCTGTTATTGCTCTTAATCTAATAATTGGTTTTGTTGTTCCCGGAATAGATTATTTTGGTCATATAGGAGGCCTTATTGGTGGAGTTTTGATTAGTATGGCTGTTGGTCTTAAATATAAACATAAAAGGCAAGAAAACATAAACGGAGTAATTTTATCAATTTTATTCTTGGCTTTTCTAATTTATCTTGGAATATTTTTAAAATAGAACGTATAGTTCTTTTTTTTAATCATAAATTTAAATAGAGGTGTTTATGTATAAAAAAGGTATAATTATTTTACTTTTAATTAGTGTTTTTTTACCAAGTATGAAAGTATTTGCCGATGAGTCATTGCTTAAAAATGCTAAAAGTGGTTTACTTATGGAAGTATCAACTGGAAAAATTATTTACGAAAAAAATATTCATGAGAAAGTATCAGTTGCATCGATGACTAAAATGATGGGTATGGTTTTAATCATGGAATCTCTTGAAGATGGAAAAATTAAATTAGAAGATATGGTAGTAGTATCTAAAAATGCAAGTGGGATGGGAGGTTCTCAAATTTGGCTTGAAGAAGGCGAAAAAATAAGTGTTTTAGATTTAATTAAAGGAATAATGATGGCTAGTGCTAATGATGGGATTGTAGCAATGGCTGAATATATTGGGGGAACTGAGGCAAATTTTGTTAAAATGATGAATGATAAGGCTAAGAGTTTAGGTCTTAATGATACTAATTTTGTAAATCCAACCGGACTTGATGAAAAAGATCATTATTCAACTGCTTATGATATGGCTCTTATAGCCAAGGAACTAATTAGTCATGAAGAAATTCTTAAATATACAAGTATTTATGAAGATTATTTAAGAAAAGGAACTGATAGACAATTTTGGCTTGTAAATACTAATAAATTAATTAAAACTTACCAAGGAGCAGATGGACTTAAAACTGGATACACTGATGCAGCCATGTATTGTATGGCAGTAACGGCTAAAAGAAATGATATGCGTCTTTTAGCAATAACCTTAGGCGAAAAAGAAGGAAAAGTTAGAAACAAAGAAACAGCAGAATTATTAGACTATGGTTTTAACTTATATAAAGTAGAAACTATTAAGAAAAAAGGAGAAGAAATAGGAACCATTTCAATAGATAAATCTGATATTCCTAAAATAAAAATAATTGCTAATCAAGATGTTACAGTTTTAAAAAATAAAAATGATAAAAAAGAAGAATATAAATCAAATGTTATTTTAAATACTTTAAAACTACCTATAAAAAAAGGTGATATGATAGGTAAATTAGTTGTTAAAGATAGTCTTGGCAATATGATAGATGAAATAAATATAACTGTTGAAAATGATATTAAAAAAGATAATTACTTTAATATATTTTTAAAAATATTAAAAGGTGTAATAACTGGTGATTTATTTTAAATACTTAGGTTTTCTAGGTATTTTTTTAATTTAGTTTACCAAGATTTATATACTATTCTTAATAATTAATATGTATAAAACCTAGTAAAACAAATATTTATTGGTATTTACAGTGACATATGTTATAACTAGAATTAGTTGAGGTGATATATGAACTTGTTTGATGAAGTTAAATTTATTTATAATTTAGACAACAACATGCCTAAATGAAATAGATGAAAAACTTAAAATTATAAAAATAAATAATAAACAAAAAAGAAATAATTTAGTTGTTAAATCAAAAGTGAGATCAATTCACTCTTCATTATCAATAGAAGCAAATTCTCTTTCTTTATTTGATGTAGAAAATATTACAGAAAACAAAAAAGTCATTGGAAAAAAGATGAAATCCAAGAAGTAAAAAATGCTATTAAATTGTATAATGATATTAAAAATTATGATTATAAAAAGGAAGAAGATTTTATAAAAGCTCATTTAATAATGATGCAAGGTTTTGAAGATGATAGTGGTAAGTATAGAAACCATGGTGAAGGTATTATAAGAGATGGGAAAATAATATATCAAGCACCGGATTCTATCCTAGTTCCTTCATTAATGAAAAGTTTATTTAATTTATTAGATGAGGAAGAAATTAATAAAATAATTAAAAATAGTGCAAAAAAAGATAGTTATATGATACAATATAATTGTCTTGTGTTAAATAAATGTTGATTAATGATAAAGTAGATTGTGTTAGTTATATTTTAGAGAGTTTAAGTTTGGTGAAATTAAACATATAATACGATTGAATTACACATTATGAGTTTATTAGTTAGTTACTTTATAACTTTGAGTGTATGATTGTTAATCATAAATTAAGGTGGTACCGCGATAATTCGTCCTTATGGGATAGAAATTATTGCGGTTTTTTAGAAGGAGGAATGATTATGAATAAAAAAGACCAAATAGATTTAATATTAAGAAGAACTGTAGAAGTTCATAATAAAGATACTTTAATTAAAAAGTTAAATAGTGGTAAGAAATTGGTTGTAAAATTTGGCGCTGATCCGTCTAGGCCAGATTTACATTTAGGACATACGGTACCACTTAGAGCATTGAAAATATTGCAAGAATTAGGGCACGAAATTGTTTTCGTTATTGGAGATTTTACTGCAATGATTGGGGATCCATCTGGTAAATCAAAAACAAGGCCATCACTAAGTTTTGAAGAAACTAGAAAAAATGGAGAGACATATTTTAAGCAAGTTGCTAAAATACTAAATCCAAAAAAGATAAGAATAGCTTATAATTCTGAATGGTTAGCAAAAATGTCTTTTGAAGATGTGATTAATTTAACTGGAAAATATACTGTTGCAAGAATCTTAGAAAGAGATGATTTTAACAATAGATTTAAAAATAATATTCCAATAGGAATACATGAATTTTTATATCCGTTGATGCAAGGATATGATTCAGTAGCGTTACATGCAGATATTGAAATAGGTGGAACAGACCAAACATTTAATTTATTAGTAGGTAGAGAACTACAACGTGATTATGGACAAGAACCACAAGATGTTATGTGCTTTCCATTATTGGTTGGACTAGATGGTAAAGAAAAGATGAGCAAATCACTTGGAAATTATATTGGTGTTGATGAACCAGCAGAAGTAATGTATGAAAAAGCTATGAGAATACCGGATGATGTATTAATGAATTATTTTAAATTGACAACTGATTTAAATCTTGATGATATTGAAAAAATAATGAAGGAGGATGTAGTAGAAGCTCACAAGGTATATGCAAGAGAGATAATTAAAATGTATCATGGTGAAGAATTTATTTCGCTTGCAGAAAAAAGGTATTCAACTGTTGCAAATGGTGGCATTCCAGAAAATATTGAGGAAGTAGAAATAGATAAAAATTTAGTTGAAAATGGTATCTTACTAACTGATTTATTAGTTTTAATAAAAATTGTTCCATCTAAATCTGAAGGAAGAAGAATGATAGAGCAAAATGGTATAAGTATAAATGGTAGTAAAGAAAATGATGTAACTAAACAGATTACTATTGACGCTTTTGAAAATAATGCATTGGTAATTCAAAAGGGCAAAAAGCAATTCAAAAAGATAATTTTAAAATAAAAAAGGGACTGTAATGAAATAAAATAATTTCATATAGCCTCTTTTTTGTGAAATTTAGATGAAATTTATATGAAGTTTTTGAGAAAGTTATGTACAAATAAAAATTAGTATGCTATATTGTTTCGTGAAAGGAAGAGATAAATTTGAAAAGAAAGAATAAAAATATTATAACTATTATTTTACTAGGATTAATGATTATATCATTGGTAGTAACAGTTATTTATGCTAGAAAATCAGTTAACAATAATCAAGGTAATATGCCAAGTATGAATGATAATGATAAGCAAATGCCTGGTAATAATGAAGAACCACCTGAAAAACCTGATGGAGATAACGAAGAAGTATCAGAAAAACCAGATAGTAGTAATCAAGGAGAAACACAACCTGATATGCCAAGTGATAATCAAGGTAGTGAAACCAAACCAGAGATGCCGAATGGGGAGAATAAAAATAATATAAGTACTATTTATTATGTTTTATTTGGCGTAGAAAGTTTAATTATTACAATTCTTGTTATTTACTTAGTTATGTCTAGTTTTAATAAAAAGACACTTAAAGAAACCTTTGTAAATAAAGATAAAATCATAATTTATATTTTAGGAAGCATTATTTTAACTATTGGTTTAACTTATTTAATGAGTTTTCTAACTACTTTAAATAATAAAAATAATGCTGGTAATAATAACTTTAATCCAAATCAAGATAATAGTAATATTACATATTCTGCTAGTAAAGAAATAACTACAAGTGAAAATATTGATTCTGGTAAGTTCTCGTCTAGTAAGTCTTTGGAAAATAGCATTTTAGTATCAGGTGATGTTTCAGTTAATTTAGAAAATATAACTGTTTCTAAAACAGGAGATGCTACTAGTTCAGGGGATGCAACAAGTTTTTATGGAACTAACTCAGGAATACTTGCTAAGAGTGGCGCTAACTTAACAATAGATAATGCAACTATTGAAACAGATGCAGTAGGTGCTAATGGAGTATTTAGTTATGGTGGCTCGGCAACTACCAATAATACTAGTAGTGATTCGACAACTGTTACAATTAAAAACTCTAAGATAACAACTTCTAAGGATAATTCTGGTGGTATTATGACAACAGGAGGAGGCATTATGAAAGCCTTTAATCTTGATATTTTAACAAGTGGTATTTCAAGTGCTGCTATTAGAAGTGATCGAGGAGGAGGAAGTGTAGAAGTTGATAACGGAACTTATAAAACTACTGGACAAGGTTCTCCTGCTATTTATTCAACTGCTAATATTAAGGTTAGTAATGCAAACTTAGTTGCAACCAAAGCAGAGGGAATTGTAATTGAAGGAAAAAATTCTGTTACTCTTGATAATTGTACTTTAACTGATACTAATAACACTTTAAATGGTAAGTCAACTACTTATAAAAATATTTTTTTATATCAATCTATGAGTGGAGATAGTAGTGTTGGTGTTTCAACTTTTAATGCAACTAATAGTACTATTACAACTAATCAAGGCGATACCTTCTATGTAACTAATACCAAATCAGTTATTAATCTTAAAAATAATACTTTTGTAAATAATGATTCTACTTCTTCATTTTTAAGAGTGCAAAAAGACTCCTGGGGTGAATCTGGTAATAATGGAGGAGAAGTAGAACTAAATACCATAAATCAAAAAATAATAGGTAATATAACAGTTGATTCACTTTCTACTTTAACTTTTAAAATGACTAATAATTCTTACTTTGAAGGAAGTATTAATAATTTAAATACTGCTAAAAGCATTTCTTTAACTCTTGATGATACTTCTAAAATAAAATTAACAGGAGATACTTATTTAACTAGTTTAACTAATGGTATTAAAGATAATTCTAATATTGATTTTAATGGTTATAAATTATATGTAAATGGAGAAGTTATAAAATGAAAATAATTGACTATGAGGAGAAATATTTAGAAGATGTAAAAGATTTATTAGTAGAACTAGAAGAATACATATTAAATATTGATATTGATAAACTCGACAGATTACATGAAGAATATCGTGATAAAATGGCAGTTTTGAATTTAAAAGAGGTTGATGAAAATAACGGTAAGTGTTATTTAGCCTTAGATGATAATAAAATAATTGGTTTAATAATGGGATGTGTTAGAAAATATGAAGAATATGATTACTTAGATTATAAATGTCCAAAATGTGGCGAAATTTTAGAACTTATTGTATCAAAAACAGCAAGAAGTAAAGGAATTGGTCAAAAATTAATACAAAAAATTGAAAAATATTTTAAAAGTATTGGATGTGAATATATCAATGTGGATGTGTTTGCTTATAATAAAAATGCTATCAATTTTTATGAAAAAAGTGGTTACCATACAAGAGGTTTAATTAATATAAAAAAAATATAATTAAAATAAATAGAAAAAAATATATTATCATGATATACTTATTATAAAGGTAGTGAGTTATGAAAGATAATATATTTTTTAAAAACATTCAAAACTTTTTAGAAGAATTTCAGGCTTTATTAAATACAAATGAGTATATCAGTCAAAGTAAATATGATGATTTAATTAAAAAATATCCTGATGTTTATAAAATAGGAAATATTATTGATGATGAATTAATAAAAAGTACAATTGATAACGTTTTAAATAATGCTTACAAAATAATAAAAGAGCACAACAATAATTACTTAGAAACTGAACTTAAAAACAATGAAGATTATTTTAATAACTTATTTAATGATATTGATCCTAATATAAAACTTGATTTAGAACAGAAAAAAGCCATTTTATGTGATGAAGATTATTCTTTAATAATAGCAGGAGCAGGATCTGGTAAAACAACAACTATGGCTGCTAAGGTAAAATATTTAATCGAGAAAAAACGTATTGATCCCAAGAGAATAATTTTATTATCTTTAACTAATAAGGCTGTTTTAGAACTTGATACAAGAATAAACGAAGATTTTAAACTAAATGTTGAAGTTTTGACTTTTCATAAATTAGGAATGAAATTTTTGAGAAATAATTTTCCTAATAAACTCTCTATTGCTAGCGATAAAACTTTATATGATATAATTAGTGATTATATTAAACTTAAAGTATTTAAAAATAAAGAATTATTAAAAGAATTTACTAGTTTATTCAAAGACTATTGTTACTTCGATGATAAGGCTTTTGATTATTCTAATTTTGATGACTATTATAAATATTATAGTGATAAATTATATGAACAAAATAAAAATAATTTAGATAAATTTAATAAAAAAAGAATTAAAAATCGTGAGAAAATATTTAAAACTATAAAAGGTGAATATGTTAAATCATTGGCTGAGGTTAATATTGCTAACTATTTATATTTACATGGTATTAACTATGAATATGAAAAAATATATGATTATTCACTTGATAATAACCACACATATGCACCTGATTTTACGATTTATTATCAAGATAACATTTATTACTTAGAATATTATGGATTAACTAAATATTTAAAAAATGGTAAATATACAACTTATGATATAGAAACTTATAATAAATTAATAATTAAAAAAAGATTATTGCATGAAAAATATAAAACAGATCTGATTGAACTTTACTTTGAATACGAGAACTCTAACTATTTATTAGAATTAATAAGAGAACTTAAAAAAAGAGAAATAGTTGGAATTGAAAAAACAGAGAAAGAAGTATTTTATCAACTTATGAATACTGCTAAGGAAAGCCAATTTTTTAAATTTATTAATCTTACAATGACATTTATTAATTTATATAAAGAGAAAAATTATAAAGATGACTATTTTCTAGAACTTAGTAAAAATCAAAATGAAATAACTATCAAGAGATTAAATTTTCTTAAAAATATATACAATTTTTATAATTTAAAGATCCATAGTGAATATAAAATAGATTTTAATGATATGATTAATTATGCTTATTATAGTGTATCTAAATCAAGAGAAGAATACGATTATATTATAATTGATGAATATCAAGATATTTCAAGACAAAAATATAATTTGGCTAAAAAAATATCTAGTGTTTTTAAGGCTAAAATAATAGCAGTAGGTGATGATTGGCAATCAATATTTTCATTTTCTGGATCAGATATTGATTTATTTACTAACTTTTGCGATTTAATGGGATATGGAGAGATAATTAAAATTAAAAATACTTACCGTAATAGTCAAGAATTAATTGATATAGCAAGTCAATTTGTTTCTAAAAATGATAGTCAAATTATTAAAAATTTAAAATCAAGTAAACATTTAGATAATCCTATTGAAATACATTATTATGATGATTTAAACTCCAAAATATTAGTAATTATTAATCTAATTGAAAGTATTTATCAAAAAAATAAAAATAGTAAAATATTACTTTTAGGTCGCTATAAGAGTGATATTGAAGAATTACTTTTGAGTGGTATGTTTAAAACCTCAGTAAAGGATCAAATAATTTGTTTAAAGAGTCCCAAAGTTTATTTAGATTTTTTAACAGTTCATGCTTCGAAAGGACTTGGATATGATGAAGTAATTTTATTAAATGCTTTGGATGATGAAAAAGGTTTTCCAAGTAAAATTAAAGATGATGATTTAATTAAATTATTAAGACCAGTTGAAAAAACTAAAATTGATTTTCCAGAAGAAAGACGACTTTTCTATGTTGCAATTACTAGAACAAAAAATAAAGTTTATATACTTTGTCCTAAGAATTATCAAAAAAGATCAGAATTTATTAAAGAGATAGTGGAATTTAAAAAAACAATAGAAGTTTATCATTAAAAAAAGATGTCAAAAAACATCTTATTTTTTAGTTATTTTACAATCTTTTGCATTTGTGTAAGCCACTCCTTCATTACAAACAACAGTTGCATGAGGACACACTAAGGTAACATAGTAACTTAAATTAAAATTAACGCCGGTATCTGCTCCTCTTTTAATAACAACTTTGGAATTACTAGTATTACATGTTCCACCATTTGGATCTTTTAAATTATCAATTTTTTTAGCATTAATTAAAACTTTTAAAGTAATTGTTTTTTCTTCCCCAACATCTGGCATTATAGAACTATTCTTGTCATAACTTTCAATTAAATAATTTTCAGCAGTTGTTTTTAGAGTTGAAGCATAATTTCGGTAAACACTGTCTTTGCTATTTCCAAGGTAAATAGACATACTAAGAGTAGCAATACCACCTACAATTGCAAGAACAACAATAACACCTAATAATTCAACTAAGGTAAAACCTTTATTTTTTAATTTCATATCAATTCTCCTAAAATAATAATATCATAAAATTTCAAAAAAAGAAACCTAAACGTTTCTTTCTAAATTTAATTTTTTTAAAATCATTTTTCTAATACCATCAACTGGCCAAACTGATAAAGAAATAAGTAAAATAATTAAGAATTCCTTAGCAGTCAAGCCATAAGTTCTAAATAAATCTCCTCCAAAATAGATTAAATATATTTGAACTATAATAATTAAACTTATAATAATTAAATAAATTTTATTTTTTAAAATATTAGAAAATATATTAATACGATAAGTTCTAGCATTAAAGGAGTTGAAAATACCAATAAAAATAAACATAGCAAAATAAGCAGTCATTAAGTATTTGTTGTTATTATTGGTTCTAAAATACTCATGAACAATTGGTAGTTTTAAAAATAAAATACAAAGTAAACTAGAATAAATGGCTGTTAGGATTATTTCATTATACATATAAGAGTTAATAATTTTTTCATTTTTCTTCTTTGGGGGCTCCATCATGTATTCAAGTAGGGCAGGTTCATATGAGAAGGCTAGGGCAGATAAAGTATCCATTATCATATTAAGCCATAACATTTGAACGATGGTAATAGGGGTAGTAACACCAATAAATGGACCTATTATTGACAAAATAAGAGCAGTTGCATTAACGCTTAATTGATAAATTATGAATTTTCTAATACTTTTAAATATAGTTCTTCCGTATAAAATAGCCTTGGAAATTGATAATATATTATTATCCAGAATAATGATATCGCTTGCTTCTTTCGATACTTCTGATCCGCTTCCCATTGAAAAACCAACATCAGCATTTTTAAGAGCCGGGGCATCATTTACCCCATCTCCTGTCATTCCAACAATTAAATCTTTTTTTTGATAAAGTTTAACAAGTCTTGTTTTATCACTTGGAAGAGCTCGGGAAACTACTTTTAAATTATCAAGTTTTTCTAGTAATTTATCATCACTTAATTCATTTAATTCTTTGCTTGTTAAAACCAAATCATTTTCGTTATCTAAGATTCCTACTTCTTTGGCAATATTCTTAGCAGTTTCTTTGGAGTCTCCGGTAATCATAACAACTTTAATAGAAGCAGATTTAATTAAACTAACCCCTTGTTTGGCTTCATCTCTTAATTCATCTTTTAATAAAATTAATCCTAAAAAGACTAAGTCAGAAAGTTCTTCATTTCCTTTTTTGTAAGCCATTACCAAAACTCTTATACCTTTTTTGGTAATTTCTTTAATTTTTTCTTCAATAAAATTTTTATTAATTAAAGTTCTTTCTTGATTATTAACTAAGTACTTACTACATTTAGGAATTAATACTTCACTTGCTCCTTTAAAATAAGTAATTAAAGTTTTATCATTAAGAGATGCTGAACTATATTTATTAGTACTATCAAAATGTTTTTTATTTACAATATTTTTTTTTAGAGTAGGGGACAAACCAATATACTTTAAAATAGCCTTATCAGTAATATTACCTCCAACTATCTCCGTTTGATCGTTAAAACAACTATCATTATTATAATACATATTATCAAAATACAATTTATTGCTTTTAACATCATTTATCTTTAATTCTTTTAAATTACTATCCAAAATACTTATAACTTCTAATTTTCCCTTAGTTAAAGTACCAGTTTTATCCGTTAATAAAACATTTATATTTCCAGCTGTTTCAATACCTACTAATTTTCTTACCAAGACATTTTCTTTTAACATTTTTTTCATATTACTTGATAAGACTAAGGTTATCATCATAGGTAATCCCTCTGGTACAGCAACAACTATTATAGTTACACTTAAAGTAAGAGAATAAATTAAGTAGTCGGCCATTAATCTAAAATTAGTAATTGTTTCTTTAATTAAAACTAAATCATAGTTATTGCTAATTACAATTTTGGAGTATAAATAAGCAAGAGTTACAAGGAGTGCCCCAATATAACCAATTTTACTTATTATCTTGGCTAAATCTACTAATCTTGATTTTAAAGGACTAGTTGGTTCTTTTTCCGTTAATTCTAAGGCAATTTTACCATAAAGAGTAGAGGTGCCAATATTTAAAACTTGCATCTCTCCATATCCTGAATAAATAGTAGTACCACGATATAACTTATTATTATCCTTGATTTCTCCTACTAAACTATATTTTTTAGCCTCTTTGGTTTCTCCATTTAACATAGATTCATCTACTTCCAAATAGCCTTTTAAAAGTACTCCATCAGCCGGTATTTTATCACCTGTTTCAAGTAAAACTATATCATTTTTAACAATCTCATTAATAAAAATTTCTTGAATACTATCATCTCTTCTAACCTTGCTTTTTAATTTTAAAGAATTTTCTTGTAACTTATTAAAGGCTTTTTCAGATCCATACTCTGAAATAGTTGAAATAAAAGTTGCTAGTAAAATAGCAATAAAAATTCCAATAGTTTCATAGAAGTCAAAATCTTTAAACAAAAAAATAGTTTTAACAGCAAGAGCAATTAATAATATTTTAATTATAGGATCTCCCAGAGATTCTAATAATAAATTTAAAAACTTTTTTTGCTTTTTAATATCTAATTCATTAGTGCCAAATTCTAATCTACTTTTAACTACTTCTTCATTAGTTAGTCCTTTATGCATTTTATCCTCCAATAAAGTCTATGATAATAATAAAAAAAGATACTAAATTGTATCTATTTTAACATATTCTTAATGTCGGCTAAATCTTTTAAAATCTTTTTGTTAGATAAATGTTTAACTTCATCATTTTCATATCTTGGAATAAAGTGAACATGAAAATGACGAATTTCTTGACCATATTCTAAATTAGTTGATAAAGTAAGACCAATACAATTAAGTTTTTCTTTATAAGTTTTATATAACATCTTACTAACTTTATTAATTTCTAGTAAAGTTTCATCATCTACTTCGAAGATATTTTCAAAATGCTTCTTTGGTATAATTAAAGTATCTCCATTAGTAGTTGGATTAATATCCAAGAATACAAATAATAAATCATTTTCATAGATTATTTCACTCTTAATTTCTTTATTAATTATTTTACAAAATAAACAGTTCATAATACTCCTTTCTCATTCATCATAACATATTTAAAATTTGTTGAAAAGAAAAATAGTATAAAAATACTATTTCAAATAAATAGGTAGACTATTAGTTCTATATTTTAATTCATCCATTTCACTTGTTAAAACAAATCCAGGACGAGAGTTTAATAAATCAGGTATTCTATTAACGATAGTAGCACAAGTAAGTTCTACGGTTTGAGGACGATTTATTGTAACAGTTGTATTAGGTTCTCCGTAAATTGTCCATTCGTTTTTATCAAAATCCTCTTTGGCATAAACTTTACCAATGCATTCACTTTCAATTATAATACCTTCTTCTGTTTTAGTAGTAACAACAGCACTCATACCAGTTGCAAGACCGCTTTTAACGTCCATATTTAAAGTAGTAGAGTGAATATCATGACTGCAAGTAATTGGTACACATTTTTGTTCTTGACTAATAACATGTAAATCTAGTTTAGAAGCAAGCCAACCATTGGTATTCCACATATAACTTGGTAAAAATTCTCCCTTATTAATTAATTTGAGTCTTTCTTCATGGCTAATGTTATCACTTGCTGCCACATCACGTTCAAATTCTTCTAAACTAAGTCCAGCACCATGGGCTTTTGCAAGAGCAATTCCATAATCTTCAACATTATAAGATGAACTTCCTTTAATTTTAGTTATTTTAAAAGTAGAACCAGCAATAATACTAATTAAATTACCCCAGTAAACATCTTGATAACCAGATCCTGTAATGGTACAATTATTAGATTTAGCAATTTCGTCAAGTTCTAAGGTTTTAGTAGGATTAGAATTATAAGAATCAAAAGCCTCTTCACAAGTTGTAATTGTATTAACTCCATTTGCTGCACATATTTTAATAACATCATAAACATCATTTAATAAACTCATTGTTTCAACAATTGCAACATTTGGTTTTAACTCTTTTAGTTTTAAATCAAGGTCACTTATATTACTAATTAAAACATTAGAATTAACCTCATCATAAATACTATTTACACTTTTACCAATAATTTTCTCGTTTATATCAAATGCTCCTATAAGATTACAACCTTTATCAAGTAAATAACGCATTGTATAACGACTCATTTTACCACATCCAATTTGGACTACATTAATTTCTTTCATATATTCTCCTTTACAATAAAAGTATAATATAAATTAAACTATATGACAAGAATAATAGATAAAACTAGACAAAATAATAGTAAAATTATAAATAAAAAAATTAATTTTGAAAATACTTGCCAAACAGAAAATATTTAGTTATAATCTAAGTATAGAAAGGTAAGTGATATATATGAGTATATATGGACAAATTAACGTAATGAAACCCTTATATAACTATATATATCAAGAAAATTCTTTGATTAAAAAGATAAAATTATTTAATATTACATGGTTAGAATATAGAGAATATCTATAATTTTAATCATGTTTTTTTAATGAAGAAAAGGAGTGTTTATGAAAAATAACAAGAAAACAATTTTAATTACTAGTATAATACTAGGAGTATTAATCTTAACTATTAGTTTAACTTATGCTGTGTTTTCAATGAGTAAAACAGGACAAAATTCAAGCCTTGTAGTAGGGGATGTGTATATGCACTATGCAAATGGTAATAAATCAATTAATTTAGCAAATGTAATGCCAAGTGAAACCTATGATGCAACTAGTTTCTTTGAGTTTACAATTGATGGAAAGAACACAACAACTAATAAAGATATCTGGTATGAAATAATCTTAAAACATGGAGATGTTGTATCTGGAAAAACAAGAATAAAAGATAATTTATTAAAATTTACTTTAACAGAAACTAAAAATGGAACGACAACAACTGTATTTGATGGTAGAAGTTATGGAGACTTAACAAATAAAAGAATATGGGTTAATACCATAAACAAGAATACTACAAGTGAAGTTAGTATAACTTATAGACTTTATATGTGGATTTCAAATACTACTAATATTGGAAATACCGAAGACGTGGATTATACAATAGAAGAGTGGAAGAACATATTTGCAAGTATAAAAGTAGATGTAGCGGGCGACTTCAATGAAAAATCAATTGCAACCGATGAATCATGTTTTAGAGTAGGAACTATTAATGATGGTAATGAAGTAGCAATTATTGATTATAATGAAACATGTGGAACTGATGTAATAATACCAAATACAATTAAAGGTTATCCGGTTACAGTTATAGGAAATAGTGAAACCAGTGTAATAGAACAATTATCAAATAAAAATAATGATTACAAATTAAATGATTTAAATAATTATCAAAAAAATGTTAATATAAGACCTATTATTGGAATTCCGCTATCAGGATCATTTAAAAATAAAAATTTAATAAGTGTAGTAATACCTGATAGCATTACAACAATCGATGAATATGCTTTTTATGATAATCAATTAACAAGTGTAACAATACCAAATAGTGTAACAACAATAGGAAATCATGCTTTTTCAAATAATCAATTGATAAATGTAACAATATCAGGTAGTGTGACAACAATAGGAAATAATGCTTTTTATAATAATCAATTGACAAGTGTAACAATACCAAATAGTGTAACAACAATAGGAAATTCTGCTTTTTTAGATAATCAATTGACAAGTGTAACAATACCAAATAGTGTAACAACAATAGGAAATGCTGCTTTTTATGATAATCAATTGATAAATGTAACAATACCAAATAGTGTAACAACAATAGGTGATAGTGCTTTTTCATATAATCAATTAACAAATATAACAATACCAAATAGTGTAACAACAATAGGTGATAGTGCTTTTTCAAATAATCAATTAACAAGTATAACAATAGGAAATGGTATCCAATATATTGATAGAGTTGCGTTTGAGAAATTTAATTCTGGTAATCCTAATTTATCTAAGATAACTATTAATAAATCATGCACAGATATTAAAAAAATTCAAGCATCTAGTACAGATACTACTAGATATTACCCTTGGTTAGATAGGGACAGTCCATATACAGCAAGTGGTGTAACAATATATGGTTCTAATAATGAAGTATGTGATAGTTATTAATATTAATAAAAAAATACAAAAAAGTATAGATTTTTGATTTATTATGTGTTAAAATAAATTTGTTTTTGAAAAATCTATTAAATATTTGAAGTAACGAATTATTTGTTTTAGAGAGTTAAGGTGTGGTGGAACTTAATACAAGTGTTTGTGAAAGGCTACTTATTTAGGATTTCGGGATACCGTTATAAAAATTAAGACCAAAGTAGGATGGTAACGCGTTGATCGCTCCTACCAAGGTCTTTTATTGTTGGAGGAATTATGAATAAAATTATTGCTATTGTAGGTATGTGTGGCTCTGGAAAATCAGTTGCTAGTGATTATTTAGAAAGTATTGGTTACAAGAAAGTTTATTTTGGAGGGGTAACCATGGAAAAATTAAAAGAAAATAATATGGAAGTTACACCTGAAAATGAGAAGTTTATGCGTGAAAAATTGAGAAGTGAACTTGGCATGAGTGCTTATGCTAAAATTTTACTTCCTAGAATTAGTGAGTATGCTCTTAGTTCTAACGTTGTACTTGATGGTTTATATTCTTGGGATGAACTTGTTGTTTTAAGAGAAAAGTTAGGCTCATCTTTAAAAGTTATTGCAATTATTGCTGATAAGAATATTCGTTATGAAAGACTTAGTGTTCGTGATATTAGAAGTCTTAGTTCTACTGAGGCTGAAAAACGTGATATTGCAGAGATTGAAAACCTTGCCAAAGGTGGTCCAATTGCTTTTGCTGATTATTTTATCTTAAATAATTTCGATAAAGATACTTATCTTAATTCTTTAAAATCAATTTTAGAAAGGATTTAATTATGAAAAAATTAACTAGTTTAGAAATAAGAAAAATGTGGCTTGATTTCTTTCAAAGTAAAGGTCATACCGTTGTTCCTAGTGCATCTTTAATACCCCAAGATGATGATTCTCTTTTATGGATTAATGCCGGGGTTACGCCTTTAAAAAAATACTTTGATGGAACAGTTGTGCCTGATAATAGAAGAATTACTAATATTCAAAAATGTATTCGTACAAATGATATAGAAAATGTTGGAGTTACAAGACGTCATCATACTTTCTTTGAAATGATGGGAAATTTCTCAGTAGGAGATTATTTTAAATTTGAAGCAATTGAATTTGCTTATGAACTTTTAACAAGTAAAGATTGGTTTGATATTCCTATTGAAAAATTATATTTTACAGTATATCCAGAAGATACTGATACTTACAATAAATGGGTAAGTTTAGGTGTACCAGAAAGTCATATTACAAAACTTGAAGATAATTTCTGGGAGATAGGTGAGGGCCCTTGCGGACCAGATACCGAGATTTTCTTTGATCGTGGAGAAAAATATGATTTTGATAATCATGCACTTGAACACTTCATGAAAGGCGAAGATAACGAAAGATTTGTTGAAATTTGGAACAATGTATTTAGTCAATTTAATTCCAAAGAAGGTGTAGAAAGACATGACTACAAAGAACTTCCAAGTAAAAATATTGATACAGGAGCAGGGCTTGAAAGATGGGCATGTATTTTTCAAGATGCTGATTCTAACTTTGATACTGATTTATTCTTACCAATTATTCATGATATTGAAAAATTAAGTGGTACTACTTATGATAAATCTATGCCCTATAAAGTAATTGCTGATCATATAAGATCAATTACCTTTGCCCTTGCTGATGGAGCAAATTTTGATAATGTTGGTCGTGGTTATATTTTAAGAAGACTTTTAAGAAGAAGTGTTAGATATGGTAAAAAACTTGGTTTAAATGGAAAATTCATGTATAAACTTGTTGATAGTGTTGTTCTTAATATGAAAGAAGTATATCCATATTTATTAACAAAACAAGCCCATGTTAAAGCCTTAATTATGCAAGAAGAAGATTTATTCTTAAAAACTCTTGATAAAGGAGAAAAGAAACTTGCTGAATTAATGGATGTATCTCTTGATAATAAAATAAGTGGTAAAGATACTTTTAAACTATATGATACTTATGGTTTTCCATTTGAATTAACTCTTGAAATTCTAAATGAAAAAGGTTATACAACTGATTATGATGAATTCTTAAAATGTATGAAGGAACAAAAAGAGTTATCTAAAAGTAAACAAAAACAAATTGAGTCTTTTAAATCTCAAAATGAATTATTATTAAATTATAAAGATGAATCCGAATTTATCTATGAAACTTATGAAATGAAAGCAACTGTAATTGGTTTAATTAAAGATAATAAATTTGTCCATGAACTTGATGACTATGGTATGATTATTTTTGATAAAACTTGTTTTTATGCTGAATCAGGTGGACAAATTAGTGATACAGGAGTTATTGTTAAAGATGGATTCAAAGCAACAGTTTTAGATGTTTTAAAGGCTCCAAATGGTCAACATATTCATACTATTAAAGTTAATTATGGAACTATTAAATTAGATGATTTAGCCGATTTAATTGTTGATAAAGAAAGAAGACTTAAAATAGAAAATAATCATTCAACTGTTCATATTTTACAACTTGCTCTTCAAAAAATAATTGATAAAGATATTTACCAAGTAGGTTCCAAAGTATGTGATACATATCTTCGTTTTGATTTTAATTATCATGGTAAAATAACTGATGAAGAGTTAATTAAGGTAGAAAATTTTGTAAATGATTATATTAAAAAAGACTATAAAAGACAAACAACTATTAAAAACTTTGCTGATATTGATTCTAACGAAGTAATGGCTTTATTTGGTTCTAAATACAAAGATAAAGTAAGACTTGTTGAAATAGGGGATTCCAAAGAATTATGTGGTGGTTGTCATGTTAAAAATACAGGTGTAATTGAAAAATTTGCAATTTTATCTTTTGAAAACAAGGGAAGTAATACATATAGAATAACTGGTGCAACTGGTTTAACTATTGAAAGTGGTTTAGTAAGTGTTGCTAATCCATATAATTCTAATATCATTAAAAATATTATGAAGGCTAACGAAATAATTAAAAATGCTAAAAAAGAAGGAATTAATTTAACTCTTGATTTAACTCTTGATAATGATAAACCAAAATCATATAAAGATATAATTAATTTAAAAAATAAAGATAATTATGTTGCAAGTTGTATTCGTTCTCTTGAAAAAGAATATTTAAAACTTAAAAGTGAAAAGAGTATTGATGATTTAAGTACTTATGAAAATAATATAGTTTCTAAAAGCAATTTAAATGTTTTAATTATGAAAACTAATATGGATACTAATACTTTAAAAAATATTGCTGATACTATTAGTAATAAATATGAAAATATTTTTATTCTTTTTGCTAATAATAAAGATGGTAATTTAAATCTAATTGCACGTAGTAATTCTAAAATTGAAGCAGGTAAAATTGTTAAAACTTATTCTTCTAAATTAGGTGGTAATGGGGGAGGATCTAATAAATTTGCTATGGGATCATTTAAAGATTTGGAAAATCTTGATAAGACTTTATTAGAGCTTGAAAATGAAATATGGACAAATTAATACTAATTGAAGGTGAAAACTCAGTTTTAATTCAAAGAGAAATAGATAATATTTTAAAAAAATTAACTGATTATGAAAAGATTCAATACGATTTATTAGAAACTAGTTTTGATTTTGTTATAGAAGATTTAGATACTTATGATATGTTTTTAAAACAAAAGGTAGTTATTTGTTATAATCCAATATTTTTAAATGAAAAAATTGATTTTAATGAAGAAAAGTTTTTAAAATATATAAATAATCCAAGTGATAACATTTTAATAATAGTTGCAAGTAAATTAAATAATCGTCTAAAATTAGTTAATTTAGTTAAAAAAAGTTTTCGACTTATTACAATTAAAGAATTAAGTTACTCTTCATTTGTTAATATAAATTTAGATGGTTATAAAATGGATAATCAAGTTATTAATTATTTTTTAAATAAAGTTGGAACTAACTATAATATAATTGAAACTGAACTTACAAAACTAAAATTATATAAGAGTGATTCTAAAATAATTAAAAAAGAAGATGTTGATTTAATAACTAATAAAAATATTGAATCTAGTATTTTTGATTTAATTGATGCAATTGTTAAAAAGAATAAAAATACAGTTTACGAATTATATTTACATTTTCTAAATAGTGGCGTTGAAATTATGCAAATTATGATTTTACTTGCTAATCAAATTAGATTAATTTATAATGTTAAAGTTTTAAGTAATTTAAGTGATAATGAAATTAGTAATATGTTAAGTGTTCATGAGTATCCTGTTAAACTTGCCAGGGGAAAAGGAATTAATTATTCTAAGAAAGAACTTTTGAATTTACTTTATAATTTATCTATCTTAGATGAAGATATAAAAAGCAATAATTGTTTAGAAAATATTTCTTTTTTGACATTCATTATGCAAATGTAGTTTACAAATAGTACCTTTTGTGGTACTATTTTTTTGATAAGTGGAGGAATTATGAAAGAAATTATTTTAAACCATCCCATGATTGAACACAAAATATCTATTTTAAGGAATGAAAAGACAAGTACAAAGGAGTTTCGTGAACTTATTGGAGAAATTGCTACTATTTTATGTCTTGAAGCATTAAAAGATGCTCCTTTAAAAGAAATAGTTGTAAAAACACCAATTACTGAAACTAAGGGATATGTAATTGATGAAAATAACTATGCTTTTGTTCCTATTTTAAGAGCAGGACTTGGTATGGTTGATGGGGTATTAACTTTGATGCCAAATGCTAAAATTGGTCATATAGGTCTTTATAGAAATGAAGAAACCTTAGAACCAGTTGAATATTATTGCAAATTACCAAAACAAATTGACAAAAAAACTGTAATAGTATTAGATCCAATGTTAGCAACTGGTGGGTCAGGATCAGCTGCAATTACTATGCTTAAAAAACGCGGTGTGAAACATATTAAATTCTTATGTGTAATAGCAGCACCTAGTGGTATAGAAAAAATTCAAGAAGATCATCCTGATGTTGAAATATTTGTTGCTAAATTAGATAGTCATTTAAATGAATCAGGTTATATTGTACCAGGTCTTGGAGATGCTGGGGATAGAATATTTGGAACTAAGTAGGTAAGTATGAAGAAATTTTTAAATGAGTTTAAACAATTTATTGCCAAAGGTAATGTTTTAGATTTAGCAGTTGCTGTTGTAATTGGAAATGCTTTTAATAAAATAGTAACTAGTCTTGTAAATGATGTAATAATGCCAATTATTGGTATTATTATAGGAGGAATTCATTTTGAAACTATTAAAATAACTTTTAAAGATTCTAGTATTTTAATAGGTAGTTTTATTCAAAATATAGTTGATTTCTTAATAGTTGCTTTTACTATCTTTGTAGTTATTAAAGCATTTAATAAATTATCTTCTTTCAAGAAAAAAGAAGAAAAAAAGGAAGTAAAAGAAGAAAAGAAACCAGATGATATTTTATTACTTGAAGAAATTCGTGATTTATTAAAAGAAAAAAATGTTAAGTAATTTTGCTTAACATTTTTTATAAATACAATAAACCACATATAAATGATGCTATCATTATTAATAATAAACCAATGGTAATTATTTTAACTGTTTTCTTTTTCATAAACACCTCATATTTATTATACTAATAATTATAATTATTTTCAATAAAAATTTTGTCATGATTTTGTCATTTACTATTTATTTAAATAATGATATAATTATTTAGGTGATACAATGAATCAAAAAAAAGAATTAATGAAAAATACATTTATAATTATGGTAGGTAAATTTTCTACCCAATTAGTTAGTTTTTTATTACTTCCTCTATACACCAGTTTATTAACTACTGCTGAATACGGAAGATATGATTTATTAAATACTATTTCAATTTTTCTTATTCCATGTATTACTTTACTTATGGAAGAAGGAATGTTTAGATTTTTAATTGATGCTAAAACTGATAAAGAAAAAGGAGAAGTATTCTCTATTACTACCATGACAACAACTATTAGTTTTTTTGTATGGAGTATTTTAATCTTGATAGTTGGTTCTATTATTAAATATCCTTATACTATTTATTTAATTTTATATTTACTTGCTAGTATTTTATCATCTCTTGCTGGTTCTAGTGCCAGAGGTCTTGGAAAATTCAAAATTTATTCTTTATTTTGCTTTTTATCAAGTTTCTTTAATATTTTTTTAAATATTTTATTTATTGCTGTTTTAAAAATTGGCATAACAGGATTATTTATTTCTTATATAATTGCTAATAGTTTAGTATCTCTTTGGTTACTTTATAAAATTAATTATTATAAATTAATTAATTTTAAGGGAATTAATAAGAAAAAAACTAAGGAAATGATTAAATATTCTTTTCCCTTAATACCAAATAGTATTTCTTGGAATGCCATTTCTTTAACTGATAGATTATTAATTACTAATATATTAAATGATGGTATGAACGGGGTTTATTCAGTTGCTAATAGATTTCCAACTATTATTAATACTTGTTACTCTTATTTTAATATTTCATGGAAAGAATCTGCTTCTAAGGTAGTTAATAAAGAAGATAAAAATGATTTTTATAATAGTGTTTATACTAATTTAAGACATTTTTTAATCTGTGTTTCTATTTTATTAATAGCAATTCTTCCATTTGTATTTAATTTATTAATTAAAAATGCTTATAGAGAGGCTTATAATTATATTCCAATTATGGTTATGAATGTTTATTTTGCTAACTTATCTAATTTTTCAAGTGGAATATTTTCAGCCTATAAAGATACTAAAATACTAGCAACTACTACTATTGTTGCTGCTGTTATTAATTTTTTAGTAGGATTTATCTTTATTAGAAAAATAGGATTATATGCAACAATTCTAGCAACTTTAATAAGTTATATTGTAATATTTATATATAGAAATTATAAATTAAGAAAATATATTAAATTAGATAAAGATAAATATTTAATACCAAGTTTTATCATTTTAATAATAGTAAGTATTTCTTATTATTTAAGAAATTATTTAATTTGTTTTCTAACCTTAGTAATTGCTTTTATTTATAGTTATTATTTAAATAAAGGTTTAATAAATAGTATGGTTGTAAAATTTAAAAGAAAGAGGTAAATATGGAAGAAAAAGTTGATCTTAAAACTGGTTTAACTGATAGTATGGTTAAAGAAAGAATTAATAAAGGACTTGTTAATTATAATACTCAACCAGTTACTAAAACTATACCTGAGATAATTAGAAGTAATGTTTTAACTTATTTTAACTTTTTAAATATCTTTTTAGGTGCTGCTGTTTTATTTGCTGGAATTATTAGTAATCAATTCATGTATTCTTTAAAAAATTGTTTATTTGTAGGAGTTGTTTTTTGGAATACTGTTATTAGTACTATTCAAGAAATTATATCTAAAAAAATAGTTGATAAATTATCAGTTATATCTAGTAGTAAAGCAGTTGTTATTAGAAATAGTTGTGAGCAAGTAATTGAAATGGATAATATTGTTTTAGATGATATTATAGTATTTAAACCCGGTAATCAAGTTTTAACTGATAGTATTATATTAGATGGGACTGTTGAAGTAAATGAATCTTTTATAACAGGAGAATCTAATACTATTTTAAAAAAAGTAGGGGATACTTTATTATCAGGAAGTTTCATAATATCAGGTTCATCTACTTGTAAAGTTATTCATGTAGGTGAGAATAATTATGTTAATAAAATATCAAGTGATGCTAAATATATAAAAGAAAATAATTCAGTTATTTATAATTCTTTTAAAACTATGGTGCAAATATTGTCATTTATTATTATTCCTTTGGGAGCAGCTTTATTTTGTAATCAATATTTAGTAATTGGTTCAAGTATTGGCAATTCAATCATTAACACCGTGGCAGCTTTAATAGGAATGATACCAAATGGACTGGTTTTATTAACATCATCAGTTATGGCTGTATCAGTTATTAGATTAAGTAAACAAAAGGTATTAGTTCAACAACTTTATTGCATCGAAACATTGTCAAGAGTAAACGTAATATGTTTAGATAAAACTGGTACTATTACAACTGGTAATATGAAATTATATGATATTATTCCTACTAATAATTATACCAAGGAAGAATTTAGTAAAATTATTTTAAAATTAGTAAATGGTTTAGATGACAATTCATCTACCTTTAAAGCAATTCGTGATAAATATCAAGAAAAACTTGATATAAATGTAATAGATACTATACCATTTTCATCTGAAAGAAAATTTTCGGCTATTCAAATAAAGAATGATTATAGTTATTATATAGGGGCTTATGAGTATATTGTTAAAGATAAAGAATTAGATTATTCTAAAATTAAAGATTACTTAGATGATTATCGTATTTTAACAGTTTGCAAAAATAAAGATAAATTAAGTAATAAACCAAGCAATTTAGATATAGTAGGATTTATTTTAATTGAAGATGAAATAAGAGTAGAAGCAAGTGATACTTTAAAATTCTTTAAAGAACAAGGAGTTAAAATTAAAATAATATCAGGAGATAATTCTAAAACAGTTTTAAATATTATTAAAAAAGTAACCGGAGATAATAATTTAAAGGCTGTTAATTTCCCTGAGATAGAAGAAAGTAATTTAAAAACTGTAATTGAAGAAACTGATGTCTTTGGTCGAGTTACTCCAATGGGGAAAAAGCAATTAATTCTAGCCTTAAAAGAATTAGGTTATATAACTGCTATGACAGGGGACGGGGTAAATGATGTTCTAGCCTTAAAAGAAGCAGATTGTAGTGTTGCTATGTCCTCAGGTTCTGATGCTAGTAAGGCTGTAAGTCAAATAGTTTTACTTGATAATAACTTTGCTTCAATGCCAAAAATTGTTGCTGAAGGTAGAAGAACTATTAATAATATAGAAAGAAGTGCTTCTTTATTACTTGTTAAAACAATTTATACTATTTTAATTATTCTAACTTGTTTATTTACTCAAAATGAATACTTCTTTATTCCAATTCAATTAACTTTAATTACAACTTGTACAATTGGAATACCTTCATTTATTCTAGCCTTAGAACCAAATACTAATATAGTAACTGGTAATTTCTTATTAAAAATATTTAAAAATAGTATTCCAGCCGGAATTACAGTTTTCTTGGATGTAATTATAATTATTTTATTTAAACAAGCATTTCCGATGGATGAAAGCATTATAAATGCCTTAGCTGTTTTAGTAACAGGAACAACTGGTTTTATTCATTTATATTATGTTTCTAAACCATTTAACTTTTTAAGAAGTACTTTATTAATAATTCTTTTATTTGGTTTTATCTACGGAGCCTTATTTCAATATGAATTCTTTAATTTAAGTGAATTAAACTTACAAATTGGTTTAATATTATTCTTATTAATAATATTTTCAGTTCATTCTTACAAGGTTTTACAAACATTTTTAGATTTTATTACTAATAAATTTTTTACTAAAAAAGAAAAAATATCTTAATTAATGAAAGGAAAAAAATGACAGAGCAAGATTTTAAAGAAATAATTACTAAAATTAGAAAAAATTTACTTATAGAAGTAAAAGAAGGTGGTGGAGGAACAATTGGTGTAAGTTATAGCGGAACTATTATTACTCAAAATAAAGAGGTGTATAGTTATTCCCATAGTTTCCTTAATTTAACTGGTGAATTTCAAGAAGAGTGGTTAGTTAGTAAACAAAAAAATTTAAGTACTATGCAATATGATAAAGTTATTAATTTCATCGAAACAGAAATAGTAAATAAAGAATTTTTAGATAATATGATTTTTGATGCTAGCTTTGATGTAATAGTTAATTATAAAAATATTTACAAACAGATAAAGAACAATAAAGGTCACGGAGATAACTTAGGACTTTATGATAAAGCAAAACAATTAATTAAAGATTTACTAAAAAAAGAATAGTTTAATGTTACTCTAAGGGGTTTCATTTTTACTATTCTTTTTTAAATATTCTATTTTATCATTTATTTGCTTTAAAGTTCTTTCATAACTACTTGTTTCTTTTGGTATATAATATTTCTTATTTTTTATATTATCAGGTAAATATTGTTGATTAACCCAAGCATTTTTATAATCATGAGGGTATTTATAATCTTTGGAATTTGTCTTTATATGATTAGGTGGATTACCACATCTACCAGTTTCAATATCTTTTAAGGCTTTATCAATTGCTAGATATGCACTATTAGATTTAGGTGATAAGGCAAGTTCAATTACAACATTTGCAAGAGGTATAATTGCTTCTGGTAAACCAACTCTTTCACTGGCTTTAATAGCAGCCTCAACCTTTGGTCCCATCGAAGGATTAGCAAGACCAATATCTTCATAACAAATAACAGTTAATCTACGAAAAATACTATCCAGATCCTCAGCTTTTAACATTCTTCCTAAATAATGCAAACTAGCATTTACATCACTTCCCCTAATTGATTTTTGAAAAGCACTTAAAACATCATAGTAACCATCATCATTTTTATCATGAAAGAAATTATGTTTATTATCAATATTTTTTAAAAACTCTAAATCAATAACATGATTATCCTTAGAGTAATAAGCAAGTTCTAACAAATTATAAGCATATCTTAAATCAGATCCTGATACATTTGCTATATAATTAATACTATCTTCATCAATTTTTAAATTTGGTAAGATATTTTTTTCTACAACCTTAAAAAGTCCTTCTTTAATATCACCTTCTGTTAACTCATGAAGTTCAAATAAATGACATCTACTTCTAATAGCAGGATTTATACTATGAAAGGGATTACTTGTTGTCATTCCTATTAAAGTTATTTGTCCATTTTCAAGTTGAGGTAATAATAAATCTTGTTTATCTTTATTTAATCTATGAATTTCATCTAAAATTAAAACAATTCCATCATATAACTTAGCCTCTTCAAATACTACTTGAAAATCATGTTTATCATTTATAGTAGCATTTAATAATCTATAACGAATATCTAAATCTTTTACAATCGATAAGGCTATACTGGTTTTACCAATGCCAGGCTTACCATATAAAATCATCGAGAATAACTTTTTATTTTTAACTAAGTTACTTAATATTTTATTTTCTCCAATTAAATGTTTTTGACCTAAAACATCATTTAAACTATTAGGTCTAAGTTGAATTGCTAAGGGTTTATCCATGTAAATCACCATTAATATCTTAACATATTTTAAAGTAAAAAGAAATTGTTTTAATAATATATTTATGCTATAATATTTATGGTGTTTATGAAAGAAGATATAGAAAATTATATTAGTTATATAAAATTAGAAAAAAAGTTATCTAAAAATACTATTTTTAATTATCAATTAGATTTAATTAATTATATTTCATATTTAGAAAAAAATAATATTAAAAGTGTTTTAGATATTAAATTAAAAAATATTAATGATTATTTAAAATATTTAAGAGATACTGGTTTAAATTCTAGAACAATAGCAAGACATATAACAGTCATAAAAGAATTTCATAAATATTTAATAAGAACTGAGAAATTAAAAGAAGATGTTACTTTAAATCTTGAAAATGTTAAATTAAGTAAGAAATTACCAGTTGTTATTAATGAGCAGGATATGGAAAGTATTTTAGATATTAATTTAGTTAATGCCTTTAAATATAGGGATAAGGCTATGCTTGAACTAATGTATGGATCAGGACTAAGAGTAGGTGAACTTATTAATTTAGATATATATAGTGTTGATTTTGATAATGATTGTATTATAATAAATGGTAAGGGTAAAAAAGAAAGAATAGTACCAATTAGTAAATATGCTAAGGCTTCTCTTCTTGCTTATTTGGAGGTTAGACCTAGTTTATTAAAAAAGAATAAAGATGTAGAAAGTTTATTTTTAAATAATCATGGTAATTGTATATCAAGACAAGGTTTTAATTATATTTTAACAAATATTTTAAAAGAAAAAGATATCAAGATTCATGCAACTCCTCATAGTTTAAGACATACATTTGCAACTACCCTTTTAAATAATGGAGCAGATTTAAGAACTATTCAGGAATTATTAGGCCATGCAGATATTACTACAACTAGAATATATACTCATACCTCAAATAATAAAATTAAAAATGATTACATAAAATATAATACAAGAAAAAAGGAGTATAATAATGAAATTTAAACGTGTATTTTTAATTGTTTTAGATTCCCTTGGAGTAGGGGGAGCAATAGATGCTGAAAGTTATGGCGATAAGGGTGCAAACACACTTCTTAATATTTCCAAAAATTATGACTTATTCATTCCAAATTTAAAGAAATTAGGATTTTTAAACACACTAAATATGAATAATAAAGAAAGTGATGCTTATTATACAATTGCAAGACCTAAGAATAAAGGAAAAGATTCTTTATCAGGTCATTATGAATTGATGGGAATAGAAAACGCAGTTACTTTTAAAACCTTTAATGAAACAGGGTTTCCAAGAGACATGTTAGAAGCAATTGCTAATAAAACTAAAAAAGGAATAATAGGAAACATTATAGGTAATCCTTTAAGTGTTATTAATCGTTTAGGAGAAAGACAGTTGGAAACAGGTTCTTTAATTATTTATACAACCGGAGATTCTAATTTAGAAGTTGCTGCTCATGAAGATATAATTCCAATTAACGAATTAAGAGAATATGCTGAAATAATAAGAGATGTTTGCGAACGTGAAGAGTGGAAAGTTGGCAGAGTTGTTGCTAGATCATTTACAGGAACTAAGGATAATTTTGAATTAACTAATAATACTAGATATTATACTTTAACTCCACCTAATAAAAGTGTTTTAGATATTTTAAAAAATAACGATTTACAAGTTATATCAATTGGTAAAATATGTGATTTATATAATGGTTTTGGTATTACTAAGATAATAAAAGCTGGAAATAATCAAGAAGGAATTAATAAATTAATAGATATCATGGATAAAAACTTTACCGGTTTATGCTTTTTGAATTTGCCTGATTTTGATACTTTATATGGTCATGCCAGAGATTTAAAAGGTTATGCAAAAGAAATAGAAAACCTTGATGTAGAAATTCCTATTATCTTAAATAAATTAGATATAGATGATTTATTAATAATAACAGCTGATCATGGATGTGATCCTACTATGCCAGGGTTTAATCATACAAGAGAAAATGTACCAGTCTTAGTCTATTCAAGATTATTTAAAGAACCAGGTCAAATTGATATTTTAGAATCCCTTGCTGATATTGGTGCTACAATAGTTGATAATTTTAAATTAGAAGATAGACCTTGGTCAGGTAAAAGTTTTTTAGATAAATTAAAATAAAATTACTAGGCATTTGCATATATTAAATATGGAGGTGCTTTTTTATTAAATTTAATTATGTAGATATGTTAAATCAATTTTTAACTAACATATTTGTTTTAAAAAATAATTTCTATAATTTATATTTTAATATAAAAGGGAAGGGGAGTAACGGTTTAGTTTATAATATGCGAGAAGACATAAAAAGTCTTAATCTTGCTTATTTAAACCTGGCCGAATTAATAAAAAAAATAGGAGGATATCCTATTATGAATTTAGTAGAAATTAAAAATATTTCAACAATAAAAGAAATAGCAAGTAAAGATTATGATATAAATGAAGCAAGTGATATTATGTTAAGTAATCTTACTTTAATAAATAATATGAATAAACAAGTAGGAGAGTATGCCTTTAAAAATAATGAACTTGATAGTATTAACTTTGTATTAAATTTTAGTAAATATTTAGAAAAAAGTATTTGGTTATTAAAAATGAATAAGTAAAATTATTCATTTTTAGCATCAAAACTATTACATACAGTTGAAGATTTATGTTCACAATCGCATGCTTCACAATCACAACTAACTTTTATTTCATCAAGATTGCATTCACAGTTTTTAGTGTTATTGTATTTACAATTAGTAACATTACATTTAATTTTTTGATTTTTTTTCATTTTCTCACCCAAAATTATTATGTGTAATTAGATAAATTTTATACTATAAGTCCCCTATCAATTTTTAATTATCAAGAGGGGAAGTTAACAATAAAAATTAAATGCTCTGAAACGAATCGAGCATATAAAAGATGGATAAAATATACATCTAGATTTAAATTATAATTGTCTAGAACAAATCGAGAAAGTAATTAATGAATATTTATTCATCTAAATAAATTAAAACAAACATATATTCAATTTAAAAATAATATATTAAAAAAATATTTAAAATAATAACATGAATAATTATATATGGATGAATTAGAAAATCAAGATATATATAACTAAACTATAAATAATATTGCCAAATAGCATATAAATTAATAACAAATTAAAGTTTATATCTTTTAATTTTATACAATATTCAACTTCGTATAATATATATTATGTTAAGTTCTATTTAAATGATAAATATTCTATTTTTACTTTTTTAACTTTTATATTTATAATTTTTTCTGTTTATAAATATAATTTTGTCCTTCAACTTCGTTATTAACTTTAACATATGCAAACTATTTCTTTATTTATTAATCTAATGAAAATGAAAAGCTATATAGTGAAAATACATCTCTCCCCTTCTCTTTTAATTATAAATTCATATAAAAATCATAGAACTAAAACATTACCTTTTGTCTTAATTTTGTTAGAATTGTTTTAATACCATTCAAAATGTCATAGAACTAAAACTTCAAGATGTATGGGATAACTGTGTTTACCGTTTTAATACCATTTAAAATATCATAGAACTAAAACTTTAAACTGGGTGCTAAGTTGGGTTTAAATGTTTTAATACCGTTTAAAATGTCATAGAACTAAAAATGGTAAAAAAGAACAGTTTTAATACCATTTAAAATGTCATAGAACTAAAACTAAATTTTATAGCATTGTAGATGGTTATGAGTTTTAATACCATTTAAAACGTCATAGAACTAAAACTTGATATTGAGCTTCATAATCTAAATGATAGTTTTAATACCATTTAAAACGTCATAGAACTAAAACCATAGTGATACGTTGCATCCACCAACAAAAGTTTTAATACCATTTAAAACGTCATAGAACTAAAACTGTTCTAATATAGTATCTTCTCTACGATTAGTTTTAATACCATTTAAAACGTCATAGAACTAAAACATACTTTCAGGTTGAATATTAAAATACTCAGTTTTAATACCATTTAAAACGTCATAGAACTAAAACGTTCCTATTAGAACAAGTATTGATAGTATTGTTTTAATACCATTTAAAACGTCATAGAACTAAAACTAATACTTATGCTAGTGTAAAAACTACAAAGTTTTAATACCATTTAAAACGTCATAGAACTAAAACATAAATAATAACCATGAGAAATCAATTTCAGTTTTAATACCATTTAAAACGTCATAGAACTAAAACTAGGTAAATGGAAATAGAAAGGAAAAAAGGGTTTTAATACCATTTAAAACGTCATAGAACTAAAACACTTGTAAATCATTATCTAAACAAGCACCCGTTTTAATACCATTTAAAACGTCATAGAACTAAAACAATTAGTTAAACAATTATATGATTTATATAGTTTTAATACCATTTAAAACGTCATAGAACTAAAACATCAATTTATGATAATAGGGAGATTAGTTAGTTTTAATACCATTTAAAACGTCATAGAACTAAAACGAAATAGCAGATATACCATTTGCAATAATAGTTTTAATACCATTTAAAACGTCATAGAACTAAAACGTTATATAAGAATAATTGCTACCTACATTTGTTTTAATACCATTTAAAACGTCATAGAACTAAAACACTCAATTAAATGATGCAAAAGCAGAACTTGTTTTAATACCATTTAAAACGTCATAGAACTAAAACCTCAAATATTTTAGTCCTATAAATTGATGCATAGAAAATCAATTATTTTAAATGGTAATTTTTGTAAAATTTCTATAACATTTATATAATTATTATAACACGAATTCATCTAAATTTGCATCTATAATTAATTTTTTTTCATAATCTAATTTAACTCCATAGCTTTGACTATCAACTAAAACTATTTTTATTTCATTATAAATAGCATATTTATAAAATTCTATTAATTCTTCTTGTGATAAATATTGTTTTAAATTTATAAAAAATAATACTTCATTTATTTTTAAAACTTTTTCTAAATCAATTAAAAGTAATAGATTATTTAATAAATCATCTGTTTTATTAATAGATATTTTCAATAATTTAATTATATCATCAACCGTTATATTATCATTTAAACTAAGTGGTAAATCTATATCACTTAATATTTTAGTAAATGACCTTGATAATTTTTTAAAATTATTCAATATTTCTTCTTTTACATTATCAGTTAAAGAATTTATTATATTTTTATTTAAAGCATTTAAATTCTTTTTTGAATTAAGATCAATATCAAAGAAATTAACATATAAATCTACTTTGTTATACATATTAATTTCTTGATTATTATCATCATAGAAGAACACTTCATCTAACTTTTCATCATTTTTAATTTTATATAAATCGCTTACTAAACGATAAAAAGTTTTTTTATTTTCTATTTCTATAACTTGAATATAATCATTTTCTATTTTGATATTATTATCAAAGTAATTAATTTTTAAATTCATAATATAACCAACCTATCTTCATTATTAATTATTTTGGTATTTACTTCTCCACTTATAAATTCTATTTTTGAATATTGTTTTTCAGTTATTGTTAAAACTTGAATTATTCCTTTTTTAGGGGCTTTTTTTCTTATTCTTTCGATTAATAATTTAGCTTGCTCGGTATTTAAAACAATTTTTGAATATACAGATTCTTGCATCATTAAAAATCCTTCATTTAATAAATATTTTCTAAATATTATGTAATTTTTTCTATCTTTTAAATAAACATTTGGTAAATCAAAAAATACTATTGCTCGCACTACTCTATCCCTCATATACAAAATCCTTATATTCTTTATTATTGTTAAAGATATCAAGAGTGTTTTTAACATATAATCCCATAATATCTTTTAAAGTATACTTTTTATTATTAAAAGTATAAGCATTATTAAAAATGTTTATTATATCTAATTTAAAACTAGGATCTAATTCCTTATCTTTATTATAATAAACAAAACTATCTATTATAATTCTAAAAGGTTCCATTAAATCACAGGCTAAATTATAAGGATTAAATTCATTTTTATGATGTATTCCAAGTTGGGTTAAATAACCATTGTTTACTATTTCTTTACTAACAGTTGATAAAAGAATAGCATAGCCATAATTTAAAGAATCATTGATTTTATCATTATTACCTCTTACAAAATTCTTGCCAAAAAGCGAATTAAAATATACTTTGGCAGCATGTCCTTCTCTATTGGTTTTATCACCTATTGCAACTTCTTTTATATAACTTGTAATTAAATCATGTTGTTTACTTTTGATTTTCTTTAATAACAAGGCTTGATTTAATATTTTATTTTTAACAATTGCTTGCCAAACTAAGTCTTTTTCTTTATTAGTCCATTTTACTTGTTCTAATATCTTTTTACTTGAATTATGCCTTGAATAAAACGGTTGTAATTCTCCGTAAGGATTATGCTTATCATCACAAAATATTATATTTATTTTATTATCAGCAAGTTCTTTTAGTAAGTAAGAAGAAATAGATACAGAAATAGAATCTACTATAATTGTATCTATTTCACTTAAATGAATATATTTTTCATCTATATCTTGTTTTACTACTAAAAATCTGTTTTTGTAACTAATTTTAGCTTGCTTAGTAATTACAACTGTTCTAAAACTCATATTTTTTCTCTTTTAAACCAGTTGGTGATTTATAAACAAGAGTGGCATTAGTTATTACCTTTCTAATTCTTCCTACACTACTGGTAAATTTAACTGTTTTATTTAATTTTGATAAATTTGCATTTACTGAATTACATTTTAACATTTTAAGTATTTCTTTGATAACCTCTACTTTTGTAATTTCATTGTCCTTGTTTTGACTTTTTTTATCTAAAATTATTAATTGAAGGTTATTAAATTCACCGGAAAATTTTACTTCTTTTAATCTTTCTAATTCACTTTCATATAAAGGATAATTTTTTTCCATAATATTCAAAATTAAATCATAAAAGTTGTTTATTTGATTGTTAAATTCTTTTAAAATATATTCTTTAAATAAATCGTAACTGTCAAATTCTATATTATCATATAAATATTT
Organism: uncultured Bacilli bacterium; assembly: GCA_934119955.1. Taxonomy (GTDB): domain Bacteria; phylum Bacillota_I; class Bacilli_A; order RF39; family UBA660; genus RUG591. Next base: position 73,961 of record CAKOSZ010000004.1, on the reverse strand, counting down.
ATCTTTTTCTTTTGTAAATACTGGATAATGCGAATTAAAAATAAAATTTAATAAGTTTTTATATTTAATTTGTTCAGTTTTTTTCAATTTGAATTGAACATTATTGCTTACTTCTGCACTTCCAACTAAATTAGTGTTTTGATTTGAATATATTATTTCTGTATTAATAGGTATTTTCTCAATTAGAATTTCATAATTATCACATTTTAGTTCATCTTTTATGTAATTATTAATTATGTCCTTACTACTTTTCTGTTTAGTTAAAACAACTGGTATATTAATTAATTTTTTTATTTCTTTATCTTTTTTTAAATATTTTACTAATGTTACATATGAATATTCATAACTAGTATATCCACCATATATATCAGTTGTTTTATTTTGTTTTATCATTATTTTAGCATGGGCTGAATTTCTTTTATATAAAGTTTGATTATAAAATTTTCCCGTTTTTATCTCGGTTTTTTTGCTTATTAATATATCATTTCTATATAAAGTATTTTCTATTGTATTAGTAAAGTCTTCTATATTAAATACTTCTCCTGTTATTTTATCATCTAACATAAAATCTTGATCAATGCTATTTACAACATAACCGTATCTTAATTCTTTATATCTTTTTTCTTCTAATAATTTTTCGATTAAATTTTTAAGTTCAATTTTATCAATTTTATTTTTTAAATATTTTTCTTGATATAAGCCAAGTGTTACTGCAAGGTATGCATCATGAGCATGATGGTAGTCATTTAAATCTCTATATTTATATAATTTAAATCTTTCTCTATAACCATGTGAAACATTGGCTTTTAAGTAAATTATTTTGGTATCATCATATAAATTACTAATAATATTAGCAACATGTTTAGTTATTTGTCTAGTTTCTACTAATTGTCTATTAATAAATCCTTCTATATCTTTATTATTAAAACCTGATCTAATTAAATTATTATATTTTTTGTTAGAAATTAAATTTATATCTTTTAAATGTTTCCACCAAGAAGCACATTTATCACGATATGTTTTTGGTACAACTAAATTAGCACTTTTTGCTCGATTTTCTTCTTGTAAAACTAAGGCTTTGTTATCTATTGAATCATCTTTTATCAAAGTTTGAGGTAAGATGTGATCAACATCATATTGTTCTAAATGTTTAATATCAAGAGGAGTCATTGAATACAAACTTTTTCCTTCTTGTCTAAAATATAATAATAATTTTTCTGTATCTATTTTTTCTCTTTTAGAAAGTTCTTCTTTTAGTATACTATAATTATTAATACTTTTCTTGTTATCATCATATAATTTTAATAATTGTTTTCTTCTATCTTTACTTCTTTGTTTCTTTTCATTACTTCTAGACATTTCAATTGAAACATAATTTGGATTATAACCCATATAATTTACTATTTCATCTACTATTTTAAGTGATTGATATATTCCTCTTTTAACAGCAGGAGAAGTTGCTAAATCTTCAACTAAACTATAATCAAGCTTCTTTTCTTCTTGTTTATTTTCTGTTTTAATCATTTCTTGAAAATTATATTTTTTATCATTTATAATTTGCATGAAATTATCAGTTGTCTCCCACATTAAATCCATAATAGATTTTTTAATAGTAGTTTCAGGATCAATATAATAAGGCGTTTCTATAAGTTTTCTAGATAAACCACTCCAACCTTTATAATTTAAACTTAAAATTCTAGTAAATTTATCTTTTAAAGTAGGATATAAAATATTTAATTCTTCTTTTACAATATTTTTATCTTCAAAAACAGTTAAAAGTTCAATTATTTTTTCAGCATCTTCTTCTTTTAAATTGGTATCTGTTAATATTCCATTTTTACCAAAAAAGTCTAAATAAGGTTTCATATTATTAGCAAATTTGTTATCTGCTGAATAACCTCTTACATCAATATTAGTTGCATCATAAGTTATATACATAGATAGTTCATCACAAGTTCTTAAATAATTTTTAAATATGGTATCTGTAATTGTTCTTTTGTCTTTTAAAAATAATTCTTCATATATTTTGTGTTGAAAATTTAGGTCTAATCTTTTATCATTTATTTTAATTTGTTTTAATTCATTTAATACTTTAAATTTAGAATATAAAATTGAATTAGCAGGTATTTGAAATTCATCTAATAAATAAGTACAATGACCAAGCATTCTATAAATAAAGTTTTTAGCAGATTCATGAATATTTACTATTTCATTAAAGTTAAAGGGGGTTATTTTTTCATTTTTATTATCATTTCTTACCATCCAAGCAAATCTACTATCATTACTACTTGCAAGAGGACCAACATAATATGGTATTCTAAATGTTAATAATTTTATTATTTTATAGGTATCATCGTCTAATTTATGAGTTAAAAAATCATAATATTTTCCTTGCTTATTAATAATAAGTTCTAATTCTTTTTCATTTATTTGATAAGGATATTTACCATTTCCTGTATCAGTTATTCTTGGAATATAATTACCAAATGATATTTTTTCCTTTATATCATCTATTATATTATTATTTTCGTTGTTTTTAATTACATCTAAAATATTTGTAATTTCCTTAGTAAACTCATCATAAGAAATATTGTTATTTATATATCTATCATATAAACAAGCATCTTTAATATTTTCTATCTTAGGTTTTGTTTTAAATATTTTTTTAAAATAACTTCTATATGGTCTTAACAACTCTTTTAATTCATGTAAATCATTTTTATGTGTATCATAGTATCTAACCATTAATCTTGAAATGCTACAACTTTTTTCATCTTTAAATATTTCTTTTAAAGATAACATATCATATAATTCTTTAAGTAAATAAATTGGTTCGATTAAATCATCTATTCCTTCAACTTCATTTATTTTTTCATCAAAAGTTGAACTATCAAATTCTATTTTTACTTCCTTATCTAATTCTACTCCAAAAAGAGTTGCTAAATTAAATTTATAACCTACTAAACTATTTGCAAATTCCTTACTTACGTTTTTATTAAAGTAGTTATAGAAATATTTTTCATATAATTTTTGTCTATCTTTTTTACTTTTTTCATTCAAAATATCAGCAAATGTATTTAACTCTTCTCTATTTGGATCTTCTTGGTACATAATAATATCAGTTTCTAAATTCAAAAAACTTTCTAATACTTCAATTAATTTTCCAATTATATCAAGATTATTAATATCAAAATTATCAATATTATAATTGAAATTTCCGCGATATTTAATCATATGATGCATTGCTAAATAAATAAGTCTAATGTCTTTCTTTTCATCAGTTTCCATTAAGTCTTTTCTTAAATGATAAATAGTTGGGTATTTATTATCAAGACAAGTAAGTTTACCATTTGTATCTACTATTTTTTCTCTTATTAAATTACTAAATATTTCTTTTTTATCAAAGTCTGTTAGATTATATTTTTTATTATTTTTATCTTTATTACTTATATTACTAGTATTTAGTTTATTAAAAAAATCCTTGTCAACCTTATCTATTTCTGGTTTAAATATTTCTTGAAGTAGTTTTATTCTTTCGCGTCTTCTTTTGTATCTTCTTTTATTTGAACGAAAGCCTCTTGTTACTTGGGCTGTTTGGGCTTCATCAAATAACCTTACTCCCCATAAAGGAGTTCTTTTATTTCCTTTTTTAATAATATTAAAATTATCATCGACAACAGCCCATCCTACTGATGTTGTTCCAATATCAAGACCTATATTATAAGGTTTATTTTCATTTTTTTCATTTTTCATATTGACATACCTCCTACCATATGTTATATTTTAATTGTCTTAATACCATTTAAGATGTCATAGAGAGTTAAAATAAAGCAAAGCTTAAACGCTTAGTCTAAATATTTACACTTTATGTGGGAACTGGTTTAGCCAGTTCTTTTTTTTCTAAAATTTTATTATTTTTTTAAAATATAACCTACCCAATTAGAGTATATCATACTTTTAAATTATTTTAATTAATAATTACTTGAATTGTCGTTTTTTGTCCATTTTTGGTAATATTTCTTTTAAAATGGATGATTTTTTACCAAAAACTAATAAAAATTTACAAAAAAAATAGCAATTTGCTATTTGATTTTTTTATATTTTTTAGTTTTCTTATTATCTTTATAACTTTCTTCAATTGTATCTTCGGGATTATTATAAATAATATTTTCAGTTAATTCTTTTCTGCTTTTTTTACTTCTTCTTTTTAAGAAAACATTATAATAAGTCCAAAACATTCCAATTAAAAGTGCTAATACTGCTACAAAATAGAAAGTCATTTCCCATGATGTGTCATTATAAGTTACGGCATTTTCTAATAAATTTAACATAATACTCCTACCCTTTTTATTCTTCTCATTTTTTTATTTTTTATACCCCACGTGATTGAATTTCAGCAATTTTTTCTAAAACTTCACGGGCATTTTCCTCAGTTATATTAGAATATCCAAGTTCTTTTAAGGCTTGATCACGTACGATGTATAATTCCTGGGTTCTTGATAATTTTTCTTCATGTTTTTTATCTATTTCTTGTACAAATCTTTTGTGACAATCAACAATTTTACTCTTAGATGCTCCTCCATTATTGTATAAAGTAAATGCACTGAAAATTATACTTTCAAAATTAAATTGTTGGTCTTGATTAAACAAAAACTCCATTGGATCGGTAAATCCCATTAATTTTGAAATAAAACAAAGTAAATACTTTAATTCTTTATTATTTTCCATACTCTGTAAATAATGATATAAATACACATAAGTATTATAAGTATCTTTTGTATGATCATCTCTTAATCTATCTTTTAAAAGAGAAATTATATCAGTTAAAACTTCTAATTCTTTACGATTAAATCCTTTTAAATCTATTAAACTATTACCTGATAATGCGACTTTTACACCTTCATTTAATTTAGTATCAATTTTAATAATGTACTCGCCATCTATTACCATATTGTCTAAATCATTTTCACTTTTAATTTCTAATAATTGCATTAATCTTGTTGCCTTTTCACTAGGCCAATCCTCAATTTTATCAAGAGCTAAATAGTTATATAACATTTGTCTTGATACTCCTAAATATTTTGCTAATCTTACTTTTGAAACTCCTATTTCGGATAGTATATTACTAACTTTACTCATCCCTAGTACCTCCTAAAAATATTTTATCATTTTCTCTCAATTTGTCAATCAAATTTAGTAATTTACTTTAAAATGTCAAGCAATTTTTTATTTTACTATAATAAGTACCACAATTTGACATTTTCACGTCTAACTTCTTTAATTATTCCTCCACCAAGACAAATATCCCCTAAGTATAAAACACAGGCTTGTCCAGGTGTTACAGCCTTAACATTATCATATCTAACAATTATTTCAAAATCATTTAAATACTCAACTTTAACTGGAATATCTGCTTGGCGATAACGAAACTTAGCCGTTAAGTTAGTTGGCCTTAAATCACTTATAAAATTCATATTATAAACTAAACAACTATCACTTTTTAAGTATTCATTATCACTACCAAAGGCTACATATAAAATGTTTTTTTCTAAGTTTTTTCCAACTACAAACATTTTATCACTGTTACCACCAATATTAAGGCCTTTTCTCTGCCCTATTGTATAATACATAAGTCCTTCGTGTTTACCTATTACTTTATTGTTTTCAATATCTACAACCATTCCTGGCATACTTGGTAAATAATTTTTTAAAAAGTTTTGGAAGTTACGTTCTCCAATAAAACAAATTCCCGTTGAATCCTTTTTTTTAGCGGTTATTAAATCATATGACATGGCTATTTTTCTAACTTCTTCTTTTTTTATATCCCCAACTGGAAACAAAACATTTTTAAGCTGTTCTTTACTAAGTTGTGATAAAAAATAAGTTTGATCCTTATTATCATCTATTCCTCTTAATAATTCTCCATCTTTAATTCTTGCATAATGACCAGTTGCAATATAATCTGCCCCTAATCTTTTAGCCTCTTTGATAAATAAATCAAATTTAATATATTTGTTACACATAATATCAGGGTTTGGTGTTCTTCCTACTTTTAATTCATCTAAAAAATAGGTAAAAACATAATCCCAGTACTCTTTAACAAAATCAATTCGATGAAGTGGTATACCTAACTTATCACATACCATTTTAGCATCATTATAATCTTGTTCTTGCGGACAAATATTGTTATTTAAATTGGGATTACCTAAATAATCGTTATTAATACTGCTGTCCCAATTACGCATAAATAACCCTATTACTTCATAACCTTGATTTTTTAGAATAATTGCTGCAACTGAGGAATCTACTCCTCCTGACATTCCAATAACTACTTTTTTCTTCATAATATCACCACAAACACTAATATTATACACTATTTTAGAAAGATTGTAAAAAGTTTCATAACAAAATTACTTAAAAATGTTTCATAAATAGCTGAAATTAATAAAATTACCCCGGAAAACAATAAAATTTTTAGATATTTTTTCATAAAATCCGGAAAATTAAACTGTTTTTTTAAAAATAAAGACTTAAATAAGAGAATTGATAATTTCATACCATAAAAAGATAATAATATATAAATAATTAAATTAATTAATAAATGAGGAAATATATATAATATACTTCCAAGTATTCCAAGATAACTATAAACAGATATTATAATACCACATGAAAAACCTATAATAAAACTTTTAAAATATAAAATAAAAGGATTTAAAATAATTCCTATTATAGATATACCAAAAACCCAAATTAATATCATATATAAGTAATTTATACTAAATGTATTTAAAAAATTACCTAAGTAATTTATATCTAAATTATTTTTTATTCCTAAAAAATATTTTTTTAATACTTCGCTTATCGCTTGATGATCACTATAACTTAAAATATTAGAAAATATAAAACCTGTTATAAAACCTATTAAAACTATTGTTGATAAAAATATATACTTATACTTATTTTTTTGTATTTCTTTTAAAATTATTTGCTTTTTATTTTTCATTTTCTCACCACTTAATCTTATTAAGGAAAAATAAAAAAAGTACTTTTTTTCGTACTTTTTAAAATAATCTTAATATATCATTAAATGTTACATAGATAAGTAATGCAATTAATAAGAAAAATCCAATATTATGTATCATATTTTCTGTTTCGGCTTTAATTGGTTTACCTCTTAGTTTTTCTATTATAATGAATAGTATTCTTCCTCCATCAAAGGCTGGGAATGGAATAAGGTTTAAAATACCAACATTTATACTTAACATAGCAATTAAAACTAGTACACTGTAAAAACCACTATGTCTTGTTGTATCAACAGCTGAATATATTCCAACTGGTCCTGATAATTCTTTTAAACTAACTCCTCCACATATAAGTTCTTTCATAGTTATAAAAACTTGTCTTGAAATGGAATAGAATTTTTTAAAACCAAATTCTAAACTTTTTCCAAGTCCTTTTTGAAGAGTACTACCAAATTGAATACCAAAACTATATCCTTTTTCTTCTTGTTCTTTTCCAGTTAAAGGTGTGACTTTATAAGTTAATTCTTCATTATTTCTTAGTACTTTAAATTCTGTTTCCTTGTTTCCTGCAATTGCTAGATATAATTGAACGTCATCTAAGGTTTTAGTTCTTTTGCCATTAATTGAAATGATTTCATCTCCGTCTTTTAATCCTTCAACATAAACAGGAGAACCATCTAATACCTTTGGTATCTTAGTTGACATATCAGGAGCCCCATAAATTAATCCTGCAAGAATTAAAACAATAAGACCTAAAATAAAGTTATTACCCGCTCCAAAAAACATTACTAAAAATCTTTGCCATACTGGCTTTGATTGCATTAAATTTTCTTTTTTAACAGATTTATCTTCTTCTGATCCTTCTCCTGCAAGAGATACAAAACCTCCAATTGGAATTAATCTTAGACAATAAATTGTTTCACTAACTTTTTTTCCTTCTTTTATTTTCTTGTCTCTTATCTTTTTAGTTGACCAAAGAACTGGTCCCATTCCAATAGAAAACTCATATACATGAATTTTAAACATTTTAGAAAAGATGAAATGTCCAAACTCATGAACTAAAACAATAAGACCTAAAATTAATACAAAATAAATAATTGATAAAATCATATTTCCTCCTAAAATAATCTCATGATAAGTATATATGCCATCATAACAAAAATAATACTATCTAATCTATCAATAATACCACCATGACCTGGTATTAAATTACTAAAATCTTTTATATTTTCATATCTTTTAATGCTTGATTTAATTAAATCTCCAAGTTGACCTATTATAGTTAATAATAAAGTAGTAATAATTGTTAAAAACACGTACTTGTTATTAATTACTAATAAATAGAAAATACTTGCTGATATTGTTCCAAATAAACTTCCTCCAATACTACCTTCAATTGTTTTATTTGGAGAGATATTAGGTGCAAGTTTATGTTTACCAAGTAATTTTCCTGTAAAAAGAGCAAAACTATCAGTTACAACAGTAATAAGTAATAAATATACTAAAATATATAAACTATCATCTCTTAGATAAATAAAATTTCTAAATGATAAACCTAAAAATAAAACCAGTCCTAATAAATAAAAAGCATCTTTATAATTATATTTATCTTTATCATCAATAAAAACTAAAAGTGATAAATTTACTAGTAACATTATAATTAAAATCAAACTAATATCATTAGTAAATTTTAATTTATCCGTTAAAATCAAAAATATTGTTTCAATATATGTTAATATTTTAATTATAAATGGTAAATTTGGTTTTAGTTTTAATAGTTCATATACTGCTCCTATTCCAAGAATAGTTACAAAAATTACAAATGGTAAATTACCAATTAATAAAAGTGGTATAAAAATTAAAGACATAATAATAGCACTAATTATTCTCTTTTTCATAAACCTCCTACACTAAGTTATTATACCATGAATAAAAAAAATAGCAAGAAAAAAGAGTAAATTTTACTCTTCAACGACACTAGCAATTGTTCTGTTTGCTTTTTTACTAAATTTTACAATTCCTGATACAGTTGCAAATAAAGTATCATCTGATCCTCTTTTTACATTTAATCCAGGATGAATTTTAGTTCCTCTTTGACGATAAATGATTGATCCAGCAGTAACGTATTCACCATCACTTGCTTTGGCACCTAATCTACGTCCAGCAGAATCACGTCCATTAGTTGAAGAACCTTGTCCCTTTTTATGAGCAAACAATTGGATATTTAATTCTAATTTCATCATTTTATATACCTTCCTTTACTTTTAGATTTTTGGGATAATCATTACTTAATTTAGTTAATAATTGAATCATATTATCAATTAACTTTAAAGTAACATCATCAAAACTTTTAATTTCAATTTCTATTCCATCAGTTTTATTTTTATAAGTGATTGCTTGATCATTTATTGTTAAAATGCCATTTATAGTCGTTATTATAATACTTGATACTGCACTACATACAATATCTTTCCCATAATCAGCATACATCGCATGACCTGAAATTGAAATTATATTATCTTTTTTTAAAACTTTAATCATTTTTAACCAATTTTTTTGATTTCTACTTTTGTATATGGTTGTCTATGACCTTGTTTCTTTCTTGTTGAAGTTGTATTAGGTTTATATTTAAAAATCTTGATTTTAGAACCTTTTCCATGCTTAACGATTTCGCCTTCAACAGTTGCTCCTTTGATAGTAGGATTTCCTAAATTGCTACCTAACATTAATACTTCATCAAATGTAACTTTGTCTCCAACGTTTCCATCTAATTTTTCAACATAGATAACATTTCCTTCTTCAACGTAGTATTGTTTACCACCTGTTTTAATAACTGCTTTCATATTTCCTCCTTTTATTACTAGACTCGCTTTTAAGGTACTTACGTTTAAACCTTTTCAATGCGGTTTGAGCTAGAGGCTTCAAACATTTAAGATTTTACCATAAAATACTTAGTAAGTCAAACATTTTTTAAAAATTTATTCCCATTCTATTGTTGCTGGTGGTTTTGATGTAATATCATATACTATTCTATTTATAGATGGTACCTCATTAACTATTCTTTTTGAAATTATCTCTAAAACATCATATGGTATTTTAACAAATTTAGCTGTCATAAAATCACTTGTTTCAACTGCTCTTAAAGCAAGTAAATAATCATAAGTTCGAAAATCCCCCATAACACCTACGGATTTGATATTAGTTAAAACAGCAAAATATTGGTTAGCCACTTTATCAAGACCATTTTTTCTGAATTCTTCTCTTAATATATAATCAGCATCTTGAAGTATTTTAATTTTTTCTTCGGTAATGTCACCAATTATACGAATAGCAAGTCCTGGCCCTGGAAATGGTTGACGATAAACAAGATTTTCTTTTAAGTCAAGCCTTAAACCTAAAAGCCTTACTTCATCTTTAAATAAATCACGAAGGGGTTCAATTATTTCTTTAAAATCAACATGTTCTGGTAAACCACCAACATTATGATGACTCTTAATAACCTTTCCCTTAGTACCTGATTCAATTACATCAGGATAAATTGTTCCTTGAACTAAATAATCAACAGTACCCAACTTTTTTGCTTCTTTTTCAAATACCCGAATAAATTCTTCACCAATTATTTTTCTCTTAGTTTCAGGATCAGATACACCTTTTAATTTTTCTAAAAATAAATCCTTAGCATCTACCTTAATGAAATTTAAATCAGTTCGATTACCAAATACTTCTTCAACTTCTTTGGCTTCATTTTTACGAAGTAGGCCATGGTCAACAAAAATACATGTTAAGTTAGAACCAATGGCTTTACTTAAAAGGGTGGCAGCAACGCTGCTATCTACTCCACCTGATAAGGCACATAAAACTTTTTTATTACCAATTTTATCTCTTAATTCCTTAATTTTTTGTTCCATGAAATAATCCATTTTCCAAGTTTTAGAACATTTACAAACAAGAGTTAAAAAGTTATCAATTATTTTATTACCATTATTTGTTAAAGTTACTTCTGGATGAAATTGTAAGCCATATAAGTTTTTATTAAAATTAGCAATTCCTGCATATAAACAGTTTTTAGTACTAGCAATTTTGATAAAACCCTCGGGTAATTTATTAACATAATCGCTATGACTCATCAAGCATATGTTTTGTTTTTCAAGATTTCTAAATAAAGGATTATCTTCTAAATCAACTAAAATCTCACCAAATTCTTTAACAGATGCACTTACTACTTCTCCTCCTAGCATATAAGACATTAATTGCATACCATAACATATTCCAAGAACTGGAATACCTAAATTAAATATTTTTTTATCACATTTAGGAGCATCACTTTTATAAACACTATCTGGTCCACCCGTTAAAATTATTCCTTTGGGATTTATTTTTTTAATCTCATTAAGAGTAATAGTATATGGTTTAACAAGAGAATAAACATTATTTTCTCTAACTCTTCTTGCGATTAATTGGTTATATTGACCACCAAAATCAATTATTAATATTGTATCCATTATTCATAATCCTTTGCTATTACATCGTGGTATGATCCTTCTCTAATACTTACATTAGAAACAATCGTAAGAGTAGCATTTTCTTGTAATTTTTTAATACTAGTTGCTCCACAATTACACATAGTTGATTTAATTTTTTCAATTGTTACATTTAAGTTTTCTTTTAAAGAACCAGCATATGGAATATAAGAGTCTACTCCTTCTTCGAAAGTTAATTTAGTTTTATTACCACCTAAATCATATCTTTGCCAATTTCTGGCTCTATTAGAACCCTCACCCCAATATTCTTTATAAAATGAACCATTTCTTTTAACTATTTTAGTTGGACTTTCATCAAAACGAGCAAAGTATCTACCCATCATAACAAAGTCTGCTCCCATCGCAAGAGCAAGGGGTATATGATAATCATGAACTATTCCTCCATCAGAACAAATTGGAATATATTTGCCAGTTCTTGCAAAATATTCATCCCTAGCACTTGCAACTTCAATTAAACTACTTGCTTGTCCTCTTCCTATTCCTTTGGTTTCACGGGTTATACAAATAGATCCTCCCCCAACACCAACCTTTATAAAATCAGCCCCGGCATCTGCAAGATAGTAAAATCCTTCTTTGCTAACAACATTACCTGCACCAATTTTAACACTTTCACCATAATTTTCACGAACAAAATCAATAGTTTCTTTTTGCCAAATTGAATAACCATCACTAGAATCAATACAAAGTACATCAACCCCAGCCTCAATTAAAGCAGGTATTCTTTCTTTATAATCTCTCGTGTTAATTCCAGCCCCAACAATGTATCTTTTTTCTTCATCAAGTAAAGAATTAACATTGTTTTTTCTTTCATCATAATCTTTTCTGAATACTAAGTATTTTAAATTATCTAATTTATCAAGAATTGGTAAACAACTAATTTTATTTTCCCAAATCATATCATTGGCTTCTTTTAAAGTAATTCCTTCATAAGCATAAACTAAATCTTCTTTTTTAGTCATGAATTTTTCAATAGATTCATCTAAATTATCACGTGATAAACGATAATCTTTATCCGTAACAAGACCTAAAAATTTTCCAGATGATTCCCCATTTTCAGTTATCATAACCGTTGAATGACCAGTTTTTTCTACAAGAGATACAACATCTTTTAAAGTAGCAGTTGGGCCGGTATTAGAATCACTTACAACAAAACCAGCCTTATTTTTTTTAACATTTGAAACCATTCTTGCTTGATCTTCTATGCTTTGAGAGCCATAAATAAAGGAAACTCCCCCTTCTCTTGCAAGAGCAATTGCCATCGTATCATTAGAAACAGATTGCATAATAGCAGATACAACAGGTACATTTAAACTTATTGCAGGCTCCTCTCCTTTCAAAAAAGCTACAAGTGGAGTTTTTAAACTCACATTTTCAGGAATACACTCCTTAGTAGTTAAATTAGGTAATAACAAAAACTCACTAAAAGTTCTTGATATATCCGGTAATATTTTACACATATATCCTCCATTTAAAATATTTACAAGTATTATAACTTGAAATAAAGGAAATAGCAACCATTTTTAAACAAATTAAAAAATTTTAAGAATTAACTTTTTTATTAAGTTTTAAACAAACATCTTTAGTAATTTTTAAATCAAGATTAGTAATATAAGTATCAGAAATACTAGAAAATTTATCTTCTTTACAATCAATGGAATAATAATATTCATTTTTATAAATACTAGAACCATTATTATCTAAGTAAATAAGTTCACTTGGATAATCAAAAGAAATATCATAAGTTTCATTTCTATCCATCTCTTGAATTTTTTCAAAATAAGAATAATTTACTCCATCAATTGTATAAATCATATCAGAAATATTTACTAAATATAATTTCCCATACATAGTAGATCTAACTAATTTATAATCATTATTCTTTATTATTTTTATATTAGTAATTATCTTTTTTCTAGTTATAATGCTATTTATAGAATTATAATCATACATCTTTAAATAATCATAAATATCTATTTCTTGATTACCTACTTTAATAAAACCATCATATTTACACTTAGTATAGAAATGATAATTATCTCTATCTAAAATATAAGTACTTTTATTATCAACACATACTAAATTACTAAGATCTATTTTATTTATTTTAACTTCATTTATTAAATTATTAATAAAAATAGTTATAAATAAAACAGATAAAGTAAGATAAATAAACAATAAAATATTAATTATTATTTTAGTAATTTTAATCTTTTTAACCTTGTAATTTAAGAAAATATATTCGATTTTACAATTAAACTTAGTTTTTAAAAGAATTAAATATAATAAATAAGCCCCTCCTACATTTAAAATAATATCATCTATATCAAATGCTCCTATATTTAATATTAATTGCATTACTTCAATTGTTAAACTAACTACTAAAAGAGTTAAAAACATTTTCTTTTTATCAAGTTTAACTATAAGAGGAAGCAAAATAACAAGAGGTGTTAACATTAAAAAATTACCAATTATGTTATAAAGACCAAAAGATACTCCTAAAATACTATTAAAGTTTTCAATTATACTTTTAAAAGGAATTAAATTAGTTTGATACATAAGTATTCTACTTTTAGTTATTAAGTTACTACGACTAGAAAATACAAATCCTAAAAGCACTGCTAAATAAATAATTAAATATAAATAAATACTATTCTTTCTATCTTTATTACCTAAAAAGTCTTTTAATAAAATTATAAAGCATAAAATGGCAAGATAATAAACATATTCTAATTCCCTAAAACTAAAACTAATTAAAAAATCATATACCTTAGTTCCCAGTAAAGAAAATATTCCTAAGAATTTACTAAATGATAAAGTATCTCCTTTATTAACAAATACTAGAATAAGATAAATTAAAACTCCCAGTCCTACTAAAAAATAATTTTTCTTCATAATTTCACCTCAAATTCACTATATAAAAAGATATGAAAAAAGTAAACCATTTTTAAGTAGAATTTGGTTTACTTTAAATAAAATACGAAATCTTTGGTAAAAAGTTCATTATTTATATAATAATTTAATACTAATTTAATTTTATTATTATTTGTTAAAAAATAAAAATTATTGGTTTGATAATAAACTTGATAATTATTTAAATATGTTTTAAGACTTAAAGAGTTAGATAAATCTTTTTTAATAAATTGGTTATTAATATATAAAAAACTTTCTAATTTATCATATTTAATATCATCACCAGAGTAATTAATATTTAATATATTTAACATAATACTATTTTTATTTAAATAAATATCTCCTTTTACTTCAACGTTTAAATCATTACTATTTAATTTAAAAAGTACTTGTCGATTATTTAGTTTAGTAAGAAAAAAAGTAAAAATAGTAATTAATATAACAAAGAAAATAAACATTTTGAAATTTTTATTTGATTTATTTCTTTTGCCATTTAATAATTCTTCCAAACTTATATTAAAGAAAGATGTCATTTTAAGTAATACTTCATCACTCGGTAGGCATATTCCTCTTTCATATTTACTAATACTTTTACTACTAACACCTAGTATATCGCCTAATTCTTGTTGAGTTAAACCTTTTTCTTTTCTTAAAACAAGAATTAAATCGGCTGTTTTAGTTAGCATAATTAGTTTTAATACTTTCTATAATATAATTATTATTAAGATATTTTAAATTAATTTCCTTGTAACCTACATAATCATAATTACCATTATCATTTTTTAATAAGGCTAAATAAACTTTTATATTGTTTTCATCAACAATCGTATTAATAATTTCATGTCTTAAAGATTCATAAATAAATTCTTTAAAAGTTAAAACTATTTTTTCATTATTTTTATATAATCTAATATTATCAGTATCCTTAAAATCAGTGTTAAATGATAAAGTTTTTAAATCTTTATTTAAATAAGTTTTAATTGCTTTTAATAATTCAGTTTCATCTATTTCTTTTTTTGTAACTAAACAATTAGAATCATCATTACACTCAAAATACTCTCCTTCCCTACTCCAAATATAATAAGTAATAAAAGTATTTAAATCCGTTTTGTTATCAAACTCTTGCATTGTATAAAATATTCCTCGATTTAATTTGATAAATTTAATAACTTCCTCGGTATTTATATTATAATCTTTTTTAATATACTCTTGACATACTTTTTCTTTATCACAAGAGTTGTTATTATTACTAAAATTATTCTTATATAAAGTGATTATTAATAGTATTAAAGCAAGAAATATTATAATAGTAAAAAGAATACTAATAAAACTTTGAATTTTTTCATTTACATTTAAATTAACTTTTTCTTTTTTTAAATCACTATTTTTTTCATTAACTAAATTAGAATTTTCAGTTATATTTTTATCTTTTTTTATTTCATCTTCTTGTTTTTCAAATTCACTTTTTAATTCATTTGGCTTTATATCTAAATTAGAATTATCAGGAATGTTATTTATATTATCATTTTGCTTATTATCTTGATTCTTAATATCATCTATGTTACTGTTAGTATTATTATCTTTACTATTTATATTATTATTTATTTCTTCATTATAATTATCAACTATAACATTTTGATTATCAGCATTTTCATTACTTTCATTATTATTTATAGTACTAGATTGATTTATTAAATCTATTCCGTTTAAGACCTTTTTATTATTTTTCTTCTTGTGCTTTTTCTTAGACATTTCATTCCTCAATTTTAAATTCTTTTAAAGATCCATCCTCATTTAAGATTTTATTAACAGACTCTGTTGCTGTTTTTAATTTATTATCACAAAGTTTAGCAAGTGAAACTGCTTCATTAAATTTATTAATAGCATCATCTAATAAAACATCTCCTGATTCAAGTTCTCTTACAATAGTTTCTAATTTTTTTATACTTTCTTCAAAAGAAAGTTCTTTTTCTTTTTTTTCCATAACTCACCTATTAATTTTTCCCATTATTTCTTTTATATCACGATTTGTAGTTGGTTCTAAAACTTTATGAGTTATTGAACAATTACCATTTTGATAATTAATTGTATATTCTAACTCACCCTCAGTTTTATTTTCTATATAATTTATTAATTTAGCATTTCTAACTGTTATCATTTCCCCAGTTCTTTTATTTCTAACTGTAATTTGTAAATTACTAGTTCTAAATAAACCTCTTAAAATTGTATATAAATCAACTGGTTCTTCTACTTTTTCTTGATTCATACATAAAGATGATAAGAACATATCTTCATTAAAGGCTAATGCTTCTGGTAAAATTAAAATTATTACAAATTTATCGTTTATTGTAGAGTAATTATAAATATATTTACGACTTACTAAATTATTATTAGCAAGTACTTGGAAACCATCAGGATTATTAGGATATACTTTTTCAATTCTTACTTTTTGCTCTTTATTTTCGTAACCTTTTCTAGTTAAAAAGCATTTATCTTCGGCAATATCAAAACATTCATAAGTTTTTCTATTAATTCTTCTAACAATCATTTTTTGTTCACGAACATTTATTGTAACAACATACTTTTTAACTTCATAATCTTTGCTTTGTAAATAAATATCTATGTTTTCATAATCATAACCTAATTTAATACCAGTAATAACTGGTTTTGTTATTTGATACTTATCAGCCAAAGTTGCTAAAATACTCATTAAATTATTAAGATATGTTTCTTTATATACTCTTTTTAAATAGGCTTTATCTTTACTATTTTCAAATTTTACATTATTCATATTTACCTCACTTTTTTAATAATATTTATATTATTTATTCTAATTACCTTATTTTTCTTTTAATTTTTTGCATATCTACATTTTTTTCAGGTTCTAAAACTTTGTTAATAATTTCAAGTTTTTCTTTATCCCCATTTTTTTGATAATTAATTGTATAATCTAAGTTTTCTTTTTGAATATTTTTAATAATTTCTAAAATTACTCCATCTTTAACTGTAAGTAGTTCCTTAGTATCTTGATTTTCAATATTAATAGAAAACTCCTCAGTTCTTAAAAATAATTTAATAATATTATATAAATCTATTATATCTTTTGTATTTTTTTCATTTAAAAGCAGTGCATTTAAAAAATATGGTTCATTAAAGATAACATTTTTAGGTAAACTTAATTTTATTACATATTTACAGTCATTTATATAATAATTATAAGTATATCTATTTAAAACTTGACTATTTGTTTTTATCATTTCAAGGTTAGAAAAATGAATTTTTTCTACTCTTTTACTGTTATCAGCACTTATATAACCTTCTTTATCAAGAACAATTTCATTACCAAAAGTAGTATTATAATAATCATAATTACACTTGTTTGGATATCTAATAAATACTTTCTTTAAATCAACATTGAAACTTACTAAAAACAAGTTATTAGTTTTATTTTTATCTTTAATTGAAAAAGTAATAACTTTATAATCATAACCATAATCAATAACATTTATAATAGGATTTTCAATATTATGTTTTTTACTTATTTTTTTTAAAATATCAAACATATCTAAAACATATTCTTCATCATATATTTTTCTTAAATAATTTTTTTCTTTTTTGTTTTCAAATTTTATTTTCATTTAAATAACCTCACTTTGTATATTACCATCATTTAATTGGTTAGTTATTATATCTCCTTTTTTTACATCTTTGACACTAGTTACCACTTTATTATTAACTTTAACTATTGAATATCCCCTTTTTATAGTTGTAATTGGATTTAATATTTCAATCTTATTTAATAATTTTACATAATCATTTGTTTTATTAGTTAAAACTTTATCTAAATTATATTTAAGTTTTTTAATAAGATCGTTATAAGAATAAACTTTATCTATTACCAAGATATTTGGATTTTTAAAAATAAAACTAGATTTTAATAGATTTAAATTTTCTTTTTGTTTATTTAAAATAATATTCATTTCTTTTAATATTTTCTCATATAAAATATCAAATGCTTGCTCTTTTACTTCGTACATGCGATAGGGATTTTTAAATATTTGACTTGCTAATAAACTATTTAATTTTTGTTTATTAATATTTAATTTATTAGTTATAACTTTATTTAGTCTAATATTAACTTGTTCTAAATAAGTTTTTAAGTCATTTTTATCAGGAACAGCCATTTCAGCAGCACCGGTTGGAGTTGGGGCTCTTTTATCAGCCACAAAGTCTGCAATTGTAAAATCTATTTCATGACCAACAGCAGATATTATAGGAATATTTGATTCATAAATAGCACGGGCTACTATTTCTTCATTAAAAGGCCACAAATCTTCAATTGATCCTCCCCCACGTCCTACTATTAAAACATCTAAATTATAGGTATTTGCTATTTTAATTTTTTTAGCAATATCATCTTTGGCATATTCACCTTGTACAAGAGCTGGGAAAAGAATTGTTTCAACTAATGGAAATCTTCTTTTAATAGTTGATAAAATATCTTTAATCGCCGCCCCAGTTGGAGCAGTTATAATTCCAATTTTTTTAGGAATTTTGGGAATAGTTTTTTTATGTTCTACTCTAAATAATCCTTCTTTTTCTAGTTTTTCTTTTAATTGATTGAAAGCAAGATACAAAGAACCTACTCCATCTTCTAACATGGATTCAACATATAATTGATATGTTCCACTTGCCTCATAGACACTTACTCTACCAGTTACTAAAACTTTCATCCCATCTACTGGTAAAAACGGAATTTTACTAGTATTTCCTTGAAACATAATAGCATTTATTCTTGAAGTATCATCTTTTAAAGTAAAGTAAAAATGTCCTCTGGTATGATTTTTAAAATTAGAAATTTCTCCTTTTAAAAAAACTATATCGAGATTTGGATCGTTATCTATTTTATATTTTAAATACTTATTTAACTGACTAACAGTTATGTATTTATTGTTTTCCATTTAAATCCTCATTATGATAAATTGCATCCATAGTAGCATTTATCATTTTGACAACCTCTAAATCACTATACTTTTTAGCAAGTTCAATTGTTTCATTTATACAAACAATTGAAGGAGTAGATGTATATATAAGTTCATATATTCCAAGAGATAAAATGGCTTTATCAACTTTACTAAGTCTATCAATTGTCCAATCCTTTAAATAAGTATTTGCAAGTTTTGTAATCTTTTCTTGATTATCAATAACTCCATGAATAGAACTAGTAACAAATTCATTTTCAATTTCTAGTTGCTCATGAATTAAAGTATCAACATCATATTTAACCTTAGTATTATTTAAAATATAAACTTGATATAAGACTTTAACTATAATATCTCTTAATTCTGATCTTGTTTTCATATTTCCTCCCAAACATCTATATAATAGCATAAAATAGAAAAAAAATTAATACTTTTTTGTAAAAATAAAACAAATAAAACGTTTTCTTACTTTGTTATTTTATTATAAGATTATATGAAATCTGCATAAGCATAAAAAATGCAACTTATTATCTAATTTAAAGTTACATTTTTAAATACATACAAATTTTTAGTTTATAAACTATTTTAATTTTTTCTTGATGTTTTCTAATTCTTTATACGATATATTAGTTGAATTCACAATAATATCATCCGGAACAGAGTATTTTAATAAATTTTTAACTATGAGAGTTTGATTTTCTTTTTTTCTTTTACGTTCGACTTTAAGTTCCCCGTCAAATAAACCTGCTAAATAATTTTCTAGTGCTCTAAGATTTTCATCCATTTCCTCAGTCATGATAACACCAAATATTTATTTTGTTATAAAAACATTAATTATTTAATTCTTTCTTGATGTTTTTTAATTCTTTTTGATTAAGATTAATAATTTCCATTATTTCTAAATCACTCATATTTTTATTTAATAAATTTTTAACTACAAGAGTTTGATTTTCTATTTTTCCTTTAAGTTCCCCATCAGTCAATCCGGCTAAATAATTTTCCTGTGCTCTTAGATTTCTTTCCATTTCCTCAGTCATGATTTCCTCCAAATATTTATCATCATTAGATAAATTATATAACTTTTTACTATAATAATTTAACTCTTCATATTTAGAAAAATTTTTCAATTTATCTTCTGTATCAACAGTTAGCAATTTATATAATTTATCATAATTGTCAAGATTATCATAACCTAATTTTTCATAATAATCAAGATTAATATTTATTATTTTGATAAAATAATCAACATTGTAATGCTTTTTTAAAATATCATCCATTGGATAATCATATGTAGTTATTTTTTTTAAGGGAATTTTTTTGCTAAAATTTTTACTTTTATACCAATTAAGATTAACTAGTATTACTTTATAAAAATTCTCTTTATCATAGTAATTATATTTATCTAAATTATAATAATTAGATAAATTATTCAAAGCATATAAAACATTTCTTAGATAAAAACCACGATAATTATTATTAAGTTCAATTATTATTTTTTGATTTTTATAAATAACTACTAAATCAACATATTTTACTCTTTCATTTTCATTAATTCTTGGTAGTCTAATATTTAAAACACTAACATTACCTTTAATCTCTTTTACATCACATTCAAGTATTTGTGATGAAGCCCATTCTAATAAATTCATATCATTTTCATTAAATAAATCATGAAATAACTTATCATATCTTACTTGTAAAATTCTTTTTTTATTTTTATTCATAATCCTCCTGTCTAATGCTTGCAAGCAAAAACATCTTAACAGGTATCAAATTTATTTGCAAATAGGTGATTTTTTAATTTGACCTTATTTTTCTGGCAATTTATACTACTTTTTAGGGTAATTTAATAAATTTAGATATTTTTTATATCTTTAAGGCTTGGTAAAATCAAAAATTACCTTTTTTTTAATAATTTAAAAAACTATCAATAAATTAATATTGATAGTTAAAATTTAATTAATTTTGAAAAGACTTAAAACTTTTTTAAATACATCTAATAAGAAATCTATTACCCTGTACCATATTTTCTTTTTACAATCATCATTTTTCTTAGTTTCTTCTTCGTTTTCTAGGTCTTTTTTAGGTTCATCTATATCTTGATTATTATCTTTATCATCACTCATATTTTCTTTTACTTCTTTTTCGTATAAAACTTCCCAATCTTTGTTGTAGGCTATCCAATAATTTTCATGAGTTTTGTACCAAGTATAACCATAATTAGTTTCACTATCTATTATATTATAAATACCTAAATTAATATAACCTAGTATTTCACCGTTTGGAGCATTTCTAGCTCTTAATTCATTTACTTTAACTTCGATTTGTTTGTTATTTGTATCTCTTGATACAGGAGTACCAACTTGTTTTATTAATTCGGGATAATCATATTCTTCAAAGTTAATCCAGTTTTTAGAATACCAATCTTTATTTTGATCACTTGTAGGAAAGAAACCAAAATGTAAATGTATTCCCGTTGCTGATCCGGTTTTTCCAGTATAACCAATTATAGTATTACTATCAACTTTTTGACCATTTTTAACACTTATACTATCTAAATGTTGATATATAGCATTTTTATTTAATCTTGGATAAGTTACATAGACAAAATTACCATTTATATTAGTATAACCTGTTCTAACAACCCTACCATCTTCTATTGCATAAGTTGGTAATTTTTTATCATATGTTCCATAATCTACTCCATCATGTTTAGTATAAATCTTAGTAATAGGATGAGTTCTATAACCATATGGACTAGTTACATAAGGATCATAATTTCTAAATAATAATTTACCATTTTTACTCATTTTTATCACCTCCATAATATTTTATTTTGGAAAGTAATAATTGCATAATTAGATAAACTATTTTATGATAAACTTTTTAAAATGTTACTATTCAACCAAAGAACCAATTTTTTTAAAAATATATTTTATACCCCCAGTTAAAATTTTTTCAACCTTGACTGATACTTTTAAAGACATATCACTAGTTTTAGTAGCATAACTTTTCTCTTCTTTAATGTAATCATTAATACTAATATCTTTCATGTCTTGTAAATCTCGTTCAAATTGTTCGATTTTTTCATTAGTTAATAATACCTTATTATTTAAACTACGTTCATAATAACCATTTGAATAAGCAAAATAAAGGCCTAAAAAAGCAATTACTAAAATAATAACTAATAATTTAAATATTTTCATATCTCACCAACTAGATTATATAATAATTATATTTCAACTTTTGTCGTATTCTTGGTCTAAATTATAAATCATACTAGCAATTATTTTAATAGAATTACTAACTTCTAAAATTGTATTATCTACTCCTCCAACTTCTATTAAAATAACATTTTTAGAATAATCTTGATTATATACCCCGTTTACTCCTTTGCCTTTTTTCTCATAGATTCCTCGGGATAAACCTGGATAATTTACTTCTAAATAATTATTTAATTTTTCTAATATCTTTTTATTTTCTAAATAATTATCATTTTCAAGACCAAGTAAAAACATAATTCTAGCATAAGTAACATCATTAATAGTTGTTGTTGTTACATTTCTTTTAACACTATCACGATGAATATCTAAAAAATATTTTAAACTTTTATTTTCTTCATGTCTTTTTTCTAGTAATTCCCGACTTATTTTGTAACTAGAACTATAATTAAGTCCTCTTTCATTTAAAATGCTAATAGTATTTTCTTTTTCAACTAAGGATTTTATTCCTAATTTACTTAATTCATCACTTAAAACATAACTTGCAGTTTTTACAGTTGGAACTATGTTATATAAATCATTTTTAAAAAAACTATATTCTTCATTAGCATGGGTTTGATAGATATAAACAGTTGGTTCATCTAAATAAGCAATATTGTCAACATTTGTAACACTATTAACTGGTATTTCTTTTCTAATAAAATAATTATTCTTTGATAAAGATTTAATATATAAAGAAACAAAATCTATTTTATAATCTAATATATTTTGTTTATTAAATTTAAAAGTAATTAAGTTTAAAAAATTAAGATAGTTTTTCTTTAAAATTATTTTAGAATTTACTACTAAACTTAGAGAAATTAAGGATATTAAAGTTATTATAATTATTATTTTTTTCATAGTTCATTATATGCTAAAAAAAGAAGAACTATGCTTCTAATTTTAAAAGCAAAGTCTTCTCTTGTTCTAATTTTTCTTTTTCACTTAAAACTAATTCTTTGGGAGCCTTGTTAAGATATCCTTCATTACTTAATAATTTTTCTCTTCTTGCTATACTATTTTTTAGAGATTCTATTTGTTTTTGTTTTAATAATTTATCTTCTTCACTAATAACTTTTTCATAATACAAATCAAGGGTGTAATAGTTATTAGTAACTTTGTATTTAGTAATATCAAGTTCTTGATCAGTAATATTATCATCAAGTTTTAAAATTTTAATTATTAAAGGATCAAGGGAGTCGAATTTAACCTTGAAGTCATGTCCTATATTATTTTCTTGTTTAATATTTCTAAATACTTTAACAAAACTAATTATTTGTTCTATTTTTAAATAACTAGATTTAAAGATATATTTTTTATTATATTCAGGATATTTACTTATCATGATATTTAAACTATCTTTAACTGGTAACATATTATAAAATTCATCTGTTACAAATGGCATAAATGGATGTAACATTTTAAGTATTCCGGTTAAAACATATAAAAGAGTTGATTTAGTACTAATGTTATCTAAATAAAATTTACTATATTCGATATAAGTACTACAAAAGTCTTCCCAAATAAAATCATTTAGTTCTGATCCTACTAGATTAAATTCATATTTATCCATATGTTTAGTAATACTTTTTACAAGATTTTCATATTTAGTTAAAATCCATTTATCAACATCAGTTAAAGAAGAAAAATCTATTTTTTGTAAAGAATCTATATTCATTAAAGTAAAACGAGAAGCATTCCAGATTTTATTGATAAAATTCCAAGTTGATTTTACTTTTAGGGTATCAAAACGTAAATCTGTTCCAAGAGATACATCTGTTACTAAGTAATATCTTAAAGCGTCAGCTCCGTATTCATCGATTAAATCCATAGGATCGATTCCATTTCCTAAGGATTTACTCATTTTTCTTCCCTCTTTATCACGAATAAGTCCATGAATTATACATTCTTTAAAAGGACGAACTGAATTAATGTGTTCTGATTGAAATATCATTCTAGCAACCCAGAAGAAAATGATATCATATGCAGTTACTAAACAATCAGTTGGAAAGAAACGTTTAAAGTCATCAGTTTTATTTGGCCAACCAAGAGTTGAGAAAGGCCATAGGGCACTTGAAAACCAAGTATCTAAAACATCTTCATCTTGAACCCAACCTTTGCCATCTGGTTTAGTCTCACCTACATAAACCTCTCCATCTTTGTACCAAGCAGGAATTCTATGTCCCCACCAAAGTTGACGAGATATACACCAATCATAAGATATTTCCATCCAATGATTTAAGATTTTTTCAAAACGAGGTGGAACAAAATTTACCTTAGTATCTTTATTTTTTTGATTTTCTAAAACATTTTTAGCAAGGCTTCCCATTTTAACAAACCATTGTTTAGATAAATAAGGTTCAACCATAACACCAGTTCTTTCTGAGTGACCAACACTGTGAGTCATTTCTTCAACTCTAAGTAATAAGCCTTTTTCTTTTAAATCATGAAGTAATTTTTCTCTACACTCTTCTCTTGTAAGACCAGTGTAACCAACTGCTGCTTCGTTCATTGTTGCATCTTTATTCATTACTACTATTCTCTCTAAATTATGACGATTACCCACTTCAAAATCGTTAGGATCATGAGCAGGTGTTATTTTAACACAACCTGTTCCAAAGTTTGGATCAGCATGATCATCACCAATAATTGGAATTAATTTATTTACAATTGGTAAAATAACGTTCTTTCCAATTAAATCTTTATAACGAGAATCATCAGGATTAACAGCAACTGCCACATCACCAAATAAAGTTTCAGGTCGTGTAGTTGCAACATCTAAATAATCATTGGTTCCTTCAATTATATATTTTAAATGATAAAATGCTCCTTTAACTTCTTTATAAATTACTTCTTCATTAGAAAGAGCAGTTTTAGCAAATGGATCCCAGTTAATAATTTTTTCTCCTTGATATATTAATCCTTGCTTATAGTAATCAACAAATACCTTAGTAACTGCTTTATTCAATCCCTCATCAAGAGTAAATCTCTCTTTTCTATAATCAAGGCATAAACCAAGTTTTGCCCATTGATTTCTTATATTAGAACTATATTCATGAGTCCAATCCCAACAAGCATTTAAAAAGTTTTCTCTTCCATACTCATATTTATCAATACCTTTTTCCTTTAACCTTTGAGTAACTTTTGCCTCAGTTGCAATTGCAGCATGATCCATCCCTGGTAACCATAAACAATCATACCCTCTTAACTTTTTATAACGAATAATAACATCTTGAATACTAGTATCATACGCATGACCTAAATGAAGTTTCCCCGTTACATTTGGAGGTGGAATAACTATACAAAAAGGTTTTTTATCTAAATTTCCACTATTAAAATAACCCGATTCTTTCCAATTATTATACTTTCCTTCTTCTACACTTTTATTATCATATTTACTACTTAACATATTTCTTTTCCTTTCTATCAATTTGACTAACTAAAAATAAAAACATTTCCTCTAATTTAGTATCTACTAAGACACTTTCCAAGTATTTTTCTTTATTACCTGTTTTACTAAGTACTTCTTTTGATTCTAAAAAATATAAATCTTTCATAAAACTTAAATTTAATACTACTCTTTCACTTAAATTTTCAATTAATTTAGTATCAATTGTTTGATTATTTAAATAAGCATCCATTATTTCATTTTTAGGAACACTTGTAAAACTTTGTTTAAAATTTTCAGTCATAACCCGAATAATATCTATTTTATCAGCATCTCTTATTAACTTAGTATATAATTCATATGATCCTTCCAAATCATTTGGAATGTCTTTTTTGTTATGAAAATAAACTGCTGTTTTTATAACATCATATAATTCATGAGGTATATCAAAATTACTAATAAAATCATCTTTAAATAAAATTTTATTACTATATGCTGCATGATCAAAATTAGAATTATCAAACTTATGCTCTCTAACTGCTTGTTCAAATCTACCTAAATCATGAAACAAACCAATAAAATAAGCAAGTAACATTTCTCTTTTACTAAGATTCATTTTAGATGCAATTAAAATCATTAAATTAGCCACCCGTTTACTATGCTCATATTTAATTTCAATTAACTTATCATTAATATCATAATTAGATTTTATATAATTAGAAAATTCTTCAAAACTACCATTAATTTGCATATTACCTCCTAAACAAAAAAACTTCATCCCAAAGGACGAAGTTCGTGGTACCACCTTAATTTATACTCAAAATCTTAATGCGATTAACAACATAACTTACTAAACTCAGTTACATACCTAAAAAGCTACCTTCTACTACCAGTTATATTAGTTTACACCTTCCACTAACTCTCTTAAATAACTAAATAATATACTCCTCTTTCTCATTGGCTTTTCTATATATTACCATAAATTAATGAGGAAAGCAATAACTAAATTCATTTTAAAGCAATCGTAAACGGATTAGTTTTAGTTCCATCTCCACCTGTTATGACAACATTTGATTTTAGAAATACCATCGGGCGAACAACAGAAGTGTTGGAAGGATCGTGGCCGTAACCAGAACCGAGGTGGTAAACGTACCAAACATTAGAAGAGTTATAAGGTGTTATTAAGGACATATCGCTTGAACTATTATGACCGTTCCCTTGTTGGCTGGCAAACATTTCTCCATATCTTGGAAGTCCTACGTATCCAGAATTCCAAATACTTGTCGTTTTTGTACAACTTTTTGTTGTTTCTGTGGTATCATTTGTATTACATAAAGAATTTTTATAACTTGTTCCCGTAGATACTTGCTTTATATAATATGTTCCCTTATCTAACATATCAATTGATGCTAAACTATTATACCAAATATTATTTAAATAATAATCCCAGTAATCATCACTCGTTCCACTTCCATAAGTTGTACTTGCACTAAATTGCTTAGTTAAAGTTGTTGTTTCACTTTTTATATAATCGTTTTTATTTAATTTAGTTTTTCCATCTTCAATACTAACTATTCTATAAATTTCCTTGGTTGAAGTACTACCATCTTCATCAAATACTACATACTCACCTACTGTTCTGGTATTTAATAAAGTTGTATTTATAGTTGGTTGCTCCTTATCTCCTGATATTGTATATGGATCATCTTTGGTCCCAGATCCACCTGAAAGTTGGATATTAGATTTTAGAACAACCACCGGGCGAACAGCACTAGTATAGGAAGGATTAAAGTAGTTACCATCACCGTAGAGATTAACGCACCAAACATCAGAAGAGCTATACGGATTTAATAACCACCCAAAATATCCTATATTTAAATAGCCTTGTGTGTAATCACTTGTGGAACCGTTATTTTTATAACTTAAATAATATTCATAACTGTTTAATAGTCCTACTGGTGTATTTTTACCAATAGTAGAATTATTTATTAAAGTTGTTTCTGGTAATTTCTTACCTATTTCATCCACGCTACCTGCATTAGAATTTGTTATATTCCAAGTACTGTTCTCTACTATTATATTTTCGTGATTATATAAAGTATCTAAGAAGTCTTCATTTAACCATTGATAAATATATGAACCTGTATAAGATGTATCATCTTTTTTAGATATATCATAAAAATTTACATCTTCTCCATATGAAATAGTTGTAATATTATCGTCTGTTATCATTTTTAAAGATCCGTCTGGATTTATGGCTGTTATTCGCCAAAGTTTACCTGAATACCAAACATAATTAAAATTTATACAATCCTTTGTTCCTGATAAATAAGTTGTTCCATTTTCTTCTACTGTTAAATTATTACACGTACTTGTTGTATTTGTTGTAATTGATTTTTTTATTATACCCTGAATTGTTATTGGTTCAGCATTAATGTATTTTATATCAAAACTGTCTGGGGCATTTGATATTTTTTTATCAGTTACCGCATTTAATAAAATTCCATCTGGATTTTTATAGTAAATTATCATATCGTCAGGATTTATGCTATCAATTGAAGTAGAACCTAACATTAAGTATTTAGTTTTTAAAGTACCATCATAATCACCTGAGAATGATACACCGTTATATGGTTCTCTTGTAAATAGATGATTTCCTATAACATAAGATCCTGTTGGAATATCTTTTACATATATTGTAGTAGCACTAACATTAATAGTTATTGATAATAATATAAGTATTATTATTCCCATTAATTTTTTCTTCATTTCTACTCCTTTACTACATTTATTTTTATTTTTTTATCATTTTTTAATACAACAATAACTTGTTTTTTATCCTTTAAATCACCATAATAAATAGTTGGATTACTACCTTTACATAAGATATTATTATTTAAATATCTTATTTCTTTAAATTCAATTTGTTTTCCGTTTTCATATAATAATAGTTTTCTATCAGGTGATTTTTCATCAATTGGTATTAATTTTATTGTATAATCATTGCTAGCCTTGTTTGACAAAACTTTTAAAGAAATTGCTCCTATCAAGGCTAGAACAATAGCACAAAATATTATTTTCTTTTTCATGTTAACTCTCTTTAATTACTGTTTAATAGTTAAAGGTGCATCATAGGAATTACCGTCGATAATAACTTTTAAAGAAGTAGCATCTTTAATATCACCTATATTAACTGCTGAATTTGTATAAGTGCATAATTTAGAACCTTTATCATTTCTAATTTCAGTAAATGGTATTTGAATTCCATTTTTATAAACAATTAATCTATAATCTACACTAAATTTATCTACTCTTGTTGCTACTATTGTATATTCGTCTTTTTTAAAGTTTGCTTTTAAAGTAATATCTCCTGTTATTTCAGTATTAAAGTCATAGGTTTTTCCATTTAAGGTCCAACCAGTAAATTCGTATCCTATTTTAACTGGATCGTTTGGCCTTGTTGCTTTGTCTTTATATTTAACTGTTTGACTACTTATACTACTTCCACCATCAGTATCAAATTTAACTGTATAATTATTAATTTTCCAATTAGCAGTTAATTTAATGTTAGAATTTACCACTTTATTGAAGTCATATGTACTTCCATTTAAAGTCCAACCAGCAAATGTATAACCAGTTCTAACTGGATCACTTGGTTTTTCTAACTTACTTCCTGCTACTACATTTACATTATTACCATTACCTGTTCCGCCATTTAAATCAAATGATACAACATAATATTTTTCCCATTTTGCTTTTAAAGTAATATCACCTGTTACCTTAGTATTAAAATCATACTCACTATTTCCTAAATACCACCCATTGAACTTGTAACCACTCTTAGTTGGATCAGTAGGTTTAGTTACTACATTATTTTTTTCTACTTCTAAGTTATTTACCTTTGTTCCCCCATCACTATCAAATGTAACTGTATAAATTACTAGTTTTTCCCAAACTGCTTTTAAAGTAATATCATCTGTTACCTTAGTTTTAAAATCATAAGTTTTTCCCTCTAATTGCCACTCTTTAAAACTATATCCTTTTTTAGTAGGATTATTAGGTCTTGTAACAGTTTTTCCTTCTTCAACCATTTTCTTAGTTATAGATGAACCACCATCAGTATCAAAAGTAATAACATATTTTGTTAATTCTTTTTCCCATTTAGCAGTTAAAACTATATTTTTATCTACTTCATTTTCAAAATTGTATTCTTCATCATCTAAATACCAACCAATAAACTTGTATCCATCTTTTTTTGGATCTTCTGGTTTTTCAATTTTTCCTCCCTTTTCTATTTTAAGAGATGACACTAAACTACCACCATCAGTATCAAATTTAACTGTTACTTCATTTTCATTAACTACAATTTTATTCCATTTAGCACTTAAAGTAATATCTTCTGTAATTTTTGTTGTAAAATCAAATTTAGAATTATCTAAATACCAACCTGTAAATTCATAACCATCCTTAATTGGATCGTTTGGTTTAGTCACGTACTCTCCTTCTTTAACTTTTTGTTCTTTAATTTGAGTACCACCATTCGATACAAAAGTAACAGTATATTCTACTTTTCTACTTCCAAGAAAAAGCCCACCTGCTAGAATTATTAAACCTAATATAAAAATTATTAATATAACACTTTTTTTCATACTCCTCCTTTTATATTTTAAGTTTTTTTAAATTATTTTCTTTTATCTCCCCTTTCAAAATATTTTTTTTGATTAATAATCATTTTCGTATAGCAATTATATTTTTTAAAATTATCTAGTTAAAGTAATCACTCCTCTATTATTAATACAATTTTATTATAAATTATTTTGGCTACATAATCAAGGTTATTTAAAATAATAATTGTTTTTTGACATTAAAAAAAGTAGAAAAATATTTCTACTAATTATTCATATGTTGTTGTTGGATGATCAAATTTGCGTTTGGTTTTCATTCTAAAACATTTACTACATGCAACTGTATAATGAACTTCTCCTTCTCCGTCAATTGCAACACTTTCTCCCTCGGTTGCTACCTTACCATTAACAAGCCTTACATTAAACATAGCCTTTTTACCGCACTCACAAATAGTTTTTATTTCTGTTAATTCATGACTAATTGCCAAAAGTCTTCTAGATCCTGGAAAATCATTACCTTTAAAATCCGTTCTTAAACCATAACACATAACTGGTATATCTAAATCAATTACTATATCCATTAATTGATTAACTTGTCTTGTTGTTAAAAATTGGGCTTCATCTACTAAAATTAAATCAACATGACCATACTCATTAATTATTAAATCAAAAACATTTTCATTTTTGTCAATTAAATAATCAACCTTTTTTGTTGCTCCTATTCTTGACACTATTTTATCCATTCCCTTAGTATCTGTTTTTGGTTTCATAATAATTGCTCGCATACCTTGTTCTTCATAATTATAATTACATTGAAGTATTCTGGTTGTTTTACCTGAATTCATCGCCCCATAAAAAAAATATAACTTTGCCACTTCTATCACCATTTTAAGAATAACAAATATTATATTTATAAACAATAATCTTGACGATTATTTTACTTTTCTAGTTTTACTAACAACTGCAACTAACAAAAGTAAAATTCCAAGTCCAAAAGTACTTAAAGCAATTATCATTTCATGTTTTTTTAAAAAAGAATTTATTACATTAGTAGATGCATCTTCATTAATTTTATTATCATCATTTTTCTTATCATCAATATCTAATTCTTCTTTTTCAATTATAAAAGTATAAGTTTCTACCTGTGAGTCATTACTAACTTCTAAAATAACTTTACTATTATTAGTTATATTATCATTACCAATTTCATTAACTTTACTATTTTCATCATTTAAAGTTACTTTAAAACTTAATTTATCATTATTTGTTTTAATATTATAAGTTTTAATATTACTATCAAAAGTAAAATCAATTCCAGTAATTGTTATATCTTTAACAAGAGGTACTAACTCACTTCTTGTTATATTTAATTTATATTCTTTAACACTTTTATCTTCTGCTTCTACTTTAATTATAATATTATTAATTCCTACTTTTAAATTTATTTCTTTATCATAGGTAATAGTTGCCTTTGAATCATTTGCAACTGCTTCTAATTTAATAACATCAACATCATAAATAGCATCTAAATTATATTCATAAATATTACTTTTAAAATTAAAAGGAATTTTATCTATTTTTAAAGATTTTAAAGAATTATCATTACTTTTATAATCATCTTTTATAATATTAATTTTATAAGTTTTAACCTCTCCATTTTCAGCCTCAACTTTAACTTCAACACTTGTTTTTTCTCCACTTAAAGTAATACTGTTGTTACCTGTTCTTTCACCATAACCACTAACAAATTTACTATTAAGATCTTTTAAAGTTGCCTTTAATTCCACTTTTTTTAAATCATTATTAACTAATACATCATATTCTAATTTCTCAGTTAACTCTACTTTTTTATCACCTATCATTAAACTTGATAAAGAATTTTCATTACTTCTATCATCTTCTCTTGTAATATTAACAACATAAGTTGCCAAAGTTTTTAAATCATTATCTTTAACTATTAAAGTTGCTTTATTTAATCCTGGATTTAAATTAATATTTGAAGGAGTACCTGATACTTTATATTTATCCTTATCATATACAAAAACGACTGTTATTTTATCTTTTTTACTATCTACTTCTAAATTATACTCATACTTATCACTACTAAAACCTTGAAGACTAACTCCATCTACTAAAATATCTGTAACATAACTATCTGCATAAACATTAACAAAACCCAAACATAATAATAAAATTAATAATTTTTTTTTCATATAACCTCTCTACTATATAAGTATAGCATTATTTTTTTTTAATAACAAGAAAAAAGATTTAATTAAAGTCAAAATAATTCTTCACTTTCAAGTGGTAAAATCATTACTAAACTTTGATTAGATACATCAAGTTCTTTTATAACTTTATTTAAATCTTTTATATTTAACTTTTTAATTTCTTCTATTCTATTTTCATATACTTTATTATATTGAATTAAATCACTATAAATATTATCAACTGTTATTTCGACATTATCAATCATTCTTATTTCACTAGCAATCCAAACTTTTTTAATTCTTTCAAGTTCTTCTTTTTTAATTTTTATGTTCTTAAAAGTATTTTTAATTTTATCAACTAAAATATCTGCTTTGTCTGATTCAGCCGTAATTGTTAAAAGTAAAAAATCTTGATAATTACTTTTTTCTTCAAAGAAATTAGTTGCTAAGTTATTCGACATTACTTCTTGTCTAAAATTAGAAGTCCCGCCAAAAAGAGATGTTAAAATTACTCCTAAATACATATTTAAAGTATTATCATCAAAAGAGAAATCTTTTTTATTTATTTTAATTCCAAACTCTATTTTAGGAACCT
This sequence comes from uncultured Bacilli bacterium, assembly GCA_934119955.1. Taxonomy (GTDB): domain Bacteria; phylum Bacillota_I; class Bacilli_A; order RF39; family UBA660; genus RUG591. The sequence continues at coordinate 40,425 of CAKOSZ010000004.1, read as the reverse complement.
TTATATTTTTATATAAAGTTATAAATTCTTCTTTAACATCATTTGGTTCTTCGTATACTTTTCTTTCTAATTTATTAGTTTTAAAACTATTTATTTTTTCATGATTTAAAATTAAGTCTTTAATGCTTTTAATATCGATGTTTCCACCTATTACAAGATACATATTACTAGGATTATAAAAAGCATTATAGGCATCATACAAATCTTCTTTTGTAATTTCATTAATTGTTGCAACACTTCCAGCAATTTTTTCTTTAACTGGTAATTCATGAAATATATTTTTTCTTAAAGTATCATCAAGAGCCCATGAAGTATCATCTTCATACATTAGTATTTCTTCTTTAATAATACCTTTTTCTTTTTCTACATTACTATCTGTAAAATAAGGTGAATAAACAAAATCTAAAAGGAAATTTAAATTTTTTTCTAATTCATTAACACCCCAGATATAATATCTAGTATTAGTAAATGTAGTTGAAGCATTAGTACTAACTCCACTTTTAGAAAACATTTTAAAAGGATCTATCCCATCTTCTTGTTCAAATATTTTATGTTCTAAAAAATGAGCCGTTCCAAAAGGAGAAGTAACATCTTTATCATTTAATTTAAAACTAATATCCATAGAACCATATTTAGTTCCTAAAACAGCATAATAATTTTTTTTCTTTTTATATGGAACAAGATATACTTGAAATCCATTTTTTAAAGTAAAAGAATAAACATTTTGATCTAAGTTATTATAATTAAATTTCTTCATTGTTTCCCCCATCTTCTAGTAAATAAATTGTATCTATATGAACCTTTTTAGCCAAATTACTTATATCTTTAATAGTTACTTCTTTCATTTTTTCTTTTCTAACTGAAAACTCATCTAAATTTAGTAAAGACGTTGCTATTTTATTTTCTAAAATACTATCAATACTATCATTTATTTCATCTAATAAACTTAAATATTCTGTTTTAGAATTTTCGAGTTCACTCTCTTTAATATTACCACGTTCCATCTCTTTCATGATTTTTTTAATGCTAGATATTACTTTTTTAAAGTTATTAGCACTAATACCTGATTGAATTAATAAAATGTTATCAGCCTTTAAAATACTAGAATTTATATAATAAGCAAGAGAATTTTTTTCTCTAATTTCTTGCATAAACTTAGAATTAAAGCCCCCACCTAAAATCATATTATACATATTAATGACATATTTTCTTTCAAAATCAGTTAAATCTTTTAATTTACAACCAATTGCTAATTTTGATTGCTTAAATTTGTCTTTTTCAATGATTGTTTTTTCTTTATTAATATTATTTTTAACGTATATATCTTTTTTTTCTTTTTTTAAGGTTTTAAAATTTAATTTTTCCTTAATTATTCTAATCATTTCTTTTTCATCAAAGTTACCAATTACATAGATATCAACAGAGGCTGTTTTAATAAAGTCTTTATAATACTCATATAAGTTTTTTTCATCTATTTTTTCTAAATCTTCTAAGTAACCATATCCATTATAAGAATAAGGAGCATCTTTATCCATGTTTTCAAACATTTTAATATTAGCATAATCCTTAGGATTTTCTTTTAAAGTTTTAATTTCATTTAAAATACCTCTTTTAACAATATTAAAACTATTAGAATCAAATTTACCATTTTTTTGATTAGGATTAAAGATAACTTCACTTAATAAATCAATACTATCATTTAACATACAACTTTCAGTATATTTAGGATCTAGCATAGATAAATTAAACTTGGTTATTAAATAATTACCTATTCTTGTATTATAAGCACTTAAAAATAATGAATATAACTCTTGAATTTTAAGTGATAATTCTTGTCTAGTTTTATATTTTTTAGTAGTTAAAATTAAATATTCTGCTAAAAAATTTCTTTTTGTTATATCTTCTTTTCTAATTTCATCTTTTAATAAAACTTTTATGTTGATAGAACGAAAATCTTTGGTTTTTATAAGATGTAATTTAGCATATTTAAGATCGATTTCTTTTGTTTTCACATAATCACCCCTATTAGTATGTATTTTTTTTCTAAAAGTATTTATACAAAAAGTAATTGATAATTAAAAATCAATTACTTTTACTTTTACAATGTCCTTCCCCTGGCTTATCACCTTTTTCATATTCTTCACCTATTAAAGAACATGAAGATTTTGTCATAGCATCTTTTAAATAGCCACCAAAAGCATTTACAATTGCTATTATAACAACAGATATAAGTGCTATAATTAAAACATATTCTACTAATGCTTGTCCTTTTTTATTCATATAATCACCTAACTATCCCTCTAACTATATTGTAACTAATTATTTTTGAATAGTCAAGTTATTATTTTATTTTAATCAACCCTTCGGCAACTTCTTCTAAGGCTCTTCCTATGTTTTTGGCTGATTTATATTTCTTAACTGGCATTTGTAGAAAATTAGTTCTACTAATTTGTTTACTTCTTTTTACAGCGATATGAACAAGTTCATATTTTGAAGATACTATGTTAAGTAATTTATCGATTGATGGATATATCACAATCTCACTCTCCCTCTATTATTAGAATAATATGTGGGGTCAAAATATGCAAGTTAATTTCCAAAACTTGACAGATAATTTACGTTTTTTTTCAAATAAAAAAAATATGTATTTTATTTTTTTACATATCCTACATAAGAAAGATTACGAAGTTTCTCATCATAGTCTAAACCATAACCAACAACAAATAAATCATCTATTGAAAATGCTGTATAATCTGGTTCAAATTCAATAACTCGTCTTGCTTTTTTATCTAATAAAACACAAGTTTTAACACTCTTTGGATTCATTTCTTTTACATATTCAACTAAGTATTTAAAAGTTCTACCAGTATCCACTATGTCTTCTACTAAAATTATATTTTTATTTTCAATATCTTCTCTTTTTAAAGGAATTTTCATAGTAATTACTCCGGTTGAATTTTCTCCTTGATAGCTAGAAACTCTAACAAAGTTAATTTCACAGTCTCCTTGATACTTTTTCATCAAATCGACTGTAAAAAATATTGCTCCTTTTAAAACAGAACAAAAAACAACTTCCTCGCCCTTGTAGTCGTTTTCAATTTGTTTAGCAATTTCACCAATTCTTTTATCTAATTCTTTTTCACTAATTAAAACATCAATATTCATAAATACTCCTTCTAAAAAACATATTACAATTATAACATTTAGTTTATTTAAAGTAAATTATTTTTTTAAACTTTTTACACTAAATTTTTAGAAAATTTTTCTATCTTTAAGATCATTTATTCTAGTATAACATGATAAAATCATTTCTTCTATTGTTCTATTTTCCATTATTAAATGACGATACTTAATTTTATATTCATGAAGTTTAGCACGAGATAATTTAAATTCATCTTTTTTAGTCTTTATTTCTTCTTTTAAATCTCTGTTTCTAGTTTCAGTATCAAAAATAGCAATAACCGGAATAAAATAAATGATAAGTTCTGTTAATTCAAAAATATTTCTTCTTATATCATCTAAAATTCTTGAATTAATATACTTATTTATAACATTATTAGTATAAAATGCTAAAACAAATGAAAGAAAATTAACTATTCTAAAAATTCTATATTTAGATAATTTATCATTTAATTCATCTTTCTTTAAATTAGTATCGTTATTTATTGAAACAATAATACCACGATAAAAATTAATTTCTCTGGTATTTTTACTTTTTAAATCGTATAATTTATCAAGAAGTTCTTTTATTTCTTGAACATTTAATTCCATATCTTCTGTATTTTCCATAAATCCTCCCCTTGGTGTAAAATATTCTAGCACAAAAAGAAAAAATGAACAATACTTTATTAAAAAGATTCTTCATTCTTAAAATTTGTAATTATTATTTCTTCAACAAGTCCTCGTTTAGAAGCATTAGAATTAATATTACGTCTTGCTTTTACTTTATAAATATTATAATCCTTATATAATTCTTTTATTAAATTAGTATTATGATTTGAAAGCATAACGTACACACCTTTTTTATCTAATTCATAAAATACCTTAGCAAGTCTTCTTTGTTCATCTTTATCAAAACCTGTTTCTGTATAACTATTAAATATACTAGTATCTGTATCATATGGGGGATCAAAGTAAACAAAATCATGCTTTTTAGCACATGAAACTGCTTCTTCAAAATCTGTATTTAATATTTTTATATCATTCATGGTTAAGTAATTACTAACTGTTATTAAATTATTACCTTCATAGGTGTTTACTTTTATTTTTTTACCAAAAGGAACATTGAATTCTCCTTTTGAATTAACACGGTATAAACCATTAAAACAAGCCTTATTTAAATAAATTGTTCTGGCTGCTCTTGTATAACTAGATAATTTGTTAAAAGATGCTTTACTTCTATCTTTATTTCTTATTTCATAGAAAAACTCTTCGCTGTGATTTTTTTCATAATCATTTAAAACTCGACACATTTTTTTAAATAATTCTTCATCACATAATACTTGATAGACGTTCATAAGTTCTTTATTAGAATCATTTATAACAGCACGTTTAGGAGATAGTTCAAAAAGAAGAGCCCCACCACCAATAAATGGTTCATAATAAGTATTATATTCTTCTGGTATATGTTTTTTTAATTCATCAATAATTTGTCTTTTACCCCCAGCCCACTTTACAAAGGGTTTTCCTTTTATCATTTTAATTCCTCCAAGATTAATTATATCATATTTTTTTAATTATTAAGTTTAGTTTACAGATTTAACATGAGTTTCAAGTATTTTTTCTTCTTCTACCATGAAATATTTATACCAGTTATCAGTATTTGGCGCTTGATCATTACTATCAGCAAAAGTTATATCAACATGGTAATATTTATCATTAACTTTAACTAAATTCCACATATGACTAGTATCCCCTACTTTTCCTGAAACTAACTTACACCAAAGATTAGCACGTTTACAAAGATACTTAAATGCCTTAGCATATCCTTCACAAATTGAAGTTTTACTATCAATCGCACCATAAATATTTGATATCTGGTTACCGTTTTCTAAATCATAATCATAAGTTGTTCTTAAAGATATATATGTTGCTAAATAACGATATTTATCATAAACTGACAAATTACTTGGCATGTTAGAAATAATTAAATTAACTTCTTCTTCAAATATTTTAACTTCTTCTTTTAATTTAACAATATCATCTGCTTTTAAGTTTTCTTTATCAAATGGCATAAAATAAACTGATTCTAAGCCAAGAGTTTTATCATCTTTTATTATTTCTTTAATTGTAAAATAAATTTCAAGTTCAGGATGATCAGTTTTTAAAGCCCCAAATGATACTAAAACATCATCTAAGGTATCATACCCTACTTTACTTGCTTCATATTTAAAATACTTAAAATTCAAGACATTCATGAGCATAGAATCATATATTACTTTTTGATTCCTAGTTAATTTATCATACTCCAAATCTTCTTCATAAGCATATTCTTGATAACTAGTGGTATCTACTTCCGTAAAATAACTAAGTGTTAAATTAATCGTATCCATAACTCTTTCTTTGGCTTGATTTTTAATATATCTTTTTTCTTTTTCTACTACACTTTGTTCTTTTCTTGAATTAATTAATAAAGTTTGACATATTGTGTAAGAACATATTAAACCTAAAACAACAAAAAAAGTAATTAAATATTTTTTATTTTTTTTCTTCATAAATCCACCTAATAAAAGAATAACATATCTTTTTAAATTAAACAATTAAAAATGTTACGATATTAAATTTTATTCAAATAAATTTTTAAATACACCGTTAAATTTCTTAGTAAAAAATTATTTTCATTAATACTAACTATATCAGTTTAATCAATCTTTTGGACTCCTCTAAATCAATTTTTTTAACTTTCAATTCTTTTATAATACTTTTTCATATGTATTTCCTTGGTTACATATTATATAATATTTACTCTCAAAATAAAAGAAAAAAAATCCATAAAAGAATTTTTAATTCAATCTATTATATAAAATTTGTAACAAAAATAATTAAGCCTAAAAGTAATTTATATATTAAGATTTATTATTTTTTTATATATTTACATTTTGGATAACCAGAACAACCAATAAATTTTCCATACTTTCCAAAACGTTCTACTAACTTATTACCACATTTTGGGCATGTCATATTATTTTCTAATTCTTTATTTTTATTAATTTTAACCTGGATATCTTTTATATGTTGTTTTTTTAATGCTTTATCTTTAATATTATTAGATAGAATAATATTTGATAATTCTTTTATATCATTGTTAACAATAATTTCTCTATATTTTAAAATTTCATCCTTTAATAAATCAACTTGTGTAACTACATTATTACTTTTAACATTAAGCTTAGTTTGATTAGAAAAACATATAATTGAAATAAATTTTCTATCATCTAATTTCAATAAACTTGATAAAGATTTTATATGCCCGTAATTTTGATGAATAGGATTTATAAAATAATTTTTGTTTCTTCCTAAATATTGACACCATTTATCATCAAATTCTTTTCCCTTGATCAAACCATAATAATTTTTCATTTCAATGACAAAAATACCAAATTGTGATAAAACCAAATGATCGATTTGATGAGTTCCTGATTCATCTTTTATCATGATATCATTTAGTAAAATATATTTATTTTTAGATAATTTACTAAGTTCTAATTTTACCCAAAATTCTCCCATAAATCCTCTAAATTTTGAATAGTATATCTTTAATAATATACATAATACTATTAAAATAATTATTTCTAATAGAAATTTAGGATTATTTGAATATATATTTATAATTTTTATAACGAAGTCTTTAATTATGTTCATAAAATCACTTCCAAAGTTATTATATCATGATTCTAAACAAATTTATCAAAACTTGCTTTAATATTTATTAATTAATAATTAATTTCTACTTGGCTCTTTCATAGATAAAAATTATTTATATATTCATTAATTATTTTGTATTTAAATCTTTTGTTACTTTCAATAATACTGTATTTATATTATTATGAATCATTACAAAGAATACAATAATTAAGTAGAAAAAAGATAACCGAAGTTATCTAATATTTAAAATCCACAGCAAGAACCTTGATTAACATTACTTACTACATTTTCTTCACAGCAAGAATATTCAGGTCTATAAGTATGCTTGTATACATGATGATTAATTATTCTTGTTCTAATTGGACAAACATGTGGTACTTCATGCATAATAGTTCTATGAACACATCTTTCTTGCATTGGTTCTACAAGTGGTCTTTGAACAGATGACATCATTTGATTATTATCCATATTGTTGTTAACATCAATATCAATATTATTGGTCATGTTATCAGCAAAGAAGTTATTGTTTATATCGGTATCTCTATCATAACATCTATCTTGAAACATAATAAATCCTCCTATCTATCTTATCGTATGTTGTTTTTTTCTTAAAGGAAATTACATTTACCTATTAAAGCATAAATTAAAATAAATTTAATATATTTAATTAGGTGAGATATGAAAATTGTTGTTTATGCTATTTGTAAAAATGAAAGCAAATTTATTAAACGTTGGTATGACTCCATGAAAGAAGCAGATAGTATTTATGTACTAGATACTGGTTCTACTGATGATAGTGTTAAAATTTTAAAAAGTTTAGGTGTTAATGTTAAAACTCATAAGTTTAAATCTTTCCGTTTTGATGAAGCAAGAAATATGGCTTTATCAATGACACCAGATGACGCTTTATGTGTTTGTACTGATTTAGATGAAGTATTTCTTCCTGGCTGGCGAAAATTATTAGAAGAAAACTATGACGGAGAAACTAGAATTGGTTATACTTATAATTGGAGTTTAACTAATAACAAACCAAATGTTAGTTTTATTTTAGATAATATTCATACCAAAAAAGATTATAAATGGACTCATCCTGTTCATGAAGTATTAACTAATATTAATCAAAATGAAAAAAGAAAAAATATTTTAGATATTACTCTAAATCATTTTCCTGATGTTAAAAAAAGTAGATCTTCTTATTTACCTCTTTTAGAATTATCTGTTAAAGAAGACCCCGAAGATGATCGAAATATGCATTATTTAGGAAGAGAATACATGTATTATAAAAAGTATAATGAAGCAATAGATACCTTAATTAAACATTTAAATTTAAAAAGTGCAACTTGGAAAGACGAAAGATGTGCTTCTATGCGTTTTATTGCTAGATGTTATAAAGAATTAAAAAGATATGATGAATCTATTCTTTGGTATCAAAAAGCAATTACCGAAGCACCGCATTTAAGAGATCCTTATATTGAACTAGCCCTACTTTACTATGAACTTGAAAACTATGATGAGATAATTAAATATGTAAAAATGGCTCTTAACATTAAAAGTCATCAAAAAACTTACATAAACGAAGTATTTGCATGGAATGAAACCCCATATGATATTTTATCATTAGCACTTTATTATAAAGGCTTACTCCCAGAATCCATTTACTATTTAGATTTAGGAATTAATATCAATCCTGAAAATGAAAGATTAATAAATAATCGTAAAATAATTTTAGAAATATTAAACAAAGGACTGCAATAATTATTACAATCCTTTTATTTTAATATTTTTATTTTTTTAATTTAAATTTGGTACTTTTTAATAAAACAATAAATTCTAGAAGTATTTTATTTTAACTCTTTTTGTAATTTATTTAAAATGTTTAAAGCATCAAGAGGAGTTGTTTCCATAATATTAATTTTTTTAATTTCTTCTTCTACTTTACTTGGAGTTGCTTCAAAATTAAAACTTGTTTGTACAACTTCTGGTTTTAAGACTTTTTTAGGTTTTGTTTCATAGGTGTTTAAAACTTCTTCGGCTTTTTTAATAACACTATCTGGAAGTTTAGCAAGAGAAGCAACATTTATACCATAACTTTTAGAAACTGCACCTTCTACTACTTTATGTAAAAATGTTATATTTCCATTTTCTTCTAAGGCACTTACATGAACATTTTTAACTCTTTTTAAGTCTTTACAAAGAGTAGTTAATTCATGATAATGAGTTGAAAATAACGTTTTGGCATGAATTGTATTATGAATATATTCAAGTATTGCATAGGCAAGACTCATCCCATCATAGGTTGCTGTTCCTCGACCAAGTTCATCAAATAAAATCAAACTATTTTTAGTTGCATTTAAAAGAGCATAATTAGCCTCTTTCATTTCAACCATAAAAGTAGATTCTCCACTTACTAAATCATCACTGGCTCCAATTCTTGTAAATATTTTATCAAAAAGTGGAATTGAACAACTTTTACATGGCACAAAAGATCCAATTTGAGCCATGATAACAATAATTGCAAGTTGGCGCATATATGTTGATTTACCTGCCATATTAGGTCCGGTGATAAGTAAACAATCACAATCTTTCATAATGATATCATTTGGAACATAATCAACTTTATTAACTGCTTCAACTACTGGATGACGTCCTTCAATTATTTCAATTTCATGTTTATCATTGAAGGTTGGTCTTATTAAATTATATTTATCAGCAATATCAGCAAGAGAAATAAGTAAATCAATTTCACTTACAATCGAACTAATTTCTTGAATACGACTAGTATATTTATTAACTTCGGCTCTAATCTCTGTAAATATTTCATATTCTAAGTTTACTTGTTTTTCACTTGCTCCTAAAATAATTTGTTCTTTTTCTTTTAAAGATTCCGTTATATATCTTTCCCCAGTTGTTAAGGTTTGTTTTCTTATATAGCCATATTCACTTTTTACAAGAGGAACACTTCCTTTACTAACCTCTATATAATAACCAAACACTTTATTGTAACCAATCTTTAAGTTCTTAATACCAGTTCTTTTTCTTTCGGCCTCTTCTTGAAGTAAAATAAAATCTTGACTGTTATTCTTTATTTTGCGAATTTCATCTAACTCTTCATTAAAACCATCTAAAATAAGTCCTCCTTCTTTTAACGTTAAAGGAGCATTTGGATTAATACTTTTTCTTAAAAGATCTGTTAATTCTGTTAAAGTTTCTAAATTCTTATCATAATTTATCTTTTCTAAGTTTTCTTTAATACTTGGTAATACATCAAGTGATTTTAATAACTGATACATATCCCTAGCATTTAAATTACCATAACTAATACGACCAATTAATCTTTCTAAATCATATATTTCTTTTAAGGAAGTAACCAAGTTTTCTTTTATTAAAAAGTTTTTTCTTAAAGATTCTATATAATCATATCTTCTTTCAATTACTTCTTTTTTAGTAAAAGGTGAAACTAAGTTTTGTTTTAATAATCTACTTCCCATAGCAGTTCTTGTCTTATCCATTAACCAAAGAAGAGAATTATTTCTTGAATTATCTCGTATAGTTTCAGTTAATTCAAGATTTTTCTTGGTATGATAATCAAATAATAAGTGTTCACTTTCTTTATTTAAAATAACTTTTTTTAAATATTTTAAATTAGTTTTTTTAGTTTTAGTAACATATGTTAATAAATGTTTAATTGAGTTTACTAAACGGATATCTTTTACATCTTCATAAATATAGTCATAATCACTATTTTCTTCAATTAAATCAGTTACAGTTACTAAAATGTTATAGTTAGTTTTTAAGTTATATAAAAGTTCTCGATTAGTAGTTGAATTAACAATTATTTCTTTAATATTAAGGTTTATTAGTTCACGATATAAACTTTCCTCATCTATTAAAAATATTGAATAAATATCTCCGGTTGAAATATCAGCGTATGTAAAAGCATAGCCATCTTTATATGAATATATACTTGCTAAATAATTGAATTCATTAGCATAATTTAAATTATCTAGAAGAGTTCCCCTAGTTATTACTTGAACAATATCCCTCTCAACCATGCCCTTTGATTCTTTGGGATCAGTTAATTGCTCACAAATAGCAACTTTATAACCTTTATCAATAAGTTTTGAAACATAACTTTGATAAGCATGATATGGTACTCCACACATAGGAACTCTTTCTTCTAACCCTGCTTGTCTTCCGGTTAAAGTAAGACTTAGTTCTCTACTAACAATCTCAGCATCTTCAAAAAACATTTCATAAAAATCGCCTAGTCTAAAAAAGATAATGGTATCTTCATAATTATCTTTTATTTCCATATATTTAGCCATCATTGGCGCTAGTTTACTTCTATCAACTTCACATCTTTTCATACTTCACCTACTAATAGCTAGTATAGCAATTATTGGACGCAAATTAAAGTAAAAAAAGATTTATTTGACATTTTATTTAAATAATGGGACAAATAAATCTTCATATATCTCTTCATAACTACTTATAAATTTAATTTCTATTTTATCTTTATAAAGATAGTCAAGTTCTAATATTTCTTCTTGGTTTAATATTGGTAAATAAATTTTAGTTACTTCATTATTAATTGCTGCTATTAATTTTTCTTTTAAGCCACCAACTTTCAAAATGTTTCCTGTTAAAGTAATTTCACCTGACATGGAAATATTTTTAGGAACAACTTTTTCTTTTAAATGGGATAAAATGGCAGTTGCAATTGTAATACCAGCACTTGGACCATCTTTTTTAACGGCACCTGATGGAACATGAATTTGAAAGTCTTTTTTTAATAAATCATTTTTATCAAGTTCAAATTCTTTGTATTTACTTTTAATATAGCCAAATGCAACTTCGATTGATTCTTGCATTATCTCACCTATTAAACCCGTTATTTTGATGTTTCCAGATCCCGGATAAGATACAACTTCAATTTTTACAATATCTCCACCATATGGAGTATATGATAAACCAGTTACTACCCCTACTTTATTATCTAGATTTTTATTAACTAAATACTTTGATATTCCTAAAATGTTTTCTAAGTTTTTATTAGGATCGATTTTTCTTTTACCATCTATTTTATTACAAACATATTTACGACAAATTTTTCTAATTATTCTTTCAAGTTCTCTTACGCCACTTTCTTCTGTGTAGTTTCTTATAATAGTTGTAATAGTTTTGTTGGTTAAGGAAAGTTCATCAGAATTAATTTTATATTCTTCTAACATATTTGGTAAAATATGCTCTCTTGCTATTTTTATTTTATCATATTCGGTGTAACTTCCAAGTTCTATTATTTCCATCCTATCTCTTAATTCAGTTGGAATTTTATCAAGGTAATTAGCAGTTAGAATAAACATTACTTTTGATAAATCAAATTCCTCATCTATAAAATGATCAACAAAACGATTATTAAGTCCTTTATCAAGTACTTCAAGAAGTGCACTTGCGGGATCTCCTTTAATATCCTTAGTCATTTTATCAACTTCATCTATAATGAATACCGGATTGTTTACACCTATTTTTTGAATACTAGACATGATTTTTCCAGGGGCTGCTCCCACATAGGTTCTTCTGTGTCCTATTATTTCGGCTTCATCATTTACTCCTCCAACAGATATTTTCACCCATCTTCTATTTAAGGCTTTGGCAATACTAAGGGCTAGACTAGTTTTTCCTACCCCAGGTGGTCCTACTAAACATAGAGTTGGAACATTTATAGCATCTCCGTTGAAACTTCTAACCATAATGTATTCTAGTATTCTTTGCTTTGCTTCTTTTAAACCAAAGTGATTATTTTCTAGAACTTGTTTTACATTATCTAAATTTGTTTCTTCTAAACTACTTTTATTCCAAGGTAAATTAAGTAAAATGTCAATGTAATTTCTGATTATTCCTATTTCTGGGGAATTACTATTACAACTTTTATAACGATTTGTTTCAATTTCTAATCTTTTTTTAATACCTTTTGGAGCATCTAATTCTTTTATTTTCTTTTGAATTAAACTAATTTCATCTGTATCATCTAAATGTAATTCTTCTTTTATAGTTGCAAGTTTTTCTTTTAAATAAAACTCTTTTTGACTATCTTCTAATTTTTTATTTACTTTTATATCTATATCTTGTTCTATATTTATAATTGATTTTTCATATTCTAAATCGTCAAGTAACATTTTAAGTCTTTTCACTGAGGAAATTTCTTTTAAATATTTAAGTTTACGATTATGGGTAAGTGGAAGTAAACTAACAACAAGATCTGTTAATTTGTTGATGTTGTGTATTTCTTTTATATTTTCAAACGAATCATCATTTGTTAATTTGATATATGAGTCTAAACTTTTATAAAGAGTTCTTGACATGGCTATTTCTTCTATTGGATCAATTTCCTCAGTTGAGGTCATGGAAATAGATGCTTCATACATCATGTCTTCTTCTTTAATATCATGAACAATTGCTCTTTTAAGTCCTTTTAATACTATTCGCATATTACCATTTGGCATATCTATTTTAAATTTAATTCTGGCAACTATTCCTATATTTATATTATTTTTTACTTCCAAGTTATCAGTTTGTTTTTGATGAATTATAAAAAGACAACTATCAAAGCAACTTTCGGCTAAGGATATTGTTTGTTTGAAACTAGTATCTGCAAATTCTAGTTTTGTTTCGGTATAGGGAAATATTTCATGATTTTTTATAAATAGCATTGGTAAATTAGTTTTAATCATGAAAATCCCTCCTCAAATCAATTTGCTTTTTATTATAACGACCAAGATAACAAAAAACAAGATTTTGACAAGGAATTTACATAATTAAATTTTTATGTACTTATAATTACCAAATCTTGGAATTTTGCATAAAATAATAATATAAAAAAGTGTAAATTTTTGTTGCATTTTTGAAAATTATTTGATATACTTGATTAGTAATTTGTTCGGGGTCATAGCCAAGTGGTAAGGCAGTGGACTGCAACTCCTTGATCGTTGGTTCAAATCCGACTGGCCCCTCCATTCGCAGATGTCGTACAATGGTTAGTATATGACCTTGCCAAGGTTAGGATGCCGGTTCGATCCCGGTCATTTGCTCCATAAAAAATTCACGTCGATTTAAATCGGCGTTTTTTTATGGAGTAATGACCATTATATATTATATTTATATTAATTAGATAATATTTAAACGGCATCCTAACCACTTGGCTATTTTTTAAATATTTTTAACAATAAAAATTAATGGACATGTAATACTCTTTTGATTTAATTTAATTCTTGATAAAAGAAATTAAATAGTTTATAATTGTCTTATAAGAAAGGTAGATGATAAGAGTATATGGAAAATGAAAAAAATAACGAAAAAGGAAAAAATATTGCAATAGAAATATTTATAGGAGTTATTATATGCTTAGTAGTTGTATTTGGCTATAATAAATTAACTATGAAAAATAATAGCAACACAAATACAAATAACACTTCTAATAATAACGAAAATACAAACAATAATAATGATGTTATTACATTAGATGAAATAAAAAACAGATATCAAATAAATGAAAATGGAACTGGACAATTTGGAACTGTTCATGAAAGTATAATTGATAAAAAAACAAATACAACTATAATTAGTAATTTAGAAGAATTCGACCAAAGCGTTGTATATTTATTAAAAAACAAAGGAAAGATTTACATTTATATTGAAGGATGTAACGTCTTCGGTGAATCATTAAAGTCAAGAGTATATGATGAAAAAGGAAACATAATATTTGATATACTTGATAAATATAAATTTCATTTAATATTTAAAGATAATGAAAAACCAGATTATGCTGCAACAAACGTTTTTGAAGTTGAGGGAGCATATTACACTGAAAATGGAGTAATTAATAAATATAATTTAGACGGAACAAAAATTTCAAATTCTAAAAAATTTGATGATGTAATACAAGTTGAACAAAAATATTCCTTAGTATATCAATCAAATGATAATTCTATCTATGTTGTATCTAATGATGGCAATTATTCACAAAAAGTTACAACCAAAAATAATGATGGATATTGTATGTATAATTTTGATAAACAATCTATTAACGTTTTTTTATCAAAGTGCCCTGTACCAGATGGACCATTAGATTATTATAAGATTGATTTAGTTAATAACACTGTTATTTTTCAAAAAGGTGATTAGTTTTCTATAAAAAATACTTAATAATTTAAGTATTTTTTTTATCCTTTTTTTTGTTTTAATTTTATATTTTTAAAATTAAAAAATAAATTTTTTTCTTGTATTTTTTTAATAGTCAAAGTTTAATTTCTATAATAAAAAGGAGCATCTTTACTGATTACTCCCAATAAATATATATTTTTACTGTTTTGCCCCACAGTCTTTACAATAGATACTGTCATTTGGTATTTTCTTACCACATTTTTTACAGTATATATCACTAGTTAAACCACTTTTTAAAGCACTAGCCTTTATCTTAATACCTTCTCCTTTAATACTTGCTTCTTGTCTTTCAATACTTTCTAAATCATCTTTGTTTTCATCTAATATTTCTTTTTTTATTTTAATTGACGTACTTTGTAAATCTTTTAAATCATCAGTTAAACTTTGAAACATATTCTTAGTTGCTTTTAATTCTCTTTTCATCATTTTATTTCTTAATTTAGGACTAAACATCATTAGAAAAGTAAAAACAAATATTCCTATTGCTAAAACAAATATTATTATAAAAACTATTTTAAAAACACTTTCATCCATATTTTTATTCTCCTTTTAAATTAATTTTAACATATAATTTAATTTAAATAAATATTCTTTGTTTTATTTCATCAATTAACTTTTTATTATAAGATATTATAAAAATTATAATACTAATAATTGTAATTGGTAAAACTGCATATATTGACCAGTTAAAAACTATTTTTTCATATTTAAATAAATCTATACATGATTCAATTGTTAATAATAAAATTGAAATAAAAGCAAATGAAACTGCAAATCTTTTTAATAAGTCGTATTTTTTATTAGAAAAAACAAAGATACATAAAATAATATATAACCATACAATAAAGATAAAAGGACATACTAAATATAAAAACCAATGAAGTCCATTATTTAAATAAGCAATTACAAACATTAATATTTCACTAGATAATAGTTCTATTATTAAAGGAATACTTTTTCTTTTAAAAAGGAAAAATGATAATTTACTATCTAAATAAATAATTGATACAAGTACATAAATTGACCAAGTTACTTTTTTAGATATTAATAGATCACAAAACATAGTAATTAAAGACATTACAAGTAAAATAACTGTTATTAATTTACAAACATATTTATAATTAATATGTTTATATTCTTCAATTGTACCTGAATAAACTGGTTTATATTCTTCTTTTTTAGGATTAATTACTTCGGTATTACATAAAGGACAAACTTTCTCACTATTTTTTAATTTAACTCCACAATTAACACAATATGACATATTACCTCCTATTACTTTCTACTAAAACTGGTATATTAAGTTCAACTAATTTAGTTAAAACTATTCTTTCAAATTCACTTTCTTTTATATTTCTTGAAAATGTTAAATATAAATTATCTCTATAAGAAACACAGGAACAAGATGATGGTTTACCTCTTGATCTACCAAGAATAAAATTCATTTCTTTGACATATTTTTCTACTTCTTTTGGTAATTTAATTAAGCCAAGATTTGATAAAGTAGTCGTTGCATATCTATCTCCCATCATAAGTTCTACAATTGACATAACTGGTTTTTTTATAAATAAAGGCATTATTCTTATAAAAATATTATTAGTTAATTTTACATTAGCTGAAAACTTAGCATTTAGTTTTTTCTCAGTTAAGTTTAATTCCATTGTATTTTTAACTATATTAATTATCTCTTCAAATGAATAAGTTCCATATTTTAAATCTATTCCAATATTTAAATAAGAAGAAAAATTTCTCATAGTTTTACTATTATAATATTTTCTTAAATTAACTGGAACTGATACTTTAATTGGTCTATTTTTCTTTTTCTTATCTTTCAAATACATTTCTTGAATACTAAGAATAAATAAAGAAACTAATAAACAAGTTATTGTTACATCATATTTATTTGCTAATTCTTTTAATGATTTAAGGGGAATAATAGAGGTTATTATATTTAAAATATTTTTATTTTCTAAACTACCTTTATAGTGATAAGCAAATTCTTCTTTTTCTAGCGTTGTTTTAATATCACATTTAGCATATTGATAAAAATCATCTCTCACTTCTTCTTCTGATGGTTTACTTTTAGGATCTAGACAATAATCATTATAAGTAATATTTTCCTTGTATTTAAGTCTTATATACTCCCCTATTAAGGTGGAAATAAAAATAGTTCCCCCATAACCATCTGTTAAAGCATGAAAGTATTCAACTGCTATTCTATTTTTATAATATCTTACTCGAAACATGTAATTATTATTTTTTTGAAAATTAATTCTTAACATAGGATTATTATAATCTTTTTCAATAATTGTTTTTTTAGTAGTTTTTTTAAAATAATACCAAAATAAACCTTTTTTTAATTTATATTTAAAAGTTGGAAATCTATCTATTACATTATTTAAAGCCTTAGATAAAATATTAACATCAATATCATCTTTTAAAGTAACTGTAAGTCTAAACATAGCAGCAAATTTTCTTGATAAAGTAGATGGATAAATAGTAGCCGCATTATCAAGTTTTAACCAATTATTAGATTTTTTATCACTCATATTATCAACTCCTTTTTCTATTTTATCATATTTTTTTAACTTTTATCGAAAAATCAAGAAAATATTACAATTTTATTTCATAAATTTAAATGTAGGTATTAATGAAATTAGAAAATAGTGTAACTTCAATTGGTACTTATAATAATATTTTAACCTTGCTTACTTCAAATAAGAAGTTATTAATATGATAGATGAAATAGGTTTAATTAAAAGTATAGATAAAGTTAATTTTGGTACAGGTAATCTTTTTTATACTCTAAAAATTACTAATCAAACAGATAAAACTTATACTAGTTCTATTATAACTGATATAATTAATTCCAAACTTGTTGATTTTATTACAGGAAGTTTAATAATAAATGGAATAAAAACAAGTAGTAATAAGTATAAATATGATAATTTATCTAATACTTTAACTATTAATTTAGATGATATAATTCCTTATCAAGTTCAAATTTTACGTTTTTCTGTAAGAAAAAAAGTAAATAAACATTTTCTTCTTACAAGTAACTCAACTATTACTTTAAAAAGTGGAATTAAAATTCAAAGTAATACTATTGGGGTTATAAGTCATGAAATAAAAAATACATTTAGTAATAATTGGTGTGGTACTCCTTATTGGAGAAACTAATATTTCTAAATGTATTTTAAATTATTTAACTTTTTTATTTCTCATTTCACTTAAAAGAATTTCTAATTTTTCTTTATATTTTTTAACTTCTTGATTTTGATATTCTTCATCACATTTAACCTTAACATTTATTAAATAAGTAATAAATTCCTCAGTAATAATATCTTTACTAGCAAACATTTCACTTAAATTAATTAAACCATAAGCCATTTTGTAAACTATGTAATTAAGATTATTTGTTTTTTGATTATAAAAATTAGATATCATTTCAAAGGCTTCTATAAAAGAAGATTTTTTTAATAAAACTTCTAGTTGTGATTTTATATTTTGATAAATTATTTCTTCATCTTCATATTTAATAATAACACTAGCGTTATATAAGGCTTCAACATATTTAAATGGTTTATCTAAACTTTTATTAGCAATTGCTTGTTTTAATATTTGAAAATAATTTTGGTATTCATCTAATGATATTTTATTAAATTGAACATATTTTTTTAAATTATCATAAGTTGAATTTAGCCATGCTTCTTCATTATTTTTCACATTTATTAGAATATTTTTGTCTTTTGCAAGATTTTCTTTATTATTCATAATTACCCCCTAAAAACAGGGATATTATATCATTTATCTTTTTTATTGTCAATTAATGTCAAAAAGAGTAAGCACACTTTTAATATTTTATTTATTTAATTTTTGATTAATTTGATCTATTACATTTACAGTTGTTCCAGAAACCATTTTATTATTAGCACCTGTCATAAAGGAATTTGATAAACGTTTTTCATGTTTTATAAAGTTATCAGTTTTTACTAGATTAGTTATATTAGTTTTAGTTTCAGTTTCATACTTATGTCTTGCTCCTGAATTTCTATATCTATTATAAATTACCAAATAATAGACAAAACCACTTGCAAGGAAAAGGTATGGCCAATAATCATCATCATTTTTTAAAACTAACATAAGAATAATTCCTATAATTTCAACTAGAATAGATATTATAAATAATTTAGTTTTATTAATTGGAACACTTCCCATAGTTTTTTTAGTTCTAGCATTTACGCAAACATAATGTAAAATATTTTTTTCTTTTTCGTAGTAACTATAAAGCCAAACTGGTAAATATGCTGATTTCCATTGTTCACCTATAACATCTAAGTTTTCTTTGTCCCATCTTACTCCTCGATCATAAAACTCTACTGATTTATTAGCAGCAAATTTAGAAATATCTTTTGCCTGAGTATTAACTAAGGCTTCTAAATCATTAACATCAGTATCGCGTTTTTCAGAAGTATAATCTTTTAAATAATTAGCATTCCATTCTAAACAATTTTCAGTATCAAATGGCATAATAGCATTTATTATGTTATTAGTTCTAGCATTTGTTTTATCTAATTTATCTTTACTAGATTCAACTGTTAATCCTTCTATTGTAAAATCAAATTCTCTTTCTACATTATATAAATCCGCATCATAATAAGTTTCTCTTCTATCTCCTATTTCTTCTGTATAACTTCTTACTTCATGTTCTCCTTGACCAATTAGTTTAGCATGAGAATTAACATCAACTATCATATATGGTAAATATACTCCCATGATATTTTCAGTTGTAAATTCATTTTTAAAGTTAGAATTTGCAAAGAACTTTCTTTTAAAAACAAATTTTTCTATTTCATTTTTAGCCTCAGTTTTAGTAATTTTAAAAGGTAAAACGGTATCTGGAACACTTCCATTTGGAATTTGTTCATTTATTGATAACGTATTTCTACACCAATGGCATCTAGATGTTAAAACTTGTTTAGTATCAACAACAACCGAAGCACCACAACTTGTACATTTTAAAGTAATTATGTCTAAACTATCTTTTTTAATATTTGTTGCTCCACTTCCAACTACTTTACCTTTTAGTTTGCTAATATCTTTTTCCATTTTAGCAAGTTTTCTTGGCTCAAACTCATGGCGACAGAAATTACAACGAAGTTTTCCAGTTTTAGTATTTAAAGATATATCGGTTGCCCCGCATTTAGGACATTTGTCTTGTCCATTTCCTAAGTTATTTTTAGTATTTATTATTTTTTTATCTAAATCATTAGAAGAATTAGAGTTTTTATTCTCTAATTCTTCTTTGTTTAATTTATTACTCATTTTATAAACCTAATAAATCTTTTTTGGCTTTATCAAATTCTTCCTGAGTTAAAACTCCGGCATCAACTAATTGTTTCATTTTAGTTAATTTTTCATATGGATCTTCTTCTTTTTTAGTTTCAACTGGTTGTTGAAGTGCTCCTATTGTACTACCTGCTGCATTTACTCCCATTCCCATGAAAGCCATACCTGATCCACCATTATTTCCTGCTGCTTCAAGTCCACGAGCAACTGATTGTTGCATAAATGAGTTTCCTCTTGCCCCAGACAATGCATCAGCCTTTTTAACATCACTAAGAAGTTTTTTAGTATCTTCATCGTATTCAATAGCAGTAACAGCAACTTTTACAATTTCAAGTCCTCTATCACTTTTCCATTTATAAGCATCTTCTACTGCTTGGGATAAACTATTTGCAAATCCTACTCCATCACTTTGAATTTTAGTAATACGATTTCCTTTACTTGGATCGTTTGTATAAATTGAAAATGCAGATGATAAACTACCTACTACTTCATTAAATAATTGTTCCCCTGCAACATTATCCATATCAGCAAAATCAAATACAGGTGAATCTGGTCTCAAATATTCTGTTGGAACAAAATTTTTAATAAATAAAATTGGATCAGTTATTTTTAAAGAATAAGTTCCTCTCGTGATTGCACCTACTTGGGTTCCTAAAAATGCATCATCCCAGAATATTTCTGTTTGAGTTCCAAATTTATTTCCTGGAATTTCTTTTAAGTTAACATAAAATCCCATTTGTTCAGCTGCAGGAATTCCTCCAAATTTAAATCTTTCCCATGAAGCCTTTAAACTTGATCCAAGTCCATTACCTGCTAAAAATGATTGAGAATTTAAATCATTACTTTGATAAATAAATCCACCTGGTTCTGTAATACAACCAGTTATCATACCATCTTGCATAGTTATTAAGGCTGTTCCTTCTGGTACAACTATTTTACTACCATTAGTAATAACATTTTCAGATCCTTTTGTGTTAGAACCACGTCCAGCATCTGTTCCTCTTTTAACAGCTCTAAATACCCCAGATGTTGCTGTTACATCACTTCTAGGTATAAAGAAATCCTTCCATTCATCAGCAAGCGTACCTCCTAAGGCACCAGTAAAAGCTTTAATAAATCCCATATTATTTCCTCTCTTTCTACTTATCTTTTACTAATTTTAATATTATAAAATAATATTTAATTTAATATAATTAGTTTCTTAATTACAAAGTTCTAACCATATATTTTTATTATAGCATATTTTTAATTGCAAATAAACATAAAAGTAGGTATAAAATCTTCTAATTAATCCTAACAAAATAATTATATCATAACTTTTAATTATTTTTTAAACTTAACATTTTTTATTAACACAATTTTTAACATTTATTTACATCTAAAACATATATTTAATTGGTGAAATATGTTAAGTGATAGTAAATTTATAGAAAGTACTTTAATTAGTAATTTATATTATTTAAGAACATTACGTGAGTTTTGTGCAAGAGTTGAATTGTCACTGCCTCCGTATTATGAAGAATATATAAAAAAATCATCTGATCTTGCCAAGCAATGTGAAATTTTAGGAAGTGAAATTACTAATAATTATGCAAATTATAATATTCCAAGTGTTGCTTTAAATAGTGATATCTTTGTAACTAGTTATACTCTTAAACTAGAAGAATTAACTAATAAATTATTTAATTATAATATGAATACAAATATTACTAAAAAAGAATTAAATTTAAAACCTGGTCTTCCAAATCCTACTGATGCTTTAATTAAATCTCTTGAAAGTGTCAATGAAAGAGCCTTACAAATTGCTAATGAATTTATTAATTTTTCCAAAGAATTAAGTGATAGTATAAATAATCAAGATTGTTTTTGTTTTTACTATAACTCTTTAAATACCAACACAGTTTATGAAATGAATGTTTATGTTTTAGTACTTGAAAGATTAATTAATAAAAATGAACTTGATCCTATTTATGTTATTGATTATGAATATGGTTTTAATAAATTAATGGCAAGTATTGCAACCTATATAAGAGGAGAATGTGATCCAATATACCCTGATGTTGTTGATAAAGCAAATGATTTTTACAATGAATATACTAATTTAATAGATGAATATGATAATTTAGTTTTATCTCCTGATAATCAAAGAAATATGACTAATAATAGTATTGAACTTGCCAAAAGATTTAAAACATTTGTTGAAAGTGTAATTGAAAAATTATTAAATAAAGAGTTATACTTTACAACTCCTCCCATTACTAAGGATAATGCTTTAACCGATATTAATTATTTTATTTATAATTTAGAAGAAAATAAACAAGAAAACTAAAAGACCTTGCATAAAACAAAGTCTTTTTATAATTCTTCTTCTAATTCTTCAACATTATATTCATTTAAAGTTTTAATTTCGATACTATTTAATTTATATTTATTATTTAATAAATCAAGTAAATCTTCTAACTTAGAAAATTCTTTTTTATATAAAGAAAAGTTATAAGTTATAGTAGTTTCTTTATTAGTATTTTTTATACTTGTATTATAATCATTTATTTTTAAATCAGTTAAAGTAGTTTTTACTAACTTTTTAATATCTTTTAAATCATCTTTATTTAATTTAATAATTAGTAAATATTCTCCTTTTTTATTCTTTGAATCACTAAGAGCATTAATTAATTTGTTTATATATCTAAGAATTATATTAGCAAATAATATTAAAACTGTACCTATTATTGCTTCAACAATTGCTCCTCCGGCACAAAGAATTCCAACAGCAGCATCACACCAAAGAGTAGCCGCAGTTGTTAAACCTCTTATTTTTTTTCCATCTTTAAGAATTACCCCCGCACCTAAAAAGCCGATACCAGCAACTACTTGACTGGCAATTCTTGAAATATCAACTGCTCCTACTGAGAATGAGAATGTTACAAATAAGAATGCTCCTAAGGAAACTAAGATAGTTGTTCTAAGACCAACTACTCTTCTTCTATATTGTCTTTCAATTCCAATTAAAAAACTTAAAGAAAAACAAATAATTAAATACAATAAAAATTCACTATTCATGTATACCTCTATTCTAAATAAAGTATAGCATAATTTTTAAAAAAAGCATAGATACTATGCTTAAAATTTTATTTTTTCTTGAATATAGTTTACAACTTCATCTAAATTTAGTGTAATTTGTTCCATTGTATCTCTATCTCTTATTGTAACTGTATTATTTTTTATTGTTTCATCATCAACAGTTATACAAAATGGAGTTCCAATGGCATCACATCTTCTGTAACGTTTACCAATATTACCTGCCTCATCATAAGTTGTCATAAAACTTTTACTTAATTCTTTATAAATTTCAAGAGCATGCTCTTGATGAAATTTTTTAACAAGTGGTAAAACTGCTACTTTATATGGTGCTAAGAAAGGATGAAATTTCATAACTTCACGACTTGTTCCATCGTCTAATTCTTCTTTTTCATATGAATCACAAAGAACTGTTAAAACTGTTCTTTCAACCCCAACTGATGGTTCAATTACATAGGGAATATATTTTTCATTGGTTTCAGGATCAAGATACAACATACTTTCTCCTGATACACTTTGATGTTGTTTTAAATCATAATCAGTACGGCTTGCGATTCCCCAAAGTTCTCCCCAACCAAATGGAAATTTATATTCTATATCAGTTGTTGCATTACTATAAAAACATAGTTCTTCTTGCGAGTGATCACGAAGTCTTAATTTATCTTTGTTAATTCCAAGACTTAATAAGTAATTAAAACAATATTCTTTATAGTATTTATGCCATTCAAGTTCAGTTCCTGGTTTACAGAAAAATTCAAGTTCCATTTGTTCAAATTCTCTAACTCTAAAAATAAAGTTACCAGGAGTTATTTCATTACGAAAACTCTTACCTACTTGTCCTATACCAAAAGGTACTTTTAAACGCATACTTCTTTGAACATTTAAAAAGTTAACAAATATTCCTTGGGCAGTTTCTGGACGTAAATAAATTGTTGCTTTTGCATCTTCCGTTACACCTTGAAAAGTTTTAAACATTAGATTAAATTGTCTAATATCAGTGAAATTAGATTTACCACATTTTGGACAAGGTACTTTTTTAGTTTTAATAAATTCCATCCTCTCTTCGTTTGTCATCATATCACCTTTATTAGAGTTAGTATAATCGTTTATTAAATTATCGGCACGATGTCTTGTTTTACATTCCTTGCAATCTATTAGTGGATCAGCAAATGTTTTTAAATGACCTGAGGCTTCCCATGTTTTAGGATTCATTAAAATTGCTGAATCAAGTCCTACATTATTAGGATCTTCTTGAACAAACTTTTTAAGCCAAGCCTTTTTAACATTTTCTTTTAATAATGCTCCAACTGGTCCAAAATCCCAAGTATTAGCAAGTCCTCCATATATTTCACTTCCTTGAAATATAAATCCATATTGTTTACAATAATTAACTAAATCTTCCATTTTCATAAATTTTCCTCCTAAATAAAAAAGAATTCCTAAGATGTAAAGACGATTTACCGCGGTTCCACTTTACTTATTCCTAAGAATCCCTCTAACTATATAACTGATAGGTTTCCAAGCCCGTCTTCGTTTTATAAATTATATTATATATATTTTTTTTATTTTTGTAAATAGTTTAACTATATTTTTCTAAAAGTCTTTTTGTTTTTTAACAAATATTCTATTTATTGGATACTCTCTGTATAGATAATCATCATTTCCATAGATATATTCTTCTTCTTTTTGATAATCATATTTAAACATTTTAGTATCCATTTTCAAAGCATCATGATTTGAGTAAACATCAAAATCTAACTCATCGCGTTTTAAAGATGGTTGTTTTTCGTACACTTCCCATTTTAAAGATGCCATAGTATTTCGTAATTCTACAAGTTTATCTTTTTCATCATCAGTAATTTGAACATATAGAGGTTTTCCTATTGTAACAATACATTTTTTTATCATATCACGTTCTTGACACTCAATTTTATCGGTTTCTATGTATTCGATTACAATAGGAATTATAGGTTTTCCTGTTATTTTGGCAATTTTTATTACCCCCATATGAAATGGGAGAAGTAACTTGGCAGGGTGCACACACCAAGTTCCTTCTGGAAAAATTACAACATTTCTTTTTTGTAAAACTTTTTCAATTAAAGCATTTCTTCCATTAAATGCTGAAAAAGGATTTGTTCTATCAATAAAAACACATGATCCAAGTTTTAATAAAATTCTATTCATCATATTTAAACTATCCTTAGCACATAAAGAATAAAAATTATCATGTAAAATTTCTTGCAATATGTAATAATCATGACTATTTGAGTGATTACAAGCAAATATATATGTATCATCCATAATATTTTCTTGACCATTAACTTCAAGTTCAAAATTTCTAACTTTTTTAGCAAGAACTTGATAAATTTCATGAATATCTTTTAAAGTTTTATCTTGTAATAATTTTTGATTTTGATAATACTCTCTTATTTTTAAATAATATTCTTTTTGCTTTTCTTTGGTTAGTTTTTTTTCTTCATCTCGGGATAAAAACTTAAAACTTTCTTTCATATTAACTATTTATCTCTTTTATTTTATCTTCTATTCGTTTAGCATATTCAAGTGACTCATCATAGACAAAGTTAAGTTCTGGGGTATGACGCATATCAATTCTTTTAGCAAGCATTGTTCTTAAATAGCCTTCGCTAGTCATTAACTCTTTGGCAACTAATTTTTTATCTTCATTAAAACAAGTATAATATATTTTAGCAAAACTTAAATCATTAGTAATTTTAGCACTTGTTACAACTACACTTTTTAAAACTTCATTTTTAACTTCGGTTCCAAAGATAATATTCAACTCTTCCATAAAAGCATTATTGTATCGTTCTAATTTAACTGATTGCATTATTTTTTCACCTCGACATTTGTAAATGTTTCAATGATATCCCCTTCTTTAATATCTTGGAATGATTCAATTGTAATACCACAATCATAACCATTTTTAACTTCTTTAACACTATCTTTTTCTCTTTGTAAAGATCCGATTTTACCAGTATAAATTACTACTCCATCACGAATAACTCTTGCATCACTATTATTTTTAATAACACCTTTATTAACATGAGAACCTGCAATAATACCAATTTTTGAAAATTTAAATATTTGTCTTACCTCAGCCTCTCCTAAAACAACTTCTTCATAGACCGGATCAAGCATTCCTTTGATTGCACTTTCCATATCTTCTACTACTTTATAAATAATATTGTATAATCTTATATCAACATTTTTTTCTTTGGCGAAGTCCATAATTTTTGAATTAGGTCTTACGTTAAAACCAATAATTATAGCATGAGAAGCATCAGCAAGAATAATATCACTTTCTGTAATTGCTCCTACTCCACTACGAATAACATTTATCCAAACTCCGTCTATATTAATTTTAGATAAAGATTGTTTAACTGCTTCTTCACTACCTTTAACATCGCATTTTAAAACAACATTGATTTCTTTTTCTCCGGCTTCAACCATGCCAAACAAGTCTTCTAAACTCATTCCAGCTTTATTAGTATCAACACTCTTGCTTCTTACTTGTCTTTCCAAAGAAATTGTTCTGGCTTCTTTTTCAGTTTCAAAAGCCATGAATTTATCCCCGGCAAGAGGTAATTCATTAATACCTGTTATTTCAACTGGGGTTGATGGAGTTGCACTCGTAATATTATTTCCTTTATCATCTTTTAAAGTTCTTATTTTACCATAACTTGTTCCAATTACAACCGGATCTCCTAAACGAAGAGTTCCACTTTGAACAAGTAAAGTAGCAATACTTCCAACCTTAGAGTCATTTCTTGCTTCAAGAACAGTTCCTGTTGCATAACGATTAGGATTTGCTTTTAAGTCTTCAAGTTCACTTACTAAAAGAAGAGTTTCTAATAATTCTTTTACCCCATCTCCTTTTTTAGCCGAGATATTACAAGTTATAACATCACCACCAAATTTTTCTGGTACAAGTCCATACTCAGTTAATTCAGTTAAAACTCTATCAACATTTGCTTCTGGTAAATCTATTTTATTAACAGCAACAACGATTGGAACCCCAGCGGCTTTGGCATGATCAATTGCTTCTTTTGTTTGGGGCATTACTCCATCATTGGCTGCTACAATTAAAACAACTATATCAGTTACACTTGCTCCACGTGAACGCATTTTTGTAAATGCTTCATGTCCCGGGGTATCAATAAATGTTACTTTTTTCCCATTTACCACAACTTGATATGCCCCGATTGCTTGGGTAATTCCCCCAGCCTCTAAACTGGCAACACTTGTTTTTCTAATTGTATCAAGTAAAGTTGTTTTACCATGATCAACATGCCCCATAATAGTAATAACTGGGGGACGTGGTAATAAATCACTTTCATTATCAACTATCTCATATTTTTCAAAATTAGCCTTGTCAACACTTTCTTCATTTTTTAATTTTTTATTATAATCAAGTAATAAAAGTTCAACTGTTTCAAAGTTTAAATTTTGATTAACGTTAGCCATAATACCTAAGTTAAATAATTTTTTAATAATCTCACTTGCATTTACTTTTAAAAGTCCTGCCAGAGTTCCTGGTGTCATTTTTTCATGATAAACTATAACATCATCTTCACTTTTATTATCCATTAGTTTATTACGATGTTTATAAATTTCTTTTTTATTCTTTTGGAATTTAATTTTAGCATCGTTTTTACTATCTACTTTGGTTTTTACTTTTTCTTTTTTAGAACTAACTTCATCTAAGTCAATATCAATTTTACTAACTAAATTATCAACTTTACTTTCTAGTTCTTCATCAATTTCATAATCAGGATTTTCATTTTCTTTTAAAGAATCTATTTCATTATCTAGTAAAATTATCTCCTCATCAGTTAAAAAATCATCTTCTCTTTCATGTTTAATATTTAAACTTTTACATAGATCAATGATATAAGATACATCTTTATTTACATCTAATGCATACTCTAAAATACTCATATTAACACCTCTTTCTAATTTTTATTTATAATTGCCTCTATTTCTTCATAAATAAAGTCAGGAATATTACATTCTAAGTTTTTCTCTAAGGCCTTATTTTTCTTAGCAAGATTTAAAACTTCTAAGTCTTTTTTTATGTAAGCACCTCTTCCGTTCATTTTGCCAGTTTCATCAACTGATAAACTACCATCTTTGTCTTTAACAATTCTAAGAAGTTCTCTTTTTTCATATTTTTCTCTGGTAACAACGCATGTACGCATTGGTATTTTTTTTACCTTCATAATTCACCTATTGAAGTTTAATACCAAGTTCTTTGGCAGCATCTTCACCTTTAATATCTAATTTATATTTTGTTAAGCGACTTGCAAGTTTGGCATTAATTCCTTTTTTACCAATTGCAAGTGAGAAATTATCTTTATCTGCAACTACTATTGCTTCATTTTTCTTTGGATCTGTTATTAATACTGTAATGTTTTTAGCAGGTGATAAGGCATTTTCAATAAATATTTTTGGATCTTTATCATATTTTATTAAATCAATTTTCTCGCCTTTTAATTCTTTAATAATACTAGCAATTCTTGTTCCTTTTTCGCCAATACATGCTCCAATTGGATCAAAATTTGGATTTTCTGAATAAACTGCTACTTTACTTCTTACTCCTGCTTCTCTGGCAACAGCATACATTAAAACTGTTCCTGTTGAAAATTCTGGTATTTCAAGTTCAAATAAACGTTTAACAAAACCATAATGAGTACGACTTAATTTAATTACTAAGTTTCTTCCTGTATTATCAATTTTAGTAACGTAAACTTTGATACTAGATCCCATTTCAATCTTTTCACCTGGAATAATTTCTTTTTTAGGAAGTATTCCGTTACTACGACCAAGATCGATATAGTAGTTATCACTATCTTCAAGAGCAACAGTCCCAAGTAACATTTCTCCTTCTTTATCTTCAAAAGCAGATACTATGCTACTTCTTTCAGCCTCTCTTATTTTTTGAACAACAACTTGCTTAGCAGTTGAAGTTGCAACTCTTGAAAAATCTTCTTTTGGTTTAATCTCAGTATCAATTGTATCCCCTACTTCAAGTGTTTTATTAATCTTTTTAGCCTCACTTAAAGTAATTTCTATATCTGGATTAATTTCCTTAACATAACTATTTCCTTCTTCATCAACCATGTTCAAATCATCTGGAATAACTGTTAAATAAGAATAAACTTTAATATCCCCAGTTAAACGATTAATTATTACTTTACTATTAGTTTTACCATAATTTTTCTTAAACGCAGTTGTTAAAGCAGCCTCCATTGCTTCAAATACTATTTCTTTATCAATATTTTTTTCTTTTACAATATTATCAACAGCTTTTAAAAATTCACTAGCATTCATTTTCTACACTTCCTTTACTTTTACCATATATATCTAGTATATAGGGTTCACTTATTAAATCTGCCTCAGTTATAATTGGATCAATTATCTTAGTTGCTAAAACAATTGTTTCTAAATCAATTAATTTATCACTATCTAAGCATATTCTTAAAAATAAATTATTTCCTTCTTTTTCAAGAACAACATCATAAACATATAAATTTAATTCATTTAAAGAATTCTCTAATAAAGCCTTAACCTTACCTTCCATACTCCTCCTTATTAAATTAAAGAGTAGGATCTCTCCCACTCAAACATCTTAATTATACCATAAATTCTAACTAATTCAAGAAAAATATGCGTTTTTCTTAATTTTTATTTAAAATATTAAACTTTTATTTTTTTAAATTATATGTTTATATAATAATATTCCAATTACAACAAAAATAACAATTAAAACCAAAAATACAATTAAAACTATTTTACCATGTCCTGATTCACCTAAAATATTTTCTACTTCCTCGTCTTCTACTTCTTCATCTTTTTCTATTTCTTTTTTATCATCTTCTACTTTATCTGTAAACTCTTCTTCATTTTCTTGTTTTTCATAATTAGTACTTGTTTGATTATCATTTATTGTTTCATCATTAATTTCTTTATCTTTATCTTTTTCTTCATCTTGGCTGTTAATTTCTTCCAAAGTTTCTTTTTGTTTATCTACTTCTTTATCAGTTGATAAAGTATTATCTGATACTTTGTCATCATAACCACCTTCTAAAATGGGAGATGCAAGTGGAGGTATTACTAAGGTATTATCACTTCTAGGCATTAAATCAGCAAGTAAGTCATCACTTTGATTTTCCCTACTTTCCTTATTTTCATTTATACTTTCAATTAAACTATCTATTTCCATATCATCTAATTTCGTATCTATACTTCTTTTTATATTATCTTGTTTTTGATTTTTAATTGCTTCTTCAATTAAAATATTAATATTATACTCTTTATCAGTATATGTAACATCAGTTAATTTATTTTCTTTAACTAATTTTAATTTTTCTGTTGGTTGATAATCATCTTCTTTCATAACATTTTTTAAATTATCAATATCAACACATACATTATTCATATAAACATCTGTATATAATTCTTGATTTTTATTAGTTCTTGTTTTTGTTTCAACACTTAAAACTTCATCACTATATCTATCCATTCGCATACTATCACCATAATAATATAATATCACAAAGTCTAATTATTTGGTATAATTTTAGTTAATTTTTCTTTAATTTTTGAAATTAATATTTTTTAGTGTCAAAAAATGTCTTTTTCATACTTTTTACTTTAAAGGTTAGTATAAATAATATATAATTATTAAGGAGGATATTATGTATAAAAAATATAAAAGAATTTTTTTAATTGTCTTAGATTCAGTGGGTATTGGTGGAGCAAGTGATGAAAAAGAATTTGGAGATTTTAATGTAAATACAGTTTTACATACAATGGAATTTACTAATGGTAAACTGCCTCATTTAGAAAAAATGGGTTTATTAAATTTAATTTATAATAAAGATAATATAACTGATTCTTATTACACCAGAGGACTTTGTGAAAGTATAGGCAAAGACACTTTAACAGGTCATTTAGAAATGATGGGAATTCTTACAACTAAGCCTTTAAAAACCTTTACAGAAACTGGTTTTCCCAAAGAATTAATTAAGGAACTTGAAGAAAAAAGTGGTCATCATGTAATTGGTAATGTTGCTGCAAGTGGAACAGAAATAATTAAAGAATTAGGCGAAGAACATATGAAAACTGGGGATATTATTGTATATACAAGTGCTGATAGTGTTTTACAAATTGCCGCTCATGAAAGTATTATTCCAGTTCCAGAACTTTATAAAATATGTGAAATTGCAAGAAAAATTACTTTAAAAGATGAATGGAAAGTAGGACGAATTATTGCAAGACCCTTTATTGGAGAACCTGGTAATTTTACAAGAACCTCTAATCGCCATGATTACGCCCTAGATCCACCTGCTCCTACTTGTCTTGATATTTTAAAAAACAATAACTTTGATGTTATTTCAATTGGAAAAATAAGTGATATTTTCAATAACTGTGGTATTACCAAAGCAACTAAAACCAAAGATAACACTGATGGAATAGAAAAAATTAAAGAAACAGAAAAAGTTGATTTCACTGGACTTTGTTTTGCTAATTTAAATGATTTCGATTCAAAATATGGTCATAGAAGAGATCCAATTGGTTATATGAATGCTTTAATTGAAGTTGATAATAATATAGAAAGTATTAAAAATAATTTAAATAATGATGACTTATTAATAATAACAGCAGATCATGGAAATGACCCTACTTATAAAGGAACTGATCATACAAGAGAAAATACCCCAGTTATTATTTATAATAAAAATTTTCAAAATCCAAGAAGACTTCCAAACTTAGATACTTTCTCTAATATAGGTGCTACTATCTTAGATAACTTTAATTTAGATGCTCCTCGTGGTTCTTCTTTCTTGGAGCAATTAAAATGAATTTAGAAAATAGTTGGAACGAAGCATTATATCAAGAATTTTTAGCATTTTTAAATACTAAACAAGATTTAAAATATAAAGAATTTCATAGCAAAATAATAGTATCCAATAATTTAATCGGTATAAAAACAAATGAACTAAAAAAAATTAGTAAAGAAATTAGTAAAGGAGATTATCAAAGTTTTATCAAAGAAAATAAAAGTAATTTATATGAACCTATCATAATAGAAGGATTTTTATATGGTTATTTAAATATTGATTTAACTACTCTCTTTGATTACTTAGATAATTATCTTACTAAACTTACTAATTGGGCCCAAGTTGATTTAGTTGTATCTAATCTTAAAATATTAAAAAAGAAAGAAAATCAAGAATCTGGGTTTAAATATGCTAAAAAACTAATAAAATCAAAAAACAATTATGCTAAAAGATTTGGTTTAGTTATTCTTCTAGATTATTATTTACATGATACTTATATAGATAAAGTACTAGAACTAGTTTCTAAGATTAAAACAGATGATTATTATGTTTCTATGGCTATTTCTTGGTTAATGTCCATTTCATATATAAAATATAAAGAAAAAACTTTAATTTATTTAGTTAATATTAAAAATGATTTTATTTATAATAAAACTATTAGTAAAGTAGTTGATTCTAGAAAAATTAGTAAAAAAGAAAAAGATTTTATTAAAACTTTAAGAAGAAAAAAAGTATCTAATTAGGTATTTTTTTTCTTTATTTTAATATATTTTAGTATGAAGAAAATTAAATTTTTATTATTATTTATTATTTTAATTCCAACTATGGTTTTAGCAAGTGATACTGTTAATTTTAAAGTTAACGGAAAATATTATGAATCTTTTTTAGATGCTTATAATGCTGCTTCTTTAAGTAATCCTTTAATTATTTTAAATGATATGGATTTTGATAATACTTTAACTATTAGTAAAAGTATTGAAATTAATTTAAATAACCATACAATAAGTGCTCCTAAAATGGTATTTAAACTTGAAGGTGGTACTTTGAATTTAACTGGAAAAGGAACAGTTAGAGAAAAAAATCCTTATTTTGGAGCAGTTGTTATTAAAGGAAGTAAGGAAAATAAAAGTGATTATAGTATTTTAAATGTAGGTAGCGAAGTTACTCTTGAAGGATGGTCAGGCATTATGATTGATCACAATAATAAAAAAGGCTATGGTATTAAAGTTAATTTTAATGGAAAAATAAATGCTTTAAAAGATACAACTGGGGATACTGGGGTTGGCATATATGTAAATGGTTTTATTAAAGATAAAGAAAATATGCCTGAAATTAACTTAGGTAATACTTCTTACATTAAATCAACTGGTCCGGGATTATATTTAGCTGGATATAGTAAGTTAAACTATGATGGTTACACGGAAGGATATGAATCAGGTTTATCGATAAAATCAGGTATTGTTAATATAAAAGATGGAAAAATTGTAGCAACTGGCCCTGATAAAACCCCAACTAGTCCAAATGGAAATGGTACTAATGCAAGTGGAGCAGGAATTCAAATAGAGTCTAATAGTTCTTATGCAGGGGATATTGAACTAAATATTATAAACGGAACTGTTGAAAGTAAAAACGGTAATATGTTTTATGAATTCACCTCTTCTTCTACTACTCCTACTAAGGTTAAAAATATAAGTATTCAAAATGGAACCTTCATCTCTTTAAAAGATAATTTTAAAGTATCAAATAGTTTTAAAAATAATCATCCTAAATTTATTACTGGGGGTAAATTTACAAGTGATATTCAAGAATATTTAAAAAGTGGTTCTTTAAAAAATAATGATAATTATTACCAAGTAGTTAGTAAAGATATTGATACTACTAAAAATTTAACTATGAAATCTATTAACTTATTACCAATTATTGCTATTATTATCTCTTTAATTACTCTTGGAATTTATATATATTTGAAGATGCAAAAAAAGATATTTATCAAAAAATAAATATCTTTTTAAAATTCAATTTTATTATTCTTCAACAATCGCACTTGTTGGACAAGATTCAATAGCATCTCTTGTTGCTTCCATTACATCTTCCTCAGTTATTTCACTTTTAATAACCTTAGAAACATCTTCAACTTCAAATACATCTGGGCAAATACTTTGACATGCTCCACATCCTATGCATTGTTCTTCAATTACTTTTACTTTCATATAACCTCCATAATAATTATATTGAATTTAAAACCAATAAGCAAGGCTTTTAAGAAAAAAATCAAAATACTTGAAATTTTTCTTTATCTTTTAAATAAATTCCTGTATAAGTTTCATAATATTCTTTAATAAATTCTTGAATTTCTTTAACAACTAACTCATTTGTTAAATTAAGTTTATCAATTTTTTCTATTTCAATTACTTGAAATAATTTTAATAATTTTAAAGTATTAGTATGAAATAAATAGGTATCCCCGTAACAATTTTTACAAACTGCACCACACTTCATATCAAAAGTTAAAATATCTTTGCTACTACAATTATAGCAACTATTAAAATTAGGTTCTACTCCTAAAAATGATAAATATTTAATTTCAACTATATTTGTTATTAATGAAGGATTAAAACCCTCATTTATTTTAATTAAAGCATTTTTTAAAATATAATATATTTCTCTATCATAAGTATCTTTTAAGATATTTTTAGTTAAATCTATTAAATACATAGCATAATTCATTTTATAATAATCAGTTAAAATATATTTTAAAGAATTAATTGTACTACCTTCAATTAAATTAGATATATGATTTTCTTTATAATTAATTGTAAAACTTGCTAAGGATAGTTTCATACTAATTCCTCGTATTTTACTTTTAATAGTTCGTGAACCTTTTGACATCACTGAAATATAGCCAATATTAGTTAAGATATTTAATATTTTACTAGTTTCTCCATAATTAGTTTCATTTAAAACTATTCCTTCTACTACTATTCTTTCCATTTTTACCTCTTATTTCATTATATAAAAGATAATAATTTACATTACCAGTTTTCATAAATAATTTCCAGATTAATTTTTCCATTATATCACCATTAATATAATGTTGTTTTTTTTTAAAATTATTCAAGATCTAAATCATCTTTTAATCCAAGTTCTTGTAAATACTTTTCTCGATCTCGCCAGTTAGCAATAGTTTTAACATATAAAGATAAATAAACTTTTTTATTAAAATACTCTTCTAAATCAAGTCTTGCATCATGTCCTATTTCTTTTAACATAGATCCATTCTTACCAATTATAATTTTCTTTAAGTTATCTCTATCTACTACGATTAAGACAGATAAATTAACAATTTTAGGAGTATTTTCATATTCTTCTAAGTAACAAGTAACTGAATGAGGAACTTCATCTTCTGTTTTTCTTAATATTTTTTCTCTTACAAGTTCACAGACCATCATAGAAACTGGTTGATTAGTTAAATAATCATCATCAAAGTATTTAATATCTTCTTTTAAATATTTTTTTAAAGTTTTAATTAAAGATTCTATATTAATATTTTTAACTGCGGAAATGGGAATTATTTCTTTAAAATCATATAACTTTTGTAATTTATCTATTTCACTTAAAAGAGTTTGTTTATCTTTTATTTTATCTATCTTGGTTAAAACAAGAATTACATCTTGATCACTTTGTTTTAATTTATTGAGGATAAACATATCTCCTTTACCAAATCCTTCTTTAATATCAACTAAGAAAAGAACTATATCAACATTATCTGTCATTTGATAGGCTTTTTGGTTTAGAACTGTTCCTAATTTATGAGTTGGTTTATGAATTCCTGGGGTATCTACAAATACTATTTGAGAATCATCATCATTATAAACACCTTGAATAATATTTCTTGTAGTTCCTGATTTATTAGAAGTAATTGCAATGTGACGCTCTAATATGGCGTTTAATAAAGTACTTTTACCAACATTAGGACGACCTACAATACTAACAAATCCTGATTTCATAAATTATCCTCATTAAACATTAAAGGAGTAAGTTCTTTTAAAGTATAACTTTCCATTTTTTCTTTGGTATATAAATATACTTTTGCGTCCTGATTAAAAAATTCGATCAATACTTGTCTACATATAAAACAAGGAGAGGCAATTTTTTCACTTGCATTCATGATATGAATTTCTTTAAAATCACCTTTTTTATAACCATGGCTAATTGCATTTACCACTGCACTTCTCTCAGCACAAATTGTTGCTCCGTAAGAAGCATTTTCAACATTAACACCACAAAATTCTTTATTATTGTTAGTAACTATTATACAAGATACTCTAAAATTAGAATAAGGTGCATAGGCATTATCTAATAATTTTTCTAGTTTTTCTTTCATTTTAGTTCTTCCTTTCTAAATATTCTTTAACTGGTCCATAAGTTTTTCTATGTAAAGAAATTATTCCATATTTATTTATGGCTTCTATATGTTTTTTAGTAGGATACCCTTTATTGTTTTTAAAATCATAATAAGGGTATTTTAAGTCAAGTTCTACCATCATTCTATCTCTTGTTACTTTGGCTATAACACTGGCTGCTGCTATACTTAAACTTTTACTATCTCCTTTAATAATAGAATTACTTTTAATATCAGTATCAAGTTTCATAGCATCAATAAGTAAATACTCAGGTTTTACTTTCATATTAGAAATTGCTAATTTCATGGCTAATTTAGTTGCTTCATAGATATTAATCTCATCTATTTTTTGATTATCTACGATTCCTATGCCATAACTAACAGCATCATGAATTAAAATGTCATAAAACTTTTCTCTTTTTTTCTCACTTAATTTTTTAGAATCAGTTAGTCCTTCTAATTTATAATTAACTGGTAAAATAACTGAACAAGCAACAACTGGTCCTACCAAAGGTCCACGACCAACTTCATCAATTCCGGCAATTAAAGTTATTCCTTCTTTAATTAATTCTCTTTCATAAGTATATAAATCTTCCATTATAAATTACTAAGTTTATCTTTAATGATAATACTAACCTCTTTCATATCACATTTTCCTTTAACAAGAGGAGTCAATTCTTTCATAATTAAACCCATATCCTTATTACTTGTAGGTTTTACCTTTGAAAATACTTCTTCAATTACTTTTTCTAATTCTTCTTTGGTTAATTGTTCAGGTAAATATTTTTTTAATAATTCTATTTCTTTATTAGTCTTATCTATTAAATCTAATCTATTACCTTTTTCAAATTCTTGAATAGACTCTTTTCTAGTTTTAATACCACGACTTAAAATATCTATTACAAGTTCATCTGTAATATCAACTTTTTTATTAATGTGTTCAAGATCAACACTTCCCTTTATCTCTCTTAATGTTTGTACTTTCAAAGTATTTTTTTCTTTTAAAGCACTTATAATTTCATTTTTAATTGTATCATACATACTAATCGCCTCCAAGATAATTATAAACTAAATTCTAAAAAAAAGAAATATTTTTTCTATATTTCTTCTTGTCTATTTATAGTATCATAGGTTTCTTTAATAGTATCTAAGGCTCCTTCAATTTCAGTAATTGTATCACTATAAACTGATGACATATTAGAAAAATAAGTTTTTAAATTTTCGTAGTTGACTAAAACTTTTTCTAATTCCTCTATTCTATTTTTATAAGAGGTAATTAAAATATTTGCATCTACTCCCTGATAGTATAAAGAAATTGTATCAATATCTTCTTTTATTTTTTTTATTTTTTCTTGTAAATATTTATTTTTTTCTTGCATATTCATTGATACTTTATTTATTTCACTAGGAACAATTCTTTTTTGCATTAAAGAGCCACTCCTTTCATAGATTGAATATCATTTAAGTATTTAATTTCATCTCTCTTAGTATCAGCATTTGGAATTTCTCCTGAACTAAATTCATAGTAACTCCAACTATTGTTAGCAACTTTATTAATTTCTTCAAACTTATGCCAACCTTCTCTGGTACTTCTTTGGGGAGCATAACCACTTTCCCAAACTTCAACTTCCCAAGCACCACTTTCATCTTTTCTAGCGTTAACTATATTTAAATAATGACCATTTCCGGTTTTATAAGTACCGGTTGTTCCTGGGGTTATTTGCCATACAATCGTAGATTCTTTATTTTGAACTCTATTTAAACTGGCATCTATTTCATTAGCAAAATTACTACTTTTTTTCTCAATTACATTATAATTTAGTCCATAACAAGTAGCAAGACCACATACTGTTCTATTTCTTTTTTTAACTCCACCTAAATTATATTTTTTAGCAATATTTGTTGTATCAGCAGGAGTTACAACACTACCTAAACACATTGAAATTGCAGTTGCTGAGGCTGTCATGAAACAACCACCTTTTCCAACTGTTCCTCCTCCATCATTCATATAAATGCTTGCCCATCTCGGATCACACATATCAAAGTGGTAATTTTCACTATTAATTATTTTACCAGATTTATTTACTACCAAAGTATTATTTTCGTATGGAACTGTTGCTTCAATTGTTGTAGTACCATCAATACTTTGCAAATTTGCTATAACTTCATTTACTAAATCAACTGTTTTAAAACAATTTCCTTTATATGTTTCACACTCTGTATTCCATCTTGTTAAAGCCTTATCATATTCATTACTTGTTTCAATGGAGAATGTTCCATCTGGTAAAGTAACTCTTTGTTGGTAACTAGTCCTTTGAGGTTTAGCATTTAATTTATCTTGATATTCTAAAATTTGACTTTCTAAATTTACTAAATAATTATAACCATCTTCATATAATTTTTCTAAACCATAGAAATTAGTTTCTATATCACTTTTTAAAGATAAAAAACTAGCATTACAAGAATTTAAACTATTTTTAATACTAGAACTAATACTATCATTCCAAGAAAAAGTATCTATTTTTTTAATATTATCTATTATTTTATCAATATAATCACATAATAAACTACTTTTATTAGTTTTAACACATTCATATGCTTTTTTAAAATCTTGAAAATTTTTAGTATAAAATTCATTTAAATAACTTATATCATATACCATTAAAATCACCTATACTTTTAATTATTACATCCACCTTTTTAACATAACCAATTTTATCATTAATTAAAACTTTAAACATAGAGTTTTCTTCTCCCATAATACGAATTGAAGAACCATTATTAGCCTTAGTAACTACATTTGATAAGGAAGAATCAAGATAAATATTAACACTATTATCATTT
Organism: uncultured Bacilli bacterium; assembly: GCA_934119955.1. Taxonomy (GTDB): domain Bacteria; phylum Bacillota_I; class Bacilli_A; order RF39; family UBA660; genus RUG591. The sequence continues at coordinate 804 of CAKOSZ010000004.1, read as the reverse complement.
GTAAAAATATTACCTATTCCTATAATATTAGATACCTCAATATCATTTTTTGAAATATAACCAATTTTACCATCAGTAAGTTTTATTTTATACATATCATTTTCTATGCCAATTATAGTTACATCTGTATTGTTTTCAATTTCACTAATAGCATCTATTTTAGAATCAGCCGTTTTATAAACATTTATTTTATCATTATAAATACCCGCACTACCTTTTACTTTACCATTTAAAGTAATGTTTTTCTTACCTGTACCAGAACTAGATTTTGTATAATTTTTAACTACTCCATTTGCTGCACTTAAAGATGCTGATGTTATGGCTGTTTTGATAAATTCAGGTTGATGGACATTTTCAGCCTCCCCAAGTTTTTGAAAATAACTTTTAGCTTGGTTAATTATTTCTAAATAACATTCATGATTATTCTTTAATTCTTGAATAATTTTACTTGCATAATTAGTTGTATATAATTCATCATTATAAGTAGAAGAGTTGAATGTAAAATCAAGTAAAAGAGAATTTAACTCATCTATAACCGTATCATCATAATTTATTACTTTATCTTTCATATTTTACCTCAATATCATTTTATCATACCTTTCATGTAAAAATAAATACTTTTACATCTTTTTATTAAAAAGTGAAGATAAAAACTCATCTTCACTTTTAATTATTTTAGATAAAATAAACTACAATCAATTGAAAAGAAATAATTACTATAATCACTCCCGACTTTTGCAGTTGATACTTTTAGAAATTTATAGTTTACCCTTTTTGAATAAGGGTTTTATTATGTCAATACTT
>CAKOSZ010000003.1 GCA_934119955.1 uncultured Bacilli bacterium | reverse complement strand
AATACATATATTTATTATTATAACAATGAACGTTTAGCATGTTCATTAGATTATAAAACCCCAATTCAGTATAAAACTGAACTAGGGTTCTAAAAATTCTTTTTTAGTGTCTACTTTTTGTTGACTAATTCACTTTGAAAAATAGGTCATCTTTTTAGGCACCTTTTAATCTAGTGGAAAAAAGCTTATGGTCTTCGACTCTCATAAAATGTATTGTTAATTTAGTAAGTAAAAAATACCAACCAAATTGACTCAAAGAATGTTCTAATTTTATTTTATTTGAATTAATTAAATTAACAATTAAATTTTTATTAAAGCTTTGTATCCTCGAGAAATCAACATAATAATTTCCAACAGAGGAATAACTTAAACACATCTTACCATTATATTTATTATTTAACAAATCTTTTTTTTGATTATCATTAAATTCATCCATGTCTAAATAAGGTATTAAAGGTGCTAATAAAATATCTTTATCGTTTTCTATATCACAACTATTTGATATTACCATTGCTTTGGTTGGAAATGCAAATGATTTTCCACTTTCTTCTTGAAAAGTGAAAGGAATTTTATCCAATATGTCTCCTTGACATATTCCACCTAAATCATCAGTTGAAAACCAACTAAATTTATTTATATCAAATTGACTTAATGCTTCTTTTATGCTACTTCTTACACTAGAATCTATTGCTGGAAATATTTGATTAGTATAATTAATGAATTCTTCTAAAAATATTTTGTTATTCATAATAATCCATAAAATTATCCTTTAATGGGATAGAATTATTTTTAATAATTTTTTCTTCAGCTTTAAATTCTTCTTCTCCAAAATATTTATTATCAGCATATAAATCATATATATATTGTCTATCATTATAAACATCATTAATCAGTATAAAATTATAATATTTATCAGGATCAATATATGTTGCATTAGAACTAACACATGAAGTATTTATTTTTTCTACATAAGATGGCATGTCATAATATTGAGTACATGTTGTAGCACTATTAAACATAATAATTCACCCCCAAAAATTATTTATTAATCTTTTTCATTATTTCATTAGATACATCTTTTTCAGCAATATCTAACATAGAATTTAAGTTCTTTAAATCCAATGAATAGTTTTCTTCACTATCAAATAAATATTTATCATTTATTTCATAGCTGATTGCTATTCCTTCTTTTTCAACAACAGCATTTGTTAAGGAAATTAAAGGAAATATAATTTCTCTTTGACCAGACTCTAATTTTTTATTTATAGTAATTTGTTTTGTCGTATTAAAAGATAAGTTTATATAGTACTTATTATCTATTATTTCAGCAATTTTTACACCTGATTCACAATAATTTCCATTTAATTTATTAGATAATAAATTTGTTTTAATCAAATTCATAGGATTCTTATCATCAGCTTCACATAGAACTAATATTGCACCATATAAAACATTAATATTTAATTTTTTAGTAAGCAAATTATATGTTTTTAATGCTCTTTGCTTTATATAATCAAAGCATTTATTGTAATTAGCATTAAACTCTGAATCAAAATTAGTTGCTATTTGCAAATTTATCATTGAAACATTTAATTTTGTATGTCCACCATCAGAATTTGCAGTTAATCTTGGATATTCAGGACTAATATCTGCAGGAACACCTATCGAGTTAATTCCATGAAAATATTCATTTAATTCACTTTCAAAATAACTAATTTTATTTTTTATATCAGTGATTTTGTTAAACCAAAAAGTAACAACTATATTATTTATTCTCATTATCTCCCTCCAATATATATTATACATCATTATTTGAAAAAAAGCATCTTTAATATCAATATTTGATTAAATTAACATTATTTTTTCATAATAAAATATAAAACTATCTTTTTCCTCTTAATGATGTTTCTCTTTCTCCAGAAAAATCTATATATTGTAAGTCATCATTATCAAAAGGTTTACTTCGCTTTTTATCATTAGAGTAAGCTAATGTATTAATAACAACTATTGGGATGTTTAATGCTTTACTTTCAGATAATGCCGTTTCATTAATAGAATCAAATACTACTATAAAATCTGGTTTTAATTTTCCTAAAATTTGAATTTCGCTATATCTCGTTTGTTTATTTAAATCTAGTCCATTAACAATTTGTGATGGTGTCATTAACCTATTAACTGCTGTCGTTCCATAGTTTTGATTTAAAATAGGCTCATCACTTTCTTGACTGAAACAATCCGTTTCAAATACAGAAATAATATTTTGAATATTAAAATTATAAAAGCCATATACAAATTTTTTGTTGAAAACATCAATATTATCACTACCTATTAGTGAATAACATCCACGTTCTACTTTTGGATCATCCTCACTTAAATTAATATAATTATTATTATTGTTTGAGATAGGATTCATACTTTTTACAAGCATATAAAAAGGTTCCCCATTTAAACTATAAATATCTACTCCACATTTTTCTGACAAGGTGGTATTTTTTAACTTAGATTCAGAATTAAAAGATGTTAATGAATTTTTTATTGTACTATATGAATATTCTTTTAAGATTTTTAAATCATCATAAAGCATAGATGTTATATTTTTATCTTTAAAGTTATTATATAAGTTAATTTTTTCTTCATTACTTAATGAATCAATATTTAATATTATTTTATAGAAATTTAAATGTTCTGGAGATATTAGATTTACATTTATATCACTAGTATATCTAATTATTTCATTTAAATTTAGCTTTACATTATAAATATTATCTTCAAATATACTATCAACAATGATTTCACTGAGTTTAAATGAAGTTTCTTCTTTTAAAATAGTAATTTTTTGTTTTTCATCTGAATTTTTCAGTTTTTCTTGTAAATCTTTTGGCAATAAATAATTATCAGAAGAACTATTAAAATAAAAGTTAAATATCTGAGTATTATAATCATATGAGTTTAAAATAGAATTAATATATTTTTTATATTCAAGTAATAGTTTTTCATAAAATTCAGTATCAATGCTTTGAAATTTATATAAATAACTTCTAATATCTATTAAACTTTCAGTTTTATTTATAACACTCTTTATTAAATAACAAGGAAAGTTATCATCATTTAAAATGCTATCTGGAATTAACAAATTGTATTGAAGTAATTTATTTACATCAATTTTATAAATTAAATACCTTGCTCTTGGATCCTTATTTAACCATTCTTGAAGTAAAGTCTTATCAGTGATAGTATTTAACAATATTATTAATAACGATTCATTATTGCTATCTAACAGGTCTTTCAAAGTAATACTCTTTTGTGTTAAATCTTTGTTTAATTTATTTTCTTTAATATTAGAATCGTTATTAGTAAAAATCTGTTTTTTATCATTAGTACTTGTTTGTGTCATCACATTTTCTCTAGATATTCCATAATATCTTTTACTATCATTTATTCTTTTAAATCCACAATTTATAGCAACTTTTTGACTTGCAATATTACTTGGTGCAATGTTTAAATAAACATTATCTAAATTTGGAAAACTATTAAATACATCTTTTAAAGTTTCTTTTAATGCAATAGTTATATTACCTTTATTTTTAAATTCTGGATTAGAATAATATTCAATTTCTGCTTCTTTATCATTATCATCACTTGAATGCTTTAAAATAATATGTCCAATATAATCATCATTATTATTAGATATATTATAATTTATTTCCCGTGATCCATTATTAGATGTTAATTGAGATTTAGTAATTATCAAATGAACACCATCTTTATTAGTTTCAGTAGTTCTTGCAACAAATTGATTATTATTTTCTCCTAAATTATTATAAATTTGCATAATACTGCTCCTTTCACTATTATAGATTATTTTATCGACTTATATTATACTTATAAGTTCCTAGAATATCTAATATTTCTGCCATACTAGTTTTTACAGATAAATCTAATTCACGATCCACATCATAATAATAGTTATAATATTGTTTTAATAACTCTTGTAATTTATTGACATCAAATTTTTCATTATTATTTATTTTACATTTTATTGAATTAAATAAATAATGAAATACATTGTTTGGGTTAAAAGTTTTATTAGGATTTAGCCTATTATCATATTCAACAACTAACCCAACTAATTCATTATCATTTGGATTAAATCTACTTATTATCTCATCAGTAAGCCATTCCTCATTTGAAATGTATAATTTAAATAAATCTTTTATATCTAAATTTGTCAAAATCATTAATAATTGGATTATATATTCAAAATCTTTTGAATAACCCTGAAAATTAACATCCAATATTAATGATGTTAGATATTCTGTAAATGCTTCATCTAAACCCCTGCCATACATATAATTTTTTTCTTTGTTATGTTGTAATAATCCCATCTTTTCACCATTATCAGATATGATGTGTAACATTTCGTGAATTAAGTTGTGGAGTTCATTAATATCAAAATTTAAATCATTTCTAAAATAAATAGTATTTTGATAAACATAAGCACCCGGCAAAAAACCTTTACCATTGCTTTTATAATATTTATCTTTAAAATCATCATTTGATAATATCTCAATTTTCATATTCTCTATTTTTTCTTTAATTATTTTAGCTTGCTTTTCATCAAAAATATAAGGTTTTAATTGTGAAATCAAAACATTTTTAGCAAAATCAATAACTTGTATATTTATACTTCCATTAGTAATCTTTTTTAATTCTTCATTGTTAATAAAACTCATTTATTTTCACCACCTAAATAATCATCTAAATTAAATGTAAACTCAATCATTCCAGAATAATCATTTTCATCGTAACTATAATCAGTATAAAATATTAAAAATATAATAAATTTGTTTTTTAAATACCTAGTTATTTTAATATTTATTTCAGGTTCAACCCCATTTAAATCCCTAACATTTAACCAAGTTTCACTACCAAAAATATAATCCTTAAAGTCTATTGTTTCATTCATTGGAATTTCTAATAATTTTTCCAATTTACAATTTAGCTCAAAACTCAAAGAATAATCATCTCCAGAAACATCAAAAGTTAATGTTTTAAAAGTTTCATCTTTAACTTTTTTCCCTAATTCAGAACTACATTTTTGTAGTGTATAACAATTAATAGTAACATTTTCATTATTAACATTTTCTAATTTTGCTATCTTAAACATAATACAACCTCGTAATAATTATATCATGATTTTTCTTAAAATTTATGAAAATTATACACATTTCGCATTATTCATGGTATTATATTTGTAGTGATTAGTTATTTATTAATTTTTCTTATAGAGTTTCAAATACCCTTTGGTATTGCTCCAATATGTTATTAAGTCATTCGAAAGAATGATTTTTTGTTTCTCGCAAAGAATGAAATATTATTTATATTGATAAACTATTTAATATCTATCTTAAATGAATACCAGCAATTTCCGTTTGCATTAATTGTATCCAGTTTAACATAGTAGTTACCTTTAATATTTGGAACTTCAAAATTATGTTTGTCATTACTTATTACAAGATCAATTTGTTTACCATTATCTACATTATAAAATGTAACTTTCTTAATTATGATATCATTATTATTCATTGAAATAATATCATGAGGAACCACATTCAAAATTTCCTTATATTCAAAATCTATTAAAGATAAAGAATCACTGCATGAATTTACAATCAATCCGTTTTCAGTTGTTTTTATACAATAAGAACCTATTTTGGTTAAAATACGATTTTTTCCATTAATAACCGTTAAATTGGGAGGTACAATATTAGGCTTTGAAACGTTCCAAGAAAAAAACCAAAATCCAAATTTAATATTTTCCTCTTTTTTATACTTAATCATTTTATATCCAGGTCCAACGTAAATTGATTTATTCTCATTGTTGTATATTTTAAACATAAAATTTGTTTCTTCACCTCTTAATGTCAAATTATAATCGTTCACAAACATTAAATAACACACCACTAACAATAAAATCGTAATCAATAATATATAATACTTTCTAATCTTTTTAATTTTTCTAGTTGAGTAATTAATCGTGTTTACTAAAATCTTTTCACTTGTTTTTATGATTGCGTCTTTATTTATTCTTTCTCCATTTAGTAATTCACTCACTGAAATATTAAATATTTTACACAATGGCTCAAAAAGAGAAGAATCAGGCATACATCTTCCATTTTCCCATTTACTAACAGCTTTATCAGTAACAAACAACTTATTTGCAAGTTCTTGTTGCGTCAACTTATTTTCTTTGCGTAATTTTAAAATAAATTTTCCAATCTTATCTGTATTCATATAACCTCCTTTATAGGTTCATTATATCATTTAATTATTCTTTTTTATGTATACTGTTGGTATAGTTTATATTATTTATGCTTAAATGCATTTTTATTTTTTAATATATAATAAAATTAATGTTAAATAATTTTTTGTTCACTAATACTTATAAATGTGTTATATTATATATGAGATTGAATTCTAGATATTAATTCGTATGGAAAAAAGTTGTAGATACCTACGACATTGGCTCCATTTGAAATCAACTTACGAACCTATTATGGTGTCGTAAGTTTTTTAATGTCTAAAATCTAACCTACTGTTAGCTTGGGAGACATATATAGATGTTCTCTTTCTAGGAAGGAGGACATTTTTTAATGCTTAATTTTAAAACAATAGAAACATTAAAACCTAATTCAACTATTATTGATATTATTAAATGCTATGACTTTAAAACGAGAAATGGCAAGGTTAAAATTCTTGAAAACACAAATTTAAAGTTTATTGAACCTACTGAATACTTAATATTATCTCCTATAAAACTCACTATTTATGAGTACAAAGTTAATGAAATATCTAATAAGCAATTTTATATAAAAGAACATAATGAAAAATATACATTGCAAGAAATATGTAAAATTTTAAAAAAATTATAATTTTAGACTTTACTTTTTGCTTATAAAGTGCCAAACAAGTGAGAGGATAACTTCTCTCAAATAAAAAAGAAAGGAGATGATTTTGTGAGATGTGGAGTTTATGTTAGAGTTTCAACTGACGATCAAAAAGATAACGGTTATTCTATTGATTCACAACTTAGGATGATTAAAGAGTATTGTGAAAAGAAAAACTATGACATTATTGATGTTTATAATGATGCCGGTCATTCAGGAAAAGATTTAATGAGACCAGAAATGCAAAGATTATTAAAAGACATTAAAGCAAAGAAAATTGATAAATTAGTTGCTATTAAAGTAGATAGACTTACAAGAAGTAATTATGATGGCTTTTGGCTACTTAATTATTTAGAAGAACACGATGTTAAATTAGAACTAATACTTGAGCCATTTGATGTAAGTACTGCTAATGGTGAAATGATTTATGGAATGAATTTAGTGTTTGGTCAAAGAGAAAGAAAAGAAATTGGAGCAAGAACCAAAAGAGCTATGGAAGAAATGGCTATGGAACATATCCACCCTAGTAAAGCACCTTATGGATATACAAGAAACAAGGAAACAGGTCATTTAGAAATTGAACCTATTGAAGCCGAAGTTGTTAAAGAAATATTTGAACTATGTAAAGAAAGACATTCAACAAGAAATATTGCTATTATTATGAAAGATAATAATGCATATCTAAAACAAGGCAAATGGAAAGCCGATAGAGTTTATAAAATATTAACTAATTCTATTTATATTGGAATATTTGAGTATGGCAAATATAAAAGAAAACCTGAAGATATACTAAAAGTTGAAAACTATTGTGAACCAATTATTGATTTAAAGACTTGGAACATTACTAGAAAGAATTTAGAGAAGAATAAACATCCTAATTACGGAGAACATATACATTTATTTACTTCTTTAATTAAATGCCCTGAATGTGGTAATATTTTATCTTCTACTATTTCTTATAAATATAGTGGAACATCAAATAAAAAAGAATACTACCATTTAACTTGCAAAAATGTTAATTGTAAAGCAAAAGGACTTCATTATAGTTCTGACAAGATTGAAAAGAAATTAGGAAGAGTTTTAAATGAACTAACTAGATATATGTATGATATGAATAATGAAATAATTGTATCAAATTCAACTAAATCAAAAGACATAAGTGATATTGATAAAGCAATAGAAAAACTAAAAATTCAAGAAAAGAAGTTAGTAGATTTATACCTATCATCAAACTTAAATGTAGATGCTATCAATCATAAAAACGAAGTTATCAAAAAAGAAATTGATAAATTAAATAAGAAAAAGCAATTACTAGATCCTAATGATGACTTTAAAGAATATACAGTAGAACTACTTAAAAAACTTGATTATAAAAAAGAAGATGATTATTTGTTATTTAATAAACTTGGCTTTTCCTTTATGTGGGATAGTTTAAATCGTAAAGCAAAAAGAGATATATTAAATAAACTTGTATCGCAAATAGAAATTACAAGAGATAAAAACTACAACATTGAAATCAAAAATATTAAGTTTACTGATGAATTTATATCTAGAAGTTGTAAAGAGTATTTAGAATATTTAAATGATATTTTAAAGAACAATAATATTGGTATTAAATATCAAGAGTTAATAACTACTGATGAACTTAATGATTACTCTAAAAACTACTATGTTTTATCACTTCAAAAGTTAGAAAAGAATGAATATTCAAATGATGAAAGAAAGATATTACTTACACTAGCATCAGAACATTTCTATTATGATGGTATCATACATTGCCCTTTGTATAGTAATGAAACTATTATAGACCAAGTAATGTTAATACCTAAAACTGAAATATGTTATAGAAAGGACTTACTAATTATGAAATTGTTAAACAAAAATAACATTATTAAAAATCAAGTTAATACAATAGAACAATATAAAGTTTTAAACTACTTAAAAGATACTTTTAACACTGATACTATCGCTATTTATTTAGTTGATAGATATACAATTAAAGTCATAGATACAAATAATGATATTGGCTATTTTAAATACAATAATAAAACTAAAAATATAGATTTTATAGATAACTATAATAAAAGTAAAGAAATGGAGAGATAAAAAATGAGAAAAATTATTACAAAGGATGAAACTAAAAATCTTAACAAATATGGATTATTAAAACTTGACTATCTGAAAAAGAATAATAAAGTTTTATATCAAAGACTAATTATTGAGGACAAACTATATACTTTTCTTTTTTCAGTCAGTAAAGAAGCAGAAGAAAAATTAAAATTATTAATAAATGAACTTGCTGAAAAAGATAAAGATTTAAATGAGAATTTAAAGGAAGAAAACCAATTATTGTGGGTACAAAAGATGAATAATTATAAAAATATTGCAGAAGAAATTGTTTTAAAAGAACTTATATTTAATGAAAAAGTGTGAGGACAAATAGAATAAAATTGTCTTAGCCAGCACTGCAAATGTACTCCTAACATTTGCCTAACCTATGGGACAAGTCCCAAACCCTAAAAATTATAGAAAGGATGAAAAAATGAGAAAAAGAAATATAAAAATTAATGTATTTATAAATGAAGAAGAACAAATTAGATTTAAAGATAAAGTTAAAAAGCTAGGATTATCTCAATCAGCATATATTAGAAAAATTATAAATGAAGATATGGATAATGTTATTCATAAAGATGAGATTACATCTATTTTAGAGCAAATAAAAGCCCTTAATTATGATTTAGTAAGAGCAAGAAACTTTATGATTATGAATAGAATTTACAATGGCAAAGAACTATTAGAAAAAGTACTTACCGAAATAAGAACTTTACAAGATATTCTTGATAAAGAGCAATACTAATACACAGGTATTGCTTTTTTCCTTGAATTCAAGCTATATTATAGAAAAAAAAGCATTTTATAGTATAGTATTACTTGAAGAATTACTTGGCTTTTTAACAAAAATTGGTGTTAGTATAGATATATAGACACGAAATTTGGAAAGGAGTGGTATAATAGTAAGTCTAAAAAGGAGAAAGTGTTTATGACAAAATAATATACCCAAAGATATTAACTTAAAAACATATAGTTTTTTACAGCTATGTGTGCATTGAAAATGAATATCGAGCAAAGATGAAAGGATGAAATTTAAAATGAAAGTATTAAGTATAAAGGAACCTTTTGCTACACTAATTGCAAATGGTGATAAATTAATAGAAACTAGAAGTTGGAAAACAAACTATCGAGGAGAAATATTTATTCATGCAAGCGGAAAAGAACTTGCCAAGGAATATTTAACTAATGAATATGTTATTTCATTAATTAATAATTTACCTATGAATTTTGGAAATATAATTTGTAAAGCTAATTTAGTTGATTGTGTATATATGGATGATGATTTTTTGAAAAAAATAAAATTAAATATTAAAGAATATAATTTAGGACTATATGAAAAAGGCAGATATGGGTGGATTTTTGAAGAAATTGAGCCTATTTATCCAATACCTGCAAAAGGAAAATTAAATATTTGGAATTTTGATGGAGAATATGAATTAATAAATAATAAAAAATGTCGATAAATTGTTGACTTACTAACAAATAAACGATAAAATAATTAACAATTGATGAGGTTTTAATATGCTTGAAATAAGAAGATTAAATACAGTTGATGAATTTAATAAAGGAATTACAGCATTAACAGAAATTTTTATTGAAGAATATCCATATTATTCAAAATGGATAGAAAAAAATTTAGAACAATTTAGAACAGGAGAAAAACAAATTTTATCAATTTTAAATGAAAAAGATATAATTGGATATATAATGATACACTTTTGTACTGAAAATATAGTCAAAATTAATGGTATTTACATCTTTGAAGATTACAAAGGTAAAGGTTTTGCAACAAAAGCGATAAGTAATATAAGTGACTATTTAAAAGCAATAAACGTTCAAATGATTTTTATTCAAACAAGACTTGATAATAATGCTGTTGTCCATTTGTTTGATAAATGCAACTATAAATTAATAGGAACTAATTATCATGCAGTTGAAAAAAAAGATAATTGGGTTACATGTAACGATTCAAAATTGAAAGAAATAGATATCCAAAAAATTGCACAAGAATTATATGATAGATTTTGTCCTCTTTCACACGAAAAAATTCAAAATTTAAGAAATGAACATAAAGACGGGAACTTAGTATTAACGAAAAAAAAGAAATAAGGTGATATTATGACTAAAAAGCCTATAATTGGAATTGTCGGAAAACCACAATGTGATGATATAATTTGGAATAAAATATGTATTAGTAATGAAATTAAAGATGCATTAAACAAAAATGGAGCAATTGCTATTGGAATTATTCCTCAAAGTAAAATAAAAGAAAGAATTGAGGGAAAACCATTTTCATATCAAAACTATTATTTAAATGAAGAATCTTTAAATGACTTATATCAAACAATTGATATGTGTGATGGTATAATACTTGAAGGTGGAATAACTATTTGTGATTACGAACAAGAAATAGCTAAATACTGCATTAAAAATAATATTCCATTATTAGGAATTTGCTGTGGTGCTATAAACATGTGCTTAGCAACAGGAGGAAGTATTTCATTTGATGATTATGATTATCTAAAAAAAAGCCACTTTAGTTTAGATAATATGGAAATGCATAAAGTAAATATAAACAATGATTCTAAACTTTTTAATTTAATTAATAAAAATAATTTTATTGTTAATAGTATTCATAAATGTAAAATAGATAACCCCGGCGAATATTCTGCAAAAGGCTATTCAGATGATAATATTATTGAACTAATTGAATTAGATGATACAGGATTTAATATTGGAGTACAGTGGCATCCAGAATTTATTACTAATAAATCGGAGCAAAATCTTATTTTCAAAAAATTTATTGAACATATTAATAAAACAGATTGTAAAAATGCAAATTATAATATACAATAATTTGTAGAAAGAGAACTTAGTTCGTAAGATGTATTTAAACCGCTCCATAGTGATATTCAGTCGAACTTTTTAGTTCGATTTTTTAATGCCAAAAATATTGATGGTCGAAAAGTGGTCGAAAAGTGGTCGAATCAATTGATAATATTTTTATTTTTGTATATAATATTATTGGGGGATAAAAATGTATATAGAAGATCAAAAGACTGATAACTTGTATATTACTTATATATCTAAATGTAGTTGTTTTATTTTTCTTTGTAAACAATTACTATTCAAATTATAATTATAATTTGATAGACCCGTACCATCAAAAAGAAGCTGAAAAGCTCCTTAAAATTTATATTTATCAAACATTTTTGATCTTAATAAAGTTTTAATAATATATTTTTGAATGTCTTTAAGTTCAGATATTTTAATATTCATAAATACATCTTGAATAGTTTCTCAATAAGGAAGTTCAGATAATTTAGTATTACAAATATTAGATATATTTTTAATACGTGCATCAGTATTGAACTCATCTGATGAAATATTAGAAAGTGAAGTTAATCCACAAATCAAACCAAATAATCTAGTTACATAAATAGTTTTCATATTATATGTAACATATGATTGATGTCTAATATCAGTTAATTCTTCAAACGTATCAAATAAATCAGGTAAATATTTTTTTATTATAGAATATAATTCGATAATTAAATTTTTGTCTTTTCTTAATTTTTTTCTTTGGTTTCTGTTCATTACTACATACCACCTTTATTGTATAATAATTATATCAAAAATTTATTGCGAAGAAAATTTACTTTTTTTACTGTTTTCTTTTTTATATATTTAAAAAACTTGAAAAATATGATAAATTATTAATAGTAAACCACTGGTATGTGTAATTTTTAAATAATAAATGTTAATATTTTCTTGAAAGGAGGAATTATGGATCAAATTAAAATTGGTAAATTCATTTCTAGTTTAAGAAAATTAAAAGAAATCACCCAAGAAAACCTTGCTATAAAACTTGGAGTAAGTAAAAATGCTGTTAGTAAATGGGAAAGGGGATTAAATTTGCCTGATCCATCTCTTATGCAAGAGTTATGTAGTATTTTAGATATAACTTTAAATGAATTATTTGCTGGTGAATATTTAAATGAAAAAGAAATAAAAAAACAAGCCGATAAAAACATTTTAGAACTTTTAAAATTTAATAATGATAAAACTAAAAAGTATAAAATTTTAACCTTTATTACTTTGATATTATTAGTTATTTCTTTTACTATGATAGGTAGAAACTTACTTATTAAATCTGGTTATATGATAGATAGTAATTTAAGATATTCTAAGTTATATATAGAAGATAATAACATAGTAGGTGATGTTGATGTTAATTACTTCGGTAAAATTAATATTGATTTTGAAGTAGGTGCTAATAAATATGGAGTTGCTGTTTTTAAAAATCCTCAAAAAGCCTTTAAAACTTTAAAGAAAGACTATAAAAAAGGTCTTAAATTAATTCAAAAAGAATTTAATTTATTACCACTTTCAAATTTTAATTATAAAAGTTATGCTACATATGGTTGGCAAGTAACAACTGGTTCTAAGGAAGAACAAGAACAAGCAAGATTTATTTCAGCTTTTATGGATATTTATGAAAATAGTTTTAATAATTAGTTAAAAAATGTGTATAATATTAATGCAAAGATGATTTGCAATTTTGTGTCAGGTTATTGACTTTTGGCATAAAATATAGTACATTTATATTGCGCTGAAAAGTGTGAAAATTTCTTTCGCTTCTGGATGGTGCGAATAACAAATGATTCCAGGCGACAATGTGTTTCGCTTCCAGGTGGCGCGACTAATAAATGATCCTGGTTGAAAATGTAGAATAACTTCATCAAAAGATGGAGTTTTCTTTTATTTTCTGATATATTATGTGTGGAGATGATGCATATGGAAATAAGACAGGTTATTTATATCATATTAAAGATGAATATTTTGATGTTGTAAATGATGATAGTTTAATGCAAAATCATGAAAAAGGTAAAAAGAGACCAACTTATTTTACTATCAAAGATAAAAACATCTTATGGTTTATACCAATAAGTTCTAAAGTAGATAAATATAAAAAGATAATTGATAAGAAAATAGAACGATACGGTTTTTGTAATACAATTATAATTAGAAGAATTGCAGATGAAGATACAGCAATACTCCTTCAAAATGCATTTCCCACATTAGAGAAATATATAGATCATGTACATACTATAGACGGCGTTCCATTAAAGGTCCCAACAGATTTACAAAATGAAATAAAGAATTTATTTAAAAACATGATTGGATTAAAGAAAAGAGGAACGAATTTATTTTTCACTGATATTGATTATATAGAGAAATTAATGCTTGAAGAATTAAAAAAATTAAATTAATATTGAAATAAAAATAGGAGGAGTATGAAAAAAATTTTAAATCCATTTATGATGTTTATTATAGGTTTAATTTTAGGAGTTATTAGTAGATTACTTGATATTTATACTCAAAACTTAGGAAATATATTTTCTGAGCTTGCTATTTGGATATTATTTGGGGTATTAATTTCTATTAATAGTAAAACTAAGAAAAAAGCCATGATAAATATTTTTCCATTTTGTATAGGAATGCTTCTAACTTATTATTTTGTAGCATTTATAACAAACGGAGTATATAGTAAAGATTACATAATAGGCTGGACAATATTTGCCTTATTTTCACCTATAATGGCTTATTTTACTTGGCAGACTAAGGAAGATGGAATATTACCTAAATTAATAAGTATTGGTATAGTTTTAGTATCAATTTTATCAAGTATTATTTTATTTGATAGATTAAGAATATATGATTATATAATTGATTTAATTTTAATATATGTATTATTCTTTAAAAAAGTAAAAAGAAATAAAAACTAATTATTTAAAAGTGCTAAAAGTCATATTTTTAATTATAAAAATCATCCTATTTTTCACGTTGTTTTAATAGTTTTCCTTTGATATACTTAAAGTGTAGATGAATTTTCATTTATTAAAGGAGGAGTATGAAAAAATTAATTTCTATTATTGTAGTATTTTTCTTAGTATTTACTTTAACTGGATGTGATAAGTTAAAAACTATTTCTGTTAAAAATGAAAAAACAGAAGTTTATAATTCTAAAACAGTTCAGGATATCTTAAATACAATTAAAATCACTAGTAAATAATTTAAACTACTTATAAGAAAAACTATTCATTTGAGTAGTTTTTTTGTCTAAAATTTTCTAAATCATTTACAAATAATAAGAAAAAATGATATACTTTGTATGACAAAAGGAGATATGGATATGGGAATATTTAGTAATATTAAAAAAATGTTTAAAAAAGAAGAAGACAAAAATATAGTTAATTCTTCTACCGATATAGAAAATGTAAAAGAAAATGAGGAAGAAATCAAAGAAGAGAAAAAAGAAGAAGAAAAAATAAAACTATATGATAAAGGACTTAGTAAATCAAGAGATAATTTTGTTAATAAATTAATTAATTTAAATAATAAAACTAAAAAAATAACTGATGAATATTTTGATGAATTAGAAGATATTTTAATTATGGCTGATATTGGAGTTAATACCGTTTTATCTTTTATTGAACGTCTTAAAAAAAGAGTTAAAAGTGAAGACATAACTGATCTTGATTATTTAAAAGAAGTAATAGTTGATGAATTATTTATTATTTATGTTGATAATTCTATTTTAACTAATAAGATTAATTACAATCCAAATGGACCAACTGTTATTTTATTTGTTGGAGTAAACGGGGTTGGAAAAACTACAACAATTGGGAAAATTGCTAATAAATTAGTTAAAGAAAATAAAAAAGTTTTAATGGTAGCAGGAGATACATTTAGAGCAGGTGCAACTGAGCAACTTTTAGAATGGAGTAAAAGAGTAGGTTGTTTATTTATAAGTGGGAGAGAGGGATCAGATCCTTCAAGTGTAATCTATGATGGAATAAGTAAAGCCAAAGAAGAAAAAGTTGATGTTATTTTAATAGATACAGCAGGACGATTACAAAATAAAGTAAATTTAATGAAAGAACTTGAAAAAATGAACAAGGTAATTAATTCTTTAATAGAAGGTGCACCACATGAAACACTACTAGTAATAGATGCAACAACTGGTCAAAATGGTATAAGTCAAGCCAAATCATTTAAAGAAATTACTAACATCACTGGTATTGTTTTATCAAAATTAGATGGAACTGCCAAAGGTGGTATTGTTCTTGCTATTAAAGAAGAACTTGATATTCCAGTTAAATACATTGGTCTTGGTGAAGGAATAAATGATTTAGAAACATTTGATATTGAAAAATATATTTATGGCTTATTTAAGGATATGATGTAGATGGAAAAATTAATTTATTTAAATAACTTATATGATTTATATGGAAGTTTATTAACAAATAAACAACAAACTTATTTTGAAGAATATTATTTTAATAATTTATCATTTGGTGAAATAAGTGAAAAATATGAAATAAGTAGAAATGCTTGTTTTAAACAATTAAAAATAATTGAAGAAAAACTTTATTTCTTTGAAGAAAAATTAAAATTATACTACAAAAAAGAAAAATTAAATGCTATAATTGATATGATTGATGATAACAAAATAAAAAAAGAATTAGAAGATTTGTTTTAGAATAAAGAGGAGGATATATGTTTGAAAGTATTTCTTATATAAGTGATCATGGAGCTCATGTTAAAGTAAAAACAGGTAGTATTAAAACCAATATGATTAATCAACATTTAGTTTTTGTTGATAATAATAGACAAGTTGTAGCCGAAGTTGAATATGTGCATGATGATACAATTGAAACAAGATTTATTGGAGAAATAGTGAATAATAAATTTCAAGGGGGAATAATTGCAAAACCTAGTATTTCTGCAAGTATTCGTTTACTTGATGAAAATGAAATGGTCATGATAACAGGAACTAATGAATATGGCAACATGACAATTGGTAATTCTCCATTTTATAATAATAAACCAGTTTATATGAGTATTAATAATTTATTTAGTAATCACTTAACTATTTTAGGTAATAGTGGATCAGGAAAAAGTTATGGAACAACTAAGTTACTTCAAACTTTATTCAAAACTCCAAATTTTTATCCTTATAAAGCAACTATTATAATCTTTGATAATAATGGAGAATATATAAATGCTTTTAATAATTTAAATGAAATTAATCCTAATTATCATTTTAAAGTAATTACAACTAGTAACATGAATAACTATGAAAAATTAAGAATACCAACATGGCTTTTAAATATAGATGACTTAGCCCTTCTTTTAAAACTTGAACATGTTAGTCAATTAACTCTTCTTGAAAGAATGATAAAACTTGCCAGAATTTTCTCTTTAAGTGATGAAACAAGTTATCGTTATAAAAATCATATAATTGCCAAAGCTATGTTATCAATTTTCTATTCTAATAAATTACCAAATACAAAAAGAAATGATATATTTGATATCTTTAATACTTGTACAACTAATGAATTTAATATGGAAGCAACAGTTCAAGGAGCAGGATATACTAGAAAATTTAGGGAATGCTTCAATGTTGACTCCCAAGGTAATTTTACTGAAAGTATTTTAGTATCTCAGTATATTGCATCATTTGTTGATCCAAGTCTTGATAACTATGAACCAACAACATACAATATGTATAACTTAGAAGATTTAGAAAAAGCCTTAAACTTTACTTTAATAAGCGAAAACTGGTTAAATAATGATAATACTTATGGAGATAGTATAGCAGTTAAAGTTAAATTACATTCCTTAATAATAAGTGAAAACAGAAAATTCTTTGAATACGATAATTTTATTGGTGTTGAACAATTCTTATCTGGTTTAGTTATTCAAAATGGTCAAAAATATCAAGTTTTAAATATTAATTTAGAAGATATAGAAGATAGTATTGCCAAAGTAATTACTAAGATTTTTTCAAGAATAATATTTGAGTACACCAAAGCCTTACAAAATAGAGCAACAATTCCTTTTAATTTAGTTGTTGAAGAAGCCCATCGTTATATTAAAAGTGGGGAAGATATTGATTTAATTGGTTACAATATCTTTGATAGAATTGCTAAGGAAGGAAGAAAATATGGTATTTTATTAACACTTATTTCGCAAAGACCAGTTGAATTATCTGAAACTGTAATGTCTCAGTGTGCTAACTTTTTAATATTTAAAACAACACATCCAAGAGATATTGAATATATTAGTAAAATGGTTCCTAATATAACCGAGGAAATTGTTGAAAAACAAAAAGCCTTACAACCAGGTTATTGCTTATGTTTTGGCTTTGCTTTTAAAGTACCTTTAATTATTAAAGTAGCCTTACCAAATCCAGTACCTTCTAGTGCAAACTGTGATGTCTTAAAAACATGGACTATTAATCAATAGGTGATTTATGACTAAGGAAGAAAACAAAAGTGTTTTACTTAAAAATAAAAAATGGTTCTTATATAAATTTTTAGCAAGTTTATCAATAAGAGCCTTTCTTTTAATTATCCCGATTTATTATAGTTATTTAATAGATGAACTAACAAGAGGTAATTATAATGCAGCCTATCATATGATAATTATGTTTTTAATTTTTACTTGTTTATATAGAGTAACAGAAATTATTAACCAAATAACTTATTACAAATTATATTCTAATTTATATCAAACTTATTTAAACTTAGGACTTTTAAAAACTTGTAATAATTCTTTATATAGTCTGTCTCGTTTTAGTTTGTCGGAATATAGCAATATAATGAGTGAAGATTTTGAAACTTTAAGTGATTATTATGCAACTCTTGTAATTAGAATAGTAGAAATTCTAGAAGCAATTTATATTATTATTTATTTCTTTACTATAAATATAACAATAGGATACTTTACTTTATTAATTTCTTTAATAGTTTTATTTATTCTTTTATATTATAATCCTAAAATTGCTAAAACAAATGAAGAAAGAAAGATAAGACATGATAAAAGAATTAGTTTATTTCAAGAATTACTTTTATCAGTTAAAGAAATAAAAGGATTTAATATTTTTAATGTTGCAAGTAATAGAACTAATGAAACTGTAAGTGATTATGTTAAATGGAATAATAAACTAAATATAGATAAATATAATTTAAAACAAATATCCTTAGGACTGATTGATATATTTCAAGTAATAGGTTTATTTATTGGTATTAAAATGATTATAAATGGTAATATGACAATTGGAGTTTTAACAATTATTTATAGTTATTATACTAAACTTAGTAATTTATTCTTATCAATTATTACTCTTTTTGAAAGTAAAATAAATGTATCAGTTGCAAGGTCTAGAATTCATAAGTTGTTTAGGTATGCAAATAGTACTTATTCTAACTTAGAACTTGATAAAGATATAAAAGGAAATATTACTTTTAAAAATGTTTTATATGGTAATAAACTAGATCCTATTTTAAATGATGTTAGTTTTAATATAAATGCTAATACTTTTAATGTAATTACTGGTATGTCAGGATCTGGTAAAACTGGAATTTTAGATTTATTACTTCGATATAATAGACAACATCAAGGAATAATTAAAATAGATGATAAAGATATTAGTACAATTAAAACCAAAGATTTATCTAAATTAATAGGTGCAGTTAGAAAAAATCCTACGTTCTTTAATATAAGTATTAAAGATAATTTAAGTATTTTTGATTCAAACTTTGAAAACATAGTTTATTTTTGTAAACTATTTAATATCCATGATTATATAATGGGACTTCCTTATGGATATGATACTATTTTATTAACAGATGGAACTAATATCAATAATGATGTTAAATATGTTTTATCTATTATAAAAGTATTGTTAACAAGACCTAAAATAATGATTTTTGATGAGGTATTTGATTATTTAAGTAAAGATATTAGTCAAATTATATTAAAATTTTTAGAAAATTTAAGATCAGAAAATACTATAATTATAATAACAAAGAATAAAGATATTATTAAAAAAGAAATAGTAGATCAAGTAATAATGTTAAATGATAATAAAATAATTGATACAGGACTACATGAAGAGTTATTAAAAAATCATGATTATAAAAAAATATTTAATAAATTATAAATAAAAATAAATTTAACTTGATAATATTTTAAAAATTTGATATTCTATTATTAGTATAGGAGATGGTTTTATGGATACTGAAAAACTACGTGATAATAATAAGAAAAAATTATGGTTTGCTTTTTTAAGTATATTTTTATGTTTAGGAATATCTCTTGGTGCCGTTTATTTTATTTATCATAAAAAAGATACTAGGAATAATGAAATTGATTCTGCACTTGTTACTATTGATTATAAAGAAGGTAGTAATGTTGTAAATATCACAAATACAGTTCCTGTTATAGATGATGTTGGACTTACTAATTCTTCATATGATTTTGATGTTACTAATACAAGTAGTGTTCCAATTGATGTTAAGATTCAATTAGATATTGATACTGCTAATACTACTATTAAATTAGGTGCAGTTAGATATGGATTATATGTAAATGATGAATTAGTTAAAAAAGATAATTTAAAAGCCTTAGAAGATGGAATTTTATATACATCTAAAAATGTAGCAGCAAGTAGTAAAATTAGTTGTAAATTAGTTTTATGGGTTGATTATTACTATACTAATGGTGGAGAAAAATTTGTGGCTAAGGTAAAAGCAACTGGGGAAAGTATTGATATTATTCCTTAAAAAAGAAAGTGTCTAAAAGTAGAAAAAGTTCTACTTTTTTTAGTTTACGGATTGTAAAAAAATATATCTTGTGATACTATATTATTATAGGGAGGCTTGTATGAACAGGGATAAAAAGGACATAGATTTAGAAAAAGATAAAGAAATTGATGAAAAAGAAATAGAATACTATGTAAATAATAATGAGAGAAGATATCCAGTTCTTTTAATTCTTTTAACAACTTTTGCGGTTTTATTTGCACTAGGATTATCTTTTTCAGTAATTAACTTTTTAGATGGTAATCAAACTATTAATACTATAATATCAATTATTAAAAAGGATGATGAGCCAGATAAACCAGATGATAATAATAATAACAATAATAACAATAATAACAATAATGGTAATGATAAAGATCGTTATATAGTAACTTATGTTGAAAATACAGGTCCTTATAGTGAAAAAGGAATATATTTAGTAAATCAATTTCCAACTAAGGATGAAGTAGGAAAACAATTTAAAGGTGAAAATTATGTTTTTAATTTTTCATTAATAATTGGTAAAAAAACAAAAGGAGTTGAATATGAATTAACAGCAGTTCCAGATGTAAATAATACTTTACCAGAAAAATATGTAAAATTATATTTAGAAAAAAATGGAGAAGGAGTTCCATTTTCCTATAAACCAGATAACCGAGTTAAAACATTTGCTGATTACAAAAAAAGCAGTTACAATGAAACAGAAGGAAAACTTATTTACCAAGGAACAATTTCTAAAAATGATATAAAAAATAAAAAAATTAATTTTGTTATGCGTATGTGGGTTAGTGAAGATGCTCCTTATACAGACGAAGTATTAAATAAAACTTTCTCAGTTAAAGTTAATACTTACGCAAGGACATCAAAGTAGGTGAGTTATGGAAAATACTTTAAATAATAATATAACTTGGCAAAAGATAAAATGGTGGTTTAATTTTATTACCACTATTATCATGAATTCTATAATTGTTATCTTAGTTTTGATTGGATTTTTATTCCTTGCTTATTATATAGATGTTACTAAAAACGTTAATTCAGGTCATTGGGAGCCACCTTTATTTGGAGCATATGTTATAGTATCACCAAGTATGGTTCCAACTATTAAAGTTCAAGATGCAATTTTAATTAAAAGGACTGAGGAACTTAAAATAGGTGATATTTGTACCTATTATTCTAAAAATCCAAAATACCCTGGAAAAATGATAACACATAGAATTATTGGAACAGATGTTAATTCAAATGGTGAAAAAGTTTACATATTTAAAGGAGATAATAACTATTCAGCCGATGAACTTCCAGTTGAACAAAGTCAAATATACGGAAAAGTTATTATGAAAATTCCAAAGATTGGTTATATTCAATATTTCTTATCACGTGCTTATGGTTGGATAATTGCAATAGTTGTACCATGTGTTGGAATTATAACCTTTGATATTATGAAATTAATTAAAAAAGCAAGTACAAAAAAGAAAAAGAGGTATCGCGATGAAGAATAAAATATTATGGGTGTTAGCAGGTATTTTATTAATAGCATTTATTGCTGTTGGAACTTATGCTTGGTATGTATATTTTTTAGAAACAGGAAGAGGTTATTCAATTACAACTGCCCCAGGAACTAGAATAGGAGATGTAGTCTTAATAGATAATGGTAAAAATGTCTATGATACAGAGGCAACTAATACAAGTGATAGTGATGTTGATAAAATTACCCCTTATAAATTCAAGGTTTCAAATCTAGGAAATGCTAATCGTGTTTATACTTTATATATAGAAGACTTACCACTTAATAGTATAAATGATGGTTGTTCTTCGAAAACCTTATTAAATAGAAGTCAATTAAAATATCAATTGAAAGTAAATGACAAAGTAGTAAAAGAAGATTATTTATCAAATATAAAAGATAATATCTTAGATAAAAGAAGTGTTAATGGAAAAGATTCTAATGCTTATGAATTACGTATTTATATTCATGATGAAACAGAAGATTGGAATAATAAACATTATCACTATCAAGTAGTACTTAAAAAAGTCGATTAGGAGGAATATGAAACATTTTATAAAAGAATATTTAAATATTATTATTTATACAATCATTGGTCTTATTTTTATGATAGCAAGCTTTTATTTATTCATAAACTACTATCATAGTCAAGAATTAAAAAACAATGTTTACATAGCAAATACTGATACTAAGTATAACTCTTATATAACCAAAATAACTAATATTAAAAATAATTTAAATAAATTTAATAGTAAAAAAGAAAAACCAGAAGAATATAAAAAATTACATGATAGATTATATACATGTGTTAATATCTTACAAAGTGATGGAACATTTTTTAAAATAGAACCCAACAACTTTTATACAAATAAACAAATATATGATTTAGGAACTAAGTTTCAAACAGATTTATTAAATATTTGTTATGCAACTCATTTAACAGTTATTGAAGATAGTAAAGATCAAAACTTAAAAAATATCTCTTCATTTTTGAAAATAAATGTAGATAGTTTAACTAGTGAAGTAGCATTTGCTATGGATGAAATTAAAAATAATGGTAGTTATCATTATTCAACTAATATGACATCTATTAGTATAAGAGATAGTTTAAAAAGTGATTATAATATAATTGCTGATAGTTATAATTCATTTGCTGATATGATTTTAACTTTATCCCAAGTTATTAATCAAGGAGGTAATTTAGATGACTAAGATTATTAATAAACTTTTATATATTTTAAAAAATATTTTGTTTCCAGTTATCTTTTTTGCTACTATTTATATAGTTGTATTCATGTTTAAAAGATTAGAAAAAGATATATTTGGTGCAAGTTTAATGGAATTTATTCAAATAGTATTACCATTTATACTTTTATTAATTCTAAATTTAATAACTATTTTTCTAAATACCAAAGAAGTTAAAAATAATATATTTTATAACATAACCTCATTTTTAGTTATGTTAGTAATTTCTGTATTTTGTTATAGAGCCTTAATGGATAAAAATATGTTTTTATGGTATAAATATGGATATAATATTAATTTTAATTACTTTGCTGATCAAGTAGCACCTATTAAAGTAATGCTATATGGCTTATCTTTATCAAGTATTTTACTAATGATAAAAGGAAAAATAGGTGAGGATAAAAAAGAAGATATAAAAGAAAAAGGAAAAAAGAAAGAAAAAACTGCATAAAATAATAAAAATAAAACATGATATCTTTGGTGATATTATGTTTTATTTTATTATTAAGTTTATTATCTATTTATTTATAATTTTATTTATTTTATATATTTTAAATAAAAAAGTTCTAAATATTTTAGAAATTATAATAATTGTTATTATTATAAATATAGTTTTATTTAGTTTATATAATAATATTAATTTAATATATACTATACTTTTAGTAGTAATTACTATGTTAAGTTATTATTTATATTTATTTTTAGAAAATAAAACTATTAAAGAAAATAATATTTTAATTAACCGAGGTATTATTAATTTTAATAATTTAATAAAAGAAAATATGACTTATAATAATTTATTATTTAGTTTAAAGAAAAAAGGTATTAATAACCCAGGTATGGTTGATTATTGTATTAAACGTGGAAATAATATGATAATATTACCAAAAAGTACAGTAGGAGAGTATCCTATTAGTATTATAGTAGATGGTAAAGTTATTAAAGATAATTTATTTTCTATTAATAAAACTAGGGAATGGTTAGATAAAAAAATTAAAGATAATAATCTATCTTTAATTAATATTAACTATGCATATTATAAAAATAAAAATATTTATTTTATAACTCTTTAATAAATTCTTTAATTACTTGTTTAAAGTTCTGTTCACATTTAAGAGCAGTTAATTTTACATCTTCATGACTTAATACTTCATTTTCTACACCTGCGGCCATATTGGTTATACAAGTAATACCAACAGTTTTAATCCTACAGTGGTGGCTAACAACAGCTTCAGGTACAGTTGACATACCAACAGCATCAGCACCTAAAACACGTAAAGCCTTAATTTCAGCCGGTGTTTCATAAGTAGGTCCTTTCATATAAGCATAAACTCCTGTATTAACTTTACCAGTAACTCTTTCCATAATTGGTTTTAATTTTTCAGTTAAAGTTTTATCATAAGTGTTAGACATATCAATAAAACGTTCGCCAAATTCATCTAAGTTAGGTCCTCTTAAAACACTTTCAGCAAAAAATGATAATTGATCAGTTATAATCATTAAATCACCTTTTTTAAAGTTAAGATTAATTCCCCCAGCAGCATTAGTTAAAATAAGTGTTTCAACGCCAAGTAATTTAAAAATACGAATAGGATAAGTTGTAGTTTTTAAATCATATCCTTCATAATAATGAAACCTTCCATTCATAAGAATAATAGGAACATTTTCTAATTTACCAAATATTAATTCGCCTTTATGACCTGGAACAGTTGAAATAGGAAAACCCGGAATATCTTTATAAGGAATAACTGTTTTTTCAGTTGCATCATCACTTAAAGAACCAAGTCCTGATCCTAAAACAATAGCAATCTTTGGAATATCTTTAACCTTACTTTTAATAAAATCAACAGTTTCTAAAAATTCTTTCATATTACCTCCAACTAAACTATATCATATTTTAAAAAGAAAAAAAAGAAATTAATTGAAAAATTCAGGATAAAAGCATGAAAAATTATGCACTTATCATGATAAAAATCAAAAAAATATATACTTGCTAGACATAATAAAAATGATATTGTATAATTGATTTAAAGATAAGGTATAGAGGTGTTATATGTTAAGTGATTTTGCACTAATGATTTTAAGCGATAATCGTAAGAAAAATTATATTAGAAAAAATAAAAATAAACTAGATGAAGAACAAATATTAAGAATAATTAATAGCTCCAAAAAAGGAATTACTATGTTTAATCCTTATGAATTAGGAGATTTAAATATTTCAAGTAATGCTTTTTTAACATTATTAAGTAATATACCAAGTGATACGGATAAAGAAAAGTTATATAGTTTTCTTAATGAAGCAAATTCAGCTAATAGATATACTATAAAAATTAATTTATCCGATTGTAGTGGTGATGTTATTGTAAAATTTTTTAATAGTATAAAAGAAGATGAAATAAAATTAAAATTTATTTCAAAAGTTAGTGAAAATTCAAATGTATTTGTAGAATTTTTAAAAACTGTTGATAATAAAATAGATTATATTGTTAAATATTCTCATAATTCATTGCAATTAATTAATAATATAAATATGTATCAAAGAAAATTTAATAAACTTAGTGATTTAGAAATATTCGATATATTGTTAAAATTTGTAAGTCAAAATAAACAAATAAAAGTTGATAAAATATTTATTGAATTTATAAATAATAATATTATTTCTGATGAAATAAAGTTGAAAATTATAATAGAATTTAATTTATACAATGACTTAAGTTTAGATAATCTAATTTCTTTGATAAATAATTCTAATGATTATCATAATATGCAATACATATTACAAATTTTAAAAAATAAATACTCAGATAGATTTGAAACAATTTTATCAAAAATCAACAATAATGAATTAAAAGAATATCTTTACAAAGATTTATTTTTTCCAGAAATTATTAGTTTTTTAAGTGCTAGTGAAGATAAAAAAATTAGTTTAATGATATTAAAGTCATCATTTAAAGATGCAATAAATAGTAATAATTTTTTGGTTTTTATGCTCACAAAACTTAATGATAGGAATATTCTTGTAGATTCATGTCTTGATTTGATTAGTAATGATGAATTAAAAATAAAAACTCTTATAGAGTTATTAAAAAAAAGAAATAACTTGCATAGTAATATAGAAGTATTTTTATTGTTGCTAGATACTGAACGTAAAAATAGTGTAATATATATAGATGAACTTCTTCTTTTGAATGAAATTACAGATTTAGATAAATACTTAACTAAAGACGAATTAGAATTGTATTTACAAAAGTTATTTAATGAATATGAATGGAATTTGATTTTGAAAATGTTTACTAAAGAGCAAATTGTTAATAGTTTTTTATCTGATTTGGATAAATGTTTATTGTTAAAATATTTTGAATTAGACGATTCAATTTCAGAAAAACACTTTGTTAATTATATTAAAAAAAATAGAGATAAAATTGAAATTAAAGATATTAATAATATTGCAGAATTAATTATGCGTATTTCTCATTCAAACTCTACTGAAATCCAACATATGAGAGATAGTATTATTCCAATGTTATTAGAAACAAATGATCCTTTTGAAAATTTAAAATATATTGAAGATATATTTATTAAAAACAATTTGCCAATGCCTGCTAAATTATTTTTAGTATTTGATAAGTTGCATCCAAATTGTTCGGGATTTGATTTTAATGGAAAGATTTCACCTACTTTAAAATCAAAATCAGTTAGGGGAAGACAAGCGGTTATTTTTTCAGATTTATTAAAAGCATCTTTGGGTTCTAATAATAGATCAATTAAAGAATATTTAAATAATATATATAATGGAAATATATTATTTAAAGCTATAAATATGAATTTGAGAAGTATAGATGAATTAAGTATGGAAGAAAAAGAAGTTTTAACTATTTTTGTTTCACATTTAAATACTTTGTATAATAATACATTGGATAGTAATTTAAATGGGAAAAGAAATTTAACAGGTGATTTATTACAAGATATTAAAGAACTAAATGCATTATTTACCAAAAATGGGGAAATACAGAAAGATTTACCTGATAGAATAGTTAGAATGTTTGGTTATTTAGCAGGTTTTGATACATATCAAGAGATGATTACTTATATGCATGAAAAATGCAAAAGTGCTAATCTGAAAAATAGAAA
The DNA here is from genome assembly GCA_934119955.1 of uncultured Bacilli bacterium. Lineage (GTDB taxonomy): Bacteria > Bacillota_I > Bacilli_A > RF39 > UBA660 > RUG591. Next base: position 130,360 of record CAKOSZ010000003.1, on the reverse strand, counting down.
TAATTCTAATGAATTTAGACTAGAAAAAGGAGATTTTATTAAAGGGATAGGTGATGTTAAATATCTTGGTCAAATACTACAAAATGGTTCGGTTGCTAAAGAATATTTGGGTGATTGTGCAACAAGTGATGCAACACCATTAGATACTGATTTATCGCAAATACAAATTGATGGTACTTTAACAGAAATGATTTCTTCTACTATAGCAAGTGGTTATGGACCTATTTATTTTGTTTTAAAAAATGATGATAGATTCAATATTACTAGAACGGAAGAAGGTGAAATACCTGAAAATATAAGAAATTTATCAAAACTAGAAATATTTTATACTGGTACTAATAGAGATGGACATTATGGGATTAGAACTGGTTTTGCCTCTTCTGATATAGATTATATTTTATGTAATAATTATGATAAAAGAATTGCTCTTGAAATTGCTATGAATGGTTTTTACATTCCAATTATAGATAAAAATACAGGAAATTTACTTTTTTCTCCAAATGATTATGATATATTAAGAGGAAAAATGATGGGTTTAACACATTATGATGCTAGTAATTATCAATTTTCAAATAATTTAGAAAATCCTTTGGTTAATGAAATGTTAACTAATATTACTGAAAATGAACAAGAAGTAAATAGAAAAAGAAATATAATAATTCAAAATATAAAGACCTCACTAGCAGAACTAGGACTTAGCGTAAAAACGGAAATAGACGGAGATATTACACCCGGTAGTGTGGAATTAATTGATACAGGTTCGACTGGAAGAAAAACAAATATGCCTGGTGATGGCGATTTTGATTTTATAATGAGACTAGATCAAAATATTATAATTTCAGGTGAAAAATTTAATGAGTTGAAAAACAAAATTCAAGAAGGGTTGTCAGTAGGAAATGAGGGAACAATTGGAACAGGTGATTTTAGACTAAAAAATGTTAATATAAATGGATTAGATGTTCCTGTTGATATTGATATAACCTTTATTGCTAAAACAAATAAAGTGTCGTATTCAACAGATATGTGTTTAAAAGATAGATTAGAGACAATTAGAAAACAAAATCCTGAAAAATATCCATATGTAATTGCAAATATTCAACTTGCAAAGAAAATTTTGAAACAATTTGAATGTTATAAACCAAATAGAGGAGATAAACCACAAGGTGGTTTAGGAGGAGTAGGTGTTGAAAATTGGATTTTACAAAATGGCGGATCATTCTATGATGCTTGTATTGATTTTTTAGAAAAATCTCGTAATAAAACTTTTGAACAATTTAAAGAAGAGTATCAAATATGGGATTTCGGTGAAAATCATCTAGCAGAGAAGAAAGGATATTATTCACATGATAATTTTGTAACTAATATGAGTGATGATGGATATAATAAAATGAAACAAGCACTTATGACATTTGTCAATGATTATACTGCAATGGAAGAGCATAATTTAAGTAGGTAGAATATAAATAATTAATTTTCATCACATCATGTGTAATGAATTTAAATGGTAAAATAAAATGTAGGAAATCGGTAAATTTAAATGCTGCTTTTTCTACATTTTTTTCATTGATACAATTATAATTGAGGTGATTGTAAATGAATTAAAATAATAAAAAAAATTAAAATGCTTAGTTTAGTCAATGTTTAAAAAAATAGGATTAATTTTCTATTATTTTTTTCTTTATTTGCTTGACAAACTATATATTATTAGATATGATTTAATCACAGTTTTTAAAGATTATTTCTCTTTATAGTTAGGAGGGAAATATGAATGATAATTTAAAAAATCTTGAAGAAGAGTACTTGAAGAATACTTTAATTTTACTTGATGATAAAATTGAAGAATTAGGGGGAAACTTAGAAGTTGATAATGTTAAAATCAATGAGTTTCAAAAGTTTATTTTTAAAGAAATAGGTAGCATGGATAAATATGAAATTCAAAGTAATATGTTATCTAGTGCTATGGAATTAAATGAATTTGAAAGAAAAGCTAAATATTTAAAAAAATTACTTCGTATTAAAGATAGTCCTTATTTTGGTAGAATTGATTTTTTAAGTGATAAGTTGTATGAAGTTTATATTGGTATTACTTATTTATCTACAAATGATAATCAAAATATTATTTATGATTGGAGAAGTCCAATAGCATCTTTATTTTATCAAAATAGTCTGGGTAAGACTTCTTATTTAGCACCAAATGGAAGTGTCTTTGGTAATTTAACTTTAAAAAGACAATACAATATTAAAGATCGTAAATTACTACAAATTCTAGATAATTCTTTAAATATAACTGATGAATTATTACAACAAGTTCTTGCTAATAATTCAAGTGATAAAATGAAAAATATTGTTAATACTATCCAAGAAGAACAAAATGATATTATTCGTAATTTAAGTGATAAAAACTTAATTGTTGAAGGTATTGCTGGATCTGGTAAAACTAGTGTTGCTTTACATAGAATTGCTTATTTATTGTATCAAATAGAAGATTTAACTAGTAATAACATTTTAATATTTTCTCCAAATGATATTTTTTCAACTTATATTTCTAATGTCTTACCAGAACTAGGAGAAGATAATACCAAAGAAACTACTTTTTCTTCTTTACAAAGCAGTTATTTAAGAGAATATAAAAGTGTAGAAAGTTTTCCTTTATTTTTAGCAAGGTATTATCAAGATAAAGATTTCAATAAAGATTTAGTTAAATTAAAACAAAGTAATCTTATGATTAAATTAATTGATAATTATGTTAATTATTTAAGTAATAGTATTAAGTTTAATTTAGACTTTGAAGATAAAAGATTTTTTTATTCTAAAAGCACTTTAAATGAATTATTTAATCGTTATAGTAGATTAACTATAATTGAAAGATTTAAAAAGATAAGTGAATATATTTGTATGCATAATAGTATTAGTTATGGCAAGTATGGTAAAACTATTTTAAATAAGTTATATAAATTAAGTAATTTTAATCCAGATATAAAAGAAATATATAAAAACTTTTATAAAAGTGAAATATTTCAAAGTGTTTATAAATTAACTGACATTGAAATTGATAGTTTTATTAAGCAAAAAGAAGTTAATTATGAAGATAGTTTACTTTTAATTTATTTAAAAGGTTTAATAAATGAGTTTCCATATAGTAATTTAATTAAAGAAATAGTAATAGATGAGGCTCAGGATTATAGTTTAATTCAATATATAATTTTAAAGAAAATATTTAAAAGAGCATCTTTTACTATTTTAGGAGATACTAATCAAACAATTAATCCTTATTATCATTATAATAGTTTAGATGAAATATCTTCGGTTATTGAAAGTAAGTATTTAAAATTAACTAAAACTTATCGATCTAGTCCTGAAATAATTGAATATGCTAATAAAATTTTAAATTTAAATCATGTAGTTGCTGTTAGAAATAGTAAAGTAATTCCAGTTATAGAAAAAAATAGTCTTAATATTTTAGATATAGAAGATGATATTAAGACTAATATAGATAAATTTAAAAGAATTGCTATTATTACCAAAAATGATTTAGATACTAATTATATATATGATAATTTAAAAGATAAATTTAATATATCTAATATGTTAGATTTTGTAATAACTAATCCTAATTTAGTAGTAATTCCTGCCTATCTTGCAAAAGGTCTTGAATTTGATATGGTAATAGTTTATACCAGTTTAGAAAATAAATTTTTAGAACGTGATAAATATTTATTCTATGTTGCAGTTACAAGGTGTCAACATAAATTAATTATATATAATAATAGTTATAATTTTAATTACTAAGTATTTTACTTAGTTTTTTTAACACCTTCTAAATTAAAATTAGGAATATATTTTTTAGAATTTGTATTATCAAGTTGACAATAACAGTTATTAATACCTAAATTAATTGCATAGTCTATTACTTCTTCATAATCACTTTTTTTAATATTCTTTTTTAATTCATTAAATGGTAAATTATCCATTATAGTATATTGATTCATTAAACTTATATAAATATTATCATGATAAGTATTATATAAATATTTAAGTACTTTTTTAGTATCTTCTTTTAAACCTGGTAACATTAAATGTCTAACAATTACACCACTTATAACATTATCATTTTTAAATTTAATAGGTCCTACTTGTTTATACATTTCTTTAATTACTTCTTTTTCTGTTTCTAAATAATTATTTGCTTTTGAATATTTAAGAGCGATTTCATCATTAAAGTATTTAAAATCAGGTAGATAAACATCTATTAAACCATTAAGCATTTTTATAGTATTTATATTTTCATAACTTGAAGTATTATAAATAATTGGTATTTTTAACCCATTTTTCTTAGCAATTTTAATGGCTTTTATAATACCTATAACGTGAGGTGTAGGAGTTACTAAATTAATATTAATTGCTCCCTTATTTTGTAGTTCTAACATTATTTCTGCAAGTCTTTTAATACTAATATCTTTTCCAAAGTTATCAATTGAAATACATTTATTTTGACAATAAACACATCCTAAATTACAACCTGAAAAAAATATTGTTCCTGATCCTTTTTCATTTGAAATACAAGGTTCTTCAAAATAAGTAAGACAAGATTTAGCAATTCTAATTTTATTTGTTTGCTTGCAATAACCTTTAACTTTATATCTATCTACTAAGCAATTTCTTTTACATAAATTACATTTTTTTAATACATTCATACAAATCACGTAAATATTATAATATAAAAACTTAATTATGTAAAATAAAAAAGTAAGAAAACTCTTACTAATTTATTTATTTCTTTTTGGCAATTCTTATTGTATTACTACGACCGACTATATAATCAAGACTAATATTAAAATTTTTTGCCATTGTATAAGCAAATGCTGTTAAAACCATGTTTTTTCCATTTTCGTAAGCACTAATATTAGATTGAGATGTATTTAAAAGTTCTGCTAAATCTATCTGTGTCATTTTTTTCTTTTTTCTAATTTTCTTAATTCTCATTCCTATAATCTTAGGATTAATTCTATATCTTTTAGTAATATTTGAATTAGTATTAATATCAGTTAATCCAACTACATAATCCATAGAAACATGAAATTTATTACAAAAATCATTTAAATGATTTAAAGAAATAATATATTCACCTGTTTCATAATAATTATAACTAGATTTGCTTATTTTTAAAAGTCTTGCGGTCTCTCTTTGAGAAATTCCTTGTCGTTCGCGTATCTTTCTTAAATTATAAAACATTTACTACCACCAGTTAAATTTTCTCATTAAATACTCGTAAAACCTTGATTTGTCCATGAATTACGATATTAATAATTTAACCAGTTTAGACTTAATTATTCCTATTATAAAAAATATATGATGTATTATATTTATGAGAAAAATTTTAATGTTTCAAGATTGCTAAATTATGATGTGATAGATAAAATAATAAATAATAGATAAAATATTGTTTATTATTTAAATATTTGTGAAAAAAATACAAAAAATCAAAAAATAATTGCATTTTTTCAACTTTTTGTTGTATAATACTAAATGAAAGGGTGATATTATGCTTATAGAATTTAGTGTTAAAAACTTTTTATCTTTTAAAGATAAAATAACTTTATCAATGGAAAAAGGTAATGGAGAAGAAAATATTAATAATATTATAAAAAATGATATAACTGATTTACTTAGAACCTCAGTTATATATGGAGCAAATGCATCAGGTAAATCAAATGTAATAAAAGCCTTCACTTGTGCTATTATATTGGTTAGAACTTCTAATTTAATGATGCCTGGTGGTAAATTAGATTTAGTTAAACCATTTTTACTTGATGATACTAGTAGAAATAAACCAAGTGAGTTTGAATTTGTTTTTATAACTAATAATATAAAATACCGTTATTATTTTAGTGCTGATGAAAATAAAATATATGATGAAATATTAGATGCTTATTATAGTCAAAAACCTACTAATATTTTCACAAGAACTAATACTAATGATTATGAATTTAATAGTGATAAAACTAAATTAGAAGAATTAAAAAATAAAAATCTTGAAAATAAATTATTCTTAGCAACTTCTTCTTCTTGGAATTATGATAAAACCAAAGATCCATTTTTATGGTTTTTAAATGTAATAGATACTTATGATTCTTTTACTAATATTTTAGATAATGATTTAATAAGTTATAGTAAAAATGATAAAGACTTAAAAGAATTTACTTTAAAGTTATTAAAAGAAGCAGATATTTTAATTAAAGATATAAATGTAGATTATGAAGAAAAAAACATGGATGAAAACATGGTTGATTTATTAATTCCAAAGATTAATCAAAATAGTAAAGTATTTAAAACTAAAAATATTAATATAGAACTTGAACATGAAGTAATAGATGAATTTAATAAAAAACATTTTTATAAATTAAATTTTATAGATGAATCCTTAGGAACAAAAGTATTATTTTCACTTGCTCCAATTTTAAAAAGATCATTTTCTAGTTCGAAAGTAATAATAGTAGATGAATTTGAGAGAAGTATGCACCCTAAATTAGTTGAGTTTATTATTAAATTATTTAATAATCCAGATATTAATAAATACAATAGTCAGTTAATATTTACAACACATGCTACTAATTTATTAGATTTAGAATTATTAAGAAGAGATCAAATTTGGTTTACAGAGAAAAATCCAAGTAATGGAATAACTGATTTATATCCACTTGATTCATTTTCTGTAAGAAAAGATGAAAATATTTTAAAAGGTTATATTAATGGTAGATATGGAGCAATTCCGTTTATAAAGGATGTTGATTTATGGCTAGAGGACAAATAAAACACAACAAGAAAAGACCTCTAATAGTTATTTGTTCTGAGGGCGGAAAGAAATCAAGTGAATATTATTATTTTAGAAATTTTGCAAGTAGAGATTTAAGAATACAATTTTCAACTGGTAATAGTACTAATCTAAGGGTATGTTAAATGATTTATTAAATTATATTGCTAATGAAGATATAAAATCAGAAGAAAATTGTAAAATATTTTTAGTATTAGATACTGATTTAAATAAAACAAGAATTAATGAAATTAAAGAAATAGAAGAAAAGTGTAATAAAAATAACATTGAAATAATTACTTCTTCTCCTACATTTGAAATATGGTATCTTATGCACTATCGTAGTAATAAATTAAATTTTTTATCTAGTAAAGAAGTAAAAAAAGAATTAGCAATTATAAATAATGGTTATGAAGAAAGTATGGATATGTATAAATTAATTTATAATTTAACAGATAAAGCTAAAACAAAGGCTAAATCAATTGAACAAAGTGTTATAAATAATAAAGAAGAATTATTAAAAACTAATCCCCATACAAGTATTTATAAAATATTAGACGCAATAGATAAATTTGAAAATGATTATTAAATAATTGTAAGTATGAAATAAATAAAACTTAATTTTTTTTAAAAAATAATAAATTTACTTTTACTTAATTTAATGTTAAAATTATATAAAAAGTAGGTAGTATGAAGAAAATATTATTAAGTTTATTTATTTTTTTAATTAGTTTAAATGTATATGCAACAAGTGGTTCTATTAAACAAAGTAGTGTTATAAAGTGTGATGGCATCTTATATGGAAGTCACTCTAATCATTGGCATACTGTAAAACTTGAAAATAATAAATATGTAATAAAGGATAGTAAAGAACTTAGTGCACCTAGTTGTTATAAGGCTAAAACTAAGAAAACTGAAAATGTTAGTTTATCTAAATGTGTAGATGGAGATACGGCTAAGTTAAAAATGAGTGATGGAAGTATTAAAACAGCAAGGTTTCTAGCAATTGATACTCCTGAATCAGTTCATCCTAAAAAAGAAGTTGAATTATACGGAAAAGATGCTAGTGAATTTACTTGTAATTTGCTTACTAATGCAAGTAGTTTAAAAGTTGAATATGATGCAAATAGTGATGATACTGACAAATATGGTCGTATTTTAGTATGGGTTTATGCTGATAATAAATTAGTGCAAGAAACTCTTCTTGAAGAAGGATATGCTAAGGTTGCTTATCTTTATGGAAACTATGAATATACTAATCATTTAAAAGAAGTTGAAAGTGTTGCTAAGAGTAAAAAACTTAGAATTTGGAGCGATGATGATGTATCTAATAATTTAAGTAGTACAGATACTGATAGTAGTAGTGAAACTAAAAATATATTAGATATTATATTAGATATTATTAGCGATTTCTTAACAAGTTTAATTAAAAAACTATTTGGTTAGTTTACATCTAGATTTGCTATTTTTTTAAAAAAATGTTATAATTACTGCAAGAGGTGTGATATGGAAAAAAATGAAAATATTCAAATTAATATTAACAAGAAAAACTTACTTAAAGGTATAGGTATCTTTGTAGTTGTTCTTGCTATTCTTGGTTTATCATTTGCAGCATCTAAAAGTTATGGAAGTGGCAAGAATGCTTATAAGTTTACTGATATAACTGTTGATGAGTATTTAGAATTAATGAATAGTGAAGAAAAACAAATAGTTTATCTATCTAAAAATGGATGTCCTTGGTGTGAAAAAGAAAATCCAATTATAAAAAAATTAGGAACTGAATATAATTTAAAAATTTATCGTTTAGATGCTACTAACTTTTTTGATAATGATACTAATCAATATACAGAAGATGGTAAAAAATTTATTAATTCAGTAGATTACTATAAAGAACAAGGAGGATATGGAACTCCTAATACTATAATTGTTCAAAATGGTGTAATTGTTGATGGAGTTTACCAATACGTAGAAGAAGCAAGTTTACTTAAATTATTTAAAAATAATGGGTTTATAAATGAATAGTGTTTATAAGTTAGCTAAAAGATTTAAAGATAAATATTTTGGAACAATTGCATTTAGAATAAAAGCGCATAGTCAAGTTATAGAAGAACATTTGAATGAAGGAGAAAAAGTTTTATATGTCTTTTGTGGCCAAAAAGGATTTTCTCATAAAGAAATATTTTCAACTTGTGTAGTTGCACTTACTAATGAAAGAATTATCATTGCAACAAAAAGAGTTTTATGGGGATATTTCTTAACTACGGTAACTCCTGAACTTTTTAATGATTTAAAAGTTCAATCAGGTTTAATCTTTGGACGTGTTATTATTGATACAGCCAAGGAGTTAATAGTTGTATCTAATCTTGGAAAAAGTTCTTTAAAAGAAGTTGAAACGGCAATTTCTACTTATATGAATAAATATGCTCGTAAAGATGATAAGTAAAAATTCTAAATTTTTTGATTTAGAATTTTTTTTAAAATAAACTTCTCGAAATTAAAAAAGTAAGAAATAATACTTCAATGAATAGAATAAAACAATTTACTCTTGTAAAAGCAAGTAAAATAATAAATAATTGATAAATACATATTATTAAAATGACACTAGTAATTATATTATAGAAAAAACTTGTTTTTCTTCGTGTTCGACAGATATTACAGTAACAAAACATTCCGTGACTTCTTTTTTTAAACATGTTATCACCATAATATTTTATGATATTTTTCTTGTTTGGTATAGTTTTTTTATCTTTTTTGAGATATAATAATTATGAGAGGATTGATATGAAAAAAAATAGATACTTTTTAATTTTATTTATTGTTATTTTATTAGTTACAGGTTGTTCTTTAAGTGAAAATGGTTCTAATAATCAAGTTAAGAAAGAACTTAAAACAGAATTTAAAAATATGGAACTTGCAAGTGTTGTTGAATATGCAAATAAAAATGATTTAGAGGTTACAAAAACTTATGAGTATAGTGATGATTTCAAAAAAGATGTTGTTATTAAAAGTACACTTAATGGGAAAAAATTAGATTTAGTTGTTTCCAAAGGAAGTATACCGCTTACTGAATTTAAGGAAAAAGGTGTTAATGAACTTGGAAAGGTTCCTATAATGATGTACCATGGAATAAGAGAAAAAACTAGCACTTCAACAGGAACAGTTGGTGGTAATGTTGATAAAGATGGTTATAATAGAACTCCAAAGGCTTTTTTAGAAGATTTAGAGTTTTACTATGAAAATGGATACAGGATGATTAGACTAGAAGACTATATTAATGGAATTATTGATGTAGAACTTGGTTATAGTCCTATTATTTTAACGTTTGATGATGGGAATGCTGATAATTTTAAAGTAATTGGAAAAAATGATGATGGATCTTTAAAGTTTGATCCTAATTCAGCAATTGGTATTTTAGAATCAATTAAGAAAAAATATCCAGATTTTAAAGTAACAGCAACTTTCTTTTTAACGGGTGCTCTTTGCAATCAAAAAGAATACAATGAAGATATTATCAAATGGTTAGTTGAAAATGGTTATGATGTTGGTAATCATACACAAACTCATTTGGATATTAAAAAATCAACTGGGGAAAGAGTGCAAAAAGAAATATCTTATGTCTATGATTTATTAGATAATATTATACCTTTTAAATATGTTAAAATAATTGCTCTTCCATTTGGTTCTCCTTATGTTAAAACGCATGATAATTTTAAATATGTTTTAGAAACAAACTACAATGATAAAACTTATAAAACCGAAGCAGCTCTTCGAGTAGGATGGGAACCAGAGGTATCAAGTTTTGATAAATCTTTTGATAAAACTTTCTTAAAAAGATGCCGTGCCTATGATAATAATTCCAAAGAATTTGATATAACAATGGTATTTAATATGTTAAAGAAAACAAGATTTATTTCAGATGGAGATAAAGATATAATTACTATACCAAGTAAATATAAGGATAAATTAGGTGAAACTACTAAGAAAGTAGTTACCTATGAGGAGGATTAAATGAAAGTACTTGTAACAGGTGGATGTGGTTATATAGGATCACATACAACAACTCTTTTGTTAAAAGAAAATATTGATGTTGTTATAATTGATAATTTATCTAATTCTAAAATAGATGTTTTAGATAAAATTCGTGAAATTACTGGTAAATCAGTTACTTTTTATCAGGAAGATTTGTGTAATTTAGATAGAGTAAGAAGCATTTTTAAAAAAGAAAAATTTGATGCAATTATTCATTTTGCTGGTTTAAAAGCAGTTGGAGAAAGTGTTTCAAAACCACTTTTGTATTATCAAACTAATTTAATTTCAACGATGAATTTATTAACTTGTATGAAAGAATTTTCAGTTAAAAAATTAGTCTTTTCATCAAGTGCAACTGTTTATGGGAACCCTTCTAGTTTACCAATTTTAGAAGATTTTCCTTTAAGTGCAACTAACCCTTATGGTCAAACTAAGTTAATGATTGAAACAATTTTAAAAGATGTATATAAAGCAGATAATTCATTAGATATTACAATTTTAAGATATTTTAATCCAATAGGTGCTCATGAATCTGGACTTTTAGGAGAAGATCCAAATGGAATACCAAATAATTTAATGCCATATATTGTAAAAGTTGCAACAAATAAATTACCAGTTTTAAATGTTTTTGGAAATGATTACAATACGGTTGATGGAACAGGAGTAAGAGATTATATTCATGTAATGGATTTAGCAAATGGGCATATTTTGGCTTTAAAAAATCCTAAATCAGGATTAAAAATCTATAATTTAGGAACAGGAAAAGGAACAAGTGTATTAGAACTTGTAACTATGTTTGAAAAAGTTAATAATTTAAAAATTAATTATAAGATTGTAGCAAGAAGACCAGGAGATATTGACGCTTGTTATGCTTCTAATAAAAAGGCTAAAAATGAACTTGGATTTGAAACTAAATATAGTTTAGAAGATATGTGTAAAGATAGTTATAATTTTGTTATAAAAAATACTAATCAATAAAGAAAGTAGGTAGAGAACTATCTTCTTTTTTTATGTCCTTTATAGTATTTAAATTATTAGTATTAGTATTAACGTTACTGGTGTTATTATCTGTTTCATTAAAAGCAGACATGATTTTACCAAAACTTCTTACATTTTGCCAAATTGGTTTAATTTGATAATAAACGGGAATTGCTTGATTAATTACATTTAAAGTTTTTTGAGTGTTTGTTAGAACAGAACCCCATTTAATATTAGTAAGTGATTTGAATAAACTAGGTTTAGCAGCTCTGGCTAAGCCTCCATAAATTGGATTCGCTGCTTGATTTATAAATGGATAAAAGTTGTATGGATTATTATACATAGTATCACCTCTATAACATTATATGAATTTTCAAAAAAATGTTTATTATTTTGAAAAAATATTATATAATAAAACTGGTGATTTAGTTTATGAATATATTAGATTTTTTTATTTGTGATAAGTTAGGTTTTTTACAAGCAATGAGTTTAATTAAGACACTTTTAAATATTATTAGATTTGTAATACCTATAATAATTATCGTTTTAATAATTAAAGATTTAATTCAAAATGTTATTGATCCAAATAATAAAGATGGAGTAAAAATAATTAAAAATAGATTAATTGCTGCTATTATTATCTTTTTAGTACCAACAATTATTGATTTATTTATGAATTTATTAAATAAAGCAACTGATAGTGAGTATGATACAAATTATAAATTATCATCTTGTTATACTAATGCAAATAATAGTTGTATAGAAAAAGTTCAGGAGTATTTAAATTGTAAAGATGCATCTACTAGCGAAGTTTCTAATTGTAAAAATTATAGACAATGTAATGACTATTCACTTACCTCTTCTTGTGAAATAAGTACAATTGAAAAAAAAGATTGTCAAAACAGATACAAAGATAGTAAATATACAAAGTTTAAAAGATAAAACATTTTAAGGAGGTTCAAATGACAGATATATGCATGAATCCATTATTTTTAAGAATAATTTATTATTGTAAAGTATTATTAAATATTTTAAGATTTTTAGTTCCTATAATTTTAATTATTAAAACTATTATTGCTTTTTATAAAGGAATATTAACACCTGATGATAAAGAAATAGTAAGTAAATTAAAGGGAAGAATTATTGCATGTATTATTGTTTTTTTAGTACCAACAATTATTAATTTATTTATGAATCTAATTAGTAAGGCGATGGAATCAAAAATTTATAATGGTTTTACTGAATGTCATGAATTTGCTTCCCTTGATTATATAAAAATATTAGAAAGCATGAGATTAGAAGAAGAAGAAGCCAAATATTTAAGTGAAAAAGAACAAAAATTGGCTGAATATGATAAATTGAAACTTACTTTAAAAAGAATTAATTATAGTAATAAAAATTCTTTGAAGGTAGGAGATAGTGCAAACAAGGGCGATATGATTAAATGTAATAGTGGTTCAACTTATAACACTAGTTTATATAATAATGTTAGAACTGCTGGTTATAAAACAAGAAATGGGGTAGTTGCCGCGGGGCTATATTTATCAAGCCATATAGGTGTGCATATTCCATATTTTTGGACAGGAGGACATTATCATTCTTATAGTGGTTATCAGGATAAAGGAGATAATCTTATGGGAGTGCCTAATAAATGGGGTTGTCAAGTAAAAATGGCTTTTGGAGGAACAGGGGCTCAAAAGGATGGTAGTTTATATCCTTTTGGAGTTGATTGTAGTGGTTTTGTTGCTTGGGCAATTTTTAATGGCGGTTATTATACAGGTGATCAAAGTCAAGAAATATTTATTAATACAAAATCAACTCCTAGTAGTATAGGTGGAGTAAGTGTTTCAAATGTATCAGTTGGTAGTTCCAAAGGAAAAATTAAACCAGGTGATATTGCTTGGAAAAAAGGCCATGTTGGTTTAGTAGTTGAAGTGAGTGATTCAGGTTTTACAGTTGCTGAGGCAAAAAGTTATAAGAAAGGATTAATTGTAACTAATCATAAATATAGTAGTAGTAACTTTGCTAAAATTATTTTAATGGATAATTTTTATAGTAATTACAAAAAAAGTTCAAGTCTTTGGAGTGGATTTAAATAATGAATGGAATAATACTTATAAATAAAGAAAAAAACGTAACATCAAGAGATGTTGTTAACAAAATTAGTAAAAAATTAAACACGAAAAAAGTAGGTCATGCCGGAACTCTTGATCCTCTTGCAACCGGATTACTTGTAATAGGGGTTGGCTCAGGAACTAAAATATTAGAATTATTAACGCTTGATACCAAAGAATATATAGCAACTGTAAAAATAGGACTCGAAACCGATACTTTGGATATAACAGGTAATGTAATTTCTTCAATTAATGACTATAAATTAACCAAAGAAGAACTAGAAGAAACATTATTATCCTTTGTAGGAACTTATAATCAAACCGTTCCAAAATATTCAGCCGTTAAAATAAATGGTAAAAAATTATATGATTATGCAAGAAATAATATAGATATTGAATTACCTAAAAGACAAGTTACTGTTTATAATATTGAATTATTAGATTTTAAAAAAGACGAATTTACCTTTAAAGTCTTAGTAAGTAAAGGAACCTATATAAGAAGTTTAATAAAAGATATTGGCGAAAGACTTAATATTTTAATGACCATGAAAGATTTAATTAGAACTAAAAGTGGTAAATTTTTACTCGATGATAGTTCTCGGGTTGACTTACCTAAAATAATTAAAATAGAAGAGGCACTTGATTTTAAAAAAGTGACTATTACAGATTCTAAATTACTTAAAAGAATTAAAAATGGTAATAGTATATCTTTACCTAATATTAATGATTTATACATAACACTTCTTGATGAAAATAATAACTTAATGGCTATTTATAAAAATAATGGTTTAGAATATGTTGCATTTAAGGTATTTTAAAAAATCTAAAAGTATGCTATACTGATTTTATAGAATATGGAGGGTACTATGTATACGGAATATAATAGTAATAATGTTAATAATGATTTTAACAATAACTATAATAATAACAATGATTTTAATAATAATTCTAATAATACTAATAACAGTTTTAATAATGACTACAATAATCCATACGAACCTGAAAAGCCTAATAAATTCCTTAGTGCTTTATGGAAAATATTATTAGTTATTATTATTCTAGTAGTAGGATTTATTTTATTAATTCAGTTTAATGTTATAAGTTTTACTTCAAGTGTAATGCCAAATGCAATTATTTTAAATCAAAATGAAATAGGTATTAAAAAAGGTAAAAGTTATCAATTAGTTTCAACAGTTTTACCAGAAGATGCAAATAATAAACAAGTAATATGGACAAGTAGTGATCCTAAAATAGTTTCAGTTAATGAAACAACAGGATATATTACAGGTTTAAAAGAAGGAAGTGCAACTATAACAGTTAAAACTTTAATTAATGATGTTTCAACCGATTGTGTTGTAAATGTAACAGGAAAGAATGTTTTAATTTCTAGTATTAATATACATCAAAAAAGAATATCAGTTGCTGTTGGATATACTTATAATTTAACTTATTCACTACAACCAAGTAATGCAACAGAAAATAATTTAGTTTTTTCATCAAGTGATCAAAGTGTTGCAATTATAAATCAAAATGGTGTTATTAAAGGCTTAAAAGAAGGAAATGCTATTATTACAGTAGCAACTAGTAATGGTAAAGTGAAAGATACTACTTATGTAACAGTTTATAAATCTGGTACTACAACAGTAGTAGATGGGGAACCTGTTAAAACAACAGTTTATCCTAAATCGATTAATATTTCAAATAATGATATAGCATTAAAAGTAGGTTCTACTATTTCAGTAGTTGCAACAGTTTTACCAAGTGATGCTAATCAAAGTTTATCTTGGACAAGTTCTAATTCAAGAGTTGCAACAGTTGATTCCAATGGATTAATAACAGCAATTTCCCCAGGAACAGCCATAATTGTTGCTAAAACAGTAAATGATATAACTGCTAATATTAAAGTAACAGTAGGAGATTACTCAGTTAAATTAAAAAGTATTAGTGTAAATACAAACTATCTAGTTATGCCTCTTGGTAAAACTATGCAATTATCAGTTTTATATAATCCTAGAAATGCTTCTAATAAAACAATTACTTGGAAAAGTAGTAATTCAAAAATAGTAACAGTTAATTCTAGTGGTTATATAAAAGCAGTAGGTCCAGGAACAGCAATTATTAAAGCGATATCTGCTGATGGAGGTTATACTGATACCGCAACAATTGAAGTAACTGGTAGTGGTACTTCAATATCGGCAAGTGAAATTGTTTTTAAAGAAAGTTCTTATTCAGTAGGAATAAACGGAACAATTAGTTTAAATCCTATTATTACTCCTAGCAACGCCACATTTAAAGCAATTAAATTTACAAGTAGTGATACAAGTATTGCCACTGTTGATGAAAATGGTCTTGTTAAAGGATTAAAAGAAGGAACAGTTAATATCACGGCAACACTTACTCATAATAACTTAAAAGCAACTACCAAAGTTGTTGTTAAATATATTCCAGTAACAAGTATAAAACTAAATAATGTCCAAGCCGAAGCAACAATTAAAAAAGGAGAAACTTTATCAATAAGTGCGGAAATACTACCAAGCAATGCTTCTAATAAAAATATAAGTTTTACAAGTAGTGATTCAAATATTGCCAAAGTTGATTCCAATGGTATTATAACTGGTATCTCAACAGGTAGAACAACAATTATAGCCAAATCAAGTGATGGTGCTTCTGCTAGTTTAGTTGTTAATATAGTTAATTAAGTGAATTTTAATTCACTTTTTTTCATATATTTAAACTGGTGATATCATGGATAATAATGTTAGTAAATTTATAAAACCTATAAAAAAGAAAAAAAATTTTTTTATTAGTTTTTTAAATAAAATATTAATTTGCTTTATATTAATAGTAACTTGTTTAATCCTAATGAAAACTAATAAAACATTTCATGATTTTGTATCTTCCAAAGTTTTTAAAAATAATATTAGTTTTGCTTACTTAAATAACTTATATAATAAATACTTTGGAAAAATTTTACCAAGTTATTCAACTAAGGAAACCGAAACAGTTTTTAATGAAAAACTTAATTATAAAGAAAAAAGCGCTTATTATGATGGTTATAAATTAACAGTAGATGATAAATATTTAGTTCCAATTATCGAATCAGGAATAGTTGTATTTATTGGCCCCATTGATAACTATGGTAATTCAGTTATAATAGAAGGAATAGATGGTGTAGATATTTGGTATGGAAATATAGAAAATACTAGTGTTAAATTATATGATTATGTAACAAAAGGAAATTATCTTGGAGAAACTAAAAACAATAATTTATATTTAGTATTTGAAAAAAATCAGGAATATATAAAATTTGAAGACTACTATTCACATTAAATTTGATAATACTTTTTATATGTTTTCTTTATTAATATTACTATCTGGTATGTTTAAAGAATTCACTTTTGTTTTTATTCTTATATTCTTTCATGAATTAGGTCATGCACTAACTGGAATATTATTAGGTTTTAAACTAGATAAAATTATAATCTATCCATATGGAGGTCTTACTAAATTTAATAATTTAGAAAACATTAATTTAAATAAAGAATTAATAATGCTAATCATGGGACCAATATGTCAAATAATAACATATATAATTTTAATTACTAATTTTAAATATCCTTATATAAAAGTTTATCATTATAGTATTTTAATTTTTAATTTATTACCTATCTTATCACTTGATGGAGGTAAATTATTAAATATTATCTTAAATAAGTTTTTTTCTTACTTAAAAAGTTTTTATATATCAGTATTTACTTCTATATTTGTAATTATTGGTTTAATAATTTATTGCATAGTTTATTATAATAATTTAAATTTATTATTAATTAGTTTATTTTTATTATTTAAATTATATTTAAGTTATAAAAATATTAAATATAGTTATCAAAGGTTTTTACTAGAAAGATATTTATATAACTTTGATTTTAAAAAAAGAAAAGTTAGTAAAAATATATATAACTTTTATAAAGAAAGTTATCATTATATAGATTTTTTAAATGAAAAAGAATATTTAAAAAAATATTTTCAAGATATTAGATAATAATATTAGTATAAATTAGATAGTAATATATTTTATAAATACTATAAAAAATTAAATAATTCTTTAAATACTTGAAAAAATATGAAAAATTATCTTAAATATCTTGACAAATGTTTAAAAATCAAGTATTATCTTTAAGTGAATTGAAAAAGGAAAGCGAAGTATCCACCTGATTACAGATAGTAATGGGTTAAATGCCTGGTTAATAATTAATAAAATATTATATTTTAATTATTTTTCGTGTATTTAAAAAGTGGATAGTTCTATCTACTTTTTTTAATTAAAATAATTATGGAGGTGTTTTGTATCGCAAATAACAAAAATGATTTGTTAATCAATGAACAAATCAAAGCAAGTAATGTTTTAGTAATAGGACCAAACGGAGAACAAGTAGGAGTTAAATCTTTAAAAGATGCCTTAGTTTTAGCAAATTATGCAGGGCTTGATTTAGTTTTAATGAATCCAAATGGTAATCCACCAGTTGTAAAAGTAATGGATTACAACAAATATCGTTATTTAAAAAATAAGAAAGAAAAAGAAAATATTAAACGTCAAAAAGCAAATATGGTTGAAACAAAAGAGTTTCGTTTAAGTAGTGTAATTGATGTTGGAGATTTTGAAACTAAATTAAAACAAGTTAAAAAGTACTTAGATAAGGGTGCTAAAATTAAAGTAACTATTAGATTTAAAGGAAGACAAATGGCACATACAGAACTAGGATCTGATGTAATGTTAAAATTTGCAGATAGATTAAGTGATGTGGCAGTTATTACAGATAGTCCAAAACTAGATGGAAGAACTATGACAATGATGCTTGCACCAAAAAAATAATAAGAAAAGGAGATAATTATGCCAAAATTAAAAACACATAAAGGTACAAAGAAAGTACTTAAAATTAGAAAAGGCGGATCAATTAAAATAGGAAAACCAGGAAGCCGTCATAATACTGGTAAGAAAAATTCAGTAGTAAATAGAAGAAATAGAAAGGGATCAAGTCTATCTAAGGCTGATCAAAATAGATTAAGAGATATTATCTAATCTAGAAGGAGGATATAATGACAAGAGTTAAAAGTGGTGTTCAAACCAAAAGAAGACACAAGAAAATATTAAAAGAAGCAAGTGGATACTTTGGTAGTAAACATAGATTATTTAAGAGCGCAAAAGAACAATTAATGCATTCAAGTGTATATGCTTATCGTGATAGAAGACAAAAGAAAAGAGAATTTAGAAAATTATGGATTACAAGAATTAATGCAGCTTGCCGTATGAATGATATTAGTTATTCAAAATTTATTAATGGTTTAAATAAAGCTGGTATTGAAATTAATCGTAAGATGTTAGCAGAAATAGCAATTAATGATATGGATGCTTTCAAAGAATTAGTTGAAGTTAGTAAAACTGGGAAAGTTAAAGAAACTAAATTAGAAAAAAAGGCTGTTAAAACAGAAACTAAGACAAGTGATTTAAGTTCTAAAACAGTTGCTGAATTAAAAGAAATAGCAAAAGAAAAAGGTATTGAAGGATACACAACAATGAAAAAAGCTGAATTATTAGAGGCTTTAAAATAAAATAAACAAATTAATGGATTTATATTCATCCTGCTAATATAGTAGAATATAAGAAGTTAATTGAAGAGATAAGGAGAATTAAAAAAATATGACAGTAGTTTCAATGAATTATTTATTAGAAGCAGGTGTTCATTTTGGACATCAAAAAAGAAGATGGAATCCAAAGATGAAAGAATACATCTTTGAATCACGTGATGATATTTATATTATCAATTTACAAAAAACAGTAGCAAAATTAGAAAGTGCTTATAATGCCTTAACTAAAATTGTTGAAGACGGAGGAAAGGTTATTTTTGTTGGTACTAAAAAACAAGCAAGTGAAGCATGTTTAGAATGTGCAACTCGTACTAATATGTTCTATGTAACAGAACGTTGGTTAGGTGGAACTTTAACTAACTTCAAGACTATCAGATCTCGTGTTAAAAGATTAGAAGAACTTGAAAAAATGCAAAGTGATGGTACATTTGATTTATTACCAAAGAAAGAAGTTGCCTTATTAAATAAAGAATATGAAAAGTTAAATAGATATTTAGCTGGTATTCGTGAAATGAAAGAATTACCACAAGCGATGATAGTAGTTGATCCTTCAACTGAGGATATTGCTATTCGTGAGGCTAAAAAATTAGGAATTACAACATTTGGTATAGTTGATACAAACTGTGATCCAGATTCAGTTGATTATCCAATTCCTGGTAATGATGATGCAGTTCGTGCTGTTAAAATAGTTTTAAATGCCTTAACTAATGCAATTGCAACAGTTAATGGTAATGAAATAGTTGATTGTGTTTTAGAAGATGAAAAAGGTGAAACAAAAGAAGAAACTAAAAAGGAAACTAAAAAAGAAGAAACAAAATTAGAAGAAGTTAAAGAAGAAGATAGAATTGTTGATGTTAAACATTTAACATTAAATGAACTTAAAGAATTAGCAAAAGAACGTGGTGTTAAAGGCTATTCAAAAATGAAAAAAGATGAATTATTAGAAGCTTTAAAATAGGAGGATTATATGTTTAGTGCAAGTGATGTAAAAACATTAAGAGAAAAAACAGGGGCAGGAATGTTGGATTGTAAAAAAGCTTTACAAGAAAATAATGGCGACCTTGAAGCTGCTATTACATGGCTTCGTGAAAAGGGAATAGCAAAGGCTCAAAAGAAAGGTGACAGAATTGCAGCCGAAGGACTAGCTCAAATATTTACAAATGGTAATCAAGCAGTTATTCTTGAAGTAAATTCTGAAACAGACTTTGTTGCTAAAAATGAAGAATTTAGAAATTTTGTTAATACCTTAGGTAATGCTTTATTAAATAGTGATGTAAATACTATGGATGAGGCTTTAAAATTAAAGGTAAATGATGGAACTGTTGAAGACTTAGTAATTGCTATAATTGCAAAAATTGGAGAAAAAATTAGTTTCCGTCGTTTTCAAAGAGTAATTAAAAAAGATAATGAAAATTTTGGAGAATATTTACATAATGGTGGTAAAATTGCTTCCTTAGTAGTTATTGAAGGAGGAAACCAAGAAGTTGCAAAAGAAGTTGCAATGCATTCAGCAGCTATGCGTCCATTATATTTAAATAGTGCTTCTGTTCCAGCAGATGTTCTTGAAAAAGAAAAAGAAATCATGCGTCAAGAACTTTTAAATGAAGGAAAACCAGCAGATAAAATTGAAAATATTTTAGTTGGTAAAGTTCGTAAATATTATGAAGAAATATGTCTTGAAAATCAAATTTTTGTTAAGGCTGAAAATAAAGAAACAGTTTCTAAATATTTAGAAAACAATGGGGCTAAATTAATTTCTATGGTACGTTTTGAAGTTGGGGAAGGAATGGAAAAACGTCAAGAAAACTTTGCCGAAGAAGTTATGAGCCAAATAAATGGATAAAAAAATAAAAAAATTAACTAGTTTTTAGTTAATTTTTTTGCTTTATGTCTATCACTTGCAATACTTATAGTAGATGAAATACCTTTAATAAGTTTATATCCAGAATAAGCAAGAATTCCTATTCCAGCACCTAATCCAATAACTCCATATCCTGATATTAAATCAACAGGCTTAGATGCAAGTAGGACATCTCCAAATATTTTTTTAGTAGTTGAAGAATTTGAAATAGCATTTAAATGAGTACCAATTACAGGTATTAAATTAGGTAGAGCTGTATTAACAATTCCAGCAACACTTGCACCAATGCTTGCTCCCTTAGCAATAACTCCAAGAGGTTTTTTAACTACCTTAAATTTCGCATTTTGTTTTTTTAATGCTTTTTCATTTAATTTTAATTTTCTAATTCTTGAAATACTAAGATTAGATAATTCTTCTTCTTTAATTCCATATTTCTTTTGAATTTTCTTTTCGAACTTTTCTTGATTCATGATATCCCCCTTAAATTGCTAACATTGTAACATATTTTTAAAATTTTTGCAAATTAGTAGTTTTTTTTCTAAAAATATATTATACTTATTAAGTAAGTAGGTGATAAAATGGAAAAGTATATAATAATTTTAGTAGTTTTTATAATTATTTTATTGGCTGTTTTAAAATCAACAAAAAAAGATGCCAGATTAGAAATTAATAAATTAATAGAATACTTAGGTGGCAAGGATAACATTGTATCAAGTGATTATAGTTTATCAAGATTTGTTGTAACACTTCGTGATGTTTCAAAGGCTAACAAAGAAGCAATTCAAAAATTAGGTGCCAAAGGAATCGTTGAAATTGACAATCAATTAAAAATAATATTAGGTAGTAATTCTAAACAATTAAAAAAATATATTGATGAATTAAAAAGTGCTAAATAACTAAATAAAATTGGTTATTTTTTTTAAAATCTAAAATTTCTTCATAATTCGACAAAATTCGACAAATTTCGACAAAAAAATATGTTTTAATAAAATGGGTGATATAGTGGTATCAATTATTTTAAATGCAAGTATACTTTTATTACCAATATCAATGTATTTAATAAGTATATGTTATCAAAACAGTGTGAAAGTCATTAATAAAAATATATTAAGTTTTATCTTGATATTTGAAGTAGTAGTTTTTATTTTATTAAAAGATTATACTAGATCCTTTGTTTTAATTAATATTCCTTTATTAATTAGTTATTTAAAAAGAAAAAATATAACAAGTTTAATATTATCTATCTTAATTATTATTTATTATGTATTTATTCATAAATTTAATTTTTATTTTATTTTATTAGAATATTTACTTTATTATCTTATTTATTTAATAACAAGTAGAAATTACAAAGTAATATCTTTAATATATATATTTACATTTATTAAATCTATTACCCTGTGTATAGAAATGTTTTATTTTAGGGCAAATACATATAGTTTTACTTTTACGTATTTACTTGTAGTATTTAAAATGTGCGGTTTTTATATTAGTAGTTATTTAGTATTTATTTATCTTTTGAAAGGAGAAAATGTCATGAATCTAAATACAGCTATAAAGGAACTTGAAAAGGAAAAAGTTTTAAAAACCTCCCTTTTTAAATTAACACATGAAATTAAAAATCCTCTTGCAGTTTGTAAAGGTTATTTGGATATGCTAGATTTAAATAATAAAGAAAAAATAGATAAATATATTCCTATAATTAAAGGTGAAATAGAAAGAACTTTAACCATAATGGATGATTATTTAGACTATACTAAGGTTAAAATAAAAAAAGAAGAAGTTGATATATATTTATTACTTGAAGAAATAATGGAATCTCTTGATCTATTTTTTAAGGAAAATAATATAAATTTAGATTTGAATATTCCAGATGATGAGTTATATTTAATGCTAGACTATAATCGTATTAAACAAGTAATAATTAATATTTTAAAAAATTCCAAAGAAGCAAGAGATGTGAATAAAGATAATTTAACTATTAAAATTAAAACAGAACAAACAGATAGATATTTTAAAATTTTTATAAAAGATAATGGAATAGGAATGGATAAAGAAACCTTGAATCAAATTACTAATTTATTCTTTACAACTAAGAAAAATGGTACAGGGATAGGAATTAGTTTATCCAAAGAAATTATAGAATTACATGGAGGAAAAATAGAATATTTATCTAAGTTATCCCTTGGAACAACAGTTATTATTTCTTTACCACTTTATTAATACTTGACACATTTAATATTATAGTATATCTTTAAAATGGAGGATAGTAAATGTATAAAAGTGTTAAAAAAACTATTTTAAATCAAGATGGTTTAGAAGAACAAACAAATGTTCAAGATTTAACTAAACCAATTATTATAGGAATTTTTCCTGATTTAAAATATGCTGGTTATCTAAGAATTAAAGGTTATTTAAACTGTATTAAAGAAAATTTAAAAATGTATACTAATGAAAATTCAAATCTTGGTTATTTTATTGAAGATGTTCCCTTTTCTCTTACCTATTTAAAAGGTTATAATTCTGATCAAGAAATAGATGAGTTTTTAAAATTGTTACCAGAAAATGATATTGAAACTACTAAAAAAATGTTTAGAAATATAAATATTTATTGTTATTGTAGTGGTAATAATGAAGCATTTTTATTAATGAAAAAATTTCATGATAAATTAATTAGTTTAAATTACCAAGAAGAAGAGGTAAAAATAATTTTAAAAGAAGTAGGAATACTTCAATTTGTTGATAATCTAGATAGTACTTTACAAAGTGAAGGAGTGTTTACTTATGGTACTTGTTTTAGTATAACAGACTTTGATGATATATTTGAAAGATTGTATGAAAGAGATTTAACAAGTGAAATATCTAATTATGACTTAATACTAAATTATAAAACAGATAAAAATCCAAACTATAATGGTCTTATGATAAAAACATTTGGAGAAAATAGTTTAGGAAATGAATATAAGAATGGTGGAAGAGAACATATTTTTAAAGAAGATTATGTTAAACAACCTATAATGAATATGATAGCATCATTAGTGATAACTACATTTACTTATAGTTCTGTGAATGATATTTCAAAAAGTAAAAGTATTCCATTAATTAAAAAATTAATTACTGAAATGAATAAATATCTTGAAGAATATATAAGTAAAAATAAAAAAGAACTTTCAAGTTATACCAAAGAAGATTTAAATAATTTATATCTATATTTACAAGAAAAAGTTTTAGCCTTAATAAGCATTTCATATAATATAAAACCAAATGATCAAACTAAAATTGATAATCGAGTTAAAGAAATTAATCAAAATAAAAATTATTTAAATGAAATAGGACATATTTATACTGTAATAGATAGTGTTTTAGAACAACTTGATAAAATTAAAAACTATGCAAATGGTAATTTAGAAGAAACAATAGAAATATTTGTTGGTAATAATATTACCAAAATAAAAAGAGGCGATTATTTAACTCTTTTAAAAAATGAATTAAGTCCTAAGTTAGATGAATTAAAATCTTTTGTTTTAAAAATAAATTCTATGGAAATATCCTTAGAATCAAAAGAAATGTTAAAAAGTAATATATTAAAAAAAATAAACTTTATCGAAAATCTTTTAAATCAAGACTTTGTTTTTCAAGATAGTAAACATCTATAATAAATTTAAAACTTGCAAAAAAAATAAAATGTGTTAAAATAATTAACTTGTGGTGATATTATGAATTTTAAAATAGCAGTTTTAGAGATACTATTATCTATATTATTATTTATAATTATGCAAGTAATTAAGAAAAATAAAGAAGAAACACTTAGATATTTATTACCAAATATTTATATAATTATAGTTGCATCTATTAGTAATGAATTAAAAAATTATACATTTATTATAATAATTTTATATTTATTATTTGATATAATTAATGAGTTTATTATTTCTAATAAAGAAACTTTAATCGATGAGAGAACTTATTATAAAGATACTTTATTAACTTTCTTATTAAGTATAATTGTTTATAATTTTTATTTACTTAAAGTAGATAATGCTTTTGTTGATATGAATCAATTTAAAAACTTTATTTGGGTTTTAATAATTCTTTATTTTTATCAAATATTAAAAAAGAATAAAACTTTGGAAATTAAAAATAAAAAGAATAACTATGATGTAAGATTTAAGGAATATGTAATTTTAAATTATGCTAAGTTTAAAAGTAAATATAATTATTTAATAAAAACAAAGAATAAAGATATTGAGAATTTATTATATAGTATTATGATTTATGAAAATTATTTAAATTCTGGTCTTAGTAAATATGTAAAGTTTTTAAAAAATAGATTTTATAATGTTAATATTTATGGAATAATGCAAGTTCAAGCAGATAAATATTTAACTAATGAAGAGAGTATAGTTATTGTTAAAAATAAATTAATAAGTAAATATAATAAAATTAAAGATAAAGATAATATAATGGATAAATTAATAGAAGAAAAGTATAATGATAAAGAATCTATTAAAGAGATTAAAAAGATTTTAGATATTATTTTAAATTTTAATAAGTAATTGATTCTAGTAATAGAATCTTTTTTGTGTTATTATAAAGATGTGATAAGTATGAATATAGGAATAGATTTAGATGATACAATAACTGATATCCAAGATGATATGCTTAAACTTGCAATTAAATATGATAATACTTTAAGAGGAAATGGGATAGTTAATAAAGATAAATTATTTATTGCTGAGAAATTTGATTGGAGTAAAGAAGAAAGAGATTATTTTTTTAAGAACATAAGACTTAAAGTTGTATTAAAGGCTAAAATTAGAGAAAATGTAAGAGAAGTTTTAAATATACTTAAAAAAAGAGGTTATAAAATAATAATAATTACAGCCAGAAGTTTTAAGTATTACAAAGATCCATATAAGTTAACGTATGAGTTTTTAAAAAGTAATTCAATTCCTTTTGATAAATTAGTTGTAAATAGTTCTAATAAAGAATTTGATTGTAGAATTAATAATATTAAGTATTTTATAGATGATAATCTTGATAATTGTTTAAATGTTTCTAAAATTAATATTAAAGTATTTTTCTTAGATATTGGTTTATATAAAGATGTTAGTTATAAAAATATAATTAAAATTAATAATATTAAGGAAGTTTTAGAGTATATAAAGTGAGGTATTTATGCAACGTTATTTTTGTGTTAGAAAAGATAATGATATATTTTTTTTAAATGAAGAAAATAGTTATCATGCAAGAACTGTTATGAGAATGAAAATAGGGGATAAAGTTGAAATAATATATGATAGTAAGTTATATATTGGAGAAATTATATCACTTGATGATTTAGTAAAATGTCGTCTAATTGAAGAGAAAAGTGAATATAATGAATTAGATATTAGGATTACTATTTGTCAAGGTTTAGTAAAAGAAGAGAAAATGGATTTAATTTTACAAAAATGTGTAGAATTAGGAATGAATTCTTTTATACCTCTTAAAACTAAGAATAGTATTATTAAAAATTTAGATGAAAATAAAAAACTAGTTAGATGGCAAAAAATAGTAAATGATGCAAGTCGTCAATCAAAAAGAAATGTAATTCCAAAGGTTTTAAATGTTATGAATTTAGAAGATATTACTAAATTAGATTATGATTTAAAAATACTTTGTACTGTAAATGAATTGTCAATGAGTTTGAAAAATATTTTGCAAAATCATAAAAAGTGTGGTACTATGATTATAGTAATAGGTCCGGAGGGCGGATTTAAAAAAGATGAAGAAACTTATTTAATTAATAATGGCTTTCTTAGTTGTAAACTTTTAGATTTTGTTTTAAGGACAGAGACAGCAGGAATAGTAGCACTTAGTATGATAAATTATGAAAATGGAAGGTGAAATTTATGAATTTCCTTAGTTTGTTTACACAAAGAGAATTGATGATTATGGGACTTATTTTAGGATCATTAATTCTAATTATACTTATTTTAATTATAAGTGAAAAATTTGGGAATAAAGAAAATGTTGATATTTTAGAAGAAGATGATACTAGTTTAGAAAAACCAGTTGAAAAAATTGAAACAGAAAATATTAAGATAGAAAAAATCGAAACAGAAAATATTAAGATAGAAAAAATCGAAACAGAAAATATTATTGAAACTAAAAAAGAAGAAGTAGAAGAGATAAAACAAGAAGTTAAACCACTTGAAATAAATGAATTAGCAGTTAAACAAGATGAAATAGAAGAATTAATAATAGATGATGAACCAATTATTAAAAAAATTGAATCTCCTGAGGTTTTAAGTATTGAACCAGTTGAAAAGGCTAAATTGGAATTATTGAAGGCTGAGGAAGAAATAGTTAATCAACCATCCTTAGAAGATACTTTAACTAATTTAGAAACTATTGAAGAAGAAAATGCTATTATTAGTTATCAAGAATTACTTGAAAATACAAATGATCTTACAATGGCTCTTGAAGATGATGGTGATGAACCAATTACTCTTGATGAAGTATTTAAATTATTTAATGGTAGTAATGATAATGGTATTGTTATAAATGAAGCCTTAGAAGCAATTCCAATTGAAGATGCTTATCATGGTGAATTTAATAGTACCCCATATCTTTCTCCAATAAATGGTGTTGAAAGTGAAAGTCTGGCTGAAATTCAATTAGAAAATACAGCAAATTTAGAAAAATTAGACAAAGAAATTAGAAAAACTAATCAATTTTTAAATATTTTGAACGAATTAAAGAAAAATCTTGAATGATTTTTCTTTTTAAATTATAATATGTTATAGGAGGGTTTATTATGAGTGAAAACAAATATACATATGATGAAATAATAGCCAGTGCTTACTATGTATTTAGAGAAGGATTAACAACAAGAATAATTGCATCTTTTCTTGTTAATTTAAAAAAGTGGGGAATAATTTATCATCGAGAAGAAAGTAAGTTAAAAGAGTTAAAAGGATTAATTGTTTTTAATGGAGCAAATTATACTTTATCAAATGATAGTAGAATGAGTGATATTGTTCCTTTTGTTAAAAATAATTTAGTTCTAATTTTTGAATCTTTAAAAGCATCAAGAGATAACTATTACTTAAATGCAGATAGTAGAATGGAAAAAGAAAAAGTTAAAAAAATTGGTAGTAAAAATGAAAGTTAGAGTTATAAATTTAGGATGTAAAGTTAATACCTATGAATCAGAGTATGTTATATCTTCTTTTAAAGATAAAGGATATGAAATAACTGATGGTATTGCTGATATTTATGTTGTTAATACATGTAGTGTTACTAATACAAGTGATGCAAAAAGTAGAAAAGTAATTAATAGATTAGTAAGAGAAAATGAAAATAGTATAATTGTTGTTATGGGTTGCATGATAGAGGCTCATAAAGATATTAAATTAGATGGTGTTAGTATAATAATTGGTAATAAAGATAAAGCAAAAGTTGTTTCTCTTGTTGAAGAATATATTAAAACAAGAGAGAAAAAAAGAATTTTACATGAAGACTTTGATAGCACTTTTGAAGATATGTTTATAACTAATATGGAAAGTAGACATCGTGCCTTTGTTAAAATAGAAGACGGTTGTGAAAATTTTTGTTCTTATTGCATAATTCCTTATACAAGAGGTAGGGTTAGAAGTAAAAACCCAGATACTGTTATTAAAGAAATAAAATCCTTAGTTAAAAATGGTTATAAAGAAGTAGTTTTAACTGGTATTCATACCGGTCACTATGGAAGTGATATAGATACATCTTTCCCAGAACTACTAAAAAGAATTGTTAAAATAGAAGGACTTAAAAGACTTAGAATTTCATCAATTGAAATAACTGAATTAAATGATGATTTTTTAAGTGTTCTTAAAGATAATCCTGTAATAGTATCTCATTTACATATTCCTCTTCAAGCAGGATCAGATAAAATTTTATCTTTAATGAATAGAAAATATTTAACTCCTTATTTTTTAAATAAAGTTCAAAAAATAAGAGAAATAAGACCAGATATTAATTTAACAACAGATGTAATTGTTGGTTTTCCAGGTGAAACAGAAGAAGATTTTTTAGATACAATTAATTTTTGTCAAGAAGTAAAGTTTACGAAAATTCATGTTTTTCCTTATTCTAGAAGAAAAGGAACAAAGGCTGATTTAATGGATAATCAAATTCCTGAAAATATTAAAAAAGAAAGAGTTAAAAGACTAATGGAAGTTAGTAATAATTTAGAAAAAGAATATTTAGATAAATTTATTTCAAAAAATGTTTTAGTTTTAATTGAAGAAAAAAAGAATGGTTATTCAATTGGTCATACAGGTAATTATTTAAAAGTAAAAATACCAAGTGATATTAAAACAAATGAAATAGTATCAGTTAAAATAATTAAAAGAGAAAATTTAGAATTAGTAGGTGAATATGAAAAAAATAGATAAACAAAGAAAAGATTATTTAAGTTGGGATGAGTATTTTATGGCAATTGCTAAACTTTCATCAATGCGAAGTAAAGATCCATCAACCCAAGTAGGTGCTTGTATAGTAAGCGAGGACAATCGTATTTTATCAATTGGCTATAACGGAGCTCCTAATGGCTTTCACGATGAATATTTTCCTTGGGAAAGAAATGGTGATATGTTAAATACCAAATATGCTTTTGTTTGTCATGGGGAGATGAATGCTATTTTAAATTACCGTGGTTCAAGAAAAGAATTTGAAGGTGCTAAAATCTATGTTGACTTATTCCCATGTCACGAGTGTGCTAAATTAATAATTCAATCAGGAATTAAAGAAGTAATTTACTTAAATGATTTATTTAAAGATAAAAATGGAAATTTACTAGAAACAGATAGTGTTAAAGCCAGTAAATTAATGTTTAACGAGTGTGGTGTTAAATATTATCCAGTTAATATTAAAAACGAAGAAATATTAGTTGAACTTAAAAAAGCTAGTTAAAATTTGAAAAAAACTTAAAAATGTGGTATAATACTCCCGAATTTTGGGGGTATTTTTATGAGTGATAAAAAGTTTTTTGTTTACCATCTAACATCTATTATTTATACAACTTTGTTTTTAATAATAAGTACAACTTATTGGTATTTTAATATACGAGGTATTCAAGATAATATAGATGCTGATTTAAAACAAATGGCAGTTGTTTCAAATGAAATAAAATTAGATAATTTAAAACAACTTAGTGATAATGAAACTAAGTATTTAAATTCATATGATGTTTCTTTAACTAATCCAACAAGTGAAAAAAGAAAAGTTAAAGTATATATTATGAAATCTAATTTAAATAAAAATTTAACTAATAACTATATAAAATATCAAATAAATGATTATAATATTAATTCTTTAAATATGGATGGGATGATTTATTTAGATGATTTAAATAGTTTAGAAGAAAAAAATATTAATTTAAAAATTTGGATAAGTGATTCTTATCTAGGGGATATTAATTATCAAGGATATATAGTTGTTAATTCTTAAAAAATATGTTAATCTAAGAAAGGTGATAAAATGTTAGATATTGTTTTAGATACAATTATTGATTTATTAAAAATTATTCCTTTTTTATTTGTTGCTTTTTTATTAATGGAATATTTAGAACATAGTATAAGTAAAAAAAGAAATATTTTAAAAGATTCTAAATTAGGACCAGTTATAGGAAGTATATTAGGAGTAATTCCTCAATGTGGTTTTTCAGTTATGGCAACTAATTTATTTTCAGCTAAGAATATTACAATGGGAACTCTTATTGCAATTTATTTATCAACAAGTGATGAAATGTTACCAATTTTAATTACTAATAAAGTATCTTTTAAATTAATAATAACAATTCTTTTAATTAAAGTTATAACAGGTATTGTCTTTGGTTATTTAATTGATTTAATTTTTAGAAAAAAAGATAAAATTAAAAAAGATTTACCAATTTGTAAAAGAGATGAGTGCCACTGTGAAAAGGGAATATTCAAGTCTAGTATAATTCATACTTTAAAAATTAGTTTATATATTTTATTAACAACTTTTATATTAAATACCTTAGTATATTTAATAGGAGAAGATACAATTAGTAAAATACTTTTAAAAAATAGTTTCTTTGGACCATTTCTTGCTAGTTTAGTAGGTTTAATTCCTAATTGTTCAGCAAGTATTATTTTAACAGAGTTATATTTAAGTGGGGTAATTACAACAGGTATGTTAATAGGAGGATTATTAACAGGATCAGGTATTGGGATTTTAGTATTATTTAAAGTTAATAATGATAAAAAAGAAAACTTATTTATTTTATTAAGTATTTATTTAATAGGTGTTTTAATAGGAATTCTTTTAGATTTATTTAAATTTAGTTTATAAAATAATTAAAATATAAAACATATAGTATAAAAAATATTATATGTTTTTTTTCTAAAAAAAAATTAAAAAAAGTTAGCACTCTCTATTGACAAGTGCTATTTATAGTGCTATGATTATCTTGTTAACAGGAGGAATATATGAAGAAAAAAGAATTTAAAGCAGAATCAAAGAAATTATTATCAATGATGATTAATTCAATATATACAAATAAAGAGATAGCTTTTCGTGAATTAATATCAAATGCAAGTGATGCTATTGATAAATTAGTTTATTTAAGTGCTACTAATGGAGAATTAAAAGCAGATACTAATGATTTAAAAATATTAATTGAACTTGATAAAGAAAATCGTACTATTAAAATAACTGATAATGGTATTGGTATGACTGATATGGAACTTGAAAGTAATTTAGGTACTATTGCTAAGAGTGGATCAGAATTATTTAAAGAAGAAAATAATGATAAGAAGAACTTAGAAATAATTGGTCAATTTGGTGTTGGTTTTTATTCAAGTTTTATGATTAGTAAACGTGTTAGTGTATTAAGTCGTAAAGCAGGAGTGAGTGATGCCTATCTTTGGGAAAGTGATGGAACTGATGGATTCACAATTACTAAAAGTGAAATGCCTAATAATGGAACGGTTGTAACTTTGTATTTAAAAGATAACACGGAAGATAATAACTATGATGAGTATTTAGAAGACTTTACAATTAGTCGTATTGTTAAAAAATACTCTGATTATATAAAATATCCTATTCAAATGGAAGTAGAAACAGAAAAAGAAGATGAAAAGGATAAGGACAAAAAGATTAAAGTTAAAGAACTTAAAACTTTAAATAGTATGGTTCCTATTTGGAAAAAGAATAAAAAAGATGTTAAGGAAGAAGAATATAATGACTTTTATGCTGATAAGTTCTATGACTATGAAAAACCTTTAAAAGTTGTTAAAAGTGAAGTTGAAGGATTAACAAGTTATTCTAGTTTACTATTTATTCCATCACATGCTCCATATAATTATTACACCAAAGATTATGAAAAGGGCTTGATGTTATATTCTAAGGGTGTCATGATAATGGATAAATGTAGTGATTTATTACCTGATTATTTTAGTTTTGTTAAAGGTATAGTTGATAGTGAAGATATTTCTTTAAATATATCAAGAGAGACTATGCAAAGTGATAAACAAATTAAAGTAATTGCAAGAAGTTTGGAAACTAAGATTAAAAAAGAACTTGTTGATATGTTAAAAAATGAAAGAGATAACTACATTAAGTTCTATGAAGCATTTGGAGAACAGTTAAAATATGGTATTTATTCAAGTTATGGTATGAATAAAGAAGTTTTACAAGATTTATTACTTTTCTATTCTTCAAGAAAAGAAAAACTAATTACGCTTGATGAGTACTTAGAAGATATGAGTGATGATGTAATTTACTATGCAAGTGGGGAAACAATTGATAAGATTAAAATGTTACCAAATGTTATAAATGCTCTTAATAGTAATAAAAATGTTTTATTCTTAACTAATTACTTAGATGAATTTGTTATTAAAGTACTAGGTACTTATAAAGATAAAAAATTCATGAATGTTTTATCAAGTGAATTTGATTTATCAACTGAGGAAGAAAAAGAAAATCTTAAAAAAGTAAATGAAGATAACAAGGGTATGTTAGAGAAAATGGCAAGTGTTTTAAATAGTCAAGTTAAAAGTGTTCGTTTTACGAATAAATTAAAAGATCATGCAGTATGCCTTACAAGTGAAGGTGATGTATCTCTTGAAATGGAAAAAGTTTTAAATGCTATGCCAAATGGTGAAAGTGTTAAAGCAAATAAAATACTTGAAATAAATGAAAATAGTAAAATAGCCGATAAATTAAAAGAGTTATATGCTTCTAATTCAGAAGAACTTGAAAAATATACAAAGATTTTATATAACCAAGCAAGATTAATTGAAGGATTATCTGTTGAAAATCCAACTGAGTTAACTTCTTTAATCTGTGAGATTATGGCTAAGTAATAAAATAGATATAATTGTTAATAATATATATGGTAATTTAATTTAAAAAAGGAGAGTGATATTATGTTGCCAGCAAGATTTATGTTAGATGATTTATTTGATGAGAAAGAATTGAAAGGAATGGGAATGAATGCTGATGTTTATCAAAAAGATAATAAATATCATGTAGATGTTGATATTCCAGGATTTAATAAAGAAGATATTCATATTGAATGTCATAAAGGAACAATTACAATTAAGGCTGAAACAAAGGAATGCCATGATGAAAACAAAAAATATCTTCGTCATGAAAGAAAATATAGAAAACTTGAAAGATCTTTCTATTTTGGAGATATTGATGAAGATAATATTAAAGCCGACTTTAAAAATGGAACATTACATTTAATTATTCCTGAAAAAGTTGAAACTCATAAAAAACAAATTTTAATTGATTAGTTTTAAGTTTACACGTTTGTGTAAACTTTTTTTGTAAAGTAGAAAAAAACTATTTTAACTCTTGAAAGTAATTTTTTTTTATGCTATCATGAATGTGAAGATAAGAAAAATAGGAGTGAAAAAAATGAATGAAAATAAAAAAGAAGTAGTTACTACTTCAAAAAGAAATCATAAAAAATCAAGAAGATTGTTATTACTTTTATTATTACTTTGCTTTACCGGAGTAATATTAACAACTTCAACTTATGCATGGTTTACATCAAATGAAACTGTTGCTGTTAATACAATTACAGTTAACATTGCTGCTCAAAATGGTATTCAAGTTTCAACTGATGGAACTAATTGGAAATCAATTATTCAAACAACTGATATTACAAGTGCATCTAATACTTATGCTGCTGCTGTAAACCAATTACCACAATCATTAGAACCTGTATCAAGTGCATTAACTATTACAAATGATGGTAAAATGGAAATGTTCTACGGACAAGTTGCTGCAGATGATGCCGGAGATTGGTATTTAAGTGCTAATAAATCAGTAGAAGCAAATGGTACAACTGGAAAATTTATTGCTTTTGATTTATTTATTAAATCAGATACAACTTCAAACTTTTATATGACACCTAATTCAAAAGTTAGTACCGCTGATGAAGATGACAAAGGAATTAAAAATGCTAGCCGTGTTGCTTATGTTGTTTTAGGAAATACAACTGCTGATGATACTGTTGCAAATATTCAAAAATTAGGAACAACTGGTGCTGCTGCATCTCCTGTATATTTATGGGAACCAAACTATGATGTTCATAAAACTAATGCAATTGCTCATGCTCGTGATACATATGGACTAACTATTACCGAAGGACCAGATGCTGAGAGAGTAAATTATGATGGTATTATGGCTGATGTTCCTGTTGATACTGTTAAAGTAGGAGAAGCAAATGCTACTAAACATGCAACTCAATTTAAAGCAGTAACTTCAAATTATTTAACAACTGCTGCTAATGCAAACTATACTCAAATCTTTGGTATAACAGCAGGAGTTACAAAAGTTAGAATTTACATGTGGGTAGAAGGACAAGATGTTGACTGTGAAAACTCTGCTTCTGGTGGAAACATTAATTATGATTTACAATTCACAACAACTCAACCTGCTCCATAAAATTTAAAATATTAAAATTAATTGCTAGAAATAGCAATTTTTTTCTGTCAATTAATAGTTTACTTTAAATATAATTTTTGTTATACTTAATATGGTAATAGTAAAGAGAGGTGAATTCGAGGTAAAACTCGGGCGTAGTATGAAAAGAATAATAGTTAATATCTTAATTGTGTTTTATGTAGTAATAACAATTCCAATTACTTTTTTATTAATTAATTATAATGACTATGATGTATCTGTTTTTGGTAATAATACTTTATTAATTCCAAGAAAAACAGATTTAGTAGGCTATGATAAAAATAGTTTATTAGTAGTATCCAAAAACATTAAAAATATCAAAGTCGGGGATACTATTTTATACTATGATACTTATAAATCAAATGTTTCTATTAAAAATGAAAAAGTAGCATCTATTATCGAAAATCCTAAAACTTTTATTGTTGGAAGTGAAAGTCATCATATTTTAGATAACTATGTTATAGGAACTAGTAAAACTGTTACAGTTTATCCTCTTATAGGAGGAGTAATTGCCTTATTAACATCTAAAATGGGATACTTGTTTCTTATTATTTTACCTATTTTAATTTTATTTATCTTAGAATTATACTTATTTATTATGGAAGTTAGGAAAACTAAGAATGAAAAAAATTAAATTAAAGAATAAGAAAAAAATAATTTTAATAATAACACCTATCTTACTTGGCTTATTATTAGTGGGTATTACTTATAGTAGATATATTTATAATGCTATTAACGAGCGTTACTTATTAACGAAAAAGTTTTATTTCAATAGTGATAAATTAGATAGAAATCGACCAATTTATCAAATAGAAAACTGGTCAGCCGTTAGTGAGTATTCTATTTTAGTCGATTTAAATAGTTATTTAAATAATTATGAAACTTGTCCATATGATATTGACTATGATTTAACTTATTCTTGTTCTAGTAATGTTAATTGTTCTATTTCTAAAACAAGTGGAATTGTTTTAAGTAGTAATAATCATGATTCTTTTCAAGCTGTAATTTCTCCTATTGGAACTTTGAGAGAAGGAGATAGTGCTTTTATAGAAATAAAAGCAGTTTCAAAAAGTCCTTATAAAAAAGAAATAAGTGCAAGATTTATATTAAATGTTGGTTATAGTGGAATATCATATGCAATTGATGATTCAGTTAATAGTCCATATTTAAGTTTTAATATAACCAATACCCTTGATTATTATTTAGTTGAGGTTCCTTTCTTATCTTACAATATAGGTGATAAATTAAATATAGAGGAATACTTAGGTTTAAGTGAAGAAAACAAGAGTAATTGTAAATCGGCTCTTGTAACTTTATCATTTGATCCTAATATAGTATCTCTTGATATGACAAGTCCAGCCTATTTAAAAAAGACAAATGAAACTTATACAACAATTAATAATAATCAATATGTAAATAGTATTACTTTTAAAGTAGATGCTATTAGCAGTGAAGTTGTTAAATTCTATAAAAATGATACCAAAAAAAATTATACCTATCCAATTATTAATCAAACTTCAATTATAGAATTTACTAGTTAGGAGATGTAGTATGAATAGTAATATTATAGAAAAATATTTAGATTATACCAAGAAAAGTTTAACTAAATACTTTAAACTAATTTTACCAAATTTAAGAGTAAAAGATATCTCACTTATTATAGATAAATACTTAGAAATTAGATATTATAACTATTATGATTTAGATAAAAATGGTATTAAAAAAGAAATTAGAACTAATCTAAGTCCTATTCTAGAAGAATTTAAATTAAAAGAAAACTTAACTAATTTAGTTTCTTTAAGTTATAATACTTTATTATTAGATGATATTCTAGATGACTTGGATATCAAGGAAATACTTACTAATATAGAAAAAATATATTTTAAAACTTATAATACTAATTTAGATACAAAGGAATTAAAAAGACTAATAATAGATACTAAGTCTAATAAAATAAAAGTTTTAAAAGAAATTAAAACTGATAAATTTCAAGTTAATTATTTAAAACTATCTAATAAATTATATTTAACTAATCTAACTTATAATATCAAATTTCCAAGTATTTATAGTACTTTTGCAATTAACCGAGTATATGAATCAAGTTTAATAAATGAACAAAAGTTATTTGTTTTATATAATTTAGTAGATATAAAAATTTTAAATGAAGTTATTAATTATAATTATAAAAATAAATATATTCTTGATTTTCCTATAACTTTATTTTTAAAAGAAGATAAGATTAAAAGATTTTTTAACTTAATTAATAATGATATTGTTAAAGAAAAAATAGTTATTAATTTAGATTATGAAGATTACTTAGAATATAAAGATAAAATAGATGAAATGATTAAATTAGGTTATCATTTTGCAATTACTTTTAAGAAAAAATATAAGTTTACTAATATTACGATTAAGAGTTTAGAAATATTTTCTTTTCTAATTACTAAGAAAGAAGATTTATATAATTATTATAGTTCATTTAATATGAATATTTATTTAAGGAGTATGTGATGGATACATTTTTTAGATTTGTATATGAGTTTTTATTACAATTTTTTCAACCTATTATTGATGTGTTTAAAGCCATTTTTAATGGTATTTTAAAGATGTTTAATGTTGGTGATTATATTAAAATTTTAAACTTTTATAAAGATGATTTTAGTGGTGCTGAGTGGATATTTGTTTGTCTTGCTATTTTATTAATTGTTTTAATATTAGGAGGAATTATTTTCTTAGTTTACTTTTTAGTTCGTAAGTATTTACGTTTTAGAAAAACCTTGGTTGAACAAGAGTCTCTTTTAGAAGAAGTTGCTGATTTAAATAAAGAAGTTAATAATTTAATGAAAGAAAAACAAGATATTTTAGCTATGAAAGTATCTCAACTTGGACTTAAACCAGGGGAAGAAGCAACAGAAGAAGTAGGAGAAGAAGAAAAAGTAGATGTTACGGATTCAAGATTTGCTAAGTTAACTGCAATTGATGAAGAATACAAGAATTATAAAATTAAAAATTATAATAATAGTTTTACTTTGGAAGAATTAGTTGAATTATTTCGAAACTTTGCGGCTAGTAAGTTAAGACTTTACTATACAACTGAGATGATAAGAATATTTATATCTGCTCTTGCTTCAACTAAACTTGTTATTTTACAAGGTATATCAGGTACAGGTAAAACCTCTCTTGCTTATGCTTGGGGAAAATTTTTAAAACATGATTCCTGTGTTGCCTCAGTTCAACCATCATGGAGAGATAGAACCGAACTTTTTGGTTATTTTAATGAGTTTACCAAGAAATTTAATGAAACCGAAGTATTAAAAGAATTATATCTTGCCGGATATACTGATGATATTTATACCATTATTCTGGATGAAATGAATATTTCACGTGTTGAATATTATTTTGCCGAAATGTTATCAATTCTTGAAATGCCAAACAAAGATGAATGGATTGTTGAACTTGTTTCATCTTCTTGGAAAACTGATCCTAAAAGAATTAAAGAAGGTAAATTAAAAATACCACCTAACTGTTGGTATATTGGAACTATCAATAACGATGACTCAACTTTCATGGTAACTGATAAAGTATACGATAGAGCCATGCCAATTGATATAAATGATAAAGGACAAGTATTTGATCCGGTTGATACCGAGGCTCAGGATATTAACTATTCCTACCTTGATAAATTGTTTCAAGAAGGAATTCAAAACAATCAAATGAGTGAAGATACTTTAAATAAAATTGAAGAAATGGACAATTATGTTATTAAACACTTCCGTATTGCCTTTGGTAACCGTATTGTTATGCATATGAAAAAATTCGTTCCTATATATGTTGCCTGTGGAGGAGATGAAGTAGCAGGAGTTGATTACTTCTTAGCCAGAAAAGTATTAAGAAAATTTGAACAATTAAATATATCTTATATAAGAGATGAAATAGATGGGTATATCGAGTTTTTAGACAAACTATTTGGTAAAGGCAAGATGAAAGAATGTGAAGAATACTTATTAAGACTTAAAAAATTAACATAGGTGGTATGATGGACAATTTAGAATTATTTGATTTATATAATAAAACTAGTGATAAAAAAATAGAAAACTTTAAAAATAAAGTAAATTCAACTCTTCATATAACATCTAATTATAACAAAATAGAATGTAATTATGAATGGCTTGATATTATGGAAGATACAATTCACTACATTGATAATATATTAAGAAATCCTAATCGATTTATTGTCAATGAAGAAGATGTTGTAAAAATAGAACTTGCAAGAAGAATAACGGTTGAAAGTATTAAACATTTATCAAAAAACACGAACCTTATTCAAGACTTTGATCCAAAAACTGGGGATGTTAGACCTTCTAAAATATTAAATATAAATAAAGAAGAAAGTTATAATACTTATGAAAATAGATTTATTTATAGTTTAATTCAAAATATGAAGTTCTATATTACCAGAAAAAAAAGAAATTTAGTTGCAAGTAGTAGTTTAAAAGATAATAAAACTTTTGATTATCAAGCCTCATCTAAATTAGGATCAGAACATATTAATTTACAAGTTATGTTAGATAGTAAAAAAGAAGAAAAAAAAGAAAATAAAAATGAAGAAGGACTAGATGTTTTTAAAAGAATTGAAAAACTTGAACTTCAAATATCTGATCTAACCCAAGCCCAGGTATATCAAGATATTAATAAACTTCATATTGCTCTTGTAACGTCACCTATTAAAAAAACCAATGTTATTTTAAAAAATGTTAATTTCCAATATGCTGTTAAACTTTGGAATTATATGCAAGAAAACATGGAAGATGATGTTAAAAAAACACATGAAAGTAAAGATTATTATGATACAGATACCTTAAAAAAATATATGGATGAGTCTTTCTTACTTAATTATTTAGTAATTGATACTTTAAATAGTGAAGAATCTACTTTTGATAAAAAAGAAATAACCGAGAAGTTAGTTTCTAATATGGTATCTAAAATCATGGACATAAGTGGGGGAAGTTTAAATGAGGATGAATTAAAAGATATTGTATCTAAACAATACAGTGTTATAAAATATAAAACAGTTGTAAATGATAAGGAAATTTATAAAATATTCAAAGATAACATGGATGAATATTTAAATACTTTAAAAAGTATTAAGTTTTAGGTGATTGAAATGAAATTTATAGAAAAATTAAAAGATAATAAATTTTTAAAAGGAGCATCCTTAGTATTAAAAGGAATAACATCAATTGTTATAATTTTTGTTATCTGTATAATATTTATTCAAAGGATATCTAATAATAAAGTTACCTTAGGTGGCATTAGTATGTATACAGTTGTCAGCGAAAGTATGAAACCAAAATATGAAATATATGACATGATAATTGCCAAGAAAGTTGATTCAAGTACTATTAAAGTAGGTGATGATGTTGTTTACAAGGGAGAAAAATCTACTTTAAAAGATAAAATTGTAACCCACCAAGTTATTAAAAAAGAATATCAAAATGGTAAATATATTTTTCAAACCAAAGGTATTAACAATGATATAGCCGATCCTGAAATAGAAGATAGACAAATACTTGCCGTTGTAGTATCTAAAAGTAATATATTAAGTATGATTAGTCATATTGTAAATAATTCATATGGATTTTATTTTATTATCTTTGTTCCTTTTGTAGTTTTATTATTCTTTGAAATATTAGATATTAAAAAAGAAAAAATGGCTTTAAAAGAAGAAAAAAATAAAAATAAAAAAGAAGAAATAAATAAAAAAGAAGAAAAAGCAACTGATAAAGAAAGTATTGTAGATGTTATGGAAGAACCAATTCCAAAAAAGATTAATAAAAGGTGATTTATGAATAATAAAGTTACTTTTTTAGAAATAATAAAACGAGTACTTAAAAAAATTAAATTAAGAACTCTTTTAATGCTGGCTATATTATTATCTTGTAATACTTTTGCTTGGTTTATTTATGCAACTAAGGTATCAAATAATATAAGTGCATATGTTAGATCTTGGAAAGTTAATTTTATTGTTGGAGATAATAATATTGAAGAAACTTTATCATTTGATATTGAATCAGTTTATCCTGGTATGCCTGATACGGAGCAAGTTATAACGGCAGAAAATGATAGTGATTTAAGAGCAAATCTAGAATATGAAATTGTTTCAGCATCTATTTTAGGAGAAACTTATACAACTGATACTATGACATCAGCTGAAATTGAAGAATTAATTAAAACTAAGTATCCTTTTAAATTAAATATAGAAATTGAAAATGGAAGCATGGAAGCCAAGGGAGGAAAAGATAACATAAATTTTAATTTCACTTGGCCTTTTGAATCAGGTGATGATGAACTTGATACTAAGTGGGGTTATAAGGCCTATCAATATAAAGAAGAAAATCCCGATTCTAAAAGTATTATTTTAATAATTAAAGTCACAGCCACCCAAGTAAATGAATAGGATTAAAGGGGAGGCTTATGAAAAAAATATTTACTTATATTTTTAACTATTTAAGTTTAGTATTTATGGAGTTAATGTTTATGGTATTATCATTTCCTAGTATTAATATTAACTCTTTTCTAAATATCATGTTATTCATGATACCAATTAGTATTATATTAACTATTATTACAAGTTTATTTAAAGAAAAAACTAATAAAATACTTACATTTATAATTTTCTTTATTCTTAGTTTTTGGTATAGTTTATACTATATCTT
Source organism: uncultured Bacilli bacterium (assembly GCA_934119955.1). GTDB lineage: Bacteria > Bacillota_I > Bacilli_A > RF39 > UBA660 > RUG591. Next base: position 88,231 of record CAKOSZ010000003.1, on the reverse strand, counting down.
TAATGCTATTTTTAATACTCAGTTTTCTTTAGCAGTTTTAAAACTATCAAATCAAGGTTTACAATTTATTAATATGGGTTTAAAAGAAATATTTAAGAATATCTATGGTTTAATTATTTTATTTTTACCTTTTATTTTATTAATTATATTTAGAAAAAAATTTAATTTTAAAAGATTAACAAATGAGTTTTTCTATATTACAATACCTTTATTTATAATAAGTATAATAATATTTAATATTAATATAAATACTTATAAAGATATTAAATATTCTATTTATGATTTATATTATAATATTAATGATAATACTTTAAATATAGAAAAATTAGGTATTTTAAATGCAACTTTAATTGATCTTGATAGAACTATAAGAGGTTTTAAAGAAAATATTATTATAATTAATAATATTGATAATAATGATAATCATGAAGAAGAAAAAGAAATAATCGAATATGGTTATAATGAATTAGATTTAAATTTAGAAAAACTTATAAATAGTAGTAATAATGATATTAAAGAAATAGCAACTTATTTAAAAAATGAAGAGAAAACAAAGAAAAATAAATATACAGGTTTATTTAAAGATAAAAACTTAATTTATATAACGGCTGAGAGTTTTAGTGAAATAGCAGTTGATGAAAACTTAACTCCTACTTTATATAAATTAGTTAATTCAGGTTTTCATTTTAATAATTATTATTCATCTAATAATTTAAGTACAATTGGGGGAGAATTTCAATCTTTAACAGGACTTTATGCCGATACTTCTTTTTTACCAATTTGGAAGTCTGGTAATAATAATTTTCCTTATGGACTTAGTACTATTTTTAAAAATAATGGTTATAATACTTATGCGTATCATGATCACTATGCAACATTTCAAGGTAGAAATAAGTATTTAAAATCAATGGGGTTTGATAATTATTTAGCCTGTTTTAATGGTCTTGAAAAAAGAATGAATTGTAATTTATGGCCAAATAGTGATATTGAAATGATTAGAGCAACAATTAATGATTATTTAAATAGTGATAAACCATTTTTAGCCTATTATATGACTGTTTCAGGACATTTTGAATATAACTTTGGTGGTAATCAAATGGCTAAAAAGAATAAAAAATTAGTCGAGAATTTACCATATAGTGAGAAAGTAAAGGCTTATTTAGCAACCCAAATAGAATTAGATAGGGCCTTAGAATTATTAATAAATGAGTTAGAAAAAAATAATATTTTAGATGATACAGTAATAGTTTTACTGGCTGATCATTACCCATATGGTTTAGAAGTAGATGAAATAAATGAATTATCTTCTTATAATAGAGATATGGTAGTTGAAGTAAACAGTAATAACTTAATTATTTGGAATAATCAAATAAATCATGAAGAAATTAATAAAACTTGTATGTCAATTGATGTAATACCAACTGTCTATAATTTATTTGGTCTTGATTATGATTCAAGATTATTTATGGGAAAAGATATTTTTAGTGATTCATTGAAACTTGCATTTTTTAGTAATCGAAGTTTTGTAACTGATGAAGGAACCTATCTAGCTACTACTAATAAATTTAGTAAAGATGTAAGTGATGAATACATAAATAAAATAAATAATATAGTTGCTAATAGAAAAAATATTAGTAAATTAATTATTAAAACTAACTTTTATAAATATTTAACAAAGTAAAAAAATAAGATTTCGGTCTTATTTTTTTAATTAGCAATTTGTTTAAAATTTAATTTAACATCAAGTTTGGCTTGTTTATTTCTAGCCTCTGTATCGGCTTTATTGTCCATTGTATCATTTTCGGTGTCACTCCACTCAATATAAACTTTAATGTTTTTAACCTTAGTATCAGTATATAAGATATTACCAGATATTAAACTACTACTTGATACATCAATAATTTCTCCATCATCAATTGAGTATCCTGTTATTTTTAAATCTCTAACAGCACTATCAGCATTTATACTAGTAGATATTTCATAACTAAATGAAACGTCGGCTCCTGTTGCATCTAAGACAAGTTCAAAATAACCTTTACTAGTAGGAGCAATTACATTAGAATTAATATGTTCATTTTCTAAAAAAACCGGAGTTATTATTTGACTTGCTTCATTTTTATTTAAAATATCTTTATTATTAATTAAGATTTTCCATCTTGCAACGGACATAGAAGCAACATTATTAACATTAGTTACATATTTAGCATATGATTCTCCTACAAAACAAAATGACACTAATAAAGATATAAATGCTAAACCTAAAATTATTTTCTTTTTCATACATCACCTATTATATAAAAATTATAACATATTCTATTTTTCTTTACAATAAATGTAAAAGTTTTTTTAAAAAAAAGAAAATTAATTGAAGATATAACTTATCTATGTTAAAATTATAATAGGTGAGTATATGGGAGAAGTAGTTGTAACGGCTAAAAAAATTAAAAATCGTAAACAAAGAGTTAAGAGAACCAAGATTGTTATTTTTGTAATTTTAATATTTTTAATATTTTCTTTTATAATTTTAAGTATTATCTATAATGGGGGTAAGTTTACAGTTACTCTTGATAATAACTTTGCTCTTAAAAGTGGAATTATTTTATATGAAAATGAAGAGTTTAAAAATGATAAAACAAGAAAATTATATGCCAAGAATATTGATTTTTTAGATAATATTTCAATTGATTGGATACCAAAAAATATTGATGAAGAAGGGACTGGCTCTCATAACGGAGAAAATTATATTGCTTATACATTTTATCTTGAAAATAAAGGAGAAAGAACTATTAACTATTGGTATTCTATTTTAATAGATGATGTTATTAAAAATGTTGATGAAGCAATTCGGGTTATGGTATTTTTAAATGGAGAAAAACAAGTATATGCTAAGATTAATTCAGCAACTAAAATGGCTGAAAAAGATACAATTCCATTTTTAGAAAATAAAGAAAAAGAAGTAATAATTGAACAAAGAAAAGATTTTAAAGTTGGAGATAAAGATAAATTTACCATAGTAATTTGGTTAGAAGGGGACGATCCTGATTGTGTTGATGCCATAATTGGAGGAGAAATTAAAATGCACATGGAAATACGTGAAGAACATAAAGAACAAGAAAAAAAGGGAGAATAGTTATGAAAAAAACTAAAAAAGAAAGAAAATATCGTTTATTTTTTCTATTACTTTGGTTATTTGTTTTAGGAATATCCTTAGGTACTAGTTCCTATGCTTGGTTTACTTCCAATAGATTAGTATCGATTGGCTTGATGGAAGTTGAAGTAAGAGCTCAAAATGGAATATCAATTTCAAGTGATGGAACAAATTGGAAATCTGTTTTAAGTATTCTAGATTTAGTAGAAGCAGTTGATAATTATCCAAATAATATAAATCAATTACCAAAAGTGTTGGAGCCAGTTTCAACCATTGGTAATGTAAATAATGGATTACTAGAAGTATTTCATGGTAAGGTTGAAAACGATGCTACTTATAATGATAGATATAATATAGAAGCAGTGAAAACTGTTGAAGAGAGAAGTTTATTTGAAAACAGTGATAAAAAATTTCTTGCCTTTGATGTCTTTTTAAAAACCTATGCTAATACTAAACTATATTTAACAACTGATTCTGGGGCTACTTATAAAGATAAATATGTAGGAATTGAAAATGCTACAAGATTTGCTTTTGTTGTTGAAGGAAGTACTCAAAGTACAGATTTAAATACTATTCAAAACTTAAAAACAAATAGCAACAATAATGTTTATATCTGGGAACCAAACTATGATTCTCACACTGAATCTGGTATTTTAAATGCTAAAAATGTTTATAATTTAGATATTACTAATAATTATCAAGAGTTACCATACGAAGGAATAAAAAGTGAAATACCAAAGAACTTAAAAGTAGCAATTGATAAAGCTAATAAAGCAAATTACCCAAATTACTTTGATACGGTTAAAGTTTCCTATTACACTAAAACTAATTTTACAAATAATGTCGAAATGTTTTCAATTAATCAAGGAATAACCAAACTAAGAATTTATATGTGGTTAGAAGGACAAGATGTTGACTGTGAAAACGATGCCTCAGTTGGTTCTATATCACTTAACTTACAATTTTCAACTAATCCAAATTAATACTTGAAAAAATAAAAAACTAAAATATGATTAAGTTTACAGATTAAATGTATTTTTAATCATGTTTTTTATGTACTCACATAATACGATTTTTTAAGACATAAAAATACTTTATAATAAATAAAAAAAGTGTTAAAATAAGATTATACTAGAATTTGGATGCAAGAATAGGAGTAATTATGAAAGATAAAAAAGTAATAATGTTAAGCATAATAGCAGTTTTAGTTCTTACAATAGGTGTAACTTATGCTATTTATAATTATAGTAAAATAAGTATGAATTCAAGTTTAGTAGTAGGGGATATCTACATGCACTATAATGAAACTAATCAAATAAATATTACAAATGCAACTCCTATGAAAAAAGAAGATGCTATAAAAGATAGTTATACAGATAATGTTTTTAATTTTACTATAACAGGAAAAAATACTTCAAATAAAGATGTTTACTATGCTATTAGTATAGTTGAAGGAGAAGAAATAGAAGGAAAAACAAGAATTAGTCCAAAGGATATTGATGTTTATTTAAAAGAAGATGACAAGGTTGTAGTAGATGGACTACGTTATGAAGAGTGGAATAATACAAGAATTTGGGTTTCAACAATTCCTGCTAATACTAAAATTGAAAAAACAATTAACTATCAATTAAGAATTTGGGTAGATGATGGAGTAATAATAGGAAACACTAGTGATGCAACTTATTCAATAGATGAGTGGAATAATAGTTACACAAGTGTTAAAATAAATGTAAATGGTAATTTAGATGCCATGAATATGCCTTTAAAAGTTGAAAAAAGTAGTGTTGAAAATAATAAAAGCTTCTTTATTGCAACCATATCAAACTATGATAATCCAGAAGAAAAAGGACAAATTCTAGATAGCATTGATAAGATGAATCTAACTATTAATAATACTAACAATAGTGTTTTATTTACATATAAAGATAGTTTAGGTAATGTTGATAATACTAAAAAAGAAAGTTTAAATCTTGAATATGATTTTAATAAAAAAACAAGTGTTGAAGTTAAAGTTTATATGGAAAGCGTTAATGATGCTAACCAAGAAACTGATGTAATTGTTAAATCAACTAAAAATGGTACTGAAAATTATAGTTTAGTTCAAAAAGTAGAAATAAAAGGCAATAATTTTTGTTTAAATAATGGATTTACAAGACTTAATGACTGTTTGCTTGTAAGTGATAATCAAAGTGAAAGTGTAGAAATTGCTAAAACCGAGATTAGTAATAAAGGTTCAGTTAATTTAAATGATACAGCCCCAAGTTATACTTATGTTGAAGATATAACGACTAATGTTAGTGATGTTTATTCTTATACAGGCTCCAAATTTTATTTTGCAGACAGTTATGAATTTGATTCAACAAAAGGGTTATTTAAATTGTATAATAAAGATGGGAGTAGTGTTATAGAAGATTTATTAAGTGATAATTATGTTAATTATTATACATGTGGTGCAGTAACTGATATTTATACAAAATGCAGCGAAGTCTATAAAATACTAGCAACAAGTGTAAATGGTACGACTTATACAATTACAAATGGTGATAAAATAACTTATAAAGTAGCATCAAGTTTAAAAAGTGAACAAGGATTGTATAAGACAACAGATGATTTAGGGTCAACGTATTTCTTTCGTGGTGATGTAACTAATAATAATGTGTATTTTGGAGGTTTTTACTGGAAAATCATAAGAATAAATGGGGATGGAACAATTAGACTTATCTATAACGGAACAACTCCAAATGCAACTGGTATTTATACATCAATCAATAATACTAGTTATCAATATAACACTAGATATCAAGATCCAACTTATGTTGGTTATATGTATGGCGATAGTTTTTCAAATGAAGAAATTATAAGTGACGAAACACATTATACTATTTTTTCAGCCTTAACGAAATATTATTTTGCTGATAGTTATGAATATGATGTAACAAATAAAGAATATAAATTAAAAATGAGAGATTCTAGTAAAGAAATGACTTATGGAACATTTACCGAGATGAAAGATAAATTTAATGAATATCCTTATACATGTGTTTCAACTAGTAGTGCAGCAACTTGTCAAGCACTTTTAAAAGTAAATAAAATTAATCCAAATAATGAAAAAGATATATATGTTAATTATATATCTTATCCATCTATTAGTTATGAAGCGATAAAAAAAAATAATTTTGATAGTAATATCAAAAAAATAATAGATACTTGGTATAAAACAAATATTGTTAATAATAATTTAAGTAGTTATATTGCTGATAATTATTTTTGTAATGATCGAAGTTTAGCAACAAATAATGATGGTGATGGGCACAATTTAGTGCCATCAACTTATTTTTCAACTGATTGGCGTTTATCAACTTCTAATTCTAATAAAACAATTAGTTTAACTTGTGATAAACAAGATAAATTTAGTGTTTCAACAAGTATTGGTAATGGCAAGCTTACATATCCAATTGCTTTAATAACTGCTGATGAAATAGCACTTGCGGGAGGACGTACAGGTTATAAAAACTCAAATTTTTACTTACGAACAGATAATACATATAATACCATGTCTCCATCTCGATTTGATAGTAATGCTGGAACAGCACGTGTTTTTTATTTATATCCAGCAGGTGATTTAAGTAATTGGTCTAACGTTCATTATGCCTATGGCATTAGACCAGTCATTAATTTAAATTCTAACATTTCAATAGCAAGTGGCGATGGAACTATGGAAAATCCTTATAAATTATCATAAATAGCACAAAAAATATTGAAAAAAGAAAAAATATTTGTTATCATTAAATAGTAAAAAAAATACAAAATAAAAAGGAGTTGATTTTCATGAATAAACTAAATAATCACTTTACAACTAATCAAACTCTAACTTTACAAAACTTTACATGGGGGGGGGGTAGAAATATCTAAGAAAAACCCAGCAAATATAAGAGTTTGTAAAGAAATATTATATATAATTGATACTTAAAAGCATTATTAAGTTTACAGATTAACTGTAATTTTTAATCGTGTTTTTTTATAGTCCACATAATACGATTTTTTTAGACATAAAAATACTTTATAATGAATAAAAACTATGTTAAAATAAAAATATATTAGAATAGTGGGGCAAGAAAGGAAGTAATTATGAAAAATAAAAAAATAATAATAACATTAATTATAATAGCAATTTTAGTAATAACATTAGGAGTATCTTTTGCAATTTTTACTTATAATAAGGTAAGTATTAATAATTCAAGTCTTGTAGTGGGTGATATTTATATGCACTACAATGAAACAAATGAATTTAAAATAGAAGGTGCTATGCCTAGTAATACTTATGATTCAACAAAGTATTTTGAGTTTACCATCGACGGAAAAAATACTCATACAAAGTATGGAATATTATATAATATTCAATTAGTACATGGAGATGCAGAAGCAAATAAAATGAGAATAGAAGATAAATTTTTGAAATTTAGATTAGTTGAGGTTAATAATAATCAAGAAAATGTTTTACAAGATAAATTAACAATAGAAAATATTAATAATACAACAATATATAGTAATACAATTCCTGCTAATACAACAAGTGAAATAACAAAAACATATAGACTATATATTTGGATAGATGAAAGTGTTAATATATGTAGTGGTGATCAAATAAATAATTGTGATTATTCATTAACTGATTGGTCAAACTTATTTGCAAGTATAAAAGTAAATGTAAATGGAAAATATGTAGAAGCAACAAACTTTGTTGAAACAGTAAAAAATAGATACAACGGAAATAATCAAGATGGCTTAGTGGCAGTTAATACAGATGGTGATCTAGCAACAACTGGTGATACAATTAGAGAATATAGATATAGTGGAATAGGAAATTATTGCACATATACAGATGGAACAAATGATTATAATTTATCAGTATCAAGCAATATTTGTCCATTAAGTACTTGTATATTAAGTAATGGTTCAATTTCTAATGCTGATGATGACTATTATAAAGGTAGAGGAGGTTATTGTGCTAGTTATAATGGAACTACCTTAAATCTTAAAAATAATCAAACAACACCAACAGATAGTGGAATAAGAAATTATGTAATATTTAATAATGAGACATGGAGAATAGTGGGGATATTTAATGAAGAAAATGCAAATAATGAAAAAGCCGAAAGAATAAAGATAGTAAAAGATGAACCAATTAGTGCTAGTAAAGAAGTACCGGAAACAATAACAAAAGATAGTATTACATATCAAATGTTTTATACAACAAATGGAACAAAATATAAATATTTTTATTGGAATAAACCATCAAGTGTAAAAACAAATAGAAATGATTGGACAAAAGCAGGAGGTATGTATTACTTAAATGAAGATTATTTAAACAGTTTAGAAAATAGTAGTTTAATTGAAAATATGAAATATTATTTAGGAAATGTAACTATTGATACAGATGATACATGGCTAATATTTGGTACAAATAAAGAAGTGTATAGTCAAGAAAGAGGTATAACAGTGTGTAGTAGTAATGTAACTTTTGCTAGTCATAAAAATAATTGTAATATTTGGTATGGAAATCAAGCAACATGGAATGGGAAAATAGCCTTATTATATCCAAGTGATTTTGGTTATGCTTCTAATACAAGTAATTGGAGTAAAGATTTTAAAGAATCATATAAAAATGGTATAAGTTTAAACAATTGGATGTTTAATAACGCATATACATGGTTCATTTCTTCAAGTTCAAGCCGTTCTTTTACCGCTGCTTATGTGAATTATGATGGCAATTTGGAAAGTATTAATGTTTCTAGTAATCTCGCTCTTCGTCCAGTACTAAGTCTTAGATCCCAAACAATGATTATATCAGGATCTGGAAGTATAGATGATCCTTATACTTTAAGTGAATAGTTATTTATAATATGGTATGTAAATATAAATTACATTCCATATTTTTTTGTCAATTTATTTGTTTTTTAATTAATTTATGATAAACTATATTTGTATTGGAGGTAAATATGTTTGATGTAATAATTGTAGGGGCAGGGCCTGCTGGTTTGTTTTCTGCTTATGAATTGATTTCTAAGAATAAAGATTTAAAGGTATTGTTAATTGATCAAGGTAAGTTTGCTGATGATAGGGTATGTTCTATGAATAAGTATGGAACTAGGTGTTTAAATTGTAATCCTTGTCAAATTTTATCAGGTTATGGAGGGGCTGGAACTTTTTCAGATGGAAAACTTAATTATGTTCCTAAACTTGGTAAAAGTGATTTATATAAATATATGACAAGTGATGAGGCTGATAAGTTGTTAATTGATACTGAAAGTATTTTTAATAAATTTGGAATGGATAGTAATGTTTATCCTACTAATATGGAAAGTGCTTTAAAGATTAAAAAAGAAGTTGCTAAAACAGGTGCTAAGTTATTAATTATTAAACAAAAACATTTAGGAAGTGATAAATTACCTGGATATATAACAGCATTTACTAATTATTTAAAAAATGAAGGAGTAACTCTTTTAGATTCAACTGAGGTTGTTGATATTATAAATAATAAAGATGAAATAACTGTTAAGTGTAAAAAAAATAAGAAAAGTTTTGAATATACTTCTAAATACGTAATAGTTGCTCCTGGTAGAACAGGTGCTAAATGGATACAAGAACTTGCTGATAAATATAAAATACCTTATTTATCTCAAAGTATTGAAATAGGAGTAAGAGTAGAAGTTAGACGTGAACTATTAGAAGATTTATGTAGTGTTATTTATGATCCTTCAATTTTTATTAAAACTAAAACTTATGGTGATGAAATTAGAACATTTTGTACCAATCCAGGTGGATATGTAACTAAGGAAAATTATTATGGTTATATTTGTGTTAATGGTCATGCTTTGAAAAATATTAAATCAAATAATTCTAATTTTGCTTTTATTAGTAAAGTTAATTTAACAGAACCAGTTACAAATACAAGAGAATATGGTGAATCTATTGCTAGAATTGCTAATGTTTTAGGAGATTCTAAACCAATTATTCAAACTCTTGGTGATTTAAAGAAATTTAGAAGAACTAGAAGTAGTAGATTAGAAAAACAATTTTTAACACCTACTTTAAAAGATTGTGTTCCAGGTGATCTTGCTCTTGTTATGCCTCATCGAATTATTACCAATATTATAGATGGACTTGAAGCCTTAGATAAAATAATCCCAGGTGTTAATAATGATGAAACTTTATTATACGGACCAGAGATTAAATTTTTCAGTAATGAAATAGAAACAGATAATCATTTTAAAGCAAATAACATGAATATGTATTTTATTGGAGATGGATCTGGTAAAGCCGGAAATATAGTAATAGCCGCTGCAACAGGCTTAGTTGCAAGTCGTGATATCTTAGAAAGAATGAAAGAAAATGTTAAATAAATATCTAAAAAATTATGGTTATAAAGAAGAAGAAATTAAAAAAATATTAACTGATTATGAACTTAAAAGTTATCAAGAAAATACGCTTATTAGAAGAATAATGGAAACAAATACTTATTTAGAAAATTTATTTTCTAAGAAAGATGTAATTCTAATAACAACTACTTGTCCTAAGATATATGGTTATGATTTAAAAACTTTAAATATAAAATATAATAGTTTTTTGAATCTTGGTTATTCAAGTGAAGAATTAAATAAAATGATTATTAAGTTTCCAAATATTATTTGTTATAATTATGAAAAAAATTTATCTAAAATTAAATTATTACTTAATTTAGGTTTTAGTTTAGAACAAGTTATAAAAATGACTTACAAATTACCTCAGTTATATTGTTATAAAAATGAATTTATAAATGAAAAGTTTAATTATTTCCTAAATTTAGGTTTTTCTCATCAAGAAATAATTAAAATGGGAAGTAAATATCCTCAAATGTTTAGTTTAAATGATGAAAAGATTAAAAATACATTTAATACGTTTTTAAATTTAAATATTTCTAATAATGTTATTATTAAAATATTAAGTGTTTCTCCTCAAATATTTGGTTATAAAGAAGAAAAAATAGCAGAAGTAATTGAGATTTTTAAAAGTTATTCATATAGTTCTGCTGATATTTTATTAATATTAATGAAGTTTCCAAGTGTTTTTAGTAAATCTAAGCATGCTTTGATAGAACAATTAGAGTTTTATAAACAAGAAGGACTAGAATATTTAATTTTAAAAAATCCTAGAAACTTAATTCAAAGTGTTAGTTTAACTAGAATTAGACTGCAATTTTTAAGAGATAATAATATTTCAAGTTATCAAAATTTATATTTAAATAGTAATGATTTTAATAAAAGATTTAAAACAAAATAATATTATTTATAAATTATTTTAAAAAAATATTAAAATTATCTTGACTTTCCCCTTTACTGTAATGATACAGTCTTCTTGAAAGGGGATTTTTTAATGTAATAATTTAATTATTAAAAATAAAAAAAATTAATATAAGTATTTATAGGAGGGTATTAATATATGAATAAAAATATGAATAAAAATGAAGAAAAAAATAAAAAAGAAAGACTTGATATTAAAAATAATGAGTCATTAGAAAGTGAAAAAGTATCAACAAGTATTCAATATTTAATTAGTAATATTACATTATTTAGAGAAGTTTTTAATGATTGGAATAAGTTTAAGGTAATGTTAGATTCTGGACCAGAAACTATGAAAGGACATTTGCTTGATACCTGGAATAAATTAAGAAAAGATTATCGAAATGATGATAGAATGATAGTTAAAGATATTGATAAAGAAGTTACTATTAAAGATTTTGATATTACTTTTAATAAAACTAAAAATAATACAAAAGTATTTTTTATCACTTTTCCAGATTATGATTTTTACGATGCAGCCTCAAAATATGTAGCAATTGCCTTAACAAAAGATAAACCAAGATATTTTACTTTGGAATATTCAAAATATCATGATAATACTCCATGTTTTGTTCTTGGAGAGTTTGCTATTATAAATAATGAAAAATCTCATCGAAATTATGGAACAGTTGATAATAAGAGAATAACTTGGTTTGCTGGATATGTAATGGGAAAATTAGAAGCCGAAAGTTTAGAAAATTCTAATAATTTAAAAAAATAATTTGTTTAATATTAGATTGTTAAAAGCAATAAACGGGATATTTTTATGAAAAGGGGGATATTTTTATGAAAAGAATAGAAAAATTTCAAGGATGTTTACTTGGAGGGGCAATAGGTGATGCTCTTGGGGCTCCAATTGAATTTAATAGATCTGTTGTTTCTATAAAAAACAAATATGGTGAAAAGGGAATAACTAGATTTGAATTACAAGATGGAAAAGCACGTATAACAGATGATACACAAATGACGTTATTTACAGCCAATGGACTTATTTGGAGAGATACTAGACTTTGTATGAAAGGGATTGCTCCTCCCCCAATTGCTGCTATTTATATGGCATATAAGAATTGGCATAATACTCAGTTAAAAAAAGAATATAGAGATAATTCTTATAATGTTTGTTGGATTTCTCATTTAAAGGAATTAAATGTACAAAGAGAACCTGGTTTAACTTGTATGACAGCATTATCTAGTCCTGAAATGGGAACGATTGAAAAACCAATAAACAATAGTAAAGGTTGTGGGGGATTAATGAGAGTTGCTCCTTGTGGTCTTTATTTTCGATCTAACGGTTTAAATGATTATGATATTTTAAATTCTACTGGTATGTTAGCTGCAAAAGCATCAGCATTAACTCATGGCCATCCATTAGGAATTATACCTTCTTATGTTTTTGCAATTATTATTAATATATTAACACATAATGATAATGTAACAATAGAAGAAGCGGTTAATATTGCAATGAGAATTTATAAAAGTGAATTTAATATTACTGATAGAAAAGCAAATGAAAATTTTATTAAGATGATAGAAAAAGCCCAAAAATTAGCAAAAGAAAATTATGAAGACGCTGATTGTATATATGAATTGGGAGATGGTTTTGTTGCTGATGAAGCACTAGCCATTGCAATTTATTCTTGTCTTAAATATTCAAATGATTTTGAAAAAGCAATAGTATGTGCAGTTAATCATGGAGGAGATAGTGATTCAACTGGATCAATTGCTGGAAATATTATGGGGGCATATCTAGGTATTTCCAAAATACCAAAATATTATAAACAAAATATAGAGTTAAAGAATGAAATTATAGAATTAGCAAGTGATTTATTTGTTGATTGTCCAGTAAATGAATATTATGATAATAATGATGAAATGTGGTTAAAAAAATATTTATATAATGATAAAAATTTTAAGTAAAAAGTAAGAAAGGATAAAATTAATCTAATAATTATCTTTAAGATTGATTATTGTTAATAAATTGGATAAAGTTATGAATAATAAAAATAATTCTTCTAAAATATTTGATATGAAAATTAAAAAAAATAGGTTTCTTTCAATAAATAATTATATAAGAAAAGAAATTAAGAATATTAGAAATGATTATAATGATTCAGGTTATAATTTAGAAGAAAATGGTGATAATTTTACTAGAAAACAGTTACCAAATAGTTTAATAGTAGAAAGAGAAAATGAAGAAAAATTAAAGATATCAAATGAATATTGTGATATGATTGTAAGTGGTATTTTAGGTTTTATAATTGGGGATGCTATGGGAGTACCATTAGAGTTTACTGATAGAAATAAAAAAAATCCTGTTAGAGATATGGAAGGGTATGGTAGTCATAGAGTACCAGAAGGAACTTGGAGTGATGATACTTCTATGACTATTGCCACAATCGACTCAATTATTAAAGAACAGACAATTAATTATCAAGATATTATGAATAATTTTGTATCTTGGGCAATTGATTCTAAATACACTGCTACTGATAAAGTATTTGATATAGGTCTAACAACCAATAAAGCATTACGAAAATATAGAAAATATAATATAGATCCTATTAAATGTGGAAGTGGAGAAATATACGAAAATGGAAATGGTTCTTTGATGAGAATATTACCAATTGTTTATTATTTAAATAAATTAAATCTTAGCGATGATCAAAAAACTCAAATAATAAATGATTCTTCTTCTCTTACCCATTCTCATGAAATAAGTAAAATGGGATGTAAAATATATTTTGATTATATAGAAGGATTAATAAATAATCAATTTGATAAATTTAAGGCATATAATTATATAAAAACAATTGATTATTCAAAATATTATTCATTTGAAACAATAGAAAAATATACAAGAATACTAGAAGATGATATTTCTAAATTTAAAAGTGATAGTATCAAGTCAAGTGGTTATGTTGTTAGTACACTTGAATCATCTCTTTGGACAGTATTAACAACTAATTCATATGAAGATGCCATTATTAAAGCAATAAATTTAGGTGATGACACTGATACAATAGGTGCTATTACAGGTAGTTTAGCAGGTATGATATATAGATATAAAAGTTTTCCTAAAAGATGGACTGAAAAATTAAAAAAACGTGATTATTTAATAGATTTAGCAATAAAATTTGCTAAAACATTAGAAAGTATAGATAAATAATTGATTTTAACTTTCTTATTATCAAAAATTAAATATTGTTTTATTTAAAAATGTAATTTAAATTTTCTAAATTAAAAATGATTTAAAAGTTGATTTTAAGTCATTTTTTCTATATAATAAAATATAGATAAAGAAGGTGAAGTTATGGGTGTTACTTATAATGATTTAGAAAAAAAGGTTTTGACATATACTCCTTTTGATATTAGAAAATTAAGAAAAGCATATAATTATGCTAAAATTCATCATAAAGATCAGTTAAGAGCAAGTGGGGAACCATATATTATTCATCCTTTAAATATTGCTTATATGTTATCTTGTATGAATGCAGATATGGATACTGTAATTGCAGGACTTTTGCATGATGTGGTTGAGGATACTGAATCTACCTTAGATGAAATTGAAAAAATATTTAATAAAACTATTAGGGATTTAGTAGATGGTGTTACTAAAATGACTAAGTTAGATTTTTCTAATAAACGAGAATTAACAGCATCTAATATAAGAAAAATAATAGTTAGCTTAGCAAGAGATCCTAGAATTATTATTATAAAACTTATAGATAGACTTCATAATATGCGAACTCTTGAATATAAAACTTATAAAAAACAACAAAAGAAAGCTCTTGAAACTCTTGAAATATATGTTCCTCTTGCTTATTATATCGGAGCAAGTAAAATAAAAGATGAACTTGAAAATATAAGTTTTAAATATTTAAAACCAAGTATTTATGGTGATATTAATAAACAAAGAGAAGAATTAAAAAATGAAACTAAGTCTATTCTTGAAGATGTTAAAAATAATTTATTTCTTACTTTAAAGAAAAACGGAATTAAAAGTAAGTTAGAAATACGTTACAAAGATAATTATAGTATTTATAAAAAGTTATTAACAAATAATAAATTTGAAACTATTCATGATATGATAGGAATTAAAGTTTTAGTTAAAAATACAAGAGATTGTTACTTAGCCTTGATGTTAATACATGAGATGTTTACACCTATTAATAATTATTTTAAAGATTATATAGCAAAACCTAAAACCAATATGTATAAATCAATTCATACAACGGTTTTTGGTCCAGATAATAGATTAATTCAATTTCAAATAAGAACATATGAGATGGAAAATATTGCTATTTATGGATTAACATCTTATTGGTTTAAATATAAAAATAATGCTAGAATTAAAATGCAAAAAGATTTAGAAGATAATTTTCAATTTTTTAAATCTATTAAAGAATTGGATAGTACAATTTTAGATAATATTGAATTTGTTTCTTTAATCAAAAAAGAATTATTTTCAAGTAATATTTATGTTTATACAACCTCAGGTGATGTTATAGAGTTACCAAATGGTTCAACTGTTGTTGATTTTGCTTATAAAATACACACAGATATTGGAAATAGTATGGTGGCGGCAATTGTTAATAATGAGGCTGTTTCATTTGACTATGTTTTAGAAAATCAAGATAGAGTAAGAATTATTACAGATGAATCTGCTTATATTCCAAAAGAAGAGTGGTTAAATTATGCAACAACTTCAACAGCAAAATCAAAAATTAGAGATTTTATTAAAGAAAATCATGAAAAAAATGAAGAAAAAGAGAATGATTAGTTTTAAAAATTGACAAATACTACTATTTAGAGTAATATAAATAACTATTAAAGGGAGGATATTATGAATAGTGAATTACAAGAATTAGCCGATTTAATGTTTCCTGATGTTACTAAGACGATTGAAGATTATGAGAAAATGTATCCGGAAAGAAATTTAGAAGAAGGGGCAAGAGTTACAAGATTTGCTCCATCTCCAACAGGATTTGTTCATATGGGAAGTTTATTATCAGCATTTGAAAGTTGTAAAGCAGCACATGATACGAAGGGAGTTTTTTATTTAAGAATAGAAGATACTGATCAAAAAAGAAGTGTTGAAAACGGAATAGAAGGTATTTTAAATGATTTAAAAAACTTTGATATAATTCCTGATGAAGGAATGATAAATGAACATGAAAGTATTGGAGAGTATGGGCCTTATATTCAAAGTGAAAGAAAAGAAATTTATCATACATTTTGTAAATATTTAGTTTTAAAAGGATTTGCTTATCCATGTTTTTGTACAGAAAATGAATTAAATGAAACAAGAGAAATTCAAGAATTAAATAAAGAAAGAATAGGTTATTATGGCTCTTTTGCTAAATGTCGTAGTTTAAGTGTAGATGAAGCAATTAAAAAAATAAAAGATGGATGTGAATTCGTTGTTCGTTTAAAATCTCCTGGTAACTTTAATAATAAAGTAATTCTTCATGATGAAGTAAGAGGCGATATTGAATTTCCAGAAAATGATTTAGATATTGTTTTAATTAAATCAACTGATAAACTACCAACATATCATTTTGCTCATTTAGTAGATGATCATTTAATGCACACAACTCATGTAACCCGTGGCGAAGAATGGATTGCTTCATTTCCTATTCATGATCAATTATTTAGTATATTTGGCTTTAAAAAACCAAAATATGCTCACCTTGGCCTTGTTATGAAAATAGATGAAAGTGGAGTTAGAAGAAAATTATCAAAAAGAAAAGATAAAGAAGCAAGTGTTGAGTATTATCACAAAGAAGGAATACCAAAAGAAGCCGTTAAAATTTATTTATTAACAATTGCTAATTCTAATTTTGAAGAGTGGTTTAATGAAAATCCAGATAAAAGTATAGATGAATTTAAATTTGATTTCAAAAAAATTAGTGCAAGTGGAACTTTATTTGATGTAGATAAACTATTTAATATTTCTAAAAACTATTTAAGTAAATTAAAAGCAACAACTATTTATGAAAATTTACTAAAATACACCGAAGAATTTGACAAAGAATTTTATGATATTTTAAAAAATCATAAAGAGTTTGCAATATCTGTTTTCAATATTGAAAGAGAAACACCAAAACCAAGAAAAGATTATAAAAGTTATAGTGATATAAAAAATCATGTTTGGTATATGTTTGATGAATATTTTACTAATTTAAATTATGAGTTTTTAAAAATAAATGATAAAGAAGAAATAAAAAATATTTTATCAACTTATCTAGATAAGTATTTAGATTTAAGTGATAAAGATGTTTGGTTTTTAAGAATAAAAGAAATGTGTGATAGTCTTGGTTATGCTTCTAATATGAAAGATTATAAGAAAAATCCTGAAAATTATAAGGGATCAGTTGCTGATGTTTCAACTGTTTTAAGAGTTGCTTTAACAACTAAGACTAATACTCCTGATTTATATGAAATTATGAATTTACTTGGAGTTGATACTATTAAAGAAAGATTTATTAAGTGTATAAATGCTTAATAAATCTTTTTCATAAAATTTAATTAATTAAATATAATTTATTGGTGATACATTGAATATAGAAGAAATATTTATGATAGTAACATTTTTTGTTACCTTAATTCTTGGGTATTTTTCCAAAAAATCAAACTATATTAAAAATGAAATAATACCAATTCAAAATATAATAATTGGTTTGATAGTTGCCATAATAGAGTGGATAATGACTAAGAGTTTTAATGAAGCAATTATTTTATCTGGACTTGTTGCTGGGGGTACCTATGATATTTTCCATAATTTGAAAAAAATAGTTAAAAACGATTAAATTAAGTTTTTAACTTTTTGTTTGACAAAGTGTTTAAAATAGTATATAATGTTATTGTTTGATTAAAGAAATTAATTAAACTAATAAAATAATAACTATTTAGGAGGCTTTATCATGAATTATAATGATATTTTAATTAAGTATATTGATGCTTGTCCTTTTGATGAACCAATTTTTATAGAAGAGATAAAGGAGCATTTTAAGAAATTTATTCTTGATAATTTTGAAAAAACTTTTAAGAACATATATGTATATATTAATAGATTGGTAAAAGAAAATAAAATTGTTCAATTTATTAAAGGTGTTTATTATAAACCAATTAAAGGAACTTTTGGTAATAAATTACTTAATGTTAATAAAGTTATTGATAAAAAATATATTCATGATAAAAATGGTCAAAAAGGATATTTTTCAGGAGCATATTTATTTAATAAAGTAGGATTAACTACACAGGTACCAAAAGAAATATTAATTGTAACTAATGAATGCCCTAATGCTAATGATTACAATAATAAAAACTTGGGTGTTGTTATTAGAAAACCTAAAATAAAAATAAACGATGATAATTATAAATATTTACAACTTTTTGATTTATTGATAAATAAAGATAACATTAAAATTGAAACTGATGATGAAAGAGAAATAATTTATAAGTTTATTAAAGATAATGAATTATATTTAGAAAAAATATTTAAATATGCAAATATGTTAAATAATATGAAACCTATAAAAAAACTATATGAATTAGAGGGAGAAGATGTTGAATAGAGACTTATTAGAAGAATTAATATTAAATATAAATAATAGAACAGGAATAAGAAACGATATTTTAGAAAAAGATTATTACGTATGTCTTGTATTAAAAGATTTAGCAAATAATCAAGATAAATTACAAGCCTATTTTAAGGGAGGAACAGCAGTTTATAAAATATTAGATCATATGAATAGATTTTCAGAAGATATCGATTTAACTGTCAAAGTTAATGAAAATGAAACTAATAATAGTAATAAAACTAGACTTAAAAAATCTGCTTTATCTTATAAAATACCAGGACTTGATTTAATTAAAGAGGAAACAATTGATAAAAAGGGTAGTATAACATCATTTTATAAATATAATTCTTTATTTAATTTAAACGAATTATTTAAAATAGAAAAAATTCAAATAGAAGCAACATCATTTACAGTAGCGGAACCTACTACTACATATTTAATTGAGCCATTAATATATAAATATGCAAATAGTATAGAAAGAAAAATATTGAAAGAAAAATATAATATAGGTGAATTTTATATAAAAATAATAAAACTTGAAAGAATATTTATTGATAAAATTTTTGCCGCAGAATTCTATTATAATCGTGGTATGTATGATGATGTTTCTAAACATTTATATGATATTTCAATAATGATAAAAAATAATAATATAAAAGAATTATTGAAAAATAAAGAAGAGTTGAAAAAATTAATTAGTTATAAACGTAAGGAAGAAAAATTTAGAATAGGTGGAATTTTAGAGAATAAAAAAATAATTGATTTTGATTATATAAAATTAGGTTTTAACAATGAATTAATTAATGCTTTTGATAAAATGCAAAGAATATATGTTTTGGATGATGAAAGTAAAATTACAATAGAAGATGTTAAAAAAGCAATAAATTTGATAGTTGATGTATTTAAAAATTTATAATAGTAAAAATAACATTTCTATGAAAAAAGTATTAAAAATGGTTAAAAACGATGAATAAAGTTTTTAACTTTTTATATTTTTATGATACAATTAATTAGAGGTGAGAAAATGCTAAAAGATTTAAAAGTTGTGTTTATGGGAACCCCAGAGTTTAGTGTTAATATTCTTTCTATGTTAATTAATAATACTAATGTTATAGGTGTTGTTACAAAACCAGATAAAGTAGTTGGAAGAAAAAAAGAAGTTACTTTTTCTCCTATTAAAAGTCTGGCTTTAAAAAATAATATTAAGGTTTTACAACCAGTTAAAATTAAAGAAGATTATCAAGATATTTTAACTTTAAAACCAGATATAATAATAACTGCTGCATATGGACAAATAGTACCAAAAGAAGTACTTGATTATCCAAAGTATGGTTGTATAAATGTTCATGCCTCTCTTTTACCAAAGTTAAGAGGAGGAGCACCAATTCATCATGCAATTATAGATGGATATCATGAAACTGGGATTACAATTATGTATATGGATCCTAAAATGGATTCTGGGGATATTATTAAACAAGCAAGTACTAGTATTTTAGAAGATGATACTTATCAAACTTTACATGATAAATTAAGTATATTAGGAACTAATTTATTAAAAGAAGTATTACCTAGTATTATTGCTAATACAAATGATAGAATTAAACAAGATGAAAGTGAAGTAACGTATGCTTACAACATAGATAGAAAAGAAGAAATTCTTGATTTTAATTCTAGTAAAGAAGAAATATATAATAAAATAAGAGGTTTAAATCCAAACCCTGGTAGTTATTTTCTTTTAGATGGAAAAACCATTAAAGTTTATAAAAGTTTAAAAATAGATGATTTTACATATCAAGATAAAATAAACGGGGAAATTGTTGAAGTTAGTAAAGATAGCTTTTCTATAAAAACTAAAAATGGTCTTTTGAAAATACTTGAAATAAAACCAGAGGGAAAAAGTAAAATGTTAGTTAGTAGTTACTTAAATGGAAATAAAAATATTTTAGGAAAAGTTGTAAATAGGAGTTAGTATGAAAAATGAAAATGGAAAAATAACAATTAAATCAATTTGGAAATGGTTAAGATCTGAAAGTGGTAAGAGATGGTCTTTTGTAATTTTTTATCTTTTCTTTTTTATCTTTATTTTCATTTTATTATCCCTTCCAGGTAGTACTACCAATAAAAGTAATAATAATACAAATGAAAGTAGTTTGCCTTTTAAAACAATTAATTTAGAAAGTAGTAATTATAATTTTAATTATGCAAGAGAAATAAACGAGGAAACAACAGTTTACTTAGGTAATAAAGAAAATAATAATATTACTTTAACAAAAGATGATGAAACAATTACTTATACTTATTTAAACGGAGTTTTAAAACCAAGTAATACGGATGATACAGATATCTTTTATCAATTACTTGATGTATATGAATTAAAAAGAATATTTAAAACTAGTAAATATATATCTAAAATGGAGTTAATTGAAGATAATAGTTTAGTTTATAATTATGAAATTACGAATCAAAAATTGGCTGAGTTATTAAATATAGAGGTATTTGCTAATCAAGAATTAATTAATCAAATAAAAGTAGTTGTTAAAAATAATAATGTTGATAGTATAACTTTTGATTTATTAAATTTAATTAATAATTCAAATACGATAAGTACAACTTATAGTTCATACAAAATAATTATAACTTATGGAGAAAAAGATGAATAAAATAGTTTTAATTGATGGAAATAATATCTTATTTAGATCATATTATGCAACTGCATATAGTGGTAGTTTAATGAAAAATTCTAAGGGTGAACCTACTAATGCCTTATATGGTCTTATTAATATGCTAAATAAAATTATTAATGAAGAGAAACCTACTCATATAATGATAGCCTTTGATAAAGGGAAAACGTTTAGACATGATAAGTATTTAACTTATAAAGCTGGAAGAAGTGAAATGCCAGATGAACTTAAAAAGCAATTTTTAGTAGCATATGATTTAGTTACTAGTATGGGAATAAAATACTTAATGGTAGATAATTATGAGGCTGATGATATTATAGGAACATTTGCAAGAATGGTTGATGAAAGCGATAATTTTGAAGGTTTAATAGTTAGTAGTGATAAAGATTTACTTCAATTAATAAGTGAGAAAGTAAAAGTTAAATTACTTAAAAATCATGATGAATATATAATGATGGATAAAGAAAAATTCAAAGAAATATATGGTTTATCTGATCCAAAACGAATAGTTGATTTAAAATCATTAATGGGAGATAGTAGTGATAATATTCCAGGTGTTAAAGGAATAGGAGAGAAAACTGCTCTTAGTTTACTTCAAAAATATGAAACTCTTGATGGAGTTTATAATAATCTTTCTTATATTACAGGAAAAACCAAAGAAAAATTAGCCTTAGATAAAGAAAATGCTTATATGAGTTATGATATAGCAACTATTTATCGAATGGTTCCAGTTTTATATTCCTTAGATGATTTAATTTATACAGGACCAGATAAAAGTAGTTTAATTAAAAATTTAAATGATTTAGAATTTTATTCTCTTTTAAAAAAAATAGATTTAGATAATAAAAAAGAAAAATTAGTTTATCAAAAAATAACTAATTTACTTGATTTAAAACTAGATGGTCCATATAGTATTTATCTTGAAGTATTAGGTTATAATTATCATGATTCGACTCCACTTGGAGTTAGTATCAAAACAAAAACTAATTTATATTATGTTCCATTTGACTTACTTAAAGATACTAGTATATTTTTAGATAATCAAGAAAAATATACTTATGATTTAAAAAAATTATTAGTTGTTTTTCATAAATATAATATCAAAATAGATAAAAAAATAAATGATTTAATGTTAATTACGTATTTATTAAATAAAAATATAAGAAATGATATTGCTTATCTTGCTAATAGTTATAAATATGATATTACTTTCTATGATAAGTTATATGGTTCTGAGTTAACAATTAAATATCCAAGTAATGAGTCTTATATTGGAGAAGTTGTTAAAAAAGCAAATTTTATTTATTTAGAATATAATAATATATTAGAAGAGTTGAATATTAATAAATTAGATAAATTATATAAAGAAATAGAGCTTCCTTTATGCTATGTTTTAACTAAAATGGAAGAAAATGGTTTTTTAGTTGATAAAAATTATTTAATTAACTTGGGAGAAAGTTTAGATGAAGAATTAGAAAAAATAGAAAGTAAAATATTTCAAATAACTGGTTATTCTTTTAACTTAGCATCTCCTAAAAAGTTGGCCTCAGTTTTATTTACTGAATTAAATATTCCCTATCCTAAAAGAATAAAAGATAATAATTATTCAACTAGTAAAGAAATTCTTGATAAATTAAAAGATGATTATGAAATAGCAGGTTTAATTCTTGATTATCGTGCATTGTTTAAAATGAAAACAAGTTATATAAACGGAATTATAAATGAAATTAAAAGTGATAATAAAATTCATACTATTTTTAATCAAACTTTAACTAAAACAGGAAGACTTTCTAGTGAAAGACCTAATTTACAAAATATACCAATAAGAGACGAACTTGGTAAATTAGTAAGAAAAGCCTTTATTCCAAGTAGTAGTAATGAAAAAATTGCTTCCTTTGATTACTCCCAAATTGAACTTAGAGTATTTGCTTCTATGTCAGGAGCAACTAATATGATTGAGGCGTTTAAACATAATTTAGATATTCATACTAAAACGGCTAGTGAAATATTTAATGTTCCACTTGAATGCGTTACCAAAGAACAAAGAAGAAAAGCCAAAGCAGTTAACTTTGGAATAATATATGGAATTTCAAGTTTTGGTTTGTCTGAGGATTTAGGTATAAATGTAGGTGAGGCTAAGAAATTCATTGAAGATTATTTAAAAACATTTCCAGGTATTAAAACTTATATGGATAAATTAATATATGATGCTTATAAAAATGGATATGTTTTAACTTTAACAGGTAGAAAAAGAGAAATAGAAGAATTAAATAATAAAAATTATATTATAAGACAAGCAGGAGAGCGTATTGCTTTAAATACCCCAGTTCAAGGAACAGCTGCGGATATTTTAAAAATTGCTATGATTAAAATAGATGAAGAAATGACGGCTAAAAATTTAAAAAGTAAAATGTTAGTTCAAGTACATGACGAACTAGTGTTTGAAGTAGATTGTGATGAAATAGAAATTATGCACGAACTAGTTGAAAGAATAATGACAACTTGTTATAATTTAAATGTAGATCTTGCTGTTGATTATGAAATAGGAGATAATTGGTATGATGCCAAGTAAGGAGAGTATATGACTGATTTAAAACAAGAAATAAAAGATTTAGAAATTGTAAAAAAATTAAAAAGTGATTTAAATAATGAAAGGTATAGATTTTTAAATGATAAATCAAAGGCTTTATTATTAAAGGCTTTAAATGATTATGCTTTTGAAATAGATAATGATATTAGAAGACATAATAACAATGTAGATTTATTAGAAGATATGGATATTCCAAGTGAAAAAATAGTACTACCTAAAAGTGAATATACTAACTTAAAATATCCATTTGAAGATGCCTTAGCAGGGGTTCCGTTTGATGTTCAAATTGTTTATTTAAAAGATTTAGTAGATATGTATGTACGTGGTAACTCACATGATTATGGTTTTACTGATTTAGAACTACAAGTCTTA
The DNA here is from genome assembly GCA_934119955.1 of uncultured Bacilli bacterium. Lineage (GTDB taxonomy): Bacteria > Bacillota_I > Bacilli_A > RF39 > UBA660 > RUG591. The sequence continues at coordinate 63,479 of CAKOSZ010000003.1, read as the reverse complement.
TTAAAATCATTAAAAAAATATGCTCATAGCATGAATGAAATGATAATTAAGAGTAAAAATGATAAAGAAATAGTAGGATTAAAAGAAGATAATCATTATGTTCCTTTAACGCAACAACAAATGCGAGATTCATTTTTTAGTTCATTTATGAAAAACCAAAATAGTAGCATTAAAAAATAATTTATAATTGGATGGTTATATGGAAGAAAATTTAAAAAGAGTAGAAGAAATTAAAACAGTAAGAAGTTTAAAAATGGATTTAAATAATCCAAGATATAGACTTTTAAACAAAAAAGAAAAAGCTCTTATACTTGCTGCCTTAAATGATTATGAACATAGTTTAATTGATTTAATAACAGAATATAATAATAATGTTAAAATTCTTATAAATGAAGGAATTGAAGCCAAAGAAGTAGAAATACCAAAACAAGAAGAAATAGTACCAAATTATGAATTTGCTGATAGTTTAATACTAGATTCAAATAAAAGTAAAAGTGTATTACTAAAAGATACTACTCGAATGATTTTATCAGGAGATCCAATTCATCATGATTTAACAGAAAAGGAATTTTTAGTTCTTGCTAAGGCTTTAAAAGACTATGCTTTTAATTTACAAGTAAGGATAGAACAAGAAAATAATAAAAAATTAGATGAAAAATCAAAAGAAACTGAAACTTTTAAACCAATAAGTCAAGAAGAAATATTAAATATTTTATATTCTTCTATAAAAGAAGAACCTAAGAAACATTAATTAGAAAGCGTTAATTAGAAAAAAACTTTCTAATTTTTTTAAGTAATTAATTTACATATAACTTTACTTTTTATTTATTATTTTATAAAATTAAATTGAGGTGAATTATGAATATAAAAAAATATTTAGATTTAGATAAAACTATTACTAAACCTTATTTATTAAAATATGGTTATCCTGAAATACTAAATCATATTCAAGAAATAATAATTGAACTTGGTAATAATTTAGAAAATGATTATAAAAAAATAAGTGATAATGTTTGGATTCATCAAAGTGTTAAATTAATAGATAATATTAATTTAACTGGTCCATGTATAATAGGAAAAAATACCGAACTAAGACCAGGCGTTTATATAAGAGGTAATGTAATAGTTGGAAATAATTCGGTTATTGGAAACTCCACGGAACTTAAAAATGCTATTTTATTCGATGGTGTTAAAGTACCACATTTTAATTATATAGGAGATTCCGTTTTAGGGTATAAAGTTCATTTTGGAGCAGGTAGTATAACTAGTAATGTTAAAAGTGATGAATCCTTAGTTAGTTTAGTAATTAATGATGAAAAAATTTTAACTAATAGAAAAAAAATAGGTGCTTTGGTTGGAGATATGAGTGAAATTGGTTGCAATGCTGTTTTAACTCCTGGAACAATAATAGGAAAAAATACAACCATTTATCCTCTTGTAATGGTTCGTGGTTTAATTGAAGAAAATTCAATTGTTAAAAAAGATGACGTGATAGTTAGAAAGGTTAAACATGAAGATTTACCTAGACTTTGATGGAACTTTATTTAATACAGATAAATTTTACCAAGATTATCTTAATTTATTTCAAGAATATGGTCTTGATGAAGACTTAATTAATAATATAAAACTTAAATTATTTAAAACTACTAAGTTTAATTTAGATATTTTAACTAATTATTTAGTTAAAGAATATAATTTAGATAATAATATTTTACTTAAAGTAAATAACTTATATAATAGTAGTTATGTATTTAAAGATGTTATCCCTTTTTTAGAAAAAAATAAGAATTTAGAAATTAATTTATTAACTTATGGGGAGTATAATTATCAACTGAAAAAAATAAAGGGTTCTAACTTAAAAAAATATTTTAAGGATATAATTATAACTGATAAAGATAAATCTAAACTTAATCTTGATTATCAAAATAATTTATTTATTGATAATAATCCAATTGAAATTAAAAAGTTTTTAGAAGTAACTAAAAATGTTATTAGAATAAGAAGAAAAGAGGATAAATATTCTAAATTAGAAAGTAATTCCAGAGAATATAAGAGTTTACTTGAAATAGTGTTAAAAGATGTCCTTTAAGTTGCCAAAGTAACATTAAATTAGTAAAATATTTAGTAAAGAAAGGAAAAAATATGAAAAAAGAAGAAATGACTATTAAAAATACTAAGGCTGAATTGTTGGAAGCGTTAAATGAGGCTCTTGAAAGAGAAAAAAATTTAATGAAAGCAAAATCAGATCCTATTAAAGAAGAAAAACAAAAGATAGTAGAAAAGGCAATTGAAACGTCAAAAGTTAATGTTGAACAAAATATATTTTCTTATGAATTAAATAAGAAATTTCAAGATTTAGAACTTGCTATTAAAAGTGAAGAAGATAAGCTAAAAGAATTATACGGCGTATCAAAAGAATTAAATAATTTAACTCTTATCATAAATGCTAGTAAGGATTATCAAATAGAACTTGAAAAAAAGAAAGATGAAGAAACTAAAAAGATTCAAGAAGAAATTAATAATTTAGAAAACCAATATAAAATAAAAAAAGAAGAACTTGAAAAAGAATATGATTTAATGAGTAAAAATTTAAGATTAACAAGGGATAGAGAAGTAGAAGAATATAATTATAAATTAAAAAGGGATAGAGAAATAGAAAATAATAAATGGGAAGATGAAAAAAGAGTAAGACTTGCAAAAATAAAAGAACAAGAAGAAGAAACTAAAAAATTATTAGATGATGCTAAAACTAAAACCGAAGAATTTAATAGTTTAACAAAGCAAGTTGCTGATATATCTACTATTATGGATAAAGAATATACTCGTGGTAGAAAAGAAATGGCAAGTGAACTTGAAAAAGATCATAAACATGAAATAGAATTATTAAATAAAGATTCAAAAAATGTTATAGATAGACAAAATGATAAAATTAGTTCACTAGAAAGTGAGATAACAAGACTTACGAATTTAAATACAAGTTTGCAAGAAAAAATGGATAAAGCATATCTTGAATTAAAAGAACTTGCTACTAAAACTGTTGAAACTAATGGTAGTGTTAAAATTTTAAATAATAATGAACCTAAAATAAATTAAAGAGGTAATTATGTTAGTAGCAGATCTTAAAAAAGAGATAGAAAAATATAATAAAAAAGAACTAGAAAGTATTATAGTTGAATTATATAAAAGAATACCTAAACATAAAAAAGAAGACTATGATATAGATGAATTTATTAAAAATATCAATAATTCTAAAAAAAATTATTAATAAAGAAATCTCTTTCGAAGAATTACAAAAAGAAATTATTTATTTTTTAGAATTAGTTGATAAGGAATATTATGTAGGACCTAATAAATTTGTTTCTAAGAAAGAAGTTCTTATAGATTTAAAGTAAAAAGATATTATAAAGATGCTAAAAAAAATAAAAGTTATCACGAAGAATTTTGTATAAAAACTAGTATAAATGATTATGTAATTTGTATTTTAAAATTATATCTTAAAATGGTAGAAGAAGATAAAGGTATTAAATATTTTCATGATAATTACATTGAATCTATTGAAGAAATTAAAGAATATATTTTACTTGATAGAATAAAAAGTTTAAATTTAAAAAATGTATGGTTAAAGGAATATGAAAGTAAAGTTGGTAAAATAAAATTTAGAGATTCAATAGTTGAAGATTATAAAAAAATTAAATTAAGTATTGATAAATAATTATTATAAAGATGAAATATTAATTAATTCTCACATATATTTAAGTGGTGAATATATGTTTAATAAAAAAATTGATAGTAGGATTAAATTAATATTTCTTTTTTTTATATCTTTTTTTGTAGTTGTTTTTTTAAAAGTAGTTTATATTGAAATGGTTGATTATAAAAAATTATCTAGTTTAGCACTTGATTTATGGAGTAGGGATTTACCAATTGAGGCTAACCGAGGATTAATTTTAGATAGAAATGGGGTAGTTTTGGCTGATAATGTTACAACTACTAGTTTAGTTCTTGTTCCAAGTCAAATAAAAAATAAGGAAGAAGTTACTAAAACCTTAGCAAGTATTTTAAATGTTAGTTTTGATGAGATGAAAAAGCATGTTTATAAAAATACTTCAATTGAAAGAGTTCATCCAGAAGGAAGACGTCTTGACTATGAAACAGCTGATAAAATTGAAAGTTATAAATATGAAGGGGTGTACTTAGTTAAGGAATCTAAAAGATATTATCCCTATGGAACAACTTTATCCCATGTTTTAGGTTATGTTGGAATTGATAATCAAGGACTTGGAGGAATAGAACTTATTTATGATAAATATTTAACTGGGGAAAATGGAGCAATTAAATATTTCAGTGATGCTAAGGGAAATAAAATAAATTTGTCTGAAATATATTTAGAACCAGCAAGTGGTATGAATATAACTTTAACCATTGATATAAATATTCAACTTTCCTTAGAAAGGGAACTTAATAATGTTGAAAGTACTTTAAAACCAGATAATTCTTTGGCTGTTGTAATTGATCCTAATACAGGTGAAATACTTGCAATGGCAAGTAGACCTACTTTTAATCCTAATAGTTATAAATTATTTACAACTGAGGTATTGAATCGTAATTTACCAATTTGGATGACTTATGAACCAGGTTCTACTTTTAAAATTATTACCATGTCATCAGCCGTGGAAGAAAAAGTAATTGATATTTATAATGATCATTTTTATGATTCGGGAAGTGTTCGTATAAATGGAACAAGAATTGGTTGTTGGAAATCAAAAGGACATGGTGATCAAACATTTTTACAAGTTTTAGAAAATTCTTGTAATCCTGGCTTTGTTAAACTTGGTCAACTTCTTGGTAAAGAAAGATTGTTTTCTTATTTTGATTTGTTTGGATTTGGTTCTAAGACAGGAATTGATTTAAATGGGGAAGCAACAGGTATTATGTTTCCTCTTGAAAAAGTAGGAGAATTGGAACTGGTAACTTCTGCGTTTGGACAAGGAATAAGTGTAACACCTATTCAACAAGTAGTAGCAGTTTCAAGTGTTGTAAATGGAGGTAATTTATATAAACCATATATTGTTAAAAGTGTTAATGAACCAGTTACTAATAGTGTAATTCTTCAAAATGAATCTAAGTTTGTAAGAAAAACTATTAGCAAAGAAACGAGTGAAATTATGAAATATGCTCTTGAAAGTGTAGTTGCAAGAGGAGGAGGAAGGTATGCGTATATTGATGGATATAGAGTAGGAGGAAAAACTGGAACTGCTCAAAAAGTAAAGGATGGAGTGTATTTAGTTAATAATTATATTATGTCTTTTATGTCAGTTGTTCCAAGTAATAACCCAGAAGCAATCTTATACGTTGCCATTGATAATCCTAAAAATACAGCACTTTTATCAAGTTATACAACTGCCCCAGTTGCAAGAAGAATTTTACTTGATATAATAGATGCCTTAGATATTAAAAGACAATATAATCAAATTGAAAAAGTTAAATATTTTGACGATGAAGTATATTATGTTTTGCCGAGTGTTATTGGTAAAACTAAAAAAGAAGCGGTTAAAGATTTATTTTATTATAATATTGAGTATTCAGGATCAGGAGATACAGTTTTAACCCAAAGTCCCAAAGAAGGAACTTACTTAGCAGCAGGTTCTACGGTTAGAATCTTATTAGGAAATTAGATTTTTTTTAAAAAAACTAATTTCTTTTTATTAACTAATTGCTTATTCTAGTTACATTTGTTATAATATAAAAGAATTGGAGAGGAATATGTCGAAGTTTGATAAAGATTATTTAACTTTATGTGAAAAGATTTTAAATGAAGGGGTTGAAGTAGAAAATAGAACAGGTATTAATACAATTAAAATACCAGGTTACTTTTTTGAATTTGATTTACAAAAAGAATTTCCTATTTTAACAACAAAGCAATTATTTTTCAAAAATGCTATTACGGAGCTTTTGTGGATATATCAAGAACAAAGTAATGATGTAAGGTGGTTAAAAGAAAGAAATAATCATATTTGGGATGAGTGGGAAATAGATGATGATGGTTTATGGCATGCTAATCAAAATGTTTTAGAAAATGGTAAATTAGTAAAAAAAGAAATAACTAAGAAATTTGATAAAAAATATGCTCATACAATAGGAACTGCCTATGGTTATATTGTTAAAAAATATCATTTAATTGATGAATTAATTACTAAAATTAAAAATAATCCAACTGATAGAAGAATGATTATGAGTTTATGGCAAAATGAATTTTTAGATACCGCTGTTTTACCATCATGTGTTTGGTGTAGTGAATGGGATGTAACGGATGGTTATTTAAATTGTATGGTTCATCAAAGATCATGTGATGTTCCCTTAGGACTTCCTTTTAATATAACTCAATATGCAACACTTCTTAGTATGATTGCCCAAGTTACTAATTTAAAACCTGGTAAACTTTTCTGGACTATAAAAGATGCTCACATATATGTTAATCAAGTAGAAGGAATTAAAGAACAAATTAGAAGAGGAAAGGAACTAGAAGATTTAGCCGCTCCTAAACTTTGGTTAAATCCCGAAATAAAAGATTTTTACAAATTTGATAATTCAAGAGAATTAAAAGATATTAAAATAGTAGATTATAAACACCATGGAAAAATTGAATTTCCATTGGCACAATAAAATGGAGGTAGTATGAAAATATCAATGATAGCAGCAGTTGGAAAAAACTTAGAACTTGGTAAAAATAATGATTTAATTTGGCATTTACCTAATGATTTAAAATACTTTAAAAATACGACATCTGGTAAAACTGTTGTAATGGGAAAAAATACTTTTAAATCTTTACCAAAAGTTTTACCAAATAGAAAAAATATAGTTTTAACATTTCCAGATGATACAGAAGACTTAGGAAATGAAGTTGAAATATTTCATGGAATAGAAGAATTTCTTGATGCATATAAAGATAAGCAAGAAGAGGTATTTATAATAGGAGGAGCAAGTATTTATAAACAGTTTTTAAAATATGCTGATACTTTGTATTTAACTGAAATTGATGATACTTGTTCTACTGCCTCAGTTTATTTTCCAGAATTTGATAAATCTTTATATAAAAAAGAAATAGTAGGAAAAAATAGTGATAATGGAATTAATTATTTACATGTAATATATAGGAGGGTTCATGGGTAAATTTATTGTAATAGAAGGAACAGATTGTTCTGGTAAAGAAACACAAAGCAAATTATTAGTTGAAAAATTAGAAAAAATGGGAAAGAAAGCAATTCGTTTAACTTTTCCTAATTATGATTCTCCAACTGGTAAAATAGTAGGGGGACCATACCTTGGTAAAAAAGAAATATGTGAGTGTTGGTTCAAAGAAGGTGCAGTTAACTTAGATCCAAAGGTAGCAAGTTTATACTATGCAGCCGATAGAAAATATAATGAAAATAGTATTAAAAAATATCTAGATGATGATTATTTTGTTATTTGTGATAGATATGTAAGTAGTAATATGGCTCATCAAGGAAGTAAAATTAAAAATGATGAAGAAAGATTTCATATGTATGAATGGATTGACAAATTAGAATTTTGGTTACTATCACTACCAAAACCTGATAAAACAATATTTTTACATGTTCCATATACTTATGCTGCTAATTTAAAAAAGAATAGAGTATCCTTAGATGAACATGAGATGAATGAAGAACATTTAAAAAATTCTGAAATTGCTTATGTTGAATTATCACAACTTTATAATTGGAAAAATATTAATTGCATAAAGAATAATGAAATTAGAACAATTGAAGATATAAATGAAGAAATAATAGAATGTATTAAAGAATACTTATAAAATTATAGGAGGATTTATGTATAAAAATATTTTATTAAAATTAAGTGGTGAATCACTTATGAGTGAAACTGAAAATATTAATAAAGATAGAACAAGAGAAATTGCTAAACTTATAAAAAGAGTTCATGACATGGGAGTTAATGTAGGAATAGTTGTGGGTGGAGGAAATTTCTTTCGTGGAAGAAGTCATCAAGATATGGAAGCAATAAATGCAGATTCGATGGGAATGCTTGGTACAACCATGAATGCTCTTGCTCTTCGTGATGCATTTACCAAAGAAGGCATTAAAAATGTTGTTTTTTCTCCATTTGATTTTCATGAATTAATTGAATACCATAGTGAAGAAGAACTAAAAAAATTATATAAAGAAGGAACAGTTATTGTATTTAGTGGTGGAACTGGTCATATAGGTTGTTCAACTGATACAGCAGCAAGTATGAAAGCTATTATGATAGGTGCTGATGTTATTATTAAACTAACTAATGTTGATGGTGTTTATGATAAGGATCCAAACAAATATAGTGATGCTTTAATGTATAAGAAATTAACTCACCAAGAAGTTTTAGATAATCCAGAAATTAAAGTAATGGATCTTAAATGTATAAAAGATTGTATGGAAGAAAATAAGGATATTTTAGTAATTAATTTTAATGATAAAGAAAACTTGATTAAGGTTTTAAATGGAGAAGATATAGGAACGGTGATTTCTTGTGAATAATGAAGATAAAGTAAAAAATTATAAAATGAAAAAGGTGTATAAGAGTTTAATAATTATATTAAGTCTTTTGACAATAATATTAGAGTCATTTGCCCTTTTTGGAACAATATCTTTCTTATGGGGATTTATTCCTTTTTTCTTATCATATTATTTTAAAGGCTTGTATGAAGATGTTAGAATAAAAGATATGTTTAAAAGAAAGAAAAAGTGTTGCTTGGAAGATACTAAATCAACTTCAACAGTTACTAAATGTGAAGATGAAAAGAAAACTGATGATAAGATAGAAGTTACAGAGAAAGATACTGAAACAAAAAATGGGATTTCAGAAGAAAAAGTAAAAGAAGAAACTGTTATAGTTAGTAAAACTAAAAATACTAAAAAAGTTACAAAAACTAATAATACTTCTAAACGAGGAAATAACAATTCTTCTAAAAATTATAAGAATAAAAATAATTCAAAGAGTACTAACAACAAAAATAGTAAAAGTAATTATTCTAAAACTTCAACTAAAAATGTAAAAAGTAATAAAAGAACTAGTTCTAAGTAATGACTAGCTCTTTCTTTTATTTCCTATGAATTCAACTTCATATTTATTAACATAAAGTTCAGGATGTTCTTTTCTAAATTGTTGTTTATTTTCTTCCATAGCAAATTCGGCTTTTTTAACCATGTTTTTTAAATCATGACAAGTTTTGGTATATAAAGTACCAATTGAAACACTGTATGGGGTATTATTAATCAGATTTAAGGAAGAAGTTAATTTATTTATAAATAGTTCTTTATCAATATTTTCACATATAATAACTAATTCATCGCCACCTATTCTAAAAATATCTTTATAACGAAAGTTTTTCTTAAAACAATTAGCAATAGTTTTTAGCAGTAAGTCGCCTTCTTCATGACCGTATTTATTGTTAATTATTCCAAGACCGTTTATATCAATAAAACAAACTCCTATGTCATAAAATTCTGGTTTTGTTAAAGTTTCTTCATAGGCAGTTCGATTGAATACTTGAAGTAAACTATCCATGTATTTTTCTAATATTATTTTTTCAATAAGTGAATAGTTTTTAAACATATTATTTAAAATAGAGGTTAAAAAACTAAAAAAGAATTTAGAGTCTTCTAAGTTTGTTTTAATGTTTTTAATAATTACTTTACTTTCATTTTCAAGATTTAGAACAACATCTTTATTGGTTATTTCTTGTTCATGGTAGGGTTGATTATCTTCGGTTCTTCTTAATTTTGTACAAATTACTGTATCAGCATGAAGAAAGATTTTAATCATATTTAAAATACTATTAAAATAGTTTGCATCATAATTATTGGTTATTGTTAATGAGTTTAATTTCAGTAAAAAATCTTTATTTTTCATAAGGCCTTCCTTTAAGATATAATTTTAACTTAAATTTCCTTGTTAGGCAAGTTAATTGGTTGAATTTATTTAAAAAATGCAGTTGCAATAAAAAAATAGAAAATTAATTATATGAAGACAAAATGGCAGAACAATTAACATTAGATAAAATTGACACGTTTACAGGAAGCAAGAACAAATTTGCAAATGGCGGTTTGTATAGCGCTTTTAAGCGAGGCCAGAACAACGAACCTTATAGTCGTTTGAGAAAATCCACTTGCTATGTTGGTTGATATTTATTGAAAAATTTAAAAATATTTGCACTTTATTATAAATTAGGTGATGATAAAAAAACTAAAAAATATTTAAATAAGATAAATAAAGCTAACATCATTTTTTAAAGTTATTTAAAGGAACAAATAAAGAAGATAAAGATATATTAGAAGAATGCTATGAAAAAGGTGGTTCATCAGAAGTATTTATGTATATAAATTTATATAGTTTTCTTCTTATTACTATGTCAAATATTGATCAGTATGTGATAGAAAATAAATAATTAAAATAAAATAAAAAATGTTGAAAAATGGTTATAAAAATTAAATGTAAAAATGGTAATTATTTTAGTTGTTGGAAAATAAAAAAATTTAAATCAAATAAAAATATCACTTAAATAGGTTATTCTTATATTATAAACTAGGGTGAAAATAAAATGAATGATTACAGAATAGTTGTAGATGCTGGGCACCTTGGCACAAAGTTCCCCAAAATTTGAGATGTAATGAACTTGAATTTATGAAAAATATATTTATAGAAGCGCTATTTAGTTCTAAAAAAATTTTAATTTACTAAATTTTATTGACATATTTTAAATATAGAGTTATCATATAGACAAATTTAGGAAAAGTAATGCATTTTTGATAAAGAGGGTGTACTTATGAGATTAAATAAATTAAGAGGATTTATATATTATTTTAGAGTTAATCAATTTATTGTTTTTTTAGGTATTGGTACGGTAACATTATGACTATATATTTTTTTGTTGCCGTTTTTTATTTAATATTTTACATGAGTTTATAGTGATCTCATGAAAAAACTATTATATAGAAAGGAGACAAAAATGGAAAAGGAAAAAGAAGAATTAGAAGAAGTTGAGTCTGTTAGTTGTGGAACTTGCAGTATTAACTAGTTCTACTTTTAATTGAGAAATTATTATTATAATTTCTCTGTTGGAATATTACATATGTATGATTGGGAGGTAAAATGAATATTAATTTAGAAAATTTTAATTTAAGCAATAATATTTGTTCGGTTAAAGTTAAGGTTATAAATGATGACAATATTTTTGAAACTATAAAAATGTTTGATTCTTCTACTATAGCATTAGACATAGAATTTAAGAATGATTGCGATTATATAGTCATTATTAGTGTTGCACAATTTGGAAGGCAAGTATTGAAAAGAAAATATTCATTTAAATATCATATATGTGATGAATATAAATTGGATGACAATGTTACAATTGTAAATAATATTAAAAGCAACGAAATAAAAATAAAAAAAATCATTTCAAATTATAATTATAATTTTGATATTAATCCACTTGCTTCTTTTAGAGAGGAAAATAATTTAATTTCAGTTTTTGCTAATGGGAATATCTATTTATTAAAAGGTAATTTAAAAAAAATTTTTCTAGATATTGTGGATAAAATATCATTTGATAAAATTACTTTAAAAGAAGACGAAATTATTAAAGGACTAGAATTATTAATTTTAAAGGGGTGTGTTGTTTGCTATGAATAATTTAACTGTAAAAACAGCTAATTACCCTTATTCAGTTGGATGGGCAATTACAAATATATGTAATTTACATTGTATACATTGTAATATGGACAGTGGAATTGGCTTAAAAAATGAATTGAATACTGAAGAATGTTTTAAAATTATTGATGAATTAAGAGATAATAATGTTCAAAAAATATGTTTTTTTGGTGGTGAGCCATTTGCTAGAAAAGACTTTTTAAAAATAGTTGATTATGCATTTAATGAGGGCTTCTTCATAAATGTAACAACTAATTCATTATTGATTACAGAAGAAATGATAAAAAAAGACTTGTATAAGTTTGACTTAATTAGAGTAAGTCTTGATGGACCAACACCAGATACACATGAGTTCATTCGAAACAAAAAAGGATTGTTTAATAAAACCATAGAGAATATTAAAAAATTAGTTGCTAATGGAATAGATGTTGGAGTAGTTACTTGCATATCGCATAAAAATATTGATTATTTAGAACAAATGGTAGAACTATTAAAAGAATTAAAAATTAAAAGATGGTTTTTACCACTTCTATCCAGTGCTGGAAGAGGGAGTGCTATTTCTAAAGAAGTATTGACACCACTTGAAGTTAAGGAATTTTTAGTGAAAATAAATGATTTAACAAAAGATGCACCTTTTATTGTGAATCTTGATTTACCATATAATGTTCTTTTAAAAGAAAGAAATCCTAATGTTAAATCTGCATGTCCGGCTGCCATAACTGAAATGGCTATATTTGCTAATGGAGATGTTTCTCCATGTTGTGAAATCCCTGTGATTGGTGGAAATTTAAGAGAAGATACAGTAAAGAATATATGGAATAGTAGTAAAGTGTTTAAAGAATTTAGAAATAAAAGTTTAATTAGAGGAAAATGTGGAAAATGTGAGTATTTAATAAATTGTGGAGGATGTCGTGCAAATGCATTTATTAAATATAATGATTACTTAGAAGGTGATGATATATGTTGGCATTAAATAAAAAAGATTTTCGATTTAGAGTAGAAAATAAAGATACTTTGTTTGCTTATGATGTCATAAAAAATAATATGTATTTTTTTAAGGGAAAAACAAAAGAATATTTGGAAAAAATGATTAATAAACAGGAGCCAATATTATTAGATGAGAAATATGTTCGTTATTTAATGAAAAATAATGTTTTGATAGAAGGTGATAATTGTGAAGTATAATAATATGAATGTTACCATTGATATTACTTCAAGATGTAATTTAAGATGTAAACATTGCAGGGTAAATGAAATATCACATGATTTGACTATGGATGAAATTGATATTATTTTTAATAAGTTAAAGCCATTTAAACCAATGGGGGTATTCATTTCTGGAGGGGAACCATTAACTAGAAAAGATATTGTAGAAATAGTTAGAAAATCTAAGGTAGTTGCACCTTTAACTACTATCAATACTAACTCATTATTGTTAACAGAAAAATTACTTAAAGAACTTATTGATGCTGGTTTAGATTATATTCAAGTAAGTTTAGATGGTATTGAGAAAGATCATGATTTTATAAGAGGTAAAGGAACTTACAAAAAAACTATCAAAAAATTAAGATTAATTAATAAATATAAAGATAAAATAAAATTACAAATAAGTAGTGTTGTTTCAAAAGTTAATCTTGATTCTATGGAATTATTTGCTCATCAAATATTAGATGTAGAAAAAATAGATGTTCAGATTTTAGGATTTAAAAGATTTATTCCTAATAATGTTTTAAAAGATACATCTGCTTTAGGTAAAAATGGATTAAAAAAATTATTTGAAAATTTGGATATGTTGCAAAAAAAATACAATGATAAAACAATAATTGCATCAGATATGCCAATAAAAAATGTATTTAATGAAGAAAAAGCATATAAGGTAATGCAAAAATATAATTTAGAGTGTGTTGGATGTTCTGCAGGTGTTAATGGAATAAGTATTAGAAATGATGGAACAGTAACGCCATGTACACTTTTATATATATCCTGTGGTAATATATTAACTGATGATTTAGATGATATTTTAAATGGTATTGATATGCTAAAAATTAAAAAAAGAGAATTAAAAGGTAAATGTGGTTCCTGTAAGTTTTCTAAAATATGTGGTGGATGTAGAGCAGCTGCATATCAAATTATGGGCGATTTTTTAGAAGAAGATTCGGAGTGTTTTATATGATAAATTTAAAATCTCCAATATCTGTAGTATGGGAAATAACTAATAATTGTAACTACAAATGTCCACATTGCCGAGCATTTCAGGACTATACCAAAGATAATGTAAATATAGAGAATAAAATAGTTGATGAGATAATAAAATCAGAAATATTTATCGTTAACTTATCAGGTGGGGAGCCACTTTTAAATAAAAGAATATTTGATATTGCAAAAAAACTGACAAATAATAATGTTTATGTTGTTTTATCAACAAATGGATTTTATTATGAAAAATATCGAGAAAAAATAAAGAATTCTGGTATCAAGTTTGTTCAAATATCATTAGATGGTCCCAAAGAAATTCATGAAAAATTTCGTGGGATTAGTAATTCCTTTGAAAAAGCAATTAATGCTTTAAAAATGGCAAAAGATGATGGTTTACGTACACAAATGAATGTAACTATTACTTCTTCTAATTTAGATACCTTAGAGTGGAATTATGAGAAAGCAAAAGAATTGGGAATTGATAGAGTTTTTTATCGAAGAGTTGTGCCATATGGTAAGGCTAAATTAAATAGATATGTTCTTCCAGATAAGCAAATATATTATGATAAATTAAAAAAACTATATCGATTAAGTTCTGATAAATTAAAAGTTGTCATTGATGATCCAATACTAGGAGTTTTACTTAATGAAAGTGAAGAAAATCATTTATCTTGTGGTGCTGGTATTAATTCACTTGGAATATCAAGTGATGGTGAAGTGTATCCATGTATATTTTTAAGGGAAAAGATTGGCAATATAATGGATAAATCAATAATGGATATGTGGAACAATAGTGAAATTTTAATCAAATTACGCAATCGTGAAATACAAAAATGTGGTAATTGCAAATATAAGTTTTCATGTGGTGGTTGTCGAGCATTTTCTGGAATATATGAAGATGATGCTTTTTGTCCACTGTAGGAGGTAGTGTATGTCAATATTTCCAAAAAGAATAGTAAGTGGTGAAAATGTTATTATTCATTTACGTTTTATAAATTCAAAAAAGAATAATAGATTAATAAAATATTTTTTAAATGTTTATAATCCCAAGAAGAAATTAATATATAATTTTTCAGATGATATTATTTTGGGATATGGTAATAATTATTATAATGAAAAATATCATTCACTTATGATACAAAATGATTTTATTCCAGGTAAATATATCGTTGACTTTTATATGGAAGTAAATGGGAAAAAAGTTGACTCATTGACTAAGCAAAATGATTATTTTCATGTTGAAAAAATTGATTTTTATAAGAATAACAATGATATAATTTTAAAAAATATGTCTAATGAAATAACTAAATGTATATTGTATGGTAATAATAAAGAAGAAATAGTGCTAGAAGGTAATGAAACTAAAAGAGTAAATGATGAGTATCAATATATTGAATATGGTAATAATCAAATATTTAAAATTGAATAGTACCAATGCTTTATAAGGTGAATTAAATGAATGGATATTCGTGGAATTTAGATAATATTTATAGTAATAATCAATTTGATGATATTATGAAAAATATTTATTATAAAAATGATTATAGTAAGCGTGAAATAATTAGTATTTATCATTTTTGTTGCTTAAAATTATATTTGAATTATAAAGATTATAAATATAAAAAGTATAAAGATGAATTAATAAAATTGTTCCCTTTTTTAGCTAATAAGAATTCTAATTATAAAGAAGCATATATAAGCATACTTAATAGTTTTGAAAATTGCTCAATTGCATTTAAAGGAAAGAAAATCAATTTTAATAGTGCTATATATTCCAAAATAATGAACTCAAATGATAGATTATTAAAAAAAGTAGTATTCAATTGGTATTTAGATAAATTAAAAAAAAATAATACTCAATTAATTAAATTATTTC
The DNA here is from genome assembly GCA_934119955.1 of uncultured Bacilli bacterium. Lineage (GTDB taxonomy): Bacteria > Bacillota_I > Bacilli_A > RF39 > UBA660 > RUG591. The sequence goes on along the minus strand of CAKOSZ010000003.1, from coordinate 47,686 downwards.
AAGAAATAAAATATAATAATGTTAAAGAAAATAATAATCTTTATAATAAAACAATGGAAAATTCTATTGAATATTTTAATGAATTTATAAATTATTATAAAAAAAGAAGTAAATTAAAGAAAGTTTATTTATATGATATATTTAATGGTAGTAAAAGAAAAATGAGTATAGATAAATCACTAAAATTGATAAAAGAATCATTAAATCCATTAAATATATCTAATGATATAGATGATATATTTAAAAATAATAGAATCGATTTATATCCTAATAAAAATAAAACATTTGGGTATTTTACTGTTAACACATATGATTTGAATTCATTCATTTTATTTAATTATAATGGAACGTATAAGGATTTGTTTGTGTTAAGTCATGAGATTGGTCACTATATTGCTTATCAATTAAGAAAAAAAGATAAATTATATCATGATATGGTTAATTATGATGATTTAGAGATTCCATCATTAACATTTGAATTGATGGTGGCATATTATCTATATAATAATAAAAAGAATAAAAATAATATAATTAATATTTTAAATATCTTTTTAAATGCATTTTATCGATATGGCATTTTTAATCAATTTGAACAGGAATTATCATTTAATAATCAACAGATAAGTATTGAACAGATATATTTAAACTTAATAAAAAAATATTTTTATAATATGGAAATAGTAGATAATCAAAAATATGAGTTTTTAAGTGTTAGACAACTTTTAAAGTGCAACTACTGTTATCAATATTCCAAATCTTTAATTATTTCATTAGCAATTGTGAAAAAAATGATGTCAAATATTGATTATTGTAATAAATTTATAACTTTTATTACTAATACACCAAACTTTGATGATGAATTTTTAAATAAGTATTTAAATATAGATGTGAATAAACAAAAGATTTATATAGATTTTATAAGAGAATTACGAACATTAATAATGCAGTTAAAGGAAATATAATAATAAGGAGGTTTTTATGTTAATCGATACACACATACATATTGGAGATAGAAATGAATGTCAATATATAGTAGACAATTCTATATATCGTAATATTTATCGTTTATATTCATGTATTAAACCAGAGGTAATATCTTTAACAAATGAGTTTTTAATGGATGTTGATAAGTATTTTGCTATACCACTATTCTTTTTCGAAACAGATATTGACGATGCAAACATTAAATTATTAAATAAAATTAAGGGAGATAGTAGAGCAATTCCAGTTCTTCTTTTGCCTAAAAATGAGAGCATTAGTAGGACACAAGAAATTATGAAATATAAAATATTAAAGGAACATTTTTCATTACATAGTCCAAAAGATATATCAGATCGCGATGATGCTTATGATTATTTAAGTCAAATTGGTGGAATACTTTTATTACATACATTGGAAGATTATACATTAAGCCATATAAAATATTTACGTAAAGAGTTTCCCAATATGCACATACTTTTAGCTCATTTAGGAAGAAATAGTCACTGTGATTATATTTTTACTAAAAATATAATAGAGAGTTTATGTAGTGATGATAAAATAATCACTGATATTTCAACTGTAGATAATGAATTGTTGATAAGGTATGCAATTAATAAATATGGCAAAGAACGTGTTTTATATGGATCAGATTTTCCGTTTGAAACAGATGCTGAAAATAGGGAAAAGAATTTTATGAAAACGGCTTTAAGAGCGTCATTAAGTGATGATGAAAAAGAGCATCTTTTTTATAAGAATGCTGAAAGAGTTATTCAATATGCTAAAATTAAAAGGAGATAAATATGAATTATTTAATTAGAAAAAGTAAAATAGAGGATTATGATAGCATTGCACATATCGTTACAAAATGTTGGCAGAATACTTATAAAAATATAGTAAATAATGATTTTTTGGATAATTTATCTAAAAATGAAAAGGCAAGGGCAAAGAGTCAAAAAGAATCATTTGATAAAAATAATAATCACGAATATGTATTATTGATTAATAAAAAAATTGTCGGCTTTGTTAAAGTTTGCTTAAGTGAAGAGAAAATAGATGATTGCGGTGAAATACAAGCTATATATATACTAAAAGAGTATAATGGATATGGTTATGGAAGAAAATTATTTGAAAAAGCTGTCAATGAACTAAAATCTATGGGTTGTAAATGTATGGTTATTGGATGTTTAGATGGCAATCCATCAAATGAATTTTATAAGCATATGGGTGGAGAATATTTAAAACAAAGAATTTTTAGTTTACCTAATCAAGAGTTACATGAAAATGTATATTATTTTGAAAATATTTAAAATTTGATAAGCAAAATAGCATTATAATTAGTGTCAATAATGATATTTTTCTTAAAATATTTATTTTAACCATGGTTTTTACATGTCACCTTGGCACAAAGTTTCCCAAAAATTTGGATATAACAAACTTGGATTTATAGATGATTAAGATATTATGATTAATATTCTATTATAAAAGTAGAAGTTAGATATATTAACTTCCTTTTTTATACCTTTAGGCATTTATTTGGCAAGTAATGTGTGATAATAATATTTGTGAAGAATATTAGAACGAATAGTGCATTTGGTGATGTTATCTATTATTTACTGAGGTTTTGCATTTATTTTTTAAATATGATATTCTATCTAACAAGGAGGTAAAACTTTGAAAAATTGGAATGTTTTAAAGGAAAAAGATATTATTGATTTAATGATTGGTGATTCAGCAATAGAATCTGATGGCTTATTTGATTATACTATGCCATCAATGTCAGGGCCAAGTATTTGTGAATTTGGTGGAAAATTTGGATTAAATATAGACTACTGGAATAGTGAAAAAATGTCTAGGTGGTTGTATATGAAAAAAATTCTTGACTATGTAATAGATAATAATCTAATTAATTTGTTTTTTAAAGAATTATTAGATTTAAAAAGATTTAAAGATACATGTAAAAAAAATATTCATAAAAATGCTAGCTCATTCTACTGGGAATGTGTTAGTAATTTTATGAATAAAATTAATGAAAGCCTTTTCTTTGATAGATGTCATATTAAATATGACTTAAATACTTGGCAGTTTAACTTGATAGACGATGAAGATAATATAAAAATTGAAACTCAAAGCATCAATAGTGTTGATCGTCAATACATAATTAGTCTAAAAGAGCAAATATATAATGCAATTAATGATGGTGACTATGAAAGTGCAGTAACAAAATCTAGAACTCTATTAGAAGAAATAATGATTTATGGAATAGAATTGAAAAATGAAGAGGTAGAAAAAAATCTTAATATAAATAAAATATATGGAAGATTTAAAACACTATATGGAATGCATCAAAATAAAGAAATGGATAAAAGAATTAACGGTGTTTTGTCTGGATTGGAAAAAATAATTTCGTCAATAACCGATATGCGAGATGAAAATAGTGATTCACATGGAGTGGGGAAAAAGAGAATAAAAATAGAAAAGCATCATTCGATGCTATTTGCTAATGCTGCAATTACAATGTCTGAATTTATTCTTTCTGTTGTGTATAATAAAAATGATTTATAAAAACAAACAATCAGTTTCGATTGTTTGTTTTTATGGTAGATTAATTAAGAAATTATATAAATTGAGAGTGTAAAAAACTTTGTGTAAAGTTACCAATCCATGGTAATAAAGATATTTGGGTTCTTAAACATTAAGGGGTGATGAATTAATTTTCATCACTTCTTTTTTATGCAAAAAAAAATAGAAAATCAATTATATGAAGACAAAATGGCAGAACAATTAACATTAGATAAAATTGACACGTTTACGGGAAGCAAGAACAAATTTGCAAATGGCGGTTTGTATAGCACTTTTAAGCGAGGCCAGAACAACAAACCTTATAGTCGTTTGAGAAAATCCACTTGCTATGTTGGTTGATATTTATTGAAAAATTTAAAAATATTTGCACTTTATTATAAATTAGGTGATGATAAAAAAACTAAAAAATATTTAAATAAGATAAATAAAGCTAACATCATTTTTTAAAGTTATTTAAAGGAACAAATAAAGAAGATAAAGATATATTAGAAGAATGCTATGAAAAAGGTGGTTCATCAGAAGTATTTATGTATATAAATTTATATAGTTTTCTTCTTATTACTATGTCAAATATTGATCAGTATGTGATAGAAAATAAATAATTAAAATAAAATAAAAAATGTTGAAAAATGGTTATAAAAATTAAATGTAAAAATGGTAATTATTTTAGTTGTTGGAAAATAAAAAAATTTAAATCAAATAAAAATATCACTTAAATAGGTTATTCTCATATTATAAACTAGGGTGAAAATAAAATGAATGATTATAGAATAGTTGTAGATGCTGGACATGGAGGGTCAGATCCTGGTGCAGTATCAGGCAATTTAAAAGAAAAAGATTTAACTTTAAAAGCGGCTAATTATATGTATGATAGGTTTAAGGAGTTAGGAGTACCGGTTGCTATCACAAGAAGTGATGATGAAAGTTTAACAAGAGCTGAAAGACTTAGAAAAATGACAAATACGTTTGGAAATGATTCTAAGGTGTTAGTGTTATCTAATCACATAAATGCAGGAGGTGGCGATGGTCAAAGTGTAACAAATAAATGTATAACAATTAAAGCCTAAAAATAATAAGAAATGGAGAAATGTTATGAATATTAGTTACACTAAGAAAGGTGATTATTTATTACCTAATTTAATATTAAAGAATAAAGAACACTTTAATATTGGAAAATATGGATTATTAAGACTACAATATATTAAGAAATATAAACTTGGATTATATTTTGATTTACTTGTTAATGATACATTAAATGAATATCTACATAATATAGATATTACTGTTATGGAGAAGGTGCAGAGTTTAATTAAAGAACTGGTTGAAAAAGAAAATATAAATGAAAAATTAAAACAAGATAATAAAATGCTTTGGGTAAGTAAAATGAATAATATTAAAAATATAGCAGAAGAAATAATTCTAAAGGAGTATATCTATGTGTGATATTAGTGATGAAGAATTTGAAAGAATATACTTACCTATGATAATTATCTAAAAGAATTTGTAATACCAGATGTAGTAGCATTCTATATAGCAGATAATTTTTATAAGAAAGTATTGTCTAAAGCACCACTTTATAACCATATTAATTCAGCAATAGATAAGATGTGACATAGATAAATTAATACCATCTATAAAGAAGATATTGAGAATTAAATATAATTTAAGAATAGCAAAAGATAATCCATTGGTATTAAAGAAATTTTATTAAAAAAAAAACACTATCTAACATTCATTTGTTAAATAGTGTTTTTATGTTATTACAAACATATTTACCTTCCTATCTAATATTAAATATTTGTTTTACGTAATTTTTAGCTAGTTCATTACGAATAGTGTCATACAATACTTGATTAGGGTTTACTCTTCTTTGAGATATTAAAATCATGTTGTTATATAATTTACATCTATCAATCATATCCCAGTAGTTCATTATTTGATATACCATATTGTCCTCCTTCCATATAAATATTTGTACAAATATCCTTGTACTTATGGAAATTATACCATCAACTATGGAATGAGTCAAAATGCAGTTTAGGAGTTATGTTATTGTCTAGCCAGCACTGAATTTGTACTCCCGCACAAAATTCTTTTGTGGGATTACTCCCAAGCCCTATTTTAAAAATTTGTAAGTATTTCATTGCCAAAATTAAAAATTTGTCGAATTATATGTTATAATAATATTGATTTAAAACTTTAGGAGTGAGAGAGTATGAAAGAAAAATGTGGAGTAATTTATATATTAACTAATCCATCATTTCAAGAGTATATCAAAATTGGATATGCTGACGATGTTGAAGCAAGAGTAAAACAATTAAATAATTCTGAGGCTGTTCCTTTTTCATTTCATATTTATGCTACTTTTGATGTAACTGAGAGATTAACTGATATAAAATTACACAAGTTTATAGATACTATAAATCCAGAACTTAGAAGTAAAGAAAAAATAGGAGATAAAATTAGAGTCAGAGAATTTTATCATATGAGCCCAGAAGAAATGTATTCTGCATTTGAAAGTATGGCTGAAATAAATGGAACAACTAATAGACTTCATTTATGGAAAGAAACAAATGAAGAAATAGAAGATAGGGAAGAAGCATTATTATTATCAAAAAATAGACATCATTTTAAAAATATAAATTTTCATTCAAGTTTAACAGGAAAAGATTATTATTCTAAAACAAATGAAGACGGAACTTTGGGTATATATGAAAAAGATACAGATAATGAAGTTCCTAATAATTCAAATCCATCAAAACGTCAAATTTTATATTCAGCACTTGAAGATTTAGGTGGAGATGTATCTAGTGGAAATACTTTATATCAATTAGAGCATAAATTAGAGAAAATTTTAGTAAGTAGGAAGTGATAGTGTGGCTAATAAAAACAAGGAACTAAGAAAAGCTAATAAAGCAAAGAATGATGAGTTTTATACTCAACTTTCTGATATAGAAAAGGAATTAAAAAATTATAGAAATGAGTTTAAAGATAAAATAGTCTTTTGCAATTGCGATGATCCATATGAATCTAATTTTTTTAAATATTTTGCTATGAACTTTAATTTTTTTGGGTTAAAGAAATTAATTACTACATGTTACTCTGGTTCTCCAATAATTACTAAACAGCTTTCTCTATTTGATGTGAATGGATTAGTTATAAAAAAAGAAGATGCAAAAAAACCTTATAAACTTGAAATAACTGAAGTAATAGATAGTAATGGAGATGGGGCAATTGATTTATCTGATGTTGAATACCTTATTAAAAATAAAAAGAATACTTTAACACTACTTGAAGGCGATGGGGATTTTAGAAGTTACGAATGCATTGAATTACTCAAGGAAAGTGATATTGTTGTAACAAATCCACCATTCAGCATGTTTAGAGAATATGTGTCTCAATTATATGAATATGATAAGAAATTTATTATAATGGGAAATACAAATGCATTATCATATCAAGAAATTTTTAAACTATTTAAAGATGACAACATAAGAACAGGGTATACAAATTTTAATGTTGGAATGTACTTTTTTGTTCCAGATGATACAGAAAAGTTTCATAAAATAGTTGACGGAAAGAAAATGGTAAGAGTAGCAACTTCGTGCTGGTTTACAAATTTACCAGTAAAGAAACATACAGAAAAATTAATATTATATAAGAAATATAATCCGGAAGAATACCCAAAATATGATAATTATAATGCAATAAATATTAATAAATATTCTGATATACCAGTAGATTATTATGATTATATGGGTGTGCCTATAACTTTTTTAGATAAGTATAATCCAATGCAATTTAAAATAATAGATGGCTTACATAGATATGCACTTTATGATGCTTGTGGAACAAATGAATATATACAAAAACATCATCTTGAAGCTACAGATGTTAATGGCAAATCTATGTACTTTAGGGTAGTTATTCAAAGAAATGATTTAGAGGTGAATGATAATGGAAATTAAATTAAAAGAAATACTAGTTAGAGACGTTTACAATGGCTATGTTAATGATGAGGAAAATGGTGTCGTTGGTTATGGTAGTAAACTAAATATTAGACCTAAATTTCAAAGAGAGTTTGTATATAATGACAAACAACAAAAGGATGTTATTAATAGTATTAATAACAATTTTCCACTGAATGTTATGTACTGGATATGTAATGAAGATGGTGGTTATGAAGTATTAGACGGACAACAAAGAACCATTAGTATTTGTGAATATATTGATGGTAGTTATTCAATCAACGATAGAGCGTTTCATAATTTAACCAAAGTTGAACAAGATCATATTTTAGACTATAAACTATTAATATATTTTTGCAAGGGAAACGATAAAGAAATTCAAGACTGGTTTAAAATTATAAATATTGCAGGAGAAAAATTAACTGATCAAGAATTAAGAAATGCTATCTATACAGGTGAATGGTTAATTGATGCAAAAAGGCATTTTAGTAAAACTGGATGTCCTGCTTATCAAATTGGTGAAAAATTAATGAATGGTTCAACAATTAGACAGGAATACTTAGAAACAGTTTTAAAATGGATTACGGCAAAAAACAATAACACAATTGAAAGCTATATGTCAGCACATCAACACGATACTGATGCTAACGAATTATGGATGTACTATCAGTCAGTGATTGATTGGGTAAATAGATTATTTCCTAAATATAGGAAAGAAATGAAAGGAATTGATTGGGGCATTCTTTATAATGAATACAAATATCAATCATATAATTCTGAAAAATTAGAAATTGAAATAACTACTTTAATGATGGATGATGATGTAACTAATAAAAAAGGAATATATTTATATTTAATTACTGGCAAAGAAAAATACTTAAATATTAGGACATTTACTGATAATCAAAAACGTGAAGCATATGAAAAACAAAAAGGAATTTGCAGTAATTGTAAGGAACATTTTGAAATTGAAGAAATGGAAGCAGATCATATAACACCATGGCATGATGGTGGAAAAACAAATTCTCAGAATTGCCAAATGCTATGTAGAGAATGTAATAGAAGAAAATCAGGATTATAGTTTCTATTATTAAATTTTGGAGTAGATTATGATAAAAAGTATTGAATTTAGTAATTATAGAAATTTGAATCAAAAGTTTCTATTTGATGAGAAATTAAATATAATATTTGGAAATAATAATTCTGGAAAAACTAATTTGTTAGATGGAATTAGATTAGCATTTTCGACAATTACCAATGACTATTTTAAAATAAGTAAAAGTGATTTTAAAAACAGTGATGATACAAATCCGATTAACATAAAAATTGAATTAGAAGAAAACTCAATTCCAAGTCTTAATTCTTTTGATGAGAATGGAAAAACAAAATGTGGTTTTAATGTACTAGTAAAAAGAACACAAAATGGAAGATATTTAAGAGATGTAAGTCATTTAGATGGAAGTTCGATTGATTTTGAAATACTAAGAAATGATTTGAATCTTCCAAATATTTTTATGATTCCTCTTGCAAGAATAGAGGATATTTATACTGATGGCTTAGTTACTGGCATTTCAAAGTTTATTAATTCAGAAGAAAAATATAGAGATTTAAAAAAAGATTCAAAAAATGCCATAAAGGAAGAAATTAAAACTAAAAAGGAAGAATTTCAAAATTTTTGTAAAAAATTCAATCAAAATCTTGATATAGAATTATCTGAACCAAAAATATCAGATGAAAAAGTTTATATAGTTGATGGTGATAAAGAACATAATTATAAAATAGGTTCGGGATATAAAAGTATTGCTAATATAATTTTAAATACTTTAAATGAGAACTATAATATAATTTTAATAGACGAAATAGAAAATCATCTTCATCCATCATTAATTAGAACTCTTATACGAGAATTAAGAAAAATAAATAATACAATAATAATTGGAACAACTCATTCACCTGTAGTAATAAACGAATTAAAGATGGAAGAACTAATCGATATTTCTGGTAAAAGATTTAGTAATATAAGCGAAAAAAATAGAAAAAAATTAAATGTGTTTTTACATCCTGGTAGAAGTGAATTGATGTTAGCAGATAATATAATATTAGTTGAAGGATATACGGAAGAACTATTATTAAATAATTATCTTTATGAAAATAATTATAATTGGACTGTTGTAAATGTTGCTGGTATTATGTTTGAACCATATATAGAATTGGCTGTTTTTTTGAATAAGAAAGTAATTGTAGTAAGTGATAATGACAAATCATTATCAGAAACATTGCAATCTTCAGAAAGATTTAATAATTTAAAGCAATTATGTGGTGAAAATAAAATAAAATTACTTGAAGTAGATAATACGTTAGAAACAGATTTATATAATAATGGTTATCTAGAAAATTATAAAGATTTTTTAAAACAGCATAAACAGCATAATGAAATTTATATTGCTAAAAAGAATAGAAAGACAGAAATAGCAGAAAAATTGATTGAGGATAAAGTTAATATATCCGAGTGGCATATAATAAAGGAAATCAAAGATGAATTCGGAGGTAATTAAGTTTGTTGCAGGTGGTGGAAAAACTACATTATCTGAAAAAATATTAAAAGAGCAAGGTAATGGTTTATATCTAGCATTTACAAACAGTGTTGTTGAAGAAATAAGTAATAAAGGATATTTAAGTAGAACTATCGATTCACTATTTACAAGTTTTATAATTCCAAAATTTACATCACTTATACCTATAATTGCATCTGGTTCTAAAATAAAGTATATAGATTCTAATACTTTACCTGATCATTTAAAAGGAATAGCAAATATTAAAATTGATAAAGATGGTAACATATATAATAGAACAAAAAAATTAGATATAGATATTAATATTAATAATAGTAATTTACATAATATGACTTCAAAAAATAATATAGGTTTTTTAAAGTATATTTTTAGTGAGGATGAATTAAGATTAACGCATGAATTTAGAAGCAATTTATCTGAATACTTAATAAATAACTATTCATTTCAAATAGTAGAATTACTAAGTAAAAGATTTGATTTTATAATAATTGACGAAGCACAAGATTTAAAAAACTATAGGGAAAAGTTTGCAGAGGCACTATACAATTCAAAAGTTAAATTAATTGTTTTAGGTGATGATAATCAAAATATTAATGGTGGAGGAAATTGGTTTGAAAGTTTAACTCCTACTGATACAAAGAATGAAAGTTTTAGATGCACAGAAAATAATTGTAAATGGATAAGAGATAACTTAAATATTGATATTTATGGAAATTCAAATATAAGTGAGTTTAAAGAAATTCCTTTTGATGAAGCTATTAAATATGATGATGGTATTAAAACATTATTATATAGTGTTAATTCTGGTAAAAACAAAGTTATAATTGATAATTGGAAGGGACCTAAAGACACAATTAAGAGCGCCAAAGGGAGCACAATATATAATGATATTGTTATAATCGGTAGCACAATTGGTCGAAAAAATTATTATACAGCAATAACTAGAACTACTAAAAGTGTTTATTCAACAATAACTAAAATCAAGCAATAATCTTTAATGGGAGTACAGTTTGTACTCTTTTTTTCTTTTTTGTACAATATTCTTTTATTTTTATTTGATGTAAGATGAAAACACCTAGGAGAAGTAGTATGTAAAAGTGCACTTTTATAAAGATATATTTTATGTATGATTCTATAGAATGGATACTATGGAACAATTTATAAATCCAATTATACCAATATCGGTATTAAGTGATAGTAGAATATCATCTTTAGAAAAGTTATTATTACTGCACATAATTTCTTTGTGTAAGAATAAAGGATATTGTTGGGCTACAAATAGTTACTTTATGAATATTCATGGATATAGTAAACAAACAATATCTAAAAGTATTAATCATCTCGCCTCTTTAAATTATATTAATTTGAAATATGAAAAAGATAGTGCTAATAATTCTAAACGTACAATTACACTTGACCATGTATTAAAGAATAAGATACAGTGTATTAAAGAAAACTTTAATTCTAGTATTCAATCAAACTTTAAACAATATAATAAAAGTAATATAAATAAAATATATTACAAAGATGAGTTTGGTAATGAATATTGGAATGGAAAACTAATAAAAAGTGAAACACCAGCTGAAGAAGAACTTGAAGAACTGAATAAATTATTAGAAGAATTTAAAAAAGAGGAGGAATGAAAATATTATGGGAAAAATTATCATAGAATTTTTTAAGAGGTGAAATATGTTTAATATTAAAGAAACCTTTAAAAAAGATGATAATTCTACTATTAATGATTTGATAATTGGATATATAAAATGTGTTTTAATAAAATCGTAGATTTGTTATATGTCTATTTTAATGGTAGACTCAAATCAGGCTTTAAATGTTATACAAAAGAAAGGAGTAGAAGCCGTGTATAACACTATATTACAACACCCTAGTTACTATAGAGTAGGATTATATATAAGATTATCTGAAGCAGATTCTGATAAAAGTTATGAATCAGAAAGTGAAAGTATTATTAATCAAAGAAATTTATTAATGAGTTTTGTAAAACAAAATGAATTTACCTTTGTCGATGAATATATTGATGATGGATTTACTGGTACTAATTTTGATAGACCTGGATTTAAAAGATTACTTGAAGATATTGAAAATGGTAGAATAAACTGTGTTATAACAAAAGATTTATCTAGACTTGGTAGAAATTATGTTACTTGTGGTTATTATGTAGATGAGTATTTTCTTTTAAAAAAAGTTAGATATATTGCTGTACTTGATCAAGTAGATACTTTTTTAAATAATGTTGGTAATGAAATGATACCTTTTAAATCAGTATTTAATGATATGACAAGTAGAGATAATTCTAAAAAGATACGTTCTATTCTAAGGAATAAGAAAGAAGATGGAAAATTTATTGGAAGTGAGCCTAGCTTTGGCTATATGAGAGATCCAGAAGATAAAGGGCATTTATTACCTAATCCTGATACTGCCTTTATTGTTAAAAAGATATTTGAAATGGCAAATAATGGTGTAAGTGTAAGTGATATTGCAAGTTATCTCAATGATTGTAAATATCCAACACCAAGTTTATACAAAAAGAAAGAAGGTTCAAAACAAAAATTTAATCCTATATGGACTGTTTCATCAGTAAAGAAAATACTAAAAAATCAAATGTACACAGGTGATATGGTGCAAAATGTACAAACTAAATTATCATATAAATCTCAAAAGAAAGTTGCTCTTAATAAAGAAGCATGGATAATTGTAGAGAATACTCATGAACCATTAGTTAGTAAAGAAGTTTTTAATAAAGTTCAAAGTAATGTTAAAAGAAAGCAGAAAACACAAACTGATAGAGAAAAAAGATTATTTGAAAATCTTATTTATTGTCAGGAATGTGGCAATACTTTAACGGTTGCTTACCGAAAAAATCATGATTATTGGACTGTTAATTGTAATAAATATTCAAGGGATCCAAGAAGACATTTATGTTATCCACATTTTATGCCTTATGATAAATTAGAAGAAGCATTACTAAGTACTATTAAAAGTACTTGTAAGAAATATTTAGATGAGATTGACGTTAAATCATTAGCACGATTTATAAATGATAAAAATACTTCTAAAGAAAGCACAACAGAAGAAATTAATTTTTTGAATAAAAAAATTAAAGAATACAATGCTAAAATTGATATGATATATGATGATAAATTTAAAGGTAATATTTCAGAGGATACTTATAAAAGATTATCAAGAGAAACAGAAATATTACTAAATCAATCTAAATCTAGAATAGAAGAACTACAAACAGTAGATAAAAAGAAAAAAGAGTCATCAAAAGAAATGAAAAATTATGAAGATAAAATTAAGAAATTAATAAATCTTGATAATCCAAGTAGAGAATTACTACAATCTATTATTGATAAAATTGTAATTGATAAAGATAGAAACATTGAAATATTTTATAAATTCAGTTTATTAAATGATATTGATTAATTGAAGTTAGTTTATTACTAACTTCGTACATATAGAGGCGAAAACACAAAAAAATTATGTGTACAATTATTGAATACAATTATTATAACAAACTTGTGACCAACTTGAGCACAAGTTACTAATATGAATGATTAATTAACTTCCGTCCAAGTTGAACCAAAGTTAGCACAATCGTACTATAACTTCCCACCAACTTGGATGGAAGTAGGATAATTATACTTTCGGTCAACTTGTTCAAAAGTTATGAAAGACTTCTACCCGTTTTGGGGAGAAGTTTATAATTTAAAATCTGAAGAAATAATTATTATTGTTTCATTTATTAATACTTTAAATAAAACTAACTTTGTCGCAAGTGGCGACAAAGTTAAAAAATAATATATTTTAATTTTTAGTACATTATAATAGGACGTAATAATTTAAAAAAATAAAAAGTTATTACGATTGAACGTAATAACTTTACAAAAATACCAAAATGATATATAATGTATATAGAGGTGATTTATATGCTTTTAAGAGAAGATTATTTATCTAAAATTAGAGGGTTCTATGATTCAGATTTAATTAAAATATTGGTTGGTATAAGAAGATGCGGAAAATCAGTTATTTTAAATCAAATAATAGAGGAATTAAAAGATAAAAGAAAAATAGATGAAGAACATATTATATTTATTAATTTTGAATTTATAGAATTTGAAGATTTATTAGATTATAAAAAACTAAACAAATATATAAAAGATAAAATTAAAGATAATAAAATATATTATTTATTTTTAGATGAAATTCAGAACGTGGATAATTTTGAAAAAGTTGTTAATTCATTACGTGCTTCAATAAAAAACATAAGTATATTTTTAACTGGTTCTAATAGTAAAATGTTATCTGATGAGTTATCATCAGTTTTATCAGGTAGATACGTTTTATTTAATATTAATCCATTATCTTATAAGGAATATGTTTCTTTAACAAAAAAAGATGGAAATGACTTAAATACTTTTTGGGACTACGCTAAATGGGGAGGACTTCCTAATAGATGTGAATTTACAAATGAGATAGATATAAAAAATTATCTTCATAGTGTATATGATTCTATTATTTTAAGAGATGTTGTAAAAAGATTAAATTTAAAGGATACAGTTTTATTTGATATGATATTACAATATTTAATTGAAACTGCTGGACGTGAATTTTCTGCTGATAACATTATAAAATATTTAGATAAAGAAAATAAGAAAATATCTAACGAAACACTTTATAATTATATAGATGCTTTATGTAAGGCATTAATACTTAAAAAGGTATATAGATATGATATTGCTGGTAAAGGTGTATTAAAAACATTAAATAAGTATTATGCTACTGATTTAGGAATTGCTCAAATTAAAAATAATAATCCAGAATTTAAAAGTTACGTTGTATTAGAAAATATTGTTTATAATGAGTTAATAAACAGAAACTACGAAGTATATATTGGTAAAACTAAAAATGGTGAAGTTGACTTTTTAGCAAAGAAAGATGGAAACATTAAATACATTCAAGTAACTTATGAAATGGAAGGCCATGATAATACCATAGAAAGAGAATTTGGAGCATATAAGTCTATTGAAGATAATTATCCAAAATATGTTATTTCTCTTGATAAAATAGATTTATCTCGTGATGGAATTATTCATCTAAATTTAATTGATTTTCTATTAAGTGAAGAGTTTTAAAATGATGTATTTAAACCGTTACAAAGTGTAACGGGTTGGGCAAAATATATACTGCAGCGAATTCTGCAGAGATCTGCAGTAATCACTGCAGACTTAAACAGTAGGTGTGGTTTATGGATAAAAAAGTAAGTAGAAACAATCATTATTTATCGCAAATGTATTTAGATGCATGGAAAAATGATGATAATAAAGTTTTAGTATATGAATTATTAGTTCCAAATGAAAAATGTCCCATGTGGAAATCTAAATCAATAAAAAGCGTTGGAAGTTACGATAGTATGTTTGTTAGATTAAAAAACAGAATTGAAGTAGATGATATTGAACAGTGGTTTAGAGATAGATATGAAACTCCAGCAAAACAATCATTAGAACATGCTATAAATGACGAAAAAATAACTGTTGATGAATGGCATTGTTTAATTGATTTTGTTGCTTGTCATATTGTTCGTTCTCCTGCTTTTTTAATTAAAACGTTGGATTATGGTAAAAAATGTGAATCAATTTTTCAAGAAGTATTGAGTGAAATATCAAATATGAAAGAAGAAGATTTTATTAAAACAAAAGAACGTTCTAATTATTCTAATAATAAAGATGAGTTATTTCCGTTTAAAATGACGAATATCGGAGAAGAAGGCAATAATGTAATTTTTAAGGCAGAAACAATTATAGGAAAACAATTTTATTTATGGAACATGAAGAATCTATTAGAAAACACTTCTAAAATATTGCATAAGCATAAATGGGGAATTATTACAGTAGATGATAAAGTGATATTACCTACAAGTGATGATCCTGTAATTTGTTTAAACTATAATAATCAAAATGAGTATGATTTTGGCGGAGGCTGGGGTAAGAAAAATTGTAATATATTATTTCCAATATCACCAAAGAAAATATTATATACTCAGGTAGGAGTAAAAGTAAAACCAAGAATGAACATAGACTACGAAACAAGTTTATTATTTAAGAAAATGATAGTTGAGCATTCTCATAGAAAAGTTATTTCAACCTATGCTGATAAATATGCTGTTATAATTAAACCAAGATATGTAAACGAAAGTGAATATCAAAGAGAAAAGAAAATGTGGGAAGATTTTCAAAAAGACTATTTAGAAAAAGAAATAGATTATATAAGATAAAATTGTTAGTTACTAAAAGTCGAAATCGTGACAATTTTTCACACTTTCAAGACTAAAAATAAAATAGTTACATTTTGACCTATGCGAGGTGGGGAAGGCGCTGAGGTAGTCTATCCACTTCGTACCTCATCAACACTTCCAGCCA
Source organism: uncultured Bacilli bacterium (assembly GCA_934119955.1). Classification (GTDB taxonomy): domain Bacteria; phylum Bacillota_I; class Bacilli_A; order RF39; family UBA660; genus RUG591. Next base: position 31,144 of record CAKOSZ010000003.1, on the reverse strand, counting down.
TGATACTAGATGCAATAGGCGACAAAGGTCAAATTAAAAGAAAATATTATCAAAGAGTTTTACCAGAAAATCCAAGCAAAGACTATTATTACATCATGCGTGAAACTCCAAATACAACAGCACTTTTAATCGAATATGGCTTCATTGATAACAAAAAAGATCAAGTAAAACTTCAAAATGATTTATTGGACTATGTTGAAGGAGTAGTTGAAGCAGTTTCAAATTATATAGGTGTTCCATACAAAAAACCAGGAACAGTATCACCAACACTATCCCCAGTCCCTGGTAACACTTACATTGTCAAAAAAGGTGACTCTTTATATAAAATTGCCAATCTTTACAATACAACAGTTGATGCCTTAAAATCACTAAATAACTTGACAAGTAACAATTTAAGCATAGGTCAAACTTTAATACTACCAAAAGAAGAACAACCAACCAATCAAGATGAATACATAGTAGAAAAAGGTGATTCTCTATATTCCATAGCAAACAAACTAGGAACAACCGTAAATGAACTAATAGAATATAACAATTTACCAACAACTATACTAACCATAGGTCAAATTCTTAAAATACCTAAAAAAACACCTAGTACAATTCTTTATACAGTAAAAAGAGGAGATAATTTATATAAAATTGCTAATGCTTATTCTGTTTCCGTCAACAGTATCAAACAACTAAATAATTTAACTACCAACAATTTATCAATCGGTCAACAATTATATATTCCAGAAGGTAACACCATTACAGAAACTGATTATGTTGTCTATAAAGTAGAACCAGGAGATACCTTATATAAAATAGCAGCACTTTATAAAACTACCCCAGAAGCAATCAAAGAATATAATAATCTAACATCAAATATTTTAAGTATCAACCAAGTATTACAAATACCAACCGATGAAACAATCAAAGAATCAAATGTTTACACAGTAAGAAAAGGCGATACCTTATATAAAATTGCCAATAATTATGAAGTTTCTGTAAAAGAAATAATGAACCTAAACAACTTAGACAATACCTTATTAAAAGAAGGCGATACTCTTCTTATTCCAAAACAAATAACAGATTTCTAATTAAAACACAATCTAAAAAATTAGCGCAAACTAATTTTTTTTAATATCCATCCATATACAAATATTTCATCTTTTGTTATAATAAATTTGTATTTAGAAATACTATACTTAGGAGGGATTTATGTTTATACCAATTTACAATAAAACAACTTATTCTTTTCTATCAAGTCTATTAAATGTTGATGACTTAATTGAAATAGCTCTTAATAATAAATTAGATTCCATTGCAATTTGTGATGATAACCTATTTGGAGCCATGGAATTTATTAGAAAATGTGAAATAAATAATATAAATCCGATTATAGGACTAGATTTAACAAGTAGAATTTTATATGCTAAAAACTATCAAGGTTATCAAAACTTGTTAAAGTTATATACTATTAAAACAGAAAGAGAGTTAGAGGAAGAAGACTACTTTAAATATAAAGATAATTTAATTTGTATCCCTTTGACTGAAATAGAACATATATATGAAACAGAGTTTATTCCGAATGATATCACAAAAGAAAACGGAATATACTTTAAAAAAATTCTTTATAAAGAAGAAAGAGACTACGAAACTTTAAAATATCTAGAACTTTTAAGAGATAATAAAACAATAACAAGTGAATATGAAGAAAAAAGAAATTGTTATTATAAACAAGAGTTAACTAATAAATTAATAGAAAATACTTATAAATTTAGTAAGATGTGTAACTTAAAATTACCAGAATATAAATTAGATTTACCTAAAATAAATGAATTGGATAGTATTTCTTATTTAAAAACTTTATCTTTAAAAGGACTTTCTAAAAGATTAGGTGGCAATATCTCAAACACTTACTTAGAACGATTAAACTATGAACTTAATATTATTATAAAAATGGGATTTACTGATTATTTTTTAATTGTTTATGATTACATTAAATATGCCAAATCAAATAATATTTTAGTAGGACCAGGAAGAGGATCAGCAGCAGGTTCTCTTGTTAGCTACACCTTAGGTATAACCGATATTGATCCCCTTAAATATGATTTATTATTTGAAAGATTTTTAAATCCTGAAAGAGTAACCATGCCAGATATTGATACAGATTTTCCGGATATTTATCGTGATCAAGTAATTAATTATGTTACTAATAAATATGGTAATAAACATGTTAGTGGTATTGTTACCTTTCAAGAAATGAAAGCTAAGTTATGTGTTAGAGATATTGGAAGAGTTATGAATATTTCCCTTCCTGAAATAGATGAAATATCTAAAATAATTGGTTCAAGAAAAGAACCTTTAAAAGAAATACTAGCAACAAGTGAAAAGTTACAAATGTTAGTAAAAAGTGATACCAGAATAAAAAAACTAATTGAAGTATCAATCAAAGTAGAAGGAGTTAAACGTCATACCTCAGTTCATGCAGCAGGAATTATTATTAGCAAAAAAAGTCTTGATGAAATTGTTCCTTTAACATATGATAGTGGTACTAATCAATATATTTGTGGATATGAAGCATCTTACTTAGAAAGTCTTGGTCTTTTGAAAATGGATTTTTTGGGTATTAAAAATTTAACAACAATCATGGAAATAATTAATAATATCAATTTACATGAAAAAAACAAAATAAGTTTTAAAGATATTCCTTTAACTGATTCTAAAACCATTGAATTATTTCAAAATGCTGAAACAAATGGTATATTTCAATTTGAAAGTTCTGGCATGAAACAATTTTTAAAAGAATTAAAACCAGCAAATTTCATGGATATTTCAGCCGGAATTGCTCTTTTTAGACCAGCTTCAGCCTCATATATTCCTATGTTTATAAAAAGAAAAGAAGGCTTAGCAAAAATTGACTATTATAGTCCTAGTTTAGAAAATATTTTAAAACCAACTTATGGCGTAATAATATATCAAGAACAAATCATGCAAATAGCAAGAACTATGGCAAGTTTTAGTTTAGCCGATGCCGATATTTTAAGAAGAGCAATTTCTAAAAAAAATAAAGATTTAATTGAAAATTATAAAACTAAATTTATAAACGGAGCTTTAAAAAATTGTTATCAAGAAGACTTAGTTTTAAAAATATATAATTTAATTTTAGAATTTGCATCCTATGGATTTAATAAAAGTCATAGCATTGCTTACTCAATAATTGCCTTTAAAATGGCTTATTTAAAAGCAAACTACAAAAAATATTTCTATGTTTCCCTACTTGATAGTGTAATAGGTGATATTGATAAAACGAAGAATTACATGTATGAAATAAAAAAACATGATATTAAAATATTAAAACCAAATATAAATTTAAGTATAAATAATTATAAAATAATAGATGATAGTATCCTTTGTCCATTTAGTATAATTAAAGGAATTAATAAAAGTTTAACAACTAAAATAATAGATAATCGAGAAGATACTTATAAAGATATTTATGATTTTCTAATAAAAAACAATGATTTAACTAAGAATAATTTAGAAATATTAATTAAATCAGGTACTTTGGATGTATTTAACTATAATAGAAAAACTTTAATTACTAATTTAGATAGTTTATTAAACTATGCTATGTTATTAAAAGAAATAGATCCTAATTTGGTTTTAAAACCTGAAATAATTGAAACGGATGAATATGATAATAATTATATAACAAATTTAGAAAAAGAATTATATGGTTTTTATATTTCTAATCATCCTGTTTTAAATTATAAAAGTAAGTATCCTGGTATTGTTAATTTAACTGATATAGAAAACTATTTCAATAAAAGAATTAATTTAATTGTTTTAGTTGAAAAAATAAGAGTAATAAATACTAAAAAGGGAGATAGAATGATGTTCTTTTCCGGAAGTGATGAAGAAATGTTAAGAGATTTTACCATGTTTCCAGAAGAATATAAATTATATGCTAATTTAGAAAAAGGTGATATAATTAAAGTATATGGTAAAATAGAGAAAAGATATGGTACTTATCAAATAATCGTATCTAAAATAGAAAAGTTGAATTGAGGAGAATATGAAAAAAACAAAAATAGTTGCTAGTTTAGGTCCTGCATCAAATAACATGGAAATAATTGAAAAAATGGTTAATAAGGGTGTAGGTGTATTTAGAATTAATATGAGTCATGCAAGTATAAGTGATGCTGATGAGTTAATAAAAATAATAAGAAAAGTTGAAAAAAAATTAAATAAAATAATTGGTATTATGTTGGATATAGATGGTCCTTCTATACGACTTGATAAATTTAAAGAAGAAGAAGTAAATCTAGGAGTAGATAAAGAAGTTAGATTTTATAATTATCATGTAGTTTGCAATAATACTCAAATGTCAACTAGTTATAATAATTTAACTAATTTAGTTTCTTTAAATGATGAAATAATACTTGGTAATAGTTGTACTTTAAAAGTAATTAAAATAAATGAAGATAATTTTATTGGTAAAGTTATTAAAGAGGGAAGTATTAGAAGTAATCAAACAGTTTTTATTAAAAATTCAGTTTATAAATTACCATTTATTAGTAGTAAAGATTTAGATAGTATTATGTGTGCTATTAATAATGATGTAGATTTCTTGGCTTTATCTAATGTAAGGGATGAACAAGATATATTAGAAGTAGTGGATTTATTAATAGAAAATAATAATGAACATATTAATTTAATTGCTAAAATAGAAAATGAAAAAGCCTTTGATAATTTAGATGAAATATTAAGAGTAGTTGATGGGTTGATTGTAGCAAGAGGAGATTTAGGTAAAGAAATACCAATTGAAAAACTACCATATTATCAAAAGAAAATTTTAGAAAGTACCAATAAACAACAAAAAATAGGATTAGTTGCAACTGATTTATTAAAAAGTATGGTAACTCTTGATAATCCAACCAGGGCTGAGGTTGCTGATATTTATAATGCTGTTTTTGATGCAAGTGATGCTCTTGTTCTATGTGATGAAACAACAATAGGCGAATATCCAATTGATTGTATTGAAGTAATATCTAAAATAATTAAAGAGGCTGAAAATGACTTTGATTATAAAGAAAACTTAGAAGAAACTTTTAAAATAGTTCCCCAAGATATAACTTCAACTATTGCATATTCTGTTGTTAATAGTGATCTTATTTTAAATAGTAAATGTATAATTGCTAATACTATAAGTGGTTATACAGCTAGAAAAATAAGTTATTTTAAACCAAAAAGTTTAATCCTTGGTATGAGTCCTAAGATAAACACTTTAAGAAGTTTAACCCTAAACTATGGAGTATTACCAGTTTTAGTTGATACCTTCAATGATACCGATACTATAATAAAAGAAAGTATTAAAGAATATAAAAATATATTAAATGGCACGAAAGATGATATCATTATTATAACCGGAGGATTTCCAGTTGATACTTCAAGTACTGATTTCATGAAAATAGAAAAAATACTTGATTAAACATAAAGTAATTTAATTAAATTTGAATTACTTTTTCTATTGTAAAACATTTTTATATTTGATATTATAACTTTGGTGATTTATATGAAAATATTATTAGTTGAAGATAATCTAGACATAGTTTCTAATTTAACTACTTTACTTTCTAATAATAATTATTTAGTAGAATATGCAACAACTATTAAAGAGGCGTTAGAAAAGTTAAATAAAACCTATTCCTTGGTTATTTTAGATATTTCCTTACCAGATGGCTTAGGAACTGATTTATTTTTAGAAATAAAAAAGAATTATCAAATACCATCTATTTTTCTAACAGCCAAAGATTTAGAAAGTGATATAGTAAATGGTTTTAACCTTGGAATAGATGATTATATTACTAAACCATTTTTATCAGGTGAATTACTTGCTCGTATTAATAAAATATTAAATGTTAATAAACTAATTAAAGTTTCTAATATTACAATTGATACAAATAAAATGCTTGTTTTAAAAGATAATCAAGAAATTAATTTAACTAGTTTAGAATACCAATTACTACTTTTATTATTTACTAACTTAAATAAAGTTGTAACAAGAGATAAAATAATCGATAAAATCTTTGATTTAACAGGTAATGATGTTTATGATAATACAATTACAGTTTATATTAAAAGAATAAGAGAAAAACTAGATACAGATATAATTAAAACTATTAAAGGAGTAGGATACCGTGTGGATATTTAAAAATAAAAAATATTTAATTACTAATATTTTAATTATTTTAAGTTTTATTTTACTTATTTATTTTTCTAATTTTTTATTTTATCAAAAGTATGTTACTAACAACAATTTATTTTTAAATAATGTGATTGCTAACATTTTAGAAAAATATCCAAATATTACTAAGGAAGAAATAGTATCACTTTTAAATAATAGTAATGGAAATAATAATATTTTAAGTGAATATGGAATTTATCTTGATAACAGTTATGTTTTAAATAATAATAAATTAGTTAAGTATAATAATATTTCTAATTTAGTTTTAGTTCTTCTTTTAAGTTTAAGTTTATTTATTATTTATTTAATTAAATTAAGAAAAGTTAATAAAGAATTAAACTATATTTTAACTTATTTAAAAGATATTAACATGGGTATTTATAAATTAGAAATAGATAGTAATGATGAAACAAGCTTTTCTCTTCTTAAAAATGAATTATTAAAAACTACTATTATGTTAAAAGAAATAGCAAGTATTAATCAAAAAGATAAAGTTTTATTAAAAAAATCCTTAGAAGATATTTCTCATCAAATAAAAACACCTTTAACAACTATTACTTTAATTCTTGATAATATAGATGAAACTAATTATAAAGAAAAGGTAAAAGATATGAAAAGAATAGTAATTAATTTAAATTTTTTAATAAACTCTTTATTAAAACTTGCAAGATTTGATGCTAATACAATTACTTTTAAAAGAGATAAAATATTAGTATCAGATTTACTTGATAAAGTTATTTTAAATGTTTCTATTCTTGCTGATTTGAAAGAAATAGAAATTATTAAAAAGGGAGACTTACAATCTTTTATTAAAGGAGATTTTAACTGGGAAGAAGAGGCTTTAACTAATATTTTAAAAAACTCTTTGGAGCATTCCTTAAATAATAAAAATATTGAAATAATTGTTGAAAATAATAAATTGTATACTAGTATTACGATTAAAGACAATGGAGTAGGTATTAGTGAACATGATTTAAAACATATTTTTGAAAGATTTTATAAATGTGAAAATAGTACTTCAAGTAGTGTAGGAATAGGATTATCTCTTGCTAAATCTATTATTGAACATGATGAAGGAAGTATTTCGGTTACATCAAAAGTGGGGATTGGAACTAGTTTTATAATTAAATATTTTAAATAAAAAAAACAACTTTTTAAAGTTTCATAGTTTACTTTAAGTTGCTTTTTTAATATTTATTTAATCTATATAAACTAATACTTGGCTGATTAAATAATCTAACTTTATAATTATTGCCAATTCCATTTGATATATACATATTATATTCTTGATAGTAATCTTTATAATATTTATTATTTGTTAATATTCCTTTGTAAAAAGGTATTTTAATTTCTCCTCCTAAGGTATTACCAGCAAGAGTTAAATCACATTTATCTTTTATTTTATCATAATTATCTGGATCATTTATTAAACAAATACTATAATTACTTTCTTCACTTATTTTACTAGTATTTACATCATTTGAATTAAAACCAATTATTTTAATACTATCTATTTCTTTGTTATAAACAACATTTTCACTATTATCTAAGATAGTAAAACTATTTTCTAAGATATCTAAGAAATTTTTATCATTTGTTCCATATATTGCATATTTATTTATACTACTTTCTAAGGAATTAAAAAACTTAGATAAAATACTAATATCATTTTTAGTAAGTTCGTAGTCTAATCTTTTAACATTACCAGTAAAAACAATAATATCTGGTTTTAATTCATTTATTTTATTTTTTAAATTATCTAAATCTTTTTCATTAAAACTTGGATATAATAAATCACTAAACTGAACTATTTTTATTCCGTGAAAACTACTTGGTAATTTATTACTAGTTATTTTATATTCTTTAACAACTAAGTATTTGGCTCCTATAAACATAGAAAAACATAGAAGAGAAAAGATAGTTACTAAAATTATACTAATTATTTTAACAATTATTTTAGTTGTCTTCTTTCTTTTTTCACTATCTATTTCATGAGTTATCTTTTTATTCTTTTCAAGTCTTGAATTCATAATAAATATCCTATAATAGAAATTAAAGTTAAAATGCCATTATGTAACATATGAAAAGTAATAGGAATAAATATATTGTTTTTCTTAGTTAAAATACAAGCAAATGCACTTCCTAAGGCTCCATATGGGAATATATATAGTAAATCATATAAAGAATTCATACTAAATACAACATGAAGTAAGCCAAATACTAAACCACACATAAATATTTTAATATATTTATTATCAAAAATATCACCTAAACTTTTTCTAAATAACATCTCTTCTAGAAAAGGAGCACAAAAAGATGCACTTATAAAACTTAAAACAGGAGTAGTTTTTAACATATTTTGAACAAGTACTTCATTATTTGCCTCATGAACGGGGGTAAATATTCCAATTAAAGTATTACTTAAACACATAATTAGCAAACCAACAAAATAACATTTAAGACCTAAATCAAAATAATTTTTGTAATTTTTTTTATAGTCATTAAACATTACTTTTAAATTTTTTCTATAAACTATAATCATTATAAGAGAAATTGTTATAGAAGCAGTAATTGATAATAATACTTTAATATTAGCATTTAACCCATTATAACTAATATTTAATAATTTAAGAGGTACTAAATAAATTAAACTACTATATAAAAATAAAAAATAAAAACATATAAATACCATAATTTTCTTAATTTTTTCTCTCATCATATCACCTTTATCATTATAACAAAAAATTACAACAAAAAAAAGATTTTTAATCTTCTTCTGTTACTAATTTTACATCAACTATTTCATCAATTTCATTTATTAATGCTTCTTTAATACTATCATTTAAAGTAACTAACATCATAGGACAAGTAGCACAATGACCTAAAAACCTTAAATAACAAATACCATTATCTACTTTAATAAATTTAATATTACCACCATCACTTATTAAAAATGGTCTTAATTTATCTAAAACAGTTTCTATTTTTTGATTTAATTCATTTTCTTGCATAAAAACTTCCTTTCGTTATTAGTATAACAAATTTTAAATAAAAAATAAATATTTTAATATAATTAAGTAGGTGATAACTTGATTGATTTACTAAGATATTATTATTATATTATGATAGATAGAATAAGTTATAAAAATAATAATTATTATTTTACTTATAAAAATAATGCTTTTTGTTTTTATAAATATGATAGAAATTTAGATGAAATAAATGATTTATATAATTTAAATAATTATATGTTATTTAATAATATGAAAATTAATAAAATAATTTTAAATAATAAACAAGAGATATTAACATTTTATGAAAATAATTATTATTGTTTAGTTCTTTTAAATATTAATGATAATAGTATTGTTGATATTAATAAAATATTAGAATTTAATAGAATGAAATTTAAATTAAATTTATTAAGAAGAGATAATTGGTATTATTTGTGGTCAAGTAAAATAGATAATATAGAGTATTCAATTAATCATTTAAGAATTAAGTATAAGATAATTTATAATTCTATTTATTATTATATTGGGTTAGCAGAAAATGCTATTAGTTATTTAAAACTTATAAATACTAAAAATGATAATTTAAGTATATGTCATAGAAGAGTTTTGTATAATACTAGTAAAAAAGAGTTTTATAATCCTTTAAATTTAATAGTAGATTATAGAATAAGAGATTTAACTGAGTATATTAAATCATGTTTTTTTAAAAATAAAATGGATATATTAGAAATAATTAATTATTTTAAAAGAATAAAATTATCAAGTAGTGATTATATATATTTTTATATTAGAATGCTTTTTCCAAGTTATTACTTTGATTTATATGATGATATTTTAAATGGTAATATTAAAGAAGATTGTATTTTAAATATTACAAGGATGCAAGATGATTATGAGTATTTATTGTATTCTATTTATTTAGTTATTAAAGAACATATTAATATAATAGGTATTGATTGGATTAATAGAAAATTTATTAATTGAATTAAATTGAAAGTTCCCACATTAAATAAAAAGGTAAATTTTAAGGATTAAATTCCCGTAGAATTTATCTTTTTTTGCATATTTTATTAAAATGTGATATTATATATCTGCTTATGGAAGAATTATTCCATGCAAAAAAGTGTACGAAACTGTATCTTTTCGCGACTTAGTTCCCGTACATTTATATTTATTTATAATTTAATGGCTTGTTTGCCAATGAAAGAATAGAAATTTAATCTATACTTTCAAAGTTTAATTCTTAGTTTAATGGAATATTATATCTTTTGGGTTTAAAGTTACATCATCAGGCATAATGTAACTAGATTTAATTTTTTCTATTAATTCTGGGAATTTTTCTTTTGTTAAATTATAAGGTGTTTGCCCACCTAATATTTCTCTTGGAATATTATTTATATTATCTTCTAATAGTTTAATATCTGTATTAGTGAGATTTTCAAATGAAGTTTTTTTAGGTAAAACGTATCTTATATATTCATGATTTTTTTCTAATTCAGGTTTCTCTTCTGGTGAATTTGGATGACAATAATATAAATAGCATAATTTTTCACCAGTGTTTAAATTAAATTCAATATGTGTTGGATCAAAAAATTCAGTACCGTTATCTGTTAAAATAATATTTATTATCTTTTGATAATAATCAATACCTAAATCATTTCTAATCTTATCGAAAGCCTCATTAACACATTTAATGTTCTTTTTATCTAAAAGACGTATTAACATAAAATTAGTTTCAACTAATAAAAAAGTCATTAAACATTTAGAATCATCATTTAAACCTATAACTGTATCTAATTGCCATATATTTGATTTAGGTTCTTTATCTATTTTAATTACATAGTCTTCATAAGTTCTATTTAATAAAATAGATATATTTCTTTTGTTTTCTTTGTTTGGATTTTTCTTTCTTGGTTTATATTTAACTTTTCTAGGTAAATCTATATTTTTTAAAGAAATAACACCGTTATTAACATATGAATAAAATGTTGTTTTTGAAAAATAGAGAATATCTGGATGATTAATAAAGATTTGATTAACACTTTGCTTTTTATTTTTTACAAAAGGAACAATATCTTTGTTAATTATGTTAATTTCATCTTCGGTAATATCAACACCTTTTCGTGATTCTATCAAAACTGATTCATAATGATTTTGTGCAATTTTTGCATTATAATATAGATGATATTTAGAACAATAATTTTTAATTTTGCAATTATTACAACAATACGGGGGCTTGTTTAATTTTTCACATCCAGATAGTGCTTTTTTTCTTCCTGTTTCACTATAAGGCGAGAAAAGAGCATTTTTTATATAACGATTTCTTTTTATTTCTTTGGATATAGTAGTTCTATCATATTTGATTGCATCTCCAATTTTAGTAAAATTATTCCCTTCATTTATTAAATGTTCAATTGTAGTTCTATCTTCTTTTGATAATTGTTTATAGTTTGCCATAATTATTTCACTCCTTTAATTGACAAACAAACCAACGATTTAGTATTTTATATCTAATTAATAAAAAATACAAGATATATTGGGGCTTTGCCCCAAACCCTAGGGTTTATCGTGTAAGCAACCAAAAAAGAAAGAAAAAAGATATAATACAATTTATAACGTATTTATATCTTTCTTTTTTGTATAGCATCTTTTTACACTCAGGTCGCTCCCCAGCGTTGCCTTGTCTTTAAAAAGATAATAAAAGTATATCATATGCTAAAATATATTTTTAAGATTAAATTCCCATTTTAAATTTAGTGGGAACTTCCAACTTTATTTAACATAGAAAATTTATTAATTGACATTTATGAAGTTTTATGGTACGATAGTTGCCAATTAAGGGAGGTTATGGAGTTTATGGCAAAAGTACATTATGAATATATACCTGATGAACCAAGTAAAAAAGATAATAGTGGACCATGTGCTTGGTGTCATCATAGTAAATTTACTGGTACTACTAAAGTAGAATGTACAAGATATGGTGGTAGTGAGGATCCAAGAAAACGATATAGTTGTTTTGAAAAGCATCCTACTAGAACTTTAAGTTCTATCGAAAGTGCATTTACATGGTATATTATGACTGCTATATGTGATATATTAAATATCAATGAAAATAATAAGTTTTTTACTCAAATAGGAACATTAATTGATTTAGTAAGGGAAGATGCAGAGACTAAAGGTGAGGCAACTATGTATGATTTAGTTGGTCCAGAAATAGCTGTTAGATTATACAGAGAAAACAATAGAGTTGAATTTTGTACAAATTTAATGACAAATTATTTAGCAAAAGCTTTTGTTGCAATTGCTGAAAATAGAATGAATGATGCTATCAATATTTATAAATCAATGGTTAAATTCTTATATGTTAGATATGCAAGTAAAGAAAATTTTGAAAATATAATTGATGTAGATGTAGTTGCAAAACCAAAAATTTTAGTAAAATAGAGCATAGAAATATGTTCTTTTATTTTGCCTTTTTTTCATGTATAATAAAGTCATAAAAGGAGCCAATATGAATTTAATAAAATGTGATTTGAATAATTGTAATGTAAATGTGGCAAATTCGATAAGAAAAGAATTTGAACTTGAAACATTTCATGAAACTAATAAATTAATAGATGATTATTTAAAAGATAATTATCAAAATATAATAGTTATTTTATATGATGGAATGGGTAAAAAAATATTAGATGATATTAATAATATTGATTATTTTAAAGATAATTTAAAAGAAGTAATTACATCTGTTCATCCAGCAACAACAACTGCTTCAACAACTAGTATGCAAACAGGATTATTTCCATCAGAACATAATTGGCTTGGATGGGATACATATATACCTGAACTTAAAAGAAGTGTAACTTTATATAAAAATACTTATAAAGATACTGATATTTTATGTGATATACCAGTCGGTAAAACCTATATGCCATATAAAACAATAGTAGAAGAAATAAATGAAAAAGGGAAATATAAAGCCATAGAACTTTTTCCATTTGGAGAAAATCCTTATACCAATATAGATGATATGTTTAAGAAAATAGTTAAATATTCATGTGATAAAACTAAAAAATATATCTATGCTTATTATACTGAGCCTGACAGTTTACTTCATGAGTTTGGTAATAATACCAAAGAGGTAATAGATTGTATTAAAATGTTAAATGATAAATCAAAAGAATATATAGAAAAATTAGAAAATAGTTTAGTAATTATAACATCTGATCATGGTCATACAGATATAGAATATTATTACTTAGAAGATTATCCTGATGTTCAAGATTTACTTGAAAATGAAACTTCTCTTGAACCAAGGTTTTGTTCTTTTCATGTCAAAAAAAATAAGTTTTTAGAATTTATAAATTTATATAACAAATACTTTAAAAATGACTTTATATTAAAAACTAAACAAGAATTACTAGAAGAAAAATATTTAGGTGAAAATGAAAATAAAAGATTAAAAAGTACCTTAGGAGATTTTTTCTTTCTTGCTAAATCTAATAAAGGTATTAAAGATAAAAAAGGTGATGAAGTAATGAAAAGTAGTCATGCTGGTATAACTGATAGAGAAATGGAAATACCATTAATAATAATAAAGAGGTAATTATGCGAAGAATAATAAATGAATTTGTATCTAATATGCGTCTTCTTGATGGATACATAAATAAAGAAAATAAACAAATTAAAAGTATGAGTTTAATAAGAAGTAATTTACCATTTAAAATGAGTGAAACTGAAATTAATTATTTACTAACTAATAATATTAAAACTATAATTGATTTTAGAACAAGTGATGAAATAAATCGTAAACCAAGTATTTTAAGTAATAATAAATTTAATTATTATAATATTTCTTTAAAAGGGCATAAATGTCAAAAATATGAAAAAGATATTCCAAGTAATTATATAGAAATAATTGATGATAGAGAAAAAATAAAAGAAGTATTGATACTTATTTTAAACAGTAAAACTAATGTTTTATATCATTGTACAAGTGGTAAAGATAGAACAGGAGTTATTACTATGTTAATTATGTTAATTTTAAATTGTTATGAAAAAGATATAATAGCAGATTATTCTCTAAGCTATTCTTATATTTATGATGATATTGAAAAATTTCATGAATTAAATCCTAAATTACCTAAATTTATAGGTAATTCTAAACCAAGTTATATGTTAAAAACTTTAAAATTATTTTTTGATAAATATAAAAGTATTGATAATTATTTAAATTATTTAGGCTTGCCAAGTAATTTTAAAGAAGAATTTCAAAAGAAATATTTAGATTAGAGGTGATTATATGATAAAGTATAATGAAGAAGAAGGTTTTATTGAAGTAAAAGGAATACATTTTAAAGATGATTATAAAGGAAGTAAAAAACTTCCCAGTGTGGCAATTGGAATATTTTCTAAATTATTAGTTGATAGTATTGCCAAAAAATATAATTGTCAAGAAATAGGTTATATAAAAACTGCTTCCTTTAATAGAAGTGTTTATCTTTTAAATTATAAGGGTGAGAAATTTGTCTTTTTTGGAGCCGGAGTAGGTGCTCCTGTTATAGCATCTGATATAGAAGAATTGTATGCAAATGGAGTTAGAAAGATAATTATCTTTGGTAGTTGTGGAGTATTAGATAACACGATTGAAGATTGTACAATTTTAATTCCTACCAGGGCTTATCGTGATGAAGGGACAAGTTATCATTATATGAAGTCTTCAAAATATATTACATTAAATAAAAAGTATAAAAAAGAATTTAAAGAGATTTTAAAAAAATATAATTTTAACTATAAAGAAGGTTATACTTGGACAACAGATGCTATTTATAAAGAAACTAAAAGCAAAATAAAATATTTTAAAGATGCAGGATGTATATGTGTAGAAATGGAAGCATCAGCCGAAGCAGCCGTTACTAAGTATAGGGGCATGGATTTATTTACTTTTTTCTATGCCTGTGATAATTTGGATGCAGTTAAGTGGGAAGAAAGAAGTTTAAGTTGTAATGTAAAATTAGATGTTAAATCATTAATAGCAAAATTTGCATTTGAATTGGCTTTAAAAATAAAGAAAGAAAAATTAAATTAAATAGAAAGGAATCAATCAATAAAAAAAATAAATTTTTATTAATTGATTATGCGTGATTTATGATTAATTTATATATAGTTCGTCATGGTAAAACTGATTGGAATAAAGAATGTATTATTCAAGGTATAACTGATATTCCCTTAAATGAAGAAGGAATAAATGATAGTAAAAAATTAAAATTAGAAATTGATAAATTAAAGATAGATATATGTCTTTCTTCCCCTTTAAAAAGAGCTTTAGAAACTGCTAAAATAATTACTGATAGTAAAATTATAATAGATGAATTATTAATAGAAAGAAAATTTGGTAATTATGAAGGAACAAAAGTAAATAATGATTTCTTTGATAAATATTGGAATTATGCTTTAAATTCAAGTGATAATGATGTTGAAAGTATTAAAACTTGTTTAGAAAGAGCAAGAATATTTTTAGAGAAAATAAAAAAACAATATGATAACAAAACTATTTTAATTGTTACGCATGGTGGTTTTATTAAAGCACTTTATTATAATATTGTTGGTTATAACAAAGAAACTGATTTTAATTCCTTTTATGCTACTAATACAACAATCTATGAATTTGAAATATAAAAAGGAGTCAAAATGAAACTAAATGATAATTTAATATTATTTGAAGGCAGAACTAATATTTTATTATTCATAAGTAATAATAATGCCTATTTAATTGATACAGGTAATAATAAAGAAGTAATAGACCAAGTAATTAAATATTTAGAAGATAATAATTTAAATTTAAAATACATTATTAATACGCATTCTCATGTTGATCATACTAAATATAATTATTATTTACAAAAAATAACTAATTGTAAAATAGCAACTAGTAATTTAGAAGGATTTTTATTAGAAAATAATGATTTAAACAATGATTTACTCTCGCTTGGTTTAGAAAGTATTTTAAAAGAAAATGAATTTTTTTCTAATCAAGATATAAAAGCTTCTAAACTTCCTTGTATTAAAAATTTAAAATATATTAATTTAAAAGGACACTCTTATGACATGATAGGAATACTTATTAATGATAAATATTTCTTTATTGGAGATAGTATTTTTTCTTTGAAAGAATTAGAATACTTTCCTTATATTCATGATATAGATGAATTTTTAAATACACTTAATGTATTAAAAAAATATAAGGATAAAACTATTATATCTAGTCATATAGGAATACTTTCTAATTTATTAGAATTAATAGATTTAAATCAAGAATTTATAAATAAAAACATAAAGATTATTTTATCTTTAATAAATAAAAAAATTGATATAGATTCTTTATTTTTAAAATATTTAGATAATAGAACTTTAAAAACTAATAAAACAACTTATTTTCTTTATAAAAAAACATTTAATTCTTATATAAATTATTTAGTTAAAAATAATTTAATTAAATTTGTTTTTGAAAATAATTCAATTTATTTAATAAAATTATAACAGGAATTATTTTTTATTTAAATTCATAACATTAAGTAGTTATAAAAAAATATAATTATTATAAAAATAAAGTATTTTATCTTTTAAAATAATTATTTTATAATTTAAATGGGGAGAGTTATGGATATAAATGAAATTAAATATTATTATGATTTAATTAATAAGTATAGTTTAAAATTAAATAGCAATAAGTTAGATGAAAAAGATCTTTTAAATATAAAAGAAAAAATTAAATACTTAGAGAGTATGATTGATGTGTATTTTAAAATAATGTTTAAACTTGGTAGTATTCTTGATTATAATGAATTATATAAAAAAGGATTTAACGAAAGTGATATTTTAAGTTTTAAAAAAAGTGATGATGAGTATTTAGATTTTTGCTTACAAACCTTAAAAGATAACAAAGAAAATCATGATTATATGTTTGGTTATCCTGCTAACATGGTAGATTCTAGTTATTTTACTAGATACTTGAAATATTTAGAAACTAAGTTATATTATATGAATAACTGTGGTGATCCCAAAGAAATTGGTAATTACTTAATGGATAATAAGAAAAATGAGTTAGCCATAATAAATTTATTTAAGAAAAATTTAAATCTTATAGATTATAGTGGTTATATAACAACAGGAGGAACTGAGGGAAATATTCAAGGAATAAATCTTGGTTTTAAAAAATATTCCAATGGAATTCTTTATTATTCCAAAGATGCTCATTACAGTATTTTAAAAACAAATTATCAAAATAAAGAAGAAATTAATACGATTAATTCAAAAATTGATGTTAGTTCTTTACTAGAAAAAATAGTTTTAAATTATAAAAAGAACAAAAGTCCAGCAATTATAGTTTTAACTTATGGTACTACTAAAACAGGTAGTATTGATAACATTGAATTAATTAAAAAAACTTTAACTAGTTTAAATATACCATTTTATATTCATGTTGATGCTGCTTTATATGGGGGTATTCCAAGTAATCAAGTTAATAGTCCAAGACTAGATTTTAATACTTTTTCAGTAGATTCTATATCAATTAGTATGCATAAGTATTTAGGAGTTCCTAGAACAAATGGAGTTTTATTA
The DNA here is from genome assembly GCA_934119955.1 of uncultured Bacilli bacterium. Lineage (GTDB taxonomy): Bacteria > Bacillota_I > Bacilli_A > RF39 > UBA660 > RUG591. The sequence continues at coordinate 13,279 of CAKOSZ010000003.1, read as the reverse complement.
GTAAAAGAAAATATAAAAGATAATTATATTGATTATATAGGTCAAAATGATACAACTTTATCTGGTTCAAGAGACTTTTTAGCATTTTCAACTTATCAAATAATAAATGAAATGTTTAATAGATGTGATAAATTTGCATATATTAATAATATAATATATTTTACTAATTTATTAAAAAATAATGAAATTAAATATATAAAAGGTAATAATTTAGGAAATATTTTTATAATTGAAAAGCCAAGTGATGAAATATGTAAAAAATATCAGTTAGCAACATTTACTGAGGATAATATAGAATATGCTCATATAATAATATTTCCATGTCATAAAAAAGAAGTTATGGAAGAATTAATAAATGATTTGAAAAAGACAAAAAAATTAATAAAAGAATAAATTTTACTTGATTTAATAAGGATAAATGTTATACTTATATTAACAAAAATTAAGAGGTGAGTTATGGAAAAAATAATATTAACAGGTGATAGACCAACAGGTAAACTTCATTTAGGTCATTATGTTGGATCAATTAAAAAAAGACTTGAAATGCAAAGTTTAGGGGATTATTCTAAGATGTATGTTATGATAGCAGACAGTCAAGCCTTAACAGATAATTTTGATAATCCAGATAAAATAAGAGATAGTATCAAAGAAATTATTCTTGATTATTTAGCAGTAGGACTTGATCCAAAGAAAGTTACTTTCTTTATTCAATCAATGATTCCTGAGTTAACTGAATATACATTTTATTATTTAAATTTAGTAACTCTTGCAAGGTTAGAAAGAAATCCAACTGTTAAAAGCGAACTTACGCAAAAGGAATTTCGAAATAATATTCCAGTAGGGTTCTTGTGTTATCCAGTAAGTCAGGCTGCGGATATTACTTTATTTAGAGCAACTGATATTCCAGTTGGAGTTGATCAATTACCAATGCTAGAACAAACTAATGAAATTGTACGTAAATTTAATAGTTTATATGGTAGTACCTTAGTTGAATGTAGGGCACTTTTACCAGATAATGAAAATTGTTTCCGTTTACCAGGAACTGATGGTAAGAATAAAATGAGTAAATCTCTTGGAAATTGTATTTATTTATCTGATAGTGAAGAAGAATTAAAAGAAAAAGTAAGAAGTATGTATACAGATCCTAACCATATAAAAGTATCAGATCCAGGTAAAGTTGAAGGTAATGTTGTATTTATCTATTTAGATGCTTTTGCAACTGCTGAATTATTTAAAAAATATTGTAATGACTATGAAAGCTTAGATGAACTTAAAAAGGCTTATCAAAAAGGTGGAGTAGGAGATATGTATATTAAAAAAATCTTATTTAATATTTTAAATGATTTCTTAACACCTATTAGGGCAAGAAGAGAAGAATATAAAAAAGATATGGATAGTGTCATGGAAATTCTAAAAAAAGGAACAGAAGAAGCAAGAAGTGTTGCCAAAGAAAATTTGGCTAAGTTTAAAAAAGCTTTAAGAATAGATTATTTTGATTAAATCAAAATAATTCCTAGGGATATAGTTTAATGGTAAAATACTGGTCTCCAAAACCGTAGATGTTGGTTCGATTCCTACTATCCCTGCCAATAAGGAGAAATATGTTTAATATAAATACTATAAACAATTACAACTTATCATGGCTTAATGTATGGATTTAGTTCATACATTCTTTGTCGTTATTTAATTAATATTAAACATTAAATAAAAAAGTATGTATGAAATTGATGCATACTTTTTTTTCATACTAAAAGGAGGAATAAATATGTATGGAGAATTTGGTGGCATGTATGTAGATGACATGCTAAAAGAAAGATTAATAGAACTAAAAAATAGTTTTAAGAAAATTAAAAAAGATATAGAATTTAGAAAAGAATATCTTTCTTATTTAAAAGAATATGTAGGAAGACCTAGTAATTTATATTATGCTAAAAATTTAACTGAATTTGGGGGAGGGGCTAAAATTTATTTAAAAAGAGAAGATATGAATTTTTGTGGTAGTCATAAAATAAATAATGCCCTAGGTCAAATATTATTAGCCAGAAAAATGGGAAAAACTCATATAATAGCCGAAACCGGAGCAGGAAGTCATGGAGTTGCTGTTAGTACTGTCTGTGCTTTATTTAAAATGAAATGTACTATTTTCATGGGAAGTGTGGATATTAAAAGACAACAAAGAAATGTTTTAAAAATGAAAATGTTGGGTAGCAAGGTAGTTGCAGTTAATAAAGGAACTAAAACTTTAAAAGAAGCCGTAGATGAAGCATTTTCTTATTATAGTGAAAATCCTGATACTTATTACTTAGTTGGTTCAACTGTTGGACCTAGTCCTTATCCTGAAATTGTTAGTTACTTTCAAGAAATAATTGGGTTTGAGACCAAAAAACAAATTCTTAAAAAAGAAAAAAAACTACCAACGGCTCTTGTTGCTTGTTGTGGGGGTGGAAGTAATAGCCTTGGTTTATTCAAATCATTTTTAAAAGATGACGTAAGGTTAATTGGAATCGAAGCTGGAGGAGATAACATAAAACATGCTAGTAGTATTAAAGAAAATAACATAGGAATACTTCATGGAATGAAAACTTATGTCCTAAATCATGATGCTTATTCAATATCAGCAGGCCTAGATTACCCAGGAATAGGCCCAATCCATGCTTATTTATATCAAACGAAAAGATTAGAAATTAAAACTATAACTGACAAGGAAGCAATTACTGCTTTTAAAACATTAGTAAAAGAAGAAGGAATAATACCAGCACTTGAAAGTTCACATGCTCTAAGTTATGCCATAAAACTTGCTAAAACTTTAAAAAAAGATGATATTATTATAGTTAATTTATCTGGTAATGGGGAAAAAGATTTAGATTTAGTTTTAAAAAATAAAAACTAATAAAAAAAAGAAAATAAACTTAATTTTCTTGATTATTTTTATGTTTATGAATACTTCTTTTAATAGCCTCTTCCATAAAAGTATTAATTAAATTATGTTTATTTTCTTCAATTTGTTTAATATAACTTAACAATCTATTTAAAGTATCAATTTTTAAATTAGAGATTGAATGTTGAATATATCTAATGTCATTTAAATTAAGTAGGGCATTATAAATATCCTCATCATTCATATTTTCTAAATTATCAATAAACTCCTTAGCATTATTTAAATATGCAAGTTGAGATTTTAAAATTACTTTTCTTAGCACTTCAATATCGTCATCAAAATCCATAATATCATTATTATCTAAATTAGAATTAACTTCTATTCTTTCTAAATTATTATTTTTATCTTTTAAATTATAAAATTTATCTAAGGTAACATTTAAAGGTTTACTTCCTAAACAAAGAATATTATTATAAATAGTAAACTTAGTTAATACATAATTAGGAGAAACATTAACATAATCTAGGTAAGACTTATCTATAATTTTAGAATTTACTAATTCATTAATTAAATTAATAATATCGGGACTATAACTATCATCTTTATAATATTTATTAATAAATTCATTTAAACTATCTAAGTTGTTATTTTCTAAATCATTTATAATGGAATCAGTTTCAGGATATAAACTATGAAGAGGTGTTAAAAAATTAATTATTTTGTTTTGTATTTTATCTTTCATTCTAATACCTCAATTTCTTCTTCCTTAGGTTCTATTTCTGTTACTATTTTTAATAATAAAGCCAAATCTTTTATATTTAATGCGTCTAAATTTAAGTTTTCTAATACATCAAGCATCATAAACACCTCTATTCTAAAATAAGTATATCAAAAAAAAGATATTTTGTAAATTCATTTAATATAATTTATTATGAAAAGGAAAGTATTAAAGTTATTTATAATTATTATTTTAATTATTATATTATCTATTACTATTTTAGTATTACTTAATAATAAAGTAATGCCATCTTATATGAGTTATGCAGATGCTGAAATGAAAAAAGTAGTAACAACAGTTATTAATAAATCAATAACTGAAGAGATTACTAATCAACTGGAAATAGATTCTTTATTTGTCTTAAAAAAAGATAGTAATAATACTACAATGATAGACTTTGATCCAGTTATTATAAATAGAGTAATGTCTAAAATAAGTGATATAGTTTATAATAATTTAGAATTAATCAGTAAAAAAGATTATGATACTTTAAAAAAATATAATTTAAATGAAAGTATTTTTTCTATTCCTAGTGGTATTATTTTCAATACAACTATGTTAAACAATATCGGACCTAAAATACCTATTAAAATGGAAATAATATCATCTGTTAATCCTAATATAAAAACAGAGGTAACTGAGTATGGAATTAACAATTCTTTAATAGAAGTTTATATTCATGTAATTGTAGATGTTAAAATGATTTTACCAATGTATTCTAATACAATGCAAGTGGTAGTTGTTGTTCCTCTTGCAATGAAATTAATTCAAGGTGATGTTCCTAAATATTATCAAAGAGGTTCATCTAATTCGTCTTTATTCTTTGATAATTAGTTATAAAAAACACTTAAATTAAATCAAGTGTTTCATTTTTATTATTTGTAGTATTGGTAGTATTTGAAGAAATAGTAGGGGTAGTATTTTTTAAAGAAGTATTATTTATTGTTTTATTATTAGTATTTGTAGTATTTGAAGTCATATTTTTAGTATTTGTTTGACTTGTGGTATTAGTATTTTTTGGTTGGTTAGAACCATCTTCTTGTTTATAATTTAAGGTTGAATTAGTAAAACTGGTTCCACTGGTAATAGATTCTAATTTAAATTTGGGAGAAGAATTTAAGATGTCTTCCGAATATTTATTATCAAGTTCATTATCAATAGCAACATTTTTATATATTTCTTCAAAGGTTGTAATTCCAGCAAGAACTTTTTCAAGTCCGTCTTGAAGCATGGTTGTTACATCCTTAGTATAAACTAATTCTTTTAATTTTTCACGAGGTAAGTCTTTATCATTTATAGCATTTCTAATTTCATCATTTAGCATTAAAACTTCATGAATGGCAATACGTCCATAATAGCCATTTCGACAATTATCACAATGACCATTTACATCATTAATTTCATTTACATCTTTTCCAAGTATTTCTTTAAAAACTATTTTTTCATAGGTAGTAGTTGGACGAAGTTTACGACAATGAGGACATAATCTTCTTGCAAGTTTTTGAGAAATAATACCAGTTAGAGCACTAGAAAGTAGATATCTTTCAACGTCCATATCAAGTAAACGTTCAATAGTAGAAAGTGAATTATTTGTATGGATTGTTGAAAATACTAAGTGACCAGTAATTGAGGCACGAACAGCAATTTGAGCAGTTTCAGAGTCACGAATTTCTCCAATTAGAATAATATTTGGGTCTTGTCTTAAAATACTACGTAAAACTCGACCAAACGTAAGACCAATTTCAGAATTTACTTGAACTTGATTAATTCCTTCTATGTTCATTTCTATTGGGTCTTCAACTGTAATTATATTAGTATCTTCTTTATTTAAATGTTGAAGCATGGTATAAACTGTTGTTGATTTACCAGTACCAGTTGCTCCGGTTACTAGAATTATTCCATTTGGAACTTCAATCATTTTCTTTAATTTTTCAAGATTATTTTCAGTTAAGCCAAGAGAGTTTAAGCCTTCGGCACTTTTTGAATAATCCAAGATACGAATAACTATTTTTTCACCTAAGTTAGTGTTTAATGCAGATACACGCATATCCAAATCAATTCCATTAATAACATCTTTAATCGCACCATCTTGAGGTAGTCTTGATTCAGTTATGTTCATTCCAGATATTAATTTAATACGAGTTGTTAAATTCTTTTGATATGCTAAAGGAACAATGGTATGATCTTGTAAAACTCCATCAATTCTAAGACGTACTTTTAAACCTTTTTCACATGGATCAAAGTGAATATCACTGGCTCTTTTACTTGCAGCATAAATAATCATATTATTAACAATATTAGCAATTTCATCATTTTTATAATCGTATTCTACCATTTTGCACCTCTTTATTCTCTAATTTACTATCTTTATTCTATAAAAATATTATAACCTATTTTTTTAAAATTAGGAAGACTTTTTGTAAAATATCTAGATTTTTAATTCGAGATTTTATATAATAAATTTGAGGTGAAAAATAAAAGTCAATAAAATACATGTTTTAATTGATTAATGGTAATTATGGATATAGAATTAAAAAAAGCATTGCAAAAAGAAAAAAGAAGACAAAAAAATAATATAGAACTAATCGCATCAGAGAATTATGCTTCCAAAGCAGTTAGAGAATTACAAGGAAGTATTTTAACTAATAAATATGCAGAAGGGTATCCTGGTAAAAGATATTATGGAGGATGTGAATATATTGATATATTTGAATTAAAAGCAATTGAATATGCTAAAAAGTTATTTAATGTCGAATATGCTAATGTTCAACCTCATTCAGGAAGTAGTGCTAATATGGCAGTTTACCGAGCACTTTTAAATCATGGTGATACTGTAATGGGATTAAATCTTGCTGATGGAGGACATTTAACTCATGGTTATGCTCTTAATTTTAGTGGAACTGATTATAAAATAGTTGATTATAAATTAAATCCCAATACCGAGGTTTTAGATTATGAAGAAATAGAAAAAATAGCACTTATAACAAAACCTAAAATGATTATTGCTGGGGCAAGTGCTTATCCAAGAAAAATAGATTTTAAAAAATTCCGTGAAATAAGTAATAAGGTTGGTGCTTATTTAATGGTTGATATGGCTCATATTGCAGGTCTTGTTGCAGCAGGTTTACATGAAAATCCATGTTTGTATGCTGATGTTGTTACAAGTACAACCCATAAAACTTTAAGAGGACCAAGAGGAGGTTTAATTTTAACAAATAATCCTGAGATAATTAAAAAAATTGATAAAGTAATATTCCCAGGTATTCAAGGTGGACCTTTAATGCATGTAATAGCTGCTAAGGCTGAATGCTTTTATGAGGCTATGCAACCAGAATTTAAAACTTATCAAAAGCAAGTAATTAAAAATATCAAAGCAATGGCCAACATTTTTCTTAAAAATAATATTAAACTAATTTCAAATGGAACTGATAATCATTTAATTCTTGTAGATGTTTACAATTCCTTTGGTGTAACCGGAAAAGAGGCTGAAACTCTTCTTGATAAAATTCATATAACAGTTAATAAAAATACTATTCCAAATGAAACTTTATCTCCATTTAAAGCAAGTGGTATTAGAATAGGTTCTCCTGCTATGACAACTCGTGGTTTAAAAGAAAAAGATTTTGAAGAAATTACAAATATTATTATAAATGTTTTGAAAAATAAAGATAATAAAGAAATTATAAAACAAGAGAAACAACACGTGCTAGAAATAACTAAAAAATTTCCTTTAATTTAACATTAATTAAAGATAAAATTAATAAAAATAGTATTAAACTTAATAAAATTAAAGACAGTCTTTTCAATATATAGTTATTAAAAAAACTGTCTTTTTTTGTGACTATTTAATAATAAATAATAACTTAAATTCTTGCTTTTTTTCTAAAAAAAAGTTAAACTATTATTAAGGTAGGTAAGGAGGTGTAGTGTGAAAAAAGTTCTAACTGTAATAGGTGGTTTATTTTTAGGAGTAGTTATACTAATAGTAATAATTTTTTTAATAACATCATCAACATCAGAAAAACTAGTTTGTAAATCAAATGAAGGTAATATAACTATTATGTATAATGATAAAACTATAACTGGTTATACTGCTAATGGTATTACTTATGATATGGATGCTCAAAAGAAAATAGCAGAAGAAATAGGAACAGAGTCTTATATTAGTCAATTTGAAGTTTGGTTCAAAACTAATACAACAGGAAGTTGTACTAAATAAAATGATAACTATCAACAAATATTAGTTGATAGTTATTTTAATATTTATAGTAATCGGCTTAAATTCGGCTTAAATTCGGCTTAAATTCGGCTTATTTTAATTTATCATAATATTTTGAAGTCAGTGTATAATCAATATTTCTTATTTGTTTATTATCATATCGTGTTAAAAAATCTTTTTCTAACCATTTTTTTATCCAATTATTTGCCGTATCTACGTTAATTTTAAAGTGATTAGCAATATCTCTTGCTTTTATCTTTTGGTTGGTTAATATATAATTGGCAGTCCATCTTTCTCGTTTGTCTAATGTTTCGATAATATTAATTTCGTTTTTATTAGTTTGATATATTTCTTTAACTTTGTTTCCAACAATTTCAAAAGTTGTACTCATTATTCCTATAAAATATTCTAACCATTTTGTAATGTCAGCATTATTTCTACCAAAATAATAATTATGGTGTAGTCCCATTTGAAGTGAATTATAATAATCATTTATATTTTTGTCATAAAATTCTTCCATGACGTAAAATCCTTTTAAATCATATCCATTTGCTTTTAATATATACGTTGCAAGTAATCTTGAAGTACGACCATTTCCGTCCCAAAATGGATGAATTGTTACAAATTCGTAGGCAATTATACCTGCTTTTATTGGAATAGGAACATCTATCATATCATTAGAATTAAATTTATCTATCATATTTTTAATTAACGATTCTACATCTTGCGCTTCTGGTGGCATATAGACAATTGTTCCTGTACTTGAATTACTAACAACATTTTGCCCATCTCTGTATTTTCCTTTGTAATTTAAATGTTTGCCTGAAACTAAATTATGAATTTCCATAATTAATTTTTCATTGATGATATTATTGTTTTCTGCTTTTTCATTTAAATATATAAGGGCATTATAATAATTTTTTACTTCAATTTCATTTCTTTCATGAGCATTATTTTGGTTTTCGATGACCTTTTTTACTTCATTTAAATTAAGAGTATTTCCTTCTATTTTAGTAGAATAATGAACTCTTTTTACTAATGTTTCTTTTTTTATTTCTTCTTCAATGAAAATTGGTAATTCTAATAAATCTACTATTTCTTTAACGTTATTTATTTTTATTAAATCATTAACTATTTTATTTGTATATTTCCATGTAATATTCATAAAACCTCCATTTCTTAATATTATTTTATCATAGATAAAAGAAAAGAACCATTAAGATTCTTTACTATTTAACAAATTATTCATTGTATTTTCATAATATACTTCTAAATCTTCATCATTGATTTTAAAACCATATTTATCACGAATATATTCTAAACCTTTATATTGTAATTTACTATCTTTTGTTAATTTTTCATCAGCAAGTGTTTCAATAATATAAGTTTTAACTTCTTTTAACTTAGGTTTATCTTTACTAGATACTCTTAAAAATATTTCATATCCATATTCTGTTTCAACAGGAGTAGTAGAATATTTTCCATTTTCAAGTTTAGTTAATTCTTGACGAGTTACATCATCTAATTTAGTAGGATTAACAAATCCCATTAAACCACCATTATTTTTAGTAGCATCATCATCAGTATATTCTTTAACAACTTCATCAAAAGTTTTACCATCATTTAATTTAGTAATTGCTTCATTAGCCTTTTTTAAAGCTTCTTCCTTAGTAGTTCTTTTTTCATCTTCTGTCATAGAATCAGTTGTCTTTACTTCAATTAAAATATGTTTTGCTTCAATATCACCAGTAATTTTATTTTCATAATAAGAATTAATATCATCATCTGTTATTAAAGTTTTTAGATAATCTTTAACAGAAAGATTTCTTTTATAATTTAATTTAAAGTATTCTTTTAATTCATCTTCATTTTTATAACCATAATTATTAATGTATTCTAAAAATTTGCTTTCAGTTTTATAATAATTTTTTAAAGAATTAACTTGAATATTTACATAATCATTAATGCTATCACTATCAGGATATTCTTTATTTAAAATCTTTTCATCTAACATATCTATTAAAAAGTTAATACCATATTTATCTTTTAATTTTTCATATAAATCATTTGTAGATATATTAAGTTTACTATCATTAAAAGTAACTAAATCTTTTTCACCACCTTCAAGTTTTGTATTTTTACTACATCCTGTTGTAAGTATTAATAGAACTACTACAAGAATTGTTAATGTTTTTTTCATAAATCCTCCTTTAAATAACATAAATATCATAACAAATTAATATAAAAAAAACAATTCTTTTTTACATAATTTCTTATTTTTGCCCTCACATAATTAAAAAATCGCCATAAAATAATGTGAATATATAAAAAAGGAGGAATAAATTATGTGTAATAATTATACATCATCTTATGCTATCGTTCTAGTACTTTTCATCTTATTAGTAATCATACTTGGTAATTATATATAATTAAGGAGGTTTTATGAATTGTCAAAATACGACAGAAACAATCACATCTTGTCCATCAAGAAGTGATAATGGTTTCTTAATAATTGTAGTTTTATATATCTTACTTGCAATTATTCTTGGAAGTAGATATAGAAGTTTTTAAAAAGGACTTTTTAGTTCTTTTTTAATGCTTAAAAATATGTTATCATTATATTAGAGGTGACTTATGATAGATAATGATTTTGAAACATTGATGCAAGGAATAAAACTATTAGATGAAAAAGATATTGAAAAACAAAATATATTTGATTCCTTTTTATATTTAGAAAGTTTGAATACACTTGAAAATATATACAATGAGTTAAGTGAAGGTGATAGTAATGAATGAAGCAATTACTTTAAATAATGAATCTATTTTTTTAGATAATATTAGGAAAAATAAAAAAATAGTTATAAAAAATATTGAAAAGAACTTAGATAAGGCTAAGATATCTATGTTAAAACATATGTTATCAACTTATAACTTCGAATTTGATGATACAATTACAGATTATAATTTATTTGTAAAATCAGTTTTAAAGGAACTCAATGATAAAGATTATGCTAATATCTTAGCAATTTCAAATAATATTAATAAAAATATAGATGAGGTATTTAAAAAATTAAAAGGTGGTTCAACTAATGCTTTTACTGAATTTATGTCTAATACTTTTAAAAAAGTAATTGTTCCAATTGCAAAATCAGCGACTTTATCATTAGCAGGGGCATCTGTTATTGGTTTAATGCCAACAGTAGGAACAAAAATAACGGCTGGAAGTGCTATTTTAGGAGCATCTATTTTTAAAATGAATAAAAATAATAAAGAATCTAATCTTATATCTTTAAATAATGAATTAAATAAAATATTACAAGAATTAGAAATAACTATTGATAAAAATAAAAAAATAATTGATACTAGATTTGATTCAAAGGTTCAAGAAGTAATAATTGAATTTTTAGAAAAAAGACATATTATTTTTAAAAATACTGGATATTTATCAATTAGAAATACTATTTATAATTTAGAAGTAAATGATAAATTAGAACTTGTTAAAAAAATAAATGTAGAAGTTGGAAATAAAATAGATATTGACGAAAGAATCAAGGGATTTGATAAAAGTTTATTAACTAAGGCTAAGGAAAATGTTATAGCGCCTATCGTTAAAACGACAGCGGCAGGACTTGGGATAGCAACCTCGGTTAATGCTATTGATCCAGCAATTTTAGCAACTCCATTAAATACAATAGGTGGATATATTGCTGGTAATGCTTTTCAAAATTTGATTTCTACTAAATGGATTGGAGATGTTGTTAAATATCTTACAACTGCTGTATCAGGTGGCCTTACTGCATTTGGTAAATATATTCCAGTAGTAGGAGAATTATTAAATAAAACTTTTGCAATAGAAAATATTTGTACTTTAACTGCTTCTGGTTTTATTCTTGGAAGTGGAATAGTACTTGGTAAAACCTTAATAAGTCCTTTAATAAATTACATAAAGAATTACAAAAATAATAAAAAAATAAAGGAAATATTAAAAAAGGATGCTGAGTATTATTTGGAAGATAATCAAAAAGAAATAGCAAAAATACAAGAAGATTTAAAATTTAATTATGAAAGTGATAAAGTAATTATAGAATTAGTTTGTCGTTATATGGATGAACTTGAAATTGAATATAGCAAAATTCCTGAAAACATAAAAGAATTAAAATTATTGATTGAAAATTTAGATAATAAGAATAAAAAAGATGTCTTAAAACTTTTAATTTCTTTGGAGGATTTTAATCAAAGAGAACCTAAAACTTTTAAAAAATGTGTTAAAAAAGCAGGAAAGTTTTTATTTACGGCTGCTGTTTGTTCTCTTGCTTCCTTATCTATTTATGATATTTTAAGTGGAGGAGGTTTTTTACAACATTTAAATGAAAAAATTTATAATATAGATAATACTTATATGACTGCTGTTCCGGATTATAAGGAAATAGTTGAACCTAAGAAGGTAGAAGTTTCTTCTCCTCCAATAAGTCCTACTCCAAGTAGAGGAGAAATTCCATCTCTTGAACAATTTCAAAATTTAAATACAACTTTAAAGCCTAATGTAGCAAGTACAGGTACTAATAATGTAATAAATACTTATATAAATAATAAAGGAGTTTTCCTTGAAAATTTAAAACAACTCGATAATAGTGAAATGCTTGCTAGTTTATTAGAATTAGGTAATGATAGATTAATTATAGATGCTGTTAAATCACTTGATAATTTAGATGTATATCGTTTAACTAAATATTTAAATTCTGGTATAAAATTAAATAATTCTAACGAGATGAATTATAAAATTTTAAGTGATGCTTTAAATACTAGAATACTGGAATATAATAATGAGTTGGATAGAAAACTTGCATTACTGCATTTAACAAATCAAGCAACAGCAGGAATTAATACCCCAGTTATTATGGCAGAAGAAATTAAAGATACTAAAAAAAATAAAGGATTATAATAAGTCAAATTATTACAATCCTTTTTCATTAGTTAATTAACTCTTTTTTAATTTTTTCTAATTCATCTTTATTAAGATTAGTAATCTCAATAATTTCTAAATCAGTCATATTTTTATTTAATAAATTTTTGACAATACGAGTTTGAGTTTCAAATTTGCCCCTAGTTTCTCCCTCTTCCATACCTTGGAAAAGTCCAGCCAAATATTTTTCATGGGCTCTTACATTTTCTTCTATTTCTTCATTCATGATTTTCTCCTTATATTCATCATTTTTTGATAAATTATCAAACGTGATAACACTATCATAACTTAGGTTGTCATAATAATCAAGATTAAATAAGGAAAAAAAACAACTTAGAATAATATCTAAATTGTTTTTTTGTTATTAGTTAATTAACTCTTTTTTTATTTTTTCTAATTCCTCATGTGAAATATTTGTTGATTTTAAAATGATATCGTCTG
>CAKOSZ010000002.1 GCA_934119955.1 uncultured Bacilli bacterium | reverse complement strand
ACTTGCAGCACTTGGTGTTGGTCCTTGATCACTTCCATTATAAGTATAAGTTCCAACTGTCCATGTTACTGCTACTGTTTTCTTATTAACAGTTAAAGTACCATTTTGTTTAGTTATATTATAATTACTTGTTACATCTGCTGTTCCGTTTTTAATAACTACACTACTTAATGTATTTGTAGTACTTCCAGCATTTGTTATACTTCCTGTATTTGTACATGTTGCTGTATGATTTGTTATTAATCCCGTACTACTTTCACAACCACTTGTTTTGGTTAATGCTGATCCATCATATGTTTTACTACTACTTTCAGCCTTAACTGTTACTGCTTTTTTACCGATTGAACAACTTAAAGTTTTACTTGTTGTGTTATCGCTAAATCTATATCCACTTGTTACTGTTGCTGTTACTGTATAACTTGTTGCATTTGTTCCTGAGTTATTTGTATAACTTACACCTGTTCCATTTGCAGCCAATGTTTGACTTGTTCCATTATATGTTAATGTGTTACAACTTCCAAGACTTGCTACTTTATATCCTGTTACAGTATAAGTTGCTGTTTTTGTATTATAATTTGTTGTATCTGTTGGAGTAAAGGTTACTGTTATTGTACTGTTACCATTACTTACTCCTGTTACTGTTACAGTTTTTGCTGTATTTGCTGCTACACTTGTATAACTTGCTGGACTTACTGTTGCTACTCCTGTTGTTCCTGATACGTTTCCAAAGTTTCCGGCTAGATTTGCTTTTTCTGTAAATGTTATACTACTTCCTGCATTTACACTTCCACTTGTTGCACTTAATGTTAATGTTGGAGTTGCTTTATTTATTGTAAATGCTTTTGTATTTGAACTTAATGTATAGTTATTACATGTTGCATTTCCTCCTGTTACTGATGAACAACTTGCTGTTGATGTATAGTTTCCTGCATTTTTACCTGTTGTTCTTGTTAAATTAATTGTTTCTCCTGTTACTCCACTTGCAGCACTTGCTGTTGGTCCTTGATCACTTCCATTATAAGTATAAGTTCCTGCTGTCCATGTTACTGCTACTGCTTTTTTACCAATACTACATATAAATGTTTTATTAGTATTTGTTCCATCACTCCATACATAATTTGCCTTTAATGTTGCGGTTACTATATAGTCTTTTGCATCTGTTCCTGTTGTATTACTAAATGTATATCCTTCTCCTGAGGCCTTTGTTAATGTTTGACTTACTCCGTTATATGTTAAAGTATTACAATAATTTGCTGCTGTTGGAACTGCTGTATTCTTTTTCTTAATAGTAAATTTCTTTTCACTGCTTCCTGTATAACTTCCTTTAAAAGTAACTGTAATAGTTGCTTCTCCGGCATTTATATTATTTTTATAAATTAAATCATAATCTGTTCCGCTTGTTAAAGTTTTAGACCCATCTTTTACTATTACATTTGGTTTTTTCTCAGTTCCATCATACGTTGTTTCGGTGTATTCCAAAGTAATTGTTAAATTTTCGACAATTTTTTCATTAATGGTAAATTTAACATCTTTTTTAGCAAATACTAAATTGTAATTATTTTTCTTAAATTTTCCATTATCAGTAAGTTCAAGAGTTCCTTTATTTATTAAGTAACTTCCTATTTTTTCTCCTGTTTCCCTTTGAAGAGTTCCAGTAAACTTCGGAGTTTCTCCATCTACATTTCCAGTATACGTATAAGTTAATACCGGATCATCTTCTCCATATTCTTTACTTAACTCATTTGGAGTTATAGTTAAATCTTTCTTTTCAATACGACATGTAAAAGTAACATCATTTTCAGTTTCATCAGTCCATTTGAATCCATCTTTTAATTTAACTACTACTTGATATTCCCCAACATCTGTTTGTTTATTATTACTAATTGTATAATAATTACTTGTTTCTATACTTGTAATTAATTGTGTTTCCCCATTATAAATTTGATTTGAACATAAAACACTTGTTGGTTTATTTACGTTTTCATATTTTTGAATATTAATATTATAGTAATATATTTGACTAATTGTAGAATCTAAATATTCAAAATAATAACTATATCTAGCCTTTTCTGTTTCAACTCTTTCAAAGGTATATAAATTATTTTTCAAAGTTAAAGTTTCTTCTTTTTTTATACCTGTATCAAGATTTGTTATATATAATTTAGCCTCTTTATCTGTTGTTATTACAATTTTTACATCTTCATCAGTTTTTGCTGCATCTTTTATATCATCTTTAATTTCATAATTTTTATTAGTTGATATAGTTGTTGCAGTTATATTCTCATTTGCTTTTTTAATGTTTTTCTCTTCAAAATCACCATATACTTTAACATCTATACTTGCATAACTATTAGCATACTCATCTGTTGTATATACATTTTTTCCTTCAAAACTTTCTTCTGTATCAGTTATAATTATATTATCACTTAACCAAACTGTTAATTCATAATTAATTTCTACTTTTTCTTCTTTTTTAGTTGCTGCATTTATGGTATTAGCATAAATCATTTTATCATTAAAATCTTTAACTGAACCTGGCCCATAAACTGCTCTTGTTTCCCCGTTTTTATTTTCAGTTAAATACATCATCAAATCTTCATCTTTAAATCTAGTTTTACCTGTTTCTTCACTACCATAATTTAGATAAACACCATAATAAATATCTTTATTGCTTGTATTATATCCTTCAACACTAAAACTATATTTACTCCCTTTATTAATTCCTTCACTTGGAGTCATAGGTTCTAATTCATTTAAAATAATATTATTTTTTTTAGACGACATATAAATGTCACCTAAAATAAGACTTGAATTATTACCAGCCTTACTATAATTAAATATTCCCCATGATACACCGACAACTAATAATAAGCACCCCAAAACACAAAAAAATAAGACACTTTTTCTTTTATCAACATTTTTCATCCTACAACAAAACTCCTTTTACTATTATTGTTTTACTACTATTTAAGTATATAATATTTTTCCCCTTTTTTCAATAAAATATCTTAATTTTTATAAATATTTTTTTCTTTTTAATAAATATAAAAAAGTTTGAATTTTGTCCAAACTTTTAGATATTATTTTTCTAAGTTTTCATTATTTTTAAAGAATTCTTGTAAATTAACTGCTACTTCATGAGGTAAATATTTTTCTAATTCTTCTATACTTGCTTCTTTAATTTTTTTTAAAGAACGAAATTCTTTTAGTAATTCTTTTCTTCTTTTAATTCCAATTCCTGGAACATTTTCTAACATACTAGCCAAATCACCTTTGTTTTTAATTGTTCTATGATATGTAATTGCATAGTTATGAACTTCTTCTTGAATTCTTGCTAAGAATAAAAATAAATCACTAGTTTTAGGTATTTCAATTATTTCTAAATTAGAATTAATTAAGGCTCTTGTTCTATGATTATCATCTTTAACTAAACCTATTATTTCTATTTTTAAATTTAATTCCTCTAAAATATTTTTAGTAACTTCTATTTGAGTTTTACCACCATCTACTATTATTAAATCAGGACGTACTAAATTATCAACTAGTACTCTTTGGTATCTTCTATAAATTACTTCTTCCATTGCTTTTAAATCATCTTTAACACTTGTATCAACTTTATATTTACGATATTCATTTTTAAGAGGTAAGAAGTTTTCGAATACAACCATTCCTGAAACATAAAAAGTACCAAATAAATGAGAATTATCAAAGGCTTCTATTCTTTTTGCTGATTTAATATTTAAAAGATTTGCTAAACATTTAACAGCATTTAGTCTTTTTTCTTCATCGTTTTTAATTGTTGATTCTTTGGTATCTAAGTATATTTTGGCATTTTGATAAGCAAGATCTAATAATTTTTTCAAATCTCCTTTTAAAGGAGTTCTAACTTTAATATGTAAATAATCTTCTAATATTTTAGTATCAATTATACTTGGAACTAAGATTTCTTTTGGTAAAATATGCCTTTCATAGAAATTAATAATATATTCTATAACATCTTCATCCTTGTTAATACTTTCTATAATTTTTTGATGTCTTTCAAAAAGAGTTCCTGATCTTATAAAAAATACTTGAATTGCTATATAAGAATCATGTTCATAGTAATTAAATATATCTAAGTTAATATCTTTATTTAAAACGATAGTTTGATTTTTTAAAGTAATTTTAATATCATCTATCATGTTTTTATATTCTAAGGCTTTTTCAAAATTCATAGAATTGCTGGCTTGTAACATTTTTTCATTTAACTTTTTTAAAATAAGTGTACTATCTCCATTTAAAAACGAAGTTATTTCTTCAACCGTTTTGTTTAATTTATTAAGATCTACTTCATTTTTACAATAACCTAAACATTCACCTAAATGATAATACAAACAATAATCTTTTTTTAAAGTTTCACATTTTCTTAAAGGATAAAGTCTATTTAACATATAAACTACTCGTTTAGCAGCCCCTACATTTGGAAATGGTCCATATAAATTACTTTTATTTTTCTTTAAATTAACATTTCTAACTATTTTTAAAGTAGGATATTTATCCTTAGTTAATTCTATATAAGGATAACTTTTATCATCTTTTAATAAAATATTATATTTAGGATTATATTTTTTTATTAAAGTAATTTCTAGAATTAAACTTTCAAGTTCAGTTTTAGTAACAATATATTCAAAATCATGAATTTCACTTACTAATTTTTTAGTTTTTCCAAAGACTTTTCCAGTAAAATAACTTTTTAAACGTCTTTTTAAGTTCTTGGCCTTTCCTACATAAATAATATTGTTGTTAATATCTTTCATTTGATATGAACCAGGTAATTCAGGAACTAATTTAAGTTTTTCCTTAAACATATAAACCCCTAGTCATTTTTAATAATATTATATATTTTGATAGCAGCCTCATGTGATTTGTTATCTTCATTTACAACTACATATTTGTAAATATCTTTGTTATCCATTTCCCCTCTTGCTGTATCAAGTCTTTTTTTAATATTTTCCTCAGTTTCAGTTCCTCTTCCTCTAAGTCTATTCTCTAACTCTTCTAAACTAGGAGGAGTAATAAAAATACCAAGGGAATCTTTATAGTTATTAATTACTTGTTTATAACCATTTACATCTATTTCTAAAATAACATCCCCTGTTTTTAAATATTCTAAAACTTTACTTTTTAAAGTACCATAGTATTTACCAGTTCCATATTTATTGTATTCTAGAAAATCTCCTTCTGCAATTTTTTTTAAAAATTCTTCTTCTTTGATAAAGTAATAACTAACACCATCAACTTCTCCTTCTCTTATATCCCTAGTTGTTGCTGATATTGATAAATATACTTTATCGTGATTTTCTTCATATATTTTTAATAGTTCTTTTACAACTGTTCCTTTCCCAGCTCCACTTGGACCTGAGATAATAATTAACTTATTCATTTTAATTAATTCCTTTCTATTTTTTGATGTTTAAGACTATTATAGTTGCTCCTGGATTAAAAAAATCTCTTTTAAATTCTTTTACTTTTTTGTTATGACTTAAAAATAAATGAATATTCTTTCTTAAAATATCTTCTCCTAATCCATGAACTACAACAATCTTTTCATTTTTAAGTATTATATTATCATTTATAAACTCATCAGTCAAGATAATAGCAGATTCTGTGTACTCTCCATGTAAATCAAGAGTTGGTAAATTATCTAACATAATTTATCACTTCCTCTAAGGTTGGAATAGAATATCTTCCACCTACTCTTGTAACTGAAATACCACTTGCAATATTAGCAAGTTCCATTGCATCTAATAAATTATAACCATGACTGATAAAATATAATAAAGAAGCGTGATAAATATCTCCTGCACCGGTTGAATCAATTGCTTTTACTTTTATTGCTGGAACTAATTTATATTCATTATTTATTTTAGTAAATGATCCTATATTTTCAAGAGTAATAATTATTATTTGATTTTTAAAATCATTTGCTAATTTATCATATACTTTTTTAATAGAATTAATATCATTATAATCTAGTTTTAAACCAGTATATTCTCTTACAAAATCATTAGAACAAACTAAATAATTAACATACTTAGATAATTCTATAATTTGCTGGTTACATTTACCAGCATCAATCATGGAAATAGTTTTATTATTCTTTAAATAATCAAGAGATACTTCGTATTCATCTCCATCTATTAAAGTATAATCAAAATGCTCAGTAATTTTGGTATTTACTAACTTATTATTTGGATCTTTATTTGTTAAAATGGTTCTTGATCCATTAGAAGAATTAGCCAGAATATAACTAGTTGTTGTAAAAATATCTTTTCTTTCTTCTAAATAATCAAGATTAGTTTTAACCATTTTAAATTCATTTTTAATTTTTTCTCCGTAATAATCACAACCAATTACCCCACAAAAAGAAGTATCAACTCCCCATTTACTAAGTAAGTAAGCCCCAGTTGCTGCTGGACCTCCCCCACATTCAATAGTTTTTTCTTGTAGTCTTGTTTTTTTATTTTCAAGAGGATACATCGAAACTTTTAAAGTTATATCATAAGCAGCATGACCAATACATAATATTTTCATACATTCTCCTTCTCTAAAATAATTGTAATTGGTCCATCATTAATTAAAGAAACTTCCATTTCTGCCCCAAATTTACCTGTTTCAACTAAAACATATTTACTTAATTCTTGATTAAATAAATCATATAACTTAATAGCATCATTCCCATTTAAAGCATTAATGTATGATGGACGATTACCTTTTTTAGTATCAGCATACAAAGTAAACTGAGAAACACTTAAAATACTTCCCTTTATATCTAAAATAGATTTATTCATAACTTTATTCTCATCATCCATTATTCTTAAATTAACTATTTTTTTAACCATATAATTAATTATATCTAAATTATCTTTCTTTGTAAAAGATACAAGTAACATATAACCATATCCAATTTTACCAACTATTTTATTTTCTACTTTAACACTTGCTTCTTTTACTCTTTGTACTATTACTTTCATAAAATCCTTTCTATATTAGTAATATAATCTTGTTTTAATAAAACCTTAACTATATTATCTAAATCTATGGTTGATTTAACATACAAAGATATTTTATAATTAAATTTTAAATCATTTATATAAGTAGTAGCATTATTAATAGTTATTCCAATACTTGAAAGTTTACCTATTAAATCTGTTAAATGACTTATATTATCATTTGTATATATATTAAGTCTTGTAAGATACATATTCTTAGTAATATTTGCCCAACTAACATCCAAAAGTCTATCACTTTTAATATTATGACAATTTTTTCTATGGATAGTTATACCTTTATTTTTAGTAATAAAACCAACTATTTCATCACCTGGTATTGGATTACAACAAGATGCAATATTTACATGAATATCATTAATACCAGCAACATGAATATCATAATTATTTTTAAATTTTATTTCTTTTTCTTTTATATTTAGTGTCTTACTTGGATAAATAAGATCAAAAACTGTTTTAGGTGAAAACTTATTATTTCCAAGATCTAAATATAATTCTTTTAAATCTTTACATTTTAATTCTTTTAAAATTTTTGAAATATTTTCTTCTTTAAAAAATTCACCTTGACTTACATTTTTCTTTTTCAAATATTTTAATAAAGAGTTTTCTCCAAAAGATATTACTTCATCTTTTCTTTCTTTAACAAAATATGATTTTATTTTATTTTTAGTTTGATTTAGTTTAGCAATTTTAAGCCAAGATAATTTAGGAGAACTTGATTTACTAGTATTAATTCTTACTACATCATTGTCTTGTAAAACATAGTTTAGGGGAACTATTTTATTATTAACAATAGCACCTACCATTTCATCTCCTACTTTGGTGTGTACTTTATAGGCAAAATCAATAGGAGTTGCTCCATTTGGTAACTCAATAACATCACCCTTAGGAGTAAATACATAGATATTTCCATGCATTTTTTCATCTTTAAATTCTAAGTAAGCATTGTTATCACTTGCTTTTTGTTGATAGTTATCTATTACTGTTTTAAAAAATTCTAGTTTTTGATCTGTACTTGATAAATTAGCAGCACTTTTATTTTCTTTATATGACCAGTGCGCAGCAAGTCCATTTTCAGCAACCTCATTCATTTCAAAAGTTCTAATTTGAATTTCAAATAAAGTGTTATTAACTCCAAAAACTGTTGTATGAAGAGATCGGTACCCATTACTTTTAGGCATAGCAATAAAATCTTTAAATCGTTTAGGAATTGGTTTAAATTTTGAATGAATAAGACCTAGAACATGATAACAAAGTATTTCAGTATCTACCATAATTCTTAAAGCAAACAAGTCATAGATATCATTAAATTTTCTTCCTTTATCAAGTTTATTATAAATACTATAAATACTTTTACTTCTTCCTTTTATTTCATAATTAATATGATTTTCATCAAGTATTTTTTTAACAGTTGTAGTCATATCATTAATTAATTTGTCTCTTTCTTTTTTAGTACTATTAAGTTTTTCTACAATATCAAAATAAACATCAGGTTTTAGTGTTTTCAAACTTAAATCTTCAAGTTCACTTTTAATTTTATATATTCCTAAGTGATGGGCTATTGGAGATACAATTTCAAGAGACTCCTTAGCATATTTCTTGGCTGCTTCTTTTTTTAAGGATTTAATATGTCGCATATTTTTAACTCTTACTGAAAGATTAATCATAATAACTCTAACATCTTCTGTCATTCCAACAATTACTTTTTTATAGTATTCTACTAAATAATCATTTTCTGTTGAATAAATAATTTTATCTAATTTATAGGCTCCTACTATAAGATGAGTTATTTCTTGACCAAATTTTTCTCTTAAAGTATTTTCATCTACTTTTTCAAGAACTAATAAGTTATATAAAAAACTTGCTGAAATTGTTTCAATATCTGCATATACCGTAGTTAAAATACTGGCAACTTCTAAATATTCGTTTATTGTATTTGTATCACTAATAAATGATTTAACATAGTTAAAACTATCCGTTATCAAAGAAAAATCATTTGTTTTTATATAAGTTTTTAGCATATTAATAATACTATCTATTGTTAAATTATTACTATTCATATACACCTCTATTCATTTTTATTTTATCAAAATAAAAGTTTAAAGTAAATAAAAATAGGAAGAAATTCCTATTTGTTACAATCAGTTGTACATACTTTTTTATCAGTTTCTAAAAACATATTATGAAGTTTATCTTTAAAACCTTGTAAGTCTTCATTTTTAAAGTACTCACTAGGTGTATCATAACCCTTAGTATCATTTGAAGTAGTTGCATCATAACCAACAATACTACCATCTAAAACAGCAACTGTACATGGAACATAAATTCTTTTATTTCCTTCTTCGTCATAATCTAAGTAATCATTTAAGATACTAACTATTTCTTGATACTCCTTGGTATTATTTTTTCTTATATCTAAAATGTTTAAGTAATAAATTTTTTCTACTTTATCACTTCTTGCAACTTCATCTAGATGTTTAACATATTCTTGACACCAAGGACACTCAGGAAAACCTAAATAAATGACACCTGTTCCATGTTTTAAAATGTTAATTATTTCTTTATCAGTTTTATATACAAAACTATTATTACTACTAAGGTTATACTCCTTACTAAATTTATTAGCATCACTATTAGTTTCCTTACTTGCCATTAAATAAGAATAACTAAATAAACCTATTATAAAAAGTACAATCAAGGCTGCTATAAGATCATTTTTATTTTTCATAAATCCTCCATAAAACATTATAATTTTTTTAATTAAAACATGCAATAAAAACTAAGTTGAATTACTAAACTTAAAGTTGAATTAATCACAATCATTCATATTAAGTGGTATTTTATAATTAGTAGTTTTATTATTGTTATCAGTTGCATTAATTTCTAAATATAAAGAATTTTCTTCATAATACTTACATGATTTAGAAAAATAATCAACTTTAAATTCAACATGTTTTAAAAAATCTTCCAAAGTTATTTTTTTTTCTTCTTGATAAGTAAATTTACTTAATTCAGTTTTAATATTCCCATGACTTTCATATAAAACACATAATATATTTTTATAATTAGTATTATCTATTTCATTACCACAATACTTAATATTAGTAATATAAATAAATGATTTAGTTGAATTATAAGCAATTGAACCAGAAATATTAAAGTTAGAACAATTGCTTGATAAAGTTTTAAATTTGAAATCATCTTTATTTATTAATTTTAAAATAATAAATGCTAAAAGAATAAGTCCTATAATACTTGAAATAATTATTATAAGTTTACTTTTTTTATTTTTAGTTTTTTCATTTTTATTTTCTATTTTGATATTACCTTCTAGTAATTCATTTATATTTATATTAAAATCATCTGCTATTTGTTTTAATAAGTAAATATCTGGTAAATTGTAACCTCTTTCCCATTTACTAACTGCTTGAAAACTAACATTGTATTTAATAGCAAATTCTTTTTGAGTTAAATTATTATCTATTCTTATTTTCTTTATTAATGAACCTATTTTCTTTTGATCCATATGATCACCTCAATCATTTATTATTATATCATGATTTTATTTTTTTGGTATTGTTTTTTTATTCATATAAAAAAATGAAAAAATGCACAATATTTTCAAAATATTGTGCATTTTTATACTTTTTTACACCTATTTTGCACAATCATTGTGCATTTTTATCTATTTTTTAAAATTAAAGTCTTTACATCATTTTCTAATTTTTCTAAAATTTTTTGAGAAGACATTTCATTTGTTTTAATAACTTTACCAAAGTTTATTCTTAAATTATTTTTAATTAATTTATAATCTCCGGTTATTGAAAAAGGTATAATATTACTCTTACTACGTTTAGCAATCATTATTGTTCCTAATTTAAACGGTAAAATCAAATTATCACTTCTATTAAATGTTCCTTCTGGAAATATTCCAAGAACTTCTTCTTTATCTAAATAGGAAATAGATTTCTTTAAACAATCAAAATCTTTCCCATCTCTTTTAACTGGAACTGCTTCAATATAATTCATTAAAGGAGCTAAAACATTTTTAAATAATTCTTCTTTGGCTAAAAAATGAATAGGTCTTTTAAAAGCATATTGTAAAAGCAAAGGATCAAAATTTGATTTATGATTTCCTGCTAAAATAATCTTTCCTTTTTCATTTATTTCTTCATCATAAATAACTGTTGGATTAAATGCTAATTCAATAAAACTACTATTAATTTTACTTAATAAATTATATATTTTTTTCATATTTTATTCTATGCTTTTTAATTAATTTATAGACCAAGACAATAAAAATTATAACTAAAACCAATATAACAATATATGAATAAGTATCAAGTATTTTTAAAACTGATTTATAATTTTCGCCTAAAACATAACCAAGGATAATTAAAACTGTATTCCAAATTAATGAGCCAATGGTTGTATAAGTAAAAAATTTAATAATAGGCATTTTAGAAATACCGGCTGGAATACTTATTAAACTTCTAATTAAGGGAATAAATCTACAAAATAAAACTGTAAGACTTCCTTTATTATTAAACCATTTTATTGCTAAGTCTATATCTTTATTTTTAATTTTCATTAGTTTAAAAAATTTACTTGTTACCATTTTCTTGATATTTATATATTTTCCTATTAAATATAAAACAAATGATCCAACACTAGAAGCAAGTGTTGATACTATAATCATAGTAATTATATTTAACTTAGTATAAGTTACCATAAATCCTCCAAATAAAAGGATAACCTCTGATGGAATAGGAGGAAATATATTTTCAAGAGCAATTAGAAAAAATACTCCTAAATAGCCATATGAATTCATAATATTTAAAATTAAATCTTGCATACTAAATTATATTTAATTATTAAACTATATATGTTTAAAATAATATCTAAAAATTAAAGATGAACCTAAAAAGAAAATTATTATACTTATAAATTTTAAAATATTACTTCTATCAAGACTAGTACGTGGTACCTCAATCATTTCATTTGTAAGAACTATTTCCTTGGTTTCTAAATCCTTATCTATCTCAAAGTAATATTTATTATTATCAAGTACATATCCATCTAAGGTTTCTTTTTCAATTAAATAGTAAGATCCATATAAAAGTGGCACTTCAATTATTCCGTTATCATTAGTAATAACTTCTGTAATTAACTCATCATCTAAATTATAAATTATAAATTTAACTCCTTTTAAAGGAATACTTGTTACTTTGTTAACTTTTATTATTTTTAAATATCCCGTTATTTTTTCATTAGAAAACCTTAAATTTAAATTTTTATCTTTTATTTCAAATTTTAAAGGTTTTGGATTAACTCTATAACCAGGTATCATTTGATCTAACTCAATCAACTCATATTCTCCCAAAGGAAGAAGTTCAGTTTCAAATTCTCCTAGTTCATTTGTTACATATATTTTATCTAAATAAATATTTCTTGTTAAATCTTTAATTTTAAATTTAATTCCTTTAATATTAATTTTAGTATTTGTTGAAGAATCAATTTTTTCTACTTTTACTTGTTTTTTAATTAATTTTTCATAGACCTTTAAATTTACTTTTAAATTATTCTCATCAATAACAAATTTATATATAGTAGGATCTAATTCATAACCAAAACTTGCTTCAAGTTCTTTTAATAAATAAGTACCAATTTCTAAGTTATTTAAATAACATTTACCAAATTCATCTGTTGTAATTATTTTAATTAAATTCTTGTTTATATCATATATTCCATATTTAGCATTTGCTAAACTAGTATTAGTTATTACTTTATTTGATTTAGAATCATAATCAAGTTTTTCTAAACTAAATTCACCGCTTAATACTTCTACTTTGATTTTTAATTCAACATCATTCATATATCTAAGTTTAGCCAACTTTTGACTTTTGTTATCAAGAGATGAATACATGATATTTTTCTTATTATCATATCTTTTCTTTCTTAAAATAATTTCTTTTAAGTCATTAGTTGGTTTTATTATTAATTTATTATTTTTTATTACAACATCTTTATTATTAATTACTTCAAATTCATCTAAAACTTTATTGCTATCTTCAAGAACAACTTCTTTGTTTAAGTATAATTTAAGAGATGTATCTAGATTAGGTTTTAAATCATGTTTATTAATAAGATTTATAATTTCATTTTTATAATCTTCTACATTTATTTTATCTCCATAACCATATCGTTTAGTATAAAATTCTATTTGTTTAACATTTAAAGTTTCCCAAATTAACTCCTGAGTTGCAAGTAAATATCTAATATCATCATGATTTTTATATTCATAACCATAATAACCTATTAAAGATAACATTTTTTTCTTTTCATTTTCTAAATTAATATTATCCCAACTATCTTCTGTATAATCATAATTATAAATTTCATATCCCGGTTCAATACAATAAACAACTTCTCCTCCTAGTAAATATTTTGGAAATAAGTAAGATGAGTATTTACCATCTATTCTTCTTGTGTAATAAATTCCATCTTGATATTCTATTTCTAAATGCTTTGTACTTGCTTCTACTTTAATTGTTAATAAAACCAACATTATTAATAAAATATAAATAATCTTTTTCATATTTTCCCCCCGTTCATGAATAAGATAAAGCCATCATATAACAAGAAATAAAATATGTCAAGTTTTGTAAATTTACATTTTATAGACATTTTTAATTAAATTTATTATTTTAAATTTTTATTTAACTAAATATAATAATTTGCTTAATTTTTAAGGATAAAAAAAGACGTTTTACCAAGAAATTTTTCTAAAAAAAAAGAAAAAAATTTTTTTACAAATTAATTTCTTATTTTTCTTTTTATAAGTATTTTTTTAAAGTTTCAACACTGTTTTCTTGCATAGTTACAAACTTTTGAATTAAATCATGAACCTCTTCACTTATTTCTTTATGGTTTAACATTTTTCTTCCTTCTATTATTCCCATATTAGTTCCTTTTAAAAGTAATTCAGCAATTTTAGAATCAGATTTATCAGTTAAAGTTTTCATTTCTATTCCATAAAAAGTCATAGCCTTAGTTAGACCACTTGTTTTATGAGGTTCTTTTTTATCATTATATTTTGGATATATTTTACTAATTTTTTCTTGAATAGTTTTATATTTATGATAATCATCTTCTAAATATTTTTTAAACTTTTCATCTTCTACTTTATCAAGGATGTATAAAATTGCATCCATCCCCATACATGCTCCTTTATTTAATTCATCTAAACTATTTATATTATCTTTCATTTTATCACCACTTATAGTATGAACTAAATATGAAAAAAAATTACTAGAATTTCTAATAATTTTAATTAATTATCAATGTCAACTAATTCGTATTCTAAATTACCTAAATTAAGTTTAGATGCTGACTCTAAAATATGTTTACCATGTCTTGATTCAACTCTTTCAATAAAATGATCTTTTCCCATAAATTTAGAATTATAAACTAAATCAAGACAAGCCTTATCAAGAGCAACTGGATCGGTTGATGCAAGTATTCCAATATCAGGTATACAAGGATCTTCGGCAACACTACAACAATCACAATCAACGGAAATATTTTTCATAATATTAATATATATAATATTATCTTTAAAATAATTAATAATTGAACTAGCAGCATCTGCCATACTTTCTAAAAACTTATCTTGACTGGCAATATTATCCCATAACACATCTTGACTTTTAACCTTACCGGCTGAGTGAATATAACTTTTTCCATTTGAAGAAGCAAATCCAATTGAAAGTTGTTTCAAAGCTCCCCCATATCCTCCCATAGGATGACCTTTAAAATGAGATAAAACTAAACATGAATTATATTTTTCTATATTTTTACCAACATAATTCTTTTTAATAACCAAACCATTTGGAATTTCTAATTCTAAATCACCTATACTATCTAATATATCTGTTTTAAAAATATTAAAACCATGTCTTTCTAATAATTTTAAATGTTTACTAGTTTCATTTCTTTCTCCCTTATAAGCCGTATTACATTCAACTACTACTCCATCTAAATAATTAACTAAATCTTGATAAAACTCTGGTTTTATATAATTTTGATTACCTTCTTCCCCACTATGAACCTTTATAGCAATATTACCTGTTAAATTAACATTTAATTTTTTATAAAGTTTTATTAAACTGCTTGGTTCTATTATTTTAGTAAAATAAACAACTGATTTCATTTAATACCTCCATATATATTTTAACACATATTTTTAAGATTATAATAAAGATTCTAAATATATTTTTTTAATAGTATTAAAAGTTCTAATTGTAATATAATCTTTAACATAACAACTAGCAGTTTTAACCCACCAATTACTTTTTCGATAATTATTTAAATCAAATGACCAATAAATAACATTTTTATAACTAATAACTTTATCATATTCACTAGGTTTTCCAATTTCTTTTAACATTTCTTTATAAGTAATATTTTTAAGAAAAATTATATTATAATATATTTTTTCACTTTTATTCAAAAATAAGTTGGAACGTTTTTCATTATTTTATCTAATTCATTTGCTGTTAAAATAAAAACTGGTATATCTAACTTAAACTTTTCTTTAATCATTTTAGTTATAGAACTTTCTAAAAAATCTTTCTTGTTATTACTATCTAAAATAATATTACCACTATTTAAATAAGTTTTAACATTAAAAGTATCTATTTTTAATAATTCTTCTTTTAATCTAGACATTTCTATTTTGTTTTTACCACTTATATTTATTCCTCTTAATAAAACTATATATTTCATAATTCACCTTTATTTTTTACTTTAACTTTTATTTTATAATTACTATTTATTAATTTATCTATTTCTTCTACTGATAAAATAAGATTTAATTTTTTATTAAATTCTTCTATAAATCTTTTGGCTCTTATATAACCATATTCAGGAATAGTATTTCTAGAATACAACAGTTTAAGTGAAGTGAACTCTAATATTTTATCTCGAAGTTCTTTTCTTGATCCATGATTATTTAGACATTTTTCTAAATTAGATAAGTCATAGATATTATTAAATCTATTTTTTAA
This sequence comes from uncultured Bacilli bacterium, assembly GCA_934119955.1. Taxonomy (GTDB): domain Bacteria; phylum Bacillota_I; class Bacilli_A; order RF39; family UBA660; genus RUG591. The sequence goes on along the minus strand of CAKOSZ010000002.1, from coordinate 163,824 downwards.
AATAAGATATAATTGTTCTAAATTTAATTTTTTAGTACTTAGATATTCTTCTAATTCACCCATTTCTAAAACTTCTCCGGTTTTAGAATTTATTTTAAGTAAAAGAGGTAAATTGTCTAAATAATTATTATCTTGTTTTAATTTATTTAAAATTATAACTGTTATAGTTTTATAAATATTATTATGTTCTTTTATTTGGTAAGATCCATTTGCATAGTATTTACCTTCAATTAATCCTACTTGTCTTGGTGTTAATCTATATAATAATTGTTTAATATTCATTACCTTAGATATACTTTTAATACCTAAAAAACTAGAATCTTTTATTCCATTATAATAAGCAAGTTCTTTATCTGGATATTTGATTTCATACCAATTAACTATATAATTAATCAACTCTTGTAACTCAACAAGTTCTAAATCATTGTATCCTAATTTAGTAATAGTATCTAAATAATTTAAAAAATCTTGATTAGTATTTAATTCATATAATTTATTATCATGTATGTAAAAATTCCTGGCTTCTTCAATTGTCATATTACTCCCCCACTGTATAAATAATATCATGTACTTTAAAGTTTAGCAACTATAAATCTTTATAAAAAAATAGTAATAAACAATCATTATGTTTACTTTATAATTTTTTCTAATACTAATCATGTTAATATTTTTTAATATGTTATATATAAAAGTTATTCCAGTGTACTGGAATAACTTTACAAACTTTTTTTATTAATTAATAAAAAACGAACTTAGATAAGTTCGAATAATTTATTAATGGTGCTAAAAACAGGACTTGAACCTGCGACCTATCCCTTACGAGAGGATTGCTCTACCAACTGAGCTATTTTAGCAAGAAGAAAAGATTAATTTAAGGCATCTTTTCTTGAAAAGTTTAATCTTCCCTTTTTATCATATCCTAGGCATTTTACAATAATTTCATCACCTAGTTTTACAACATCCTCAGTCTTTTTAACATGTTCTTTGGCAAGACTTGATATATGAACTAAACCTTCACATCCTGGCCAAATTTGAACAAAACAACCAAATTCTTCTATTTTAACAACCTTGGCATTGTAAATTTTTCCTACTTCTGGTTCTCTTACTATTTCTTCAATCATTTTCTTAGTTTTTTCAATTATTTCTTTATCTGTATGATAAATTATAACTCTACCATCATCTTCAAGATCAACTTTAACAGCATTCATATCGGTTACACTTGTAACATTACTTGCTTCAAGAATAATTTTAGTAATCATCTCTCCACCTTTACCTATTACATCTTTAATCTTGTTTGGATTAATCATGAAAGTAACAGTTTTAGGAGCATATTTAGAAACTTCTTCTCTTGGTTTTTCAATTTGCTTTGCCATTACATCAAGGATTTGCATGCGGGCATTTTTGGCTTGGGCAAGTGCATTTTGAAGAATTTCCTTAGTAACTCCTTTTATTTTAATATCCATTTGAAGAGCACATATTCCATCTCTTGTTCCAGCAACTTTAAAGTCCATATCACCTAAATGATCTTCCATACCTTGAATATCTGTTAAAATTGTATAATCGTCCCCTGCTGTAATTAAACCCATAGCAATTCCAGCAACTGGGGCTTTTATTGGAACACCTGCTGCCATTAAACTCATGCAACCTGCACAAATTGAGGCTTGACTTGATGATCCGTTACTTTCAAGTATTTCAGAAACTACTCTAATTGTATACGGAAATACTTCTTCACTTGGTATAACTTGGGCTAAGGCTCTTTCACCTAAGGCACCATGACCTATTTCACGTCTTCCAGGAGAACCATATCGACCAGTTTCTCCCACTGAGAATGCTGGAAAATTATAATGTAACATAAATCTCTTTTCAGTTTCAATATCAAGTCCATCTAAAATTTGATGTTCTCCTAAGGCTCCAAGAGTTGTAACTGATAAACTTTGAGTTTGACCTCTTGTAAATAAAGCACTACCATGAGTTCTAGGTAATAAATCAATATCAGTTGAAAGTGGCCTAATTTCATCCATCATACGTCCATCTGATCTAGTACGCTCTAAAACTGTAATGTTTCTAAATAATTCATATTCAATACTTTCAAATATACGAATTACTTTTACTTTTAATTCATTTAATAAATCATTTTCTAATTCTTTATTTTCTTCTTCATATTTTAAAACTAAATTATCTTTTATTTCATCAATTGCTGCATATTTTTCTAATTTATCTTTAATACGAAGAGCCTTATCTAGGTCTTTTCTAATTAAATTATCTACTTCACATCTTAATTCATCTTCAATTACTAGTTTTGGATAATCCATTTTTTCTAAACCGATTTCTTTAATAATTTCATTTTCAAAACTACATAATTTTTTAATTGCTTGGTGACCAAACATTAAAGCATCTAGCATATCACTTTCAGATACTTCCTTAGCTCCGCACTCAACCATGTTAATTGCATCCATTGTTCCAGCAACTGTTAAATCAATGTCAGACAATTCTGCTTCACTTACAGTTGGATTAATAATAAATTCTCCATTAACACGACCTACTTTAACTCCGGCAATTGGTCCATCAAAAGGAACTTGTGATATACAAGTTGCTAAACTTGAACCAAACATAGCAGGCATTTCAGGTGGTGAATCAGGATCAACTGATAAAACTGTATCAACTATTTGTACTTCATTTCTAAAATCTTCTGGAAATAAAGGACGCATTGGTCTATCAATCATTCTAGCAGCAAGAGTTGCAGCCTCTGTTGGTCTTCCTTCTCTTTTAATAAATCCCCCAGGAATTTTTCCAACTGAATATAATTTTTCTTGATATACTACCATAAGTGGGAAAAAATCAGACAATAAATTTGCTGTTTGAGAAACACAAACTGTTGATAAAACAACTGTATCATTAAAACGAACTAAAACTGCGCCATTTGCTTGTTTAGCAAGTTCACCAAACTCTACTACTATCTTCTTTCCGTAAAAATCTTTTTCAAATACTTTCTTCATTCTAACTCCAATCTAATAAAAAATAAAGACACTAAAAATAAGTGTCTACTTTCTTAATCCTAATTTACTAATTAACTCACGATATCTTTTTACATCTTTCTTAGCTAGGTAATTTAGTAAACTTTTTCTTTGTCCTACTTTCTTTAATAACCCACGTCTTGAATGATGATCGTGAATATGAACTTTCAAATGTTCTGTTAAAGCATTAATTTCATTAGTTAAAATAGCAACTTGTACTTCAACTGAACCTGTATCATGTTCATCTCTTTTAAAACTTTCAACAATTTTTTGTTTTGCATCTCTTGTTAAAGCCATAATTTCCTCCTTTATCTATTCGCTAATTCAAGGTAAGGGTTGAGGAACTCCAATACTTTGAACCAGTAACTACTAATAATATACAGACTTTTTTAAAAATTTGCAAGTATTTTTTAACTTTTTTAAAACTTTTTTTCAATTTTTAGTCTAATAAGCATATAATCCATGAATTTTACTTATCTCAGTATCTGTTAAATCATCTAAAACAAAGTTTCCATTGTCTTGACTTAAAGTTAGATTAAGAGTATATGTTACTTTATCATTTGCCTTGTCCAAAGCATTTAGTTTATACTCATTATATTTAGTTATATCAATAGTTCCATCTTCCATCTTAAATTCACTTTGGTTATTATTAAAATAATTTTCTGTTTCTTGATTAACTTTATAATAATCATAAACTTTAATTTCAACTTCTACAACCGCAGTCTTACCATCAATTGTTTCATTTTTAATCTCATAAGACATATTTTGATATTGACGTTTTAATATTTTTTTGTAATGTTCTTTTTGATCACTTGTCATAATAGTTTCACTTAACAAAGTATTATCTAAATCATCTAAAACATCTTTATTTAAAGTAACATAATTATTTAACATTGCTTCAACTTTTTTAGTAGGTGTATTCATTAATTTATTACAACCTGTTAAAGTTATAAGCATTAAAACAATAACTATAATTTTTTTCATAATCTCCTCCATTTATAATATGGTAAATTTTAAGTATTTTATACAGAAAAAAACTTAATTAAGGCATTCTGCAACAAATGTATTAATTAAGTTATCTATTTTTTCAGTCTTTTGTTCATAAAAATCATCTTTTATACTATCAAGATTTTTATAAATTAAATTAACTAACCTTTTCATTCTAGGTAAAAGTTTTTTATTTTCTAAGTTATCTAAAATTGTTTCTAAGTTAGATAATTTTGAATACTTACCATAGTTATTACTTTTAATATAAGTTTCATAAAGATTTTTAAATGAATAAATATCAATTGAATTAAATCTTTCATCACTTAATATTTTAATTGTTGTATATAAATAATTATTATTAATGGACTTATCTAAGATAGTTTCTCCTAAATTATTTTTAATATTTGGAATAAACTCATTTTTATTTAGAATACATTCAATTATTTCTTTAACTAATGAATAATCAATTGTAACTAGCATATGCATAATTGTATCTCCATCACTATTTTGATGATTTATATCAATTTTATCAATATACTTTAATACTAAATCATAATTTTTATTTTTTAAAAGGAACATTAAAACATTATTATTATTTTTATCAACTATATTAAAATCATAATCACTTTTACTAATTATACTTTCTATTACTTCCGTATCACTTTCTTTAATTAAAGAAAATATCAGGGACGGTTCCTCTTCACACGCACTTTCTGCTTGTATTACTGAATAAAACATAATTCCACCTCTTTCTGTGTGACGATTATTTATTTTACCAGAGAATATCTAATTTGTCAAACCAGGTTTACTGATGAATAAGTTTTAGTAATTTATAAAGTTTTAAATGAGAATTCGTGATATTGTTTTTAATCTCTTCTATTAATTGATTATAAATATCTATATTATTATCTGGTATTTTATTAAAAAATTCAAAATATAAATATTCTAATTTATTATAATCCTTTTTATTATTAATACTAGATAATTCATTTAGTAAATAATCTCTTATTTTTATCTCTTTTCTTGTTAAAAAACTATTATTATTTCTAATACCTACTATATTATATGAAATATTTTTTAAATTTGTTCTTTTAGCAATATTTAATACTTCACTTTGATCACTTAATAATAAATCACTTACTTTAACAATTTCACATTTAGAATTAAATAATACTCCAATTACTCTATATGTATCAGTAAATAAGCAAGCATATTTTAAAGATTTAATATGTTTATTTTCAATTATTTCACATTTAGAATTTATTTCAGTTAGAAAATCATCTGTCATAATAATTTTTTTATTAAATAAGTCATCTAGTAAAGAAGATTCTACTTTAATAACTGGTATTTTTTTTATTATAGTTATTTTATCTTTATCTTCCCATTCAAAAAATTCATAAAACAAGGTATTAAAGTTTAAAACAATATCATATATATAAGTCATATTTTCTCCTTTTTAAATATTATAAATATTATTAGTATTATTCCAATTAAGGCTAAATAACATTCAAATCTTTTAGCAATTAAATTTAAGTAATCTAGAAATGTATAACCAATAGTTAAATAATTTAAATACAAAATTATATACATAAATCCTATTATAGATAAACCAAAGCCTATTAAAAAAAGAAATGTTTCTAACATATTCACCTATTAGTATTTTATTTCTTCTTATTAATATTATGATTATAATATATTTTTTTATACAAAAGATAGTTTAAAATTTTAAACTATCTACTTTTAGCATTTTCATTTATACCAAGGAAAGCCTCTTGTTGACTTACTGTATCGCTTAATTGATTAATTTCAGCCAAAACATCATTTAATTCTTGGGTTAAGGCCATGTTTTCTTCAATCAAATCGCGTTTTTTAGCCTCACATAAGGCATTATTTTCTTCAACTTTTTTTCTTAAATTCATAAGTATTTCTCTTTGCGTTGCAAGAGAATCAGCAGTTGTTGCTTTTTGTTCCATTAAAGTTTGAAATTCTACAACATTAGTATCATCATCTGCTTTTTCTTCTTTTTTAGTTGTTACTGCTTCTTCATTTCTAAGCCAACTATATGGTTTTTCTTCTTGTTTAGGAGTATCTGTTGCTACTTCATTAAATGATTTAGCAAAATCAAAAGTTTCCTTAGGTTCTTCTTTTGTATCCGGAGCAGGTTCTGGTTGTTTTAAACTAGTCTTAACAATATTCCCGTTAACAAAACGCATAACCTTAGAAACCCTAGGAGCGGCTCTTAATTTACGAGTTGAAACAAGTTTATTACTAACTTCTGGTTCTGTTAAAGTTACTCCTACATTATTTATTCGTTTTTGACACTCTTCAACCCCTGGTAAATTAACAGGTGTTGTTTCAACTACTGGTGGTTTTGGTTGTTCTACTGGGGTATTTACTGGTTGCTCCTTTGGTTCAGCAACTGTTTTAGGTGCTTCGTTTACAGGTTTACTAACAACCACACTATCCATTAAACTTTTAGTTTTGGCTTTAAATTTAGGCATTGCACTTAATTTAGCAGGTTTTCTTCCTACTAATTTAGCATCACTTTGTAATATTTCTTTTGTTACTGTAATTTTATCTAGCATTGCAAGTCCCCCTTTTATTCATTTTTAGAAAGTTCTCTTAAAAGATCTTTAATTCTTGCCCATTCATTATCATCACTAACAGTATTTAAAGTTGCTTCGTTTCCTACTCTTGTTACATTAGATACATAAATTGTAACATTTCCGTTTTCATCCTTTTCATTTTTAGTATATATAATGTACTCTTTATTGTTATCATTAAATTTAAAAGATAATAAAAGTTCAACTTCTTCTTTTGTTCCATTTTCAAGTGTTAAAGTCATCATTTCTTTTTTTTCTTCCATAATATCCTCCATACCTTCTAATATCATTTTATCATATTTATTTATATTTTCAAGTATTTTGACATTATTTTTAGAAAAAAAGTCAATTTATTTCTATTTTTTCTTAATTAAAAAATAATTACAATTAAAAGCACATAATTCTTTTAAATAAATATCTTTGGTTTTAATATCATTTATTTTATTAAAACGAGGATTATTTTTCATACAAAATCCCTTTAAACGAAGTTTATTATAAGCATAATCTCCTAAAATATAATCAAAATCATAAAAATAATCAGTATATTTTTCTATTAATTCATCGATATTTAAACAATCATTTTTATTTTCAATTACTTCATAATTAAAGTTTTCTAATTTAATTTGTTTTAATTCAGTCACGTTATCACCAAAATAATTATAGCATATTTAAAAAAAATTATCTATTACTAGATAACTTATTTATAATTTTTATCAAAAGCACTCTTTTGACTTTTATATTTAGTAAGATTAGATCCACTATTCCAAGTCATATAACCACCAGTAAGGGTAGCATCATATAATCCTTTAATTTGTTCAGTTAATTTTTCTCCATTATAAGTAACAGTTGGTTTCCAATAAGGAGTATCATAGGCTGTTATCCAAGTACGAACAACGGCTGGGGTTTTAATTTCAGTTTGTCTTAATGCCGCCGTTTTACCCCAATTTAACATAGTTTGATATGGATTATTCCAATAAGTTGGATTTTTATCAAAGTGATCAACATATGGCATAGCACTAATTGCATCAACTACATTAGAAATAGCTGGCCAATACTGACCATAGGCTGTAACATAACCCCAAGAAGATTCTCCAAACACATCAGCCGAAACATAAACATTCATTTTATGTAACTCATTAGTTGCATACATTAAAAATCTTTGAATAGCCTCAGCCTTGGTTTCTTCATAAGTATTATGAAAATCTATATTTTTAATATAACTAATTCGATCAGGAAATCTTACATAATCAAATTGGATTTCATTAAAGCCAAATAAACTAACTGCATCCTTAGCAAGATTAATAGTAAACTCCCAAACACTTCTAGAATATGGAGTTGGCCAGTAAGAACCACCATGTTTTAAAAGAGAACCATCAGTCTTACTAATTGCATTTTCTTTATTATCAAGAGCATAATAATCATCTTTAAAAGTTGTAATTCTTCCAATTACATAAAAGCCATTTTCTTTTAATAAATTAATTGCATATTTATAATCTTCTATGGTGTTATTAGCATACTTATAATTTGTAGGTGAATATTTTTCATAAACACTACTTTTATAGGCTGGTACACAGTTATCTTTAATATCAACTACAAAAGCATTAATTTTAGTAGTTTTAGCAAAATCAATATAAGACTGAATACTATTTTTTATTCCTTTTGATCCGTTTATATATAAAGCATACACTTCATCTGGCATCACATTATCTTCAAATTTAGGTTTTTCTACGGGATAATAATCAAGAGTACCAGCACTTCCTCCTCCTAATTTATCAGGTCTAGACCCATGAATTTTCCCTAGTCCATCAGGATCATAATTTAAAGATGCTTCTTCTTCGCTTTTAAGTAAATACTTACTATAAAAATATCCTTCTTTCTCTCCTACTTTAACCTTATATAAATCAACTGACCCATCATCTAATATTTTATTATATCCCTTTATTTCTACTTTACTACCCTTCTTAACTAAATCACTTAAACTACCATTTAAATCATTTAATAAATTATAAGAAGTTCTAACATATAAACTACTTTCTAAAACAACATTTTTAATATCACTTACAATACTATTTTTTAAAACATAATAAGTACTATCTTTATATTTTATCTTTAAATACTCTTTTTCATCTACTATTAAACTAGAATCCTCATAATACTTAATTTTTTCTCCCCTAACAACATTACTTACTAATTCTAAATTATCCTTATCCTCTACCTTACTATAAGAATATAAATCAATTGTATAATTATCACTTGCCAAATACCCCACTTTAAGATGTTCTTTAAAATTAACAAGACTATCTTTCTTTAAAAAGATAACACCACAACCGATAACAAAAACTAATACAAGAACCAAAACTACTATACTTTTAATTCTAACTCTTTTCTTTTTCTTATTATTTTCCATATTTACTCCTATTTTTATTATTAATAATTTATTTATTTTTATAACTACATTTTAACATTTTTAAATAACAAAGTCTATTTATTTACCTTAAATTCTAAAACTTTACCATTTCCTTTACAATCAAATTTAGTCTTAAAAGAATCAAGTAAATATAAATTAGTTTTAATATACCAAGAAAGATCTAGATCATAATTGGCTATAAAATTAGTTAAAAAATTATTAATCTTTAAATCACTCTCACTATATAATTTGATTATTTCTAAAAAAGAATATTTACTATTATTAAAAAATATTTCTTCTAATAATTTAGAAACAAAAAAATTTAAAATAACTTTTCTTTCCCTAAAACGATTAAATAAATAGATAAAACCTAAATTATTTATATTTTCACTTTCAAGTTCTTCTTTTAAACTAACCATAAACTCATTATAATAATTATTAACTACTTCAAAATACTCTTTTTCTTCCAAAGTACTTGGTTTTTCAATAATTAAAGTAAGAATTATATGAAGTTCAAAATAGTTTATTAAATTAGAACAATTAGTAAAATAAAGATTACAAATATAATAAATAAAAGGTTTATTAGTTTTAAATCTAAATACTAATTCTTTAATAAATTCATAGTTTTCTTTTAAAGTATCACTACATGAAAAATAATATTTAGATTCATTAGTTTCTCTAATTAAATTTAACATAAAACTATAATTATTTTCTAAATTTTCTTTTAAATCACTACTTAATTGCTTGTTTATATATTTTTTAATAAGTTCTTTCATAGTTTTATTATACTAAAAAAACAAATAAAGTAAACCCTTATTTGTTTTTTAATTAATTTTTAAAGAAAATCATCAATTGTTAATAATCTTTCATCTATTTCTTTAATAGTTATTCTTGGTTTAGTTACAGTATTTTTTATATTAGTTTCTATTTTTTCATCTTTTTTAGTTAAAGATACTAAAACATTTACATCTAGTATTTTATCTTTGGTAATAACACTACCAACTGAATATCTATCTAGAATAGGAAGTTCGGTTAATTTAATTATTTTATTTTCCTTACTTCTTAATATTAAATGAGAATTATTAGGTTCTGTAAAGGTTTTTAGAACATGATATGGATTACTTTTAACTTCTTTTAAAATCATAAGACCACGTCTTGCTCTGCCTGATTTTTCAAATTCACTTAGTTTAATTCTTTTACCAGTTTTTTTATCAGTTATTAAAGATATATAATCAACTGTATCAAAGTTATTAACTGATACTACTTTTTCATTTAGTTTTAAATTAATTGATTTAACTCCACTGGTTCTAAGTCCTACAATTGGAATTTCTACAATATCATACCATAAACCATAACCGGTATCAGTTGCAACAAAAATGTTGTTGTATTTTGAAATAAACACAGAAACTAATAAATCATCATCTTTTAATTTCATACAGTTAACTGGTTTATTGTAACGAAGTAATTTAAATTCATTTAATTTAGTTCGCTTAATCATACCATTTTTACTTGCTAAGGTAATATCCAAATCAGCATTAAAGTCTTCTATTTTTAAAGAGGCAATTACTTCTTCACCTTCTGATAAAGTAACTAAATTACTTATATGTTTACCAATATCTTTAAATTTCATATCAAAGATTGTGTAAATTGGAATAAATAAGAAATTACCAAGGTTAGTAAATACTAATAAAGTATCTAAGGTATTTGCTTCATATAAAGAGATTAAGTAATCATTATCTTTTAAAACAGGTACCATATCAGTTGATGTGTATGATCTAATACTAGAACGTTTAATATAACCATCTCTTGTAAGAGATACTATAACATCTTCTTTTGGAATCATTGCTTTTTCATCAATTGAAATATCTAATACTTCATCTTTAATTTCTGTTTTACGTTCTGTTGCATATTCTTTTTTAATATTTCGAAGTTCTTGTTTCATAACATCTTTTAATTTATCTTCATTAGATAAAATTAGGTTAAGACCATCTATTATTTTCTTTAAATTTAAATATTCATTTTTAAAGTCTTCAATATCTGAATTAGTTAAACGATATAATTGTAAATTAACAATATAAGTTGCTTGATCTTCTGTAAAATCATATTCAAGAACTAAGTTATTAATTGCATCAGGTTTATTTTTACTTGCCCGAATAGTTTTAATTACTTTATCAAGAATAGAAATACATTTTATCATACCTTCAACAATATGCATTCTTTTCATGGCTGTTTTAAGATCAAACTCAGTTCGCTTAGTAATTATTTCATCTAAATGTTTAATATAAGCATCAATTATTTGAATAACTCCAAGAGTCATAGGAGTACGATTAGAAATTGCAACCATGTTGTAGTTATAATTTATTTGTAAATCACTATTTTTATAAAAATAATTTAGAATAAGATCTCTATTTGCATCTTTTTTTAAGTCAATTACAATACGAACTGGTTCATGACGATCAGACTCGTCCCTTATTTCTAAAACACCATCGATTTTTTTATCAAGAGTAAGTTCACTCATTCTTTTAACAAGCATGGCTTTATTCACGTCATATGGTATTTCTCTTACAATTAGTTGTTCTTTACCTTTTTCTTTAACGTAATCAACTTTACTACGAATAACAACCTTACCACGTCCTGTTAATAAGGCTTCTCTTATCCCATCTCGTCCTTCAACAATTCCACCTGTTGGAAAATCAGGTCCTTTGATAATATCTAAAATTGTATCTTCACGGCAATTTGGACTGTCAATTCTTTTAATAGTTGCATCAATTACCTCTCCTAAGTTGTGAGGAGGAATATTTGTTGCATAACCTGCACTAATACCAGTTGAACCATTTACTAAAAGATTAGGAAACTTGGCTGGTAAAACCGTTGGTTCTTTTAAAGAATCATCAAAATTAGGAGCCCAAGTAATTGTATTTTTATCAATATCTTTCAATAGTTCTAAACTAATTTTAGAAAGACGGGCTTCTGTATAACGCATTGCAGCAGCAGAGTCCCCATCCATTGAACCATTGTTTCCTTGCATTTCAACATAAGGAGTATTTTGCTTCCACCACTGACTCATTCTAACCATAGCATCATAAATACTAGAATCTCCGTGAGGGTGATATTTACCCATAACGTCCCCTACTATTCTAGCACTTTTTTTAAACGGCTTATCAGGAGTATAACCTGACTCATACATTCCATATAAAATTCTTCTTTGAACTGGCTTTAAACCATCCCTTACATCAGGAATTGCTCTATCTTGAATAATTGATTTAGCATATCTAGAAAATCTATCTTCCATGATATCTTCAAGAGTTGTATCATATATTTTCTTAATTAATTCGTTCATCTAATCACTTCCCAACTACATAATCATCTTCCAAAGAGAATTCAATATTTTCTTCAATCCATTCTTTACGAGGTTCAACTTTTTCTCCCATTAAAACACTTACTCTTTTTTCAGCAAGTAAAGCATCAGTTATTGTTACTCTAATTAAGGTACGAGTATCTGGATTCATGGTTGTTTCCCATAATTGAATAGCATTCATTTCACCTAGTCCTTTATATCTTTGACTTAGAGTAGGTTTTCCTTTTTCCTTGTTCATAATTTCTTGTTTTTCAGTATCACTCCAAGCATAATATTCACGTTTACCATAACCTATTTTATATAAAGGAGGACAAGCAATATAAAGTTTACCTTCTTCAATTAAAGGTTTCATATAACGATAGAAAAAAGTTAATAAAAGAATTTGAATATGGGCTCCATCATCATCAGCATCGGTCATAATAATTACTTTATCATAATTAGAATCATTAACATCAAAATCAGATCCAACTCCGGCTCCAATTGTATGAATTATGGTATTAATCTCTTCATTTTTAAATAACTCTTCCATTTTAGTTTTTTCAGTATTTAAAACCTTACCACGTAAAGGTAAAATTGCTTGAAACGTTCTATCCCTGCCACTTTTAGCAGATCCCCCGGCTGAATCACCTTCAACTAAATAAAGTTCATTTTTCTTAGGATTCTTTGTTCCGGCTGGGGCAAGTTTCCCGCTTAAAAGTTTTTCTTTTTTATCTTTACTTTTTCCATTTCTCGCTTCATCTCTTGCTTTTCTCGCTGCTTCTCTTGCTATTTTACTACGAACCATTTTATCCATAATAGAGGTTGCAATTTGTTTATTTTCTTCTAAAAAGAATTGCAGTTTCTCCGTAACCAAAGATTCAACAGCAGGTCGAGCCTGAGGAGTTCCTAATTTTCCCTTAGTTTGACCTTCAAATTGCAATAAAACCTCAGGTATTTGTAAACTAATGATGGCTGTTATTCCCTCCCTAGTATCTGCTCCTTCTAAATTCTTATCCTTGGCCTTTAAATAATTATTTTTTCTAGCATAATCATTAAAAACCTTAGTTAAAGCCGTTTTAAATCCCACTTCATGTGATCCACCATCAGTTGTTTTAACATTATTTACAAAAGACTCAATCGTTTCATTATAACTATCCGTATATTGAAAAGCAACTTGAATATGCATTTTATCCTTATCACCTTCAAAATACACCACATTATGTAAAGGATTTTTATCTTCATTTAAATATTTAACAAATTCTTTAATCCCTTCTTGATAACAAAAATGTGCTTCTCTCCCATCTTCCATATCAAAAACATCAATAGTTAAACCTTTTAAAAGAAAAGCCGACTCTTGCATTCTTTCACAAATAGTTGTAAAAGAAAAATTACAATTTTTAAAAATAGAAACATCCGGTAAAAATCTAACCTTAGTACCAGTTTTTGTACATGGTCCAATTTTCTTTAAAGGAACAACTACCTTACCACCATTTTCAAAACGAATAAAATATTCAAATTTATCACGATGAATTGTTACTTCCATAAAACTTGATAAAGCGTTTACAACAGATGCTCCAACACCATGCAAGCCACCTGATACTTTATAACCAGACTCTTCAAACTTACCACCAGCATGAAGCACTGTATAAATAACCTCCGGAGTTGATTTACCACTTGCATGCATTCCAACCGGAACTCCACGACCAAAATCTTCAACCGTAATACTTTTATCTTTATTAATAGTAATAACTATTCTATTACCATAACCATTTATAATCTCATCAATCGAATTATCAACAATTTCCCAAACCAAATGATGCATTCCTCTTTTATCAGTAGAACCAATGTACATACCAGGTCTTTTACGAACTGCTTCTAATCCTTCAAGAATCTTAATAGAACTCTCATCATATGCCATAAAATCACTCCTTAAAACTTAAATAAAATAATACCGAAGTATTATCCAAACATTTCAATTATACCCAATTTCAAAAAGATTTACAAGTAAAAATGTCAAAGACAGAAAAAAATGTAACATATTTGTTACATATTTATTTCTAATTTAATTTTTCAAGGCTATTGTAAACGGATCAGCTTTAGTTCCAGATCCACCCGTTATAACGATATTTGATTTTAGATTTATTGACGGGCGTGTCGCATTAGTAATGGAAGGATTGTAGTAGTTCAAACTACTGATGACGTCGACGCACCAAACACGAGCATAGTCAATAGGTGTTATTAACCCCATATTGCTTGAACTATCAGAACCACTTCCTTGTTGACTGGCAAACATTTCTCCGTATCTTGGTAGTCCTACATAACCAGTATTCCAAATACTTGTTGTTTTAACGCAATCTTTTGTTGTTTCATTTGTATTGTACGTATTACATAAAGAATTTTTATATGAGCCTGATGACCTTGCTTCTATATAATATGCTCCTTTGTCCAACATACTTTTTTGTGCTAAACTATTATACCAAGTATTATTTAAATAATAGTCCCAGTAATCATCACTATTTCCACTTCCATAGGTTACATTTTTACTAAATTTTTTAGTTAAAGTTGTTGTTCCACTTTTTACATAATCATTTTTATTTAATTTAGTTTTTCCGTCTTCAATACCTACTATTCTATATAGTTCTTTGGTAGAAGTATCTCCATCTTCATCAAATACTACATACTCGCCTATACTTCTTGTATTTAATAAAGTTGTATTTATAGTTGGTTGTTTTTTATCTCCTGATATTGTATATGGATCATCTTTTGTTCCTGATCCACCCGAAAGTTGGATATTTGATTTTAGATTTATTGACGGGCGAGCTGCATTAGCTTCGGAAGAATTGTTGTCGTTGTTCACGATCCTGATGTCGTAGAAGACGAGCCAAACAAAAGAAGAGCTAGATGGATTTAATAACCACCAATTATAACCTATATTTAAATAACGAGATGAAGAGCTTGTATTTTTATAACTTAAATAATACTCATAACTGTTTAGTAGTCCTACTGGTGTGTTCTTGCCTATAGTTGAACTATTAATTAAAGTTATTTCAGGTAATTTAGTACCTTTACTACTACTTGTTGTTATATTCCAAGTGCTGTCTTCAACTATTATATTCTTGTAGTTATATAAAGTATCTAAAAAGTCTTCATTTAGAAATTGATACATGTAAGAACCTGTATATGTTGTATCATCTTTTTTTGATACATCATAAAAATTTGCATCACTTCCATAAGAAATAGTTGTAATTGCATCATCTGTTATCATTTTCATAGTTCCATCTTTGTTAATTGCTGTTATTCTCCAAAGTTTTCCTGAATACCATACATAGTTATAATTTATATCATCATTAGTTCCAGACAAATATATAGTATTATCTTCTTCTATATAAGTATTACTTTTTTCGGTTAAAACCATTTCTTTAAAGGTTGCAATATCTTTCACAAACACATTAGTTGTACCCATAACATTTACCTTGATACTTGCAAAAACATTATTCCACTCATCAATTGTATAGTCTTGTCCTACATTACCAATTACAGTATTATAATTTATTTTCATATATAATCTATATGTTTTTAAATAATTATTTGTATTACTAGGTATTGTTGTTGTATAAAGTTTAGCATTAGTTAAAGAATTAAAGTTAATTGTATCTACTAAAACATTTTCTTGATTATTAACAACTTCTACTAATTTAAAATCTAATAAATTATCTTTTATTCTTGTTGTTCTATTACTTGGAGTATCTCCATAAGAAAGTGAAATTAAATAATTAATATTTTTATTACTTGTATTTTTGCCATCTATTGTAAATTCAAAGTAATCATTTGAATAAGTATTACTTGGCATAGCATTAGATAAAGATATTTGTTTATTTCCTTCGTTATAGTGCATGTAAATATCTCCTACTACTAAGGAAGAATTTTTACCAGTTTTGCTTAAATAATCAACTACAATAGCATAGGTTGCTCCTAGAAATAAAATAATCGTAAATATAATAATTAATATTATTACTTTTTTCTTTTTATTATCTTTCATGCTATCACCTATTCATAATCCCCATCTACATTTACTTTAATACTTGCAAATAAATTAGCATAGTCATTAAAACTATAATCTGATCTATCTGTATTACCAACTACTAAATTAGGATCTACTATCATATATAATCTATATGTATGTTTAATTTCTGTATTAGTATTTTTTAATACTTTATCACTATATAAAATAGTATTATTAATTGTATCGAACTTTTTATTATTAACAAGTTCTACTTCTTCACCATCTACTACTTCAACAAGTTTAAACATTAAAAATTTATCACTTATTCTATTACTTTCAGTTTTACTACCAACAACCTCTCCATGAATTAATTTAACATTATAAATAATATCTTTATTACTTGTATTTTTACCATCTATTGTAAATTCAAAATAAGGTAATTGTTCTTTTTCTAAAACTGCAATATTATTGTTATATAAATAATTGCAAAAACCTGATGGTGCAGCTAATGGTAAAACAAAAGCATCATATTTTTTATTACTTGTAGGGTTGCTTTCACTTCCACCACCAGATGATGAATTACAAGTTGCAAGATTATCATAAATACTCATTCCATTCCGTGTTCCTGTTCCTTTACAAAAAGTTTCACTCGTTGTACTATCATCAAATGATTTATTTTCAAAACAATCCATACATTTAGAAAGTTCATTTCTAGTATCTTCTTGATATTCTTGATTTGCTATATTTGAATTAATAGTATAAGTATCACCAGATTTAGAAATTACATTTTTACTTGTAAGATAAGTTAAATCAGTTTCATCAAATTTATTATTAGTTAAAGCATCTTGAAAATTATAATTACTAATTGTCATATTACCTTTACAATATTCTGTATAATCACTTAAAGAATAATTATTTGCTATTTCTATCATAAATTTAGCATTGTTATTTTTAAAGTAATTACTAATATTTGTTTCTATATATGCTATACCACGAGGTCCGTATTTATTATAAAAATAATTAGCACATAAAGATACTTCATTTCTTGCATCTTCTTGATATGTTTGATTTTTAATATTTTCATTTAAAGTAAGATTACTTGTTTCTAAACTTGATAAAATACCATTACTCTCTTTTACAACTTTCATAGAAGATAATTCTGTTAGATATTCACTACTTAATACTCCACTATTTATAAAATCTTTTAAGAATATATTATTAATACTACCTGTTCCTTTACAAAATTCTATATAATCACTTTTAGTGTAACTTACACCACCACTCATAATTTTAATAATTTTATTGTTTTTTAAATAATTATATTTTTTTTGACTTATATTTGGCAAACCAGAAGTTCCATATTTTGAATAGAAATAATCTGTACATTTAGATAATTCATTTCTATTATCTGGCAATTCTGTGTATTCTTGACTCATCATAACAGAATTTACTTTATTATCACTTGTTACTATATTTAATTCTTTTAATTCAGTTAACATCGTATTATCAAAATTATTATTGTCTAATTGTGTTTGAAACGTACTGCCATAAAAGGTACCTGTACCTCTACAAAAATCTAATGCTGTTTCTCCTTCATCAGGTTCATATTTATTAAAATAATCAACGCATTTAGATAGTTCATTTCTATTATCTGGTAATGTTTGATATTCTTGACTTGACATAGCACTATTTACAAGATAACCATTATAATAAAATCTTGATGTGTCTTCGGCTGTTGTTAAAATTGCTTCATTACTTTCTTTATAGTGCATATAAATATCACCTACAATAAGTTTAGAATTACTACTTGTTTTATTGTAGGTATATAATGCAAATGATATTCCAAATATACTAATTACTAGTACTAATATAAAAGTTATTATTAATATTTTTTTATTTTTCATATTATCTCCTTCTTTATTATAAATATTTTGTATGTCCAAATATGTCGATTTTCCTACTTTACTTAATAATAATATCACAATAACAAGGGTAATACAAGTATCTTATTTTTATTTTTTTAATCTTTTACACTTTTATTGAGGTGGTTAATATGATTAAAGTAAATATAGAGGAGTTACTAAAAAAGAATAATAAAAGTAAGTACTGGTTATGCAATAAAATGAATATAACATCACGTAATTTAAATAGAATTATAAATTCTAAAACAACATCTATTTCTTTTAAATATATAGAAGAATTTTGTTTATATTTAAATACTAATCCTGGGGAATTATTTAGTTATATAAAAGAAGATATAAAAGTTAATAATTAGAAAAATAATTACATATAATTAGTAATGAAATTAATTTTATTATATGTAATTATTTTTTTATTAAGTTTAATTTTAATATTTAATAAATATAGTATAGGAGATGTTAATATAAAAAAAGAATATGATATAAGAATTAAATATCCAAATACAAATTATAAAGATTTGAATATGGAAATAAATAATATTATTAATAAATATGAATATTATTTTAAAAACAATATTTTAAATATGAATATAGGATATTATTTATATATAACTTATAAAGATTATTATTATAAAGATTTTATTTCTATTATCTTTAATATATCTTATTTTTCTGGAGGAGCCCATCCTAATTATTATATAGAAACTATAAATTATAATATCAAAACTAATGAATTTATAACTATAAATGATTTAGTTAAAAAAAATCCTAATTTATTATATGATTTATCTAATATAAGTAGATCTTATTTTAAAAAGAAAAAAATATTTAATAATATCTTAGATATGTTATATGAAGGAACTAAACCTAATATTAATAATTTTAGTAAATTTACAATTAGTAAAAATGGTTTTACTTTCTATTTTGAAAGATATCAAATAGCCCCTTATTATTATGGAGAATACTTTTTAACTGTTGGTAATAATATAGTTAAGTATTATTAAAATAAATATTCTATTTTTTCTTAATTATTTTTTGACAAATTTAATGATAAATATTAATTTTTCATTAGATTTGTCAAACATATATAAAGGTAAAAGGTACGTAAAAATTTTATACATACCTTATTTTTGTTTTAAACAACTAATTGTACTATGATTTCTACAAAATCTTCTAAACATTTTATAGTTTCATCAAAACTTAAATTTCTAGCATAGTTGTTTTTTCTAGAATAACTCATCCATTTATCTTTTAAAACTTTACTATCTTTAATTATATTTAAATTGGTAACTAAATCTGCTTTAAATTTTCTTTTTTCAAAAGTCTTTTTGACAGCCATTCTAAATTTCTCTTTATTTATTTTATTAACTTTATGAATTAAGTAAACATCATAGTAATCTTTCATCCTACTACTTGTTTCTAATTTAGTAAATATTGTTTCTATTTTTTCAGCCAGTATTGTTTCTAAATTATAAGACCATACATTATAAATATTTTTATCTATTAATGTTTCATACTTATAATCAATTGGTGCTGGATAGATAGGATCTCCTGTTACTATATCTATATGAAAACTATCTTTCATATTTTCAAGTAGAAAATTAATTGTAATTCTTAAACCACCATATTCATCTTCATCACGAATTGGTTGAGTTTTCTTTATTTCAAATTTTGTATTATCTTTTACATCTACATTTATAATTTCTGTTATTATTTTAACAATATTTTTTTCATTAAATTCGATTTGTCTTACCATGGTATCAATATCAATGGTGCTTCTGTTGTCTATACCAAAAAGTTTACTTAAATAAAACCCTCCTTTCAATACAAAATTATCTTTGTATTTACTTTCGGCTAAACGTTTAATAAATTCATCATATACATAAAATTTCATTACTGTATTAAATTCAACATTTTTTTCTTTGGAAATCTTCCTTATTTTATCTTTTATCGCTTGAAGAGAATTACTCATAATTATTTTAACCTCCATTATTTTTAATATTTTTAAATAAACATCTTCATTAAATAAAATTTTTTTAAAGTCTTAATGACAAAAAAAACAGATATTTTTTCATACTTCCTCCCTTCCATATAGAATATACACGGATAAGATTATTTTCTTTAAAAATATACTGTTTTTTTATTCTTATTTACAATTAAATTAATTATAATTATCTAGAAACATCATTACTTTTTCATTTATTTTCATCTTTTTAGCATAAATTGTTAGTTTAACCAAATCTTTATCTTTTCTTACAAGATATTGTTTTATTGTTTTTTTTACTTGTTCTGGATCCATTTTATTTTTAGATCTAATAATATCACAAATACATCTTTCTTTATCATAAGCATATATAATATTTCCATTTAAAGTTTTGATTTTGGTTAGTCCAATTTCATATATATCATCTGCTACATAGAAAACATTACATTTTTTATTAATTGCATCTACATGATAATTTTGCGGAACTGTTACTGTATAATTATAAGGAAATTCTTCTGTCATATCATAAAAATACAAAGCGTTCATATGGGAAAAAATTGCCTTTTTATATCTTTGTTGAAAACAAAAATAACTATCTTCAAACTTACCTGGGGCAAGATAAATACCTCTTGCTATTTTTTCAATTTCTTTATTTTTTTCCATAATTGCTAGATATTGTCTACTTATATTAAGAGGTTCTATCATTTTAGTTGATATCATTCCATTATTTTCTTGCATTATTTGTTTTATAATATCAGTAAAAATTTTATTTTTTTCATGAGGATATTTTGTTAAAAGATCTTTAATAGATGAAATCATAGTAAAAATACTATTTAATTCTTTTGATATTTTATTTGTTTTTTCTTTTTCAATTTTATTAAGTTGTTCTTTAATTTTTATCATAGTTTCTTTCATTGAATTAATAGTTTCAATATAATTTTTTAGAACATTTATATCTATTTTATAATTTATTTCTTCGTTTTCTTTCATGATAATATCCTCCTTTTGACAATTACACTGAAATTATATCATTTTTTGGTGTGATTGTCAAATATGTTAAATGTTGCAAAATAACGCAAAAAATTAAAAAAATGCGTTGTTTTGCAACATAATAATTTTAAAAAAAGTTAAAGTGTTTAATTCTTTAACTTTTCTATTAATAATTCATTGGCTAGTTTTGGATTAACAGAACCTTTACTTTCTTTCATAACTTGTCCCATTAAGAATTTTAAAGATCTATCATTTCCGTTTTTATAGTCTTTGACAACGTTTAAATTATCATTTATTACTTTATCAATTATTTTTTCTACTAAGGTATTATCAACTACATTTTTAATACCTTTATTATCTAGTATTGTATCAATTGTATCATTTGTTTCCATGATATCAATTATTATATCTTTAAAGTTTTTATGACTAATTTTTCCTTCATCTAGATAATTAACTAGTTTTTCAAGTTTTTCTGTTGTAAGAGAAGTTTCAAGTATTTTTTTATTTACTTTATTTAAATAGGCTTGAATATCTCCTAGTAATAAATTAGATGCTGTTTTTAAATTAATGCTTTTGAATTTTTCTAAATAATCAGCAAGGTCTTTATTAGCAATTAATTTATTAGCATTTATTAAACTAATTCCGTTTTCTAGATATTTTTTTCTTCTTTCATATCCAAGAGTTGGAATTTCTTTAATTGCACCATCAATCATTTCATCAGTTAAAACTAAATAAGGAATATCAGGTTCTGGAAAATATCTATAATCATTTCCAGTTTCTTTTACACGCATTAGAATAGTTTTGTTCCCTGTTGCATCATATCTTCTAGTTTCTTCTTTTAAAGTTTCACCCTTATTAAGTAATTCTTCTTGTCTTTTTCCTTCGTATTCAATAGCAAGACCAACATTTGTAATTGAACCTATATTTTTAACTTCGATCTTAGTTCCTAGTTCATCAGTTTTACTAATTGAAATATTAGCATCACATCGCATAGAACCTTCTTCAATTTTACAATCACTGACACCTGCATATAATAAAAGTTCTCTTAATGCTTCAAGATATAAAGTTGCTTCTTTGGCAGTATGAATACAAGGTTTGGTTACTATTTCTATTAAAGGTACTCCTGCTCGGTTAAAATCCAAAAGTGTTTTTTCTTTTGAGTGAATACTTTTAGAGGTATCTTCTTCTATATGAAGTTCTAATATTTCAATTTTTTTAGTTACTCCCTCATCTACAATTTCTACATACCCATCATATCCAATTGGAGTTCTTTCCTCAGTTATTTGGAAATTCTTGGGATTATCAGGGTAAAAGTAATTTTTTCTATCAAAATGTTGGATTTTTCTTATTTTACAGTTTAGAACATGACAGGCCCTAATTGCTAGTCTAACTGCTTCTTTGTTTAAAGTAGGAAGCGTTCCCGGATAACCTAAATCTATAATATTAACATTAGAATTAGCAAGGGAACCATAGTTATTACTTGCTGGGGAAAATAATTTTTCTTTGGTTTTAAGTTCGCAGTGAACCTCAATTCCTATTGTTTTTTTATAGTCCATTTTATTTTCCTCCTTTAAACTCTTTCTCAACAAAACTTGCTAATTTATAGATAAGAGCCTCATCAAACTGTTTACCCATTATTTGCATTCCAATTGGCATTTTATCAATTAAACCAACTGGAAGTGATAAACTTGGAAATCCTCCCATATTAGCATGCATTACTAAAATATCATCCATGAAGCACTTTAAAGGATCATCCCCGTTTGAATTTAAATCATAAGCAACTCTTGAACTAGCAGGACCTATGATAAGATCGTACTCTTTAAAGATATTATCAAAACTTTTCTTTAAATCATCTCTTATTTCAAGAGCCTTGTTATAGTATATCTTAGCGTTTTCTCCTGATAAGATATATGAACCTACCATAATTCTTCTTTTAACTTCCTTACCAAAACCTTTACTTCTAGTTTTCTTGTATAATTCTTCCAAAGTAGTAGCATCTTCTTTTAGTCCGTATCTAATTCCATCAAATCTTGCTAAATTACTACTTGCTTCTCCCATAGCAATTATTTGATACAAAATAACTGCCGTATCAATATTATTAACATCAACATAAGAAACAGTGCAACCTTTTTCTTTTAAAAACTCTACTACTTCTTCTATTCTTTCGATAACATCACGGGATACTACTTCACTTACAAAGTAATTAGGAATAGCAATTTTCATTCCTTTAATATCCTCACCTATTAGTCTTGTAAAGTCTTCGTTTGTAGACACACTTGTTAAATCTTTCTCATCATGCTTTGAAATAGCATTTAATAAAACTGCATTTTCATAAACATTTCTGGTCATTGGTCCTATTTGATCTAGACTTGATGCAAAAGCAACTAAACCAAATCTTGAAACTCTTCCATAGGTTGGTTTCATTCCAACAATTCCTGTGAATGAGGAAGGTTGTCTAATTGAACCTCCTGTATCACTTCCAAGAGCAAAAGGAGTAATATGTGACGCAACTGAAACAGCTGACCCTCCACTTGATCCCCCAGGAACTTTATCTTTATTCCATGGATTAATAGGACAACCAAAGTAACTAGTTTCACTAGTTGAACCCATAGCAAACTCATCCATATTAGTTTTACCAATAATAATCATGTTGTTTTCTTTAATTAATTTAACAACACTTGCATCATAAATACTAACAAAATTTTCTAGAATATGACTTGCACAAGTACATTTTAAATCTTTAACCATGATATTATCTTTAATTGCAATTGGAATACCAAATAATAAATTATTCTTATCAATTTCTACATTTTCAAGTTCTCTTGCTCTTTTTCTAGCACCTTCATAATCAATTGTAATAAAAGCATTTAATTTATTATTATCTATTCTTTTAATTGCTTCTTCAACTAAATCAATTGGTTTAATTTTTTTATTAATTAATAACTCATGAAGTTCATTTATACTTAAATCTAAATACTTACTCATCTTTTAACACCTCAACTGAAACAGCAATAAAATTACCTTTTTTATCTGGAACTTGACTTAACACATCACACTCATCTATTTTAACACTATCATTTTCTCTTAATTTACAATTACTTGTCCAAGGAGCAATCATTAAATCACTATCATAATCTTTAATATCTTTTATCTTATCAATACTTTCAATCATCTTAAAAAGTTCTACTTGATATTTTTGAATTTCTTCATCACTAGCATCTAATCTTGCTAAATCTAAAACATGTAATACTTCTTCTTTTGTTAACATATTCCCTCCAAAACATTAATATTATATAATATTATTTCAAATTAATAAAGTTTTTTTTAAAATTTACTTTATTTTATTTGACTTTACTAGCATTTTATGGTAAAGTTAATAAGCGTGAGTTATAAATTAAAAAAAAGGAGTGATATCATGGCAATTAAAGCTACTTCAAAGAAACCTATGTTTGGTAACCGAAGAAGTCATGCATGTAATGCGACAAGACACATGCAAAAGTTAAATTTACAAAATGTAACCCTTGAAGATGGAACAAAAGTAAAAGTAACTACTCGTGAAGCTAAAAAATATAGAAAAGATATGAAAGATACTAAAAATAACTAGTATCTTCTTTTTTTTATTCTTTTGAATATTATTTAGTATGAAAAAACTATTTAATTTTATTCTTTCAATTATTCTTTTACTATTTAGTTTTTATTATACGAATAAAGTATTAATATTTATTAAAAATAAAGATCCTTTAATGAAACAAATAAAAACCCTAGAAAACAAATATTATAAAGAACCCTTAAATGCAACTATTTTAAACAATACTATTATTCCTGGTCTAAATGGATACTATCTTAATATAGATTCTAGTTATAAAAAATTAAAAAGAATTAAAAGTTTTAAAGAAAACTCTTTAATAATAGAAACCAAAAAACCTGATGTATCTCTTCTTGATAATATAGATAAATATATTATAAATGGAAATTTAAATAAAAAAAATATTAGTATTATTATAAATACTAATAACTTAGATGTTATTAAATACTATGAAAATACTAATATAAATTTTATTTTAACTAAAAATTTTCTTTTAAATAACTTAACTTACTTAAATACTATTTCTAATAACATAATAGTTTCTCAAACAGATTTAATTAAAACCAAAAGAATTAATTATTGCTATGAAACTGATTTAAATAATTTAAATATTTGCTCTAATTATAATAAATTTACCATTGTTCCAGATATTATTACTTCTAATTATTATTATAATTCAATTAATAAACTTAAAAATGGAAAAATACTTTGTTTTAGAATTTTAAATAATAATTCTTTAAAAGAATTAGATGTTTTAATTAAAAGTATTAATAATTTAAATTATAAAATAGTAAGTATTGATGAATTAATTAAAGAATAACTACTCTATTTGTAAATAAACACCATCAATTATAGAATATAAATATAAATTAATATTTTTATTAGTTTTAGTTTTAATATAATCTTTATAACCAAGTAATTGTTCTTTATATTTATCATCACTTATATTTTTTAATTTATAATCTATTATATCTATATAAGTATCATGTTCTATCATTAAATCAATTATTCCATGTTTTATGGTATTATTATCTTCATAACTAAATTCATATTCTTTATAAATACTCGTATTATTTAAATTACTTAATAACTTAGAATTAAAAAAATTAATTAAAGATTTTTTATATTTATTATCTATCATAGTTAAATCAGGATTTAAAAAATCAATTGTTTCTAATAAATAATGTAAATATTCTCCAAATTCTAATTTTTCTTTGGTATCTTTGGTTAATAATTCATAACTTGTTTTAGAAAACTTTTTATTTTCTAAAATATTATAATTTATATTAAGTTCTAAAACATCTAGTTTATTAGAAGTTTTTTCTATTTTATTTAAGATATTACTAGCATTATAAGATAAATAATTTTTAGTTAAATTATAGTTATTTAAATCAACTGGTTTTATATAATCAGTTAATTTATCTTGAATTGAATTTAAAATACTTGCAAATGAATTATATTTAAGTCTAGTATCAAGAGATACTATATCTTCAAAACTTTCTTCACTTTCTTTAAAAGTTGTTATTAAAATCATTTTTTCTTTTGCTCTTGTTAAGGCTACATATAAAAGTCTTATTCTTTCACTTATATCTTCTTTTAAATAATCAATTTTGTATAAAGTATATAAAATTGTATTTAATAAAGAGTTATTATATATAGTAGGTGTTATAAAACCTAATTTATTAGAATAAATAAACCTTTCTTTTAAATCACTTGTATTAAATTTATTAGTTAAACCAGTATAATAACAAATATGATATTCTAGTCCCTTACTTTTATGAATAGTCATGATTTTTACACTATTTTTAGATTCTTTATTTAAAGAATATTTTATTTGGTCTTTGTTTTCAATCATTTTAGTTAAATAATTAAGAAAATCTTTATAAGTATA
Organism: uncultured Bacilli bacterium; assembly: GCA_934119955.1. GTDB lineage: Bacteria > Bacillota_I > Bacilli_A > RF39 > UBA660 > RUG591. Next base: position 137,103 of record CAKOSZ010000002.1, on the reverse strand, counting down.
ACCCATTTCTCCTAAATTGCGGCTTAAATCTCTTAAATAATCTAGTCTAATAAGAGCATCTTGAATATTACCAACTGTGATTAATTTTTCTAAAAAATTAAATTTTTCAATTATTTTATCAATTATTAAATTAGTTGGTAAATAATCTTCTTTAACTATTTCTTTAATTATTGTAATTATTTCATCACCTAAGTAATTATTACTTGTAATTCTTTCATATAAATAAGAGTCATCTAGATTAAATAAATAACTTCTTCCAAGAGATAAATAACTATATTTAAAAAATGTATCATATGTATTTGTTTTTATACAATCTATTAAAATAAAGATATTTTTTAAAATATAAAGATCATAACTACCAGAAATATCTTCATCTTTTAAAATAGTTAAAGGAACATTATTGTATTCAAATATTTGTTTATATAAAGAAAAACTAGTTGATTTATCAATTAAAATAACAAAATCATCATAAGTAATATCTCTTAGTTGTTGTTTATCTTTATCAAATACTTGATATTTGTTATTAACTTTTTCTTTGATATCAAAAACAGTTATAAATGCTTCTACTTCGTCCTTAGAATAAGTTTTATTTTCTAAATTATATGAGTAAATTGAAAAATTACTGTCTTGATCTTTCTTTTTAAATTCATCATATAAAGTATTACCAAATACCATTTGATGACCATTTTTATAATCTGCTCCTCCTAGATCTAAATCCATTATATAGTTAAATACATAATTAATATTATTTAAAGTCTCTTCTCTGGAACGAAAGTTTTTAACTAAATCTATTTTCATACCATTAATACCTTGTTGATAAGAAACATATTTTTCTTTAAATAAATTAGGATTAGCATTACGAAAACGATAAATTGATTGTTTAATATCCCCTACCATGTAAACATTATTATTACTAATTAAAGAAATAAATAACTCCTGTAAATCACTAGTATCTTGATATTCATCTACTAATATTTCATGAAAAGAATTAGTTAATTCTAATTTTATAAAATCGTGTTCTAGTACTACTTTAATAGCAAGTTTAGATATATCTAAAAAGTCATATAATTCATTTTCTTCTTTAAACTTAACTACTCTTTTATCTAATTCTTTTAAAATACTTATAATAATACTAACATAATCTTTGGTATTTAAAATAGATTCATAAATATACATACGTGATTTATAAATAGTTAATTTTTCTAGACTACTTATTATATTACTAATTTTTTCTTTATAAGGCTTCTCACTTTCCATTCCCTTTTTTAATCTTGGTAAAGATATATCTAAGTTATTTTTAATATCATCATAAGTTTTACTATTCAAAAGTTTTTCTAAACTAGAATACATACTATAATAAAAGGTGCCATCTGTAATTAATTCTAATTCATCTAGATTAGTTTTAATTTCAGCTATTTTTTTAAGTAAAATATTTTCATATTCTAAGACTAATTTATCTAAATAACTAATATCATAAAACTTATCTAAGTAAGAATCTAAGTATTCTAAAAAGTCGTATTTTAAACTTATTTTATTATACATATTTAAAATATAATTTTTAATTTTAGAATCATCTCTTACAGTAAAATCTTTAATTAATTTTAAAAAATTTTTATTTTCTTCTTTATACATTTCTAAAAAAATATCATCAAGTTTCTGTTTGATATTCCATTTTAAGATTAAATTATCAGCAATTTTTACATCTTTATTAATATTTAATAAATAATGATACTTTTTAACAATTGATAATGAGAAAGAATCAAAGGTTGTTATATAACTAGAATCTATTTTATCAAGTTCAGTTAATAAATTGTTTTTTTTAATTGATGCTCTTATTCTTTCTTTCATTTCCTTAGCAGCAGCATTTGTAAATGTTAAGATTAAAAGTTTATCAATACTTTCTCCTTTTTTAAGTTTTTGAATAACTCTTTCGGTTAAAACAGCAGTTTTACCAGAGCCTGCCCCGGCTGAAACTATTATATTTTTTCCACTTTCATCAATTGCAAGTTGTTGTTCTTTTGTCCATTTAGGCATCATCCACCTCCAAATATGATAAATCATTTTCTTCTTCTAAGTAAACTAAATCTTTTCCTGTTTTAAAGCATAAATCACTATATGAGCAAAAACTACATCCAATATTTTCACCTTTAATAACCTTAGGATCAATTGTAAAATCTCCATTTTTAATACTTAGAAATGCTTCTTTTATCTTAGCTTCAACTACAATAACTAAATTATCAATTGCATCAAAACTTAAAACTTTTGTATAATGACTAAAACCTTTACTTGTCATTTTCATTCCTTTTATCATTTTACTATTTTCATAAGTTGAATCAAACATTGAAACTAAATACGGATCATTAATGGAATAACCAGTTAATTTTAATTTATCATTTTTAATTTCTAAATACTCTTTTTTAGGATCATAATTAAACTTCTCTGGTAAAATTTGTTCTAAGTAAAAACCAATTATTTTAGGATTTAAAAAGATATTACTTTTTTTAACTAAATAAACATAAATTGGAAGTTGCATATCAAGTCCATATTTTAAATTAGTCATATCAGTTTTAGGAGTACCTGTTTTATAATCAACTAAACTAATATAAGTATTATTATCTTTTTCTTTATACATAATTTTATCAATTATTCCTTTAAAGTTATCATTATTAAATTTAATATTAATAGTACTTTCAAGTTTAACTTTGTTTAAACCACTTAAACTATGTTGATTTAAAATAATATTAATTAAATCTTTTAATTCTTCTTTTAAGATTGTTAAATAAAATAATTCTTTTTTACTAAATTCTTTATCCTTTAAAAACTCATTATATGTATAATCAAAGTCAAAATTAGGTTCAAATATTTTAGATAAAACAAAATGAAATAAATTACCTATATATATTTTAAAAGTATCTTCATAAATATTAAGTTTTAAAATATTATCTATATAATATCTAAATTTACAGTGATAATAGTTATTAAGAGATGAATAAGATAAATTAATATTTTTAGATGAATAGTTTTTTAAACCTTTAAAAGTATTATCATAAGTCATATAAGAAATATCTTGGTAAGTATTAAATAAAGTAGTTGTATCATCTAACTTAGTTCCATATTTTAACATTAAATCTAAATTATTAGTAAGTTTAATTTTATTATATAAATTAGATGTAGTATTAATATTTGAAGTATTCTTTTTAATAATTTCAAGTTCTTCCAGTAAATTACTTGGATAATAAGTATTATAAGGATCTACTAACTTTAAAGTAATTGTTAAATTATTAATATTTTTTATATGTTTTAAAACAGTGCTGTGTTCTAACTTATTCTTTTCTAAACTAGTAAATAAACCAAGTTCTTTTTTTAAAGAATCATTTAAATAATCTATATCTTTATAGGTTTTAGGAATATTTTCAAGATTAAAACCAATTAAAAAGACATAGTCATCTTCACTTACTAAATAACTATTAACTGGAAGAATTTGTATTTCTTCTAAATACTTTGGTTCTTTTAAATAAGTATTTTTAAAATCATCTACTATTAAAGAATAAGCCAAATTTAAATCATCAAGAAAATAAAACTGATTTAAAATATTAAATATTTGCATGTATATATCTTTATCTTTGTATTTATCTAAATAAGATAATATTTCTTCTTTACTACTTTTATTTTTGATTTTTTCTAGTACTTCTTTCGTGATAGTAGTTGCATAAATACTTGTTTTTTCTATATCACTAATTTTAATATTATAAAGAAAACTAAACCTTCTTAAAAAACTTTGATATTCACTTGTTACATTCATTAATTTAATATTTTTTTGATTAATTCCCTTTTTAAGTAAAGAACTTATTTGATTAAAAACAAATGCTACTTCTTCTTCAATAGTTTTAAATTCATATACTGGTATATCTCCATAATCCTTAGTTTCTAAATCATAATAAGTAGGATTAAACTCTTCTAAAATATTTATAATAAATGGTTCTAAATTATCTTTATTTAAAACAATTAAATCAAATGATTTTAAATAAGTTTTAAATAAATTATCAAATATTAATAAATTATTGTTTTTTAAATCCTGGTACATCTCTTGTAATTTAATTATATTTTGATTATTACTTTCTTTATTTATTACATATTTAATATTATCCAAATACATTTTAGAATTACTAACACTTAAATTATAGTTTTTGCATAAATAATAAAGAGTTTCTTTATTATAATCAAAGAAATAACGTTTATAAAATTCGGTTATGGTTAATATTTTTAAATTAATTAATTTATTTTGTTTATCAATTATTTCTAAAATTTTATTTTTTAAATTATCTTCAACGATTATTAAAGTTTTGTTTTTTATATTTTTTAAAAAGTCCATGATACCTCCATAAAAATTATATAATAAATTGCTAAAAAAAGTAAACATTTTAAAGTTCACTTTTCACTTTTTTAAAATTATCTTTGGTTATAAAAATTGCTAGTAATAAACCGGTTATTATAACAAATAGATAGAAATTAATAAATCTAGTTATAAACATAGCACTTCCAAGAACTAATGGATTAAATAAGGTTTTATATAGTTTCATGAACACGGCTTCACTTATACCAACTGCTCCTGGAAATGGTAAGGCAGATACTGCAACATATAAAATTGCTTGGGTAGTTATAAATTTAAGAATAGATGTTTCATGATATCCAAGGGCAAGGTAAACAAAGTATGGAATACTATAAAATATTATTATTTGAACTAAGGTTACTAAAACAACTTTTAAAACTATTTTTTTATTATTTTTTAAAATAAGAGCAGCGCTAGAATATTCTTCTATTTGAATATGAATTTTTTCTTCTAACCTCTTGGCTTTTTTAAAATGTAATTTATATAATAATTTACATAATAAGTCTACTAAGAAAACCATTATTTGTTTAAAGAAAATAGCAAGGAAATAAAGAGAAAATACCAATGAATTTAAAAATAGTCCTAAAAAAACTAAAAATTTCATATTGCCAAGTAAATTTATTGTTTGTTTATATGTTGTAATAAAACTAATAATGGATAAACTAAGTACTACTATTTGATAACACATTAATTTTGTTAACAAAGTAATTGCTGAGTGACTTACAGGAATTTTATCTCTTGCCATTAAAAAAAGGGCCATTGGATCTCCTCCTGATGAAGATGGAGTTATTGAAGCTGTAAAAAATGAACCAACTGCATATTTATAACAAGCAGAATACTTTATTTTATTACCAAGAGATTTTAAAATTATTTTAACATTTACCCCCTCTAAAAAACTATAACTTGCCATACAAAGAACGGCTATAATAAGATATAATTTATTAGAATTTTTAAATAAAATTAAAACATCTTTAAAGGCTAAATCTTTAAAAACAAAGTAAAATACTATTACTACTAAAATTACAAAAAACACACTACTTAATAAACTTTTCTTTAATATATTATTAGTTTTCATAACATCATCCTTTAATATAATTATAAACATTTTAAGTGACATTTAAGTGACTTATAGTCTTATTAATCATATCATATTTTTTTAAAAAAAGATATTTATTTTTAAAACTTTACATTTAGCGTAAGAAAAAAACCCTAAACGGGTTTTATAAACAAATTGGTGGAGCATAGCGGGATCGAACCGCTGACCTTCACGGTGCAAACGTGACGCTCTCCCAGCTGAGCTAATGCCCCAATAAATATAATTCTATTTGCTAGCAATCACCAACAACATATAGAATTATATTATAAAGTCTTATTGATTGTCAATATGTTTTTGTAAAAAAGTTGTTAAATCTGTTAATTTTACTTCAAATTCTTCTTTTGACTTTAAATTTTTAACTTTTATTACTTGGGAATTAATTTCATTGCTACCAATTATACTAATAAATTTAATGTTTTCACTATCAGCATATTCAAAACATTTGCCTACTTTTTTCTTGTTCATTTCAATTAATACTTTGATATTATTTTCTCTTAAAGTAGTTGCAAGTTTTAAACACTCAGTATTAGTATCAAGAGGAACTAAGTAAATATCAATTAAAGATTTTTCTTCCTTTTCATGTCTTAGAATTTCATAGATTGGTTCAAGTCCAAATGATAAGCCAACTGCTGGATACATGGAACCATTATCCATAAAGTCAGTTATAATCTTATTGTATCTTCCCCCAGCTCCAAGAGCACCAGTTATTCTTAGTTTAGTATCATAAAACTCAAATACTACCCCAGTATAGATAGTTAAACCTCTGGCAAGAGTTGAAGTAAACAAGCATTTATCTAAAACATTTAACTCTTTTAAATAAGTTTCTAATTCTTCAAGTTCAGTTAAACCTTCTTTAATTAAAGAATTAGTAGTATTTTCAAACATTTTTTTATATTCATTTTTAGAATAAGCAAATAATTTAAATAATTTTTCTATGCTAGAATCAGGAATATCTATTTCTTTTAACATAGAAACTAATTCTTCTCTTGATATTTTTTCTAATTTATCAATTATTCCTATTGTTGATACAACCTTTTCTTCTAAAATACCACTTTCCTTAATTAAACCAGACATTAGTTTACGATTATTGTATTTAACAATTACATCTATTCCTAATTCTTTATAAGTATTAATAGCCATTAAGATTTGTTCAGCTTCAATTAATCTATTGTCAATTCCTACAACATCAATATCACATTGATAAAATTCTCTGGTTCTTCCAAGTTTTACAGGACCATTTCTAAATACTCTTCCTATTTCATAACGACGAAAAGGCATTTTTAAATCTTTATTTAAACCTATTACTTTGCAAAAAGGAACAGTTAAATCATATCTTAGTCCTAAATTTCTATCACCTTGATCTTTTAACTTATAAATTTCACTTAATATTTCAGCATCACTTTCATATTTATAAGATAATAAATCATAGTAATTTAAAATAGGAGTTTCAATTGGTAAATAACCATATTTTTCAAAATTACGCTTTAAAACATCAATTATTTTATTACGAACAATTTGATCTTTGGGCAAAAAATCAGTTGTTCCTTTTAAATTCATTAATTTCATAAAACCTCCTAATTATCACGTACACTGCAGTTTAGCTTAGTTGTTACATATTCAATTATTTTATTAAATACTTGCATTACTTCTTCATCACTTAAAGTTTTAGTTTCATCCATAAAAGTTAAAGTATAAGCAATTGATTTTTCATTTTCTTTAACATTTTCTCCGGTGTAAACATCAAATACTTGAATATCTGTAAGAAGTCTTCCCCCACTTTTCTTGATTAAATCAACAATTGTTCCTGATTGAATACTTTTATCAACAACAAAGGCAACATCTTTTATAATACTTGGATATTTTGATGATTCTTTATATTTAATTGGTTTAGTTTCTTTATTTAATTTAGTTAAAGAAATTTCTGCAACATACACATCATCTTTTATAATACTTGGATGAATTCTTCCGATTATTCCAATACTTTCTCTATCAAGTAAGATATTAGCAGATATTCCATCATGTAAAAATGAAATAATATTTTTTTCAAAATTATAACGATTTTTAAATCCTAAGAATTCTAAAACACTTTCAATTATTCCTTTTACTAAATAGAAATCTACTTTAATAGAATTATTATTCCAAGAATTAGTTAAATAATTACCAGTTAAAAGCATCGTTAATTTTACATCTTCATTGTATGAACTATCATAAGTTTTAGATATTTCATAGATTAAAATATCTTTTACTTTTCTTGCTTTGTTATATTCATAAATGTTAATTAAAGATGGGATTAAAGTTGTTCTTACAACACTTTTATCTAAACTCATTGGATTTGGTAAAATAGCAGGTACTTTATTTTCATAATTATAATTTTTCATCATATCAGGTGATACTAAGGTATAAGTTTTCACTTCATTTAAACCAAGAGAACGCATATGTTTAGAAACATTTTTACGCATTAACAAATCTCCCTTGTATTCACCTTTTTTAATTTCAACTTTTGGAAGTGTTGATACTAAGTTATGGTATCCATATAGTCTTCCTATTTCTTCGGCTATATCATTTACATTTGGTTCAATATCAAGTCTACGATTAGGAATTGTTACAGTAAATTTGTCTTTTTCTAATTTATAGTCAAAGCCTAGTCTTGTAAATTCATGCTCCATATCAGTAACTTTTATATTAATACCTAACATTTTATTAACATCATCAGCCTTGAATTTTACTACTTTTAAAGTTTTATCAACTTTGTCAAAAGTTACTACACCTGATAATATCTTAGCATTTGCATATTCTTGAAGTAGATGACAAGCTCTATTTAAAGCAATACTTGTATATTCGTAATTTAAACCTTTACCGTATCTAATTGAAGCCTCACTTTTTAAATCTAATCTGCTTGAAGTGTTACGAATACTTACTCCATCAAAAATAGCACTTTCAATTAAAATATTTTTAGTACCCTCATCAATTTCAGTTGATAAACCTCCCATAACTCCGGCTATACAAACAGGTTCTTTTCCATTAGTAATAACAATATCATCCTTAGTTAATATTCTTTCTTTATTATCCAAGGTTATAATTTTTTCATTTTCTACAGCATCACGAACTAAGATTTTATCACCTAGTTTGTCTTTATCAAAGAAATGAAGTGGTTGGCCATACTCTAACATAACATAGTTTGAAATATCAACAACGTTATTAATAGGTCGCATTCCCGCATCAATTAATCTCTTCTTAATAAAATCAGGAGATTCTTTAATTTCAACATCACTTACCATTTTTGCTAAATAATAAGGACATTTATTAGTTTTAACTTCTAAATTCATTTTATCAAGAACACTGTTTTGAATTTCATTAATAGTAATACTTGGAAGTTTAACTTTTCTATTTAAAATAGATGCCACTTCATAAGCAAATCCTATATGATAAAAGCAATCATTATTTCTATGTTTATGAATATCAAGTTCAAAAACAGTAGATTCTTTTTTCATATATTTAATAGGATCTTCTCCTACCTTAGCATTACTTGGTAATTCATGAATTCCTTTCTTGTAGTTTTCTTCGGTTTTCTCTTCTAAACCAAGTTCAAATAAAGCACAAACCATGCCATTTGATTCAACTCCTCTAATTTTTCCTTTTTTAATTTCAAAGTTTCCAGGTAAAACTGCACCTACAAGAGCAACTATTACTTTTAAACCTACTCTAACATTGGAAGCACCACAAACAATTTGTAAAACATCAGTCCCTACATCAACTTTTAATACATGTAAGTGATCACTATCTGGATGATCAGTACACTCAATTATTTCTCCTATTACTAAATTATTTATATGATTAGTTATGACTTTTTCAACATTAACCCCAGCCTTGGTTATTTTTTCAGCCAATTCTCTTGGCTCTATATCATCTATATCAACATAGTCTGCTAACCACTCTAAACTTATCATTATTTTTCACCTCTTTTAAATGCTTCTACTTCTCTTAAATCGGTATTGTAAAAAGTTCTTATATCATTAATTCCATATTTAAGCATAGCAAGTCTTTCTGCACCAAAACCAAATGCAAAACCTGTCCAAATACTTGGATCATATCCGCAATTTCTTAAAACATTAGGATGCACGATTCCGGCACCTGATACTGTAATCCAACCTGTATTTTTACATAAACTGCATCCCTTACCATGACAAGCAAAGCAACTTATATCCATTTCAACAGATGGTTCTGTAAATTGATAATAACTTGGTCTAAATCTTGTTTTAGAATCTTCTCCAAATAATTTTTTAGCAATTTCATCAAAGGTTCCTTTTAAATCACATAAACTTATATCTTTATCAACTAATAATCCTTCGATTTGCATAAATTGATGAGAATGAGTTGCATCATCATCATCTCTTCTATATGTTTTACCTGGACAAATTACTCGAATTGGTTTTTCTCCTTTTCCTTCTAACATAACTCTTGCTTGTACAGGAGAAGTTTGACTTCTAAGTAAGATTTTTTCATCTTCTAAGTAAAAAGTATCTTGGGCATCTCTGGCAGGATGACCTTTTGGAATATTTAAAAGTTCAAAGTTATAATGATCTTCTTCTATTTCAGGACCATCTACAACATCATATCCCATTGACATCATTAATTCTTCTACTTCTTCAATAACTTTTTCTAAAATGTTAGGAGAACCTACCTTAACCTTAGTCGCTGGAAGAGTTATATCAACGCTTTCATTTTTTAGTTTTTCTTGTAGTTCTCTTTTTTCAATTTCTTTCATTAAACAATCAAATTTCTCTAAAACTTCTTGTTTAATATCATTTAAAAACTTTCCATACTCTTTTTTCTCTTCATTTGGTATTTCTTTCATTTTTAAACTTAAATTAGTAATAATTCCTGATTTACCTAAATATAAAGATTTAACATTTAATAAATCATTTTTTGTTTTAATAACTTCTAATTCTTTTTCTAATGAATTAATTATATCTTGTCGTTTTTTATCATTTTCCATTTTCTTCCACCTCTTAAAAACAATCTTATATATTCTGCTATTTCTTTTTTTCTATCATCGTCTATTTCATTTCCTTCAAAAACAGCATGTCTACCATTTTCGATGTAAGTTAAGCATTTATTAGTGCTTTTTATATTATCAAATATTTCTATTCCATTTTCTATTGGTACTACTTGATCTTTATTACTTTGAAGTATTAAGGCATCTTTATCAATATTCTTTAAATCATCATGATGCGTTTTAACAAGTTTTACAAATTCCAAGAAAAATGGAATCGATGTATGAAATACTCGATCAAATACTTCAACATAGTCTTTATATTCTCGATTAGTTAAAATATCAACTTTATTTTGCTTAAAATTTAAATATGTAAATGCTGCATTTAGAAAAACAACCTTTTTAATTTCTTTAAATTTTGTTGATAAAATGCCTGCTAACACTCCTCCCATACTATGACCTATTAAATAAATTTCTTTATAGCCATAATTAATTAATTCTTGAATACGACTTTCCATAAATTTTGGCCAAGTTTCATAGCCTACTTTTTGATAATCATAACAAGGATGATGACCTGGTAAGGTATAAGCAAACACATCAAATTTTTTATCTAGTTCTAAATAGTTCATTAAATACTCATTATCGTATAGTGAACCAACAAAACCATGAATTAATAAAACTGCTTTTTTCATACTCCTCCTTTTTAGTAACAAAAAGAATGGTAAAGAAGTCATATGACGGTACCATTCTTAGTTTTACTCTAAATCTTAACGCGATTAACGTTTTATTTTGAAAATTGAATTCATTTAATTTTACTATTAGTTTACACCATCCACTAACTCTCTTTAAATAAAAATTTAAATTACTACTCTTCTCGCATCAATAAATACAAGCATATTGTATCATTTTAATATTAAAATGTAAACCTTTTTTTGAAATTTTAATATGTTAAAATATTATTACATTTCTAAAAACAAATATGGATTAGTATCCAAATCATCTACTATATTACTAAGTAGTTCTCCTGATTTAATTTTTTTATCAATATAATCTTTTACTTCAAATTCATCTAAATTTAATATATAGGGATTTGCTTCAAATAATATATTTAAATCTTTAAAACCAACTGATAATAAATAATTTATTAATTTTTTAATATCTGTATTTAATCTAGTTAAATATAAAGAATTACTACTTATAATATTTCTAATTTGCCTTTTATTACAATTAATTATTTCTAATAAATTCACTTTATCTAATATTTCTTTATTTGTTAATTCTTTAAGTTCAGGATTCATTTCTACCATAGTTAATAAAGTATTTTCATCTATTTCTAAATTATATAACTCTTGCATTTTGTAACTCCTCCAAATATTTATCATAATTATACCTTGAAATTAATTCTTTCTTAGTAATTCCATATGATTTTTCAAATTTTTTTTGATCAGTAAATAATCTTCGATAATTATTAGTATCTATATTTATACCTTTTTCTAAATAAAACTTATATCTAGCATATGACAAAGTAATGCTTTGCATTAAATATTTAGAGTTATTTATAAATATGTCATGTAATCCTATTGCATTAAAAAATTCTGTTTTTTGTCTTAGATTTTCAATACTTAAACCATATATTGTTGGTAAAGACAAAGTCATTTTTATCACATTTTCTCTTGTATATCCAAGTTGGATTAAATCATTTATTTTTTGACTTAGATTTTCAATACTTAAACCATATATTGTTGGTAAAGACAAAGTCATTTTTATAACATCTTCTCTTGTATAACCAAGTTGGATCAAATCATTTATTTTTTGCTTTATATTTTCTATACTTAAACCATATATTGATGGTAAAGACAAAGTCATTTTTATAACATCTTCTCTTGTATAACCAAGTTGGATTAAGTCATTTATTTTTTGCTTTATATTTTCTATACTACGACTATATATTGATGGAAATATTTTGGTCATTTTTATTATATTTTCTCTTGTATAACCAAGTTGAATTAAATCATTTATTTTTTGCCTTATATTTTCCATACTATGACCATATATTGATGGTGATAATTTAGTCATTTTGATGACTTCGTCTCTTGTGTAACCAAGTTGGATTAAGTCGTTTATTTTTTGCTTTATATTTTCTATACTATGACCATATATTTGTGGTAAAGAAAAAGTCATTTTTATTATATTTTCTCTTGTATAACCAAATTGGATCAAATCATTTATTTTTTGCTTTATATTTTCTATACTTAAACTATATATTTGTGGTAAAAACAAAGTCATTTTTATTATATTTTCTCTTGTATATCCAAGTTGAATTAAATCATTTATTTTTTGCTTTATATTTTCTATACTATATCCATATATTGTTGGTAAGGACAAAGTCATTTTTATTATATTTTCTCTTGTGTAACCAAGTTGAATTAAATCATTTATTTTTTGCTTTATATTTTCTATACTATATCCATATATTGTTGGTAAGGACAAAGTCATTTTTATTATATTTTCTCTTGTATATCCAAGTTGAATCAAATCATCTATTTTTTGCTTTATATTTTCTACACTTAAACTATATATTTGTGGTAAAGATAAAGTCATTTTAATTATATTTTCTCTTGTATAACCATATTGTTCAAAAAATAAATTATTTTCTTTAAAATGTCTTAATATAATATCTTCCCTTACATTGTTAAAGGTATAACTACTAATTATTTCTTGGTATTCATTAAATGAAAAACCATATTCTAAAAATTCTTTTTCTAACATATTTTCCTCTTTTAATATCATATATATTTTTATTTTAAATTAAAATAAAGATAATTGATTTGAATCTGGTAAATCATCTAATATTTTCATTGCTTTCATTTTATCAATTAAAGTAGATGAAACTTTACCACGTTTTTGAAAATCTTCTATACTTAAAAATTCTTTTATTTCTCGTTCTTGAACAATAGTTTTACCAACAGTATCTCCTAGTCCATCAATTGCTCTAAACGGAGGTATTAAAGTATTTTCTTCTGTTTGAGATTTTACAAATTTATAAGAATCTGATTTTAATAAATCAATATTAGCAAATTTTATTCCCCTAGCAGTTGCTTCTAAGGCAATTTTTAAAGTTTCTAAAATATCCCCTTCTTTTTTAGTTATTTCATAGCCTTTATTTTCTAAATCTTCTATTTTAAGTTTTATAGCATCATATCCTTTAATCATTGTTTCTATATCAAAGTCAACTACTCTAATAGAAAAGAAAGTAGCATAATAATTAAGAGGTTGATAAACTTTAAACCAAGCAATACGAATTGCACTCATAACGTATGCACAAGCATGAGCCTTTGGAAACATGTATTGTATTTTATGGCATGATTCAATATACCAATTTGGAATATTATTATCAACCATTATTTGTTTCCACTCTAACCATTTATCTGGTTCTTTTTTAGCCTTACCTTTTCTAACAAATTCCATAATTTTAAAAGCATCTTTGGGTTTTAAACCATGATTTTTTAAATAAACCATTATATCATCACGACAACCAATTACTTCTTTGAATTCACAAATATGATTATCAATTAAATCTTCGGCATTACCGTTCCATACATCAGTTCCATGTGATAAGCCTGATATTTTAACTAATTCTCCAAAAGTTTTTGGTTTTGCTTTAACTAACATATTAATAACAAATCCTGTTCCCATTTCAGGAAGTCCAAGGGTTCCTATTTCACATCTTATTTGTTCTTTGGTAACACCCAAAGCATCAGGAGAAGTTAATAAACTAAGAACTTTTTTATCTCCCATTGGTAAAGTTGTTACATCAATTCCGGATAAATCTTGTAGCATCCTTAAAATGGTCGGATCATCGTGTCCTAGAATATCAAGTTTTAATACATCTTGATCAATTGCATGGTAATCAAAATGAGTTGTTCGCCAAACTGAGGTTACATCATCTGCTGGATACTGAAATGGAGTAAAATCATAAACATCCATATAAGATGGTATTACTACTATTCCTCCTGGATGTTGACCAGTTGTTCTTTTTACCCCAGTACAACCAACAGCAAGTCTTTCAATTTCAGCCATACTAACATTAGTTATACCTTTTTTTTCAAAATAACCTCGAACAAAACCATAGGCAGTTTTTTCAGCCACTGTTCCAATGGTTCCAGCACGGTAAACATTATCTTCACCAAATATTACTTTGGTATAAGCATGGGCTGAGGCTTGATTATCTCCGGAGAAGTTTAAATCTATATCTGGAACTTTATCTGCATTAAATCCTAAGAAAGTTGCAAATGGCATATCTTGTCCTTCTTTGGACATTAAAGTATTGCAATTTGGACACATTTTATCTGGTAAATCATATCCACTTGCTGAATAATTTATTGAATAGGGAGTGCCATCTTCATCATTAAATAAACTTAAATGACATTTTTTACATAGATAATGTGCAGGTAATGGATTAACCTCAGTTATTCCCATCATCGTTGCAACAAATGAAGAACCAACTGAACCACGTGAACCTACTAAATATCCTTCATCATTTGAATGTTTAACTAACTTTTGAGCAATTAGATAAATAACATCAAATCCACCGCCTATGATTCCTCCCATTAATTTCTTAGTTTCTTTGTTAAGATATTCTTCATCTTGAATTTTATCTTTGTCTTCACTTTCTTTTAGGGTTTCTTTCAAGTCTTCTTTGTTAAGTTTAAAAACTTCGTCATAACCTAATTTTACAGTTTTACTTAATTCTTCTTGAAATAATTTATCAAGTTCTTCATCTGTTAAGTTAGATTTTTCTTTTTTTAACTTATTTTTAACTAATTTAATTATTCTATCACCATATAATTCCTCAGCAATTCTCTCTTCTATATGTCTTGGCAAAGGATCTCCATACATAGAATGGGCTTTATTAAATACCATTTCATATACATCTTCCTTTGAATTTTCAATTCTTGGTGAAAATGGTATACCACCTGTATCTATAATAACTTCTACTTCTTCTACTAAGTCGGCAATTTTATTAGTATTTTCAATAACAATTTCATTTCTTAATTTTTCGTCTAAGAAACTAAAATCATTTAACATTTCATCCGTAGTTCTAAAATGTTGACTTGGAATTTCTGTTATATCACGTTTTGCAAGTGGGTGTAATCCTCCACCTGGTAATTTTTGATTTATAATTATCTCACGATATATTTTATCACTTCTTTTTATATGATGAACATCACCGGTTGCAACTATTATTTTCCCTGCTTCTTTGGTTAAACGAATTATTTTTTTAATGTTTTCTAAAAGTTCTGCTTCATCTTTAAAATCTCCAAGTTGAATTAAATGATTATAACATTCTGGTGGTTGAACCTCAACATAATCATAAAAACCTATAATATCTCTTATTTCTTCATCAGTTTTACTTCTTGCTTCTATAAAAACTTCTGCTTCATAACAGCCACTTCCAATTAATAATCCTTCTCTTAAAGATTCAAGTTCACTTCTTAAAATTCTTGCTGATTTATAAAAATGAGTAGTATTAGCAAGAGAAATAATTTTAAATAAATTTTTTAAACCTTTTTTATTTTCAACTAAAATATTTACATGATAAGTACGACCAAATTTATGAATATCCTTAGAATCTATTAATTTTTCTAGATCTGATATTTTTAAAATATTAATTCCTTCTAATTTTTTCATCATTTTATGAAAAACTAAACCAGTTGCTAAGGCATCATAATCACCTCTATGGTGTGACTCTTCATCAAATTCAACGCCATAACGTTTAGTTATTGCTGATAAACCATGACGTGATGCATCTTGATCTAAAACTCTTGATAAAGCAAGAGTATCAATTACTGTATTATTATATTCACCTAGGTTATATTTTTTATAACACATTTCGATAAATGATGTATCAAATTTTGCATTATGAGCAACCATTGGTAAATCACCCGTCCAAGCAATAAACTCTTTAACAGCATTCTCTTCATTTTCGCAATCACTAACCATTTCATTAGTTATACTTGTAACATTGGTAATTCTTTCAGTAATTGGTTTTGGTGGTTTAATTAATTTATCAAATTTTTCAACAATTTCACCATTTTTTAATTTAACTGCTCCAATTTCAATTATTGAGTCGCCTCCAGCAGCATTAAAACCCGTTGTTTCAAGGTCAAAAACAACATACTCTTCTTCTAATAAAACTTTATCATTACTTCTTTTAACAATTGCTACATTATCATCAACTAAGGTTAACTCCGTTCCATATACAACTTTAAAATGTTCTTCTTTTGGTTTACCTTTATTATAACTTGTAATCATATTATAAGCATTTGGGAATGCTTGACAACCTGCATG
Organism: uncultured Bacilli bacterium; assembly: GCA_934119955.1. Classification (GTDB taxonomy): domain Bacteria; phylum Bacillota_I; class Bacilli_A; order RF39; family UBA660; genus RUG591. The sequence goes on along the minus strand of CAKOSZ010000002.1, from coordinate 120,273 downwards.
ATCAGTTATAGCAATCGCCTTATGTCCCCATTTAATGGCTTGTTCTATTGTTTTAACTCCATGTTTAGATACTTCACAAACCCCATCCATTGCACTCATCATTGTATGAGTATGTAATTCTACTCTTTTAACAGGAGCCTCATCTAATATTTCTTCATCTTTTTTATTTGATACATTAATAGAACTTATATTAAAAACTATTTCATCCATAGTAAATTTATCTCGTTTAGTATAACCTTTAAATTTAAACCAATTACCAGGTTTTAATATACCAACTAATCTTTTCAATTCTTCACTATCAGTTGTAAATATTTTGGCATAAATACTATCAGTATAATCAGTTAATTTCAAAGTTATAATTTTATAATTACTCTTTGTAGATTCAAATACATCAACTCCAAATATTAAACATTCAATTATTAAATCATTATCCTCAGCCACAATATTTTTAATATTAATTGGAGCCCCTTCTATTAATTCGCCTAAATAAACCTCTGGTAAATCAGCTGTTTTAACTTTTTTTCTTCTTGGTTCAAATGTTTTTACACTTATATCTCTTTCATTAACAACCTTTGAAACACTAAGATTATCTAAATTATCATGAATTAACTTTTGAACATTACTTCTTTCAGTTTCATCTAAATAAACAGTTATTTCATTATAACCTAAATTTACTAATTCTTTATTTATATCTTCTAAATAATTATTTATTTCTCTAAATTCTCCTTGGTTATAAACAACAACATAATTATTATTTTCTCCATTTATTTTTAATCTTTCTTTAAAGTAAGTTATATATTTAGGTAAGAAATATTTGAAATAATCATCTAAATATAAACTTTTATCACCTAAATTTTTAACTTTAAGTATAATACTTGTATTAAAATACGAATTCATTTTTTCAATAAATTCTAAATATGTTTTTAAAGTAAACATATTTGAAGTTTCTAAAAAAATAGTAATTAAACTATTTTTACTATTTACAACTACTCTTTGTAATTTAGCGTTTTTCAATTCTTCATTTGTATCCATATGGATTAATGTTAAAATATATTCAAGTTTATTTTCCATACTACCTCTATATTACTTCTATATCTTCTTCTGCTTCTATTTTTAAAACATTTCCAAGTTTTAGAATATGTTTATTATTTTTTATACAAAATCTTATAAATTCTTCTAAATTCATTTTTTTCATATTTTTATCAATTGGATATTTAGAAGCATCAAATACTATTTTATCTTCAATCATCCTACTTAATAAATCTTCTTTGCTATCATATCCTAAATACATTAACCAAAAAGGATATATTTGTCTTTTAATTATTCTTAATGTTTTATCACCATGTTCATAGGTATTTATATCACTAATTTGTTTATTAATTTCATTTAAAACTGCAAGTTCTATAACAGCATCTTGAATTTCTTTATATTCTTGGTTTTTATTTTGAAATATACCTTTTACAATTGTTAATATTAAAATTGTTAAAAAGTCATATTTATCTTTGTCACTTCCCCAAATGACTGCACCTGCCAAGTTGTTATACTCAATAACTTCCATCCTAGGATGAATAACATAAACAGGATAATCATCATTTAATTTCATTTTTAAAACTGCTCTTACACTCTTTTTTATTAATTTGTTGTCACTCAAAATAACTTTTTCTAATTGCATTTTATGTTTTTCAGTTTCTTTCTTTAAAGAAACATACAAATCACTTTCAAATATTTCATTATATAAAATATCATTATCCGGAATAAAATCTTTACCATATTTAATTATTTCTGCTTTATCTTTATAGCAAAAATTATATTCTTTTTTATATTTACTCCATAAGTTTTTACGAAATTTATCTATTTCTTTTGATAAACTTGCACTATATAGTAAATACCATGCTAACAGGTATTCATTTACATTAAAGTTTAAATTCATATTATCAACTACTTTCCAATACGAATTAATCATACCATAAATAAGCAAGAAAGAAAATATTTAATCTTCTTTTTTAAAGATTTTTCTAAAAAATTTTTTTATTTTTTTAAATATATTTTCTTTTTGCTTTTTTATTTCTTTTTTATAAATAGGTTCTTCGTGAATAATATCATTATCTAATATTATTTGAACACTTCCTATTACATCATTTTCATTTTTTAAAATAATTTTTCTTTCTAATTTAGCATATTCATTTTTAGTTAAAGGATAGGAAAAATTATTTTTTATTAAATAATCAGTTTGAAAAACACTGTTTGCTACTTTGAAGTTATTCTTATCTAAAATTTTATAGTTATGATAGTTTTCAAAAAAATATTCATACATATTTTCTTGATCTTTATAATGATTAGGATTATTAAGAGTTACTATTAGTAAGTTTAAATCATTGTTACTTGCTGTTGTAACTAATGATTTTCCTGATGATGGTGTATATCCTGTTTTAGCAGTTGTTGTATTTTTATAATCAAAAATAATTTTAGAACGATTAATTAAAGAATAACTTTTTAAATCAGTTTTAAAATCATAATATTTTGTACCTGATATTTTTCTATACATAGGATATTTTTGATATAAATACCTTGTTAAAATTGCTAAATCATATGCTGTTGAATAATTTTTTGTTTCTTCATCTAAACCATGAGGATTTTTAAAAATTGTATTAACAAGTCCTATGTTTTCTGCTTCTAAATTCATAAGATAAATAAAATTAGCAATACTACCCGCAACATTTTTGGCTAAAACTACACTAGCATCATTTCCACTTCTTAACATAAGTCCGTATAACAAATCTTCAATTTTAACATTTTCACCTATCGATAAATACATGCTTGTCCCATAAGTTTTTAAAACTTCTTCGCCTACTTTTACTTTATCTAGTAATTTATCATTTGCATATTCCATTGTTACTAAAAAAGTCATTATCTTTGTAGTAGATGCTATTAACATACTAGTATTACTATTTCTTTGATATAGAATTCTTCCACTATCAATATCCATAACAATCGAAGCACGACTACTATCTGTTAAGGCCATAGTATTAAATGGAACTATAAGTATTAAAATTATTAACAACACTTTTTTCATAATTCACCTATAAAAATATATGAGAAAAAATGTAATTAATACTAATTTTAACTAACTAATCCAAATCTACGATCTCTTTTTTGATAACTTTCTAAGGCTTCATCAAATTCTTTTTTAGAAAAATCTGGAAAGAAAGTTTTAGTAAAATATAATTCACTATATGCTAAGGAAAATAGCATAAAATTACTTAATCGATATTCACCGCTTGTTCTAATTAATAAATCAATTGCTGGTAAGTCTTGATATAAGTTTTTCATAAAATAAGTGATATCTATATCATCTATATTAATTTCTTTATTTATCACTTGATTACATATTTTTTTAGTTGTATCAACTATTTCCCATGATCCAGAATAATTTATACAAATATTTAAAATATAGTCGGGATTAATAACATTTTCTTTTTCTATTTTTGAAATTAATTTTTCAAGAGAATCAGGTAAACCTTCTTTTCTTTTAGAAAAAACTACTTTAATTTTATTTTTTTGAAAAGTTTTGAACTGCTTTTTTAAAACTTTAACGAATAAATTCATTAAATAATCTACTTCTTTTTTATCACGTTTAAAGTTTTCGGTTGAAAAAGCATATAAACTTAAAACTTTTACACCTTTACTAAATATATAAGGGATTAATTCTTCTAAATTTTTACTACCTGCTAAGTGTCTTTTACTTCTTTCTAGCCCCTGATTTTTGGCCCATCTTCCATTTCCATCCATGATAATTGCAACATGATTTGGTATCATTTTTCTCACTCTCCTAGAACTAGAACAAAAGCAAACAAGTTTGCTTACATCACCTCACGGTGATGTGATTTCTGCTTCATAGACATTGTAACCAATCTTCTTGGCAGACTTAAATTTCGATAGTCGCTACCGTATTTTTTCTTAGTAATTAAGAAATCTTGTTCGTCTTAGTTTTGTTCTAACATATTATTAAACTTTACATACATATCTTTAAACCTTCAAACATAATATTTATACTTGCATTTATATCTTATCTACTTCTTGTAAAAATAAAGCACTATATTTTAATACATTTGTATAATCCTTTATATTAGTATAAGAATTTGTAAACACTCCATTTTTTACTTTATTTAAATAATAAGTATATATACTACAATCAAAGGTTTTATTGATAAAAATCTTTTGTTTTTCATTTTGGTAATTTCTAAATTTATATGCCTTGTACATCTTGATTACCCACCTTTTGTATCAATGATATCATGTTCTTTGATGGTTGGCAATGTGTTTTTATGAATTTCTAAATATTATTTTTTTATTTAAAAGTAACTTTATCGTCTGCATTTTAATTATACATTTTTTATAGTTTTTGGTATGACTTTCCTATTATATAAAAAAGAAAAGGAAATGCTTTGCATTTCCAATTAGGATTATTCCCATCTATATTAAACGCTTAACACGTTAAGCGTCACAATATATACTATGACACTTATACATTAATGTTCTTTTAATCTCTAATAATATATGCAAATTTTAATTTTTTTATACATTTTTCAATTTAATTATTAATATAACTTTTTCATTTTGTTTTTTAAATTATAGTATTCATTTATTCTATTAATTAATTCTTCTGGGGTTTCATTTCTATTATAATTTGAAGGATAAAAACCTAATAGACCATTAAGTATTCTTATAATAGGAATAATATGCTCTTCCTATAAGCCTTTATATGAATCTAAAAATACTTGATGTTCTTGTAATTCTTCTCCAATCAATTCGTCACTTCCCATATTATCTAATATATCTTCTCTATATCTAAGTTTTTTTCTTGAATCTGCATTTTGAACAATTAAATAACATGTATACCTTGATAACTTGTAATCTACAATACTTCTTGAAATTTTAGAACCTATATCAACCATTTTACCCACTTGGATAATATGCTCTTCTATTAAAATTTACTTTGATTCAAAGACAAAAGGAAAAGTATTTTTTTGAGCACTTTAATTAGTATAATTTATACAATTTATCTATGACCAAATGATTTTAATTCATCTTTTGATTCTTGATTCATTATAACATTACCTACATTCCAATTTTGCATAATTAATTGTGCTTTACCATATTTTGGCAATAAAAAATCTTCATACTCTCCATTAGGCAATCTTTTTCTTAAATAAATATCTTGTATTCTATAAAATGTATTTTGTGATTTATTGAAACAAATTATTGAAAATGACATATTTCCATTTACTCTATCACAACCTATAAGACCAGAAAAGAATATTCCACCAATATTAGATATTATTGAATTATATTGAATATATGAACTAACATCTCCTCCTGAAATAAATCTAAAATCATCTATTAAACCCGAAGGATGAGTATGAATATCTATTACAACTTTTTTAGAGCCACTTTGAAGTTTTTCTATAATTTCATAAGATTGCTTTTTCCCAGTAGAAACAGAATAATCTTCTGCATTTAATGAGTTTGTACCTCTATTAATATAATCTTCATTTTCGTTTACTTCATCAATTAACCATGCATTTTCATTTTCTATTTCATTTCCAAATAAAGTTGTTGAATGTTCACTTGGAATCCACGCTGTTCTTCCAATTAATTTTTGCAATCGATAATACACTTCATCAGTAATTATCATTTTTGAATTAGGCAACTCATTAAATTGCCACTGATTTATATTACTCATATTTACCTCTAATATCATTATATCACACAAATTTGCTATTTAATTTCTAATTTTCTATTTTCTTTTTCTAATTCTTTCAAACTCTTATCTGGGGTTGGCAAATTTTCTGGCATAGTCCCGCCAAGTTCCATAATTGTTTTTCTAATTTTCTTTCCAACTTCGAAGTGAATTTTATTGGCATTTTTTTCTGTTTCAATATTTTCATTTTTTAATTTTTGCTCGGTTTGAGATATTCTAAATAAATTAGCAATTAATTCGTCACTTCCCATATTATCTAGTATATCTTCTCTATATCTAAGTTTTTTTCTTTTAGCAATATCATTAGCAGTTTCTCCATTATATAATCCTTTATAACCTGCATTATGAAATTTATCAAAGTTTTTAACCCCAGCATCTCTTGCAGCAATATTTAAGGAATAATTACCTTTTCTAGTTAAATTTCTTTGATAAAATCTTTTTTCATTTTCAGTTAATTCATTATATTCCTTACCACTTAATTCTTGTTTTCTTGTTTGAATTGCAAAATAAGTTTGTCCAAGAGCAACAACTTCTTTACTTGGATCAGCATTTTGAACTATTAAATAACATATATATCTTGATAGTTTATAATCTTTAATGAATTCTGTTCTCCCTTTGCCTGTTTTTATTGGCTTGTTGACTTCAACAACCCAATTAGTTTTAAACGAAATACTATTTTTGGCTGAAATTATTGCTTTATCTATTACCTTTTGAAAATTTCTCCAATCCTTATACTCTAATACTTTTTGTAATTTCCTCGCATACCAAAATTCATTACCATATTCATCAACGTGCTTTATATCTTCAAATATTTTTTCTGTATACTCTTTTATTTCGTTCATTTCACCTCTCCTCACTACGGACTACATGTACTAATTCTATATTTATTTTTATCTAAATTTACTATTATACTTCTATCTATATCAGTTCGATAAATTTTAGTTTTAGATAAAACATTTAATACTTCCTTTTTAGGATGACTATACCTATTATTTTTTCCTACTGATATTAAACTATATTTAGGATTAATCATATCAATAAAATATTTACTACTACTAGTATTAGAACCATGATGGCCAACTTTTAAAAAATCTATATTTTTAAGATTATATTTATCTAAAATAGCAAACTCTGTCTTCTTACTAGCATCTCCCATCATAAGTATTTTGGTATCTTCAAAAAGAATATATAAAACTAAACTAGCATCATTCTCATTTTCATAACTTTTATTTAAAGATTTAATTTTTATATCATTAATAATATACTCTGTATCTTGATATGATTTACTATATTTTATTTTTTTACTTTTTAACTTTGAAACTAAATTACTTTCTAACTCATTGAAACTATTACTGTTAAAAACAACATTCAAAACTTTAAAATTATCTATAAAATATATGCTGTCTCCCGTATGATCAAAATCACCATGTACTGATTGTCAAAAAGTAAGTCGAATTATTTGTTTATTTATAATAATTATGATATAAATAACGTGGTGATATTATGGAAAATAAAAATGTTTTGGATATAAATAGAAATAATTATATTGAATATAATAATGGTTCTTCACTTGATAGAACGCTAAATGATTATTATCAAGCTATTAATGAAAGTAATGAATTAATCACTCATTCAAATATTGCGGGTATGGATCAAGTTGTTGTTTCAACCTCTGATAAACCGATTATTGGTACACAAGCTTTAGATACTTGTTTTGGAATCCTATTATACGATAGAAAAAATAAATTTGGAATTTGTGGTCATGCCGACCCTAAAAGTATTTTCGGTATAGTTGTATAAATGTTAAAGCAAATTCCTAGTACTACGGAAGGAAATGTTGAATATACAATTATTCCTGGATATCGTGCTATTGAACAATATAATTTCAAATGTGTTGAGGAAATACAAGATATTTTAAGAAATTATATGTCAATAAATCCTAAAATACATTTCACTTCATTAAAAACACCACTCAATCCCTCAATGCCAAATGGCTTGTTATGTTACGATTTTGCTTTCGATACAATATCCGGAAAAGATATTACAAGTATTGTATTTATAAATTATGCTGAAGAACAAAGGAGACACCATATTTAATAAGGACAGATTATATGATCTGTTCTTTTAATATCACACAAGTTCATATTCTCTAGCAATTATTCTATCATCTGAACAATATTTTACAACATACTCATTATCTTGTTTGCAAATAATAATTCCTACTGTATCATTTTCTTCAATAGTTTTTATATTCTTATCTATATAATTCATATAAGTCATAATTTGTCCAGTATGCTCTTTCTTAAGTTCTGTTATCTTTAATTCTACGACTACATAACACCTATATTTAATATTATAAAGTAATAAATCAATATAGTTGTATCTATTACCTAATTTAATTGGATATTCACTTTTTATAAAAGTAAACCCTATTCCTAATTCTTCTAAAAAGTTTTCAATATCTTCTAGGATTAATTTTTGTAATATTTTTTCTGATAATATATCATATTTATTGCTATTTTTAATCAAAATTGGATTCTTGATAAAATCAACTACATTTTGTTTGTCTTGATTTAGCAATTTATTTTTTGTGAATTCAGGAAGCCTTTCATATTCGTTAGATTTTATTTTTTCTCTTAACTGTCTTATTGATAAATTATTTAATTCAGCTATTTTAACATAGTATTGAAATTTATTATCATCAAACCAAAGAATTTCACAATAATGACTCCAACTTAATTTGGCAGACAGTGTCTGCCACTTTTGAGAAACTTTATAGAATTGTCTCATATTTCTTAAATTTCTTTGACTATACCCTGGGCCTAAATCTTCAGTCAATCTTAATGAATACTCTTTAATAATACTTTCTCCATATTGATTACCTGCATCTAATAATAATTTGCCAACGTTATAGTAAGAATTCAAATCATTTCTGTTGATTGAATAATTTTTAACAGTTCTATTTATTTCGTTATTTATTAATTCATTTTTTATCTCATTATAATAATTCATATATTACTCCTCACTACGGACTACATGTACTAATTCTATATTTATTTTTATTTAAATTTACTATTATACTTCCATCTATATCAGTTCGATAAATTTTAGTTTTAGATAAAACATTTAATACTTCCTTTTTAGGATGACCATACCTATTATTTTTTCCTACTGATATTAAACTATATTTAGGATTAATCATATCAATAAAATATTTACTACTACTAGTATTAGAACCATGATGGCCAACTTTTAAAAAATCTATATTTTTAAGATTATATTTATCTAAAATAGCAAACTCTGTCTTCTTACTAGCATCTCCCATCATAAGTATTTTGGTATCTTCAAAAAGAATATATAAAACTAAACTAGCATCATTCTCATTTTCATAACTTTTATTTAAAGATTTAATTTTTATATCATTAATAATATACTCTGTATCTTGATATGATTTACTATATTTTATTTTTTTACTTTTTAACTTTGAAACTAAATTACTTTCTAACTCATTAAAACTATTACTATTAAAAATAACATTCAAAACTTTAAAATTATCTATAAAATATATGCTATCTCCCATATGATCAAAATCACCATGAGTTAAAAATAAATAATCAATTTTTCTTATTCCAAGAGACTTCAACATAATAATTGTACTTTCTGTAATATTCTTATTATACAAACCACCTGTATCTATTAAAACTGTTTTATTATTAGAATAAAATAAACTAGAATCTCCCTGTTTAACATCTAAAATCATAAAATAATTACTCGGTATAATATTATTGATGTTATAGTGAATCCCCATAAATATTAATAGTAATATTAAATATCTGTATCTCTTATTTAATAATTTACTAACAATCAAGATAATTAAAACAGAATACAAGATTAAATAAAATATATTTATTTTTTTTAAAATAATAATTCCTAAATCTATTTTATTTAAGAAAAAAGAAAAATTAGTTAAGTTATTCATTAGAAAATAAAATATATTATCAAAAAATGGAAATATAAAAGTTAAAATTGCTAAGGGAAAAACTAATAAATTAAATACGGGAACATATATTAAATTATAAATTATACTTAACAAATTAAATTCATAATTAAAATAAATATTTAAAGGAATACTACCTAAAAATGAAATAAAAGATACTTTGAATAATTTTAAAAACTTATTACCTGTTATTTTATTAGAATTAAATATTAATAAATAACTAATATAATAAGAATATAACATTCCTTTATTATAGACATTAAAAGGATTTATAATTAAAGGAATTATAGTAACTAATAAAAACTTTAAATAAGAAGATATTTTAATATTAAATCTTTTACATATAAACGATACTAACATATATAAAACTGTTCTAATAATTGAAATTGGATAATTAGCTAAAATTAAAAATAACAATATTAATAAAGAAAATATATAAGGGTATATTTTTCCTAATTTTATTTTTTTTAAAATTAAATGCAAAATATAACTTAAAAAGATTATGTGAGTACTTCCAATTGATAATAAATGAGAAATACCATTTATTTGATAGGAATTATAAATATCTTTTAAATAAGATGTATCACCTATTAAAAAAGCACTTAAATAAATACTTGATTTAAATTTATTTAAATAATTTAAGATTTTTAATTTTAGTTTATAAATAATATTAGTATTCTTTTTAATTAATTTAATATCATTTGCAACTAAAACATAAAATATTTTTTGTCTTTTTAAATATTCTTTGTAATTAAAATTATTTAAAATAGTATTATTTTCCAATTCTTCTAAATTACCAGTTATTTTTACTAAATCACCTAAATCATAAGGACAATTTTCTATATAAACAACTAAATTTTCTAAACTTTTAATAGTTAAAGAGTATCCATAATCAGTTTTGTTCTTTTTAATTATTACTCCAATAAATTGTTGCTTTTTAATGTTATAGATACTCTCTTGTTTTATAGTTTTAGTTAATAGATAAGTAAATAAAAATATTAAAATTATTAAAATAGTAATTATTATTTTAGATTGTGATATTCTCTTTAATAGATTCAAATAATTTATCACCTATTCCACTAACGTTTTTTAAATCTTCTATACTTTTAAATAGACCATTAGTATAACGATATTCTATTATAGCATCTGCTTTTTGAGAACCAACATTTTTTAATTTCATTAATTCTTCCTTGGATGCTGTATTAATATTAATCATTAATTTTTCTTCTTTTGTTTCATTTTGTTTGTTATTATCACTTGTTTGGTTATTTTGATTCCTTTTACTTTCATTGTCATTTTTAGTAAGAGTATTTGAGGTACAAGCATCATTTATAATATTTTTTTCACAAATTTTTTCTTCTTGTTGTTTTTTGGTTTGTAACTCAACAAAATCTTTAATTTCACTATTAGAATAAACAATTATTACCATTTGATCATATATTTCAAGGCTTAAATTTAATAAACTTGTATTAGCATCTTTTTTTAGTCCTCCGGCTATATTTATTGCATCAACTACTCTCTTACCTTTTTCAAGAGAATATACACCAGGATTATTAACATATCCTTTTATATCAATATAATAATATTCTTTTTCTTTAATTATTTTCTCTTCTTGTTTTAAATCTCCTTTTAAACTATTTTTATTTTCAATTGTTACAATATTTTCTTTAAACTTATTTTTAGAAATAAGAATAAATGTGGCAATAACTCCAATTAATATAACACTTGTAATAATAATAATTTTTTTTAAATTGTTATAAACAAACATTTTTATTTGATTATAAAGATTCATGTAACCTCCTTCTTGAAAGATAAATAATTACTCCAAAGCCTATTAATGATGCAACAAAATAAATAATTAACTTACCAAAGTCATCTAATGTTTTAGGATTTTCTATATTATCATTAGAAGTTTTCTTAGTATTTTCCAAATTACATATATTCTTAACATACTCCTCCTTTCTAGATAAACCATCTCTTAACTCATTTAATTCTTGTTCTTTTAAAAGATTATTTTTTTCTTTCTTTTCGATATTTTCTTGTTTAGTTATTAATTCTTGTTTTAAATTTTCATTATTTTTAATTGATATTAGTAACTCACTTTCCCTAGTTTCTAAATCATTAGTTATTTTTTTAATGTAATCTTCTTTTTTAATTAATTCCTGTTTTTTATTATTTAATTCATTTTCCTTTTTATTCAATTCTTCTTCTAATTTATTTAGTTTATTTTCTTTTTTTCTTAGTTCTTCCTCGTCTATTTTATTTTTATCTAAATATTCTATTTTTATATATTTATAATTTTTGTTATCTAGTATTTCTTGGTAATTTGTATTATCAAAGCTACCCATTAATTTCAAATCATCTCCTAGAATAAATTTTCTTAAATCTAAGTTTTCGTTAACATCTTCAATTAAAATATTACTGTTACCACTTATATATTTAGTAACCATAGTAATAGATCTATTATTAGTTAACTTTGTATTTAAATTACTATTATTAATATATAAATTACGAGTAAATCCTCCTGCAATAAAGGTTGATGTTGAAGTTAAATTAGTATTATTAAAATAAATATTACCATTTATCACCCTAAATGCATCAACTTTGGTATTTAATTTAACATTTGAATTATTAAAAACTAAATTACCAATAGTAATACCTGTTACAATTGCTACATCTTCTGTATTTAAAGTAAGATTTGTATTAGTAACTATAACATTATCACTTTGACTATAAATTCCTCTTGAATTACTTTCAATTTCTAAATTACCAAATCCAACTATTTCTAAATTTTTACAAATAATTCCTGCTCTTTTATTTTTATTAGTTATTTTATTAGTTCCTTTTAAATTTATTTTTAAATCATCATTTATTTCTATTGAACTGAAAGAAACATTTGCTAATTCTAAAATATTATTACTATCATAAAAGGTAAAATCATTTGTTTTTAAAATTTGTCCTGGTTGTATTTCATAACTAACATCATTAATTTTAAGAGTTTTGGCTAAGGGACTTATCATAAAAAAGAAAAAACTAAATCCAATTAAGATAATTTTTTTCATCACACATCCTTTCTTCAACCGGTTGATAAGTCCATCCTACTACAAGTTTTTAATTATGTCAACTTTTGTAAATTGACATTTTATAGACATTTTTTGAGTAAATGCTAAATTTGTTTAAAAATCAAGTTAAAACTTATTTTTTAAGTCTAAAAAAAGGCTAAAATTAACCATTTCAGCCATTATTTTTGATAAATTTTAGAAAAAAATTTTTTTAAGTTTAATTTCTTAAATTTCAAAAATTAATCAAATTAATAAAAAAATAAGTATCTACTTATTCTAGTATTTACTTATCTTTTACTACTTCTATTCCTGTTAATTTAGTACTATCAACACAAGATACTTTTCCATTATTTACTTCTTCTATTTTTCTCTTACTTCCTTCTACTCTAATACAATATTTATACGTATTATCAATTATCTTTACTGTAACATAGGTATTATTTTGAACGTAATTACCACTATCTGCATCTGTTGTAAATTCACCTTTACCATTTAATTTCTCATATTTATATGTTATACCTCCGGCTGTTGCGGCTGTATTTCTATCATTTTTATTTGCAGCAATTAATTCACTGGCCTTAGCAACCATTCTCTTGGCATCCATTAAAAAAGCATTTTTTTTCTTATTGTTAATAGTTGATAAAACATTTGGTACAGCAATCATGGTTAAAATTCCAAGAACTGTTATAACTGCTAATAATTCAACTAACGTAAATCCCTTTTTATTCTTCATTTTTAATTATTGCTAGTTTAGTTAAAGCAACCCTAGCTGCTTCTCTTTCAGCCTCTTTCTTGCTACTAGCTATCCCCTTTCCATATATTATATTATCAATTTTTACAACAACTGTAAATGTCTTATCATGTGGCGGTCCTGCTTCATCAATAACTTCATAAGAAAATGATCTTTTCTCTGTTTGTAGTGCTTCTTGTAAAGTCGATTTATAATCATTAAAAAAAGTTATATTAGGATTTTTTATAAATGGAACTACAATAGATAAAATTACTTCTTTTGCCTTTAAAAATCCTTCTTCTAAATAAATTGCTGCCATAATAGATTCAAAAATATCAGCAACAATTGCTTTTTTAATATTACCTGTTTCTCCATTACCAACCTTTATATATTTAATTAAATCCAAACTTTTCATATACTCATAATTAGCATTTTCACAAACATAACTTGCTCTTACCTTAGTCATTTCCCCTTCTGTTTCCTGATAATTTTTATATAAATAATCACTAATAACAAGTTCTAAAACCGCATCTCCTAAAAATTCTAATCTTTCATAATCGCTTTTTAAATTATGTTCATTAACAAAAGAAGAATGAGATAATGCTGTTTCATATATTTTTTTATTCTTAGGAACTATTCCAAATCTATTTAAAAATTCATCCATAAAAAAATCCTTTCCTAGTTAATTATAACATTTTTTAAAAAAATTGTATATTAAACTTGTTAATATTTTAAAATAATAGTAAAATAATGATAGGTGAATAAAAAATGAAAAAAATAATTTTAATTTTAACTCTTTTTTTAATGTTAACAGGTTGTTCTTTATTAAAACATGATACAATGGAAAATATTAACATTGTAACTACTAATTATGCAACTGAATATGTAACAAATGTATTATATGGTAATAATTCTGTTGTAACTTCAATTTACCCCGATGGTGTTAATATTGATAATTATACTTTAACTGAAAAACAAATAAAAGATTATAGTAAAAAAGATTTATTTATCTATATGGGTTCTACTAATGATTCTAATCAAGCCGTAACATTTATTAATCACAATAAAAAAATAAAAATCATTGATGCAACTTTTGGAATGGAATATAAAAATAAAGTTGATGAACTTTGGTTAAATCCTTCCAACTTATTAATGGTTGCTCAAAATATAAAAAATGGTTTAGGTGAATATATAACTAGTACTTATTTATTAAAAAAGATAGATGATAATTACCTTGAATTAAAAGTTAATTTATCAAGTCTTGATGCTGAATATAAAAATTCTATTGAAAATGCAAATTATAAAACTATTGTTGTTAATAGTGACAATTTATTATTTTTAGAAAAATATAATTTAAAAGTTATTTCCATTGATAGTAATAATGAAAACTATGAAAAAAACCTTGCTCTTTTTAAAAACTATGTTAAGCAAGAAAATATAAAATATTTATATGTTTATGAAAATACTGATAACACCGAAGATGTAAATAATTTCTTAAAAGAAAAAGAAATTGAAACTTTAAATATTAAAAATTTAAAAAATATAACTGATGAAGAAAGAGAAAATGATGAAAATTATTTAACTTTAATGTATAAAAACCTTGAAGAATTAAAAAAAGAGTTATATAAAAATAGTTAATCGCTTAACTATTTTTTTTAACTAATTCTTTTTCTTCTAAGGCTTCATCTAAAACTTTTTTTCTTTTAATATTTTTAATATATATTTTTAAAACATAACCTAAAAATACCGAAGGAATTACTGGTAAAATTATTAAAACTAAAAGAATTATAATATTATTTTTTATAACATTTGCTTCATTTAAAATTTGAATAGTTGCTATACTATATCCAAGTAATAAACATAAAAGTAATGAACAAAAGATAACTCCCAAAGTACTATATACATAATCGACTACATAGTTATAATAATAAGTTCCTTTTTTATTACGATAAAGAAAATTAAAAACTAAATAAATTAAAATTATAATTAAAATAGGAATAACAACATAATACCAAACATTAGCAGGTATATAGAAATATTTTAACATATGATCACCTATAATAATAATAGCACATTAATTTACTTTTGGCTAGATTTTTTATTTATTATTTTTAAATTTTTAATTTCTTCTTTGGAATATTCATTTAATAAATTTGAATTAAATAAAAAATCATAACGAAATAAAACATAACCTTGATATTTTTTTAAAGTTTTAGAAAAGTTTATTTGATTTTTAATTATATTTTTATTATTAACCCATTCAAATGATCCAGTTCCTGCTTGATTATCAACATTACCTACTTTGTAAAATGCTAAAACTGGAACTATTTTAGTATCATTTTTTATTAAATCATGCCATTCATTTAAAGTATTAATAAAAGGTTTATATTGATTAGAAAAACCATAATACACTTGGGGTAAAATTAAATCTACATAGTTATTATCACTAAGCCAAGTTTTAACATCAGCAAAATGATAAGTATAATTATTATTAATATTACCATCAGGAGCAATACTAAATATTAAATCTTTATTATAATCTTTTATTAAAGTATAAACACTTTTTATTAAAGAATTAACTACATTTAATCTATATTCACTAATACTTATATCACTTTTATTCTTGTTTTTATAATTTTCATAATTTACTAAATCAATTTTATTATTAGGATAAAAATAGTCATCAAAATGAATGCCTGCTATATTATAATTAGTAATTAACTCTGTAACTTGTTTTAAAATTAAAGAATAAACATAAGGACTGGCTGGATTATAATAAATTCCATTATCACTTATAGATACACTATTGGTATTTAAAAGGGAATATGCTGGATTATCTTTACTAAGTGAATTTGGATCATTTGTTAAACTTATTCGATATGGATTAATCCAAGCATGAATTTTTATATTTCTTTTTTTACTTTCTTTTATAAAGTATTCTAAATAATCCATACCAGGATTTTTACCTTCAACTCCTGTTAAGGTATATGAATATGGAAATATTTTAGAATTATAAATACTGTCTGAAAAAGGAGAAACTTGTAAAAATATAGTATTAATATTAATACTACTTAAATTATCTAACATTTTATTAATATAGGCTTTGTTTATACTAAGAGAATTTCCTTTAAAATATGTTAAATATTCTAAGTAAGAAATATAAACACCTCTTATTTCTAAGTCTTCACTTACATATTTATTTTTAGATACAGTAGCATTTCCTGATAAAAAAATTATAAAAATTAAAAAAAAGACAAATATTTTTTTCATAAAATCACAATTTTATTTTAAAAAATTTCTTTGTCTTAATTTGTCGAATTACATTCTATCTACTTCATTTATTGCTAAAACATCTAATAAATTATGTATACAATTGTAAACAATAGTAACAAGTGCTAAGAAAGATTCTTTTTTAGTTTCATCTTGTTCACTTAAAATATGATAAGTATTATAGAATTTATTAAATAAACTTGCTATTTCAAATAGAAAATCTGTTATATAATTTAAAGACTTATCACGAATAGATCTTTCAAGAACACTTTCTAATTCAGTTATTTTTAAGTAAATATCTAATTCTTCTAAACTATTTATATTAAGAATTTTATAGTCTTTTTTAACTGACTTATTTAAAATTGATTTTAAACGAACAACTGTATATAAGATATAAGGACCAGTTTTACCATCAAATGAGGAGAATTTAACTGGATCAAAGATATAATCAGTTGCACGGTAAGACATTAAATCAGCATATTTAAGAGTTGCAATTGTTAATTTATTTTTAATATCTAATCTATCATCTATTATATCTGGTTTCATTTTTTCTTCAATTAAATTACTAATTGATTCAATTAAAGTAGATAATTGCATTACCCCACCATCTCTTGTTTTATAAGGCTTACCATCAGTTCCATTAATAGTTCCAAAACCAAAGTGATATAATTTAGCATCAGTTAAATTAGCAATATAAGAAGCACGGAAAACTTGTTCAAAATATAATGATTGACGATTATCAACAACATACCAAATTTCATCAGGATTAAATCTTTCTTCACGAGAATAAATAGTTGCTAAATCACGAGTTGCATAAATAGTTGCTCCATCTTTTTTAATAACTAATAAAGGTGGCATTTCCTTGGTATCACTTTCTTCTTTAACATCCATGACCATGGCACCATTTGATTCATATAAATAAGGATTAACCTTAGTTAACATGGCTGGAATATCCTTAAAAGCATCAAGTTCCCCTTCAAATAAATCAAAATGACAATTTAATTCATCATAAACCTCTTTAATTGAAATTGAAGAAATAGCTACAAGTTGTTTCCATAAATTTAAATAAGTTTTATTACCTTTATCAATTTCAGCAGTTATTTCTCTTACTTCTTCCATCCTTTCTTCATCATTAGATGCTGCAATATTTGCACTAGCATACATCTTACCTAGTTCCGTTGGAGTATAATCCACACTTCTATATTCTCCTTTAAAATTAGGATCAAAATATTCTAGATACTCACCTCTTTTTTTAATCTCACTTAAAAGCATTCCGGCTTGACGACCAAAATCCCCTAGATGAACATCACTTATCATCTCATAACCAACAAGTACCCCAAGACGTCTTAAAGCCTCTCCAATATTGGCTGATCTCATATGCCCAACATGTAAAGCCTTAGCAGCATTAGCACCACCAAAGTCAATTACAATTTTCTTTTTAGTAAGTTTTGGTACAAAAACTTTAAAATCAGTTAAACCAGAATTTAAATATTCAAGTAAATATTTTTCATCTAATTTAAAATTAATAAAACCAGGTCCAGCCACATTAACTGATATGAAACGATTATCTAACTTCTCAACTATTTTATTTGCAACTAAAACTGGATTTTCATGATACTTTTTAGCAAGAGACATACAAATATTTAATTGATACCAACCAAGTTCCTTTTTACTACTGGCAAGAATTGTAACTTTTTCCAAATAACCAAGTTCTTTTAATAAATTCTCCAAATAAATTTCTAATTCCTTTAACATATTCCCTCCTAATTAAAAAAATTCTACAAAATAAGGACCCCTCAGGGTGGTACCACCTTACTTCATAGAATTTCTATGCACTTATTTGATAACGCAAATAGCGATGAAACTAAAAGATACGTTCATAAGGTTTTAAAAAGATTTTCACCAACCATCTTCTCACTAAATTAAAAGTACTTACTACTACTTCTTTTTGCATTTCTTGATAAGAATATACTATAAATTAACAGTTTTGTCAACCACCAATTCATTTAAGAGCAATAGTAAACGGATTAGATTTAGTACCATCTCCACCTGTTATAACGATATTTGATTTTAGATTAATAGATGGGCGAGCAGCATGGTCATTAGACGGATAGCTGTGGCTGCCGGTACCGTGGCTGTCAACGTACCAAACAAGAGAAGAGCTAGAAGGTGTTATTAACCACATACCACTAGAACTATTATAACCGTTTCCTTGTTGACTGGCAAACATTTCTCCGTATCTTGATAGTCCTACATAACCAGTATTCCAAATACTTGTTGTTTTAACGCAATCTTTTGTTGTTTCAGTAGTATTATCAATATTACATAAAGAATTTTTATAACTTGTACCATTAGACACTTGTTTTATATAATATGCTCCTTTGTCTAACATACTTTTTTGTGCTAAACTATTATACCAGGTATTATTCAAATAATAACCCCAGTAAACATCACTTGTACCCTTTCCATACGTTGTACTTGTAATTGTACTAAAATATTTAGTTAAAGTTGTAGTTCCACTCTTTATATAATCATTTTTATTTAATTTAGTCTTTCCATCTTCAAAACCTACTATTCTATAAATTTCTTTAGTTGAACTATCTCCATCTTCATCAAATATTACATACTCGCCTATACTTCTTGTATTTAAGTAAGTTGTGTTTGGCATTACATCTTCCCTATCCCCTGCTATTTTATACGGATTATCCTTGGTTCCATCTCCACCTGTTAGCTGGATATTAGATTTTAGATTAATAGACGGGCGAGCAGCACGGCTATAAGACGGATTGCAGTCGTCGCCGCTACCTTGGCTGTAAACGCTCCAAACACTAGAAGAGCTATATGGATTTAATAACCACCAAATATATCCTATATTTAAATAACCTGAGGTATAACTATAACTTAAATAATATTCATAACTATTTAATAGTCCTACGGGTGTATTTTTACCAATTGTAGAATTGTTTATTAAAGTTGTTTCAGGTAATTTAGTGCTTATTGCACTTGTACTACTTGCATTAGAATTTGTTATATTCCAAGTACTATCTTCAACTATTATATTTTGATAATTATATAATGTATCTAAGAAATCTTCATTTAACCATTGATACATATAGGAACCAGTATATGTTGGATCATCTTTTTTAGATATATCGTAGAAATTTACATCACTTCCATAAGAAATAGTTGTAATTGGATCATCAGTTATCATTTTCATTGTTCCATCTGGATTAATTGCTGTTATTCTCCAAAGTTTACCTGAATACCAAACGTAATTATAATCTACATCAGTACCTTTTCCTGATATATAAACTGTATTATCTTCTTCAATAATAGTATTTGTTTTTTCAGTTAATAACATTGTTTTAAAATCTGCCGAGTTTTCTATTCGTTTTTTATTAAAGTCTCCGGTTACTTTTACTTTAATAGAAGCATAAACATTGTTCCACTCTTCCATGGTATAATCTTGATTAGCATTACCTATTTTAGTATCACTTGATACCCACATATAAAGTCTATAAGTTCTTGTTATTTCAGTTGTTGTATTTTTATTAATTGTATCAACATATATTCTTTTATTTGTTAAGTCATCATAACTTTTGTTGTTTAATAATTCAGTTTCTACTCCATTACTGATGGTTGTTAATCTAAACTTTAATAAATTATCTTTTATTCTTGTTTTTCCTGTTTGATTATTCCCTTTGGTTAAGACTATTTCATACCAAATATCTTTATCTGTATAAGTATTTTTACCATCTATTGTGAATTCAAAATATTTTGTTTTATCAAAAGTATCACTTGGCATAGCATTTTCTATTGCTAATTCATTACTTTCATTATAGTGCATATAGATATCCCCTACTACTAAACTTGAATTTTTACCAGTTTTACTACTTGTAAATATTGAATATGTTACTCCTATCGTAAGCATTAATATTCCTGTGATTAAGGTTAAAATTATTATTTTTTTATTTTTCATAAACACTTCCTTTCTTGACCCGTTATTCTAATATAATTTTATTTTAGCATATATTTTATCTTTAATAAATAATTTAGTTAAAATTAAAAATCATATTATATGGACATATAAAAACATGATTAAAAATATAGAACTAATCTATACTCTAATCATGTTAATACTAAATATTTTTTTATCTTTTTAATTAAAGAAATTTCTTGATATATATAGTTGTATAAGGGTTTCATTGCATTAACTTGTCCATATATACTCATATATATCACTTACCTTTCTACTATCTAATAATAACAAATATTTTTTTAATTTTCAAGTTATTCGTCTATTCTTTTTAAAATATTATATAATTTATTTACCGGAAGACCTACTATTGTGTAGAAATCTCCATTTATTTTTGTTATGTGTTTAGCAAATTCCTCTTGAATAGCATAGGAACCTGCTTTATCGTATGGACTGTGATTATCTACCCAATCTATTATTTCTTTTTCATTTAAATTATCAAAGTAGACTTTACAAGTTGAATAATCTTTAAATACTTCTTCTCTGTTATCTTTTATTTTAAGAATGGTTAAGCAAGATATTACTTCATGATGTGTGTTACTTAGCATTTTTAACATATTAATTGCATCTAATCTATCTTTTGGTTTACCATATAATTTATCATTTTTTACAACTATGGTATCACATGTGATTATTATTCTATCTCCACATGTTTTGTTTTTAACGTTCATGGCTTTTTGAAAACTTATACTTTTACAATTTTCTAGGCAAGTTAAATTATCATCTATTATTTCTTTCTCATTTGAAGTAACTATTTCATATTTTATTCCTATCATATCTAAAAGTTCTTTTCTTCTTTGAGAATTACTACCAAGGATTATTTTCATTTTTACCCTCTAAATATTTATTAATAGCATTTGCTATTTGATCAGGACAAGATGTGTTTTTAAAACCACATTTAATTCCTTTTAATTTTTCTTCTATTTCAGTTAATTTCATTCCTTTTACTAAGGCTTTTATTCCTTGTAAATTCCCAGAACAACCTCCTATTACCTCAATATCTAATAATTTATCACCTTTAATTAATAATTTAATTTTAGATGAACAAACTCCAACTGGTTTGTATTCAAATTCTATCATACTTCCTCCTTCTACCATTTCCAATTAACTGGATCTTGATTTGTATTTATTTTTATATCTTTCCCATTTGAAGTTAAAACTATATTTTTATATTTACAGACTTGATAATAACTAGTATTATATTTTTTCATTAGATTTTTATTTTTACTACTAGGATATTTACTAGTACACCAACAACAATTGGGAATAATTGCATATTTAGGTGTAGTGGCTGCAAAAAATTCATCTGTTAAATCCTCATAGCCATGATGAGGCCATTTTAATACATCTACATGTAAATCCATATTAAAGTTTTTAATATTATTAGTAAACTTAGTTGTATCCATATATTTTCCCGGAGTATCTCCTGTAAACATATATTTATTACTTCCATATTTAAGAATAAATACCAAAGAGTTAGCATTTTGATAAGTATTTAATATTCCTCTTGTTGGGCCAATAAAGTATAAAGACATATCTCCTACCTTTAAAGTATCAGTTGCCTTTAAAATATTAGGTGTGATATTTTTTTCTTGTAATTTCTTTTTTAAATACATGACATCATCACTTTTACATTGTTTTTTAGAAGTACAATTAAGTGGATCAACTGAATAATAAACTTTATCTACTAAAAACTCATCAAGAATTGCTGCATGGGCTTGAACATGATTCCAATGAACATGTGATCCTATTAAAGCATCTATTTTAGTTACTCCTATTTCTTTTAAATAAGGTATTACTTTCTTCTTAGCCTCATATCTTCCCCCATCTATCATAATAGTTTTTTCTCTTGTTCTAATTAAAATTGCATCGTCATCTGATACCCCAGCAATAAAATGCATCTCTATATAATCATCTTTAATTTCATTAACCTGACAACTAATATTTTTAGAGTTACCAGCTACATCATATATTAAAACATTAACACTACTTAATTTTTGATTTATAACATAATTAGAACTTGTACTAGAATAATAATTATTATAAACATATTTACTAATTCCCGAATCATCATAAGAGATAACTTGAATACTTGTTTTATTATCCTCAACAGTTGCAACACAAGCCCCATCTGGACTTGTTTTATCAATATTATTAATATTAACACTTTCTACTTTATAATTATTACTTGTATCATAAAAATAAAAATAATATACTCCATTATTAGTTATTTTATAAGTATCTATCATATTATTAGAAATACTTCCATTAGGTAACTTAGTATATTGATAATTATTACCTGAAACATTTATTTTAACTTCAACAAAACTATTAGTTAAAGTTTTATTATCATATTCTAAATTTATTTTTAATTCATTTCTAATTGATTTTTCAACAACAACTTCTCTTACAAGAACTTCTTGTTTATCATTATATTTTAAAGTATATTTAACTTGATAAGTACCTGGTATACTTGTATTAACATTATTAGTAACAACTATATTACCACTTATATCTTCTTTTTTTTCATTATAAGCAACTGCTCCTAAATCATTATAAGTATCTCCTACATAAATAGTAACTTTTTTCTCTCCATTTAAATATAAATAAACTTTTTCTTCTTTCACTACTTCTACTTTTCTTTTAATAGATATTTTATTATAAGAATAAGTAATATAATATATTCCTGGTTTAGTAGTATCAATATTATTATCTACTTTAACCTCATCTTGAATAATTTTTCCATCTATTAAGGCATAAAAACCTGGTTCTATATATTCTTCTCCTTGTTTTATACTAATACTTTTTTCTCCAAATAAAACAATTTTATTATCATATTTTATAACTTGATTAGGTTCTACTTTTGACTTTGAATTTAAAACTAAAAATAAACAAACAATTATTAGAATCAAAAAAATTAATAAATAATACCAATATTTACTAAATAATTCTATAATTTTTTTTACCATACTTCAAACTCCTTTATTTTATTATACACAAAAATAGTTTTATTTTAAATAGTTTGGTCTATTTTTTTTCTTGTTTTATATAATTTAATATGAATAATTTAAAAATAATCTTAATTAGTATTGGTCTTTCTATGGATGCATTTTCTGTTTCTCTTTGTAAGGGTTTAAGTATTAAAAATAATTTATATGGTTTAATACTTAGTTTATCATTTAGTATATTTCAAATGATAATGCCCTTAATTGGTTATTTTTTAGGTAATATTTTAAGTGATAAATTAATTGCATTTAATCATATAATTGCTTTTGTTTTATTAAGTGTTGTTGGTATTAATATGATTAAAGAGTCTTATAAAAAAGAAGATTTTAATAATAAATTTAATTTTAAAGAATTAATAACTTTAAGTATTGCTACTAGTATAGATGCTTTATCTGTTGGTATTACTTTTTCATTTTTTAAAATTAATTTAATTAAAACTATTATAACAATTGGTATTACTTGTTTTATTTTTTCTTTTCTTGGAACTTTTATAGGAAAAATAATTGGAAATAAAATTAATAATTTAGCAAATATTATAGGTGGTGTTATTTTAATTTTAATTGGTTTAAAAATTTTATTAGAACATTTTGTTTTTTCTTAAATAATATGCTATAATGTTTAAGAGCCTTTACTCTCGGGAGGTGTTTTTTTATGACAAAATATGTATTTGTAACAGGTGGAGTTGTATCTGGTCTTGGAAAAGGAATAACAGCATCAAGTCTTGCACTTTTGCTTAAAGCCCGTGGTTATAAAGTTTTTATGCAAAAGTTTGATCCTTATTTTAATGTTGATCCTGGTACGATGAATCCTATTCAACATGGAGAAGTATTTGTAACTTATGACGGATGTGAAACTGATCTTGATTTAGGTCATTATGAAAGATTTATTGATGAAGAGTTAAATTATACTTCTAATATTACAAGTGGGAAAATTTATTCATCAGTTATTGAAAAAGAAAGACATGGAGATTACTTAGGAGCAACAGTTCAACTGGTTCCTCATATTACTAATGAGATAAAAAATAAAGTATATGAGGCTGGAATTACATCAAAAGCCGATATTGTAATTACAGAAATCGGTGGAACAGTTGGAGATATTGAATCCCAAGCATTTATTGAAACTTTAAGACAAATTCAATATGAGAAAGGACCACATGAAACTGCTTTTGTTCATACTACTTTAATTCCTTATATAATTGGTAGTAATGAACTTAAAACCAAACCAACACAAAACAGTGTTAAAGATTTACAAAATATGGGAATTCGTCCTAATTTCTTAGTATGTCGTACACCTTTTTCAACAAGTGAAGCAATTAAAGAAAAATTAAGTTTATTTTGTTCTATTCCAAAAGAAAATATAATAGATGCAGTTGATGAAAAAAATATCTATGATATTCCAATTAATATGCATAAACAAGGAATAGATGAATTAATACTAAAACAATTTGGTTTACCTGTTAACAAGGCTAATTTAAAGGATTGGGAAAATCTTCTTAATAAAATGGATAATTTAAATGAAGAAATTGAAATTTCCTTAGTAGGAAAATATGTTGAACTTCATGATGCTTATTTATCTGTTGCTGAGGCATTAAAACATGCTGGATATAAATATAATACTAAAATTAATATTAATTGGGTAAATGCTGAGGATTTAGAAAAAGATGTGAATTTAAAAGAAATATTTAAAAATTCAAGAGGTATAATTGTTCCAGGTGGCTTTGGTAGTCGTGGTATAAATGGTATGATTAAAGCAATTAATTATGCTAGAATTAATGATATTCCCTTCTTAGGAATTTGTCTTGGTATGCAATTATCAGTTATTGAATTTGCTAGAAATGTTTGTAATTTAGAAGATTGTAATTCAACCGAATTTGATAGTTTATGTAAAAATCCTATAATAGATTTAATGAGTGATCAAAAAACTGTTATTAATATGGGTGGAACTTTAAGACTTGGTAATTATGATTGTAAATTATTAAAAAATACTCTTGCTTATAATGATTATAAACAAGAATTAATTAAAGAAAGACATAGACATAGATATGAATTTAATAATAAATACATGGATTTACTAAAAGAACATGGAATGGTTTTCTCTGGAATAAATGAAAGTAGTAATTTAGTTGAAATAATAGAAATTCCTAAATTAAAACATTTTATTGCTTGTCAATTTCATCCTGAATTTAAATCTCGTCCAACAAGACCACACCCTTTATTTGATTCTTTTATAAAGCAAAGTATAAAAAATAAATAAATAAATAAACAAAAAAGAGTTTTAAGAGCTCTTTTTATTATTAGATTCATATATCAAAGCCTCATATAATAAATCAACTAAATTATTACTAGGTTCTAAGTTATATTTAGTAATTATCTTATCAAATATATCTAAACTATACTCTAAATTTAAATATTTAAAAATACTTTCCTTAGAATTATTAAATTCACCTAAATAATCAAGAGTATAAGAATTATCAATTATTAAAAGTGGTAAATCAGAAATAAAATCTTTAAATTCTTTAATTAATTGTACCTCATCTTTAACATAGGTAAAATTTTCTTTATCATAACTTATCATATTTAATAAATCTAAATTATTAACTGGAATATCTAAACGATAATCAAAACGACTTATTAATTTTAATCCATTTAATTTTAAGGCTTGAATTTGTAAAATATTACCTGTTTCTCTTTTTGATGTTGATGGTATTATTTCAAGTATTATATATTCTTTCATAGATTTTTTCCTTTACTTTATTATTGTTACGTAATCTTCTTTTCTAGGTTTTGCTTGTGGTAATTCACCTTCTCTATAACCTAAAATGCAATGTCCTATTCCTACATAATTATCAGGAATATTCCATTCTTTTAATAATTTTTTTCCTTCTTCTGTTTCAAATTCTTCTCTTGCTCTATTAATCCAACAAGAACCTATTTTAAGACTATGTGCTGCATTCATTAAGTTTCCTAAAACTAAACTTCCATCTTCTATATAAGTCATTTTTGTTTTATCAGCAAGAACAATAATTACAGTAGGTGCCCCGTAAAATGGATCTATATCTCTTTCCATAATTTTAGCATTTAACTTAGATAATTTTTCTATTGTTTCTTTATTTTGTAATACTATCATTTTTGGAGATTGTAATCCCATACCAGTAGGTGCATACTCCCCTGCTAATAATATTTCATTTAATTCTTCATCTTTAATTTGTTCTTTTTTATAATTTCTACAACTTCTTCTTTCTATTAAATTTTTAATTGTTTCATTCATATTTTTTCCTCCTAAATACTTTTTTATTTTCTTAGATATTATAACAAAATAAATTAATTAGAACAATATGTTTTATTTGAGTTTTAAAACACACACACTTTCAACCTCATTTGTTCTTGGAAACATATCTACTAAATAATTTTCTAAAACCTCATAATTATTTTTTAAATACATTGTATCTCTCCTTAAAGAATCCATCTTACAAGCAATATAAATTAAATATTTACTATTAATTTTCTTTAAATAACTAATAGTTTTTTTATCTAGTCCTCGTCTTGCTGGATCTAATATAATTAAATCAATATTTTTAAATGTATCAATATAGTCTTCTACTCTTCCATTTATAACTTGTAAATTATCTATTTTATTTAACTCTTTATTTATTAAGGCATCATCACTACTACTCTTATTTTCTTCTACACTAATAACACTTTTAACATACTTTGAAATAATTATTCCAAGAACACTTGTTCCACTATATAAATCAAGAGCATTTTTAATATTTTTATTTTTTAAAAAGTCTTCTAGTATCATACTAAGTTTTTCAAGTCCTTTTAAATTAACTTGAAAAAATGATTTATAACTTACTTTAAATTTATAATCTAAAATATTTTCATAAAAATAACTATTACCTTTTAATACCTTATCATTATAAATTAAATTATCTACTAACTTACTACTTTTAATTAAATCAATATATTTATAATTACCAACAATTGCTATTAAAGTTTCTTTGTTATAATTAACTCTTACTAAAATATTACCATTAAAATTATTATCTTTGTTCTTTAAAAATAGTTTTAAAACTTCATTTATTTTATCATTTAAAAGATAACAATAATTAATATTAACTAATTCATTAGTTTTCTCTTTAAAAAGACCAATATTACCTTTTTTAACATGAAAAATTACTTTATTACGATAATTAAATTCATCTGTTTTATAAAAGTTATTTATCTTACCAAGAAATTTCTCACCTTTTTGTAATTTAAAAGCATTTTCCAAAGAAAAACTTGCATGTAAAAAATTACATCCTCCACATATATTATAAAAAGGACAAACTGGCTTAATTCTTTCTTTACTGGGAATAATAATATTCTTAATTTCTGCACTACTATAATTTTTATTATTTTTTAATACCTTAACATTTAAAACTTCTTTTGGCAAAGCATTTTTAACAAAACAAACTTTATCATCTAT
The DNA here is from genome assembly GCA_934119955.1 of uncultured Bacilli bacterium. GTDB lineage: Bacteria > Bacillota_I > Bacilli_A > RF39 > UBA660 > RUG591. Next base: position 91,944 of record CAKOSZ010000002.1, on the reverse strand, counting down.
TTTACCAAGTCCTGAACCTAGATCATCAAAATCTAATATTTCTATTTTCATAAGCACCTCAACAAAAAGTATATCATAAAATTAATGAGGGGTGAATGGTTGGTAGTAAAATATGGTTTAAAAAAACCATTTTTCACCCCTCGAATATAATATTAACTTTTTATACTTTTTGAAAAAAATTTTTTAACTTTTTTTTACCCTTATTTTATAAGGGTTTGCGAGTGATAAAATGTGAAACTTGTTCACATTTTTATTTTTTTATACAATAGGAAAGTCATACCAAAATTAAAAAATACATAATTAAAATGCAAATGATAATGTTGTTTTTAAATTTAAAAAGAAAATATTTATAAATTCATAAAAACACATTGCCAACCATCAAAGAACATGGTATCATTAGTAGAAAAGGTGGCTGATCAAGATGTATAAGGCATATAAATTTAGAATTTACCCAAATGAGGAACAAAAAAATTTTATAAATAAAACCTTTGGTTGCAGTAGATATGTATATAATTATTATTTAAATAAAATAAAAAATGAAGGTTATACAAATTCTTGTACTAATATTAAAGATTATACAAATGTATTAAAATATAATGCTTTATTTTTACAAGAAGTAGATAGTATTGTAATAAGAAAGTCTTTATTTAATTTAGAAGATGCATTTAAAAAATTATTTAATAAAATAGGAGGATATCCTAAATTTAAAAGTAAATATAGTAAAAATAGTTATAATACAACAGCAGTATATGGAATTTATAAGAATAAAAAATATTGTAATATAGAATTAGATTTAGAAAATAAAAGAGTAAAATTACCCAAATTAAAATGGGTAAAAATAAAAGGATACCGAAGTATAAAAAATATTGTTGGTAAAATAAAAGGTGCTACAATTTCAAAAGAAGCAACTGGTAAATATTATGTATCTATTTTATTTGAAATAAATGAAAAAATAGAAAAAGTGAATCCAAGAAGTATTACAGGAATAGATTTAGGAGTAAAAAAACTATTAACTTTATCAAATGGAGTAACTTATGATAATAACAAATATATATTAAAATACGAAAAAAGAATTAAAAGAAAGCAAAGAGAATTAGCAAGAAAAATAAAAGGAAGTAAAAATTATTATAAATGTAAAAAAGAATTAGCAGTACTTTATAGTAAACTTGCTAATTCTAGAAAATACTATACCCATAAAATAACCAAAGAAATAACCGACGAATATGATATTATTACTTGTGAAAAATTACAAACTAAGAAAATGATAATTAATGGTAAAGAAAATAAATTATCAAGTAAAATACAAGATGCCACATTTAGTGAAATTTTAAGACAACTCTCATATAAAGCAAACTATAAGGGAAAAGAGTTTTACCAAGTAAATACTTATTACCCGTCTAGTCAAATATGTTGTAGATGTTTGAATAGAAACAATAAATATAAAGATTTAACTAAGAGAGAATATAAATGTATAAAATGTGGTCAGGAAATAGATAGAGATATTAATGCAAGTATAAATATTATGTTTGAAGGATTAAAATTATATATGAAAAGTTTAATAAAATGTTAGAACAAAACTAAGACGAACAAGATTTCTTAATTACTAAGAAAAAATACGGTAGCGACTATCGAAATTTAAGTCTGCCAAGAAGATTGGTTACAATGTCTATGAAGCAGAAATCACATCACCGTGAGGTGATGTAAGCAAACTTGTTTGCTTTTGTTCCATATTTTGTATAAAATATTATAGTTTTTTTATACTAATATTAAGGTGATAAAATGGACTATTTAGATACTTTAAAAAGAAATAGTAATAATAGTTTTGATTATGTTTATAAAACTATTAAAATTAAAAATCATAGAATTGATTTAGTTAATATTGAAACAATTACTAGTTCTGATCTTATAAATGACTTTATCTTAAAGAAACTAAGTTATTTAAGTAATTATTCCGGAAATGATTTAGAAATGTTTTTACTTAATTATTTACCAGTTAATAGTATTACAAAGTTAAATAATTTTGAAGAACTTACTGATAAATTATTAAATGGGTTTCTTATTTTAATTATAGATAATACTAGTATTTTAGCAATTGAAGTTAGAAATAACTTAACAAGAGGTGTAAGTGAAGTTGATTATGAAAAGACTATAACTGGTCCTAAGGATTGTTTTATAGAGCATTTTAATACTAATTTAGGTCTTATTAGAAAAAGAATTAAAAGTATAGATTTAGTTGTTGATAATTTAGAAATTGGAAAATTTACTAAAACAAAGGTTGGTTTAATTTATATTAAAAGTATTGCTAAAAGAAAAATCATTACCGATACCAATCAAAAATTAAAAAATATTAATATTGATGGAATTATTGATAGTGGTTATTTAAAAAAATATTTAAATAATTCTAAAAGTTTTTTTCCAAGTGTGAAAGAAACTGAAAGACCTGATGTTGCTTGTCTTGCTCTTTTAGAAGGGAAAATTTTGATTTTGGTTGATAATAGTCCAAATGTATTAATTTTACCAAGTTTTTTTGTTGATTATTTTCATGCTAGTGATGATTATTATCAAAAACCAATTAATATTACTTTTATTAGAATAATTCGTTTTATATCTTTTTTAATAGCCTGTTTCTTACCTGCATTTTATATAAGTATTACAACTCATAATCCCGAATTCATGCCAATTAATTTACTTTTAAGTTTTATAAATCAAAGATTAAATGTTCCTTTTCCAGCCTTTGTTGAAGGAATAATCATGATAATTGCCTTTGAAATATTAAGAGAAAGTGATATTAGAATTCCATCATCAATGGGAACATCCGTTTCTATTCTTGGAGGTTTAGTACTTGGTGATGCAGCAGTATCTGCTGGAATTGTTTCTCCTATTATGATAATTGTAGTTGCTATGTCTGCTATTAGTGGTTTATTAATGCCTTCAATTGAAGCCGTTAATTCAATTCGCTGGTATAGATTTATTCTAATTATTTTAGCAAGTATCTTTGGCGGTTTTGGAATATTTTTAGGTAGTATTTTAATTTTAACTAACTTAGCCGATATGAAAAGTGTTGGAATTGATTATGTTTATCCATTTGCTCCTATTAATTTCTATGAATTAAAAGATAGTATTGTTAAAATTCCTGATAAAAAGAAAAAACTAAGAAATCCTTTATTAAGTAATAACTTAGAAAGAGGTAAATAATGAAAAAATATATATTACTATTAATTATAATATTCTTAACTGGTTGCACATCTTATGTAGAATTAAATAACCTGGCTATTATTAATATAATTGGTATAGAAAAAATAAATGATGATTATAACCTAACTATATCCTTAATAGATAAAATAGATAATTTAAAGCCAACTATGAAAACTATTAGTATTAAAGATTCTAATTTAAATAAGGCTTTTATTAAATTAAATAGCCTTCTAGATAAAAAAATATACTTATCTCATTTAAATGTATTAGTTATAAACGATTCAATTAAAGATAAAGAACTAAACGAAGTAATAAACTTCTTTCTAAATAATAGGGAATCCCGCGAAGACTTTCTAGTTACTTATTCTAATAATATAAATGATGTTTTAGAAAAAAGTAAATTTCAAGAAATTAATAATTTAATTCAAATAAATTATCAAGAAACAAGTGAAGTTATTTATACAACTATGTATGATTTAATTAAAAATTACTATAACAACAACAAATTTTATTTAACTAATATAGATTATAAAGATAATATTTATATAAAAGGAATAACAAGTTTTAAAAACAATGATTATCAAGAACTAGATAATAAAGAAGCAATTTTTATAAATTACTTATTAAATGATATTCAAACTTATAACTATACTTATAAATGTGATAATAATAAATATTTAAATTTAAAAATAATAAATGCAACTAGTAATACTATTAAAAAAGATTTAATTATAACTAATGAAATAAATATTATTTCAAACGATTGTAATTTAAAAAAAGAAAATATTAATAATAACTTAAATAAATTTTTACAAGAAAATTTGTCTAAATATACAAAGAAAAAAATAACTATTAAAAATACTATAAGAGGTAATTATGAAAATAAATAAAATTGAAACAAATATAACTTTTTTTATTCTTTTATTTAGTAATTTCTTAATAAATTTTCATAGTTTAAGTATTTTAAGTATTATTATTGGTAGTATTCTAGCATTTTTATTAATCATGCTTACAAATAATCTTAATTTAACTAAATATAAATTAACTAAAATTATTATTTTCTTAATATCTATTTCTATTTTACCAATATTTTTAAATAAAATAACTTATTTTATTAGTAGTAATATTTTAAGAAATTATTCAGGAATTGTTATTAGTTTTTTAATTTTACTAACATCTTTTATCTTAATTAAAAAAGGTTATCATACAATTATTAAAGTAGTTTTATTATCTAATTATTTCTTTATATTTATTCTTATTCTTGGTATATTTTTAAGTAGTTTTTATTTAAAAATAGAAAATTATGATTTAAGTATTATAAATGATAATAATTTATTTATAAATAGTTTATATTATGGTATTTGCATATTTTATATTTATTTAATTTGTTATTTAAAAAATGCTAAGTTTAATATTAAAACATTTATTTATAGTAATTTATTTAACTTAGGTTATTATTTATTTATTATTGGTATTCTTGGTAATACTTTATTAAATATTTATGAATATCCTTATATAGTTATTTATAAAAAAATTAATTTATTAAATTTTATTGAAAGAATTGAATTTATTTTTTCAATAAACTATTTATTTTGTTTATTTTATTTATTTATCTTTATTCATTTTAGTATTAAAAATAATTTAATTATAAAAAAGAATAAGTATAAAAGTCTTATTCTTATAGTAATTACTATTTTAATATTTATAACAAGTATTTTAATTAACTAAGTTCTTTTATTGAACAAGTTAGATTCTCTGCTTCATAGTAGGCTTTTTGATCATTAATAGGTTTAGTAATTAATGATAAGTCTAATTCTTTATGGTTAGATACTTCAAAATCAATTGTTATCATTTTAAATTCATCTGTTTCTTCATAGATTAAAGTAGGATCTGATTTAATATCATCTATTATTTTATCAAGATTCGTGTCATAGACTATTTCAGTACCTTCTTCTATATTTGCTTCTTTATTTCTTTTAATTGCAATTTTTTTAATATCTACTCCTTCATATCTAGTAGTAGTTATAAAATCATCGTTTTTACATACTAAAATATTTTTAACAACTGGTTCTTCTACAACAGTTTCTTTATCTTTTAAAAATATTCTTAAAGCAGGTGGTAAAAGTAATAAAAATAATAAAACAAGTATTCCTAAATAACAAAGTATTTTTTTCATAATTCCTCCAATTATAAGATATCATATTTTTTAATTTTTTTAAATATTATTAAAATTGTTTAAAACATATTCTTTTAAAGATGTGTTAATATTTTGTAAAGAACCAGTTAATAAATTTATTTCTAGATGATTAAATATATCTTTTAGAAATAAAGATGGTTTTTTATTTAAAAGCTTACATATTTCATCAGCAGTTATTTTAATATCAGTTCTTGTTTGAATTGGTAAATTTTGATATGCTTCATTTATTTCTTTTTTAGTTAAGTTTTTATTAATACCAGCAATTGTATTTACATATAAACCATATTTATATAATACAAGAGGGTTTAGATTATCTAAATCATATACTATATTAATATTTTTAATTAATTCTTTTTCATTTTTAGTAAACGGATATGTTTTAGGATTTATCATCGACCATATTCCAATTAAGTCAGTATAATCTTTTATTCTATCTATATTATCAAGTTCTAAAACTTCGATTAAATCTAATTCTTTTAATAATTCAATTCCTCTTTTAGCATGAATACTTACAAATATTTTATCAAGTTCATGTTTTTTTCTATCATATGAAATATTTTTTAAATATTTTTTAGTTACCTTTATTGCTTCAATTAACTCCTTATCAAGAGAAAAATCTAAAATGGTTGCAAATCTAACTGCTCTTAATATACGAAGAGCATCATCTGTAAATGATTTATAAGGATTAGTAATTGTTTTGATAATTTTTTTCTTTAAATCACACTTTCCATTTAAGGGATCTAAGATGTTTCCTTTATAATCCATACATATTGCATTTATAGTAAAATCTCGTCTTTTTAAATCAGTTTCTAAATCATTTATATAATGAATACTAGATGGATGTCTATTATCTAAATATTCTAATTCTTCTCTAAATGTTGTTACTTCAAATAAAATATTTTTATAAATAATACTAACTGAACCATAACTATTTTCATCATTCATATTTTTAGGAAATTTTACGTTTGTAAATATTTCTTTTAACTCCTTAGGAGTAGCATTTGTATTTATATCAATATCATGTGATTCAATTTTCATGATATTATCTCGTACAAAACCACCTACTATATATGAAACATACCCCCGACTATTTATTATTTTTAAAAATTCTAATGCTATTTCTTTCATTTTTATTTAAAAATTAATCTCCTTTTTGAATTTGTTTACCTTTATATTAAAAAACTAAAAAGTTTAAAACTTTTTAGTTAACAGATTTCTTTAATTGATTTCCAGCTTTAAAAGTTACAGCATTACGTGCAGGTATTTTAACTGCTTCACCTGTTTGTGGGTTACGTCCTGTACGTCCTTCTCTTCTAGAAACTCCAAAAGTTCCAAAACCGATTAATGATAATTTGTCACCTTTCTTTAAAGCTTCTGTAATTGCTTCAAATGTAGCATCGATTGCACGAAGAGCATCAGCCTTTGTTAGACCAGCATTTGTAGCAACTTGTTCTACTAATTCAACTTTTTTCATTATGTTCCTCCTTTTTAATGAACTAAGCATTATATCATGCTTACATATACAAGTTACCATAAAAAAGTATTTAAATCAACACTTTTAACGTATTTTTTACTAATTATTGGTTTTATTTACTTTCACTTGACTTTTTTTATTTTTTGAATTGGTTGTTTTCGTACTATTCTTAGTATTATTAGTTCTACTACTTTTAGGTTTATTATTTTTAGTTTTAGAATTTTCGTAATAATTTGTCTTTTTCTTAGTTTTAACTTTAACTTCTTTTTTAGGACTAGTAATTACTTCTTCAATTGATTTATCACTATTCATATTTGGTTTAACATCAATACACATTCCTTCAATTAAAACAACTTCTTTTTCTTTTTCTCTTAACAAATAGAATAAAACTGTAATTATTACTAACATGATTAAAGAAATAATTATATTACTTAGTAACATATTAATAATAAATGTAGAATCATATCCATTTAAAGTTATAACTAAGTATATAGTTGCTTTTAAGAATAAGGCTACTAAAAGACTCATCACTACCCCAATTAATTCTTTACCATAATTTTTGAAGTTTTCATAAATATAGATTAAAACATAGTTAGAAACTAAAAATGCTAGTAAACTTCCTAAAATATTTAATTCATTGACTTTAAATAATTCATTTACATATGCTGAACTATCAGGTATAACTGATTGACTACCTAACTTAACTGCAAAGGTATAACTCAAAACTAGAAAAATTTGAATTAAAGCAGCAACTAATACACTTTCATAAGCTTTTTTCTTTCCAGCAAAGTTATAAATTAAAAGTGTACATAAAAATGTAAAAGGATAAGTTAAAAAATCAACCGATATAGTTAAGTCTAAAAAATTAGTTAATTTTAAACCAATTAAATTAGATACAACTAATAAAACAGCCAATAAACTTGTAAAAAAAGTCTTTTTAAAATCTCTATTCATAATCCTCCTTAGTATAATTATATAATAAGTTTAAAATTTAGTAAAGAAAAAAATTATTATTTGTTAGTATCAAAATAATAATTATATTCACTTAATTTAATTGATAGTTCTTCTAAATCAGGTTCAGTATATTCATTGTTTAAAATGTCTTCTATTTCAAAGATTAATTCTTTCATGTTAGAATACTTCATATAATCTATTTCATATTTTTTTAAAATAGAAATATCATTATTTGATAAATAAATTCCTTTTTTTTGTTTAGATACAAAGTCATTATCCATTTTTACCTCTAATAATTATTCTTAAAATAATTAAATTTAATACAAAGAAAATACAAATTAATAAACCTTTTTTATCTAAGAAACTACCTACAATGTAACCTATAATAATACTTAAAATAGAACTAACAACAACAATTGTTTCTATTTTTCCTGTTTTTACCATTTTTTCAGTTTTTAAAAACAAGTTATTTCTATATACTTTAAGGTTAGAAAAAGCATCTTGTAAATGTTTTGAAACAAATCCTTTTTCTTTTAAAATATTTTTAACTTTCTTACTTATTTCCTCAGTTGAATCTTTATTTTTTTTAAATAAATTAGTTAAAGTTTTATCTTTTAAATTAACTATTGTTTTTCTAATATCAAACATAATAGAAAAAGTTAAAGTCATATCAATTAAAGTTATTATTAAAATAATAAGTGCTAGAATAAATAAAATATTTTTTGGTAAACTTCCTATTAAATTCATGAAAATGGGATTTAGAAATGAAACCATAAGCATGCCTAAAAGACCAAAGCATATTGAATTAAACAAACAAATTCTGCCATTTATGTTAAATAATCTATCTGTATAATCCCACCATCTAACTTTATAAATTATCTCTAAAATATAACTTGTTAGGTATTCAACAATACTACAAATTATAATGGCTAGAATAAATACTAAAAAAGGATTATCTTTATAGGAAGACAAACTAAGTAGTAATACTCCTCCTGTACCATATATTGGACAGTATGGTCCCATGAAAAAACCACGATTTACAAATTTTTTTGATTGAATAGACACAAGAGTTGTTTCCATTACCCAACCTAAAAATGAATATAACCAAAATAAAATATAAATTTTAGTTATCATTGTCTTCACCTAAATTATAAAGTCTTTTAACCTCTTTGAAAGTTAATTTTCTATACTCACCACTTTTTAAAGATTTACAATCCAAAAAAGCAAATCTAGTTCTTGTTAATTTTAAAACTTCGTAGCCTACTGCTTCAAACATTTTCTTAACTTGATGATTACGACCTTCATGAATAATTATCTCTACCATTGAAGTATTTGTTTTTTTATCATATTTTTTTAATTTAACTCGACTTGGTTTAGTTTTTCTTTCATCAATTATTACTCCACTTTTAAGTTTATTAATATCTTCTCCTTTAATAACTCCTTTTAATTTGGCAAGATAAACTTTTTCAATGTTATTTTTAGGATGAATTAATTTATTAGTTAATTCTCCATCATTAGTAAGAAGTAATACTCCGGTTGTATCATAATCAAGACGTCCTACTGGATATATTCTTTTATCTTCATTAATTAAATCAACAACTGTTTTTCTTCCTAATTCATCTTTGGCAGTAGTTACAACAAAACGTGGTTTATTTAATAAATAATAAACTTTATCATTACGTTTAGTTTTATCGAGAACTACTCCATTAATTTTAATAATATCAGTGCTCCCCACTTTATCTCCTAAACAAGCAACCCTATCATTAATTAAAACTTTTCCATTTTTAATAAGTTCCTCGGCTCCTCGTCTTGATGTATAACCAAGATTTGCAATTACTTTTTGAACTCTTTCCATAAAATCACCTAGAAATATTATATATGATTTTTGCTTAAAAGTCTATGTAAAATATTATTAAATATAAAATTAAAAATGGCTGAAATTGAGAATACTAATATAATACTTAATATATTAACTAATAAATTATTATTAATTATTTTAAGTAATTTACTTGTTAAAGAGTAACCAAAAATCATTTGAATAGCATAAGTTTCTAAGGTAATTGAACCCAGATAATTAAATATTTTATTAGTTTTAATCTTGTTTAATAATAAAATTACTCCAAGGGTTAAAGGAATACTTAAACAATAAAATATATCTTGAAAATATTTTAAAGAAAAATGATTCTTGTATACATAGTAGTTTAATAATAAACCAAGTATTCCTAAAAATAATGTAAGACTAAAATATAGAAAATTGTTTTTATCCAGTTTTTCTAAGACATTTAATTTCGAAAAATAATAGCCAAGTAAAATAATTGGTATTCTATTTAGAAAAATAAGTAAGGTTGTTTTTTCATATATACTTAAAATTATTACTAATAATAAGTAACTAATTATAGTTATTATAGGTGTTAGTTTTTTGTTATCTATTTTTTTATATAAAGGTAAAAGTAGATAAATAATCATTATGGCTGGAATAAACCAAAGAAATGATCCTCCTCCTTTAAGAAAAAATTCAAAACCAGAAATTATTTTTAAAAGTTTTAGAAATTTCCAGTTATTTAAAAGGAAAGCAAGAATTGAGAAAAAGATAAATTTCACATATATTTTTTGAAATCTACTTTTAATAAAACTAGAATAATTATCGATTTTACTTCTTGCTAAGGAGTATGCTGAAAGAAAAAAGAATATATCAACCCCAATATAGGAGATATATCTTAGATATGTTTCTATTATGTATAAATTACTATCTGGTTTTGTTACATAAAGCCATAAATGAAATATTATTATCATTAAGGAAGAAAAAGTCATTATTACTTTTTTATTTTTCATAAATTCTCCTAATTATCAAAATTATTTGGTGACATTACAAAGAAAACGTAATTATCAACAACACTTACTTTCATTTCATCAGCCTCAGTACAAATATTCCATCTTAAATTTGCTTGTTCTTTTAAAGTATTAGCTAGTTCATTTGGTTTATCTGATTCAAAGATATATGCTATAAAAGGAATTGTACTAATAGTTGGAGCAATCACGTATGCTTTTTTATAGCCTTGTATTTTTTCATTAAAACCTGTTAAATAATCGGCATTACTTACATTAGAAACTTCTAAATCAGGCATATCAAAATTGCTTTTTGCTAGTTTTTTAGCAACTTTTTTAATATTTTTGGTTTCAGTTATTTCTTTTTCAAATTCTTGGACTAAATTAACTGCAAGGGTATTATCATTATTTTTAGGTTCTTCTTTTTTACCACATCCTGTTATTATTATAGTTATTGAAAAAATAATTAAAATTAAGGTTAAAACTTTCTTCACTTGATTCACCTCCTTTCTATAATAATTATAACATATTATTTTAAAGTTTTCTTCAATGTTTTAATTGCATTTGTTTCAATTCTTGATACTTGAGCTTGACTAATACCTAACTCTTCTGCTATTTCCATTTGAGTTTTACCAATTACATATCTTTTATCTAGAATATTTTGTTCTCTTAAAGATAAATCAGCTATAGCTTTTTTTAAAGCAAGTTGCATTTCTACATTATTACTGTTTTTATCTTCTAATTGTTCATATAAATAAATTGTATCTCCCCCATCATTATAAATTGGTTCAAAGATACTAATTGGATCTGACATAGCATCTATGCTAGTTATTACATCAAGTTCTGATACTCCAAGTTCTTTGGCTATTAATTCATAACTTGGAACATATCCTAAGGTATTAGTTAATTCATCTCTTTTCATAATTGCTTTATAAGCTAAATCTTTCATACTTCTACTAACTCTTATTATGCTTTTATCTCTTAAATATCTTCTTATTTCTCCACTTATCATAGGAATTGCATAGGTTGAAAGTTTAAGACCTAAGGATATATCAAAATTATCAATTGCTTTAATTAAACCAATCACTCCTATTTGAAATAAATCATCTAAATCACTTATTCTAGATGTATATTTTTTTAGAATTGATAATACTAGTTTTAAATTACCATTTACAAGTAATTCCTTAGCATGGTTATCACCATTTCTATATCTTTTAAACAATTCTTCTGTATCTTTGCTACTTAAAACAATTATTTCATTTGTATTAACTCCTGTAATTTCAACTTTGTTTTTAGCCATAAAAATCTCCTTCAAACTTATATTGTTTAAAGAAGATTTTTTTATTCATTTAATTTTTATTTAATTAATTGTTAAACTACCACTTGTTGGATATATTTGAATATAAGTGTTACCATCATTTAATTCAAGTTCTTTACCAGTTTCCTTTAATTTATAAGTAGTTTTTATTTTGTTAATTTTTTTACTTTTGATTTTGCTGTAATTAAATTAATCATTCTATCTTGTACAAAATATATATCACTTATATCTATTTCTTCTAATAATTCTTTTGAATTTTCTTGAAAAGACAAATAATTCATTAACATATCTTGTGATAATCCAAGAGGACACTTAATTATCATTCTTTTCTTATTATCAACATTAATTACTATATTCACTAATTCATTATTAATTAATTTTTCATTATATTTTGGCCATACATCATCTAAAATATTTTTGTTAAATACTTTTTCATATATTTCACTTGTTATATGTGGAGCTAATGGATTTAATAACATTAAGAATATTTTCAATTCTTCTCTAGTAATAAATTTATCTTCTCTTACTTTTTTTACAAATGACATGCAAGCTGCAATGGCCGTATTTAATCTAAGCCCTTCTATATCATCAGTCACCTTTTTAATTAATTTTTGTATTTCTACATTATGTTGTTCTGATATCTTATCACCATTTAATAAATTTGGTAACTCCCATACTCTATTTAAAAAATTAGTAATTCCGTTTATTCCATCATAAGTCCAAGGAGTATTATCCTCATATGAACCTAAAAAATGAATATGTAATCTTGCAGCATCACTTCCATATTTATCTATTACTTCCATTGGTGAAACACCATTAGTAGAACTTTTACTCATTTTTTTACCTTCACTATCAAGAATTAATCCACTTCCCATTTTTCTTATAAATGGATCTTTTGTTGGCACTACTCCTATATCATACAAGAAATTTTGCCAAAAAAATGCATATAATACATGTCTTGTGATGTGTTCTGTTCCTCCTGTATAGCAATCAACACTACCCCAATATTTTAATAATTCATAGTCTGCAAATTTTTCTTTATTATGTGGATCACAATATCTTAACCAATACCAAGATGAGCCTGCCCAATTTGGCATTGTATCTGTCTCTCTTCTTGCTAGGCCTCCACATTTAGGACATGTTGTATTAACCCAATCATTAATTTTTGATAAGGGTGAACTACCATCACTACTTGGTTTATAATCTCTTGTGTATGGTAATGTAACTGGTAAGTCTTTCTCATCTATTGGCACAATCCCACAATCATCACAAAATACTACTGGAAATGGTTCTCCCCAATATCTTTGTCTATTAAAAGGCCAATCCTGCATTTTGTAATTTACTTCCATCTTTCCTACTTTTTTAGCAATAAGCATATCTGATATTGCTTTTTTTGCTTCTTTCACGGTCATTCCATCATAACTTAAAGAATTAATAAGTCTGCTATTGTTTTTTAAATAGCTACTATTTTCTATTGCTTTTTTACTTACATCACCTTCTATAACCTGAATCATTGGGATGTTATATTTCTTAGCAAATTCATAATCTCTTTGATCATGTGCAGGAACTGCCATTACCATTCCTGTTCCATAATTAGGTAATACAAAATCAGAAATATATATTGGAACTTTTTTATTATTTACTGGATTTACTGCATAGATTCCATCTAAAATACATCCTGTTTTTTCTTTTTGATTAGCCATCCTATCCAATTCACTTCTAAATGATGTTTGATGCTTATATTTCATTACTTCATCATAATTCTTTATTAGATTTTTATTCTTTTCTATAAATTTATGCTCTGGTGACATAACTAAAAATGTAATCCCATAAATAGTTTCAACACAAGTAGTAAATATATCTTCTTTTCCTATTGGGTTATCAAACTCATCAACAATATCAAATGATACTTTCATTCCTTCTGACTTTCCAATCCAGTTTCTTTGAAGTTCTTTTAAATTTTCACTCATATTAATTCTTTCAACATTTTCAAGCAACTTCTCAGAATATTCCTTCATCTTTAAATACCAAACCCATCTTTCTGCTTGAATTACTTTTCCATGACATCTATCACATATTCCATCTTGACTATCTTCATTTGATAAAACTGTTTTACAATTAGGACAAAAATTAACTGTTCCCTTTTCTTTATATGCCTTATTATTTTTTAAGAATTGTAAAAATATCCATTGAGTCCATTTATAATATTCTTCATCACTTGTTGCAAATGATCTATCAAAATCAAATGATAATCCTATTTTTTTTGACTGTTCCATGGCTTTTTTCATTCCGTTTGCTACAAAATCTTTAGGATCTATTCCATTTTTTATGGCAGCATTTTCTGCTGGTAATCCAAATGAATCTCCTCCTATTGGAAATAAAACATTATAGCCCTGAAATCTTTTCATTCGAGCTAATGCATCTGCTGGAACAGTTCCTTTCAAGTGACCTAAATGAAGATTTCCGCTTATATTAAAAAATTCATATAATACATAATACTTAGGTTTTGTAGGATGAAAATCTATTGCTTTAAAACTATCTTCATCGCTCCATTTTTTTTGCCATTTTTCTTCTATTTTTTTAAAATTGTACATAATTTTTCACATCCTTTCAATTATGTGTAACAAAAACATTTAATAAAATTGTATTTTATTTTAGCATATATTTTTTTCCTTTACAATAATATATATAGCCGCTTTACACCTATTTTTTATTTACAATCTAATACAATTAATGGCACCATCATTTCTTCTTTAGTTATTCCACCATGATCAGCCAAATGTATTTTATCTTTTTGAGAAGAAATAGAATATCTAATATTTAAATTAGAATATAATATCAATATATAATCACCAAAATAACTATTTATTCTTTGATTAGATAAACCTCTACCTAGTAAGTTTTCGTGCATGAATTGCTCTTTATTATATAAAATATAACCATCTTTAAAATGTTCTTTGATTGCTTTTTTGAATTTATTTTTCATTCCTTTTTTTATAAAAAAAGTTACAAATCTTGATTCTATGGAAGGTGGCATAGCTAAACAATCATTAATATCCGCAATTTCATTTATATAAACTTCTTTGACATCAACAGCACCATGATCAGCAGAAATTATTACAATACTATCTTTTAAGTTAGTTGTAAGTTCTTTTAAATTCATTTCTATATCGTTTAAAACATTTTTTACCGCTTCATTATTAACACCATTGTTATGAATTGTATGATCTGGTTCATTCCAATAAGCCGAAATCAAATTGGTTGTCCTATTATTACAACACTTTTTAATTTTATCACACAATTCTTTAAATGAAGATGCACCATTAGCATCAATATTTGCTGGAAATATTTTATGATATTTTACATTTTTATTAGTCTCACTTATTTTTTCATAAATTGTTTTATATTTTAACAACTTATCGTCAAATGGTTCAATTACTTTTTCCCTTGTATAAAAATCATTACCAGTAAAGAGTTCTATTATTTTATTATATTCTTTAAAATATGGCATCCAACCAATCCATCCATTTTCTAGTGGTGATATTCCGGAATGAAATGCTGTTGTAGCTGCAGCGGTCGTAGGTGGAAATACTGATGTTACATTTGTTATTAAATTGGTTCTTAACAGAGAATCATCTTTCAAATTATCAGTTAACACTTTTGTTCCCAAGCAATCTAATATTAAAAAAATAACATTTTTATACTTTTTTTCTAATAAATTATCTAATTCACCTAATGATTTATAATTTAAATTCATTCCATAATACTTCATTATTGAAGAACTGATAGATAAAATGCTTCTATCATAATTTGGTTTATAAATATTTTTTTTCATATAACTTAATATCTCCTCTATTTTTTTTCACGATATACCATGTTATCAGATATAGAAATTTTATTATCAAATTTTTTATTATCAATTTGACTATAAGAGTTTATAGATGTATCAATTTCTTTTAATATTCTATCAATCTCTTCATAATTTAAAAATACTGACATTGGATATGCTTTCAATGCACCTATTTTAACATTCGTACCAGGAACAATATAGCTTCTAGAAGATGTATATGTAAAACTTATATAACCATTTTTAGATTGCTCCAAAATATATTTACCATAGTTAACATTATAATTTCTTATTTCAGCAATTTCTTCAGGTGGTAATTTTAATATTTCGTCCAGTGATAAAGTAATATATTTGGTAGGTTTTATAATAAATAAACTAGCTAAGCCTTCAGTTTCTGGATTTATCAAACATATTCGTTTATCTTGAGCAATTTTTTTTCTAAAATATTCAGTAGTTGAAAACATTTTACTAATTATCTTTTGAAATCCCTCAATACCAAGCGATTTTAATGTACATAATGATGTTAATGGACCATTACTAGAACGTGTTAATTCTAAGGTTGTATGATATGGATTATAATTTCCATACTCAAGTTCTTCAATAGAAATATTGTCTTTTGAATCAAGTGTAAAATAATCTTCTTTATTTTTAAATAAAACAATACTAGAAGTATATGGACAAAAACCTGTTTTATGAAAATCAACACCTATTGAATCTGCATATTTTAATTCTTTTACTTTTTTATTTAAGCTTTTAATTTTTTTTAAATTATCTTTTTCTATTAATAATGGATTTTTTCTAAAATCATAAGTATTAAAAAATAAATATACCCATCCTAACACTGCATCAGCATGTATATGCGGAACATAATTTAATTTATATTTTAAAATTATTTCTTTATTTAAATCATAAACTTTTTTTATAGGATCAACATATAATTCATTTGTACTTCCTGCTGTTAGATTAAAACCTAAAAAAGTTTTTCCATTTTCAATATTTTTTTCTATTATTTCTCTTGCTTGATCTATGTCCATTTGACCATTTTTGTCACATTCTATTTCATAGCAGTTAGAAATTCCTATTCCAAGCCAATTGCATACTTCATAATGACATGGATGACCATTTTTGCTTGTTAACATAAAATATTTATTTCTTTCACATCCATTATTTTTTACATTTGGATCTGCTTTATTAATGGCTATTTTAGTTGCATATAAATTTGTCCCTTTACCGCCAAATGTAAATACACCATGAGTATGTTTCCAATTCCAGCCTACTAAATTTGATAAATATTTAGAAACTTCCATTTCAGAAGTAATAAGCATACCTGCATAAGTATCTTGAGCAAAATTTGGATTATACATACTAGCAATATTTGATACTGCTAAAGAAATTAAATTAACCGGTGGAATAACATTAATCATAGTTCCTGGATTATTCCAATTAGGTATATTTTTAAAATATGGGGCAATATAATTGAATACATCTTCGCTAATTAATGAATTTTTATTTAAATTTTTTTGTTCTAAAAATTCTCCATATTTAAGTTTATATTCTCCTTTAAAAAAAGGTTTACCAAAGTTATAATATTTGTCTAATTTACTATCTAACTTTTCCATATAACTTATTAATTGATTTAAATTATTTTCTTTATAATTTCCAAAATATTCATTTATTTTCATATTATTTCTTCTCCTTAATTAAAACTTTTTTATCATTATAATATCTATTAATATAATCATTAGACATTTCTAAAAATTCCCTTGAAGAATCAAATACATTTCCTTTATTAAAACATAGAATATTTTTTTCTTCAGTAGATAGATTTAAAATGTTTTCTAATTGATAATAGATATGTTTTTCTGGACTTAAAAAATATTTTCTATAATAAATATACAAAAACATAAGAAAATGTTTTCTAATTTTATATATATGATCAACAGCATCTAAGTTTTTATTTTTTACATCTTCAAGTATAGACTCATTTGTAGCTAAAATTCTATTTGCTAATATATCAAGCCTTTTAATTCGTAAATCATCACTATAAAACGGATAAAATTCTTTTATAAATTTATCATAATCCGGTATTTTACCATATAAACTAATAGACCTTTCATATACACCACCCATCAACGCCTCAAAAGTATCATGCCAAACGTTTTTTTCTAACGATTCATAAGATGGTATAAGAGCAGGGGCTATTGTAATATCAATAGCAATATCCTTATATTTTAAATAAAATTCTATTCTTTTACACAAATGATCATCTACAATCATTGGTCTTTTTTCTTTAAAATCTGCATTTAATTTGCTAATATCAGCAACTATTTTTTCTAAATCCAAGTCCTTAAAATTCTCACTCATTAATATCATATCAATATCAGAATAACCTGTTTTAAATATTTTTTCATCTAAAGCTGAACCATAGATATTAATTGATGAAAAAAATAAACTTTTAATGGATTTTAAAACTTTAATCGTTTCTTCAATTTCCTTATTATATTTTTCAATTACCATACATTTCTCCATAAAGCCTATTCACTTTTTCTTTTAAAACGTTTTAATGAAATCAAAATATTTAAAGTTGATATAAAAAAGATGATAAAAAATCAAAATGAAATTTATCATCTTTTAAGAAATAACAAATGCACTAACAAAAGGCGTCAATAAAAAACTAATTGTAACGCAACTAATTAATTCTATACAAAAAATACAAAACATGGTTAAACAATTATTCATATGTTACTCCTTCAACTAAATACAATTAATATTGTATCAATTATTTAGTGAAAATCAACATACGTTTACAAACTATTTACAAGCTAAAATATATTCTAGCAATTTTATTCATTTTTTTAATTAATTGTTAATTTTCCACTAGTTGGGTATATTTGAATATAAGTATTTCCATCATTTAATTCAAGTTCTTTACCAGTTTCCTTTAATTTATAAGTAGTTTTAGTATTTTTACTTGATTTTTCCCAAGTAATTGGAATAGAATATCCGTTTGTTATATAAAATCCTTCGCCTGATCCAACATTATCAATTTTTTGATATTGACAATATCCATGATCACAGTAACTAGAATAATTAACAGCATAAACTAAGATATTTTTAACTTTATATTGTTCACCTGTTACTAAATCAGTATTTTTAGTATTATTCATACTTCTTAAATAAGTTTTAGATGATATGTCATAGGTGTAGTTTGATGTTCTATAATATGAATATTTAATACTAACATTATTAGCAACTTTATTTCCTTGATAGGTAGTTGGATCTATTTCATTGGGAGTATATTTAAGCAAACTTTTAACATCTGTTGTTAATCTATAACCTTTATCAGTTGCACCTTTTTTTATAAGAGTTGTTGTTGTAAACAATTTATGTTCCCAAGCACGTTTTAATGAGGTATCACGAATACCATAAGCAGAGTCTACATCCACGTGATTTATTTTTTCACTAGCAAGTCTTCTGTCCGCATCAGCTGCTCCTCCGGCATGAGCATAAATTGCATCATTTTCATAAACATAATCCAAGTACTGTGTTCTAGCACTTCTAACTGATCCTATTTTATTAACCTCTTTATCTTTAAATAAGGCCATCATTCTAGTAATACCACCTTCAACCATTAATTCGTAAACAATGTAGGCATTATTAAGACCTGCTTGCGGAAGTGCTCCATTATGACAATTAATCATAACTGCAAAGGGACGAGTATTACTATCAGTATCTATAATACTAACTTTTTTAACTTCTTCCTTATTATCATCTTTTATACCGGAATTATTATTAGGTTTACTAGGTTTACTTGAAGGAGTACTCATTTTTTTATAAAAGATAAATGCTCCTACTAAACCAATTAAGGCTACTATTAAAATAATAGAACGTATTAAATTTTTCTTATTTTCTTCATTCATCTTCTTTTTATTTGGACTTTTATTACTATTTATCTTTTTTTTATTTGTTTTTTTCTTATCACTACTAGATTTATTAGTATCAAGTAATACTTTTTCTTTTTTTGGTTCTAAATATTCGTCATAATCATATATATCATTCATACAAACACCTCTATTATCATTATATAACAAAAAAATTCTTTTTAAAAGAACTTTTTAATTATTTATTAGATTTTTTATTTCTCCAATATCATGTCTTCCAATTGAATTATAATAGATATTATGTTTTTTAACATTATCTAAATCATAACAATTTCTACCATCAAATATAATTGGTGAATTCATTAATTTTTCATAGTTTATTAAAGGATATTCTTTTATATCTTTCCATTCAGTCATGATTAGGCAAGCATCACTACCTTTAATAGCATCATCTATATTATCATAATAAGTTATGTTGTCCAAATAATTATCAAGTGTTTTATCGAATGATAATACTTTTTTAAAATTATTAATTCCAATTGGATCAAATGCTTTTATAGTTACACCTTGTTTTAATAAATATTTAATATTTTCAATTGAAGGTGCTTCTCTTAAATCATCAGTGTTTGGTTTAAAAGTAAGTCCTAAAACAGAAATTGTTTTATTAGTAAAATCTGGAATTAATTTTTCTAATTTGTTAATTAAAACCATTTTTTGATTTTTATTAATTTCAATTGATGCTTTTAAGGTTTTTATTTCACATCCTAGTTCTTTACTTAAAAAATGAAGAGCTTTTGTATCTTTTGGAAAACATGATCCTCCATAACCAATTCCTGGATTTAGAAATTTATTTCCAATTCTTGGATCAAAACTCATTCCTTTTGTAACTAAACTAATATCAGCACCTATGGCTTCACAGAAATTTGCTATTTCATTTATATAAGATATTTTTAAGGCTAAAAAATCATTTGATGCATATTTTACCATTTCAGCACTTCTTCTATCCATTACTAAAAATGGTACGTTATATGGTTCTTCGGTTAATGGTTTATATAATTTAGTCATTACTTTTTTAGCATAATCATCATTTACTCCTACAACAATTCTTGTTGCATATAAAGTATCATGAACTGCTGTTCCTTGTGCTAAAAACTCAGGATTACTTACAATTCTAATATTAAAATCAACTTTATCGTTTATATATACCTCAACCTCATCATTAGTTCCAATTGGAACAGTTGATTTAATTACAACTACTGTATCCTTACTAACTGATTCAGCAATTTGATCTAAAACAGCATATAAATATGTTAAATTTGCTGAACCATCCTTATTTTCTGGGGTACCAACTCCTATAAAAATTACATCAGCATCTTTATATGCACTTTTATAATCAGTTGTATAACTTAAATTTTTACTGTCTAAATGCATTAATTCTTCAAGTCCTTCTTCATAAATTGGACTAATTCCTTCTTGCATCTTTTTTATTTTATTTTCGTCAATATCAACACAAGTTACTTTATGGCCTATATGAGCAAGTGCAACACCTGTAACCAAACCAACATAACCTGTTCCTGCCACTGCTATTTTCATCTTTACCTCTTTTCTAATAATAGAATACCAAAATAAATAAAGTTTTTCAACCTTATTTACTTATTTTATACCATTCTATAAATTTTTTTAATTCTTTTATTTATATTTTATTATTAATATAATCTTTTGTAGCCTCATCACGTGAGATAATTTTAGCTGGATTACCAAGAACTATGGAATGATCAGGAACATCAAAATTAACATATGAAAGAGGTGCTATTAATACATCATTACCTATTTTTATATTTCCTACAATTACAGCATTAGCCCCAATCCAACATTCATTTCCTATCGTTGGTGTGCCTTTTCTTTTACCCCTATTTTCTTGACCAATTATAACACCTGGTGCTATATTAATGTTTTTTCCAAGTATTACTCTTGGATTAATTACAATTCTTCCAAAATGACCTATATAAAATCCTTCACCAATTCTAGTTTCATAACCTATTTGAATATGAGTTTTATTTGAAATTTTTCTAAGTTTTAATTTGTAATAATTTTTAATTATTTTATTACTTACATTTTGACATTTTCTTAAATAATAAATATATTTAATTTCTAGTGGTCTAAAAATTCTTTTTTTTAATTCTTCTTTATTTGTACCATAATATCTGTATAAGTCTTTTTTAAATGTTATATCCATTATTATCCCTTCCTTATATAACTTTAATTATTTTTCATTAGTATTTTTATGCCATTCTATAAATTTTTTAATTCCTTCTTTAAATGTTGTTTTAGGAGAATAACCAAGTAATTTTTTAGCTTTATCAATACATGCATAGGTTCTATCAACATCTCCTGGTTGCATTCCTAATTTTTCTATTTTGGGTGTAACATTAAGAGTATCTGCTATACAATTTATCATTTCAATTAAACTAATTGGATTATTACTACCTAAATTAATTATTTCATAGACATTTTTATTATTAATTACGTAAGAACAAGACCTTACTATTCCATCAACTATATCATCAACATAAGTATAATCACGAGAAGTTGATCCATCTCCAAACATTGGTATATTTTTTCCTTCTAACATCAATTTAGTAAATTTATTAATTGCAAGATCTGGTCTTTGACGTGGTCCATATACTGTAAAAAATCTTAACATTATAATATTCATATCATTTAATTTATGATAAACATGAGCCATTACCTCATTGGCTTTTTTGGTAGCTGCATAAGGACTAATAGCAAAATCAACTATCATATCCTCCTTAAATGGAACTTCTTTGGTATTTCCATATACACTGCTGCTTGATGCCATAACTAGTGATTTAATACTATGAAGTTTAGCTTCCTCCAAAATAATTTGCGTACCCATTCCATTTACTTCTTGATATAAAAGAGGATTTTCAATTGAAGGTCTAACCCCTGCCATAGCAGCTAAATGAACTATAACATCTATTTTATTATTATCAAATATTTCTTTAATAATATTTCTATTTCTAATATCATCACGATATAATTTATAATTTGGATTATCAAGATAATCTTTTATATTATCCTCTTTTATTGAAGGATCATAATAATCACAGAAATTATCTATTACAATAACTTTATTGCCTTCCATTAATAATCTTTTAGTTAAAGTAGAACCAATGAAACCAGCTCCACCTGTTATAAAATATGTTTTCATAAACCCTCCTTAAATTTATTAAAATTTTTCTCTTCAATTTTTGTAATAGTGGTTATCCATTTGTGATAAGTAACATCATTTGTTTTAAATAATTTTATCTTATCAAATCTAAATGGTACATAAATATAATAATATTTATTGTCATAGACAATTGATGTTTTATATAACACATTTTTAAAATAAAAATAATCTTTTGATTTACAAACTATATTTATTTTTTCCGTATTATTAAAATGAATTCCATCATTTGAAGAACTAATATATAAATTATAACTATTATCAATGAAAATGAACTTATATATGTTATTAATCTTCTTTATTTCACCATGCCAAAATTTTCCATAATAATCACTAATTATCACTTGCTGTTCTTTACTCCATTTTTCTAAATCAAATGATTTTATTAAAATTGGTTTTAAATTTAAATCAAAATAATATAAAAAATACTCATTATTTTCATATAATAAACTTATGCTTATTAAATTTTTTGAATTTTTTATATCATTTATTATTAATTCAGGTTTTTTCCAGTTAATACCATCAGTTGAAGTTATTCTAAATATTTTCTGTTTATATGTTTTTTTATCATCTGATTCATATGTTAAACGATACCATAGTTCTAATTTATTATTAACAAAAACTAAACTTGGATCATTATAATATTCAATATATCCTTGATTATTATTTTTAATAATTGGAAGTAAAGGATTAATTAATTTATCTGGTTTTTTATAATTTATTCCATCGTTTGATACTGCAATACAAGGATTTTCCAAAGAAACATTACAATTTGAATATGGTGTATATGCCATCCAAAACTTATATCCATTAAATCCTTTTTCAAAATATAAAACTGATGGATGAGTAAATTCATTCGAGCCATCAAAAGTAGAAATATTCATATTTTCGCTATATATTTCATCTTCATTAATATTCTTTTTTAATTTTTCATAATTTCTATTTTTTTTAATTTTATCTAAATTGACAAATGAAATGTTGAATAGTTTTTTATAAACAAAAATAACTACACTAATTGAAAGTATTATAAATACTATCATATATAAATAATTATTATTAATTATTAAAAATAATAATACACTTATATATATTAGTATAAAAAGCAAAAAAATTATTTTATTTTTCAATAGTTTTTTCATTTTAATTCCTTCTTAAATTCTTGATTATTACATATTTTAATTACTTCATTTTTTTTATTTTTGATATAATTTTCTTTATTATAAATTGGAGTTGATTTTAAACTCTTATTCTTATATTCTTCTAAACTACAAATTATTTTTGCTGGATTTCCACCTACTACAACATTGTCAGGTATACTTTTAGTAACTACACTGCCAGCTGCTACTACTACATTGTTTCCTATTTTTATATTGGGCATAATAATACTTCTTGCACCAATAAAGCAATTATTTCCTACATTTATTCTTCCAAATTTTAAAACATCTTTATATTTTTTTTCGTGTCTAAAAACGTAAGTACCACCATCATGTGTAATAAATTGAACATCATTAGAAATAGTTACATGTTCACCGATTGTTATTAAATATGGCTCTGAACCAAAATTTATATTACCAACAAACCGAACATCATCATCGAATTTTAAGCCAATTCTTTTTAAATAGTTTTTATAATTTATTTTTTTTAGGATTTTATTATATATTTTATTAATCATTTTTTTCACCATACAACGTCATCTTTTAAATTTAATTAAAAAACACAAAATTTTTCCTAACAAGTCATTTCCTGTTATTATATTATAATATGTAATTTTTTCTCCATTAAAGTTCATTTTAAATTTATCTATTCCATTTGGATTATCAAATGAGGAAATTCCACCTAAATCGTACTTTTCATAATTATTACTTTTAAAATATCTTATATCTTCCCAATGTAAGAATTTATTTGCACGACCAATTAATGCTTTTTTTGCATCATCTTCTCTAAAAGTTGAACAAGAGTATAATAATCTTGTAGTTTTTTCATCACCTACATAAACGTGATAAGCTAAAATTTCTTCTTCATCACTAACATAAGTAAGCGTTAACATATCATTTGAAATATATCTTTTAAACTCATCAACTGGTAAATGACAATTTATACCTTTTTCTTCATACATTTTATTATAACATGTTTTAAAACTATCTATAATATCATCAGTTATTTCGTTTGATTTCAATATTTTAACTTGTAAGTTTTCTTTGATAGAACGATTGATTTCATATCTAACCGTTTTATTTATTTTACCAAATAAATCCTCTTCACTTTGATTTAAATTCAATATTAAACTATTCTGTTTATGACAAATTGATCCTTTTATAATCTCAGGATAACCTGATAAATGAATAACGCTTGCTTTTATAGTTTTATATTCATCTATATTAGCAAACCAAACTTGTGCAGATTTTAAATGTAATTTATTTTTCCAAATATAATATTTCATAATATTTTCTCCCATTCTTTAATTATATTTTTTACTTTAAATTTATTTGCTTGTTCATGACATGCATTTCTAATATTTTTTTTATCTTGAATACTAGCGAGTTTTAACATAGCATCAGCTAGCGCTTCAATGTTCATATATTCGACTATATATCCACATTGATCATTCAAAATTTCATGAACACATGGTAAATCAAAGGTAACAATCGGTAAACCACATTCCATTGCCTCTAAAAGTACCATTGGAAACCCTTCAACAAGTGATGATAAAGCAAAAAAATCGGCTTTCATATATTCTTCAATAACATTATTGGACATGCCAGAAAGTTGAATTTTTTCTTGTAAATTTAATTTTATTGCTAATTCTTGTAAATTATTACGCTCTGGTCCATCACCAACAATTCTTAAAATATAATCTTGATTTGTCTTAGAAAAAATTTCAAATGCCCTAATTAACATATCATAACCTTTTACTTTATTATATCTTCCAACAGCAAGTATTATTTTTTTTCTACTTTCATTTATATTCATTGAACATTCAAAGCTAAGTGAATTTGATATTTTAATTGCATTAAAGTTAAAATACTCTTTGATTTTTAATTTATCAAAATCCGTTAAAACAACGTAATTGTCTAAATTTTTAAGTGCATCCTTAAAAATGCAATCTTGATGCCATAAAAACTGTCCTTTTAATCTAAAATATCTTTCAGTTGTAGAATGTTGCCATCCAATAAATTTTTCGTTATTATTCTTTTTCAATAAAGATAAAATCATTGTATGAATAGCACCAACACCTACTATACAATCAAACTTATTATCATCTATATATTTTTGTAATTCTTTTATTTTTTTATTGCTTTTTTTATAATAAATATAAGTAAGTAATTTTTTCTTTTTTAAAAGTAAATTAGTATTATTATTAATCAACTTGAATAATCTAGTCCAAATATTCAAAACAGAATTAAATGTATTATGCCATTTAATATAAACAATTTTTATATTTTCATCTATTTGATGATATACTCTTTTACTTTCTTGAATATTATCCGTGCAAATTATAGTAACATTATTTTTTTTAATTAATTCATTAGCAAGCGTTATAGTACATTTCTGAGCACCACCTAAAGCATTAACACTATCCATTAAAAAACAAATTTTCATTTTTTCACCTCTTTAAGAAAAATAATTGTTTCTTTTATTTCTTTATTGTTAAAGATTAAATTTAATAAAAATGTAATTAGAATTGTTATAAAAAAACCTAAAAAACCATATTTTATCCAACATATGTAAGAATTTATACTATTAAACATAAACTTGTAACCTATAAAATATACTAAAGTAGTTACCATTATTGAAACGATTATTTTTTTTATACTTAATATACATTTTCTCTCTAACAATTGTTTTGAAGCATAAATTAAAAATTCTGTTCCTCTAAAAATTGTAGCTAAAAGTGTTCCAAATATAACACCAATTAGGCCATATTTATTTATCATAATAGTTGACACAACAATATTAATAACAACTTCAACCCAAGCACCTTTTTCTGTTTCCTTAAATTTTCCGGAATTATAAACTAATGAATTATATGGTGATTTTATACAAGCCATCAAGCCAGAAAAAACAAATAAAATTGCAAATAACTTTTGAATATAATTAGCATCATTTATTCCACTAGTGTATACTTTAACAAAAGGTACAATCAAAATTATACAGCAAGAAAAAATTATTGTAACTATAAAAATATAAATTGTTTCATATACATTAAAATACTTATTTAATTTTTCTTTTTCACCTTTTGCATACAAATCACCAAAAAAAGCATCCGTTCCCATTGTGAATCCATTTATTAAAGTTTTAATTTGAGATATAATTAAGTTATATATAGAATATATTGATACATTAATAAGTGGAGTAAAAATTGTAAGTAATACCACATCAATATTTGTATTTATAACTCCTGCAATATGCTGAGATAGTCCATGTTTTTGACCAATTAATTTGTAATTTTCATCATATTCTTTTAAATTAAGTTTTAACTTTTTCTTCACATATATTGATTGAATTATTGGCCTTGAAATAAATATAACCGAACTTACTAATTTAACTATTCTAATATCACAATTTAATTTAATTAAAATAAATATGGATATTGTATTTAATATATAAGTTATAATTTGAATATAAGAAACTATATAATTTTTTTGATCTGCTTGTAAATACAATTTGTAAGTTATTCCAATAAAATATTCAAACATACAACTAATTGAAATTATTGCAATCAAAGAAATTGTAAAAAAAGAATCAAAATTAGAAGCCGACTTAAAATTCGGATATATAAAACACAATATTACTATATAAAAAACAAAAATAAGAAGAATTTTATTAAAGAACTTTTGAGTGTAATGTAAAATAGAACTAATTTCTTTTTTATTTTTTGAAGCAATTGCTTTATATAAAGCCGATTTTGTTACCAATCCTATTCCTGATTCAAATAAAGTAATATATGCAAGAAATTGGGTAATTGAAGTAACTAGCCCATATGTTTCTGAGCCATATTTTTGAATCATTAATTTTGGTACAACAAATCCACATATTATACAAATAATTTGAGTTAATAGTGAAAATATAATATTTTTGATTGTCTTTTTTTTCATATATTACTCCTTAAATATCGTTTTCATTTTTAATAATATCTCAATTTATCCATTAGAAAATTTATATTATGATATTAAATCATATGTATTTTTCACAATAGTTTTGAAATATTTCATTGATAATAATCTTACAACAATAATCCATAAAATAAATTCAAAACAAGAAAAAATTATTGCTGATATATCATAATTTGAAATTAATGCCATACAAACATGAAATCCAAAATACGCTTCTAACATTCTATAATAATTATTGCTTTTTCCGTTTTTTATAACTAAATTCAAACAGTATGTCAACAATGCTAACCAAAAAGGAAAAACAAATGGTCCAACATATCCAAGCGAATAAACAGAACTAGTTATTAAATCACTAGGAACAATTCCTCTACTTCTATGATAAAATTTAGTATTATAAACAGGCATATTAGTAACTATTTTTCTTTGAATACTTCTAGGAAATAATGAAACTGAAATAGATAAAATATTATGAAAAAAACGTATATTTCCATTTGTACCTTTAACTTTTCTATCAAGAACATTTATTCCATTTAAATAAGTATATCCAAATTCCTGAGCGGCAAATTCATTTATTTTTGTTTGTTGCTTAGTCCTTTCTTGATTATGTAAAAATCCTGAGATATTTTCAGAATTAACTAGTAAAACTACAAACAAAAGTATTATAATTGCAAATTTTATAAAGTTTTTTTTATTAAAATTCAATATTTTATTTTTATAAAAATAATATACTATAATTAAAATTGTCATTAGCATTCTACTTCGACTATCAATTATTATTAAAACTAATACACACCCCAAAATTGAAAAAGTCGATAATAACGATGTTATAATTTTATATTTTTTATTTTTATTTTTGATTTTACTTAATAATACCAAATAATTAAAAGGTAAAAATGCAAGTATCATCGTAAAAGGTTGAAAATAGGTAAATCTATTAACTATTAAACAAGCATTGTTTCTTATATCTTCAGCATACTTAAAGGTTGCAAAAATTCCTCCATAATCATAGGTATATATAAACAATGAAATCCAACCAACAATTAGAAGTGCAAAATTTGCAACATAAAACTCTTTGGAATTTTCATTAATTGGTTTTATTTTATTTATATTAAATTTTATTTTTCTTTTTTTTAACAATTTAAAAGCGATATTATATAATGCATAAAATGTTACAGTCAAAAAATATAAAATATATTTTATATAATCAGCTTTATTTTCTATAAAGAAACATTTTATTGTACTTTCTTTTCCTTCTCTAATTGCTATTAAAGTACACATTGGAACTAATCCATAAAAAAATATGTAAAACAATTTAAAAAAATCTGACAATTCAATTGATTTAGTTTTTAATACTTTTTTTACTAGCAAAAAAAATGTTACAATAAAAAAAATGGTATATAAAATTATTAATACAATAAAATTAGTATTCGACATAAAATACTTCCCTTCTATTTCACTATATTTAATGATAACATTTTTCAACAAATTCTTCAACTATTTGTTCTATCATATAATTATTATTTATAAAATTTTTTCTAGTATCTTTTCTTTTAATTTTACTTTTAATAATAATATCAGCCCATTCAAGACTTGTTTTGTTTAAATCAATATAGGTTAGTAAACCAGTTATATTAGCTTCTTTGGTAATTGTATTTGAAATAAAGCAAGGTAATCCTGATGCTTGAGCTTCGATAATAACATTTGGCATTCCTTCAAAAAAAGACGGAAAAATAATTTTATCAAAAGCCATTAAATACTCATTAACATTTTTCTTTGGTCCTAAAACTAAAACATTTTTTTCTAGCTTAAGTTCTTTAATTTTAATTAAAATATCATTTTCTAATTCACCTTCACCTATTAAGGCTAAAATACTGTCTTTATCTTTTTTTACTATTTGTTGAAAAATTTCAAGTAAAAACATATGATTTTTTTGAACATTAAATCTACCAACATGACCATATAAAGTCTTGTTACCAATTTTTAATTCTTTTCTTATTTTATTTCTTATTTCTTCACTAAACTCAAAGTCATCATAGTTTAAAGCATTATGTAATATATAAACATTTTTACTATTACCAAAAACAAATTTAGCTGCTAACTTTGATGGTGCTATTTTTACATTAGGTATTATTTTAGGTAAAAAACTAAATGTTTTATTAATTAATTTGCTCATTTTACCACCTGTTAAACCAGCATTACTAGATCGATATATCAAAGTTTTAGCTCCTCCAAACTTAGCTGCCAATAAATCAAGAGTTGCAAGAGATTGTTGACTTGTTCTTAAAACATATTTATAGTTTTGTTGTTTGACAAGTTTTTTAATACTATTAAAAGTTTTAAATATATTTTTAGATTTAGGTGGAACATAAAAAATTTTTCCTCCTAAATCTTTAATTTCATTATCATAAAAGCCTGATTCTTTTTTAGAAACACAAAAATCCATTTGATATTTTGATTTATCTAACTGGCGATAAACTTTCATTAAAAAAGTTTCCGCTCCACCTCTATCCATACTTGAAACAATACATAATAATCTTTTCATAAATTCCTCTATTTTAAATATTTAATTAATCCTCTTATAGCATTTGTAGAAATATAATCATTTGCTTTTAACAAAGTATTTTTTTTAATTACTTTTATTTTTTTTAAATCTAAACATTCAATCATTTTATTTTTAAATTCTTCTAAATCATACATATTAACTAAGAAACCCGTTTGATTATCTATTATAATATCAGTTGCATTTTCCCACTTAGTAGCAATAACTGGAACGCCAGAAAATAAAGCATCAATTATTGTACCAGGTATTCCTTCAGTTTCAAAACGAGTTGGAAACAACAATAAATAATATTTACTTATGACTTCAATCGAATTATTTGAATCAACACAGCCTTTATATTTTATATATTCTGGAAATTCTCTTTTTAACGTTTCAAACTCCTCTTTAAACTCATTTGAAACTGGACCGTATATATCTAATGTGTAAATAATTTTATCTTTATTTATATTTTTTATAATTTCAATGATATCAACTATTCCTTTTTCTTTCATAACACGTGAAAAAGTGCATACTGGATAAGGTTTTTGAAAATTATAATTTAATTTATCAATAGAAAGTGGCAAAATAATTTTAAAGTTTAATAATATATCAACATTAGAAAACCCTAAATTTATTAAATCTTTTTTCATCTTTTTAGTTTCTACTAATATTTCATCAATTAATTTTAACTTTTTTGATAATTTAGGTTTGTTATTTATATATACAGATAGCCATCCGCCAACGACAGCATATATTAAATTAAATTTATATTTTTTCTTTAAAAAAGTAAATAGTGGAACAAACACCTTTATACCATTATGAGCTGGTAAAATAATTATATTTCTAGAATTTTTAGCAGCATTTATACACTCTTTTAATAATTTTATTGGTCTTTTCTTCCAATTATAAGTATCTATTTTTTTTACTTCATTAAAACCATATTTATCTGTTAAAGCTTTATATAAATTTTTAGTTTTAACTGTTTGACCATCTAAAAAATTATTATTACCACCAAAATGGCCACATATTGTAACACTAACCATAATATCACCTACTTTATATGAAATACTTTTATTATTCCCCAAACACCAATATGAAAAATTGATCTAATAACTGATAAATGTTCAATTTCTCTATATAACTGCCAATGATACTTAACTAAGTCTAATTTATTAGAAGAAACTGAATTTTCTCTTAAACGATATTGCATCAAAACTTCTTTTTGACCATAAATATATTCTTCTTTCTTTAACATTTGAAGCCACAAAGCATCATCATTTCTTTTTCTTATATTTGGTACTTTAAACTTACCAAGTTTTGAAACATCATAGAAAACGGTTGAATTACCTACAGGACAACTTAATAATACTCCATTATAGTTTACTTTCTTTTTACAAGGAATAATTTTATTTAATTTATTACCTTGTTCATCAATTTGTTCATAATCAGAACAAATTATTTTATATTTGTTTTTTTTAATAAATTTAATTTGTTTTTCAAGTTTAGTTGGAATCCACAAGTCATCACTATCTAAAAAAGCCATATATTTTCCCTTTGCTTCTTCCATAGCTGTATTTCTAGCAACAGCAGGACCGCTATTAGTCTTTAATTTTATATATTTAATTCTTTTATCTTTATAACTTTTAACAACACTTTCGGTATCATCAGTTGAAGCATCATCCACTATAATCATTTCAAAGTTTTTATAAGTTTGATTTAAAACCGATTCAATGGTTGCCCCTATAAACTTAGAGCAATTATAAGTTGGAGCAATAATTGATACTAATTCTTTCATTATTTACCTACCTTTATAACTGTATTTATACATATTTTTATATCAAGAAATATATTAAAATGCTTTAAATATTCTAAATTGTATTTCATTTTTTCAGGCAATACTTTTTTTACATAAATATTATCAACATTATCATTCTTAGAATATTTACTTATTATTTCATCTTCATTTCTAAATTCAATACTAGCATTTGAAGTAACTCCTGCTGGAAGTAATAAAGTTGCATACATTTCATTTGAATACATATCAACATATTTTTTAACTTCTGGTCTAGTTCCTACAAAAGACATATCCCCAAGTAAAATATTAATTAATTGAGGAAGTTCATCAAGTCTTATTTTTCTAATTTTAGAACCAACCCTTGTTATTCTAGAATCATTATTAGTTGTTACTAAACTACCCATTTTATCAGCATTAACAACCATGGTTCTAAACTTAAATATTCTAAATTCTTTCCCATATTTAGTAATTCTTGTTTGCCTATAAAAAATTGGCCCCTTAGAATCAATTTTTATAGTTATTCCAATTATTAAAAGAACTGGAAATATTAAAATTAAAAGAATTAATGACATGATAATATCAAATAATCTTTTTAAAAATAATTGAAATCTTTTCTTTTTCAAAATATCATAATAATACTTAACTTCTTTATTTTTCATGAAATCAGGTAATTTATCATATTTAACTAACATATTTTAAATTCCTTTAAAACACTGATAAAGTTTTCTATTATATAATCTACTTCTTCATTAGTTAATTTACTATATAATGGTAAAGTTATTTCGTTTTGATATTGTAAATAACTATTTGGATAATCTTTAATATCAAATCCCATTTTTTTATAAGCAGTTAAAATTGGAAGTGGTTTATAATGAACATTTGATGATACTCCTCTTTTAGCAAGAGAAATTATTATTTCATTTCTAGTTTTTTCATCAATTCCATCAATTCTTACTAAATATAAATGTCCTGATGATCTATGGTTATTATCTTCATGATTTAATATTTTAACAGGTAAGTCTTTAAAGGCTTCATTGTATTTTTTTATAATATTATGCCTTATATTTAATAAATCTGCATAACGTCTTAATTGAGCAAGGCCAATTGAAGCCATGATATCAGTCATATTACATTTATATAAAGGTGCAACTATATCATACTCCCAAGCACCAATTTGATTTTTATGTAAGGCATCTTTTGTTTGACCATGAAGTGATAATAACTGAAATTCTTTATAAAGTGCTTCATCATCAAGTCCTTCAACACTTCTCCAAGTTGCAGCTCCTCCTTCACCGGTTGTTAAATTTTTAACAGCATGAAAAGAAAAACTTGTAAAATCTGCAATATTACCTGCCATTTTATTATTTCTAGATGCGCCTATTGCATGAGCAGCATCAGCAAGAACAAGAACTCTATTATATAATTTTTGAATATCATTTTTAGGAGTAAATTTAGATTTTGTTTTTTCTACTATTTCATATATTTTATCATAATCTGCTACAATTCCAGCAATATCAACAGCAATTATTGCTTTTGTATTAGGAGTAATTTTACTTTCTAACTGTGAGTAATCCATTTCAAAGGTATCTCTATCTACATCAATTAAAACAAGTTTAGCACCAACATGACATACTGGGCTTGCTGAGGCTGTATAAGTATATGCTGGAACTATTACCTCATCTCCTTCTCCTATTCCAAGGACTCTTAAAATAAGTTCCAAAGCAGCAGTTGCCGAATTCAAGCATACTACTTTTTTTGTACCACATAGTTTTGCTATTTCACTTTCAAATAATTTAGTTTTAGGACCCGTTGTAATCCAACCAGATTTTAGTGTATCGACAACCTCATTTATTTCTTCTTCACTTATATCAGGTGGAGAAAATGGTATGTTCATTAAAGTTTTATTCATTTTTTTTCCTCCTTACTTTGTCTGTTGAACTCTTCGTAATCTTTATAAGTAGAGACAACACTTTTCATAACTTCAACTACTTTTTTATTACTATATTTATCATTATACTCTAATTTTTTAAGTCTTTTTAAGCCTTCTCTTAATCCTTCTTCGGAAAAATCAAACGGTTTTGAAATAAATATTTTATTATGTTTTGTTGCTGTTAATCCTTCTTCAGCCATAAGTATTTCTTCATATAATTTTTCTCCTGGTCTTAAGCCAGTTATTTCTATTTGAATATCCTTGTTTGGTTCATAACCCATTAATTTAATTAAACTAACAGCCAAATCATATATTTTAACAGGTTTACCCATATCAAGAACAAATATTTCTCCTACTTCAGCATAAGTCATAGCCTGTAAAATAAGCTGAACTGCTTCAGGGATTGTCATAAAAAATCTTGTTATTTCTTTGTCAGTTACTGTTACTGGTCCACCCTTTGCAATTTGTTTTTTAAATAATGGTATAACAGAACCATTACTTCCTAAAACATTTCCAAACCGAACAGCCACAAAATCTGTTTTACTTTTTTTATCCATTGTTTGTACAATCATTTCACAAACTCGTTTAGATGCTCCCATAACATTTGTTGGATTAACAGCCTTATCAGTTGAAATTAAAACAAATTTACTAACTCCATACATATCAGCACAATTTGCAACATTATATGTACCAAAGATATTATTTTTAATTGCTTCCAACGGACTTTTTTCCATTAAAGGAACGTGTTTATGAGCTGCTGCATGAAATACTAAATTAGGTTTATATTTAGAAAACAAATTATTTAAGCACGCTTTATCTCTAACACTTCCAACAATTGCTTCAATATTCATCTTTGGATAATCACTAATAAGTTCCATTTGAATATCATATAAATTATTTTCATAAATATCAAAAATTATTAATTTTTTAGGATTATATTTAGCAATTTGACGACATAATTCAGATCCTATTGATCCTCCTCCACCTGTTACTAAAACTACTTTATTTTTAATAATATTTCTAATATTTTTGTTTTCTAAATAAATTGGTTCTCTTCCAAGTAAATCCTCTATTTCAACATCTCTTAAACTATTTAAAGCACCTTGTTTATCAATAACCGATTCAGTAGTTGGTAATACTCTTGTTTTAACATTTGTTTCTTGACATATATTTAATATTTCTTTTCTTGATATTGGATCTATTTTATTAATCGCAAAAAATATTAAATCAATATCATTTTCCTTAGCAATTCTTGGTATATCATATCTTGTTCCAAGTACTTTAATACCAAGTATTTTATGACCTATTTTACTTTTATCATCATCAATTAAACCAACTATGTTATATTTATCACTTCGATTATTTAAAATGGAAATAATTATTTCTCTGGCTCCCATCCCGGCACCTATTATCAATAAATTATTTTTACTAATATTATTTTTTTTATTATTTATCAATGTTTTATTAGAATTAAATACAAATCTTAAAAATAATCTATATATAATTAACATACCAGATATAAAAATACCCGTTAACACATTTATTCTAAAAGATACATAAGTTAACTTAAAGATTAAACTAAATATTGTTATTAAAATTATAGAAATAACTGATACAAATATATATTTAATATAATCTTTTCCTACTTCATATTCAATCATATTTTGATATAATCCAAAAATATTTAAAAATGCCTGATAAACTAATAAATTAATTGCTGTTCCTTTTAATAAAAGAATCAAATCTAATTCACCTGTCTGATTTAAAAAAGCAATTGATAAAATATAACCTAAAATTATTACTAAAATATCTAATATAAAAATTAATAAACCACGATTTTTTCTAAATACTTTTTTCACTATGATCACCTCAACTACAAATTATTATTGTTAATAAGCTTTTTCTATTAAAGTATATCATTTTTTTTAATTATAGTCCATAAAAATTAGTATTTCTTGACAAAATAAGCAAATTCACTAAAAAAAACTTAAAATTATTTCTAATTCTAAGTTTATTCATTATTATTTTTTGTTTCTTCTTCTACTATCTTTTTATCATTTTGAACAGTATTTTCATTTTTTTCACTAACATCTGTTTTTTCACTAATATCAGTTTTTTCAGTAGTTCCTGATTTAGTATCAGTTTCAGTTTTTGTTTCTTTCTTTGGTTCTTCTTTTTTAGGTGTAATTATATTAACTTCATTAACGGTCGAACTAGTATAATTGTAGGAACTATCTAAAATATCACCATTTTTAACTTTATTTAAAGTTTCTTTGGCATTATTAATAGTTTCTTCATTTGGCTTCATTACATATAACTTTTGACCTGGGTAACTATATGTATATTCACTAGCATCAAATCCATTTAAACTAATAGAAGTTATATTCCAACTTGGCATTTTATCAAGTTGCATATTAATAACATCAGTTATTTCATCAGTTGAAAAATTTGTTGTAAAGGTCCCTTTTAAAGAGTCTAAAATATTAGAATATTTAAATAAAATATCTTTTGAACAAGCTTTCTTAATAATTGCTTGAATCATGGCTTGTTGGTTTTCTCCTCTTACTCTATCACCATCATTAAATGCTTCTCTTGTACGAACAAAATATAAAGCTTTCTCTCCGTTTACTCTGTTAAGTCCTTTTTTAAAATAATAACTTTTATCAGTTCCAACTGTTGTAAAATTATACTTAGAATAAACATCCACTCCACCTAAGGCATCAACAAGTTTTACAAGAGCTCCATAGTTTACTTTGAAATAATAATTTATTTCAATATCAAGTAAATCTTCTAAGGTTTTAACACTCATATCAAGTCCATAAATACCGGCATGAGTTAATTTATCTTTTTTACCTGTTCCATGTAAAGTAACATAATAATCTCTTGGAATATTAATCATTAATATTTGATGAGTTTTAGGATTAACACTAACTATAATATTAACATCACTTCTAGTTAAACTATTAACATCACCATAAGAATCAATTCCAGATATATAAATATTAAAAGTATCTTTTTGTAAATTAACTTCCTTTTTAAAACTTTCTAATTTTTCTTTTAAAGAAAATTTATAAATAACTTTTAATTTTTCTTTTAATTCTTCATCTTCTTCAACTAGACTATCAAAGTAAGAATCTCCTATTACAAATCCTTCTATTTCTTTTTTATCTAAACTGTTAATTAAAGTAGTATAATCATCATATTCAACTAAATCTACTTTAATTACTTCCGAAAGTTTTTTATTAGCACTATCAATACTACTATTTAAATTATTAACAAATCCTATTTTTTCTGTATCCAAATCTTTAATTTCTTTATAATCACTTTTATTTAAAGCAACTACATAAAAGTTTTTAATTTGATACTTGTTATTACTAGTAAAATCATCAAGAAAATTAAATGTTTTATTTAAATAATAAAAACCAAAACTAAGAATTAATATATAAATAATTTCTATAATTGATAAAAATACTTTTAATTTATTTCCTTTTTTCTTTTTCTTTTTTAAAGTTAAAAATATTAAAACAAAAGGTATAACAATTACTACTATAATAAATATTACTAAATATTTAAATGGTAAAATATCATATTTAATAATTAAATAAGTTGTTAAAAATATCATTAGTATTAATATTATTGATATTATAAATAAATATATATTTAATTTTTTAACTTTTTTCTTTTTATTCTTTTTATTCTTCATATCGTTCTTGATATTCTTTTTATCTTTAACTTCTTCATCATCTATATCCTCTAAAAGAATATCATTCATATAATCACCTACTTACTTCTTAATTATAATTTATTTTTCACTTATTTTCAACTAAAAATAATTAGAACTAAAAAACTTATCTTTTTCTAGTTTTTTACCCCATTTTTTTAACATATAATCTTGTTCAGTTTTAAGCCTCACGTTTTCATTTTTAGTTGTTTCATATCCCCTTGATTTTGATTCATAATGAAACATTTCTACGTTATTCAAGCAAACATTATAATAACCTTCACTAAGGGCTTTTAAGTTTAAATCAACATCATTTAAAGCAACTTTTAATTTTTCATCAAAGCCACCTATTTCAAGATATTTTTCCTTTTTAATCATAAGGCAAGCGGCAGTTACGGCTGAATAATCATAAGGCATAGAAAGACGATTAAATATTCCAATATCTTTGTTACTAGATGTTACAAAAACGTGCCCTGCAACACCTCCATAGCCAAGAACAACCCCAGCATGTTGAACTTTTAAATCTTTATATAAAAGTTTCAAACCAACACAAGCAATATGATCTTGACTAGCATACCCTACCATCCAATCAAGAAAATCTGGACTTTTTACCTCAGTATCATTATTTAAAAGTAAAATGTATTCACCCCTTGCTTTTTTAACTGCTAAGTTATTTAATCTTGAATAGTTGAATTCTTCTTTTACTTCTAATATTTTTATATTTTTATATTTTTTCAATTCTTCAAAATATAAAAATGTTTCTTCTTCTTTGCTATTATTATCAACTATTATTATTTCGAAGTTTTGATAAGTATTTTTATTAAGTAATGAGTCAATACAAGTTCTAGTAATATTTACTTTATCTTTCATAGGAATAATAATACTAACTAAGGGATTATCATGTTTGTATTTTACTAAATAAGTACTACTTGTTTTATTATCTAGTATTTCTACCTCAATATTTTTTCTTTTAAATTCATCAATAAGAGCTTTTTTACCAGCAAGATAAGCATAAGATTTATTACCAAGAGCAAAACTAGTTGAAGTTGGAATTTCTCTCCAATGATATAAAATTCTTGGTATATGATAAATATTATCAGTTATATCTAATATTCTTAAAAATAAATCATAATCCTGAGCCCCATCATATTCTTTTCTAAAACCCAAAACTTTATCAATTAAACTTTTTCTAATACATGCCATATGACAAATATAATTCATAGCATAAAAAGTATCAGGTGAAAAATCTGGTTTAAAATGTGGTTCAAAGAAATTACCATTTATATCCATTTTATCTTCATCTGTATAAATAAAATCTAATTTTGGATTATTATTTAAAGCTTCAACTACATAATATAAACTATTTTTATCTAACATATCATCATTATCAAGTAAAACGATAAATTCTCCTTTAGCAAGTTTTAACCCATCATTACTACAAACAGAAATCATTCCATTATTACTACGATATTTTATTTTTATATTTTTCTTATTTTCATATTCTTTTAAACAATTTTTAGTTTCAAGATTAGTTGATGCATCATCTACAATAATTATTTCAAAGTTTTGATAAGATTGGTTTAAAACACTTTCAATAGAACATCTTAAATAATCTGGTTTAACATTATAAACTGGAATAATAACTGATATTAAAGGATTATATTTAAAATTTGGTATTAAATCAAAATTATTATTTTTATCTAACCATTCATTATATGCTTTTTTGTTATCAATTAAATTAGAAGCCGTTCCACCTCGTCTTAATATTCTAAAAAAAGAATTTATATATTTTTTCATTGCACTTGGAGGTATTAAGAAGTGATGTCTATGCCAAGCAAAATAAATTGATTTTTTAATTAAATAAAATAGTTTAGAAAATTTATTTTTTAATTTTTTCATATTACCTCACTTAAATATCTTTTTATATCTTTTAACAATTATATTCCAAGTAAAATTATTTTTAATTATTTCTTTACAAGAAGCACCCATTTTTTCTTTATCAAATGTTTCTAGATTATCAAGTATTTTTACTAAATCATCTTCATTTTTAAAATACAAACAAGCATCATGTCCTACATCTTTATTGAACTCAACATCATATAAAATATTTAAATCTGTTAAACTTAATGCTTCTAAAAGTGATGGATTAGTTCCTCCTACCGAATGACCATGAATATAAGCATAAGCATTTTTTCTAATAACTGATAACTTAATTTCATCATAGACTCCATCAATAAAATGAATTCTTTTATCACTTAAACAATTAGTATTTTTTACTAAGGTATTATAGTAATTGGTCATAGAAATATTAGATATAATAATTAATTCTTTTTTAGTAGTTGATTTCATATAACTTTTAATAATTAATTCATAGTTATTTTCTGGTACAAATCTTCCTATTATTAATAAATAGTTATTCATATCTAAGTTATATTCTTTTAATATGCTTTTAGTATCAACATTATTTAAATTTATTTTATCAGTTCCATAAGCAATATAAGTAGTTTTATTTTTAAGTTTAGGATATTTCAAGTTAATATACTTTTGAATACCTAAAGCATCGCATACAATTAAATCACAACTATTTAACATCCATTTTTCACTTAAAAGAAAGAACTTTTTAACAAGAGGACCCCATTTACTTCTTTTATATTCCAAGCCATCGGGATTAATTATGGTAGTTATTCCTAGTCTTTTAATTTTATTTTTCTTAACTTTTAAAACTGGTCCTAATTTAAGTCCTAAAATATAGATATAAGCATTTTTAATATCATGTTTTTCTATATATTTTAAATAATAATTTAAGGCTTTAATCGTACAAAATAACATTCTACCCATATGTTCTTTAACATAAATTGGTTTAACAATTATATTATCATTAACCTTGTATTCATATGATAAAGTATCACTTAAAGAACTTATATAAAATATTGTATCTTTATCATTATAATTATCTACTAGTTTAGAAACAAATGTTTCCCATCCCCCATATTTGGCATGATAACCTCTGCTTCCTATTATAAACACATGTTTCATAACTCCACCTTTCTTGAATATACTGTATGAGATAATTTAATTTGCAAAATTATATAATTTTTCAATTACATGTTTAATTTTATTTTTTACACCTTCTGGAAGTTTTCTTAAAACTTTATGAGCAACCGATTTCAATGAATTTGTACCGTTATTTTTAAATATTTTATTTATAACATATTCATACAATTCTTGTTCTTCTTTATTTAATTTTATTTCTTGTTTTATGAATTTCGTATTAAAAAATTCAATATATTTTTCTACTACATAATCATAATCAAATTCAACAATAGTTTTCAAAGAATTATTTTTAATTTTTCTATAAAGCTCTTCATCATTTAACAATTTATCTAATGCTTCAATGTACGAATCTACATTATTAACATCATTTACAATGAAACCATTAACTCCATCATTCATATACTCATTTATACCACCTGAATTTGAAACAATAGCAACATTTCCAGCTGTAATAGCTTCAAGTGCCATTAGTCCAAATCCCTCTGTTAAAGAGCAGTCAATAAAAATATCTGATTGTTGAAAAATATTTGATATTTCTTTTCTTGTTAATGGAGCTAAATATTTGTTAATTTTAATACTTTTGTTATCATTAAAAGGAAATTTAATGGCTTTATTAGCATACATAATATTAATTTCTAAATCTTTATATTTTTTAGTTATTTTTTTTACTATATCTAGCAAGATAAAATCTCCTTTTAAAAAATCATTTCTTAGAAAAATAGTTATAACTCTTGGTTTTTGATTAGTATTTTTTCTATGTAATAAATCATAATTAATTCCATTTGATATAACTGTTGCTGTTTGATCAAACATATCTTTATATCTATAACTTAAATAATCAGAAATGGTTAAGATTTTATCTGCTAATTTATAACTTAATTCAGTAATTGCATAGTTAGTTCCATTTTCAAAATATGGCTCATATCCTTGTGCAAAATAAACAAGTGGAACATTATGTTCATCTGCTATTTTTTTACCTAAAAACGTTGTAAGATATAAAGTTGAAACTATTAATTTAAATTTATATTTATCTAATTTTTTTATTAAAATCGGTTTAAACAACATTATTTCATTATAGCCTTTTGAAAAACCATATACCAAATTACAATCAATATTATTTATAACTAAATAATTAATCATATCAACCGACATATGAACACCACCAGCATTTTGAGATAATCCTATTAGATAAACCAAAAAATTAAATTCGTTCTTTTTATCTTCATCAGTTAAATTGTTTTCAATGTATTTTAATGGATCATTTTTTTTATATTTAGATAATAACTCATAATATTGTTTACCGTAGCGTTTAAAAAACAAATCTCGATTTTTATTTAAACGTTCTTGTTTTTCCTTACTATTTCCAAAAGATACTTCTGCTTTATGAAAAACATAAGTATCAATTGCAACTTTTGCTTTAAAGCCTTTTTCCATTGCCTTAAATTGATAATCAGTTTCCTCACCATATCCCATTCCATAAACTTCATCTAAATACCCTACTTTATTTAAACACTCTCTTGTTATCATTAAACAATTACCAACAATTGTACATGCATCAAACATTTTTCCTTCAAATTTTTTTTCTAATAAATTATTCATTTGCATATAAGTAAATCCTTCAAATATTGGTAAAGATAAATTAGCAGCATTATTAGAAATTGGACATATTAATCCAATATTTTTATCTGTTTTTATATTTTTGATTAATTTTGAAATTGTATTATTGGATATGATACAATCTGTATTTAAAAGTAAAACATATTCAGCAGTTGATTCTTTTAAGCCACGATTAGTTGTTTTAATAAATCCTAAATTACTATCGTTTTGCATTACTATAACCTTCGAATATTTCTCTTTTAAATTATTTAATAAATTAATTGTTAAATTATCATTACAATCATTTATTAAATATACATTACCCAAAATATCATTAGGAGTGTTTTTAAAAAGTGCATATACACAAAGTTTTACCCATTCCGGTGATTTATAAACCGGTATAATTACATCGCATTTTTCCATTTTAATTTCTCCAATCTATAATTCCTCAGCAAATCTTTTTTCAAATTTTCTGAATATTAAATATCCTACCATTAATATTATAATACAAGCAAACAACAGCATTAAAACAGATCCCATTTCAGGAATTTTACCATAATACAAAATATCTCGGTAATAACCTATTATATGAAACATAGGGTTTAATTTAAAAAACGGCAAATATTTACTAGGTATCATATCAGTTGAATATACAATTGGACTTAGATAAAATGCTAGCATCATAATTACATTAATTAAATATTCAACATCACGAACATAAACGGTAATGGCTGATAAAATAAAAGATAAACCAAGTTGTAATATATACTGAATTAAAATAATGAGAGGTAAAACAAGAACTGCTTTTGTCAAACCTATTCCACTTATAAATAAAGCTGAAAAAACTATCAAACTAGAAATTAGAAAGTTAATTAAATTACTAGTAGCTGTTGAAATTGGAAGTATTTCACGTGGAAAATATACCTTTTTAATAATTCCTCCATTAGCAACAATACAAGC
The DNA here is from genome assembly GCA_934119955.1 of uncultured Bacilli bacterium. Taxonomy (GTDB): domain Bacteria; phylum Bacillota_I; class Bacilli_A; order RF39; family UBA660; genus RUG591. The sequence continues at coordinate 48,293 of CAKOSZ010000002.1, read as the reverse complement.
AGCACTTTGAATAACTGTTAAATTAAAAAAGTTCCACGGAAAAAGAGCAACTATTAAAAAAATTGTATAATTGCTAACATTATTTTTTAAAAGAAAAGGAAATACTAAAGCATAAATAAGTAGTTGAAATAAAGGATTTAAAAAGCTCCATAAAACGCCTAAAAAAGATTTCTTGTATTTACCACGAAATTCTTTTTTTATAGATGTTTTTAAAAATTCTCGATAGTTATATAATTTTTTAAATATTTTCATACTTCACCTACCCACATATTTTAATATATTCTTTCAATACATCTTTTGCTTTGCCATCTTTTTGAATTACTCCATCATTTAACCAAACAGCTCGGTCACACAAAAATTCTACTGCTTCTTTTGAATGGGATACAAATATCATGGTTTTACCCATTTTTTTTAATTCCAACATTTTATCCATACATTTTTCTTGAAATCTTTGATCTCCAACAGCGAGTATTTCATCAATTAAAATAATATCAGCATCAACATTTATTGCAACAGAAAAAGCAAGACGCATATACATACCTGATGAATAAGTCCTAACAGGTGTATCAATAAAATCTCCTAATTCAGAAAATTCAATAATTTTATCTAGTCTTGCATCTATTTCCTTTTTAGTCAATCCAAAAATAGAAGCATTGAAATAAATATTTTCTCTTCCAGAAAAATCAGGATGAAAACCTGCTCCAAGTTCTAGAAGTGAAGCAAGTTTTCCATGAACTTTAATTGAACCAGATGTTGGATAAATAATTTTTGTAATTAATTTTAAAAGAGTAGATTTACCGCTTCCATTTACTCCAATTAAAGCAACAGTTTCTCCCTTGTTAATTTTTAAATTTATATTTTTTAAAATATGTCTAACTTCTTTTTTATTATTAGAAAATCTTATAATTCTTTCTTTTAAAGTATTAGCTTTATCTCCATAAATAATAAAATCTTTGGACATATTGTTAATTTCAACAGCAACACAACTATTTTTCATGATTCACTTCCTTTTTAGTCTTTATAAGCATTTTTATAATTACCTGACTTTATATCTAAAATCCAATCTTCATTATTAATATACCATCTAACTGTATCTTTAATACCTTGATTAAAGTCATAAGTTAACTTCCAACCAAGTTCTTCTTCTGTTTTTGTTGAATCGATTGCATATCTTAAATCATGACCTGGTCTATCAGTTACATAAGTTATTAAACTTTCTGGTTTACCAAGTTCATGTAAAATAGTTTTAACAACTTCTAAATTTGTTTTTTCAGAATGACCTCCAAGGTTATACACTTCCCCGTCACGTCCATTTTTAATAATCATATCAACTCCAACATTGTGATCATGAACATGAATCCAATCACGAACATTTAAACCATTTCCATATACTGGAATACTTTCATCATTAAGGGCCTTACTAATTACAACCGGAATTAATTTTTCTGGGAATTGATAAGGACCATAGTTATTAGAACATCTTGAAATTGTTACAGGTAATTTAAAAGTTCTATGATATGCTAAAACTAATAAATCTGCTCCGGCTTTACTTGCTGAATAAGGACTAGATGCTTTAATTGGATTAGTTTCTTTAAATAATAAATCTGGTCTATCAAGTGGTAAATCTCCATAAACTTCATCAGTTGATACTTGATGATATCTTTTAATTCCATATTTTCTACAAGCATCCATTAAAGTTTGCGTACCTAAAATATTTGTTGTTAAAAAGATACTTGGATTTTTAATAGAATTATCAACATGACTTTCAGCAGCAAAATTAACTACATAGTCAAAATGATATTCATTAAATAATTTATCGATTAATTCTTTATCAGTTATATCTCCATGAATAAATTTAAAATTACTTTTTCCTTCTAAATTTTTAATATTATTATAGTTTCCTGCATAAGTTAGAGCATCGATGCAATAGAACATATCATCACTATAAGTACTTGTCATATAATGTAAGAAATTACTACCAATAAATCCTGCTCCCCCGGTTACTAAATATTTCATTTTTCCTCCTTCATCTCTTCTAAAAATCTCTTAGTTGCATCTTGCCAACTAGGAAGTCTTAGAATATTTTCTTCATCTAATTTATCTTTTGATAACCTTGAATTCAATGGTCTTTTAGCAAGAGTTTTATATTCACTTGTTTTAATACCATTAAGTTTTATTTTTATATTACTTATATCAAATATATATTTAGCGAATTCATACCATGATGTATAACCTTCATTAGTAGCATGATAAATTCCTGTTTTTTTAGTTTCTATCATGTCGACTAATAATCTTGCTAAGTCCTTAGTATAAGTAGGACTTCCTATTTGATCAGATACAACTGATAACTCTTTTTTTTCACTTGCTAGCCTTAACATAGTTTTAATAAAATTATTCCCGTTTATTCCAAATACCCAAGAAATACGAACTATTAAATAATCTTTTAGTTTTTTAACGCATTCTTCACCTAAATATTTAGTATATCCATAGTAGTTAACAGGATTGGGTTCATCTAAAACTTCATATATACCATCTTTATTACCTTGGAAAACATAATCAGTACTGATATAAACTACTTTACTATTGGTAAGTCTTGCACATTCACAAATATTTTCAGTTCCTGAAACATTTATTTTATAACAAAGTTCTTTATTCTCCTCTGCTTTATCAACTGCCGTATAGGCTGCTAAATGATAAATTACATCCGGGTTATAATCAGTTATAACTTTTTTTAATTCACTTAAATTTGTAATATCTAATTCATCTATTGTTGGAGCAAGATAATCATTAAAGCCTCTTTTAGTTAGTTCTTTAATTAAATCATAGCCAAGTTGCCCTGCTCCACCTGTTATAAATATTTTCATATATTCTCCTAAAATTCTATATTTTGCTCTGTAAGTTCTAATCTATTAGTATCTTTTTCTGATAAATTAGGTACACTTATATCATATTCTTCAAATATTTTATTCCAATCAATACCAATACTTTTATCATTATAAGGTATGCCACCTTCCATATCAGGAGCATAATCATTATCAATAAAATATTGAAAAACTGTATCATCTTCTAAACTTAAATAACCATGAGCAAATCCTCGTGGTACATATAATTGACGATTATTTTCATCAGTTAATAAAACACTAGTCCATTTTTTATAAGTTTTAGAGTTTTTTCTTAAATCAACTACAACATCAAGTGCTCTTCCTTTAATAACTTCAACTATTTTTGCTTGACATTTTGGATTATGTTGAAAATGCATTCCTCTTAAAACCCCTTTACTACTCTTGCTTCTACTTATTTGAACTAAATTTTCAAATCCTAATTCTCTTAATTCTTGATTTATATAAACCGGGGAAAAATAACCACGATTATCGCCAAAACGATTAGGTTCTAAAATATAGCAATCTTCAAGTCCTGTTTCTATTTTTTTCATTTTTCTTGCTCCAAAAGAATTCTTGCTGGATCTTTATCTATTTCTTTGTCGGCTAAATTAATTAAATATTTACCATAACTATTTTTTTGCATACCTAAGCCAATTTCACGTACCATTTCCTTGTCAATCCAACCTTTTAAATAAGCAATTTCTTCAAGACAAGCAATCATTTGGCCATTTAATTCAACTGTTCTAACAAAATCAGATGCTTCATTTAAACTATCAAATGTTCCCGTATCAAGCCAAGAATAACCACGACCTAAAACTTCTACTGATAATTCTTCTTTGTCTAAATAAATTCTATTTATATCAGTTATTTCAAGTTCTCCTCGTTTAGATGGTTTTAAATTCTTAGCATATTCAATAACTCGATTATCATAAAAATATAAACCTGTTGCTGCATAATTTGATTTTGGTTTTTCTGGTTTTTCTTCGATTGAAATAACCTTCCCTTTCTTATCAAATTCAACAACTCCAAATCTTTCCGGATCATTTACATGATAACCAAACACAGATGCTATTCCTTTTTCAGCATTTTTAATAGCATTTTGTAATTTCTTTTGTAATCCGTTTCCATAAAAAATATTATCACCCAAAATCATGCAAACAGTATCATCATGAATAAAATCTTCCCCAATGGTAAATGCTTGGGCTAATCCTTTTGGTTCTTCTTGAATCTTATAAGTTAAGTTAATTCCATAGTTAGACCCATCGCCAAGCATTTTTTCAAATTTAGGTGTATCTTCTCTTGTTGAAATAATTAAAATATCTCTAATACCGGCTAGCATTAAAACTGATAAAGGATAATAAATCATTGGTTTATCATAAATTGGTAACATTTGTTTACTAATTATTTTAGTAATTGGATATAATCTTGTTCCAGATCCTCCCGCTAGTACTATTCCTTTCATAAATACCTCCTGGATATATTTTAACATATTTAAAAATGCTTGTAAATTATTAGACACTTAAATACTTAATTTTGTTAAATGAAAAAGTAAATTGCGCTTGAAGATATACAACTGAAATTAAGTCTTTCACTATAAATTACACATAAAATCATAATTTTTATTATAAATTAATTTTATATAAATTATCAGTCTTGTACTTTTTCAATTTATATATATAATATCACTTGATATATTACTTGTATTATGTAAAAGGAGTGATATTTTGAAAAAGAAAAATACTAGTAATGTATATCAAAAACATCTTGATTTAAATAAAAGAATTAAAATAGAAAAAGGTATTGAAAATAATTGGACATTTTCTAAAATTGCAAATGATATTAATAAATCTCCAAGAACTATTTCTTATGAGATATTAAAAAATAGAAATATTGAACATTGCACTTCTTGGTATGGTAAAGAAAAAATATGTGATAAAACCTCAAAACCACCTTATGTTTGTAATGCTTGTCCTTTAAGAAAAGGTTGTAGAAAAACAAGATACTATTATTATGCTGAGGATGCTCAGGGTAAATATGAAAAACTAAGAAGTGAATCTAGGCAAGGTATTGATATTACATCTACTAAATTTAAACATTTAAATGATATTGTATCTGATGAAATAAAAAAAGGACATTCTTTTTCTATGATTATCAGAAATCACAAAAATGAATTTCCTGTTGGTAAAAGAACTTTATATAATTATGTTGAAAATGGTTATTTAGATATTATTAATCTAGATCTACCTAGAAAAGTAAGATATAAAAAAAGAAAAAGAAGCAATATCAATAAACCTAAAAAAGATACTAAAATTAAAATTAATAGAACATATGAAGATTTTAGAGATTATGTTAAAAATTATAATGATAATGATTTTAATATCAATATTATTGAAATGGACACTGTTGAAGGTATTAAAGGCGAATCTCTTTTACTTACTCTTTTATGGAGACAAGCTAACTTTATGCTTGCTTTTAAAATCGATAATAAAGAAGCGGATACTGTTAATAATTTTTTCAAGAATTTAAAAAAAATTTTAGGTTATGAAAAATTTCATGAAATTTTTCCAATTATTCTTACAGATAATGGTATTGAATTTTCTAAACCCGATGATATAGAATTTAATGGTTATCATGTTTATAAAACTAAACTATTTTATTGTGATCCTGGTCATTCTGAGCAAAAAGGCAAAATTGAAAATAATCACGAATATATTAGAAGATTTATACCAAAAGGAACTTCATTTAACAATTATAATCAAGACGACATTAATCTTATGATTAACCATATTAATTCCGTTAAACGTGATTCACTTTCTGGCTATAATCCTTATGAGTTAATGATACCTTCTTTCCCTAAAAAATTTATTGATTATTTTAATATATTTGAAATAGAACAAAAAAATATTATTTTAAAAAAAGAATTATTTAATTATAAGAAAAAAGATAGCTAAACCTAACATAGCTATCTAAAATTGATATACAAGTAATATATCTAAAACTGAAACTTAGTTATGCACTAAATATTAGTGTATACTTTTTTTCGTGCTTTGAACTACTAAATTTCGTATATATATTACCATATATTTAATAAAAATGGTAGTATTTTTTTTATTTTCTACCAAATTAGTCTTGCATTTAGCAATTATTTACTTAATCTGAAATTTAACTTTTCATTTCACTAATACTTGATTTTATTAAAAAACCAAGATTTTTTTAATATATTATATTTTTCAAATCACTAGTTGAAGTTGTATTAATAATACCATATCTTGGTAATTTATATTTATTAGCACCTACTCTAACTTTCATTCTATGCCCAGCAAATGCCATTCTAAACCCTGCTTCTTTTAATAAACTAATTGCATAATCATTATATTCAAAGAAAGGATAACAAAAATAAGGTGTGTTATTTAAACTTTCTCTTGACTTTTTTAAATCGGCTAGGATTTTATCTTTGGCTAAGCATTTAAGCGGACTGCCTTGTCCACCAGGACATGCTCCTGTATAATGCAAATTATCAGTATGTGAATGTATTTCTAAATTAGGTGAATTATAATCAAAGCCTGTAATTCTTTTAAATTCGCCAATTAAAAACAAAGTTGCATGTAGATCATATTTTTCTAAAATTTCTATTGTTTTAGGTACATAAGCACCATCATCAACAGTAATTACAACCGTATGCTCAGGAAGTCTTATTTTACCATCTATAAACATTTCTAAATCATTAAGAGTTGCTGTATAAAAATTATTATCTTTAATAAATTTCATGTGACTATCAAACTGTTTATCAGATAAACAAATAATACTAGGACAACCTTTTTTATCCTCAGCACTATTAGAATCATACGTATAATGGTATACTAAAACCGCAACTCCATTTGTTGCTTTTAAATTCGTATTTTTATTTTTATAAAAAGAACAATCTTCTTTTTTTAAATAATATAATTTATTATTAACAAGTACTCCGTAATAAGATTTTTCTTTAACTAAAACCTGATATTCATACTCTCCAAGTATCGAAAATACTATTTTTTCATCTAAGTAAAACTTAGGATTAGTAACTTTAACATTTTCATTAAAAGGAATATAATTTAAATACGTTGTCTTTTCTTCTTTTAGTTCTTCTTTTTTTATATTCTTGTAATCTATATAGTAAGAAGTATTTTTTATTCTAAAATAACCATCCTTACTAAATTCATCTTCTTCTAAACTTAAATAAATAGAAGAATTTACTACACCACTTTTAACAAATTCTTCATTTTCTCTTTTATATAATACTTTCTTATTTAAAGTAACAATACTAGTGCTATAATAATCAAGATAATTTATTTTACTAGTTTTAGGACTATTGTTAACTACTATACTTTTATATTTAATAAATGTTAAAATATTATAAGTTGTTAAACTAATAAATATCAAGAATATTATAATAAATAAAATTAAAACTATTTTCTTTTTAGACTTATTAGTAACCTTATCTTGTTTCTTAGTTTTAAAATTATTATTCTCATGATAATTTCTTTTTAATTTATTATCATTATTTGTATAGTTATCATCTAAATTACTACTTTTTTTAATACTTTCATTTTTCTTATAATTATTCTTAACTTGTTTTTGCTTTTTACTAGAATTATCTAAACTATTATTACCTTTTTTATTAATATTACTATTCTTCTTTTTAGGCGCCATATTTTCTTGTTTAGTTAATTCTTTTTTTGTTTTTATAGTTTTAGAACTTGATGATTCATCTAATTTTTTATTATTTATTTTTTTCTCATTATTTCTCATAATTACTCCTACTATTCAATAATAAGTATAACATAATTTAAAGAAAATAAACTAATTATATTAATTTATTTCTAATTTTTGTAAAACCTCATTTATAGTTTCATCAAAATTTGTAAAGTTTACCTTAATCCAATCAACATCCATTTGCCTATTAAAAAAAGTATATTGTCTTTTGATAAAATGTCTAGTATTCTTTTTAATATTATTAATTGCTTCTTCAAGAGATACTTTTTTATCAAAGTAATCATATAATTCTTTATAACCAATCCCGGTTAAAATACTTTTAGAACGAATATTTTTATCATATAAATTTTTTACTTCTTCAATTAAGCCATCTGCAATCATCATATCAACTCTATCATCTACTATTTTATATAAAAGGCATCTCTCTGTTGTTAAACCAAGAACTTTAAAATCATACATTTTTTTAAAAATATCACTTTTGATATTATTATTGTTTTCTATTTTATTAAGTTCTCTTACTAATCTTTTTCGATTATTTACATGAATATTTGTATCATGTATCTTTTTTATTTTTTCTAAAATTTCTTCATTTGTTAAATCATTATATTCATTTAGTTTTTCTTCTTCTTGAAATCTATAATCATATAATAAACTTTTAATATATAAACCTGACCCTCCTACAATTATAACATTTCTATTTTCTTTAATAAATTTATTAAGGAGTTCTCTTCCTAGTTTTTGATATTCATAGATATTAAAATTTTCAGTTGGTTCTACTATATCAAAAAGAAAATGTTTTATTCCCATCTTTTCATTTTCTTTTATTTTAGCAGTTCCAATATCTAAACCTTTATATACTTGCATACTATCACCATTTATTATATAAGCATCTAGTTTTTTAGCAAGGGCAATACTTAATTTTGTTTTTCCAACCCCAGTTGGACCAATTATAACTATTAATTTCATTTCATACCTCTTTTATAAATAGAAAGTGCTTTCCTTTTGGTTAAATCTGTTCTATATGGATTAAGTGACTCATTATCAAAAATTGTAACATTATTTAATATCTCATATTTATAAGTTTCTAAAAATCTTACCAAGTCTTCATATTGACTTTGTTTTAATTCATCATCATGAACAATACTAATTCCATCACCACTAATACTAAAAATTGGTTTCAAGCTTCCCATTAATTTAACTAATACAGAATCATAGAAATTATTTTCTAATAAATCTATTTCTTTATGAATTTGACACATTCCTTTTATAAAAGGAAAAATAATTTCTAAGCACTCATTGATATCATCATTATAAGATTTTTCTATACCAGCAATTGATACCTTAGGATAAGCAATAAAATCATTTTTTTCTATTTTAAAATTTAGAAAATCATTATTCCAAATTCTTCTAGAATCAACTATCATTTTAAAACCAGTTATTTTTTTAGAAAGTAATTTATTAGTAATATCATCATAAAATCTTTTTAATATTTCATGTCTTAATTTTCTTTTATTTTCTATTTCATCATCTATCTTTTTTAAGGTTATAGTACCTGCTATATAACCTGTGTTTTTAGATAAAGAACCATAATATCCATATTTCATAATACTTCTTAGTTTTGTTTTATTGTTTTTATAAACTGTTTCCATAATTTCCTCAATCAGTTATTTATTTTAAATTATTTCTTTTTAAAAAGCAAGATTTATTATTTTAATTTATATCCAAGTTTTTTTAAAGAAAAAATTAAAAATGGAGTTAAATTTTCTTCTTTTAAATCAGTTATTTTATACCAATTTGCTCCATCTGAATCATGACCATCTGGATAATTTTTTAATTCATTATCAATAATACTTGCTTGATAAAGTATTCCTATATGATGTAAATCTTCATATAAATTATCAGCCATTTTCCATTTTATATTATTACTTGTAACATCTAATAGTTTGTAACTTTTAATATTAACACCTAGTTCTTCCTTTATTTCTCTTTTTAAAGTAACATCAGGCATTTCTTTATATTCAATTCCACCACCTGGTAAATCAAGTTTACCTTTATAACCACCTCTTGCTTTTTTTATTAAAGCAATCATTTCATTTTCAATTACAACTGCATAGCAGCCAATATAAGTTTTTTCTTTTATCATAAACACCTACATATATTTTATATAATGAACAATTTTTTCAATAAATTTATTATAATCATTATATATAACTGAATTACCAAAATCATACTTAGTATTATTTTCTAAAATTTCTATCTCATTTTCTTGATAATATTTTTTATAATCATCATAGTTTTTTATTTTTTCTAATGGTATTTCAGGCATATCAATTAAATAAATCAAGGTTTTAGTAGGTGTATGCATAAATTCTAAAACATTATCATGGGATAATTTAATATATTTTTTCAAGTTATTCTCTGATAATACTTCTACATGATCAAGTACTCCATCGTTTTTAAAATATGGAATTTTTGAGGGAATTATAACTATTTGAAAATATGGTTTACCAATAGTTCTGATATTTGCTGTTTCACCCAACATATTCTCAAAATAATTGTTAGAATTTTGAGAATAATTTCGCATAATAAACTTTAAAGCAATTCCTGCTATTACTTCTTTATCGTTACTTATTGCAATATCAACCTTTTTATCCATGTAACGTCCCTTCATATTAAATTCTTTATCATCATTATAACCTAAGGAATGTAATTGATAACAATTTTCTAGTCTTTTGTTTAAATCACTTGTAATTGCTCCATGTAATATTTTTAATTTAGAATTACTCCTTGAACCTGTTTCTAAATACTTATTAAATGATTTTTTTATAACTTTTAAAAAATCTTCATTATTCATTTTCTTCCTCCAAATAATAATTTAAATATTTTGCTAAATCTTTTGAAGATAAAGTAAAATATCCTCCACTTTTACATTTATTTAATATCTTTAAATATTCAATAAAATCATCTCTATAAATGAGAGATTTAATTTTTTCAAATGAAACATCAGTTAACAAATATAGGGAACTATAAACACCTTTATTAGCAGGTACTTCATTTAATTTAATTGATTTAAGATCTTTAATAGTTGTATTAATTGATATTTTATTTAATTTCACATCATTTATACCTTGTGATCTACCAAAGGCATACCAAACTGAATCTTTCTTAGAATTTTCTTTTATCAAATCTTTTTTATGATTTTCTAGGTATTCTTGCACATTTTTATCTAGTCTTTCAAATGGAATTAATTTTCCCTCTTTATCATAAGGATAAATACATTTTTTAATTTCATTAGTAGAACCCTTTATAACATCTATTTGATTTCCCTTAAAAGGAAACTCATCTTGAATAAATACTTTATCATTTAAAGTAGCAAAACCATTTTTTACAACTACTTTTAAATCCTTTTTTAATTCATAGTTTAAAATTTTAATATATTTTAAATCATTATCTAAAATTATATTATTGTTTACAAATAAATTTTTATATTCTATTAAATCAATAAATTCTTTGGTTCCTGTTTTAGTATTATATTTATAATATTTACAACCAAGAAATTTTTGATTATTAACTATTTTACAAATAGTAGTATAAGTTGTAACACTAAATGGTTGATAGTGACCTAAATCCATTATTAATTCTAAGTTTTTTTTGTCTTCTAAATATTCTCTTAATTTTCTTCCTGCTAAACTATTATAAAAGGAATTTGGTGTAATATAACATAAAACCCCTTTTTCGTTTAGCATTTTAAGACCTATTTCATAAAACACAATATATAAATCAGTCATTCCTGTATTACAAAATGAATATTTTTTTACATTTTCATACTGACTACTTAAATTATGAACTCTTACATAAGGAGGATTACCTAAAACAAAGTCCATTTTGTGATTATATTTTATAACACCTAAGGCATCTTTATTTAAAATATCTAATTTAACTTTTTTTATATTTCTACTATCTAATAAATTATTTAAGTTTTTAATACACATATCATATATTTCTTGATCTATTTCAATTCCGTGAATATATTTTTTTAAATCATCTGAAATATTAGTAAGTATATTATATTTTTCATAGTAAGCATCTATATATCTATTTATTATTTCAACTAAAAAGGCTCCATCTCCACAACTATTATCAATAACATGTTTATTAAGAATAACTTCCCCAGAATAACCAGCAGCATCTAGTACATCCTTAACTATGTTTATTGGGGTAAATACTTGTCCTAAATTTTTTATTTTCATTAGTCCTCCTTTAATATTATAATATATTTTTAAAATTAAAAAACAATAATTGAAAAAGAGACTAGAAACTAGTCTCTGTTATTTCTTTCACGTTTACGAGCATTCTTTATACCTGCTTTTTTAGCTTCACGTCTTTTTACGCCTGGTTTATCATATGCTTCTCTTTTTTTGAATTCAGAAGGGATACCATCTCGTGCAACTTTTTGTTTAAACTTTCTTAAAGCCCCATCTAGATTACCGTTTCTAACAGCAACATGTGTCATTCTCATTCCCTCCCTTCGTTTTAAAATCAAATAGATTATATCAAACTTTAAAACAAAATTCAACATAATTTTTAACTTTTTCTAAATTATTATATGTTTTTTTTTATTAAAGTTACATTTTAGACTAAATTACAACTAAATTCAAACATATTTCTTAAAAATGAACCATACTGTCTACCTATTTGAAAAAGAAACATAAACATAACTTTTGAAAACATCATCATTAAAACTAAACTAGCAATTGGTAAGATATAACTAAGAAAAATATTTTTCAATTTTAAACTCATAAATTACCTCACAGAACAATATGAACCACTTGTAATTCTTCTAATACCACTGCCAAAATATTGACCTATTTCTCTTAAAACCGTGTAATATCCTTTAAAAGCACTAATTAAAGCCCCTGATAAAGTTAATCCTCCCTTTATCTTTTTCATTTCTATAATACTTAATTTTTCCATAAAACCTCCTAATTACATCTAATAGGTCTAGTATAACCATCTAAAACCCCAGCAAGAAAGGCTATAAATGAACCAATTCCAAATATAGCAGCAATTACTCCTGATACTCCCCCTCCATTTATATTTTTCATTTCTTTAATACTTAATTTTTGCATATTTTATTCTCCTTTCATATTTCTTATTATAAATTTAAGTAAATTTTCTTCTTTTTCAAGAAATGTTACTTGATAAGAATTAACTTTATCAAGATTTAATACTTCAATTTTAACTAGATAGTTAGTTTTATTCTCTTTTATATCTATTAGATTAAAATTAAAATAATTGTTATCTATTATTACTTTTTTACAGTTACTAATTCTTTTTAAATCAATTAAATCTACTTTATTTAACTCCAATATATTATTACTTAATAAATTAAATTTCATAGTACTTTCATATCTATTTTTAATATTAAATAAGTTTAAAGTAATTATAAATAACATAATTATAATTAAAAATACATACATAAATTCTTTAAATTTTATTTTTAAACTAAATTTATCAAAACAACTAATAATCATATACTACTCCTTTTTGCATACAAACAAATTGTTGGTATAAATCTCGATTATTAAATCTATGACTTATTACTATAACTGTTTTATTATTTAAATAACTAAATAAATTCTCCATAATTTTTCTTTCACTTTGAATATCAATAGCACTTAAAGATTCATCAAATATATAAATATCACTTTTTTTACATAAAGATCTAGCAAGAATTATTCTTTGAACCTCTCCACCTGATAAATTAGAACCATTATTTTCAATTAACATATCATCTTTTAAAATACTTCTTTTAATAATATTATCAACACCTGTTAATTTAATAATTTCTAAATATTCAGGATAAGAAATATTATTATCTAAAACTATATTATTATAGATAGTATCAGTATATAGTACTTCTTGTTGAGATACAAAAGTTATTTTTCTTCTAATATCAAAAATATTATAAGTCATTAAATCTCTATCATCTATTAAAATACTTCCTGAATAATCTTTAATATATTTAACCAATAATTTCATTAAAGTAGATTTACCACAACCACTTTTGCCATAGACTAAAACTTTATTTCCTTCTTTAATATCTAAATTATTACATTTAATTATGTTTTCTACTCCATTATAAGAATATATTAAATTATTAACTTTTATATTTCCTTTTAAATGATGATTTATGGTTTTATTATCAGGTTCTATTAATTCTTCTTTAACACTGAATAACTCATTAATTCTAATAAAAGATACACTTGCTTCTTTAAAAGTCATAGAAATAGATGCTAAATTTTGAATTGGTTCAAAATAAAATGATAATAAACTATGATAAACAAGTAAACTAGAAAGTGATAAATTATTATTTAAAACTTCTTTAATACCTAAATAAATTATTATTAATAAACAAAAACCATAAATTAAATTTTTAAAGAAATTACTTTGATTATTTTTTTGATATAAATCAAAACTTACATCTTGTAATAATTTATATTTACTTAGTAAACTATCAGTTAATTTATTTTCTATTTGCATACTTTTAATGGTATTAATAGATGAAACTGATTCTATAATATGATTATTTACAATTATTTCTTCATCTTTTAATTCTTTAATTTTTTTACTTAAATAATTATTATAAAGATAAATAACACTTATGTATACAATTGTTAAAATTAAACAAATTATAGTTAATTTTACATTTATTTTTAACATAAAGATAAATGTAGTAATCATTAAAACTAATGATGTTATTAAAACAATTAAATTACTTATAAAATCTCTTATAGTAAATACATCTTGTATTCTAGTTGTTATATCTCCTTTTGTACGATTTTTAAAATATAAATATGGAAGTTTAATGATATGATTATATATGTCTTTAAACAAGGTTTTATCAAGAGTATGGTTTATATAATTAAGTAAATTATTTTTAAACAAATTAGATAATTCTTTTAGTATATTTACAAGTATTAAAAATATAAATATTGTTTTTAATATATTAATATTTCTATTATCAAGTAATTCAATAAAGAATTTTAACTGATATGATATTAAAACATTTGTTAAGGTATAGATAAGTGATAGGATAAATAAAATTATAATTAATATTTTATATCTTTTAATAATTGGTACTAATAAATTTTTTAAAGAATTAGTTTTTTCTTGTTTTAAAATTTTAGTAACTGGTTTTAATTCCAAGTAAACATTAGTTGTAATATTATTCCATTCATCATAAGTTATATTTTTAATACCACTACTAGGATCCATAATAGTAATACTTTTTTCTTTAATACTCATAATAACAATAAAATGACCAAGATTATTTTTTACAACATGTGCTATAAATGGAACTTTTAATTTCATATTTAAAATATTCCCCTTTACTGCTACCGCTTCAAAACCTAAGACTTTACTTCCTTCTTTTAAGGAATATATATTAACCCCCTCTCTTGTTGTCTTAGTAATTTCACGTAAATATTCTCTTGTTGCATATCCACCATAATATTTGGTAATAGCAAGTAAGCAGGATACCCCACAATCTCGTAAATCTGTTTGTTTAACATATGTAATTTTTCTCATTTTCACCCTCCAAATATAATATAAGAGAATGCTACATTTTTGAAAAATTTTTTTTATTTTTTAAAACCCTTATTTTATAAGGGTTTGCAAGGGTTAAAATGTGAAACTTGTTCACATTTTATAAAAAAAGAAGGAAAATAACAAATTCCTTCTTAATTTTTAATTCATTTTAATGGTAAATTAAGCACTATATTTTTCTAACAAATTCTTCACTTTCAATTTTTTCTTTACATAATTTATAAAAGTCTTCTAACATTTTATATTGAATAGCAAGAGATAAACAAGGATGAATTATATAATTATCTCTTTGCCAGGCAAAATCACTTACATTTGGTATAATCTTACCATCTACTTCCATTTCCTTAATTTTATTTCCAGAAAGATCTCTTACAATACGATTATGCACACGATTAGTTCCTAAAAAGAAATATATTTCATTTAAAGGATCAACTGTAAGTTCTCCTCCGGTAAAACCACCTGAGGCAAAACTTTTCCCTGACATTGCATGAAAAAGATCCGAATCTGCCAAGTTAGGATGTTTTGAATAACATAGATAACCTAGGTATTGAACGTATTTTTCAGTTCCATCTACCATAACTTTCTTACCAGTTCTATTTTTAGCAAGGCTTTCCAAGTAAGAAGGAGGTAAAACTTGATTATTAATTAAACCCTTAGCAAATAAAGACATATCAGGAGCTGTCGAAAATAAGCCAGCATGTCCTGGCAAGCCATCTATTTCTAAATTTCTAGCCTTTTTATCATGAGGTACACCTATTATTCCAGTTGTATCCCTATCAAATTTTAAATCCTTTGTTATTACTCCACCTAAACTAGTAGATGCTACTCTTTGTAATTTATATTTAGGAAATTTATAATTAGTATCTTTCATTAATAAAGGTCCAAGTATTTCTTTATCTAAAAAATCATAAAAAGGCATACCCGTTACTGCTTCAATTACATATTTTAAAACAATTGCTCCCATATCTGTATAAGGATTCTTGTATGGTTCAAGATAACCAACTTTTATATCATTTAAAACCTCTTTTAAAGAATCACCTGATATATTATCTAATCTTTTACTTGTTACAAGAGGTACTTTAAAACTTAGTAAATCAAAGATAGAAACATCACTTAAATTTTTAAAATTACTTGCATATTTAACAATCTTATCATCTAAATTAATAAGATTTTTGGATGCTAATAATAAAATACTAATACTTGTAAAAATTTTAGTAATAGATGCTAAATCAAAAATGGTATCATAAGTCATTTCTTTAACACTTGGAACTATTTTATTTCCTTCTAATCTAACTTCTTCTCTGTTTCCTACTATTAAAGTCTCCTTGTAATCCTTCGTTCCAAAAGTAATAACTGCTCCCGGAGCCATTCTTTTTTCATATATAAATTCTTCTAGTTTTTCTCTTAAAGAAGAATTTACAAACAACTTTTCTCTTAATTCTTGTAAAGAATCATCTGGATACTTTTGAAGCAAAGAAACAACTGGTCTTAACAGGGCATAATAATCTTCTCTTGTATATAAATTTCTCTGTTCTAAACTCATATTTACATTTGAATTTAAATACATTTTATTAACATATTCATCTAAAAACTTATCTAACATTATTGCACTCCTTTATAAATCTTTCAAATATTAATTTAGCAAATTCATCATAAAAATACATATCTTCTGGATGAAATTGTACTCCTAAGATAAATCTTTTTCCTGGATAATATATACTTTCTATTATATTATCAGGTGATGTGGCACATATTTTAAATTTATTTAATTTTACAATAGATAGTCTATGTCTTGAATTAACTTTCATTTCATCTAGATTTAAGATATCACTTAATAAAGTATTTTTAACTATTTTTATTTTATGAACATACTTTTTATTATCTAAATGATCATCAATTTTAATTAAAGTGGATTTTTCCTGATTATCAACATGGTTTAAAAGTTGCATACCAAGACATATTCCAAGAGTTGGAACATCATTTTTAATTACATATTTAGCAATATACTTATCATTTGGATAAAACTTGGAGCCCCCTTGAAAGATTATACCATCACAAAGACTTAAAACTTTATCTAAGTTTTTCTTACTTTCTTTATTTAAGCCACCCTTTAAATAATTATCAAGTTCATAAACTCTTTCATCAGTCGATAAAATTGCTAAGGGCGTCCCTCCACTTTTAATAACTGCTCTTCGTAGATTTTCACTAACATAATTATTCTTTTTTTTATCTTTATCACTTGGTCTTGCAACTATTCCAATAATTGGCATATCATCACCCTTTTCATTATAACACAAAAAAATAAATAGACAAAAAATCTATTTATTTAATTCTTCTAATTTATTGAAAGCCTTTTTAACCTCGATGTCATATTTAATCATTTCTTTACCACCAAGTTCTTTTTCAATATCTTCAACAGTTGCATGGTAATTATCAGCCATCTTTTTAAGTTCTTCCTCTGCTTCTTCATCTGTTACTTTTATTTCAAGTATTTTAACTAATTCTTCAAGGATTAAACGATATAAAACATTTTTAAATGCTTCTTTTTCAACTTGACTTCTTAAATCTTGTTCAGTTGATTTAGTTAATTTATAGTATAAATCTAAACTTGCACCTTGCATCTTTAATTGTTCTTCAAATCTTTCAATTAAACGATTAATTTCATCTTCTACCATTTCTTCTGGAATATCAATTTCAGTTTCTTTGCTAATAGCATCTAACATATCATTTACAAATTTATTTTCAATGTCAGTTTTCTTGTGGGCTTCTAAATGTTCTTTGATAGCATCTTTTAATGTTTCAAGAGAATTAACTCCTTCCATTCCTAAATCTTCAAAGAATTCAGCATCTAATTCACGATTTTTCTTAGTTTTAATTTCATGTAATTTAATTTTAAATGTAGCCTCTTTTCCTTTTAGATTTTCAGCATGATAATCTTCTGGGAAAGTTACTTTGATATCTTTTTCACTTTCTTTTTCCATACCAATTAATTGTTCTTCAAATCCTGGAATAAATGTATTAGATCCAATTACTAAACTTTGATTTTCAGCTTTTCCTCCTTCAAATGGAACTCCATCAACAGACCCTTCAAAATCAATTATAACTGTATCTCCATTTTCTACTGTTCCTTCTTTAACAACAAGTTCAGCATAATGTTCTAGTAAATGATCTATTTCATCTTGAATTTCTTCTTCTTTTACTTCTAATTTATCTTTTTTAACTTTTAAACCAGAATATTTTTTAATTTTAATTTCAGGTTTTGTAACAATTGTAAATACAAATTCAATAGCATCTTCATTTACATCTTTAATACTTGGAATTGGACTAGTTACTGGTACTAATTTACTTTCATTAATTGCTTTTAAATAAGCATCTTCAATAACTTTATCAGCAGCATCCATAAATAAAGATTCTACTCCGTAATGTTTTACAAATATATCATATGGAGCATGTCCTGGACGAAAACCATCAATTTTTGCTTTTTTATTATTGTCTAAAAATGCTTTTTCTAAGGCTTTTTTCCATTCTTCTCCTTCAATTTTAATTGTAATTTCATGTTTATTTTTATTATTTTTTTCCATAATTTCCTCCAACAGGTCATATTATATCTTATTTTTTAGACCTTGTAAACATATTCTCTTATTAATTTTTTATTATTTTTAATTGTTTTCATTAATTTTTCAATAACTACTTCTTTTTCTGTAAAAAAAGTAAGTTCTAAAATATCTTTTTGCTTTCTTGTAAAAAAATACTTAGCCAGAATAAAATCATTTATACTTTGTTTAATATTTAAATTTCTTAAAGTTTTACAAGTAAATAACTTACAAGCCAGACAATTAATTGTACAAGTATTATTTAAATATTTACATTTTCTACGACCACTACACTCGCAACAACCATTTAGATGATTATTATTAAGTAATCTATCTTTAAGGCATATACCATTTTCAAATTCACAATAATTAGTTTTAATTTTAGCATCTAACTTATTACAAATAGTATCATAAATATACTCATATCTTTTTCTTTTATCTTTTAAATTAATTGCTCTTGCAACTTCAATTATTTTTAGAATTTGTTATTTCATTTTCAAAACTTTTATTCAAGTCTATTTTCTTAAAATTATAAATAAATTCTATTTAACATAATATTATTTATCCAATTTAACACTTACAAGTTTAGATACTCCTGATTCTTGCATTGTAATACCATATAAAGTTTTAGCATACTCCATTGTTCTTTTTTTATGAGTAATTAATAAAAATTGAGTTTTATCTTTATAAGAATGTAAGTATGAACCAAAATTATCAACATTTGCTTCATCAAGAGCCGCTTCAACTTCATCAAAAATACAAAAAGGAACTTTACGAATATTTAAAATTGCAAATAATAAACTAATTGCTGTTAAAGTTTTTTCTCCACCTGATAAAAGAGTAATTGTTTTTAAGTTTTTCCCCGGTGGACTTGCAATTATATCAACTCCTGTTTCCATTAAATTACTTGGATCAGTTAATTTTAAAGAAGCATCTCCTCCTTTAAATAATTCTCTAAATACTTTTTTAAACTCTACTTCTAACTCTTTAAAAGTACTTAAAAAATCACTTTGCATAACATCATCCATTTCACTAATTAAAGAATATAACATATCCTTAGCCTTAACTAAATCATTTCTTTCATTAGATAAAAAATCATATCTTTCTTTAACTTCTTTATATTCTGCAATACTATCTAAGTTAACATTACCAATACTTTTTAATTTATTTTTATACTCTAAAACCATAGTTTTAGCATCATCAAGATTAAATTCTAATTCATATTCATCTCTTGCTCTTTCATAAGTTAAACTATACTCTTGATTTAAAGTATTTAAGTCATTATCAAGCATATTTTCTAATTTACTAACTAAGATTTCAAGATCTTTTAATTCCTTTTCTTTAACTTTTAAATTAAGATTATTTTCTTTATAAATACCTTCTTTTTCCAGTATAATTTCTCCAATTTTGTCTTTTTCTAAACTAATTTTATCTTTTTCTTTTAAAAGTAATTCATATTCCAAAGTTTTATTATAATAATTAGTATTTAACTCATTAAGTTCTAAATCACTATCATTATTATAAGATTTTAATTCTAAACAAGTACTATCTAATTCTTTCTTTAAATTATCAACTTTACTTTCTAAATTTTTAATACTTTCTATTTTAATAATTAAATCTGTTCTATCCTTATAAATAGATTGTTCTAGTTTAGAAATATCATCTAAATTATTATTATTTTCTTCTAATAATCTATCTATTATATTTTTATCAGTTGTCTTTTTTATTTCTAAATCAGTTAATTCCTGCTTAGTTTTAGTAATAGTTCTATTATTTAAAGAACCACCTGTTATACTTCCTCCTACATGAATAACTTCTCCATCAAGTGTTACTATTTTATATTTATTATTAATTAATTTACTTATATTATTAGCATTTTCTAAGGTATCAACAACCAAAATATTTCCAAATTGATTTAAAACAATATTTTTATATTTTAAATCATACTCTAAAAAATCACTAAAAATACCTAAATAACCTTTTTTATCAGTTAAAATTCTTGCTGTATCTAAATCTACATATTTGCTTTTTATAACATCACGTGGTAAAAAGGTAACTCTTCCTAAATTATTTTGTTTTAAATAATCAATTATATTTTTAGAATCATTACTAGTATCAATTATTATAAAGTTCTTATTACTAAGAGTTAAAACCTCAAAACAAGTTTTATACATATCACTTGTTTTAATTAAATTTAGCAAAGCATCATTTATACCAGTTAAGTTTTTATTATCAAGTATTTTTTTAACATTACTATTTAAATACATATTATCTGTTATATTACTTTTTAAAATATCTATTTTATTTAACAAAACTTCATAATCATTTCTTTTATTATTAATTTCTTTATTTAAAAAACTTACCTTTTCTTTTAAAGCAGTTAAATTATTTAAACTATTATTTAAATTAGTTTCTAAAACACTTTTTTCTTCTTGTTTAGTTTTTAAATCAATTTCAGTTAAATTAATTTCTTTTTCTAATTTAAACTTATTTTCTGTTAAAAAGCTTAATTTTTCTTCTTGTTTTATATCATTAGCATTAAGTTTTATTCTTTCTTTTAAAAGTAATCTTTTTCCATTTATTTCTTCTTTTAATGTAGTTATGTTTAATAAATCTTGATTAATTTTTTGTAAATCTTTTTCTAAATTAAGAGACTTTATTTTAAGTTCATCTATTTCAGGATCATTTACTTTTTTACTTAATGAAATAATATCCGTGTTTAGTTCATTTATTTTTTCTTTACTGGTTAAATATTCTTGATTTCTATTAGTAATTGAAGTTACTAATACTCCTACTTCTACATTTTTAAGTTTTTCTTTTAAGCCAAGATAAAGACTTGCTTTTTCACTTTGTTCTTTAAGAGGAGTTACTCTTGCTTCTACTTCTGTAATAATATCATTTACTCTATCAAGATTTAAATTAGTTTTATCAAGTTTTCTAAATGCTTCTTCTCTTCTTTTTTTATATTTTAAAATACCGGCTGCTTCTTCTATTACAAGACGTCTATCATAAGATGAATTTGATAATAGTTTAGATATATCACCTTGATTAATTATATTGAAAGAATCTCTTCCCATGCCACTATCGAGAAATAAATCTACTATATCTTTTAAACGACATTTTTCTCCATTTAAAAAATATTCATTATCACCTGTTTTATATAATCTTCTTTTAACAGATACTGTTTTATAAGGTATTTTCAAGTAATTATCTGTATTATCAAAAGTTAAATTAACACTTGCTGCATGCATTCCCTGACGATTTTTAGATCCTGAAAATATTACATCACTCATTAAAGATTCCCCTCGAAGTGATTTAACTGATTGTTCACCTAAAACAAAACGAATAGCATCTACAATATTACTTTTCCCAGATCCATTAGGTCCTACAATACAGGTTATTTCATTATCTAAATTAATATCTATTTTATCAGCAAATGATTTAAAACCAGATATTTCTATTTCTTTTAAATACATAACACACCTTCTAACCTAGATAAGTATAACAAAAAAAAGCCTATTAAACAAGGCTTTTATTCTATTTTTTAATCCACGCTTGCTCATAAGTTTTGCAAGTACAAGTTGAATTAGGACATGATTTATATGTTTTGCATCCTGCACTTGAACAACATTTTGCCGTTCTACTTCTTTTTTTACATATATATGCTTTTGTTGCATTGCAAACATCATATTCATATGTTACCTTGCAACTCCATTCTGTTGAAGATGTATTACTTTGATTACTATCTTTACAAATTCCCGTTTCCCAACTTCCATAAGTATAACCACAAGATGATCCACTGCATTTATAAGATTTACAACCACACGATGAATCTGGACACGAATTATATTCTATACATGTACCTGTACTTTTATATTCACAAACTGCAAATTCATCACTATTATTATTTTCAGTTAAATCATATTTAGATGTACAAGTTACTTGAAAACTAGTTGAAGATGAAATTGTTTTTTCAATAGTTTTACTTTTTAAATTTTCTAAATCAGTAATTTCTTCATTATTTATTTTAAATGATTTAATTCCATCAGGGGAATTACAAGTAATTTTAATTGTTACTTCATTTTCATAGCCACATGTATTAGAAGTTTCTGGACTATCGAACTTGATTACTGGTTCAGTTGGTTCAAACCATTTAACAAAAGATATATAGTCATTTCTTTTAAGTATAAGTATTTTAGAATTATCATATTTTTTATCAATTCTATTTACATAATCAAGTATATCACTTGATAAATATTTTTTATTTGCATTAAGTTCTTTTAAATCTAAGTAAACTAGTTCATCATTTTTCTTAATATTTAAAGCATCAAAGTAACTATTACATGTATTAGCATCCTCTAAATCAGTACATTTAATACTTTGATAACTACTATTATTAATATCATTATATTTACTATCATTTTTTATTAATCTTTTTAAATAATATAAATCATAAGTAATATCTATATCATTATAATAAGATAAATCTTTATACTTACCAAGAAGTGGAACAGTTGATGTGTATAAAAGAGTAAATATTATTAAAGTAAATATAGTTACTACCAAAGTTTCTAGTAATACAAATCCTTTTTTATTTTTCATAACTCACCTATATTTTATTAACATTGTATTCAAAAGTTGCACCTCTTACATCAAAAGATATTATTAAAGCATCACTTTCTTTAAACCTATTAAGTACTTATAATAAATAATAATTTAAAACCTGTTATTTCTATTTTTTAAATACATAATAATCTTCTAATTTAATTAATTATAACAGAAAAGCCTACCAAACAAGACTCTTACTCATTATTTTTTAACCCATTTTGATGTACTTGAAGAACAAGTTCCTGTATTATATCTATATCCACAATAAGAAGAACCAAGAGAACTAGTACATTTACTACTACACGCACTATTACAAGAAGAACCAGTTGTACTTTTTTTTGTTTCGCTGCATGGTAATCCCGCTGACACTATATATTTACATGTACAAGTACAATTATACTTTGTACAAGTTGTTTCTTTCTCACAAACTGTGTAATCATGTGATTCACCACTATCACTATTAGTTAAATCATATTTAGATGTACAAGTTACTTGAAAACTAGTTGAAGATGAAATTGTTTTTTCGATAGTTTTACTTTTTAAATTTTCTAAATCAGTAATTTCTTCATTGTTTATTTTTAATGATTTAAATCCATCAGGAGAATTACAAGTAATTTTAACAGTTGCACTATCTTTATAACCACATGAATTAGTTTCACCTATGTTTTCAAAAACAATAGTTGGTTCAGTTGGTTCAAACCATTTAACAAAAGATATATAGTCATTTCTTTTAAGTATAAGTATTTTAGAATTATTATATTTTTTATCAATTCTATTTACATAATCAAGTATATCACTTGATAAATATTTTTTATTTGCACTAAGTTCTTTTAAATCTAAGTAAACTAGTTCATCATTTTTCTTAATATTTAAAGCATCAAAGTAACTATTACATGTATTAGCATCCTCTAAATCAGTACATTTAATACTTTGATAACTACTATTATTAATATCATTATATTTACTATCATTTTTTATTAATCTTTTTAAATAATATAAATCATAAGTAATATCTATATCATTATAATAAGATAAATCTTTATACTTACCAAGAAGTGGAACAGTTGATGTGTATAAAAGAGTAAATATTATTAAAGTAAATATAGTTACTACCAAAGTTTCTAGTAATACAAATCCTTTTTTATTTTTCATAACTCACCTATATTTTATTAACATTGTATTCAAAAGTTGTACCTCTTACATCAAAAGATATTATTAAAGAGTCACTTTCTTTAAAACTATTTGGTACATCAAGATAAACAACATCTTCTCTTGGATAGTTACTAGGAGTAACATTATCGATATTTGTAAGTTTATATGTTTTATTATTCTTTTTATATTTTATACTTACATATTTAAATAAATCATTATTACCAGTATATGAATACTCAATTTTAAGTAATAATTTACCTACACTTGGTAAAATACTTGCCTCATAATCTGTGCATTCACTTTCATTTATTCCACATTTAGTATATTTATAATTATCTATATCTAAAACTGTAACATTACTTATATTGAATTTAGAAGATTTAATAAAATTATTGTTTATTTCAACCAAAGAATTAAATTCAAATTTACCTAAATCTTTTGAAGAAAAGGTAGTTGGATTAATTTTAATATTCTTAACAATTTGCTTAACCTCACCATTACTAGTATTTGATCCAATATAAAACTCAAAATAACAATTTTCTACATTTATATTTTTAGCAAGTTCAAAGACAAAAATATAATTATTATTAGTATTTGCTTTTATATTTTGTCCCTTATAAACTGTACCAAGATCACTAAATACATTAGTATTTTTAGCATAATAATAAGTATTATCAATCTTTAATTTCATATTAGAATAATCTAATTTTATTCCCTTTTCGTAATGGTTATAAATATTAAAATCAACTATCACATATTTTTTATTATTTTTAATAAGATTACCTTTATAATCTAAATCTGTTAAATACGAATTATTAATAATTAAATTGGCTTTATCAATAACAATTTCTTGATTTTCTCTGTATACTTTATTATAAACTAATTTATTAACTGCTAGAATTGACGTTATAATTAATAAAGTAATTACTAAGAAAACTGTTAATATATAAGAATTTTCCTTTATATAATAAGAAAAATTTCTTTTGCTTCTTCTTAAAGAATTTGTTATTTTTTCATAGTCAATTGAAGAATTTATTTCTATTTCTTCTCTATCACTATCAGTTATATTTAAGTCTTTTAAATCACGTTCAAAGTTAAATTTTTTAATATTAAAACCAAAACCACGAACAAAGGCAACAATAATTAATAAATAATCACTATAATAAAGAATCATTGCCAAATCTCTTAATAATACTAAGGATTGATTAGAAAAAGTATTATATTCAAGAGATGTAAAAGCACTCATAAAAACAAATGAAGATATAAAACAAATACCTGAATAAACTAAGGCTAAAACATAATAAATGATTGGCTTTTTCTTTTGTTTCATTAAAAGAAAAATACTTAAAAATATACCAATTAAAAAGATTATTATTATTATAAACAAAATACCAACATAACTACTTGCCATATTATCTGTATATAAATAAGCCCCATTTATTAAATAATTTCTAAAAAACAAGTAAATATTTCTTAACTTAAATAAAGAAAAAGTTAATAATATAAATACTATTATATGAATAATTTTAAAATATTTAATTAAAAAGGCATAAGGTTTTCTAATTATCATATAACCTCCTAATATATATAAATTATACAAAAAAACTACTAGGTAATCAAGTAGTTTTATTTAAAAATCTCTTTATTTTTTTACTTTCTAATTTTAATTTTATTCTTTTAAAAAGATACTTTCTTGGTAAATTTTTAAGTATTTTTAAATTAGTATTTAAAATATTGGTATAATAATAAATTGTTTCTAAATTATTATTTTTTAAAGTTCCAAAATAAGGATTAGTTTCTCTTTTGCCTTTTTTAAGTAATAAAATTAAATATGTTTTTTTATCATCAATTATAAGTTGTTCTTTTTCTATATAAAAGTTTATTTTTTTTAAATGACGTCTAACTTTTGTAAATTCATTATTAGGTGCAAGAATAATTGTTTTAACATTTTTAAGTTTTTCTTTTTTTAATATATCTGTTATTAATATTCCACCCATACCTGAGATTACAATTGTATCAATAAAGGATGGGATATTTTCTATTCCATTCATTTGTTTTAATTCAATTTTATCTTGTAAATTATATTTTTCTATATTGTTTCTTGCTATTTTTAAGGGATTTTCGTTTATATCAGTTGCAAGTATTTTAATATTTTTTAAATTTTTCATTAAATAAATATCTAGTAAGGCATGATCACACCCTACATCTATTAAATTCGAATTATCTGGAACAAAAGAGGCTACTGTTAGTAGCCTTTTTGATAGTTTCATTAGTCAGTTAAGAAGTCTTTTAGTTTACGACTACGTGATGGATGTCTTAGTTTTCTTAATGCTTTGGCTTCAATTTGACGAATTCTTTCTCTCGTAACATTAAAAATTTGTCCAACTTCTTCTAAGGTTCTACATTGTCCATCATCAAGACCAAAGCGAAGACGTAATACTTTTTCTTCCCTTTCTGTTAAAGTTAATAATACTCCTGATAATTCTTCTTTTAACATACCAACAGTTGCATATTCTTCTGGTGACATAGTTCTTTCATCTTTAATAAAATCTCCTAAATGTGAGTCATCTTCTTCTCCAATTGGAGTTTCAAGACTTACTGGATCTTGACTTATTTTATATACTTCGCGTACTTTATCCAAAGATACTCCAAGTTTTTTAGCAATTTCTTCATCAGTTGGTTCACGATTTAACTCTTGGGTTAATTGTCTTTGAACACGAGCAAGTTTATTAATAGTTTCTACCATATGAACAGGAATTCTAATAGTTCTTGCTTGATCAGCAATTGCACGAGTAATTGCTTGACGAATCCACCAAGTTGCATAAGTTGAAAATTTATAACCTTTTCCTGGATCAAATTTTTCAACTGCTTTCATAAGACCAATGTTTCCTTCTTGAATTAAATCAAGAAATAACATACCACGTCCTACATATCTTTTAGCAATACTGACTACTAAACGTAAATTAGACTCAGCAAGCATTGATTTAGCATGTTCATCACCTTGATTAGCAAGTTTTGCATATTCAAACTCTTCATCACTTGTAAGAAGATTAATACGTCCTATTTCTTTTAAATACATCCTAACTGGATCACTTATTTTAATATCTTTGGAACTTCCTAAATCTTCTAAAATCTTATCAGGAGATTCAAGAACTATATTTTCTGTTTCACTTACTTCTTCATCTTCTGATATAATATCTATTCTATTTTCAAGTAAAACATTATATAAATCATCTAGACTATCAGCATCTATATCTAGTCCTTTTAATTCATTTGCAAGTTCTTCATAAGTAACATACCCTTTTTTCTTTCCTAATTCTACAAGCGTACTTTTTCTTTCATCAAATGATTTAACTTCATTAATCATGATTTTTCACTCCCCATTTTAAGTTTCAAAATTTCATCTCCTATTTTAGCCTGCTCTAACGGATCAACTTTATCTTTCATTAAATTCTCTAATCTTTTGATTTCAAGAGACACATTATAGTCATTTATTACCTTTAAGTATTCTAAAATAGTTGTATTTGAAACATCCATGTCTAAATCTAATCCCATTATTTCCTTAAAAACAGATTTTATACTTGAATTTTCTATATAAGAACTAAAATCAGCCAAATTAATACTTCCATATTTAAAATAATAATCGGTTATTTCTCTTGCTAACATTCTATAACTATCAACTGGAAAATAGATATTACTATTATCTACTATGTTAATTACTTCTTTACTTGTTAACATATAATAAATTATAGTCTGCATAGTTTTTTCATATTTATCCTTTTTAGCTCGTTTAGGAAAATCAATAATAACTTTTTTAGGAACCTCTTTTTTAGACAACAACTCATTTAATTTTTTTTCCAATGTATTATACCACACATTTGTTTCCTTAGCAAGATTTTTTAACATTATTTCTCGTTTAATTTCATCATCAACCAAACTTATTTCTTTTAAAACCTTATTGATATAATCACTTAAATCAGTCGTACTATTAAAATCAACATCTTTTTTTAAAACTTTTATTTTAAAATCTTCATAATTAACCGGATTATCAAGAAGTGAATAAAACTTTTCTTTACCATATTTCAAGATATAATCATCAGGATCTAAGTTATCACTTAATGGAAGAACTTTAACATTTAAATTATTATCAAGTAATAATTTTCCATTATTAATAGTTGCATTAATTCCAGCATTATCTCCATCTAAACATAAATAAACTGTATTAGTAAGTCTTTTAATTAAATTAATTTGATCTTTGGTTAAAGAAGTCCCCATAGTTGCTATACAATTTTTAACTCCTATTGTATATGCTCTTATAACCGCCATGAATC
The DNA here is from genome assembly GCA_934119955.1 of uncultured Bacilli bacterium. GTDB lineage: Bacteria > Bacillota_I > Bacilli_A > RF39 > UBA660 > RUG591. The sequence continues at coordinate 19,367 of CAKOSZ010000002.1, read as the reverse complement.
CTTCCATTAAAATAACATATTTTTTAATCCTAGTCTCTTCTTTTGCTCTTTTATAGTTAAAGATATTTTCACCCTTTTTAAAAATAGGTGTTTCACTGGTATTTAAATATTTATTTAAATTTTCACCATGATAAATTCTTCCTGAAAAGCCATTAATTAAACCAGTTGGAGACATAAGAGGAAATATTATTCTATTTATATAAACATCATGATTCAAATTTACTAAACCTGATTTTTCTAATACTTCCATTGTATAACCTTTTTTAACTAACAATTCATATAAAGAATTAGTTTTATTAAGAGATAAGCCTATTTGAAATTCTTTTATTGTATCTAAGTCTAATTTCCTTTGTTCTAAATATTTTCTTGCCTCAGATCCTTCACTTGAAAAAAGATTATTTTGAAAAAATTTATTAGTTATATCATAAATATCATAGTAAATTTGATTTTTATCCTCATGTGTTACTTGGAATTTATTTGAAACACTAATACCTACACTATCCCCTATTATTTTAACTGCTTCATAAAAAGATATATTTTCATATTTTTCTAAAAAATTAAATACATTACCAGATTCCCCACAAACAAAACATTTATATATTTGTTTTTCTCTTGATACACTTAAAGATGGATTATTATCATTATGAAAAGGACATAAACCAAAATAATTTTTACCTTTTTTAACCAGAGGAATATATTTTGAAATAAACTCTACTATATCTGTATTTTCTCTAATTTTAGATATTAATTCATAGTCCATATACACCTCCAAATAAACAAATTTATTGTACCATATTTAAAAAATTTTACAAGATAAAAAAGAATAATTAATGGTAACTATTCTTCTTTAAAAATATCGCATTCTATATAAGTTTCATAATTATAATTATTATTTTGTTTAGTTACTAAAACATAAGAATTAGTTAAAGAACAACCATAACTTTTATCATGAAAGATAGTAATTTCTTTATTTAATTCCCTTTCAAGATCAACTACTGTTAGTTTAGTATCTGTAAACGTATCTAATTGAAATTTATTTTCAGTAACAATTTTAGCATTTTCTTTTAATATATTAGTAAGTTTAGTATCTAAATTTATATTTTCAATTATTTCTATCTTAGAATCATAATCTTTATAATAATAATATTTTGGTATTTCTTTAAAAGGAGAATCTTGACTATATTCATAAGTTTTAGTTTCATTTATTTTTAAACTATCTATATCAACTTCAACAGTCATGATTAATTTTTTATCATTATTTTCTAAAAATAATATAATTTTTTTATTTTCAATATCCTTATTAGATATATTTTTATAATCTATTGTAAAAGTATTATCAGTAGTAACTAGATTAGAAAACTCAATTTCTAATCTAGTATTACTATCCTTTTTAGTTAAAGCAAATACTATTATTACTACTCCTAGTAAAAAACAGATTAAGGCTATTATAGTTAACATTTTTTTATTTTTCATAAATCCTCCTATGTATGACAACATGTTTTATAAGTTTTACAAGCAAATAATGTGCATTTATAAGTAGGCGTATCAACTTTCCATTTATACTTACCGCCACTCATTTCTTGCCAGTTAGAATAAGTATCTTTATAAAATGCTTTACTTGCAGCATTATAACGACAGCTAGTACTTTTTTTAGAATTCAAATACGAAACAGAATTAATATAAAGACTCCAACTTTTACACCTGCTACAAGTTGTACCAGCAGTTGAGGCTGAATAATGAGTAGAACATCCACATGAAGAAGAAGCATTTTTAACTTTAATTGAAACACTCTTTGAAGCAGTAGAAGTTCCTTCGGCATTTGAACAGGTTACATTTATTGTTTTAGAACCTGTTGAAGATAGACTAATTGTTGAAGTCTTAGTATTACCTGAGGTTGTTTCAGTATATGAAGTTGAACCAATTGTAGCAGAATATGAAGTTATTGGTAAATCTGATCTACATGTAACTGTTGCTGTTGCTCCTTTTATATATGAGCCACTACAAGTTGAAGAATCTCCACTAACAGAAATTGTAATATCTGGGGCTGTTGCTTCTGTATTTTTTACTAAAACATTTACTTTTTCACTACAACCATATTTAGTTGAGAAAGTTACAACTGCACTTTTAGTTTGATTAACCGCAACACTACCAGATACTGCCTTAACAACACCTGAGGTCGTTGCTGTTACTAAGGAAGAATTGCTACTTGTTGCCTCTGTCATTGGACCACACTGATTAGCAATTGATAAAGTTTGTTGCATTTTTTGTTTAGATGTATTTGAGGTAATATTTAATACTACATCACTTGGAGTTATACTTAAAAGTTTATTATTACTTGTACAGGAATAAGCATATTCACAACTATCTGCATTTGGAGTTGATGTTAATTTTAAATTTTTCAAAGTACTATTATTAGATGTATTTCCCGCAGCCCAACCTATTTTAGAACCATATATAACAGGATACCAAGTATGCTTATCACTACTATTCCATTTATATTTTGCACTTTGAATATAAACTGGATCTCCTTTTTTAATTGACGCTAATTTATCATTACTTTTTCCTGCCCCTGCTCTTAATATTAAATTACCACTTACATTTCCAACAGCAGTTGCATATTTGTCTTGCCATACTAAGAATAATGTTTTATCACTTTCAAGATATATTTGATCACCAAAACAAAATTCTACATTGTTGCCACTTTGATTTGATGATAAACCTAGTAACTTATAACCATGGTACTTATCTCCTCCAGTATTTCTACATACTTTGCCATCATTATAACTTGGAATATTAAACATTACTCCATCAGTATTAAACATAGTTTTTGTTTCTTTTTTACTTGTTAAATTATCAGTCGTTACTGTTGTTGTACTATTGGTATTGTATTTTAAAGTAACACTTTTTGAAGTAATTGCAAATAAATCAATATCATCATGAAGAGTTATTACTTGATTAACCTGATAAGTTGCACTTTGTTTATTAGAATCTTCTGCCCAACCATGAATTGTAAATCCAGATCTTGTAATTGTTGGTAAGGTTATTCCACATTCATCTGGTAACTCATCTCCATTATAAGCGTAATCTGCATTACAACTGAATGTTTTAGATGCTGTATAAGTACTTCCTCCAGTTGTATAAGATGTTGCTCCGTTTAAGTCAAAAGTAACGTTATAAGTATTTCTAGTAGTACTACGCGTAATTGCATAATAACTTGGTAATTTCTCGTCATCACTTGTTGGTTTATAAATTGTTACACTTTGATTTGCTTGATAACTAGCACTTGTTAATGCGTCTCCATCATCACTATAACCAAGTGCTGTAAAACCACTTTTTGGAGTAATTGATGGAAGTGTTATAGCACAAGAAGAACCATTTGTTGAATTACAACATAATTCCTTATCACTTGTACTAGTTCCTATTTTAGAAGCACCATTAATATAAATATTTGCACATATCTTTGTATCTCTTTTATAAGTTCCGTTTTTGTAAGTAATATTATAATTACTTGTAACTGTATTTGTACCTCTTACAATAACAGCATTACTTGGAATAATATTTCCTGTTTCCGATCCTCCACTTTCAGTTAGTTTTATACTTGATAAAGTATCTCCTGAGGCTAAATTTGTTACTGTAACATCACTAGGTAATGAACTAACACTTGTTGTAATTTTTTGATCATTTGCTTTTATTGTTATTTTTCTTTTTGCAATTGAACAACTTAATGTTTTACTTGTTGTATTATCACTAAATCTATATCCATTTATTACCGCTACTGTTACTGTATAACTTGTTGCATTTGTTCCTGAGTTATTTGTATAACTTACACCTGTTCCATTTGCAGCCAATGTTTGACTTGTTCCATTATATGTTAATGTGTTACAACTTCCAAGACTTGCTACTTTATATCCCTTTACAGTATAGGTTGCTGTTTTTGTATTATAATTTGTTTTATCTGTTGGAGTAAATGTTATTGTTATTGTACTGTTACCATTACTTACTCCTGTTACTGTTACTGTTTTTGCTGTATTTGCTGCTACACCTTTATAACTTGCTGGGCTTACTTTTGCTACTCCTGTTGTTCCTGATACGTTTCCAAAACTTCCAGCAACATTTGCTTTTTCTGTAAATGTTATACTACTTCCTGCATTTACACTTCCACTTGCTGCACTTAATGTTAATGTTGGCGTTGCTTTATTTATTGTAAATGCTTTTTTATTTGAACTTAATGTATAGTTATTACATGTTGCATTTCCTCCTGTTACTTTGGAACATGTTGCAGTTGATGTATAGTTTCCTGCATTTTTACTAGTTGTTCTTGTTAAATTAATTGTTTCTCCTGTTACTCCGCTTATAGCACTTGGTGTTGGTCCTTGATCACTTCCATTATAAGTATAAGTTCCTGCTGTCCATGTTACTGCTACTGTTTTCTTTGCGATTGAACAACTTAAAGTTTTACTTGTTGTGTTATCGCTAAATCTATATCCATTTATTACCGCTACTGTTACTGTATAACTTGTTGCATTTGTTCCTGAGTTATTTGTATAACTTACACCTGTTCCATTTGCAGCCAATGTTTGACTTGTTCCATTATATGTTAATGTGTTACAACTTCCAAGACTTGCTACTTTATATCCCTTTACAGTATAGGTTGCTGTTTTTGTATTATAATTTGTTTTATCTGTTGGAGTAAATGTTATTGTTATTGTACTGTTACCATTACTTACTCCTGTTACTGTTACTGTTTTTGCTGTATTTGCTGCTACACCTTTATAACTTGCTGGGCTTACTTTTGCTACTCCTGTTGTTCCTGATACGTTTCCAAAACTTCCAGCAACATTTGCTTTTTCTGTAAATGTTATACTACTTCCTGCATTTACACTTCCACTTGCTGCACTTAATGTTAATGTTGGCGTTGCTTTATTTATTGTAAATGCTTTTTTATTTGAACTTAATGTATAGTTATTACATGTTGCATTTCCTCCTGTTACTTTGGAACATGTTGCAGTTGATGTATAGTTTCCTGCATTTTTACTAGTTGTTCTTGTTAAATTAATTGTTTCTCCTGTTACTCCGCTTATAGCACTTGGTGTTGGTCCTTGATTAGCACCATTATAAGTTAAAGTTGGATTATTCCAAGTAACTGCAATACTTTTCTTATCTATTGAACAATTTATTTTAATATCATCATTTTTATCATCTTGCCATCTATAATTTTCATTTAGTTTAGCAACTACTTCGTAAGTACCAGCATTCTTTTTAACATTATTACTAAATGTAAAATTATCACCTGTCTTAGTTAAAGTTTGATTATTTCCATTATAGGTTAAAGTATTACAATAGGCTGTATCTGGTTTAGCAGTTTTTTTATAAACTTCATAAGTAATTACTCTTGTATTAATATTTCCAGCATAATCTTCTACTTTGATTTTTAAATTAGTTTTTCCTAGATTAAGTTTTTTTTCAATTTTAAATTCTTCTTTTGTTCTATCTATGTTTGTATAGTTACTATCAAAGGTATATTTAATTGTTTTAACACCACTATTTAAATCTTTTATATTTTTAACATTTACTATAATACTTGTATTATTACTTTCAGTTGATTTTAAAACTTCTTTTTTATTAATTAAAGATTCATCGTCATATACATTAAACTCTGGTTTTACATTATCTATTAATATATCAATTGTTCCACTTTTAGTTTGATTATTATTATTTTTATTATAGCCATAATATTCATACTTACCACTTGATATTATTTCTATACTACAACTTTTAAGTCCATTTTTATCTGTCATAGTACATTTATCAACTACTTTGTTATCTTTTTTTACTTCTATATCTGTTACATCATTATAGGTTTGAAAAGTTAATTTTACATCTTGATTAGTATATTCTCCTTCTTTATATAATTTACTAGTATTACCAATTGTTGCTATCATTCTAAGACCATATGTAACTTCACCACTACATGCTTTATTTATATTATCTTTATCATTTGGATAATCATCCTCAGGACATTTTAAACATACATAATAATCACTTTTATCACTTGAATTTTTGTAAGCTGTAACATAACTACCACTTAAATTACAACTTTTCCCTTTTTGATCTATTACTTCGGTTATATATTTTCCTTCTACTAGTTTTTCTAAACTAATTTTTTTCTCATCTCCAAATATATTTGGTTTATCAGTTGTGTAAGAAAAATATTCTCCCCCACTTACTAAAATTGATTCTTCAAGTGTGTTATAATAAGACCTTCTTATATGTCTTTTAATTCCTATGTAACTAGCACTTGCTATTCCAAGTATTACTGCAAGTATTGCTATTGTTGATAATAATTCTACTAACGTAAATCCTTTTTTATCTTTCATAATATCAATCCTATCTTATATAATTATAACAATTTTTAATTTAAAAATCTACTATTTGTTATCATTTTTTTATAACTTACATTTAGACTAAAAATTATATCTTTAATAAAACAAATTAAATTTTATTGCTTATTTGTTTCAACTTCACACTAAATTTTATTAATTCACATTTTTTATTAAAAAGTGAAGATAAAAACTCATCTTCACTTTTAATTATTTTAGGTAAAATAAACTACAATCAATTGAAAATAAATAATTACTATAATCACTTTTAAAAGTAATCATGGTTGTATCTTTTTTACAATTATACTCCGCATTTTCAAATTCTTTTATGTCTATTTTAAATATTTCACTTAAATTTTTAAGTGAAATACTATCAAGTTTATTATTTTTAGCATATTCTAATAAATTAGGAACAGTATAACTTTTCATTAAATTTGATATATAGTTAGTACCTTCTAATCTTTTTTCTCCAAGTATTACAGTTGGCTTTTCTAAATTAGGTGTTTTATCGTTGTCTTAATTTTAGAGATACTATACTAATTACTATAATTAAAACTATACTTGTAATTATTATATTTTTTTTACTAAGTTTTATATTTTTCATAAATACTTCTATGTATGACAACATGTCTTATAAGTTTTACAAGCAAATGATGTGCATTTATATTGCTTCCAATCATATTTATACCAATTACTTCCAAGACTAACACGATTTTTGTAAACTGATTTTCTAAAATCTTTACGACTTGATGAAGAATAACACTTTGTTGGTATACTAGTTTGCCCTGTTTGTGCAGTTCCCGAATAAACTAAACTCCAACTTGTACATCTGCTACATGTACTTCCTGCTGATGAATAATCATAACGCACTGAACATCCACATGTAGAAGAAGCATTTTTAACTTTAATTGAAACACTCTTTGAAGCAGTAGAAGTTCCTTCAGCATTTGAACAAGTTACATTTATTGTTTTAGAACCAGTTGAAGATAAACTAATTGTTGAAGTTTTAGTATTCCCTGAGGTTGTTGGTGAATATGAAGTTGAACCAATTGTAGCAGAATATGAAGTTATTGGTAAGTCTGATCTGCATGTAACTGTTGCCGTTGCTCCTTTTATATATGAGTCACTACAAGTTGATGAATCTCCACTAACAGAAATTGTAATATCTGGGGCTGTTGCTTCTGTATTTTTAACAATTACCTTGGTTGAAGCAGTACAGCCCCACTCTGCTGTAACAGTAACATCAGTTGTTTTAGTTTGATTTAAAGGAACAGAGTCTGACTTAGCAGTTACTGTAATACTATTTCCTGATTTACTTATATTAGCAAGACTAGGATCACTTATAGAAGTATCTATAATATTACCACATCTACTATCTATATTAATGTTTTTTGATAACATATCACTTTTTTTCAAATTAAGATTTATAACATCCGGAGTTAGGGTAACATCTGCTGCGGTTCCTCCGTTACAAACATAATCTGTTCTTTGGCAACTATTATTTGCTGGGTAATACATAAATGATCTTAAATATTTACTAGATGCACAACCTGTTCTTGAACCATATTTTACCCAGTAACCCATATAACCAGAACTATATGCAGAACCCTGTTTATTAACATAAATTGTAGTTGATCCTGACATTGATGAACCTGTTGTTCCATAATTTGTACCACAACCAGTTCTTAAATTTAAATTATCTCCACTTGTAACTAATGTTGTTGCATAATCTTCGTTCCAAATTGCATATAAAGTTGTATTTTTTTCAATAAATATATAATTACCTTGGCAATATTTAACAGTATTTGAACCATTATCATCTGTTAAACCGATATACTTATAACCTATTAAATTTCCATTGGCTGAAAAATTACCCTTAGAAAAATTTGTATAATTAGTTCCTGTACGACACATATTACTGTAATTATAAGCTGGTATTACCATACTTGCCCCGGTATTTAAATTAAATACTTCTCCATTTATTGGAGAGATTGTAGTTGTACCACCATTTGCATTTAAAGTCAAGGTAACGGTTCTTGAAGTAATTGCAAATAAATCAATATCATCATGAAGAGTTATTACTTGATTAACTTGATAAGTTGCACTACGTGCTTCATTATCTTCACTCCAACCATACACTTTCCCGCCTGTTCTTGTAATTGTTGGTAAGGTTATTCCACATTCATCTGGTAACTCATCTCCATTATAAGCGTAATCTGCATTACAACTAAATGTTTTAGATGCTGTATAAGTACTTCCCCCGATTGTATAAGATGTGGCTCCGTTTAAGTCAAAAGTAACGTTATAAGAATTTCTAGTAGTACTACGAGTAATTGCATAGTAACTTGCTAATTCCCCCTCATCACTTGTTGGTTTATAAATTGTTACAGTTTGATTTGCTTGATAACTAGCACTTGTTAATGCGTCTCCATCATCACTATAACCAAGTGCTATAAAACCACTTTTTGGAGTAATTGATGGAAGTGTTATATCACAAGAAGAACCATTTGTTGAATTACAACATAATTCCATATCGCTGGTACTAGTTCCTAGTTTAGAAGCACCATTAACATGAATATTTGCACATACCTTTGTATCTCTTTTATATGTTCCGTTTTTGTAAGTAATATTATAATTATCATTAACATTATTTGAACCATTTTTAATAACGGCATCACTTGGAATAATACTTCCAGTTTCTAATTCTCCACTTGCAGTTAATTTTATACTTTCTAATTTATCTCCTGTAACTAAACCTGTTGTTGTAACTTGATCAAGTGATTGATTTAAATTACTATCCTCTGTAAGCATTTGATCATTAGCCTGAATTATTACATCCTTTTCACCTATTGAACAATTTATTTTAACATCATCATTTGTTTTATCTTGCCATCTATAATTTTTATTTAGTTTAGCAACTACTTCGTAAGTACCAGCATTCTTTTTAACATTATTACTAAATGTAAAACTATCACTTTCCTTAGTTAAAGTTTGATTATTTCCATTATAAGTTAAAGTATTACAATAGGTTGTATCTGGTTTAGTAGTTTCTTTATATATTTCATAAGTAATTACTCTTGTATTAATATTTCCAGCATAATCTTCTACTTCAATTTTTAAATTAGTTTTTCCTAGATTAAGTTCTTTTTCAATTTTAAATTCTTTTTTTGTTCTATCTATGTTTGTATAGTTACTATCAAATGTATACTTAATTGTTTTAACACCACTATCTAAATCTTTTATATCTTTAACATTTACTATAATACTTGTATTATTTTCAATTGATTTTAAAACTAAATTATTACTAATTAAAGATTCATCATCATATACATTAAACACTGGTTTTACTTTATCTATTAATATATCAATTGTTCCACTTTTAGTTTGATTATTATTATTTTTATTATAGCCATAATATTCATACTTACCACTTGATATTATTTCTATACTACAACTTTTAAGTCCATTTTTATCTGTCATAGTACATTTATCAACTACTTTGTTATCTTTTTTTACTTCTATATCTGTTACATCATTATAGGTTTGAAAAGTTAATTTTACATCTTGATTAGTATATTCTCCTTCTTTATATAATTTACTAGTATTACCAATTGTTGCTATCATTCTAAGACCATATGTAACTTCACCACTACATGCTTTATTTATATTATCTTTATCATTTGGATAATCATCCTCAGGACATTTTAAACATACATAATAATCACTTTTATCACTTGAATTTTTGTAAGCTGTAACATAACTACCACTTAAATTACAACTATTTCCTTTTTGATCTATTACTTCGGTTATATATTTTCCTTCTATTAAATCTTTTAAACTAACTTGTTTCTCATCTCCAAATATATTTGGTTTATCAGTTGTGTAAGAAAAATATTCTCCCCCACTTACTAAAAGAGATTCTTCAAGGGTGTTATAATAAGACCTTCTTATATGTCTTTTAATTCCTATATAACTAGCACTTGCTATTCCAAGTATTACTGCAAGTATTGCTATTGTTGATAATAACTCTACTAAGGTAAATCCTTTTTTATTTTTCACAAACACCACCTACTTTATTTAAGTATAACAATTTTCAGTTTAAAAATCTACTTTTTCTAGACATTTTATAAAAAAAATTGTATAATGTTAAAGTTAGTTCTTTTACGTAAAGAAAGGAGGATTTAATGGAAAAACCAAAAACACGTTTTATCATTTTAGGTGGTTTGGGTGAAATTGGTAAAAATATGTATGCAATTGAACATGATGATGAAATTATTTTAATTGATGCTGGTATATCTTTTGCTGAACTTACAGTTTTAGGAATTGATTATAGTGTTCCTGATTATACATATTTAAAAGAAAATGAAAATAAGATTAAGGCTTTGTTTATTACTCATGGACATGAAGATCATATAGGAGCCATTCCTATTTTAATTCAAATGGTTGATATTAAAAATATCTATGCTCCAAATCAAGCCTGTGAACTTATTAAAATGAAGTTAGCAGATAAAAATCTTCGTTTTGATAATTTATTCGCCTATAATAGCGATGATGTTTATAAATTTAAACATTTTGAAGTAGACTTTTTTAGAACAACCCACTCTGTTCCTGATTCACATGGAATTAGAGTTAAAACACCTGATGGAACTATTGTTACAACTGGGGACTTTAAATTTGATTTTACTCCTGTTGGTCCAATGGCTGATTTACATAAAATGGCATCTATTGGCGAAGAAGGAGTTGACTTATTAGTAAGTGATTCTACCAATGCTTTAAATGATGGCATTTCAAATAGTGAATCCCAAGTTGATGCTGCCTTAAATGATATTTTTGATACTGAAACTAATAGTCGTATCATAATCGCAACTTTTGCTTCTAACATATATAGATTAAAACACATAGTTGAAACTTGTTATAAACATAAAAGAAAAATATGTATATTTGGTCGTAGTATGGAATCAAATATAGAAATTTCTATTAAAGGAGGATACATAAATCATAAAGAACTATTTATCTCCCCCGAAGAAGCCAATACTTTTAAACCAAAAGAAGTTTGTATTTTATGTACAGGTAGCCAAGGAGAACCACTTGCAGCCTTATCAAGAATTGCTAATTTAGAACACAAACACATAAAACTAAGACCAGATGATGTTGTTGTATTTTCATCTAGTCCAATTCCTGGCAATGCATTAAGTATTTCAAGAACTATTAATAAACTATGTTTACAAGGTGTTAAGGTATATACTAATTCAAATATTTCTAATATTCACACCTCAGGTCATGCTAATAAAGAAGAATTAAAACTTATGATTAGATTACTTCAACCAAATTATATGTTACCTTTTCATGGAGAATACAGAATGCTAAAAAGTCATGCTGATTTAGCAATCATGTGTGGTGTTAAAAAAGAAAATACCTTTATTCTTGATAATGGAGATACTCTTATTTTAGATAACCACAAAATATATCAAGGAGAAAAAGTTAAATGTGATGATATCTATATAAATAGTTCAAGAGCATCAGAGGTAGCAAGTCAAGTTATAAGAGATAGAAAAATCATGGCCAGTGATGGTATTTTAGTTATTGTTTCAAATATTGACATGAAAAATAAAAAACTTTTAACAAAACCAAATATTGTAACTCGTGGTTTTATTCAAGTTAATGATAACACCGAACTTATTAATATGTTAGAACTTAAATGTAGTTTATTAATAACTACTAAATTAAAAGAAAATAGTATTAATTTTCAAGATATAAAAAGCAATCTACAAACAAATATAAGTACTTATATTTATGAACTAACCGGTAGAAAGCCTATTATCTTACCAATTATTTTAGATATTAAAAGGAACTCTTAGTTCTTTTTTTTATTGCTAGGCAAAGTATTATATGTTATACTTTTATTAGAAAAATAGGAGGTAAAAATGCTTTGTAAAAATTGTGGTAATAATATAAGTGAAACTGATAAGTTTTGTCCTAATTGTGGTTTTTTAATTAATGAACAAGTTACAATTAATAAACAAGAAAGTATTGAAAAAACAAAAAAAGATGAAAAAAAAGCAGGAATTTTATGTTTTCTAGCCTATCTAATATTTTTTATAAGTTTTCCCATTACTTGGTACTTTAATAAAAAACCTAGACTTAAATCTAGTTTTATCACTTACTTACCAATTTTCTTTTATGTTATAGGAGCAGTAATTGCTATTATTGCTAAATTAAAATATTCTAAATCGAAAAAAGTTGATATTTGTTTAGGTATTTATATATCAATTGCTGTTTTAGTAATAATTTTTATAATTGGATTATTTCTCTACTTTACTATAACTTGTGTTAATGGTTGTGGGTAATATAATGAATATAAATATTCCTAAATTTAACTTTCCAATTTATATAATTATTATTCTAATTGCAATTTTTCTTGGATTATTATATGTTATTTACTCTTTAAAAAAAGAAAAAATAAAAATTAATACAACTTTATATATTATTCTTAATATGTTATTAATTTTATTTTTAGGAAAAACTTTTACCATGATAACGACTAAATCTTGGAATTTTTTATTTGCTGGTTTATCATCTTATGGTGGCTTAACGGGAATGGTATTAAGTTCCATAATATTTGAAAAAACACTTTTTTTAAAAGGATATTTACTTAAATATCAAGTTATATCACTTCCTTTAATATATGGTATATCTAAAATTGCTTGTTTTTTATCAGGGTGTTGTTATGGAATACCTGCTAATATAATTTCAGTAACTTATATTGATACTTTAAATATTCCATTATTTCCTATTCAACTTTTAGAAGCAATTATTTTTATTATTATATTTGTAATTTGTAATAAGTTAAAAAATGAAAAAAATATTATTCCAATTACCATACTTATATCTGCATCTTTTAAATTTTCCTTAGATTTTTTAAGATATAATCATTTAGAAAAATTAATTACAATTAATCAAATTATTAGTATCATCCTAGTTTTAATTTCTTTATTTTATTTAAAATTAAAAAGATCTAGCCCTTACTAGATCTTATCTTTTTATCGAAGAACCCATATTTTCTGTTTTTTCTCTTCTTAATTTATTATTTTTAATTTGAGTAATTAACTTATCATAAACAACTTGTCTATCACGGTATTTTCCATTTTCTGGTTCTTCCTTTTTAGGAAGATTTGCAAATTCAAATTGATATCTAACATTTATATTAGGACTTCTAGGAGTAGCACAAAAAATAAAATTTTCAAAAGGTTCACTTTGTTTATACATTAACATTAATTCACTATCATACTCATAATATAAATAACGACCAATAATAGCATCATTAGAGTCACCTCTTATAAACTCTTTCCCATTCGTTGTTACTTTATAAAGAGCAACCTCCCTGTTTCCTACATAAACTGCTTTCCTTAAAAATTCCTCTAAACTAATATGAAGTTGTAAAAATTTTTTAGTACTTCCTTTTGTTAATTCATCACTTAATTGCTTACGATAATAAACATCATCTTTATCAATTCTATCAACAAAAGCATAAGAACCAGTTTCAATATTAATATATAAGGTAAATTCATTCATAACATTTTTAATGATATCTACATCATGTTCATAATCATTAAATTCAACATAACCAAGTTTACTAATTAAACTATCTATATTATCTTTTTTGGCATTTTGAATTAATTCTAAAATAGTTAAAAATGTTTTTGTTTTTCTTACGGTTTCTTCCATATTGTCTTTGCTACTCCATGTCTTATCAAATTTATATTTAAAAGCCCTGGCCCAACTTTTTTTCTTAACTTCTAAATTAAAATCTTCGGCTTTTTTAAGATTATCTAATACTTTATTTAATTCAATTTCATATTCTCTTCTTAACTTTCTTAACTCAGCAAAACCTACAATATTATTTAATGAAATCATATATTTATTAACTAACTGAGTTACACTTTCTTGCTTATATTTTAATTTATCACTAACAATTTTTTTTCTAAATTCGCTCCCTTCATTTTTAAACTTTTCATCTATTTCCATTTTATGCAATTTAGCATAACTCATAAGAGTGCTACAATGTCCAAAAATTATACCTAACTTATCATCTAATTGTTCTTTTTCTTCTAATGTTTCACCATGATTATCAGGATGGTATTTTTTAGCATAAAACCCTTTAATTTTTCTTACTTCTTCTAATGTAAAATCTTCACTTAATCCCAAAAATTCAATTGCTTCTCTTATTTTTTCTAAATCATTCATAAATTCACCTTACTATAAGTATATCACAACTAAAATTTACAAACAAGATAATATATGATAAAATATTTAAAGAAAGAGAAGTGTTAATTTTGAAAAAAATAAGTAAATATTTATATAATATAATTATTTTAACTACTAGTATTTTTCTAATTGAAATAATATTTAAATTAGTAAATAATCAAAATCTATTTAATGTATCTGTAATTAGAATTTTATTTTCAACTATTATTATAAGTTTAATTATTAGTTATATAGAATTATATTTAAAAAATAAAACTTGTAAAAAACTAAATTTATTAATTATTTTTATAATAAGTTTTTATAGTATTTTACAAGTAGGTTTTAATAACTTTTTAGGAGTATATATATCTTTTAATGTTACTAGTCAAGTAGGTGCTGTTACAAGTTATATAATAGATTTTATTAAAAGTTTTTATTGGTATTATTACTTTTTATTATTTCCTTTTATTCTTTTAATAGTTTTTTATAAATTACAAGAAAGAAAAATAATTAAGATTAATGTTGATAATAATTTTAATAAATTAGAAAAGTCTTTATCCTTAATAAGTTTTTTACTTGTATTTGGATTCTTATATAATGTTACTATAAGTACTAATATATTTCAAAATAAACTACAAATTATTAGTAATAAAGAATTATTTAAAAGTGCTAGTAATCCTAGTCTTGCAATTAGAGAATTTGGTAGTACTATGTTTTTTGTACTAGATATTAAGAATTCATTTGTACATGATGATAGTGAAATAATAGATAATAATAAACCAAATAATAATAATAATCCAAGTGATCAAAAATGGCAAGAATTAATTAAAAAGGAAGAGAATTTAACTTTAAATTATTTAAATGAATATTTTATTAATAATACTAAAACTGGTAAAAATAGTTATACAGGTTTATTTGAAGATAAGAATTTAATAGTTATTATGATGGAAAGTGTTAATGATATTTTTATAAATGAAGAAATGTATCCTAATTTTTATAAATTATTAAGTAGTGGTTATTATTTTAAAAATAATTATTCACCTAGAAATTCTTGTGCAACTGGTAATAATGAATTAAGTGGAATGATTGGATTATATTCTATTTATAATAAATGTACTGCTAATACTTATAGTAATAATATTTATCCGTATAGTATTTTTAATTTATTTAATAATAAAGGTTATAAAACTACTAGTATGCATGATTACACAGAAAAATATTATCAAAGAAGAGAAATACATACTAATATGGGATCAGGCAAATATTTCGATGTTGATGATTTAAAACTTACTTATAATACCAAAGATGAAGAATGGGCCAGTGATGAGGATTTTATGAAACAAGTTGTAAATATTTTGAAAAACTACAAGGAAAAAGATAAGTTCATGACTTGGTTAACAACTGTTACTTCTCATCAACCATATGGTAGTAGTACTTATGGTGATAAATATTTATATTTATTTGAAAGTGAAAAATATAGTGATTATAATATTAAATTAAAAAGATATATGTCTAAATTAAAAGTATTAGATGATGGTTTAGGTGTTCTTTTAAAGGGATTAGAAGATCAAGGAAAACTTGATGATACAGTTATTGTTTTATATGGTGATCATTATCCATATGGACTTGCTAATAATATTTTAGAAGATGCCCTTTCATATAGTATAGAAGAAAAATATGAAAATGAAAGAGTTCCCATGGTTATTTGGTCAAATGATTTAGAAGCAACTACTTATACAGAATATACAAGTTATGTTAATTTACTTCCTACAATTGCTAATTTATTTAATTTAGATTATGATACTAGATACTCTACTGGTCAAGATTTATTTTCTAGTGATTATCAAAGTATAACTGTATTTGCTGATGGTTCTTGGAAAAATGAAATAGCCTTCTATAATGCTAGTAATGATAATATAACTTATTATACTAATAAAGAATATACAATAAATGAAATAATTAAAATAAATGAAAGTGTTAATAATAAAATTAAATATAGTAACCTTGCTATTCAACATAATTATTTTAATTATCTTTATACTAATTTAAAATGACTGAAAAATGATATGAACCTCGTTTCTCTTATGTCCAAGAAACGGGGTTCAGTTCAAATTAATTCAGTCATTTTTTTATTCATTAAATTTTAAACTAAATACCATATCAATCTTAGTAATTTTTCTGGTCAAGAATAAGGATACTAAGTAAGATGTTATAAAATGGTTTTAAAGTTATATATGCACTAAAATCATAATGATCAGCAATTGCTACTTTAAATAAGAAACTGTTAAGAAATAACTAAGTGGTAAACCAATAATAATTAATATGATGGCTATTCAATTATTTTGTTTAATAAAGATATTTTTATTTTTTTATCCTCAAAAACACTATCAGTATAAAAAGAATCTGGTTAATAAGTAATATTTAAATTTTCTAAATATTCTCTTGAAATTGTCATATTTTAGTTTTGAGGATTTAAATTAATGTATAATAATAGTTATTTCAATATTATTACTAATGATATAGCCAAATATGCAAAAATTTCAAAAAATAATAAATTTAATAATTAATATTTTAACTAATTAAGAAAACCAAAAATAGTTTTCTTTTTTTATATTCTTTTCTTAAAATCGACATTTTTTTTAATAACATTAAGTTACACTATAATAGGTGATAAAATGAAACTATATCTTGATGTAATCTTTATTATTAATATATGGTTTGATTTTCTAATCCTTTTATGTGTATCTCTTTTATTAAAAAGAAACATTAAGTTTAAAAGAATAATATTTGGTAGTTTATTTGGTAGTTTAACTTTCTTTTTATTATTTTTAAAACTTAATTCTTCTTTATTAATATTATATAAATTAATTATTAGTATTTTAATTTGTATTATTACTTTTTCATTTAAAAACCTTAAATATACTTTTAATAATTTATTATATTTTTACTTAGTTAGTATTATTTTAGGAGGTGGTATTTATTTACTTAATAACTCATTTAAAAATATTTTGACATTAAATAGTAGTTTAAATTACTTAATTTTATTAATTATAAGTCCTATTATTATTTTTATTTATTTATCTCAAACTAAAAATCTTAGAAATAATTATAGTAATTACCATAAAGTAGATATTTTATATAAAAATAAGTTATATCATTTAAATGGTTACTTGGATACTGGTAACAATTTATTTGATCCATACAAGAAAAGAAAAATAATACTTGTTAAATTAAATATTAAATATGATGATACTAGTATTATTTATACTCCGTATGAGAGTTTAAATAATGTAGGTGTAATTAAATGTTTAAAAGTAGATAAATTATTTGTTGATAAAAAAGAATTTAATAATTACTTAATAGGACTTTCCAATGATAATTTTAGAATTGATGGTATTGATTGTATTTTACATAATAGTATGAAAGGAGAATTATGATAGGAATACTTAATTTAGTAGGATTAATTAGTTGTTTTATAGAAAAAAGAGGAAGTTTATTTTATGTAGGAGCAACAGATAAGTTACCTCCTCCCCTAACTAAGGAAGAAGAGGAATATTATTTAGTAATGTCTGCTGATGGAGATAACTTTGCAAGGGATAAGTTAATTGAACACAATTTAAGATTAGTTGTTTTCTTGGCTAAGAAATATGAAAACACTGGGGTTGATTTAGAAGACTTGGTTTCAATTGGAACAATTGGTTTGATGAAGGGTGTTAAAACATTTAGTATGGATAAAAATATTAAGTTAGCAACCTATGCTTCTCGTTGTATTGATAATGAAATCTTGATGTATTTAAGAAAAAATAAAAGAATTAAAACTGAAATTAGTTTTGATGAATCTTTAAGTTTTGATGCTGATGGAAATGAACTTCACTTAGAAGATGTTTTAGGAACCGAGGCTGATATTGTAACTAAGCCTTTGGAAGATACAGAAAATAGACGCCTTATGTTAAATGAAATTGATAAATTATCAGGAAGAGATAAAGAAATTATTACTTTAAGGTATGGATTAAATGGTGAAGTTGAAAAAACTCAAAAAGAAGTTGCTAGTATTTTAGGTATTAGTCAATCATATATTTCAAGAATTGAAAAAAAAGTGATAAAAAAATTAAAAAATATTGTTAAATAAATTGACAATATCTTTTTTTATGTATAAACTAATATTGATGGTGGATTATGAATCTTGAAAAAATAACTTTTATTTTAGAAAACAAATTAAGATTTTTAACAGTTGAAGAAGTAGTTTTCAAGTGTTTTGATAATAACTTTCTAATAGCAAGACTTGCTATTTTAGAACTTATTAGAAGAAATCCTGTTACAATTGATTTAGATGATAATATCATTTTAAGTGTTATTAAAAAAATGACTATTGAAGATATTTGGTATTTAGGAACTACTAAAAGTGATACTAAATTATTTAAGTTTGCTAAGCAAGAACTAAATAGAATTTTAGAATACTATGATAAAGTAAATGAAAAAGAAAAAATAAAAGAAAAGTTAAAACTTTTATAATGCCGATATAGTTTAGTGGTAAAACAGGTCCTTGGTAAGGATCAGCGGTAAGTTCAATTCTTACTTTCGGCACCAGGTGATTAATACTCGAACTTTTCGAGTAATAATAAATGCTAACTAGAAATAGTTAGTTTTTTTAATATAAATTTTATCATATAAAAAGATTAGTTGTATTTCAAACTAATTCAATCAACAAATTGTAATTTGTATTTATCTTTTCTTAACAGGAAA
>CAKOSZ010000001.1 GCA_934119955.1 uncultured Bacilli bacterium | reverse complement strand
TAGGATACTCTCCTTGCCCACCTGTGTCGGTTCTCGGTACGGGTACCTATATAATTAACCCTAGAAACTTTTCTTGGGAATACGGCGTCACTAAACTTAACTTCATTACAAAGCTTCAACATCACACTTCAGCTTACACTACAAACGGATTTCCCAATTTGTAAACCTTTGTGCTTATACCAAAATCCAATAATTGGCTTTAGTTAGCCCCTTCCGTCATTCCATCAGTTATATAGGTAGTACAGGAATATCAACCTGTTGTCCATCGGCTACGCTTTTCAGCCTCGTCTTAGGACCCGACTAACCCTGGGAGGACGAACCTCGCCCAGGAAACCTTAGGCAAACGGTGGATGGGATTCTCACCCATCTTGCGCTACTCACACCGGCATTCTCACTTTTAATCGCTCCAACACTCCTCACGGTATATCTTCAACGCAATTAAAACGCTCCCCTACCATTGTAATAAATTACAATCCGCAATTTCGGTACTGTACTTAGCCCCGGTACATCTTCGGCGCAGTGCCACTCGACTGGTGAGCTATTACGCACTCTTTAAAGGATGGCTGCTTCTGAGCCAACCTCCCAGCTGTTTTGACAACTCCACATCCTTTCCCACTTAGTACAGATTTTGGGACCTTAATTGGCGGTCTGGATTGTTTTCCTCTCGCGTATGGACGTTATCACCCATACACTGACTCCTGAGTATATAAATATGGCATTCGGAGTTTGATTGCATTCAGTACCTCTAGACGAAGCCATCACACATTCAGTAGCTCTACCTCCATATCACTAAACCTCAAGGCTAGGCCTAAACCTATTTCGGGGAGAACCAGCTATATCCGAGTTCGATTGGAATTTCACCGCTAGCCACAAGTCATCCGCGCACGTTTCCGGGTACGTCGGTTCGGTCCTCCATTTGGTTTTACCCAAACTTCAACCTGCTCATGGCTAGATCACTCGGTTTCGGGTCTAATACTACATACTAAACGCCCTATTAAGACTCGCTTTCGCTTCGGCTCCGCATCTTCTGCTTAACCTCGCATGCAACATTAACTCGCCGGTTCATTCTGCAAAAGGCACGCCATCATCCATTAACGGACTCTGACTTTTTGTAAGCACATGGTTTCAGTATTCTATTTCACTCCCCTCCCGGGGTTCTTTTCACCTTTCCCTCACGGTACTTGTTCACTATCGGTCACTAGAGAGTATTTAGCCTTACGGGATGGTCCCCGTTGATTCCGACAAGATTACACGTGTCCCGCCGTACTCAGGATACCTCATTAAGTTTATGATATTTCGTTTACAGGACTATCACCTACTATGGTTTAACTTTCCAGAAATATTCAACTATATCATAAATTTCTAACTTTTTATATTGAGGTCCTACAACCCCAGTCCAAAGACTGGTTTGGGCTATTCCCTGTTCGCTCGCCACTACTAAGAGAATCGATTAATTTCTTTCTTTTCCTCCGGTTACTAAGATGTTTCAGTTCACCGGGTTGCTATCAATAAAACTATGTATTCATTTTAAAGATACTAGTACATTACTACTAGTGAGTTTCCTCATTCGGAAATCTCCGGATCAAAGTTTACTTACAACTCCCCGAAGCATATCGTTGTTTGTCACGTCCTTCATCAGCTTCTAGTGCCAAGGCATCCGCCATGCGCCCTTAATAATTTAACCACCATTGTTAATTTTTTGATATTTCTATCCTAATTTGATGAGATTTTAAGTAATTATACACTTAATAAATATAATTACATGTTATATTTTCGCTCGTTAGAAAATATAACTCACATTATCCAGTTTTCAAAGAACTATTCCAGAGAGATATAATCTCTCAAAACTAAGCAAAACTTCTATCAATTTCAGCTAGATACGGATATTAACTCCATAGAAAGGAGGTGATCCATCCCCACCTTCCGGTAGGGATACCTTGTTACGACTTAAGCCCAGTCACCGATCCTACCTTCGACGTCTCCCTCCTATTGCTAGGTTAGGCTAACGGCTTCGGGTATTACCGACTCCCATGCCTTGACGGGCGGTGTGTACAACACCCGGGAACGTATTCACCCCAACATTCTGATTTGGGATTACTAGCGATTCCAACTTCATGGAGTCGAGTTGCAGACTCCAATCCGGACTGGGACCGACTTTATAGATTTGCTCCACCTCGCGGTATCGCTTCTCATTGTATCGGCCATTGTAGCACGCCTGTGGCCCTAGACGTAAGGGGCATGATGATTTGACATCATCCCCACCTTCCTCCGGTTTATCACCGGCAGTCCCCTTAAGGTTCTCAACTAAATGTTAGCAATTAAGGGCGAGGGTTGCGCTCGTTGTCGGACTTAACCGAACATCTCACGACACGAGCTGACGACAACCATGCACCACCTGTCACCACTGTCCCCGAAGGGAAAATCTTGTTTCCAAGACGATCAATGGGATGTCAAGCCTAGGTAAGGTTCTTCGCGTATCTTCGAATTAAACAGCATGCTCCACCGCTTGTGCGGGTGCCCGTCAATTCCTTTAAGTTTCAGCCTTGCGACCGTACTACTCAGGTGGGATACTTAATGTGTTAACTTCAGCACCGGTTGCCCGACACTTAGTATCCATCGTTTACGGCGTGGACTACTAGGGTATCTAATCCTATTTGCTCCCCACGCTTTCGTGCCTCAGCGTCAGTGATGGCCCAGCAAGTCGCCTTCGCCACTGGTGTTCCTTCTAATATCTAAGCATTTTACCGCTACACTAGAAATTCCACTTGCCTCTACCATACTCAAGTAAACCAGTTTCCAAGGCGAACCGAAGTTGAGCTTCGGAATTAAACCTTGGACTTAATAAACCGCCTACACACGCTTTACACCCAATAAATTCGGATAACGCTTGCTCCCTACGTATTACCGCGGCTGCTGGCACGTAGTTAGCCGGAGCTTTCTTGAAGAGTACCGTCACTTTGATATCATTTCCTATACCAAACGTTCTTTCTCAACAACAGAATTTTACAATCCAGAGGACCGTCATCATTCACGCGGCATTGCTCGTTCAGGGTTTCCCCCATTGACGAATATTCCTAACTGCTGTCTCCCGTAGGAGTTTGGGCCGTGTCTCAGTCCCAATGTGGCCGATCAACCTCTCAGTTCGGCTACGCATCGTTGCCTTGGTAGGCCATTACCCCACCAACTAGCTAATGCGCCGCAGGCTCATCTTTAAGTGAAGCTTTAAAGGCTCCTTTTAATATATAAAGTTTACCATTATATATGTTATCCGGTATTAGCAATCGTTTCCAATTGTTATCCCAGTCTTAAAGGCAGATTACCCACGTGTTACTCACCCTTGCGCCACTAAGTGAAATCCTTATCTACTTTGTGCAAGCACTCCATTTCAAAGGGTCACTTCGTACGACTTGCATGTCTTAGGCATGCCGCCAGCGTTCATCCTGAGCCAGGATCAAACTCTCAAAAAATATTTTTTTAATTTTAAATCAGTTTTATTTCCTAGCTTAAAATTGACGTTTTGCTCAGTTTTCAAAGATCATTATCTCAGCACTCAAAGTGCATAAGTAATATATCAAATTATCTTTTCAAAGTCAATACTTTTTTTTATTTTTTTTAACTTTTTTTAGATAACTTTTTTTGTTGCTTTCAAATTCAATTTCAAATTCAAACAACGTTTTTAATCATATCACGAAGTCCTTTATAAGTCAATACTTTTTTTAATTTTTTTTAACTTTTTTTCATGACTCGTTTTTGACATAATCAATTACATATTTGAAGCTTCTTTTTCAAAGCAACGTTTTTTAATATAACAAATACTTTCACATTTGTCAACAACTTTTTGAAACTTTTTTAATTTTTTTTATTTTCTTTTTTAAAATGATTTTTT
Source organism: uncultured Bacilli bacterium (assembly GCA_934119955.1). Classification (GTDB taxonomy): domain Bacteria; phylum Bacillota_I; class Bacilli_A; order RF39; family UBA660; genus RUG591. The sequence goes on along the minus strand of CAKOSZ010000001.1, from coordinate 311,445 downwards.
AACCATTTATATAAAGAATTTATAACAAAATTTAATCCATTTCGCCGTTGCCATACTAATATATCAAAACAAATTTAAAAGAACAATACGATTGACATTTATTTACATATTTTTTTGATATTAACTAATTTTTAAGTGTTTTTAAGGTATAAATTTCTAAAAAAACAATATTTAACTCGTAAAATCGAATTTTTTTCATACTAAAATTTTAAAAATTATAATTAAATTTTCATTAAATTAGCAAATTAAAAATATTTACTTAATTTTATACCCAGTGATTTATTTCATATAAACCATCTATATAATATATTCAATTGTATAAAAAAATTACCAACTAAATTATTAATTGGTAATTCCTTTCTTGATATTATTATATATATTATAATAGTACTCAATAGTTTCTCTATCAAAAGGAATTTTTTTCTCACGAACTAAATTAATCAATTCTGTAAGCTGCTCTTTTAATATATCATCAATTTCTTTTGGATAATTCATTTTTGCTTTGTGATATTTATACTCACCACGATCTAAGACTTTAAATGCTCCATCAGGAAATACACGTAAATCCAAATCATAATCAATATACTTTATTGCCCCATCTTCAATTATAAATGGGGAAGCCATATTGCAATAATAATAAATTCCATCCGCTTTTAATTGACCTATAACATTATACCAACTGTTTTTATAAAAGAACAAAATAGACGGTTCTTTTGTCCTCCAACTTCTTCCATCAGATTCCAATACTTTTGTCTTATTATTCCCGAATACTAAATATTCACCACAATCATCAAGTAACACTGCTTCGTCCCAAGCGCGATGAATACTACCATTATGTTTATAACTATGTATAATAAACTTCTCATACTTTTTGTATTCGTACATAAAACATCTCCTAGGTCATTATACAATACTTTCACAAAGAAAACAAGAAAATATGAAAAGTCAAGCCTGCTATTTTAAATTTTTCAACAAAAAACAAGAAATTACCTACTTCTAATTATAAAATTAAATATTCTAAAATAACAAATTACCAAAATAATAAATCTAAAAACTTAATTTTAGAAATAACAAATCTAAAAAAATCAATTATAAAACTAACAAATATAAAAATAACTTCTAAAAACTATTTTAAATTTTTAACAATTTTAAATTTAAATTAAACTATTTTTAAGTAACAAAATAAAAATTAGTTCCCTCTAAATAAATTATTTAAAGGAAACTAACTTTTTTATTTATGGTTTAAATTAATAGTTTTGGTTAGTATTGTAACTTCCACTAATATGGTTTAATCCATTTTGAACTAATCTTTTAGTGATTTCTCCACCTACAGATCCATTAGCACGAGATGTAGTATCTGGTCCTAAGTTAACACCAAATTCGCTAGCTATTTCATATTTCATTTTATCGATAGCTTGTTTAGCACCTGGAACTCTCATCTTTAAAGCATCTTTATTTGAGTTCATTGTTTCACCTCCACACTAATAGATTGCTACAAATTAGAAATTTTATGCAATTTATGTATTGGTAAATTTTTCCTACTTTTTTTAAAACATTTAATAAAAATAAAAAGGCAAGAAATCTTATCTTAATAACTTTTACTTACTAACTTATATCTTATATTATTAATAATATATACAACAAACCTTAGAATTAAAGTATATCACTATATTTATTATCATCCATATCACTAGTAATCTCTATTATTTTTAAATTATTTAATATTTCATCTATCATCGTTTCATAATCAAAAGTACTTTCCATCTTAATACACTCTGTAAGAACTGGATTAATAACTGGATGACGTGGTACAAAAACCGTACAACAATCTTCATAAGGTAAGATACTTATATCATAGGTATCAATTTTTTTACTTATATCGATTATTTCCAATTTATCAAAACAGGCAACCGGACGAATAACTGGAACATTTGTAACATTATTAATAACTGCCATGCTAGTTAAAGTTTGACTTGCAACTTGTCCAATAGATTCCCCATTTATTATTACTAAGCCTTTAAAACGAGAGGTAAGTTTTTCCATAATACGATACATCATTCTGCGCATAATAGTAATAGAGTAATTCCCTGAAACATTTTTATAAATACTTTCTTGTAATTTAGTAAATGGAACAATAATTAAACGCATAGAACCACCATAAACACTTAATTTTTTTGAAAGTTCTATGACCTTGTTTCTTGCTTCAAGAGAAGTATGGGGAATTGCTTCAAAATAAACTAAATCTAGTTTAATTCCTCTTTTAAGTGCTAAGTATCCTGCAACAGGAGAATCAATTCCACCTGATAACATTAAAAGTCCTTTACCAAGTGTTCCAACCGGATAACCACCTATACCTTTATATTCATTTAAATAAACATATGAATAATTTTCTCTTATTTCTACATGAATAACTACCTCAGGATTATGTACATCTACTTTAAAATTTTTATAATTTTTTAAAACAAAACCCCCGAATGTATTATTACATTCCATAGAATCCTTTATAAAATTTTTAAAACTTCTCTTTGTTTCAACTTTAAAAGTAACAATTCTATCATCTTTATTATTTAAATTAATAATATTAGCATCTAAGCATTCTTTAATAGTAGTTTCAATATCACTAATATCAGTATTAGTTTTATAGGCTACTGAATAAGCATGAATACCAAATACTTCACCTATTCTTTTTAAAACAACATCTTCATTAATACTATTATATTCAATATACATACGTGAAATATCTTTGGAAATATTAACATCTATTCCATTACATTTCTTAATAATATTATTATATAAAGTATTAATAAAAAATTTTCTATTACTTTTTTTAGTTGTTAATTCCCCATATTTTATTAAAATTACTCTATTCATCTATTATTATTCCCCTTTCATAAAACTTAATTCATCAATTTTTTCTTTAAAAACGTGAAGAAAATAATCAAGTTCTTCAAATGTAGTTAAATAAGATAAACTAATTCTTATACTACTTCTGGCTAGATCTTTATCATGAGTTAGCTCTAAAACACTTAAAGATGCATCATCACTACTACATGCAGTTTTAGTAGAAATATAAATATCTTTACTTGATAAGGCATGTAACATTGTCTCTGGTTTAATACCTTTTATACTTAAATTAAGTATATTATAAACACAATTATCATTACTATTTATAATAATTCCATCTATTTCTTGTAATTTTTTAACTAAATATTTATTTAATTCTTTTACATGATTATATTTATTATCAAAATCTGTAAGTACTAATCTTAATGCTTTGGCAAAACTAGCATATAACGAAACACAAGGTGTCCCACTTCTATATATTGTTTGACTTTTTCCCCCATGGATAAGAGGTGTTAATTCAATACCTCTTTTTTTAATTAAACAACCAACTCCTACAATACCATATATTTTATGGGCTGAAAATGAATATAAATCAATATTATCTAAATTAACTTTAATTTTACCAACTGCCTGAGTTCCATCAACATGAAATATTATTTTATTATATTTTTTTAATATCTTTCCTATTTTATTAACATCTTGAATTATTCCAATTTCAGAATTTACCTGGCAAATACTTACTAAAAAAGTATTTTCACATATTTTAGACTCTAAATCTTCTAAATCAACACTACCATTTGGAAGTAATTTAACATAATCAACTGTATAACCTAAACTTTCTAAGAAAGAAACTGTGTTCAAAATACTTGAATGTTCTAATTTAGTTGTTATTATATGTTTACCACGATTTTTATATTTTAAAGCCGCACCTATTAAAGCCATATTATTAGCCTCACTTGCTCCACTTGTAAATATTACTTCATCTTCATGTACTGAAATTAAATCACTTATTTGTTTAACTGACGAATTCATTAATTCTCTTGCCTTAAAACCAAGTTCATGTAAAGAATTAGCATTACCAGGAAACTCTTTACATACCTTATTAAAAGTATCTAAAACCGAAGGGTTAACCATAGTTGTAGCACTATAATCTAAATATACCATAATTCACCTCTTTTTTACTTATCAAATAATATCAAATTAATTAAATTTAATCAAGTATTTTTAAACAAAATAAATTTAATTACAAATTAAAATCATATTAAAAACAACCACCAAAGTAGTTGTTTATAATACATCTTTTACAAACTTATTTTTAAAACCAGGCTCAGTTTTATCTAATAAATCTAAAACTAATTTTAAAGAACCCTCATAATTACCTTTATAAAACATAATCTCAGCCCTATTTAAGTTTTTCATAATATCACTTGATGAATCTCTATATCTATTAGCATAAACAATCAAATTTTCAGCAATATAAGCATTTTTTATGATACTTTTAGTAGTATTATAAAGTTTAAATACTAAATCCCTTGCTGTATCAACTCTTGTATTTAAAGTTTTAATAACAATTGGTTTTTTAGCAAGTTCCTTTATTATTTCTAAAATTGCTTCGTTGGCTTCACTTAATTCAACAAAATAATTATTAGCAACAACTGGTATTTTTACACTTTGAATTTGTCTTTTACAAGTTTTAAGTAATTCTTGTACTTCTTCTAATTGATCTCTTGCTCTTTCTTCATCATCTTGCATACTACCAAGATTTTTTAAAGTTAAATCAAGATTATCTTCTAAAAGTTTTAAATTACTTGATAAATCATTTAAAAATACATTTATTTTACCAAAAGATACTTCTTGTTTTTTAACTTTTCTAATAAGTGCTTTATATTCTTTTACTATATCATTATAATTATAACTAATAGTTTCTAAATCTTTTAAATCATCATCATTTAAACCATACATGATTTTTATATCATCTAATTGTTTATAAACATTTTTTAAAGTATCCTTAACATTTCTAAGTCTTTCATCAAAAGAATAAGATGAGGAATCAAAATCTCTTTTATAAACTTTTTCTTTTTCAATATCTTTAAATAAAGAATCTAAAAATTCTAAAATCGTTTTTAATTCAATTAAACTATTATCTATATTTAATACCTTAGATTTATCAATAATATCATTTTCTATTTTTTCAATTGCTGCTAAGTTATAATCTAAATTCATAAAAGATAAAGTAAATCCTTCTTCTTGCATACTATTTCTTAATAATTCTAGTTCTTTTATTCTAGATGGAATTAAATCATTTAATAAAACTAGAATATCAGGAAGTTCTAAAACAATACAACCAATATGTTCTATCATTGTATCAAGAGATCTAACAACTAAAACTACTTCATTATATAAATTCTCATTTATTACTATCTCAAAATCTTGAAACCTTTTTTCTATATTTTCAAATTGCATATCAATAGTATCTATTAAAGTACCATATAAATCTTTATTGCTTTCATATTCTCGGTTAATTATACGATATTTATTTTTTAACTTAATTACCATACCACGATATTTATCTTCATAAGATGTTAATTCTTTAAGTTCAGCAATAATATGATTTATTAAATATCTATTTCTATATAATTCAAGTTCAATTAAAGAATATTTATAATAAAACTCTTTTGGATTTTCTTGAATTAAAAAATCTAATTCTAAAATCATATCTTCAATTTTTTTAAAAGAATTATTTTTTAAATCTTCGTATATTTTCTTATAATTATTTATCTTTTCTTCTAATTGTTCACCTTTTGCTAAATTAGAAACCTTTTCAATTTCAGCTAGTAAGGGAAGTGATAAAACATCATTTTTAATGATATCTAAGTTAGTAACTTTTTTTTGCATTTTTTTTCTTTTATTTTTTTTAGATAATATGATACTAACTATAAGTATAATTAAAAAAACAATTATCAAGGAAATTAAAATTATTTTTTTATTCATATAAACTCCTTTTTAGCCAATAACCCATCATGATAATATCATACCATAAACTGACTTTTTTTTACATAATTTTTTTATTTTTTTTAATTTTTTTATTCGACATATTAGGACAATACTATTTGTTATAATAAAAAAAACTTGACAAAACAAGAAAAATAAGTAAAATACATAGACTAATGAATTTTAACTTAAAAAATTCATATATAAAGGAGGAATGGTTTTTGTGAATACTTATAATACCAAATATAGTAATTTTAAAGTTCTATATGATTTATTAGTTTCAAATTTTTCTAAACGTGAAGGATTTTTTCAAATACTTATTTATTATAGTAATGATAAGTTTAATTTAGAAATTAGAAATAAAAATACTAATGAAGTAGTTTTTAAAGATGGTTTTAAAGGAACATTAAATGATTATAATTATTTAGTTTTAATGTTAAATAATGACTTTATCAATAAACATGAGATATCTCTTCCTTATTTTGAACCTTTAAAAAATAAAGAAACTAATATTTATTATAAACAAGATAATGTCTTACCACTTGATTATGATAAAGCAAGAGTTCATGTTTTGAGAAATGATAAATTTGAAGTTAGAACTTATTATTTTATGGGATTAAATGAACTTAGTTATATGATTCAAGATAAGGCAATGGAAAAATTAAATAATAAAAAAGTATTTAAAAAAAATATATAGTTAAATTAAAATACTATATACTTTTTTTAACTTCTTTTAGCAGAATATCTAATTAATAATTTATGACCATCACTTTTTTTAACATCATATAATTTGTAATTTGGAAATTCATTTTTTAGAATTATTTTCATTGTTGATTTAATATACTTTTCAGAAAATGCAATAAAGTAAGATGGTCCTGTTCCAGATAAGGAATAATTTAAATCTGGATATTTACTTAAAAATTCTTTTAATCTAGTAGTTTCTTCTGGCATAACACTAGAAAAATCATTGGAAAGTAATTTAACCGAAATATTTTTTTCATTTAAATTATTTTTATCTATTTGAGAAATCATATCTTCTTTTTTTAATTCAAAATCTGGTTTAATAACTAAAAAGCGTTGATAAGGACTTTTTGAGTATGTTTCTATTCTATCTCCATATCCTGTTACAATTTTACAACCAGAATAAATAAAATATGGAACATCTTGACCAAGAAGTGAGGCTAAAAATATTAGTTCTCGTTTAGTTGAGTTAGTATGATAATATTCATTTAAGCCAAGAAGTACCCCCGCAGCATCAGTTGAATTTCCACCAAGACCAGAATTATCTGGAATATTTTTTTGAATTGTAATTAAAAAACTATTTGGTTTTATCTTAGTATATTCAAAAAATAACTTAGCTGCTTCATAACAAATATTGTTTGAAAGAACTATATTATTAGATTTAACAGTAATACCATTTCCTACTTTTGTTTCTTGTAAAGTTATATTATCATATAAATCAATTGTTTGATTTATCATTTTTACACTATGTAATTTTTTTTCTTCATTAAATCCTGTTACATTTAAAAATAAATTAATTTTGGCAGGACAAGATACTTCTACTATTTTTAACATAATCCACCCCTAAATTTACAAACCAAGATATCATAGCACTAATTAGAAAAAAAAGCAAATTAAATTTGCCAATTAATAGGAGTTAAGTTATTTTTAACTAAAAACTCATTAGTTTTAGAAAAAGGTTTGGAACCAAAGAACCCATTATAAGCAGACAGTGGAGAAGGATGAGCTGATTCTATTACTAAGTGTTTTTTATTAGTAATAAATTTCTTTTTACTCCGAGCAAAATTACCCCAAAGGATAAAAACAACTGGTTCTTCTTTTTCATTTAGTTTTTTAATTACTTCATCTGTAAATACTCCCCAACCTATATCTTTATGACTATTGGCATGATCTTTTATAACTGTTAAAGTTGTATTTAAAAGAAGTACTCCTTGTTTAGCCCAAGGTATTAAAGAACTAGATTTTGGAATACTACAACCTAAGTCAGTTTCAAGTTCTTTAAATATATTAGTTAAAGAAGGTGGTCTTTTAATTCCATCTGGAACTGAGAAACATAATCCTTCTGCTTCTCCATAACCATGGTATGGATCTTGACCAAGTATTACAACCTTAACATTTTTATAAGGGGTGTTCCTGAAACAGCGAAATACTTCTTTTTTAGGTGGATACACCTCATGTTTAGAGTATTCTAGTTGAACAAACTTTAATAGCTTATAAAAATATTCTTTTTTAAATTCACTATCTAATATATTATCCCAATCATTTCCTATCATAACAACCTCTTATAAACTAAATATTCTTCTATTATATCACGTCTTAAAGAAAAAATAGCATAAATATTTATAATTGCAAGTATTCCAGCTAAAATATCTACTAAATTCCATAAAATAGTTGGACTTATAAAACTTCCTAAAACTAGTAAAAAACAAGTAATAACTTTTAATAATAAAATATTTTGATTAGAAACATCTTTAAAAATAAATTTTAAATTGGATTCTCCATAATAATAACCTGATACAATTGTTGAAAAAGAAAAGGCTATTATACAAAAATATAAAATAATATCTCCCAAAAAACCTAAATGATAATTTAAAGCATCTCTTGTAATTTCAATTCCATTGACATCTATATAATTTGTTGGATTATAATTAGAAGTTAAAATAATTAGTGCTGTTCCAAGACAAACAACAAAAGTTACAAAGTAAACTCCCAAAGTTGAAATCATTCCTTGCTTAATTGCATCCTTGGTATTTGAAGAACCTGAGGCAATAGATGCAGTTCCAAGTCCTGCTTCATTTGAAAATATTCCCCGTTGAATACCTATTAAAATAACTGAAAACATTCCCCAACCAAGGGCTTTAAAATTAAAAGCACTAGCAATAATTTTAATAATTAAACTTGGTAACATTGTAATATTTTTTAAAACTATAAATAAAGTAATTAATAAATAGATAAAACTCATTGTTGGAATAAAAACATTAGAAAACTTAGAAATTCCTTTTATTCCTTTAAAAATAATTAAAAAAGAAATTAAACCAGTTATTACTCCAATAAAAATACTTGGAACATTAAAAACAGTTGTAAAAGATTTAGCAATAGTATTAGATTGAATAGTTAAAAAGCCAAAAATATAAGTTATTATTATTAAACTTGCATATAAATAAGATAATTTTTTCTTACCTAAACCTTTTTTTATATAGTAAGCCGGTCCACCTAAATAATCTTTACCACTTTTTTCATGATAAACAACTGCTAAAGTATTTTCAACTAAAGAATTAGGAGCAACAATTATACAAGATAATAGTATCCAAAAAATTGTTCCTACCCCACCTTTATAAATTGATAAGGCAATTCCAGCAAGAGAACCTACTCCAATACAAGCACCAAGAGATACCATTAAAGATGATATAGGTGATATTCCCGAAGAATCTTTATCACCTTTTTTTAAAACTTTAAATAATTTTTTTAATTTTAAATGTAAAAAATCAAGTTTAAAAGCAAAATAAAGACCAGACAATACTAGCATAACAGTTGAAATACTCCAAATAATACTATTTATTTTTTCCATATTCCTCCTATTTATTATACTTTAAATAATCATGAATTATATGATAATCCCATTTCATTTGATATAAATATCTTATAATATTAATATCATATTTTGATAAAGAAAAACGATAGAAATTCTTAATTTTAATCTTTTGTTTATTCTTATTTAAACAATATTTTAACATACACTTTGGTATAATACTAACAACAAAAGGTTTATTTGCAATTTCAAATTCCTTTTCTTTATTATATATGTAATCATCTATTAAATATTCACATAAATTAACACCACTTGCATAAGTATAAAAATTACTTCTTCCTTGTCTTATATTCATTTCAAATATATAATATTTTTTTCTTTTAATATCATATTCAATATCAAAATGACAAATACCAGTAAACTTTATACTTTCTAAAAAATCTTTTAAAGCAAAACTTAAATCTTTTAAATAAGCATCTTTTATTGCTGAGTAATTACCTATTAATTTTGGACTTCTATCATGCATTAAAATATTACCACAAGTTGCAACTTGAACTTTATTATTTTTAGAAACATAAAAAGTTAAAACATACATTGATTCATCATTACCATTTATATATTCTTGAAATATAAACTTACCAGGATAATTACTTTTTGATATTAAAGATATAACTTTTACAAGTTCTAAATAACTATGAATTTTATATCCTTTTTGTTTACCAACAAATTCATATTTAGAATATAAAACAGAATCGGCTGGTTTTATAAAAATAGGATAATCAAATTTAATTTTATAATTTTCTAACTTATCTTTACTAAAATCATATATTTGATACTTAGGATAGTTTAAATTATATTTTTCACATAAAGAATAAAATGATTCTTTATTAAATAATTTATTAAACATTTGAATATCAACCATTGGAATTATATAATTACTACTTATTTTCTCAATTAAATCACGGTTATTCATAATATGTTCTACATAATAATCAGTATTACCAAGTAATATTATTTTAGTACTTTGATATTTTTTATTTAAATCAGTTAAAGCCTTAACTAAACCAGTACTTGTTAATATATCTTCATAATAATAAGGTTCTACTATTTTACTATGACTAGTTGGATATAAAGGTGTTTTACCAAGAACAATAAGTTTTCTTTTATATTTCATAAAAAATGCTCTGGCAACACCATAAGTATTCATGTCACCACCAAGTACTGCAATTAAAAAATCCATTATTTTACCTTCTTTCTTAATTTATATCTTATTATTTTATGCCTTATTGGAATTAAAATTTTAAAAATAGTATACATAAATCTATTTAAAACAAAATCAAATTCACCAATAAACTCAGTATATTCACCACCCCATTTTTTCTTAAATTCATTTAATCCTACTAAATTACTTTTACTATTTGGTTTACCAATTGTTCCAAATTCATCAAAAATAGTTGAACCTAATCTTTTAGCTTCTTTAATTTGATAATCAAATAATTTATAATTAGCACAAGTATTTTTAAAATCTAAATCATTAGCACCATATAAATACCAACTTTTATTACCATAAGTAACCATATAATATGCACTTACATAATACTTTTCATTAAGTTTAAATTTCTTTAAATATTCATTTTTTTCTTGAAGAAGTTTTTCTTTTCTTTCATCATTTTTACTAATTTCACTATCTAAATATGAAATAATATCATTTAAATTAACACTTGCTAAAAGAATAGTTAAATTATCTTTAAATATATCATAAAAATCATAATAAAATTTATCTGGATGAGAATAAAAGTTTTGTCTTGCTTCGGTTAATTTCATTAATCTTACAAACTCTTTTATAGAATCCCTATTACCTCGTTCTACCATAACTTTATATTTATCTGCCCTTTTAATATGATGACGAACCATTTGAGAGTAATTCTTATCTAATTCTTCTACACTTTTGTCTAAATCAATTCTATATGTAAAACGAGGTTCCGTAGTTTCAAAAAAATAAGTTAATTTTCTATGCTTATAACCTATACTTTTAAGAAATGATACTAATTTATAATTATCTGGACCATCAGTTTTCTTAGCATTTACAGAAATAGTATGAAGTTTAATATCAGGATCTATTCTAAAAAAGATAACCTTTTTATCTAAAAATTCTTTTAACTTAAAAGTAAACTCCTTAATTAAAGAAAAATCATTATAATCAAGAGTAAAACCTCTTGGTATATAATAATAAGAATAACCTAACAACAAATCTTTTCTTAGTAAAAGAGAGGTTGCAACTAACTTATCTTTATCATATAATCCTACATATAATGGTTTAAAATTTCTAGTTTTAGATAATTCACCCCATTCATAACTTTGTAAAAAATGTGCTTTATCCTTAGTAAATTTTATATATTCTTTTTCTTTTATTTTTTTAAGTTTCATTATTCACCAACTTCATTTAAAGTATATAATAAGAAAAAAAGATAGTCAACTTAATTTATTTAAATTATTTATTATATTTGTGTTATACTAATTAAGAGAGGTTTATATGAAAGAATATAATTTTATTCCAGTTTTACTTGGAAGTGATAGAAATGTTTATGGTATGGCTGTTTCTTTTCATGAACAATATAATATTAGAAGTATTGCTCTTGGTAAATGTGATTTTTTAGAAACAAGATATACAAAAATAATTGATTTACATCAAAATAAAGATATAGAAAAAAAAGAAGTATTTTTAGAAGAATTAAAAAAAATATATGAAAACAATAAAGATAAAAAACTACTTTTAATTGCTTGTAGTGATACTTATATGAAACTAATTGTAGAAAATAAAAAAGAACTTGAAAAATATTTCTTAGTTCCTTATATTGATGAAGAATTAATGAATAAATTAGTTTTAAAAGAAGAGTTTTATAAAACTTGTAGTAAATATAATTTAGATTATCCAAAAACAAAAATTATAAATAAAGAAAACATAAGTGTTGATTTTAATTATCCAGTTATTATTAAACCAAGTGATTCTGTTTCTTATTTTAAAACGGATTTTCCTGGGAAAAAGAAAGTATTTATTGTTTATAATGAAGATGAATATAATAATACTATTAATAATATATATAATTCAAGTTATAAAGGTAATTTAATAGTTCAAGAATATATTGAAGGTGATGATACTACTTTAAGAGTAATGAATTGCTATGTTAATAAACATCATCATGTAACTTTCATGGCTCTTGGTAATATTTTACTAGAAGAAAAAACTCCTAAATCAATAGGAGACTATGATGCAATTATTCCAACTTATGATGAAGAGTTATTTAAGAAAATGAAAGATTTTCTAGAAAGTATTAACTATGTTGGATATGCCAACTTTGATTTTAAATTTGATAAGAAAACAAATACTTATAAATTATTTGAAATAAATATAAGACAAGGAAGAAGTTCTTCTTTTACAACTGTTGCAGGTTGTAATTTAACTAAATATGTAGTTGATGATTTTATCTATGATAAAGACATGGAAACTGAATATTTAAAAAATGATTACCTTTGGACAATTGTACCAAAAGGAGTTATATTTAAATATTTAAAAAATGAAAAATTGAAAGAATTAGTAAAAAAACTTTATCAAGAAAAGAAAGTAAGAAATATTTTATTTTATAAAAAAGATTTTAGTTTTAAAAGATATTACTTCCTTACTTTAAGAACACTTAACTATTATAATAAATATAAAAAGTATTATGTAAATAATAATAATAATAATGATGATAGTAATAACAAAAATGATAAAAAAAGTTTAGGTATTATAGGAAATGATTATAATAAAACTACTAAATTATTTGATGATATAGTAATGAATACAAAGGCTAAAACTGATCAAGAACATATTATTATAAATATAATACTTACTAAAAATCTGGAAAAAGAAAATATACTTGAAAATATTAAATATTTAGAAAGTATTAAAACAAATTATTTAATAATTGATATAGATGATGAAAGTATAAAAGATTTTATTAAAGAAAATACAAATTTAATTATAATAGATAATTTAGATAAAGTTCAAGAATTACATGAGGAGAATATTATATGAAAATAGGTATAATTGGAGGATTAGGTCCTCTTGCAACAGTTAAATTTATGGAATTAATAAATGAAAGAATAGATGATAATGATATTGAACTTGTTGTTATAAATGATCCAACTACTCCTGATAGAACAAGTTATATATTAGATAATACTAAGGATAATCCAGTTTATAAAATTCTTGATATGGTTAAAAAATTAGAAAAAGCCAATTGTTCTGTTATTGTAATGCCTTGTAATACTGCTTCTTACTTTTATAAGGAAATTAAAAATGCAACTGATATTCATTTTATTAATATTGTTGAAGAAACCGTTAAATATTTAGATAAAAATAAAATAAAAAAAGTAGGATTACTTGCAACTAAGGGTACTATTAAAAGTAAAATATATGAAGATTTATTAAATGAATATGATATTGAATGTGTAATACCAAATAGTATAGATCAAGATACTATTCAAGAAGTAATATATGATGGGGTTAAAAGCAATAAAGATATTAGTTTAGATAAATTTTATGATGTTACTAATAGATTAAAAGAAGAAGGATGTGAAAAAATAATTCTTGGTTGTACCGAGTTGTCGGCTTTAAGAAAAATAAAAGGATTATACCAAGAAGAATATTTAGATGCCATGGAAATACTTGCTGATGATACTGTTAATTATGTAAGTAAAAGAAAAAATGACAAAGAAACACATAAGTGATTATGTTATGCATTTTTGCATATAATAATAATGCAACTTGTTGCAATAAAAAAGCAGTGATTCCCACTATACAAAAAATAAAAAAAGAACTAGAGAGCACACTCTAGTTTTATTTTACAAATTCTATTTTAGAAAAATTAAAGTTTCCATTATTATATTTTAAATATAATGTTCCCTCATCAGTATATATTTTTGTTTCAGTTGGATATGCCGTAAAAGGAACTTTGAAACTAACTTCAATACTGTCTTCTAAATATTTAACATCAAATACTTCATAACTTGGAAAACCCCACTCTGTTGGTTCCATAGTTGCAATATACTTATTATTTTTTTTAGTTAAACCAAATATATTTGAAACACTTGGTTCTCCAATTACTTTCTCTTTAACTTCATAATTTTTCAAATTGAAATATTCATACACAAAGTCATCAACTTGTTTAACGTCTAAACTTCTATTATCTACATCACTTGCATTAAACCAAACATACATCCAGATGCTAAAACTTATTTCTTCATTGTCATTATAAATATCGTCTATACTTATATTTTTAAGTTTATCATCTTTATCATAATTAAATGGGATATATATCATATATTCTTCTAAATATTTTTTGATAGTTAAATTTTTAGCATCTGCCTTTGCTTGTAATTTTTCTTCTAAATTATCTTTTTCAACATCATCTTTTGGTTCATCTTGAATATTATTATTTTTATTATTACTATTAGTATTTTTATTATTTAAAACCTTGTCATAGACAATAAAACCACCTAACCCCACTACTAATATAGTTAATACAATAACTAAAATTTTTAAATTATTTTTCATATACTCTCCTTTATATAAAACTATTATATATAATTACACATACTTATTTTACAAATTCTATTTTAGAAAAATTAAAGTTTCCATTATTATATTTTAAATATAATGTTCCCTCATCAGTATATATTTTTGTTTCAGTTGGATATGCCTTAAAAGGAACTTTGAAACTAACTTCAATACTGTCTTCTAAATATTTAACATCAAATACTTCATAACTTGGAAAACTCCATTCTGTTGGTATAGCAGTTGCAATATACTTATTATTCTTTTTAGTTAAACCAAATATATTTGAATCATCTGGCTTTCCAATTACCAGTTCCTTAACTTTATAATTTTTCAAATTAAAATATTCATCGAGATAGTCATCAACTTGTTTAACATCTAAACTTCTATTATCTGCATCACTTGCATTAAACCAAACATACTTCCATATACAAAAACTTATTTTTTCATTATTGTTATAAATATCTTCTATACTTATATTTTTAAGTTTACTACCATTATCATAATCATAACTATGTGGTATATATATCATATATTCTTCTAAATATTTTTTGATAGTTAAATTTTTAGCATCTGCCTTTGCTTGTAATTTTTCTTCTAAATTATCTTTTTCAACATCATCTTTTGGTTCATCTTGAATATTATTATTTTTATTATTACTATTAGTATTTTTATTATTTAAAACCTTGTCATAGACAATAAAACCACCTAACCCCACTACTAATATAGTTAATACAATAACTAAAACTTTTAAACTTTTTTCTTTCATATATCCTCCCACTTTTTTAATAATATTTAACTATTTTAATTTTTTATAGTTACACTATTATCTAAAATATTAACATTAAGTATAACTAATTTTGATGAATCATTGCAACTAAATTGTACTTCAATATTATTACCATTTAAAGAATTAAAAGTTGACGAAAGAGCACTATATATACTTGTGTAATCATAATTTTTACAATATTTACTACTATTAGTATTAATTTTATTATCATTTTCTAAATTAATCAAAACTATATCATCATTCTCATAAACAGCAATATAATTGGAAATTAAATTTATTATTTTATTATTATATTTAGAATAATCAAAAGATTTAATTTTTTTACCATTACTATACTTATTTACTACATTATTATTAACTATATAAAGACTTTCATCATTTGATACTGAAAATAAACCATCATCATTTAAAACATTTAAATTTTTATCATATAAAACAGCTCCTGGTACATCACAATGACATTGTTCAAAAAAATAAACTACTCCATTTTTATCATATATATGATAACTTCTTCTATATCCTTTTTCTTTCATTCCATTATATAATAAAACTTTACTATTCTTTAAATCTATTAAAAAATACTTATCTGCATCATATCCTTCAAAATAGTTATCCTTAATAATATTATTTAAACTAAGATATGAAAAATCTTTATCTTTTTTATATCCTATACCTATTTCTTCACTTGAATAATTTTCAATAATATAATATTCATCATAAATATTTTTTAAATTTGTTTTTTTAATATTATTATTCTCTTTTTTCATTTCAGCAAAGTAAACATCTTCGTTTCCAAACAATATATTACTACTTGAATTTTGATGATCGATAAAACCTATTGCTAACACCTTTGCATTTTCTTCTGGAACATAAAGAGTATATTTTAAAGAGCAAGTATCACTTTCTTCATCACATAAATTATCACGATTATCAACAAAAACATTTAATTTATATTTTTTTTCTTCTTGTTTATTATTTTTATTATTATTAGTATTTTTATTATTTAAAACCTTGTCATAGACAATAAAACCACTTAAACCAAGTACTAATATAGTTAATACAATAACTAAAACTTTTAAACTTTTTTCTTTCATATATCCTACCTTTTATCTTAATTATATATGAATTAAAAATCAATTGCAATAAAAAAGAATATTATTTATGATATTCTTCGTGATTTATTATTTTAAATGAACGGTAAATTTGTTCTAGTAAAATTACTCTAAATAATTGATGGGGAAATGTTAAACTAGAAAATGATATTCTTTCTTGAACTATATTCTTTACTCTTTCATCTACTCCGTATGAACCACCTATTATAAAAGTAATATTATGATTTATACTTCTAATTTTATCAATTTTATTTGCAAGTTCTAGACTTGTATAAGTATTACTATTTATATCAAGTAAAATATTATAATCTTTTAAATTTATATTTTTTAGAATATTATTACTTTCAGTTTCTAATGTCTTTTTTAAATCATAGTCATAATCTGGTAATTCTAATATTTCAATTTTATCATACTTTGTTATTCTTTTTTTATATTCAAGAATTGCTTCTTTTAAATAATTTTCTTTGATTTTACCAATACAAATTATTTTTATCATACAGTTACGACCAACTCACTTTCTTGTCTTGCAGCTTGAACTTCTATATTTGTATTTAAAATATCATTTACCGTTTTTAAGGCTAGTTCTTCGGTGTTATTAGTTTCGCTTAAATGAGCAAGAACTATTTCCTTAGTATCAGTTCCAATTAATTCTTTTAAATAATTACCGGTCATTTCATTTGATAAATGTCCAGAATCACTTACTACTCTTTGTTTTAAAATATATGGATATGGTCCTTCCATTAGCATTTTTACATCATGATTACTTTCTAAAATATATAAGTTTTTATCATGCATTAAAGATAAATTGCTTTTAGAAATATAACCAGTATCAGTCATATAAACAAGAGATTTGGAGTCTTCAATTAAAAAGCCCACTGAGGAAGTAGCATCATGAGAAGTTGGTAAAAGAGTAATTTTTAAATCATCAATTATAAAGGTTTTAGTTACAACTGGCATTATATAATCTGCATTTACCATTTTATTGATTTCTTTAAACATACCTTTCGGAATATAAACAAACTTTTTTTCTCTTTTAATAAAACTAGCAAGTCCTGCAACGTGATCTTTATGGCTATGCGTAATTAAAACAAAATCTATATCACTTGGTTTATAGTTATATTTTTCTAGAATTAATTTGGTTTTAGGATAAGAAAATCCAACATCAATTAATACTTTTTTGGTGTCAGTTATCAAAAGAGTTGAATTTCCTTTTGAACCACTTCCTAAAATAATTACTTTCATTAGTAGAATAGTAATGGGTTAAAACTATTACTTCCAGATTTATATGGATATCCATCCCATATTTCAAAGTGTAAATGTGTTCCTTGACTAGCACCTGAATTTCCCATATCTCCTATTGTATCTCCCATTTTAACATAATCACCTGGTTTTACATATCTTGATAAATTAGCCATATGTTCATATCTTGAATAATAACCATTTTGATGATTTATTGTAACATAGAAACCAAATGAATTATGATAACTAACATCAACAACAATTCCTGCTTTTGCAGCATAAATAGGTGAACCATAACCAGTTCCTGAAATATCAACGCCACGGTGAAGTCTACCCCAACGCCAACCATAATTACTTGTTATAATATATGGAATATTAGTAGGCCATCCCCAATTACCAGCTGAAACAATGGTTGGTCTTTTACCACCTTTAACTATTACTTCATTTACAACTGGTTTAATTTCAACACTTTCTGAAATTAAAGCATTGATAGTTTCTCCATTAACTGATTTTACTTTTTGAGTTACTCTTATCACTCCATTACTTCCCTGAGTTTTAACTTGTTGATATCCAACATATTGAGAATTATCATATATATATTCTGTTTTATAACTAACACTTTGATCTGATACAACGTGTTTAACTTCTATCATTGAAAATAAAGGATTCATCACTCCAACAATTAAATTTTGACCTTCATAAAGTAAAGCATTTTCACTTCTTAAATTTGCATTTGCAATTAAAAGTTCATTAACGTTCATCTTATTAGCCTCAGCAACACTTTCTAAGGTATCACCTTTGGTAACTGTATAAGTTGACATGTTTTTATCACTTCCAAATAACAAAACTTGGGTTAATTCTTCTTCATTAGTATAAATCTTTTCATTAACTGGAATATATGCCTCTTTACTAGTAATATAATCTTCTATATAAAGTGATTCTATAATTTCACCTGTATCTATAATAGTATTTTGAGTTTCATTGATAAAATTTTCATATTCTTCCTCAGTTACAAAGGAAAAAACTGTTTTTTTAACCGAATCTTTAAATAAATTTTTATCTAAAACATTTATTTTAATTATTTTTTCTTTGGTATCTTCACTTTTATTAGGATCTTCATCGCTTCCTTCAACGTAATCTGTTGATTTAGTTTTATCAATTGTAAATACATATCCTTTTACAGTAAATGGAGATTTTTCATTTATTATATTATAAATACTACTTACACTCATTAAATTATTTTCATAAGTTATATCTTTAACAACATTTATATCATTTGGTATGTATATCTTTTCAACATTATATTTTTCTTTTAAATCTTGTTGTTTTTCATTTATATAATTATTTAATTCACTTTCAGATTTTATTAAACCGATTGACTCTCCTTTTAAGTAAACACGATAAGACTCAGTTGGTACATTTGCTTTAAAAATTTTAGGATTATTTGTCAAAAAAGTAATTATAAAACTTAAAATTAAAGCAATTAATATTCCCACTATATTATTTTTTTTATCCATTAGCATCTCCTTCTTTGGTAAAGTTCAAAAAGGTACTTGTATCTCTTTTAAATAATAAATTAATTGTTCCAGTTGTTCCATTTCTATGTTTTCCAATTATTAACTCACTTAAACTTGTATTATTATCAGTTCTAGCTGCTTTATTATAATAATCATCTCTATACAAGAAAGCTACAATATCAGCATCTTGTTCAATTGAACCTGATTCCCTTAAATCACTCATAAGTGGTCGTTTATCTTCACGTGATTCTACTGTTCTTGATAATTGACAAAGGGCAATAACTGGAATATTCAACTCCATTGCAAGCATCTTTAAAGCACGAGATATGTCTGATACTTCTTGTTGACGATTAGCACCATAATTCTTTCCACCTGATATTAATTGTAAATAATCAATTATTACTAAATCAAGTCCTGATTCACTTGTTTTTAAACGACGACATTTTGATCTTATTTCACCTATTGTAATACCAGGAGTATCATCTATATAAATATTTGTATCTTCAAGTTGACTTAATGCTTCATTAAACTTTACATAATCATTATTATTAAGTTTACCACTCATAAATTTATAACCTTCAATTTGTCCAAGAGATGATAACATACGATTAGCAAGTTGCTCTGATCCCATTTCAAGATTAAATAAAGCAACAGTTTTACCAGTTGAAGTTGCAACATTTGTTGCTAAATTAAGAGCAAAAGCAGTTTTTCCCATAGCAGGTCTTGCTCCTATTATTATTAATTGATTTTCATGAAGTCCTGATGTTATTTTATCTAAATCAATCCAACCTGTTGGAATACCTGTAATATCTCCCTTAGTTTCAGCCAAAGTTTGTAAGTTTTTTTGAACTCTATTTACTACATCTTTAATATTTTGAAATTCAGTTGATCTTTTATCTTTTACAATACTAAGTATTTTTCTTTCCGCCTCATCTAAGGTTTCTCCTACATTTTGAGTAGTATCATATCCCATTTGATTAATATCATTTGATACTTCAATTAATCTTCTTAAAAGAGCATCATCGGCTATTATTTTTAAATAATAATCTACATTAGCAGCAGTTGATTCCGTATTTAATACCTCAGTTAAATAAATAACTCCTCCCATGCTATCTAAATCATTAGTAGATTTTAATTCATTAGTAATAGTCGTCATATCAATAGGAATATTTTTATCATATAATCTTTTTAAACCATTAAATATTTTTCTATTATTATCATTGTAAAAGGCTGTTTCGGTAACTGTTTCAAATACTTTATCAAGGGCGTTTTTAGATAAAAACATTGTACTCAAAACTGCTTGTTCAGCCTCGTTACTATTTGGTACACCTCTTAACATATTAACCCTTAGTATGAACTTTTATAGTTCCTTTAATATCCTTGTATAGGTTAATTGTAACTAAATGCACACCAAGAGTATTAATACTTTCAGTTTCAATTTGCTTTTTATCAAATTTATAACCTAATTTATCAAGTTCTTCTTTAATTGTTTTAGTACTAACACTTCCAAACATACGACCATTTTTTTCTTTAACTAAAATATCAATTGTAACATTTTCTAATTTTTCTTTTAGTTTTAAAGCCACTTTCCTATTTTCTTCATCTTTTAAATTAGATTCTTTAATACTTTCATTTAGTTTTTTCAAACTACCCTCAGTTTTCTTTAAGGCATATCCTTTTTTTATTAAAAAGTTAATTGCATACCCATCACTTACTTCTTTTATTTCCCCTTTTTTTCCTTGTCCTTTTAAATCCTTTAAAAATATGACTTGCATAAAAACCTCCTTGGTAAAATTATTTTACCACAAAATCAAAAAAAAATAAATAGAAGTTATCCTATTTAAATTAGAACATAATTTTTTTTAAATATCAAAATAATATATATTTTCAAGTAATTTTAACCTTTTAAATTCACGATCTTTTAGATATATTCCGCCCATATGCTTGTAAAATTCATTAGTAGGGTTTTCTTTAAGACAAGAAATTATCATTTTATTAAAATTCATTTGCTTTAATTCTTTGATTGCTTCATTAACTAACTTTTTTCCAAAACCGTTTCCTTGGTATTTTTTTATAATGTATAATGCTTTAATTTCCCCATAATTTTTATAATCATCACTTGCCTTACCATACCATACAAAACCAACTACTTCTCCATTAATTTCTAAAACTAAGTAATTATTATTTTCGAAATCAACAAGCATTTGATTTGCTCTTTCTTTTTCGTTTTTCTTTAATTCATCTAAAAACCATTTAGGAACTATTTTTTTATACGTTTCATTCCAAGATATAGTAACTACATGACTAACACTTTTGCAATCATCTTTTTTTATTTTTCTTATTTCATAGTTCATAATAAATATTCCTTTAACTATATAATACAATATACTTGGTATATAGTCAAAAAAATACGAAATTATTTAAAAATAATATCATATTTTTTCTTTTCTATATTAATTTAATATAACTTACTTTTTTAAAATTATTTTATTTACACTTTAAAACTAAAAAAATAAATAGAAGTTATCCTATTTATTTGTATATGGAAGTAATGCAATTGCACGAGCTTTTTTAATTTGTTCTGCTATATGTCTTTGATGTTTAGCACATGCACCTGTTACACGACGAGGTAAGATTTTTCCTTTATCATTGATGTATTTCTTTAAAACATCTACATCTTTATAGTTAATATCTTTACCTGTTGTACACATAAAACATACTTTTTTCTTTTTTCTATAAAATTCTGCCATTTTATCCTCCTAACTAGAAAGGTAAATCGCTATCATCTACTTCAATTTTATCTCCAAAATCTTTAAATGGATCTGGTTCAATATTAGATGAATTATCAGTAAAGTCATATGGAGTTACATCACTAGGAGCACTTTGAGTACTACTATTTGCTTCTCTTGAAGACTTACTATCTAAGAATTGAAATTCATCAACTACAACATCAGTTGTGTAAACCTTTTTACCATCTGATCCATCGTATGATCCTGTTTGTATACGACCACTAATAGCAATTTGACTTCCTTTAACTAAATATTTTTTCATAGTTTCAGCACGATTACCAAAAGCAACAATGTTAATAAAATCTGCTTCTCTTTCACCATTTTGATTAGTGAATTGTCTATCAACAGCAAGACTTGATCTAGCAACAGCATTATTACTAGCCCCATATCTAACATCAAAATCTCTGGTTAATCTACCTACTAAAAACACTTTGTTCATAAATTACTCCTATTTTTCTACTTTAACAACGATATGTCTTATGATATCTTCATTAATGTTTGCAACACGATCAAATTCTTTAACAGCATCAGGTGTTGCCTCAACAACTAATAAAAAGTAATTACCATTCTTGAATCCTTTTACTTCATAAGCAAGTTCACGACGACCCATATTCTTTTCAGATACAAGTTTAACGTTTTGTTGTTCAAGAATATTTTTAATATTTGCTACTAGACTTAAAGTTGCTTCTTCTTCTAATGTTGGTCTTACAACAAACATAAGTTCATAATTACGCATTATTACACCTCCTTTTGGACTAATGGACTTAAAAAAGCCAAGAAGTTATTAAAGTAATAAATTACTTCGTACATAATATATCATAGTTACCTATTTTTTTCAAGAACTTTTTTGATATTTTTATTTATTAATTTTAACCTTATAATTAATATTTTATGATTTTTAAACTTTACAGTTAACACTAATAATTATATTAAAAAAGTGTTATTCTAAAACACTTTTTGAAACATTCTCATCATTTTTGTAAACTGTAAGTTGTTCTTTTTCATCACAAGTTACTAATAATATTTTACTAAAATCATTATAACCTAAATTATTAAGCCTTTTTTCTAACCATTTTCTATCATGACCAATGGCTTTAATATTTTCAAGCATGATATTACCATCTATTACTAAATTAGCCGTTAATTTGTTTTCATCTACTTTTAATTTCATATCATTTGGAGTTATTGGTTGATACTTAGATTTTGGTAAAAAACTAATTTTACCACTTGGTTCCATAATTGCATAGTTAATCTCAGTTATATTAAAATAACCACTTTCTCTTGCATCTTGTAATAAATCATTTATATCAATTTTACACTTAGTTAATTGTTCTTTACTAATTTTCCCGTTTTCTATTAAAACAACAGGAAAACCAGTTATAAAACGTCTTGCTAAAATACTTTTACTAGTAATATAAGAAACAAATAAAGAAAACACTCCATATATAGTCATAGAAATTAATCCTTCTATTATAGTAATTTCATCATTAACTGTCATTTCAGCTGCAATATTTCCAAGAGATAAACCTATTATATAATCAAATATATTTAATTCACTTATTTGTTTTTTACCAAGAGTTTTAATTACTAAAAATAAATAGATAACTGCAATACACCCTTTTATAACAACCATTTTTAAAGACATAATATCACCAGTACTAGGTTAACCAAATATTTACTTTTTATTCTTTATAAAAATCTTCTCTTAATATTTCCATATAAATTTCATCATACCAGGTATTTTCTATATTATAACACTTATGACGTCTACCAAATTCTTTAAAACCAACTTTTTTATAACTTTTAATAGCTCTTTCATTAAAGGAAAATACTTTTAACATTATATTATTTAAAAGCAAATGATCAAAACCATATTTTACTAAGGCTTTTAATACTTCGGTTCCATAACCTTTTCCTAAATAGTCATTATCTCCTATAAATATTCCAATCTCAGCATTTCCTTTAAATTTATCCAAGGTAACAAAACCACAATTACCTATTAATTTATCTTTATCTTTACTAACAATTGCAAAGACATAACCATTTTGGTTAGTTTCTTCTATCCATTTTTTCTCACCATCTAAGGTATAAATTCTTGATGTTCCCCCTAAATATTTACTTATTTCATGATTATTTAACCACTCTACATATTTTGCTGCATCATCTACATTTGTAGGTGATAAATATAATCTTTCTGTTTCAATCTTTTTAAAATACATTATTTAAATATCCTTTCTATATCTTCTTTCATGCTACTTTTTAAGATATAATTACTAAAACCATCTTCTAAGAAATGTTTTTTTATAAAACTTGTATCATCATTTAAAATAACAATAACCGGTGTTTTAAAACCATTTATATTTTTTAATTTATTTAAAATAGGTAAAGCTCTTTCTTCAATACTATCATCTATTATAATATATTTATACTTTTCACCTGATTTAATTTTATCAAAGATATCATTTGCATAAATAGAATTATCAACAATATAATCTTTATTTTCTAATATCTTAGCTATTTTATTAGTAAGTTCTAAATTGTTTGATGCTACAAGTATTTCATTATTACTGTTTAAATTAAGTTTTATAGGATTTTCAATTTTTTGATCTAGGACAAACTTAACTTCACTTCCCTTTTTATCTTCACTTTTTAAAGTAAAATATCCCCCCATTTTCTTAATAATTTTTTTAATAGTATTAATATTTACATCATTTGTATCTAATCTTTTAAGTTCTTCTTCATTTAATTCTTCATCGATTGTTAATAAATAATTAACTTTATCAATCGACATTCCACATCCTGAATCTTCTACTACAAATATTATACGACACATATCATATTTAACTATTACATCCAAAGTTATTTCAATAAAACCTTCCTTGGTATTTTTAATAGCATTATTTATAAGAGATTCTATAACTATTTCAAGTAAAGTTTTATCTCCATATAAAGTATTTGGTAAAGTATTACTAATATTAAATCTTAAATCAATATTACTACTAACTTCTTTTTCTTTTTTAAGTTTTATTTTCTCTATTAATAATCTTGGATTATAACTATTATTATATACTTTTATATTATTAGAATCCATTGTTGAAACATTCATGATATTATTAACCGTAAAAGATAAGCATCTTGATAAATTATTTACTTCTTTTACTTTTTCTTCTAATTCTTGTTTTGTACCAGTTGTATCATTTGTTATATCAATTATTTTTTTTAAAGGATTTGTAACTTTATTTGATGCTACAAACAAGAAATTTGATTTTTCTTGTAAAGTTCTATTAATTAAACTACGATTTTTATTTAATTCAGCAATCATTTTAACATCTGGGTTTTCAATTGTAAAATACATAAGCATAGTAATAAACGTTTCCATGGCTGTCATTAATAATAAACCTGGATTTAATTTTTGAATAATTGTTACAATCGTACCTATTAGAATAAATACAAATAAAGGAATATATTCTTTACTTCTTAAATATTTAAGATTTTTTACCATATATAAGAAGAAACTAATTATATAAAGAGGTATTACAACATAAAGTAAATTAGCACTTGGTCCATAAGAATAAATTATTCCATTTGTATTATAAAAATATAAAGGTAAAATACAAACAAGAATGGCTATTAAGAAAAATAAAATTATAAATAATTTAGATATTTTTTTAATATTTTTATTTTTTTCTTCTTCATTTCTTGCTTTCTTTTGATATGAAATAACAAAAACATAAATCGTAAAAATAGTAATCCAAGCAAGATAATATATTAATAAAGATTTAGATACTATATAATTTAGAAAAAGCATATTATCCATATTATTGATTGTATAATAACAAGAAACTGCAAGTATTACGCCTATTAAATTACAAATTATTAAACTCCCATAGATTTTATTTTCTACTCGATTAAGTCTTTTTTTAGAAAAATACATAATAGTTAATAAAATACTATAAAAGAGACTACATGTTGAAAAAGTAAAACCTATATTCATAAAAAAATCACTTCCTTAGTTTAATTGTATCATAAATTAAGGAAATGATATATATTTATAATTATTTTTTTAAAGTTTTTTGTTTTATTAAACTAGATATTTTAACTTCTGGTTCAATTAATTCTCCTGTTATTTCTTTTTCTAATTTTTTATAATCAATTTTTCCAGATAAAGCAACTGGCATTTTATCTAAGAATTCATAATAATATGCAACATCTCTTTCAGGAAGTTCGGTTTGTTGCATTTCAAGTAATTCTTGAACTAACTTGTATTTATCAACATTGTTTTTTAAAACTATTACAGCCTTTGGTCTTTTTCCTTTTTCAAAACCAGGTGCATCACGTCCAACAACAGCAACTTCTTCAACATCTTTATGTTTTGAAATTACTTCTTCTATTGGTGGTAAGTAAACATTATGAGAATCAGGAGTAATTATCATTCTACCTATTCTATTACCAACAAATAATTTTCCATCTTCGTTCATAGTTCCATAATCACCTGTATGAAGCCAAGTTTTACCATCTTTATGTTTTCTTAATACTTCTTCCGTTAATTCAGGATTATTTAAGTATGATGTCATTAAAGTAGGACCAGTTACACAAATTTCTCCTACTTGATTATAAGAAAGTTCTTCATCACTTCTAATTATTTCTCCATCTTCATCTAAATCATATTTAAAAATTGAAACAGTATTCAAAGGAAGTGGAACTCCAGCACTCCCAAGAGCATCAGTTTCATTTGAAGTTACAGCAACAAGAGCAGAACCACCCTCAGTTGCTCCATAACCTTTTCCTAAACGCTTTTTACAGCCATGAGATTCTAAGAATAAATTATCATCTATTTCTTGATTAGGAGTTATTCCTGATCCTCCTACCCCAGCACTTACAATTTGAGATAAATCAGCACCTTCCATAGCCTTTGATTTTCTTAAATTATCAAATAAAATTGGATTTAACATGAAATACTTTGGTTTATATTTTAAAACTAAATCCCCAATTTTAGAAAAATCTACTTGAGGAACTACAATATTAGTCATTCCAAGTTTAAGTGGCATGACAACTCCACAAGCAAGTCCATATAATAAGAAAAGTGGCATAACATTTAAAAATTTATCACCAGGATAATGTTCAACACCTGATAATTCATATTGATAAGCAAGAGCATTTAAAGCATCATTACTAACAATAACTCCCTTAGGATCACTACTAGTTCCACTAGTATATACAATTGCTGTTGGCATTTTTTCTTCATAATTAACTGGTTTAGAACTAAAATTCTTCCCATCTTTAAAAAACTTAGGCCAATTAATATAACTATTTTTTAAAGTCTTCTTTTTAAAGAAAGATTCAATTGCATCTTTTCCTCGATATACATAATTTAAACCATTCGCTAAAGAATTAGTTGCTGATAAAGAAATAATCTCTCTAACATTAGTGTCTTCTACTATTCTATCAATTAAAGGAAGAGCTAAATCAATTGTTATAAGAGTTTTAGCATTACAACTTTTTAAACATTTTTTAATCCTTTCAGCCCCAGTTCTTGGATCGATAAAACAAGAGATTGCTCCTAAGGAATTTAGAGCTAAGAAAGAATAAATTACTTCTGGTAAAGTGGGAGTAGTAAATGCAACTGCATCTCCTTTTTTAATTCCCATTTTACTATAAGCATTTCTTACTGCAATAATATTTTTAGCAAGTTCTAAATACGTAATATTACGATTAAAATATTTAATTGCTACTACATTAGGAATAGTACTAGCACTTTTTAAAATATCTTCATAAATTAAATCACTTGGAACAAATTCCTTTTCAACACCTTCTCTGTAATATTTTAACCAAGGTTTATCAATAGATGCTAAACCTACCATTTTTTTACTTGTTTTTCTATCTAAAACAACACTTTCATTTTTTAATAATTCTACTGCTTCATTTTCAATATGTAAATTCTTCATATAAAATCTCCCTTAAAAATATTATACATATTTATTTTTACATGTCAAATAATTTTAAATTTTATTTATTAATTATCACTATAAAAGTTTTTTAATATCACTTTCTATATTACTTCTTAATATATAATCACTAAAACCATCTTTTAAAAATTGCTTTTTAATAACAGATGTATCTTTATCTAAAATAACTATAATAGGTATTTTATTATTTAAAGTTTTTATTTTATTTAAAATAGGTAAAGCTCTAGTATCTAGATTATCATCTATTAAAATATATTTATATTCTTGTTTATTTTTTATTTTATCAATTATATCTTGTTCATATAAAGATTTTTCTACTAAATAATTATTTTCTAAGTATTTATTTATAATCTTAAATAAATTAATATCACTTGTTGCAACCAATACTTTATTATTATTTATAATAATATTATTATTATCATTATGACCTATTATTTTTTGATCTAAAACAAACTTAACCTCAGTTCCAAATCCTACTTTACTTTTAATAATAAAGTATCCTCCCATTTTCTTAATAATTTTTTTAATTAAATTAATATTTAAATCATTAGTATCTAATCTCTCAAGTTCTTTCTTAGTTATATTTTTATCAGTTAACAAGTTATTTATATCAGAAATACTAATACCACATCCTGAATCTTCAATTGTAATAATTAATCTACACATATCATATTTAACTATACCATTTATTCTAAGTTCAACAAAACCAGTTTCAGTATACTTAAAAGCATTATTAAGTAAAGAAGTAATAACTAAGGATAATAATGTTTTATCACCATAAAAATAATCTGGTAAAGATGAACTAAATTCTACTCTAAAATTTAAATTATCATTAACTTTTGCTTTATTTACTAATTTAATTTTTTCTATTAATTTTTTCAAATTATATTTATTTTCTATTATTTTAATTTCATTTATATCCATAGTTGATACATTTAAAACATCATTTATTGTAAAAGATAAATACTTAATTTCATTATTAATTTCCAATAAATCTTCTTTAAAAAGACCTTTACTATCTTTTTTAATAACATTTAAACTTAATTCATTTAAATTATTAATTGTATTTCTAAGAGATGTTGAAACAATAAATAAAAAGTTATTTTTTTCTTCCATAGCATTTTGAATTAAATTTCTATTTTTAGCAAGTTCTGTATTCATTTTAACATCTGGATTTTCTATTGTAAAATACATGACAAAGGTAATTAAAACAAAAGACGGATTTATAAGTAATAAACTAGGAAATATATTCTGAATAACTATAACAAAAGAAAATAATATTATTAATAAATATAAAGGAACATATTTTTTATCCTTAAATTTTTTTACATTTTTAAAGAAAGTAAATAACATCATAATAATACAAATAAATGCAATGATATATAATAAATTAACAGCTGGACCACTTGGTAATAACATACCATTTTTATTTGTAATAATAATCGGTAAAAACACTATTAATAATGAAATAATTCCAAATCCATAAAGAGATTTATTAATTATTTTTTTTAATTTATTCTCATTTTCATTATTTTTAACACTTGTAATAATTACATATAAACTAAAAAAATATAACCAGGATAAAAATCCTAAAAATAATATTTTTAAAGTATATAAGTATAAAAGTGAATTAGATGGTATATTATTTTTAACAAGTATAAAGGCTATTACCTCAGTTAAACTGCATATTAAAGTAGCAATAATTAAGATAGAATAAATACTGTTTTCTAATAATTTTATCTTCTTTTTAGGAAAATAAATTATTATTAATAAAATTAAAAATACTAAACCGTAAATAGTAAAATAAAAACTTTCCATTATATCACCTATTTTAATTATATAAAATATTTTTTAAAACAACAAGAAAAAAAGAGATTAATTTCTCTTAATTTTTACTTTTTGAATTGGTTTAATAATATTACCTTGAATATTATAATTACTACTATCTAATATATCTTCACTATCAAGTAGTTTGAAATTTAACTTTTTATTTGTTTCTGTATAAGGTAAACTTTCTTTAATTATATAGTATTTTGGAACAAATGTTGCTTGACATTTTTCTTTAATTAAATTATTTAATATTTCTATCATTTCTTGTTCATCTAAATTAGATTCTTTAAATACTACATGTAAAACCGGTACTTCTCTTTCTATTTCATCATCTAGTTTACAAGCACATACATCGTCTATGAAAGGTAGAGTTTTAGCAATTTCTTCAATATCAGCAAGCCAAACTTTGCCACCATTTCTTGTTAACATTCTTTTAGCTCTTCCTTTATGGAAAATAAAACCATCTTCATCCATTATTCCAAAGTCATCTGAATGAACCCAAATAGTACCATCACTATGTTTCATTAAAACGTGATTAGTTGCTTCCTTATTTTCTAAGTATCCTTTCATAACTGTTGGACCAGTTAAACAAATTTCTCCTTTTAAGTTTTTTCCATAAGGAATTTCTTTATCTGTACGATACTCAAACATAGCCATAGAAACACCATTAATAGGAATTCCTATACTTCCAACTTTTCTCATATTGTATGGATTACATGTTGCAACAGCTGTTTCTTCACTTGCTCCATAACCTTGTTGAACTGCTAGAGCTCCTCTTTTTTTAAATTCTAAATTTATTTCTTCTTCTTCATTTACTAATAATTTATCTCCACCTGAACAAGGAGATGTTAAATAACTAAAATCACTTACATTTGATTTTGCCATTGCTTTTAAAAGAATTGGTCCAGAATAAATAATATTTGGTTTATATTTATCTATTAAATTTGGATATTCTTCTATTTTAAAATCTGGTACTAAAATTACTTTAACACCACAAACCATTAATCCAATAGTTGCATTTAAGTAATAAGCAATTGCAGGTGGTAAAATATTCATAGATGTTTTCCCTTGTTCAAAACCAAAATTACTATGTTTTAAACCTAGGGTCATAGCAATTAAATTTTTATTAGTTAATTCTACTCCTTTTGGATTACCAGTTGATCCCCCAGTATATGCAATTACAACTGTATCATCTGGATTATTTGACACTGTTTGTGTTAATACATCATCATTATTTTCTTTTACTTCATTAAATGGCACTATCATATCATTTTTAGGTAGTTTACTAAGTTTATCTCCAAGAGAATATGCTACTGGAACTGATATTATTTTAGAAACATCATTATCCATATTAATTGCTTTTAATGAATTTTCAATAATAAATGGTACTTCTGAAACTATAAAATGTTTTGACTTTGCTAATTTTAAAGAAAAATTAATACGTTCAGGTGATTCATCAAATTTAATTAAATTACTAACTGCTCCCATTTTAATTAAAGCCTGAATCATAAAAACAACCTCAGGAGTATTTATAAACATAAAAGATACTTTCTCACCTTTTTTAACTCCCATTTTAGTAAACATCTTAATATAGTTATCAACTTCTTTTTCTATTTGTTCTTGATTATAAGAAATACTTCCCATAAAATCTAATAAATTTGTATTAGAATAACTATTTATTTGACTTTTAAAGAAATCATAAAAATTAATGCTTGGTATTTCTATATTTTTATCACTTTCCTTGTACCATTTTTCCCATGGCTTATCAATAGATGCTAAACCAGTCATCTTTTTACTTTCCTCTTTATCTAAGATAAGTTCATTATCTTTCATTAATTCTACTGCTTTATTTTCAATATGTAAATTCTTCATATAATACCTCCCTTAAAAATATTATACATATATATTTTTTTATGTCAAACGATTTTTAATTTTTTATTTATTAATTTAAACATATATATTTTTTAAAATTTAAAAGTCGCTTTATTGTTGTATTTTTATTAAGCATTTTTTGGTTTTTAGCATAACTTTCCTATTGCACAAAAAAAGAGATTAATTTCTCTTTAAGTTTTAAGAACAGTTTTAATTATCTTTTATAATCTGTGATATCTCCGTATTTAGATACAATTTCATTAATTATTTCTTGTCGAGGTTTAACTTTATTTAATATTTGTTGTAGTTCATTGTTTGTAATACCTATTAATTCAATAAATTGTAATTTGCCATTTACCGTATTAATAGTTTTAAATAAATTATCTTCAATAGTTACAAAGGCAACAATAGATGATTTATGCTCTATATCCATACCATCAGTTTGACCTGTATAAATATATTCATATGTTTTAATTATATTTTTAGTTTCAAAAACATATCTTGCAATATCTTGTAATATAATACATACATTTTTTAATTCTTTCTCATCAATATCATCATATTTCTTTAATTTAAAAGTTAATTCAAATCCAAATCCACTAACATCTTTATTATCACTTTTCTTCTCATATAATTCAGAAAAACCATATGTTACAAAGTGATAATAACTGCCAGCATCATAAATACTAATTCCATCTATTGGATCTTTTCCTCCTAAATAATATTTAACAATAGTTCCATAATGCAATGGTTCTTGATTAGGATAAATAGAATTACATACCTTATCTATATCATCCCAACCTATCCATTCATTGTTTACGTTATTTTCTTCCTTCATTTTTGCCTTTCAATATCAATCTTTTTTATCTTCAACTTTATT
This sequence comes from uncultured Bacilli bacterium, assembly GCA_934119955.1. Classification (GTDB taxonomy): domain Bacteria; phylum Bacillota_I; class Bacilli_A; order RF39; family UBA660; genus RUG591. The sequence goes on along the minus strand of CAKOSZ010000001.1, from coordinate 278,469 downwards.
TTTTAAAATGTTTTTTAGAGTTTCAAATTCATCACTTGTTGATCCTAAAACTATAATTTCATTAATTTGTTCATGTTTAAATGCTAATAAATTTTTCATACTAATAATTCCTAAAGGATATATACAAGCAACATAATCATTTTCTTTTATTTTATCTTCTTTTATATTTTGGCAATATCCTATTATCATTAACTTAACATTTCCATTTTTTAGTTTAACTATGCTTCCAATTGGTAATAAATCAAACATAAATATTTCCTCCCTAAATTATTGTCTTAGTCTTTCTTCTAATATTCTATATTCTTCACTTTCTTTTAATTCTTTATATTCATCTTGTACCTCGCCAATATTGTACGTTAAATCTTTTATTTCATCATAAATATTTGAACTAAATATTAAGCTAGATGTCTCTTCAAATGAAGGATACTCAACATCAACACCATTTATTGTAGATAAAGTTTTACCTGTTGAATCAAAAGATGTTGTTTTACTAACTTCAACTGAATATGGCATATGAACTCCTGAAAAAAGGATTTCAACATATTCAAATTTTTCTATAAAACTTAAATCCAAATCAACATCGATAACATCTCCTACTATATTTAAAATTGGCTCAGCTTTATCACTGCATTGTGCTAATAATGATATATATTCCTGAGAATTAACATCATACTTTTTCATTTCCTCTGCTATTTCAGAAACTCCTTTAAGATAAAGTCCAACTTGAGGAGCAGGATAATATTTAAAATAAAATCTTTCAGATAAATCATTACAAGAATTTATCAAATTATCACAATAAATATTTTTTAAATTTGTACTTATTCGATTTAATAAATTATTATCTGATATTGCTAATTCTTTTCCTTTTGATATTACATCTTGATAATCTATATATACAGGAGTAGTATATTCTTTATATATATCATAATTTAATACGGTTGAAACAGCATCTCCTTCGGCTGCATATATTTTAATTTTTTCTTTATTAAAAGCATCAGTTAAATCATTTTTATTAACTTCTACATGAAATGGATTAAATAGCACTAAATTATTCAAATTATTATTTCCATATAATGAAAAATAAGAATATTCAGCAAGACTTCCTCCTAATGAAAAACCACCTATATTAACTTTTGAATTATCATTTGATAAATATTTTTTCACTAATTCTAAGGCTTGTCTTTGCTGTGATTTATATATTTTTTCAGCATTAGCAACCTCTCCTATTGATTTACCTAAATTTGAAAATGTATTTAGTATTGGATAAGCATCATATAAATAATCATCAAACTCATATAAATCTGTACAAGAAAAATAAACTAATGTATCATCATTTTGATCAGTAAAAATTATAGCATCAAAACTATCTTCACCATTAACAAGTTCATTTATTTTTATATTTACAAAACCATTAAGTACCATTTTTCCTAAAAATAAATTAAGATATTTATTTCTATTATCTACATCATTTAAAGATATAATTTTATCTGTATCAAGTGAAAATGAAATATAATCATTTATAGTATAATTATTATTAACATCATAAGTTTCTAAAAACAAATCTTCAATTGTTTTTCCCTTTAACATATTTTCATTATCTCTAAAAAACAATTCAAAAAAACTTAAATTAGATAACATTATATTTTGATAATCTGTAAAATTTGCAAATATTCCAGATAAATTAATTTGAGAGTCTGCATTAGCAATTTCCATTAATTCTTTTAATAATTCAAAAGAAATATTAAATTCATTATTTTCAGTTAATGGTGATACAAATGAATTATTATTAGCAATATTAAGTGTATTTTTAATTTTATCATTCAAATCTTCAAGATTTTTTTGAATTTGTTTTGAACTTGAAACTAATTTTAAAATATCACTTTCACATTCTAAATTATCACAATTTTGTAATTCATTTAAAACTCTTTCCTTAGAATTAATAATATTTAAAGAATCATTAATGTTTTTCCAAACCTCTTTAAATAAATTTTCATCATATTGAAACATTTGTCCTCACCTATACATCAGATAATATTAATCTATCTTTTTCTTGTTTTATTTTTTCTTTTATAATACTTATTTCACTTTCTAATTGATTAATTTGTTTGGTATTCTTTGAAATTAATGTGTTAATTTCACTAATATTGTAATTTACAGAATTTAATGTTTCTTCCATTAATCCATTTCCAAAGGGATTACCTTTATCATTAAAACCACCATTTAAACATCCAGTAATAGCATTTTTAATTTTACCACTTATATTAGATAAATCACTATTTAAATCAGTTAAATAATTAACTATTTTTTTATATTTATCTATGTTTTGTTGTATTCTTTGCATTTTTGTTGATAATATGTTAATTTGATTTGAATCATTTATATTCATTTTGTTTTCCTTTAATTTTAAAGTTGTTTTAAATTAGATATTGCTATTCCTAAATTATCTCTTGCTTCATTTATTTTTTTTTGATAATTAAAAACGTTTGATTCAAATTCAGTAAAATCTGATACCATTTTTTCTCTATTTGTTCCTGATATCCAATTATTCATTAATTCTTCTTTATATTGAGAAAATTTATTACAAAAAGTTGTAAATGATTCACACATATTACATAAATTTAAATGATCTTTTGGAGCCATAATTGGATCAACATAATATTCAGTTGTGGCTTCCAATTTTTGAAATGTTAATGGTGCTTGTTGATTATAAGGTATTATTGATCCAACATCTCCAAGACCACCATTTGAATTTCTAATTTGTTGAGCATTTACTATTGGCATACTAACATTATGTGCAACCATCATTATATTATTTATAATTGCATTTAAACTAGTGCATACATCCATTAAATTATTAATATGTCCTGATGCATCATTTCCTTTCCAATGTATTTGTAAATTATCAATTACATTTTTTAAATTTGTTTCCATGGTTACTCCATCATTTACTGCTAGTGTATTTAATTCACTTAAAGTAGTGTAAACACCATCTAAATCATTTGCATGAAAATCCATATTTTTTCCTCCTTATTTTCATTTCATATTAATTTTGATTTTATTCTTTATATCTTTATAATATCTTATATTAAAATAAAAGTAAATAATATGATTAAACTATTTATTAAATTAGACACAATGGACAAACTAAATTTAATAAATTAAAAAAAGTGTATTAAAAAGACAATAAATAAAACTATTTACTGTCCTTTAATTTATTTAATTATAATATTACCATCTTGATAATCAAAGGTTACTTTATCACCATATTTAATAGAACCATCAATTATTTTTTCAGCAAGCATGGTTTCAATTGTTCTTGAAACAGTTCTTTTTAAAGGTCTTGCCCCATAATTTACATCATAACCAATATCAATCAAATAATTTTTGCAAGCATCTGTTAAATTAAGTTTAATGTTTTTATCACTTAATCTAGTTTCAATTTCTTTAATAATTTTATCTAATATTTCATGTATTACTTCTTTTGATAATGGTTTGAAAATTATTACTTCATCAATACGATTAATAAATTCTGGTTTAAAAGTATCTTGTAATTCTTTCATGACAAGATCATTTTTTCCTTCAAGAGCGTATTCTGAACCTAAATTAGAAGTCATGATAATAATTGTATTTTTAAAATCAACGGTTCTTCCGTTTGAATCAGTTACACGACCATCATCTAGAATTTGAAGTAATAAGTTTAAAACTTCTGGATGAGCTTTTTCTATTTCATCAAATAGAACTATACTATATGGATTACGTCTTACAGCCTCAGTTAATTGTCCGCCTTCTTCATATCCTACATATCCAGGAGGTGAACCTATTAAACGAGAAACACTGAATTTTTCCATGTACTCACTCATATCAATACGAACAATATGACTTTTATCATCAAATAATTCCATAGCAAGAGTTTTAGCAACCTCAGTTTTACCAACCCCGGTTGGACCAAGGAAGATAAATGAACCAATTGGCCTATTAGGATCTTTTATGCCACTTCTGCTTTTTAAAATACATTCACTTACAAGTTTTAAAGCCTCATCTTGTCCCATGACATTTTTTCTCATATTATCATATAAATGTAATAATTTTTCTTTTTCACTGCTAACAAGTTTAGTAAGTGGAATATTAGTTAATTTAGAAATTACATAAGCAATATCTTCTTCATTAACTGTATCACTTAACAAACGATTTTTTTCTAAGTTGTTTAATTCTTGAAGTTCTTTTTCAATTCTTGGAATTTCTCCATGACGATATCTAGCTGCTGTTTCTAAATCATATCTATTTTCAGCAGTTTGTAAAGTAAACTTAGCATTTTCAAGTTCTTTTTTCTTGGCTTTAATTTTATCATTTATTGATTTTTCACGTTCCCAAGCAGTCTTTAATTCACTTTCTTTTTGATGAAGTTCTTTTAAACTAGATTCAATTTCAGCCATTCTATTTAAAGATAATTCATCTTTTTCTTTTTTAATTGCTTGTTTTTCAATTTCAAGTGATAAGATATTTCTAGTTATTGTATCCAACTCTACTGGAACTGAGTCCATTTGAACACGAATAGTAGCACATGCTTCATCAATTAAATCAATGGCTTTATCAGGTAAATATCTATCGGTTATATATCTATTTGATAAAGTAGCGGCTGCAATTATTGCCTTATCAGTAATTGATACACCATGATGAATTTCAAATCTTTCTTTTAACCCACGTAAAATGGTAATAGTATCCATAACAGTTGGTTCTGATACTTTAATCTTTTGAAAACGTCTTTCAAGAGCTCCATCTTTTTCAATATATTTACGATATTCATTTAAAGTAGTTGCTCCAATTACATGAATTTCCCCACGTGCAAGCATTGGTTTTAAAATATTAGAAGTATCCATTGCACCTTCGGCTGAATTTCCTACTATCATATGTATTTCATCAATAAACATGATAATATTTCCTTCACTCTTTTTAATTTCATTTAAAACATTTTTAAGTCTCTCTTCAAATTCACCACGATACTTAGCCCCGGCAACAAGAGATGCAAGATCTAACTCCCAGATACGTTTATCTTTTAAACTATTTGGTACATCCCCAGCAATTATACGATTAGCAAGCCCTTCAACAATTGCTGTTTTACCAACACCGGGTTCACCTATTAAAACTGGATTATTTTTAGTTTTTCTTGATAAAATACGCGTAATACTACGAATTTCTTCATCACGACCTATTACTGGATCAATTTTACCATTTTTAGCATCCTTAGTAATATCTCGTCCATATTTTTCAAGAACATTTACATTTTCTTCATTATTTTGATACATATTATCATCCCCTTTACTTATAATATGCCCATAAACATATTTCATTATTAATTATACTCATTTTTTAGCACTTGTCAATAGAGAGTGCTATTTTTTTATAAATTTAAAAGGACACTAGGTATCCTTTTATTTCCATTTAAAGTTTTTAACTTCTGGCATATCTTCACCATATTCTCTTATATAGTATTTATGTTCAATTAATTTATCTTTACACCATTCATTTAAAGAAGTTCTTCTATCACCTAATTTATCTAAATATTTTAAAGCATCCATTACTAAATGATATCTATCAATTCTGTTTTGTACTCGCATATCAAATGGAGTTGTAATAGTTCCTTCTTCAAGATAACCATGAACATGCAAATTTTTATTAGTTCTTTTATAAGTTAATTGATGAATTAAAGTTGGATATCCATGGAAAGCAAAGATAATTGGTTTATCCTTAGTAAACAACATATCATATTCATCTTCGGTTAAACCATGAGGATGATTTGTTTTAGATTCTAATTTCATTAAATCAACAACATTAACTACGCGAATTTTAATTTCAGGGAAGTTTTCATTTAATATTTTAGTTGCAGCTAGAATTTCCAAAGTAGGAGTATCGCCAGCACAGGCAAGGACAATATCAGGTTCCATTCCTTCATCATTACTTGCCCATTTAAATACACCTATTCCTGCTGTACAATGTTTTATTGCTTCATCCATATTTAACCATTGAGGTCTTTCATGCTTAGATGCAACAATTACATTTATATAGTTCTTACTTTTAATGCAATGATCAAAACAAGATAAAAGCATATTAGTATCCGCTGGTAAGTATATTCTTACAATATCAGCCTTCTTAGTTACTAAATGATTTAAAAATCCTGGATCTTGATGGGTATAGCCATTGTGATCTTGTTGCCAAATATGACTAGTTAAAACATAATTTAAAGAAGCGATTGGTCTACGCCAAGAAAGTTCTTTGGTAACTTTCAACCATTTAGCATGTTGACTCGCCATTGAATCAACTATTCTAACGAAGGCTTCATAAGTATGGAAGAATCCATGTCTTCCTGTTAATAAATAACCTTCTAATAAACCTTCACAAACATGTTCAGATAAATAAGAATCAATTACTCGACCATTAGCACTTAAATACTCATCATAGTCATATTTTTCTCCCATAAATTGCCTGTTAGTAATTTCAAACATATGATTTAATCTATTTGATAAAGCTTCATCGGGCCCAAATACTCGGAAATTTTTATTATCATCATTTATTCTTATTAATTCTCTTACATACTCACCAAGAATACGCATATCTTCTTTAACAGTTTCTCCTCTTGTAACGGAAACAGCAAAATTTTTAAAATCAGGTGTTCTTAATTCTTTTAATAAAATTCCACCATTAGCATTTGGATTAGCACTCATTCTTCTATTACCAGTAGGAGCAAGTTCTTGTAATTCTTCAATTAATCTTCCATCTTCATAAAATAATTCCTCTGGCTTATAACTTCTAAGCCAAGACTCTAATAAACTTAAATTTTCCGGATTATTTCTTGATATTGGAATTGGAACTTGATGAGCTCTAAATGTTCCCTCAATAATATTACCTTTTACTTCTTTTGGTCCTGTCCAACCTTTTTTAGTTTTTAAAATTATCATTGGCCAAATTGGTCTTTCTAAACTATCACTTGTTTTAATCTTTTTAATTTTCTCAACAATTATATCCAAAGTATTAGCCATCTTTTCATGAATATTATCACCACTTACTATAAATGGTTCATACCCACATCCTTTAAAATAATTAAGTAATTCTTCTTCACTTATTCTAGCAAAGATAGTAGGATTAGCAATTTTATAACCATTTAAGTGAAGTATTGGTAAAACTACTCCATCAGTTTTAGGATTTAGGAATTTATTTAAATGCCAACTTGTTGCAAGTGGACCAGTTTCAGCCTCACCATCTCCTACAACACATGCAGCAATTAAATCTGGATTATCTAAAACTGCACCATAAGCATGAGCAAGGCTATAACCAAGTTCTCCTCCTTCATTAATTGAACCTGGTGTTTCTGGTGCTACATGAGATGATATTCCTCCTGGAAAAGAAAATTGTTTAAATAATTTTTTTAAACCATAAATATCTCTTGTTATATTTGGATAAACCTCACTATAAGTTCCTTCCAAATATGCCTGGGCTACCATAGCATTTCCTCCATGACCAGGACCTGATAAATAAATCATATTTAAATCATTCTTTTTTATAATTCTATTTAAATGCACATAAATAAAATTTTGACCTGGAACAGTTCCCCAATGTCCTACTATATTTCTTTTAACATCTTCTATTTTAAGAGGTCTTTTAAGTAACGGATTATCAAGTAAATATAATTGACAAGCCGATAAATAGTTAGCAGCTCTTAAATACTTATCTAATTTTTTAATTTCTTCATTTGTTATCATATTAGACTCCTTATTTTAATTTTATCACATTATTTAAAAATATAAAAATTTTAATTAACTACTTTGCACAACTTGACAAAAAAAGAAATATTATACTTTTAAATATTTCCTTACAGCTCTACCTGATCCTATCATACCGACTATTATACCAACAAATATTACTACAAGAGATGCAATATAAATAAATGGTTCTGGACTAACTAATTTTATTAAATCAGTAAATAACTTACCACCAAAATAATTATACATGGCATAATAACCATAAATCATTGCACAAACTGGAATAATTGAACCAATAAAACCAAGTATCATCCCTTCAACAACAAATGGTATTTTAATAGCAAAGTTACTGGCTCCAACAAGTCTCATAATAGATATTTCTCTTTTTCTTGAAAAAATAGTTAATTTAATCGTATTAACAATTAAAAACATAGTCATTAAAACAAGGGCAATAACTGTTCCAATTGATACTTTTTGAACAACTTTAAAGACTGTTACTAATTGATCAACCATACCTTCTCCATATTTTACAACATCAATTGAATCTAAGTTTTTAATAGCAGTTGCTGTTTCTCCTATTTTTTCTATATCTTTTACTTTAATTAAATAAGTGTTTTGTAAAGGATTCTCTGATTCATCCCAATTACTCATAGCATTTTCAAAAGCTTCATCTTCCATCATCATTTCTTTTTTAATATCTTGTTTACTTTTAAAAGTAACTGACTCAACATTGCTAATACTTTCAATATCCATTTTAAGTTTAGCCATATTAAGTTCATCTGCTTCATTTGAAACAAAGGCAACAACAGTCAAATCTTTTTTTAATTCAGATGAAAAATTATCAACATTATAACCTATTATAATTGAAACAGCAACAATTATTAAAGTTACAACTATACAAGAAATAGATGCCAAGGATAAAGAAAAATTTCTTCCTACACTTTTAAAAGCATCTCTTATACTTCTTCCTAATATTCTAAAGAATCTCATCTACGTATTCACCCTCCTTATAATCTTTAAATAAACGGCCATCTTTAAGGGCTATTACATGTTTTTTCATGCTGTTAACAATTGTTTTATCATGAGTTACCATAATAACAGTTGTTCCAACCTTAGAATTAATTGAGGCTAAAAGTTCAACTATTTCCTTACTCATCACTGGATCTAAGTTACCTGTTGGTTCATCACAAATTAATAACTTTGGGGAGTTTACAATTGCTCTGGCAATAGCAACTCTTTGTTGTTCTCCACCAGATAAATTATCAGGATAATCACGTAATTTACTTTTAAGTCCAACAAGTTCAATTGCCTTTAATACCTTAGGACGAATCTCACTTTTTTTAACTCCAATTGCTTCTAAGGCAAAAGCCACATTTTCATAAACATTACATTTAGGTAATAATCTATAATCCTGAAAAACAATTCCTAATTTTCTTCTTAATTTATAAACATTAGAGTTTCTTAATTTATTAACCCTAACTCCTCCTAAAATAATTTCTCCTTTGGTAGGTTTTTCTTCTCTGTATAACATTTTAATTAAAGTACTTTTTCCAGAACCTGATCCACCTATAATAAAGCAAAAATCACCTGATTCAATACTTAAATTTAAATCATATATAGCAACAACACCATTTTTGTATTGTTTAGTAACACCATTAAATTTAATGAATTCCATATTTCACCGCCTAATCTTACAAAAACATTATAACATAATTTTGAAAAAATGCAAAAAAAAGAATAATCATTTAACTCGATTATTCAAATTTACTGGATTAACTTGACTATTATTGTTTGGAGTAATAGTTGGTCTTATTTGATTATTTGGATTAGTTGGCATTGGTTTAACTTCTGGAATATTACTAACTTGATTATTAATTGGATTTTGATTAATTGGTTTTAAATTAGTCAAATTAGTTGAAGTGTTAACATTTGTTGGTTGATTATTTACTTGATTATTTTTAGTTACTTGACTATCCATAGTATTAGTTTTTACTTGATTAGTTGTAACATTAGAATTTACTTGACTAATATTATTTCCCTTAACTTCTTTTTTTGGTTGACTACTACTAACATTTATAGTAAGTTTAGCATATTTTTGTTTAAATAAATAACCAATTATAGCAAACATTAGAAATAAACAAACAAAAGCATAGATGAAGTAATGAACACTTATTAAATTATCTCTTATATAATATAAAATTATATCCATTTTTATTCCTTACTAGCAAAGTACATAGCCGTTCTAATCATTTGAGAAGAATAACCCATTTCATTATCATACCATGCAATTACTTTAACTAGATTATCCTCAGTATCTAAAACATCAGTTGACAATCCATCAACAACTGATCCATAATGACTTGATATAACATCACTTGATACAATTGGATCATATGTTATTTTAATAGTTTCATTTTCATTATTTTCAAATAATTTATTAAGTTCTTCTTTACTTACTTTTTTATTTAATTTTAAAACTAAATCAACAACGGAACCAGTTGAAACAGGTACTCGCATAGCAATACCTTTCATTTTTCCTTTCAAGCTTGGTATAACATTACCAATAGCACTAGCAGCACCAGTTGAGGTTGGGACTATATTCATAGCACAAGCACGTCCACGTCTTGCTTCAATTCCTTTTTTATGAGCAACATCAAGTGTTACTTGATCATTAGTATATGCATGAACAGTTGTCATATAACCACTAGAAATTCCAATATTTTTTTCAATAATATCTAAAACAGGTGCTAAGCAATTAGTTGTACAACTTGCAGCTGATATTACATCTTCATCACCAGTTAAAGTATCATGGTTAACATTATAAACTATTGTTTTAACATCCCCTTTACATGGAGCTGATACTATTACATGTTTTGCCCCCGCATTTATATGCGATAAGGCTTTCTCATAACTAGTAAAATGCCCAGTACACTCAAAAACTGTATCAATGCCAAGTTCATCCCATGGTAAATTATTAGGATCAACCTCACTATAAACTCTAATTTTCTTATCTCCTATAATTATATTTTCATCATCATAAGAAATTTCATCAATTCTATAATTACCATGATTAGTGTCATATTTTAATAAATATGCTAATTGTTTTGCATCACATAAATCATTAATGGCAACTAGTTCTAAATCAGTATTTTCCATTAATCTACATAATAATCTTCCTATTCTTCCAAACCCATTAATTGCTACTTTCATAAATTCTTCCTTTCTTATTTAAAATAACTTCCTCCTATAAATTCTCTTAAAATAGAATCATTTGGTATATGTTCACTTGGAACAGGTAAAAATATCTCTAAAAGTCTTATTAATCTTTTAGCATCTTCATAATAAGGACTATTCTTTTTAATTGTATATAAAAGAGGCAAAGCATAAACTTTTAAAACCGGAAATTCATATACAAGTCCTGTATTAATTGTAATATCCGCTTCATCTTGATTAGGAAAAATATATTTTTCTTCTCCAAGTCTTACATTTTTCCAAACTTCAAGAGTATCAACAGGTGCATACCCTCTTGTATAATAGTCTCTTATCATTCTTCTTATTAATCTATTATCAGTTGTTGAAATTCTATTATCTTCATCTATATTAATTTCAGTTAAAGCTGATAGATAAATTTTAAATTTCTTACTAGAATCAATATTTTCAAGTATTGTAGGATTTAAACAATGAATACCTTCAATTAGTAAAATATCTTCTTTTTCAAGTTTCATTTTATCTTTAAACTCTTTTTTTCCAGTTACAAAGTTAAACATAGGCATTAATACTTCTTCACCTTTTAATAGTCTATCCATTGTTTTATTAAATAATTCATGATCAATTGCTTCTAAACATTCAAAATCATACTCTCCTTCTTCATTTTTAGGAGTATCTTCTCTTTCAACAAAGAAATCATCCATTGATATTACCTTTGGTTTTAAACCAAAACTTGATAAGTACATAGCAAGTTTTTTAGTAGTTGTTGTTTTACCACTTGAAGATGGACCTGATAATAAAATAACTTTAATTTTCTTACTACAAGAAATATTTTTAGCAACTTCCATTAATTTATTAGTATATAAGGCTTCATTTATTTTAATTAAATCACCTATTTTACCATCAACTATTTTTCTATTTAAATCAACAGAGGTTTCAAGATTCATTAACTTAGACATTTTTTTAGAATCATTAAAAACTTCAAATAATTTAGCATGATGTTTATATCTTGGTATTTCTCCATTATTATAAATAGTTGGATAACGTAATATAAAACCATCTTCATTTAAATATGTTAATTTAAATTCATTTAAAGAAGAAGTTTCACTTGGCATTAAACTAAACATATAATTATAACTATTACCCATTCTATATAAATTAACATAAGTATTAGTCATAAATTCTAAAAGTCCTGCTTTTTTAACATCTCCTGTTTCATTAAAATAATTAATTGCATCATCTCTTAAAATAGTAACCTTATGAATTTTTAAATTATCTTTAACTATTTCTTGCATCTTATCTTCAAGAATTTGTAACATTTCTCTTGTTAATTTTATACTAGACTCGATGTATAAACCTTTATCAGCCGAATGCTTAGTATTTAAATAACCCTTAGTTCCAAATACTTCTTTAAAACAATAATTGGTTAAATATACAAGTCCATTTAAATAAACTCGATTAGCAAAACTATCAGTTAAATCAAAAAATTCAATATGACAAGTTTTATTAATAGGATCATTTAATTCATGATATTCTGAATCTACCTTAGCAATAATAATTTTATGTAAAAACATATTATCATACATCTTACTAAGTTCAAGTAAAGTAATACCTTTTTTAATTATTTCCTCTTTTTCATCTACATAAACTTTAATATTTTCTAGCATAAACACCTCTTTATTCTAAAAAAATTATATCATAGTTTTTCAATTTTGTATGTATAAATTTATATTTTTTACATATTTTAATTATAGGTGATAAAATGAACTTAGTTCCTGTTATTGTTGATAAGGAAAATAGTGGTGAACGTAGTTATGATATATTTTCAAGACTTTTAAAAGATCGAATTATTTTATTATCAGGGGAAATTGATGATAATTTAGCAAGTGTAATTGTTTCTGAACTATTGTATTTAGATTCAATTAATCATGATGATATTAGTTTATATATTAATTCTCCTGGTGGTTCTATTACTGCTGGTATGGCCATTATGGATACAATGAATTTTATTAAAAGTGATGTATCAACCATTTGTCTTGGTATGGCAGCATCCATGGGAGCATTTTTACTATCATGTGGTAAAATTGGCAAAAGATGTATTTTACCTAATGCCGAAGTTATGATTCATCAACCCCTAGGTGGAGTTAATGGTCAAGCAACTGAAATTAAAATAGTTGCCGAAAGAATATTAAAATTAAGAGATAAATTAAATCAAATACTTGCAAATAATACAGGAAAACATTTAGAAACAATAAAAAAAGATACTGAAAGAGATTATTTTATGGATAGCAAAGAATCTCTTGCATATGGAATAGTTGATAAAATATTAGAATAATTAATATTTTATTTTTTTTATACCTGGAACTTCATCTTTAAAATATTCTAAATTATTACTATTAAAACTATTTTCTAATTCTTCTTTACTAATTCTTTTTAAATTAGGATAATCATAGATAAAATATAAATTATCTAAGTAAATAATTACAACTGGTTTTAAATTACTATTATCTTTTTTTCTAACTACTGTTAAAATTATATTAGCAAATAATAACTTTGATAATTTATGAAAATAAGAGATCGCATCTATTATTTCTAAGTTTAATAGATTAATTTTACTTATTATTAAATCAAACTTAGTTAATATATCATTTTGATATTCATTTGTTAAATCTAAATAAGTTTTTTGATAACAATTTTTTAAATGTTTCAAAAATTTTTTTCTTGTTTTTATACTAGAATTAGTACAAATAAATCCATCTATTTCTGTATTAGTTTTAGCATTTGTTAAATCACTTTCCATAATTGCTAAAACAGCATCTACTTTAATTAGATATTCTTTATATCTAAAAGTTAAATAACTATGACATCTACCATATTCACTTTTTTTTTGATGTATTCTGTAATTAATATTTAGTTTTCTTAAAATATAAGCAAAGATACTAGTAAATTCATAACAAACTATTTTATTATTAGTTTTATTAATTAAACTTAAATTATTAATATTAGCATGGATTGCTGCTATATTACCACTTTGATTATTAATATAAAAGTTAGAATCATATGTAAACATCTTACACATTTTTATATATATTTTTATTATGTATTCAATAGTTAAATTATCTGGATTATAACCACTTAATAATTCTTTTTCTAATTCTTCATCTAATTTAATTTTATTTATATATAAATCACATGTTTCTAAGTAAGTATTTATACTTTCATAATCAAGATATTCCATATTTTTAATTTTACTAATTCTATTTAGTACTACTTTGGAAAATAAATATTTTCTTAATAAATCATTTGATTTTAAATATTTCATTAAGCCATAAATAAAATATTTCTTTTTAACACCATTATATTTAAGATTTTCATAAATAAAGAAATCATTAAATTTCTTTTCATTTAAATTTAAAAATTTAAAATAATCTGCAACGGGAATACTAAATTTCTTTGAATCAGCCATGAAAACATGAGTTTTATTGTTATAAGAATAATTATTAATTGATACTATTTTTTCTATTTCTTTAAGTCTAATTTTTAATTTGTGATTTAAAACTATTATTTTTTGTGATACTAAATTAAAAATACCTTGAACTATTATTATTTTAGGTATTTTTAAAATAAATTGTTCTTTATTGTTGCCATAAAATTCAATATAATCATTTTCTTTATTTTTTAAACAAATAATTAAAGTTTTATAATAATCATCTTTTTCTAATAAATCTGTTAATAAGTTAATATTTAGGTTTAAATCACTTATTAAACTTGGATTTTGTACAGATATAACATCTTTATTAACATATTTTAGTAAAAGTTTACTATCTAAATATATTTTATTAGTCATAAACACCTCAATAAGTGTTCATATTATACCATAATTAGAAAATTTTATCCACAATAATGTGGATAAAATAAAAGATATAGCAATTATCTACTATATCCATCATTTACTTTTTCATATGCATCTACTAATATTTCAGCCATTTGTTCATAATTTATAAATTCATTTTGAACTTCTCCTGTTGCTTCATTAGTTATATCATATGGAACATTCATCTCAACTGCAACAAGTGGTCTATAAATTTGTTGGGCAATTTTTAATACTATATTCTGCGCATCAGATGATAATTCGCTAAATGATTTTCCAGAATTTAATTCTTTGTTATCATATTTTATCAAACTTACTAATGATTTATTAGCATTAACTATTTCACTATCTATTATATCCCTTTGATCTTCTGAACTTGTTATATATAATTCTACAACATAATTTCTTAAATTTGCTAAGTAATTTATATATTTCATATCATTTTCATCTTGAACAAGATTTTGATAATATATTAAGTTAACATATTCTGGTTTTGCATTTTCTTCTGGATTATTTAAGTTATTACCCATTGCATCTACTCCACCATAGTCTTCACTATTACCAACATAAAATACATTTTCTAAATCAGTAGAATTTAAATCTATTGTTTCTTCTCCTAATGACTCATCACTTTGATTAATATATTCAACTTTACATAATGGTGAAGTTACCGGTACTTGTGTTGGTTCAACGGTTGGTGTTGGTGTTGGTTCTGGTGTAGGAAGTGGTGTTTTTTGATCAAAGACAATTTCCACTTCATTGTTTGGAGTAACTTCTGGAATATATATATCATCTTCAACTGGATTATTATTTGGTACTTCTGTTTGTTTATCTTTTTGTATTTTTTTACCAATATGGATACCACCTACTGTTAATACTGCTCCTGCTGTTAAAACGGCAACAGTTTTTTTCCAATTTTTAACAGCAAAGTTTTTAATTTTCATTCCAAAAGTTTCTTTATCTTCTTTTATATCTTCATCATCATAATCAACATCTTCATTGTCATAATCGACATTTTCATCTTCGTAATCAACATTTTCATCACGTAGATCGACTGTTTCGATTGTAGACTTATTCTTTTTTTTCGGTATTATTTCTTCTCTAACTACACCTATATCTTCTAGAATTGGCAACTCTTCAATAGATCTCATATCAAGATGATAAATATTTTTAATTTCATTTCTTATACTTTCTTGTTTTCGACTTAAAGGTGTATCAATTCCTCTATCTTCCTCTCTCATTTTACCATTTACAAAAGTAGTAATTACTTCGGTTTTACCAGAAATTCTTTCTACAACAGTTTTAATAATTTGTTTTGATTTTTTTTCATCATCATACTCATATACTCTTGTGAAATATTTAATAACATCTTTTATTTCTCGATTAAGTATTCCTTTTTCTGTTAAAAGTTTAACTTTATCTTTGGCTGTCATTTTAGAAATATCACCAAATTCACTTGCTGCTTCGTTAATTAATTTTGTTATTTCAGTCATCTCACTTGTTACTGATATTTCTCCATCTTCGTAAAATGCAATTCCATACCAATTTCCACTTTCAACTTTGTAAAAATTTAATTTTTCAATTTTTGCCATAAAGCCCCTCCTAAATACAAGCACATTATAGCAAATTATTTGAAAAATGTCAAATATTTGTTAAGTTTTGTATAGTTTAACTACAAACCACTCTTAAATTTATCTATTATTTCCTTAACAAAAAAACTATATTCTACATCATCTGTTGTTTCATTATCATCTAATAAACATAAAGGAGGAAATAAAACACACCAGAAATTACTACCTTCACCCTTACCAATTGTTATTACTAATGATTCATACATTCCACTTTCATATATAACATTTTTATATACTTTTCTTGGAAAATAATTATATCCAAATGCTACACTATTATCTAATTTAATATTTAAATTATCTAAATTATTACTAATAATTTCTCTTGCTTCTTCAATTGTCGTTGCATCTTTAATTAAACTATACACTTGTTTTTCAACATCATTTTTAACTTTTAATTTATTTTCTATATCAACTTCATCATTACTATTTGCTATAATTCTTATTCTAATAGATTCTTTTGGTATTACAACCTTATCATTTGTATTTTTACATAAAACTAAAATAGTTAAAGCAATTATTACCAATACAATAGTCTTTTTCAAAAAAAATCACCCAATTACATATTGAGTGTTTTTTACCTTTTTATTCATGAATATCAATATTTTTAAAAATAAATATCATTCTATCATTAAAAGACATATCTTTTTTAGTAATAATTAAAACATTTTTTAAATATTTATTTATTAATTTAATCACTTCATCTTTTTGTTTATAACCTATTTCAAAAGCAATTAAGTATTTATCATTTAAATAAGATTCACATGATTTTAAAATATTTTCATAAAAGAATAAACCATTATTTTTAGCATATAAAGCAATACTTGGTTCATTATTTTTAACTAAATCTGTAACTTCTTTATCTAAAAAACTAATATAAGGTGGATTAGATATAATAACATCATATTTACTACTTACTTTACTAAATAAATCACTTACTAAATAATTTACTTCAACATTAAGTTTTTTACTATTTATCAAAGCAACATCCATAGCATCACTACTTATATCAAGTAAAGTCACATCCCGATTTTCATCTAATTTTTTTAAAACTAAACCACAACAACCTGAACCACTTCCAATATCTAAAATTTTAGGATTTGAAAAATACTTTTTTAAATACAAATTTGTATTATACACCAGTTCCTCAGTTTCAAATCTTGGTATTAGTACTCTTTTATCAACATAAAAATCGTAACCCATAAAATTAGTTGAATTTAGTGCATATTGAAGAGGAATACCATTTTTTATATTTTGAACACATTCTAAAAACTTATCTTTTATCTTAACATCTACTATTAAATCTAGATGCATCGTAAGTTCTAAGGGATTTTTATCTAATAAAGTTGCTAGTACTAATCTTGCTTCATATTTATGAATATCTTTACAAGCAAGACATAGTAATTCTTCAACTGTCATTATTCACCAGCTAATTTTCTTTTTTGATCCTCAGTAATTAAAGCCTCTATTATCTCATCTAAATCGCCTTCCATTACTCGGTCAAGATTTTTAGTTGTAAAACCTATTCTATGATCAGTTACCCTATTTTGAGGATAATTATAAGTTCTAATTTTTTCTGATCTATCACCTGTACCTATTTTACTTTTTCTAACGGCTCCATTTAAAGCCTCCTCTTTTTTCATTTCTTCTTCATAAATTCTAGCTTTCAATATTTGTAAGGCTTTTTCTCTATTTTGAATTTGACTTCTTTGATTTTGACAAGTTACAACAATTCCAGTTGGAATATGTGTCATACGAACTGCACTATCAGTAGTATTAACATGTTGTCCTCCTGCACCACTACTTCTATATATATCTACTTTAATATCACTTTCTTTAATTTCTATTTCAAAATCATCTGCTTCTGGCATAACTAAAACAGTAGCTGTTGAAGTTTGAATTCTTCCATTTGCTTCTGTAACTGGCACTCTTTGAACTCTATGAGATCCACTTTCATATTTAAGTTTAGAATACACATTTTTACCTTTAACCATAAATTCAATTAAAGTAAATCCACCACTTGCACCCTCTGTTTCACTTAATATTTCAATTTGAAATCCTACTTTTTGGCAATATTTCTCATACATTCTAAATAAATCACCTGCAAAAATATTACCCTCGTCTCCTCCTGCTGCTCCACGAATTTCCATAATAACATTTTTCAAATCATTTTTATCTTTTGGAATTAAAAGTATTTCAAGTTCATGTTCTAAATCACTTTTTTCTTTACTAAGTCTATCATACTCTTCTTGACCTAATTCTTTTAACTCAGGATCATTTAACATTTCATGAGCCTCTTTTAAGTCTTTTAAAACATTTTTGTATTTTCTGTAACAAATAACTGTATCTTCTAAACTAGAAAGTTCAATTGATAATTCTTTTGATTTTTTTATATCAAGTATAACCTCAGGTATCATTAAAGTATCTTGAATTTCATTGTACCTTTTCTCTGTTAAATCTAATCTTTCTATCATATAAACTCCTTTAATTTAAATCTTCTTCCTCTAAAACTACTAAATCTTTTAAATCGTCATCATCTGTATCTGGTTCATATTCATCATCATCTGGTATTTGATCATCACTATCATAATCATTATACTCATCTTCCATAATCGGTTCATCTACTTGTTCTTCAATTGAATCAACATCATCATCTTCCATGGAATCAACTATAATTTTATCAGACGTATGTCTTTTTCTTAAATCCCATAAACCATCTACTAAAATAAATCTTTTATCCGTTGTTAAAGATGTATAATAATCACCTATCTTATTTTCAATTGTAGAAGCAGGCAATTCAAGTAACTTAACAATTTTAGTAAATAACTCCAAAGTATTAATACCTTTTTTTTCATTTTCTAAAATTAAATTAGTTATATCTTTATAAGATAAATTAACAACATCTTCTTTTTTTAACTCTTTCATTTTAAATCTCCTTTAATATTAATTTCTATTTTAAATTTATTATTTTCTATTTCATATAAAACTAAAAAATAGTTTTCTTTATTTATTAATGACAAAACATTAATTTTAAAACCAATCTTTTGTTTAGTTTTTAAATCTGTTATTAAACAATTACTATTTAAAAAATCAAAAACTATTTCCTCATTAGAAGTTATTCTTGTTAAAACAATTTTTTCTTTGTCTAATAACATTTTAGAATCAACAAAATATTTAATTATATTATTTTGATAAATTCCTTTTATATTGTATTCATAATCTTTATTTTCTAAACAATATTTTACATTTAAATTAATTTTTCCCATACATCACCTATATGTAAAACATATACGATTTGCATTATATCATAAAAGTTCTATTTTGAACACATATTTTTTTATTTTTTTGAAGATAATAAAAATAGGTGATAAGATGACGTTATTAAAAAGAATTTTAAAAGTTTTAATTATTACTATTTTTCTTGGAATATTTAGTATTACAGGACTTTATTTATATGCTAAAACTAGACCTAAATTAGATATAAATAGTAATGGTAGTTATTATTTATATGATATAAATGATGAATTATTCTTTCAAGGTAATGGTACTAGTAAATGGGCTAATTTAAATAATATTAGTAAATATGTTAAAGAAGCAACTATTGTGATTGAAGATAAAGATTTTTATTCTCATCATGGATTCGATATTTTAAGAATAATGAAAGCAATGTATGTTAATTTAATTAATAAAAATTATAAACAAGGAGCAAGTACAATAACTCAGCAATTTGCTAAAAATTTATATTTAGATTTTGATAAAACTTGGGAAAGAAAATTAAATGAAGTATGGTATACAGTTCAAATTGAAACTCATTATAAAAAAGATGAAATTTTGGAGGGGTATTTAAATTGCATTAATTATGGTCATGGAATGTTTGGTATTGAAAATGCTAGTAATTTTTATTTTAATAAATCAGCAAATAATTTAAGTTTAGCAGAAGCATCTATGCTTGTAGGTATTCCAAAGTCTCCCTCTAATTATTCTCCACTTGTAAATATAAATGTTGCTAAAAAAAGACAAAAATATATTTTAAATGTTATGCTTGAAAATAATATTATAAATAAAAGCGAATACGAAGAAGCAATAAATGAAGAATTAAAGTTTTATGGAAAGAAGGAAAGTATTAATTTAAACACATTAATGTATTATCAAGATGCAGTTTTAAAAGAACTTAAAAATATAGATAATATAAGTGCTTATCTTGAAAATGGAGGCATAAAAATATATACCAACTTGGACATCAAAGCACAGAGTTCTTTGGAAAATAGTATTAATAAAGAAATAACTGATAATGATGATATTCAAGTAAGTGGAATAATGATAAATCCAAATAATGGGGGAGTAATAGGTCTTGTTGGAGGAAGAGATTATAATAAATCTGAATTTAACCGAGCAATATCTGCTAAAAGACAGGTAGGATCTTTAATGAAACCTTTTTTATATTATGCTGCTCTTGAAAATGGATTTACAGCAAGCACTTCATTTTTATCCCAAGAAACAAGTTTTACCTTAGGTGTTAATAATGTCTATAAACCCAAAAATTATAATAGTTTATATGCTAATAAAGGAATAAGTATGGCCTCAGCAATCTCTTTTTCCGACAATATTTATGCTATTAAAACACATTTATTCTTAGGAGAGAAGACCTTAGTTGACATAGCAAGTAGGGTAGGGATAAAAACTAAATTAGAGCCTGTGGCATCCCTTCCACTTGGTACATTTGAATTAACTCATTTAGAAATACTAAATGCTTATGCAACCTTAGCAAGTAGTGGAGTTAAACACGAACCATTTTTTATAAGAAAAGTAACTGATATAAAAGGACATACTATCTATGAACATAAAGATACAAGTGAAGTTGTTTTAAATAAAAGTACAACTTACATTTTAAATGATTTATTAAAGGGAACATATGACTATAACATGATTGATTATACTTACCCAACAAATATTTCAATTGCTCCAATTTTAACTAAAAGTTATGGTATAAAATCAGGTTCAACTGATACAGATAATTTAATTGTAGGATTTAATAAAGATGTTGCTACTTTAATATGGATAGGGTATGATGATAATAAAAAACTTGAACAAAATGATTTTAAATATTCTAAAAAAATATGGGCCAATGCAACAGAGAATTATTTAAAAGATAAAGAAAATGATTGGTATGAATTACCAAGTAATGTAGTAGGGGTAATAGTAGATCCTATAACAGGAACTCTTGCAACTGATGAATCTAAAAATAAAAAAATACTTTATTATATAAAAGGAACTGAACCCAATTATACAAGTCAAGTATTTAATGAATATGATAAAACGGATATCATTTTAAATGATTAATCAACTAATATTTCAACTTCATCATCATTTTTTAAAAGAAAAGCATTTGCATCATCTGTATCAAGATGCATTTCAAAATAAGCCTCTTTACTTTCTTTTAGATGAACATGGTTAATAATTCCACCTTTAATACCAGGTATTTTAACACTTACTTCTAAAACATTTTCTAAACCTTTTTCTTTTCTCATAACTGAATCTAGATGAATATGTCTTGTTGCAATTATTCCACAAGCCTTAGAAACACTTCCATTTGGTCCAACAATTGTCAAAACACTAGCATTTTCTAAATCACCAGAATCTCTTACCGGAGCACTAATTCCTAATTTATAACAATCTGTTTTACTAACTTCAACTTGGGTATAATTTCTAGTAGGTCCAAGTACTCTTAAACCTTTAATTTCTCCTTTTGGTCCAATAACATCAACTATTTGATTACTTGCAAATTGACCTGGTTGTTTTAAATCATTTCTAATTGTTAAAGTAGAACCAAATAATAAATTTAAATCTTCCTCAGTTAAATGAACATGATGATTACTAATTCCAACACTTACTTGCATAATTCCTCCATAAATAAATTATAACAAAAAATTAGTATTATTTAAAGATAATTTCATATATTTAAATGGAGGAAATATGAATAATACATATAATTACGATCCTTATAAGGATAACTACTACAACAATACTAGACAAACTATGGTACCTAACCAAAGTAACTTACCAGGAATTATGACAAATGAAGAAGATGCTTTATATGCTGATAATATTTTAATGCAAAATATTGGAAAAAACGTCCGTGTTTACACTTCATTTGATGATTCAGTTGAATGGAGAGATAAAGTATTTGAAGGAACAATTGAAGAAACTGGAAAAGACTTTTTATTAATTAAAAGCAATAATACATCATTTTTATTATATAATATTTACATAGACTACATAGAATTTTTATCACCTGTTACTTTTTAATTGTAAATATAAAAAAAATTTAGTATAATATTCTTGGTGATAATATGAATAAAATAGTAATACTTGGAATATCTATTTTTGTTTTAATAATAATATTTTTAGTAATAAGTATAATAATAAGTAAAAACAAAATAAAAGAATCTATGATACCACTTGATATGTCAAAAGAAAAAATAAATAATTATTTAAGACAAAAATACAAACTATATAAAGAAATAACAAAATTTATAAAAGATAATTTAAGTATTAAAGAAGATGCTTTTAAAAAATTTTTAGATTTCAATGCCAAAGAATGTACTTATGAAGAATTAATTGATTTATTAGATAGTACTACTTATGAAATAAATGAATATGTAGATAATTATGATGAACTTTTAAAAAATAAAGACTTTTTAAATTTAAAAAAGAAATTGTATGATATTGAAATCAATTTAGAAGCAACAACTGAATATTATAATAATAAAACCATTATTTATAATAATTTAAAAAATAATGGTCCTACCAGTTTTGCAACTAAATTCTTTGATTTTGATGAATACATTCCAATTAATATTGATAAAAAAGAAATAACTAGATTAATTAACTTAAACTAGTTTTTTTTATTAACTTTTTATCTAACATATCATATAATTCATAGTTAGAAACTTTAATAAGTAAAAAATAATAATCTATTACACTAACTATATCAGGATATTTACTTCTAGTATCTAAATCTATTGAAGAAATCAATTTTTCTAAGTTTAGTATTTCATAATCAGGTAAATAATTAATATAATTTTTTTTACACATAAACCAAAGTCTTAATTGACTTAATACATATTCTAACTTTTGAATACTTTCTTTATCACCTTCTAAATTCTTGATACTTTCAATATCCTTACTAATTTCATTTATAATTCTTTTCATAACTACCTCTATAATAAGAGTAACATAATAATTTTTATTTTAAAACTTCTTTGACATTTTCTAGACTTAGAAAAAAGTAACGTGAGTTATTGACTCACTTTTTGCCAATTTTATAATTTCATGATATAATATGACGAAGAAAGAGATGAAAGAAAATGATTTTTAATGGAATAGATATTGGAATAGGTAAGATAGAAGCAATCAATAATGATATAATTGAAATATATTCCAAAGATTTAGAAAAATATATTTATTTAAATTATAATTGTACATTTAAAGATGAAAAATTAAATTTAGATAATATCAAAGTTAATGAAAGTATTGATCTTAATAAATATTTACATTGGGATACTAGTTTTTTTTATAAAGATTCTTGCTTATTATTTGATATAAGTGATTATATAATAACTTTAACTAGACTTAATGATGAAGAATTTAGATTATATGTAAATATGGATATAAAAGATGAAGACATTATTTATTTTTATGAAAAAAGTATTAAATTTGAATTAAAAACCTTAGTAATTGATTGTAAATTTAGTTTTAAAAATAAATAGAATTGCTTAAATTTATATAAGCAATTCTTTTTTTATTAGAAACAAAATTCAAAAATTAAAAACAAATATTTACTATGTAAATAAGAATATAATGCTAGTAAATATAAATTTATTCATGTCAAATTGTAGATCAAAATGCAATTATTTACAAAAGTGTGATAAACCATAAACATTATATTATTAAAAAAATAGATTAGTTCAAATTCGAACGAGAGTGTAAAAAACTTTGTGTAAAGTTACCAATCCATGGTAATAAAGATATTTGAGATTGATTATATCAGTCTCTTTTTGTTACTATAATAATAACATAAATTGAATAATTTTCAAAGATCAAATTAATCGTTCAGGATATAAAATATTAAGTTCATTATAAATCATATCCCAATTAGGGTATCTAGTAGTCCACTTTTTTTCTACATTTTTAGTAGCTAAAAATAAACATTTCATTAAAGAGTTATCACTAGTAAATACACCTTTGGTTTTAGTATATTTACGATAAGAACGATTTAAACTTTCAATAGCATTAGTTGTATACATTATTCTTCTCAATTCTTTAGAATAATTGAATAAAGTACAAATTGCTTCCCAATTATCTTCCCAAACTTTTAAACTTGTTGGATAAATGGAATTCCATTTATCTTTTACTTTTTCTAAATTATTTCGTGCCTCCTTTTCATTATTTGATTTATATATAGTTCTTAAATCATTACAAAATTCTTTTAAATGTTTATAAGAAACAAATTTAACTGAGTTTCTAATCAAATGAACAATGCATCTTTGCTGCATAGCATTTGGATAAACTGCTTTAATTGCTTCATTTATGCCTTTTAATCCATCAGAGCATATAATTAATATGTCTTTGACTCCACGATTCTTTAATTCATTTAAGGTTCCTAACCAATATTTAGCTGATTCATTTTCTCCAATCCATATTCCTAGCACCTCCTTAAATCCTTCTGTAGTAACCCCAAGAATGACATAAGCTGCTTTTTTAACTATAACATTTTCTTGTTTAACATTAAAATGTACTGCATCAATAAAAACAATTGGATAAACTTCCTTTAGTGGCCTTTTTTGCCATTCTTCTATTTCTTCTAAAACAGCATCAGTAATATTGCTAATCATTGTAGCAGATAATTGAACTCCATAAATATCTTCGATGGAATCACTTATTTCTCTAGTAGATAAACCTTTACCATAGAGATTTATAACTTTCTCTTCAATTCCAGAAATATCTCTTTTATTTTTAGGAACAATTTGTGGTTCAAATTCTGCATTTCTATCTCTAGGAATAGATAAATCAAATTCACCAAATTGACTTTTTACTTTTTTAGAAGAATAGCCATTTCTATAGTTTGATTTTTCTATTTTGTTATCACTTTTTTCATATCCCATAGATGAATCAAATTCAGCATTCATCATAGTTTGAATAGTATCTTTAAACATATCTTTTAATGCATAAGCAATATCATTTGCATTTTTAATATCATAATTTTCTAATAAATATTTAACAACTTCATTATTTTTATTTTCTTTCATACAAAAATCCTTTCTTGGTTATATATTTCTATATTACCACAGAAAGGATTCATCTTTACACAAAATTATTTACAGACTCAATCGAACTATCTATTTTTATTTATAAATTTCTACTTTAACTTTTTTAGTTTTAGAAGTATAACTTAGTTTTAAATCATCGCCGGTTACTTTAACATCAATTTCATATTCACCAGGAGTAGTATATTCAGTTAAATCAACAATTGCTCTTATATTAGAACTATCGATTTTATCAATTGCTTCTTTACTACCTTTAACAATAACTGAAATGAAACTATTTTCTTTACCAAGTGCTCTTACTTTTAATCCTTCTCCTAAGTTGATAGTTTGAACAATTATGTTATCTATTTCTTTTTGTTCTTCCTTAGCAACATTTACTTTAACTGAAATAGTTTTTTCACTCATATCACGTACACCACTTGGTTTTTCTAGATTAACATTATACTCTTTATAAGATGATAGGTTAGTAACATCTATCTTAACTGGTACGTATTCAATTAATTTTAAAGCATCTTCATCACCATAAATAGTAATACTTGAAATATTTGGAATAGCAGTTTCAATAGCATATCCAAGAGCAATATCACCAACTGGTACTACTTTAACCGGTACTACTTTACTAGTTGAAGTAATAGTTAAGGTTGCATCAACACTTTCAGGTAATATTTCAACATCAACTATTTTACCTTCATTGTCATAAGCAACTAATTTGTTGTTACTAATTGTTGTTTTACCAACTGTTGGTTCTACTAAATTATCAACATCAACAAGTGCTTTTACGTAAGCAACTGTTTCAAGTTTTTTAGCTGAACCTTTAATAGTTACTTCTGTTTTACTTAAAGTAATGTCACTTATATCAAGTTTACTATCAAGGTTATTTCTATGTAAAAGTTCTGGGGTAACTTCTCGGTTAGAACTTACTTTATCATAAACAATAACTGTTATAGTTGATGGATCTATTTTATAATTAACAGATTGAATAGTTTGTCTATATTTTAAACTTACTTTATGAGTTCCTGTTGTAAGTTCTCTTAAATCTGCTGTAATACCTTCTTTATTTGGATATTGCTTAGCAAGATAAATGTCACTTTTACGACCAATTAAAATAACATCAACACTTTCAGGTAAACCTTCAATTACATAGGCTTCCTCATTATAAATTGCTTTAACTGGTTGGTTATACAATATCTCAGCCGAATTATCTACTAAGGCACCTGAATTTCTATCTATCATGTAATAAGTTAAAAAAGCCATTAATAAAGATATAATTATCAAGGATTGCTTATTCATAAATAACTTTTCAAAAGTTTTATTATTTTTATTAAACAATTCACTTATTTTAATAAACAACTTCATAAGAGGAGTTATAATTATTTTATCAATAACTTTAAGTATTTTTCCTATGAAAAGGCATATTTTTTTAATTATTTTCTTCATAAATATCCTCCTCATCATTATTTTCTGTTTCAGCAGCAAGTTTAGGTCTTAATTCATCAATTAACATCATTCTAGCATCATCCAAACTTAAATTATAGAAAAGTTCTCCGTTAACAGCAACAGAAATTCTACCTGTTTCTTCTGATACTACAACACTAATAGCATCAGTTTCCTCAGCAATTCCAAGAGCAGCACGATGACGAGTACCAAGTCTTTTATTAAGTTTTATATTGTTACTTGTAGGAAATACAGCCCCAGCACAACTAATTCTATTTCCTTGAATAATAACTGCTCCGTCATGAAGTGGATTATTTGGAAAGAAAATTGATTCTAATAACTCACTTGTAAGATCAGCATATAAAGGTTTGGCTTTATCAATATAATCAGACAAACTTACATCTCTTTCAATTACAACCAAAGCTCCTATTCTTGATTTTCTACAATAATCAACTGCTTGAATTAACTCATAAACAAGTTTTTCTCTTTCATCAACAGTCAATATCTTATGACGACCAAGTAATTGACTACGACCAAGTTGCTCCAAAGCACCTCTAATTTCAGGTTGAAAAACAATAATCAAAGCAAGAGGTCCCCATTCAATTACATATTCAAGTAATAAGCCAACTGTTGTAAATCCTAACCAATCACTTAATAACTTAATAATTATAATAACTAAAACACCTTTAAACAATAAAGACATCTTAACGTTATTTTTAAAATTCTTTAAAATATAATAAAATATTATCCAAACTAAGGTTATATCAACAATAGTTTTTAAAATATCAATAATTCCATTTAATGTCATAAATTTATCTCCTATACTGAAATATTATAACAAAAAAATACTAATTAGTAAAGATACGAAATATTTAACAAAACTTGACAATATTTAAAATATTAATTACAAAAAATGTATTAAAAAAACAAAAAAAGAAGTAAAACTTCTAATCTTGATTTATATCTAATCTTTTTTTAATACAAATATATTTTAAAAAATAAATTATTAAAATTAATATAATCAACATAATAATACTAGCAATTATTTCTAACTTAAAACTTGAAAAATTATTTATTTTAAAATAACTAGTTACTAGAAATGGCATTTTAATAATACTATCTATTATTTTATTATTACTAAAAAACAAAGAAACACTTATTAAAATAGTAAATATAAAAGTAATAAGATTACCAAAAGAAACATTAATATAAAATATTATTATACTAAGTAATATTAAATAAATAATCATTCTAGAAAAATAAAATAATAAATACTCTAAATTAGTTAAATTATAAAGAAATGGGATTATTTCTATTTTAAAATTAACTACATATAAAGATGAAAAAATTGTTAAAATAAAACTTATCAAAAGAACAATTATAATATAAATAATATTTATTTTTAATAAATTTGAAGTATATTCTTTATAACTTTTATATTTAGTTATTATACCATTACTTTTAAAATCATTTGATAAACTTATAATATTTATAACTATTAATAAAATTATCATTATAATATAAAAGAAGTTAGAAAAACTAAATAATATATGATTATAAAAATTAGAATGTAACAAATCTCCTGATAAAACTCCATATAAACTAGCAAAGAAAATAATAATTATAGTTGCAATTAATACTTTAACTTTAATAAGTGATAAAAGAGTATTTAATTTATTTTTCATTTTATACACACTTTTCCATTATCAAAATAAAATATTTGTTTAGATAATTCTTCTAAATCTTCTTTATTGTGAGTTGACAAAATAATTATTTTATTATTTTTAATAGATTTTAAATATTCTTTTATTTTTAAAACTGATGCTTCTTCAATACCATTAAATGGTTCATCTAAAATAAGAATATCTGGATCGTTTATAATTGCTGAGGCTATACCTAATTTTTGTTTCATTCCAAGAGAACATTTAGAAAACTTTTTATCTTTTTCACTTATTAAATTAACTATTTCTAAAACACGTAAAATATCTTCTTTTTCTATTTTTTTACTAATATTACCAATTATTTCTAAATTTTCATAACAAGTTAAATTATGAAAAAACTTAGGACTTTCTATTAAAACTCCAAGACTTGGTAAAAATTTTTCATGATAATCTATTTTTTTATCATTTAAAAATATATTACCTGTTGTTGGAAAATATAATCCACTTATTATTTTAAGTAAAACACTTTTACCACTTCCATTACGACCACTAAAACCATAGATATTATTACTAGTAAGTTGCATATTAATATTATCTAGTACTAAGTTATCATTAAATTTTTTACTAATATTTTTAATTTCTAATTTCATTAATTGCC
This sequence comes from uncultured Bacilli bacterium, assembly GCA_934119955.1. GTDB lineage: Bacteria > Bacillota_I > Bacilli_A > RF39 > UBA660 > RUG591. The sequence continues at coordinate 248,930 of CAKOSZ010000001.1, read as the reverse complement.
CTCCACTGATATAACTAATTTTTCTTTATTTTTATATATTAAATAAGTTATTACAAAAGTAAGAAAAAACATGCTAAAACTTATAAACACTCTTAAATTAAAATTAACTGCATTATTAATTTTAATATCAAAGATACCTATTATACTAAACAAATCTTGATAATTTACTTTATCCAATATTGAAGAAATAAATAATCTATCAACAAAAAGAAATAAAAATACCTCAGTTACAAGAAAAATTAGAAAAGAAATTAAAGTTGCAAGAAAATAATTATGTTTAATTCTTAAAGCAATTAAAGAAATATTAAGATAAGTTCCTGTTAGAAAAAGAGCATTTAATAAATACATGATAATAAAATAAATAGGATTACTTGCTAAATTAATATCTGTATAAAGAAAATTTGTTGTAGCTTGATTGGTGCTAACTATTAAACATAAAAGAAAGAAAAATATTAAAAGAGTAGGGTAGAACCAAAGGTAGCGATAACCTTGTTTTAAAATATTAAGTTTAATTTTAGAATATTTTTCTTTTGTCATGTTATGAAGAATTACTTTATCACCTAATAAATTACTTAAATTATATAAAGTAGGAATAACTATTAATAAAAATAAAGTCATATCTAAAATCATATAATTACCAGTCAAAGCATATGATACTGTATCATAAAAAGATGGCTTAGTTTTATATTCATCATTAAATTCCTCTTGTAATTTTAAACATATACCCGGTGAATGTTTATCTTCATTTAAAAAGCACTCAGTTACCGAATTTTTTTTAGCTTCTAAAACTTCGTTATAATCATTTCTACTAGAAATAAAACTAAATGTAACAAATAAGACCAAAATAACTGATATTATTATAAATAAATAATTTCTTTTTACAAACTTCATATATCCTCCAAGTTTATTATTACATAAAAAAAAATATAGGTCAATAACCTATATCTTTCAATTTGAATTTATTATTTAACTTCTACTTCTGCGCCAGCTTCTTCAAGTTTTGCTTTAATATCATTTGCTTCATCAACAGAAATGTTTTCTTTAACAGCTCCACCTTTATCAGCGATGTCCTTAGATTCTTTTAATCCAAGTCCTGTAATTTCTTTAATTACTTTGATAACATTAACTTTTGCTGCCCCTGCATTTACTAAGTTAACAGTAACCATTTTTGGTCCTTCATCAACTGCTTCTGCTGCTACTGGTGCTGCAACTGCAACACTACTTGGATCTACTCCAAATTCTTCTTTCATTGCATCTACTAAATCTTTGATTTCTAGTAAACTCATTTCTTTTAAAGCACTAATAAATTCTTCTCTTGTTAATTTTGCCATTTTAAATTCCTCCCATTTTTTAATTATTTTCTTCTTCTAATTTTTTAGCATATAAATCTAGACAGATTGCTAAATCTTTTGGTATAGCAAGCATACCACCTGCAAGCATTGTAAGCAAGCCTTCTCTTGATGGAATTGTTGCAAGACTGTTTAATTCGTCTTCATTTGTTACTTCACCATCAACTAATCCAACTTTTAAAGTAACTGCTTTATGTTTCTTCATGAAATTAGCAAGTACTTTAATTGGAGCGATTTGATCAGCACTAAATGCAACAGCACTTGGTCCATTTAAATGTTCATGGATATCAATATTTAAATCATTAAGTGCTCTTTGAATTAAAGTATTCTTGTAAACTTTATATTCACTATCAACATCTCTTAATAAATGTTTTAATTCTTTAATTTCTGCATCAGTTAATCCACGATAGTCAAATAAAACAATACCATTAGAGTTTTCAACTTTTTCTTTAATTTCATCAATTATAAGTTGTTTTTGTTCTAATATCTTAGGATTTGCCATTTCTTCCTCCTTTTTTTATTACAAGTAAACAAAAGAGTCCAGAAGGACTCTTAAAAAGATTAATAGTCCTCGGTAGGATTTATTTTTATACCTACTGTCTTCGGTTCACTTAATAAACATTATTATAACATTTTTTTATTATTTGTCAAATGAATTAATACTTAATTTAATTCCAGGACCTTGTGTAGATGAAATGCTAATATTTTTAACATAATCACCTTTAACAGTAGCAGGTTTTAGTTTTAAAATAGTACCAACAAATGTATTTAAATTTTCAAGTAATTTTTCTTCATCAAAACTTGATTTACCAATGATACCATGAATATTACCAAAACTATCAGTTCTATATTCAACACGTCCTGATTTAACATCATTAATTGCTTTTACAACATCAGTTGTAACTGTACCAGTTTTAGGGTTTGGCATTAAACCTTTTGGTCCTAAAACACGTCCTAATTTACCTAGAAGTGGCATAGCATCTGGTGTTGCAATTAAAGTATCAAAACCGAACCAATTTTCTTTTTCGATTTTTTCTACCATGTCCATATCTCCAACAAAATCAGCTCCTGCTTCTCTTGCTGCTTTTTGAGCATCACCTTTTGCAATAACTAAAACTTTTTTAGTTTTACCAGTTCCATTAGGAAGTACAACAGCACCTCTTAATTGTTGATCAGCCTTTTTAGTATCAAGATTTAAATACATTGCAACTTCAATAGTTGAATCAAATTTACTATTAGAAGTTTCTTTAACTAATTTAACTGCTTCTTCTTTTGTATATAACTTGCTCTTATCTATTTTAGATGAGGCTTCATTATATCTCTTTCCTCTTTTTTTCATTTTTACCTCCTTGTGGTTTTAGCGGACTAATCCTTCCACATAGTTACCTATATGATTTTTTTATTTTAATCTTTTACTTCTATACCCATATTAATTGCTGTTCCCTTAACACTTTTAATTGCAGCATCAAGATCATAAGCATTTAAATCTGGTAATTTAATAGTAGCAATTTCTTTAACTTGATCACTTGTTAATGATCCAACAATTTCATTCTTTCCTTTAACAGAACCTTTTTGAACCTTAGCATATTTTTTAATTAAAAATGCTGTTGGTGGAGTTTTAATTACAAAATCAAAACTTCTATCATCATAGATAGTAATTTCAACTGGTGCAATATCTCCCATCTTATCTCTTGTTGCATCATTATACTTTGAACAGAAATCTTGTAAGTTAATTCCGGCAGGTCCTAAAACTGTACCAACTGGTGGAGCTGGTGTTGCTTTTCCTGCTTGAATTGCTAACTTAATTTTTTTAACAACTTCCTTTGCCACGAAAAACACATCCTTTCATAATTTTTGTTTTTTTTCGTGAGTGGTCCAAATAGCTAACTTTGTCCGCAACTATAAGTTACATTTGCCTCCCACTAACACTATAACTAAATATAGCGATATGATAATAACATTTTTTATCTCTAAAATCAAGACTTTTTAGTAAATTTATCACCATATCCTGCTAAATCACCAAAAGTTTTTATCTTTTTATCACTTTTTTTACCTATTTCATAACTAACAGTATCAAGTAATTCTTCAAAATTAGGAAAATTATTATCTAAATAATTCTCATATAATCTATGTAATTTATCTAATTCACGTAATTCTTTTACACTACTTAATTTACTAATCCAATCTAAGTTATGTCTAAATAAATAATAACACAAACAATTATTAAATTGTTCAATATTTTTAGAAAAAGCATTATTTGAAGGATACCATCTACTAGTATCAATTAGTCTAAAACTATTAGTACTTTTATCATATAAAATATTAGCAAGACACATATCATACATATTAATATCTTGGTACTCTTCAATAACTTTTCTTAAATTAATATATGCCTGTTTCACATTTTCTATTCTTACTCCACTTGGAAAACCATTAATTAAACCAGTACCTGCTAAATACTTCATAGTATATGCAGTTTCAAGTTTAACCATACTATCAAAATAAACATCTATTGGAAAAGCAATAAAATCATTTTTTATATCAGCAAAATAAACTCTTTTATTACCAACAAATATATGAAATATTTTAATAATTATATCATCAGTTAAATAATAACATGTTCCTTCTTTACCAGGACGGCCACACATATTATTCTTTTTATATTTTTCAATTTCTTGAAAATCAACCAAAACTTTACCCATATTAAGCCTTTTTAATTTGATTTAACTCACATTCAATAGTTGTTTCTTGACCAAATAAATCAACAATTGCATTAACTTGTTTCTTTTCTTCATCAATAGAATCAATTTTACCAAACATTCCAGCAAATGGTCCATCAACAATTTTAATTTTATCGCCAACTGCTAAATCATTTTTAATATCAATTCTTTCCATATCCATATTTTTAAGTAAATTATCAACTTCATATGGTTGTAATGGTGTAGGTTTAGCACCTTTACCACTTGATCCAATAAATCCTGTTACCCCAGGTGTATTTCTAACTATAAACCAAGCCTCATCACTCATAACCATTTCAACTAATATGTAACCTGGAAATAATTTTTTAACTTTTTCTTTTTTAACACCATCTTTTTCTTCAATAATCTTTTCTTCTGGTACTATAACCCTATAAATATAATCTTTCATATCCATAGATTCAGCACGCATGTCAAGTTTTTCTTTTACTTTATTTTCATGTCCTGAATAAGTATTAACTACATACCATTGTTTTTCTTCCATAAATCCCCCTTAAATAATTGATTTAATAAATGCCATAGCAAGTTGTATCAAATAAAAATAAACTCCAAAAAAGATAACAAAACTAATAGTTGCAATACTATATTTAACCATATCTTTTTTACTTGGAAAATGAACCTTTTTCATTTCTTTTTTAATTTGTACAAACAAATTATCTTTTTTAACCGTTTTAACGTCTTTTTTACTTCCTTTTTTAGTTTTTTCCATATTCTCTCCTAAATAAAAAACACTTTCGTGTTTCATGCTTATAAAATAACATAATTATAGCAAAAAATCAAGTGTTTTAATTAAAATACTAAAAAATATAGAATTAAAGATAAAATATAAGTAAAAACAAGTAAGGAAGGAATAAATAAAATTTTTACATAGGCTGCTTCGTCATTATTTACAAATGCTCTTCCTATTTCAGTTGATAATGTTTTTCTCATAGCATTTGTATTTTGATTACCACTTGCTTCCATTTTCTTCTTTTGTAAATAATCCCCCAAATACATAATATTAGAATTTAAAAATACTTCTTCATAGTACTCATATATATCACTTGGAATATTATCTTTAAATACTTTTAAATTATCTCTTATTAAATTATAATGATCTTGATTCATACTTCCACTAATTGGCATATTATTATAAGAAGTTATTCCTATTTTACAATTTTGAAATATATTAATTTGTTTACTATTAGGATAAATATCTACTTTTTCTAATACTTGTCTAAATGAATTAACTGTTAATTTACCATTAAAAAGAATAATTTTTTTAGGATCAAAATCTATTATACAATAACCATACTCATGAAAATATTTAAGAAAAGCATCTAAATTTATTAAAACATTAGTTAATTCATCTTTATTATCTCTTAAACTTTCTAATAAATCATAAAGAGTCATATACGCCTCCTATTATGATATAATCATATCACAAAATTAAAAAATTAGCCATATTTTGACTAATTTTTTATAACAATATTTACTATTTTATTTTTAATAACAATTATTTTAATAATTTCATGACTATCAATATATTTAAGAACATTTTCTTCTTGCATAGCAAGTTTCTTTAATTTTTCTTCGCCAGCATTATGATTAGTTTCAAAAGTAGCACGAAGTTTACCATTTACTTGAACAGCAATTGTTACTATATCATTTATTAATTTAGTTTCATCATATTGAGGCCATTTAGAATTACAAAGTGGGGCACCTAAATTATATATTTCATTTAATTCTTCGGTTATATGAGGTGCCATTGGATTTAGTAAAGTTAGGAAAGTACGATAATCTTTCTTAGTGATACTTTCTAATTTTTCCATTTCATTTAATAAAATCATTAAACTAGATATAGCAGTATTATATTTTAAAGTATCAAGATCATTAGAAACTTTCTTAATTGTTTGATTAAATAAAATTTCAAGAGTAGGGGAGTAAGTAGTTTTGCTATTTAGTTTATTACCAATTCTTTCAACACGATCCAAAAATTTCTTACAACCATTTAAACTAGCAGTTGACCAACTAACTTCTTTTTCATAATCACCTATAAACATTTCATATACTCTTAAAGCATCGGCTCCAACTTCATTTATACAATCATTTGGATTAATTACATTTCCTCTTGATTTACTCATTTTTTCTCCGTTTGAACCTAAAATCATACCATGCGAAACACGAATTTTAAATGGCTCTTTATTAGGTACTAATCCTATATCGTACAAGAAATTATTCCAAAATCTTGCATATAATAAATGTCTTGTAGCATGTTCCATACCACCATTATACCAATCAACTTTACCCCAGTATTTTAAAGCAGCACTAGACGCAAATTCTTCTTTATTGTTTGGATCCATATAACGAAGCCAATACCAAGAAGATCCTGCCCAGTTTGGCATTGTATCCGTTTCACGTTTAGCATCCTCACCACATTTAGGACACTTACAATTAACAAATTCAGAAATACTTGCAAGTGGACTTTCACCATCATCTGTTGGTTCATAAGAAGCAACATTTGGAAGTAATACTGGTAAGTCACTATATGGAACTGGAACATAACCACAATTTGGACAATTAATCATTGGAATAGGTTCACCCCAAAATCTTTGACGAGAGAAAACCCAATCTTGTAAACGATATTTAGTTGCTTTCTTACCAATTCCTTCTTTTTCAAGATACTCGTTCATTTTATAAATAGCAAATTTCTTATTATTAATTCCATTTAAGAAACCTGAGTTAATCATTTCACCATCACCAGTATAGGCAGATACAGAAATATCTCCACCTTTTATAACTGGAACAATATTAATATTAAATTTTTTAGCAAATTCATAATCTCTTTCATCATGAGCAGGAACTGCCATAATAGCACCAGTTCCATAATTCATCATAACGTAATCACTTATATAAACTGGTATTTTCTCCTTAGTAATAGGATTAATTGCATAAAAACCTAATATTTTAACTCCTGTTTTTTCTTTATTTAACTGAGTTCTTTCCATTTCACTTTTATGACTAGCAAATACTTGATATTCTTTAATTTCATCCATATTTAAAATACGATCACTTAATTTACTAATAATAGGATGTTCAGGTGCAATAACCATAAATGTTACTCCATACAAAGTATCAGGACGAGTTGTATAAACCTTTAATACTTCATCAGTATTATCAACTAAAAAGTCAATTTCAGCTCCAACAGATTTACCAATCCAATTAGTTTGAGCCAATTTAATTTTTTCTTGAAACTCAGTATCAGCAAGACCATCTAATAATCTTTCAGCATATTTTTTCATGCCAAGCATCCATTGTTCTTTTTCCTTATGAATAATTGGACCCCCACATCTTTCACAATGTCCTCCCTCAACTTCTTCATTAGCAAGACCAATTTTGCAATGAGGACACCAGTTAATAGACTTTTTAGCCTTATAAGCAAGACCTGCTTCATAAAACTTTAAAAATTGCCATTGAGTCCATTTATAATATTCTGGATCTGTTGTATTAATTTCACGTGCCCAATCAAAAGACAAACCTAAACTCTCTAATTGACCTTTAAAAGTTTTAATATTTTCTTTAACGGCTATACTTGGATGAACATGATTTTTAATAGCATACTCCTCAGCTGGTAAGCCAAAAGCATCCCAACCCATAGGAAATAAAACATTATATCCTTCCATTCTTCTTTTTCTAGCGAGAGCATCAAGAGAAGCATAACTTCTAACATGACCAACATGTAATCCTGCTCCACTTGGATATGGAAATTCAACCAAAATATAATATTTTTCTTTCTTACTATTATTACTTGCTTCAAATACCTTATTTTCTTTCCAATATTCTTGCCATTTCTTTTCAATTTTCTTTGTTTCCATTAATAACACAACCTTTCTTCACATAATATTTACCAATAAAACTAAATGTAATTATAATTAAAGGAATTAACATAACACTTCCTATTAAAAACATTAGTATTTCATTTTTAATATACTTAAATACAAAAGTAGCAACAAATGCAATATCAAAAGAACTAACTATTCCAATCCTATTCATAATACCACGATAATTAATCTTAGACATATCAAGTCGATACTTATTAATTAAAAGTCTTAATTCAACCGGTACCTTATTCTTATTAAATTTCTTTTTCTTTAAAACCGAAAAAAACAAATAAAATACATAAATAACAATAAATATACCTAAAAACCAATACAAATCATATAAACTCATATTCCTCCTAAAATAAAAAGAATGGTACAAAGGAGTCTAAATAGACGGTACCATCCTTAATTTAACTTAATTTCTTAACGCGATAAACGATTATTATAAATAAGACAAGTTCATTAATATCTATTATTAGTTCTCACCTTCCACTAACTCTCTTAAAATAGAACCATAACTACTACTTCTTTAATAATTACAAGACTATTTAACCACATAAATATTATTTTTTCAAGTACTTTTCACTAATTTTTTAATGCAATCTCAAACAGATCACTTTTAGTACCAGTTCCACCTGTTATTACTATATTTAATTTTAGAAATACCATCGTAAAAACACCATAAGTGTAAAAAAATGCTATTTTACAAGTTTTAGTATCTATATCACAACTATTTGTTGTGATATTTCAAGTACTATTCTTTACCATTAATATACTTAAATTGTAATTTTTTTAAATTAATCAATTCTTTTTATTAATTTTTTAGATTTATTTATTTCTTCTATAATTATTTCTTTGTTTACATCTAAATTAATTCTTTGAATACTTTTAGTTTCTATTTCTTTTATTTTATATAAAACATTTGTTAATTGTTTACAAATATCTTGTTTATATTTTAAATTAGTTATTTCATCCTGAAAAGTATTATCATTTATTTTTAATAATAAAGTTATATTTTTTAATTCATTTAATAATTCTTCTTTTTGTTTACCTTCTATATTTAAAGTATTAATTTTTAAAATAGTATTTTCTATATCAACTAAAATACTATATTCAAATGTTGGTATATTTTCTAATTTTAATTCTTTTATTTTTACTTTTTCTTTACTTAATAAATTATTTATATATTTAATAATTAAATCTTTTTTATTTTTAAATATTAAATAAGAACATTTTAAAAGAAATAAAATAGATTTAAAAATAGTTAAGATAAAATTAAGACCAATTAAAGAGTTTAAAGCAATTGAAAAGAAAGTAAATAATACCATTATTAATAATAGAATAATTATAAGCACTATGATAGTATATATTTTACCTTGTTTTAAATCATTTTTTAAATTATATCTAGTTAATAACTTTTTTATTATTTTAGTATATTTATTATATAGTTTTTCTATTATCTTTTCTACTTTATTAGAAGATAATATTTTATCTATTAATTTTTTCATAAAAATACTACCTCCTTGGGTAGTATTTTACTATACTTCATTCATGTATTCAAGTAATCTTAAAAATACTTTTATACTTCTTTTATCTAATCCTTTTTTCTTTAATTTTCTTATTTCTATTCTTTTTTTAGAAATAGATAATTCTTTATTAAATAAAATTCTTGCAATTGGATCTTTTAAAATAGTAGGTGCTTCTAGATCAGATAAGATACTATCTATATCATCATTTAAAAGCATTAAAGCATCTATTTCTATATCACTTCCTTGACAATTAATAGTTAATTGAGAAGCAGTTGATACGTTTTTAACTTCTACAACAAAGTCAGTATCTTCTAAATATGATTTAAATTTTAATTCTTTATCGGCCAAGTAAACGTTTACATTATTAGCCATTTTAGTATTTCTAAATCTTATTTTATAATCTCTTTCTGTAAATAATAGATTAGGATTACCATCAACTGGTCTTATTATTAAAGTGTAGTTATTGGCAAGATAATTATAATCTATATTAGTTATAACAAATTCTCCTTGTTTATAATAATTAGTAATACCATCATCTTCATATAAATTATAAGAATTACTTTTACCTGGAAAAATATGAATTTCTAATTCTTTTGGTGGTTTAGTACTCATTAAATCATTTATACCAGCAAGAGGAATAATACTTCCTGAGGGAACAAATACAGGATAATCTTCTATTTTATAGAAAGATACATATTTTTTATTTCCAACGAATTTTTTTCCAGTTTTAAAATCATACCAAATTCCTTCTGGAATAAAGAATCTTTGAATTGTTCTATTTATTAAAGGATCGCTTAATTTAACAATAGGTGAGATTAACATTGATGAACCTAAGAAATATTGGTTTATATAAGTAGGATCATCATAGGCAAATGGATAATCATAATAGAAAGGTTTTATTAAAGGAATTCCTTCTTTATGATAATAATACATTTCAGTATAAAGATATGGTATTAATTGATTTCTAAGTCTTAGATAATAAGTAACTATATTATTAGTAACAATATCCCATCTCCATGGTTCTCTTTTATAATAAGTACCACTTTCTGTATTAAATCTAACAAATGGAGAGAAAACAGAAAATTCAACACTTCTTATATAAAATTCTTTATTTTCAATTCCTCCAACTGAACCTGCTACATCATGACTCCAAATAGATACTCCTATATTAGATGCCGTTAAATTAAAATAAGGTAAAAATTTTAAAACATCAAAACTTATTTCATTATGACCTGAATATAAAACAGGGTATCTATGTGGTGCAAAATTAGCATTTCTTCCTAAGACAATACTTCTCTTGCCACTTCTTTCCATATCTTTTTTTATATAATCATTTAAAATAAATAAAGAATTTCTATTTTCAAGAACATCATAATCATTCCAAAATAAATCTATTCCCATATTTTCTAGGGGATGAAGAAATAATTTTAAAAATAAATCCATAAATCTTGCATCAAAAGGATTAAAGTCTATATAACCTTTTTTATTTAATTGAATATATTTTCTAGCCTCAGGAAAATAAGTTTCATGGGAAAATATTCCATCTTTGGGATTAATTTTCACACCTACATAAACTCCCATTTGATGTAAAATACTAATTAAACGATTAGGATCTTTTATTAATCTAGTATTGAAGGAAAAACCAGAAGTAGTTGAATAATCTTTTAATTTAATACTCCAATCATTATCAAACAAAAAAACTGAAATAGGAATACCATTCATTCTAAATTTATTCATTAAAGATATTATATGTTCATCTTGATAAGGAATATCTCTACTCCACCAAGTACCAAGAGCATATCTTGGAATAAAGGATGGATATCCTGTTAAGGTGAAATAATCATGTAAAACTAAATTAAAATCATTACTATATGCAAATATATATATATCTTTGCTATTATTTTCTCTTTTTAAAACATTTGATCCTTCATCAAATAATAAAGTATTAGAATCATCTAAAATCAAATACATATCTGGATTAAATAAACCTTTTTCTAAATTAGGTAATTTAGTTGTATTATCCAAAGATACAGTTGTACCTCCATAGTTTTTAACTTCTTTTTGAGTATAAAACCATTCTTTTTTACTATAATTAATAGTTGCAGATAAACTCTTTTCACTGAATTTTGCATTTTTTAAATAGCGAAAATTAATATACTTAGTACTAATATAAATAAATGCTTCATCTTCTTTATGTTCAAACATAGGTCTTTCAAAATTTCTACATATTACTAAATTACTAGCCAAATCAACAAATTTACCAGTTTCACTATACTCAATTCTTATTAATCTTTCACTTAATACTTCTATTCTATATTTATTACCTGTAAAAACACATTTTTCATTTACTTTTAATTTTTCTTGATCTATTCTAAATTGAGGGCCTAAATTATACATAATAACCTCCTATTTATCTAAAAATCTTATATAATACTCATCATATGTCATATTAGATTCATATACTTTTTCTGCAATGCTTCCAACATAACGATAGTGCCAAGATTCGTATTTATAACCTGTCGTATCTTCTTCTTTTTTAGCATATCTTAAAATAAAACCATATTTATGAGCATTTTTACTTAACCAAGTACTTTCTTTTGTCCCGGCAAAAGTATTACTAGACTCTGCTTTTATATCAACCGCAAGTCCTGTTTGATGTTCTGAAAAACCTGGATGAGCAGCATATTCCTCAGCATATTTTTTACCATATGTTTTTAAATACAAATTATATGTATCTTCTTGACTTTTATAATCTCTGTAACCTGATCTAAATAGTACTTTATAACCAGTTTCTTTCTTACAATCATTTGACATCTTAATAAATGCTTCATACATTTCTTTATTTGCTTTTTGTTTAGAATCAATTGCATATTCTTTTGAAACACTTACTAAATTATTTGGAATAAAATCTTTACCTAAACCATTATATTTATTAACAAGCATTGTTTGAGAAAACTTTAAAACAGTATTTGCATCTTCATAATAAACCTTATTAAGACCAATATTTACTTTAACAACAACACTTTCATAATCAAGATTATTTTCTTTTTTATAGTTTTTATATTCTTGATATTTATTAAGTTTAAAAAAATCATACTTTATATAATTATCAATATCTTCTTGATAATCTAATTTAAAAAATTCTAAAACATCTTCTTCACTACTATTTTTTAAAATACCGTTTATTTCTTTGGCATTATAACCTTTATCAATTAAAGAATTAGTTAAAGAAACAAAATTAGTTATATCACTATCATTTAATTCTAAATAAATATCAAAGTTTTTATCATTATAATCTTTACTTGCAAATATTTTATTTAAAGTTTTATTATTTTTACTATTTAATACTTTGTCTTTCTTACCATATTTTAAAATAGTATTAATACTAGAATCACTATAACTTAATTCTTTTAATAAATGTTTATTATATAATTTAATTGGATTAATGATTTCTACTAATATTAATAAAACTATAATACTTAAAATAATAATATTTTTTTTATTTAATTTTCTCTTCATAATCGCCTCTATTATCTATATTATAGCATTTAAAAAATACCTTGTAAATTAATCTTGTGCTTTTTTTCAATAAGTGTTATTTTATTTACAGGTGATTTTATGTATTTAAATAATAAAAGATATTATACTTTGGATAGTTTTTATAAAGGAGTATTTGGTTCTAAAATTGCTAAAATTAGTTTAAATTGTAATTTTACTTGTCCAAATAGAGATGGAACTAAGGGAGTAGGGGGATGTATCTATTGTTCTAGTCTTAAAAGTGGAGAATATGCTGGGGATATTCATGATGATGTAGTAACTCAATTTAATAAGGTTAAAGAAATAATGCTTAATAAATGGAAAAATTGTAAGTTTATTGGTTATTTTCAAGCAGGAACTAACACATATGCTCCGGTTGAAGTATTAAAAGAAAGATTTGAACCAATTTTAAAAATTCAAGATGTAGTTGGTCTTAGTATAGCAACAAGACCTGATTCTATAACAGATGAGTGTTTAGATTATTTAACTGATTTAAATAAAAGAACATTTTTAACAGTTGAATTAGGTTTACAAACAATTCATGATAAAACAAGTAAATTAATTAATAGATGCCACTCCCTAGAAGAGTTTGAAAGTATGGTTAAGAAACTAAGAGAAAGAAAAATAAATGTTGTTGTTCATATTATAAATGGACTTCCTTATGAAACTAAGGAAATGATGCTTGAAACTGTTAAATATTTAAACATTCAAGATATTCAAGGTATTAAGATTCATATGCTTCATGTTTTAAAAAATACAAGATTGGCTGAATTGTATGAAAAAGAAAAATTTCCTATTTTAACAAAAGACGAATATATTGATATAGTAGTAAATCAATTAGAATTATTAAGAAGCGATATTGTAATTAATAGAATTACAGGTGATCCTAAGGTAGAAGATTTAATTGAACCAACTTGGCTTGTCAAAAAATTTGTTGTTTTAAATGATATTGATAAAGAACTTAAAAATAGAGATACTTATCAAGGTAAAAAAGCAAAAAAAATAAACTAGAAATTTAGTTTATTTTTTTACCACATTCTGGACAAAAGTTAGCCTTTTTACTTAATTTAGTACCACAAGAAGAACAAAAATTAGGAGTAGTTTTTGTAGTTGTTTCTTGTTTTTCATTCGTTTCTTGATTAGTTGCTCCTTCTTTATTCTCAGTTACTATTACTTCTTCTTCATATGGTTTTATAATACTAGGATTAAAATATAAAGGTATTCCATTAAAGAAGAATGATAGAAATGTATAAGTTGTGGCTTTTTCAGGTATTAAATATTGATAAATTTTATTATAGCATAGCCAAGATAAAACAACTAAGGCAAGTGTTGCTGGTCCATCAAATATTCTAGTTACTGAGGCCGCACTTAATGCTAACATTATATAGGCAATTTGTTTATTTTCTAAACCATTTTTCTCGTACACTTCATATCCTAATTTTCCAAGTAAATAATGACGTCCTATGGGAATAAATGATAACCATGGATTTGGAACTTTATTCTTTTTAGCAAGTTCCATAAGTCCTAAGGAACTAAATACATAAAAAATTATAATGGCTATAAAAAATATTATAATAAGAAATACTCCAAGAGGACCAAGATAATTTACTAACTCTCTAAGATCATTAAATTCTTCTATATAACTATACACTATATCACCTATTAAATCTAAAATGGCAAATGTCACCATCTTTCATTACATAATCCTTTCCTTCTATTCTTAATTTACCAGATTCTTTGGCTTTTAATTCACTACCACAATTTATTAAATCATTATAACTAATAACTTCTGCTTTAATAAAACCTTTTTGAAAATCTGTATGAATTATACCAGCACATTCAGGTGCTTTCATACCATCCTTGAAAGTCCATGCTCTAACTTCATCTGGTCCAACTGTAAAATAAGTTTTTAAACCAAGTAATTCATAAGTTGCATTTATCAAATCATCTAAACCACTTGCTTTAATTCCTAACATACTAAGCATTTCTTCTTTATCTTCAATTGATAACTCTGTTAATTCACTTTCAACCTTAGCACACATTTTTATTACTTTATTATTTTTAGCATATTCTTTTAAAGATAAAACATAGTTATTATCAGCAAGACTAAGCTCTGCTTCATTTATGTTAGCAACATAGATTATTGGTTTTAAAGTTAAAAATTGAAAAGCCTTTAATCTAAATTTTTCATCTTCATTTAAGTCTAATTCTCTTAATGGAATAGATTTTTCAAGAGCACTTTTGGCTTTTCTTAAAACTTCTACTTCAAGTAAAGACTCACTATCTTTGGTAGTCATTGCTTTTTTTTCTATCTTTTCTAAACGATTATTAATTATTTCTAAATCACTTATAGTAAGTTCTAGATTAATAATTTCAACATCACGTATAGGATTACATGATCCTTCTACATGGATAATATTACTATCATCAAAACATCTAACAACTTCAACAATTGCATCTACTTCTCTTATATGCGATAAGAATTTATTACCAAGTCCTTCCCCAGTAGAGGCTCCTTTTACAAGACCTGCAATATCAGTAAATTCAAAACTTGCTAGAATTAATCTCTCTGGCATATACATATCATTTAAAACATTCATTCTAACATCAGGAACACTTACTATTCCCACATTTGGTTCAATAGTTGCAAATGGATAATTTGCTGCTAATATATTTTGTTTTGTAATTGCATTAAATAAAGTTGATTTACCTACATTTGGTAATCCTACAATTCCTGCTTTTAACATAATTCCTCCTACACCGTTGGATATACATGTGGTCCAATTGGTAAACCTATTATATACCATCCAATTAAAAGTAGCAACCAAGTAAGTGAAATAATTATACAATATGGCATAATTATTTTAATACCTTGAACAATTCCAATTGGTTTTTCTTTATCATTATTATAAATATTCATATACGCAATAAATATAACAAAAAATGCCGATAAAGGTGTAATACCATTTGTCATTGAATCAGCTGCTCTTAATACAAATTGTAAAAATTGAGGTGAAATATTAGATTGCATTAAAGGAGGTACAATAACAGGTGCTAAAATCATCCATTTTCCTTGGGATGTTGTTAAAAATAAATTTGCAATTGCAATCAACATAATTGAAACAAAGAGTAGGGGAATACCAGAAAACGGTAAACTATCTATTACATTTGCAACAATTCCTGTTAAAATAGTACCAATATTTGTTCTCTTAAAAATAGCAATAAATTGAGAAGCCACAAATATTAAAATAATAATTCCACCTAAGTTATTTAAACTTTCATGACATCCATCAAAAACATCACGATCTTTTTTAAACTTACGAGAACCATACCCATAAGCAAGACCTGTCACAATAAATACAAGTGACATCATATAAGTAAAACCATCTTGGAAATAAGAATTATCACCAAATATTTGTTTTAAATAAGTATTTTCATTCATATCCAAAAGCATTCCTGATAAAGGTAAATTTGGTATAATTGAATAAATAAAAATAGAAATTATTACAAATGCTGCTATAATTGCTCTTTTTAAACCTCTTTTTTCATTATATTCTCTGGTTAATCTATCTTGTTCTAATTCTTCTACATCTATTACTTCAATATCAGTTAGGGTTGATAAATCTTTTTTATCTTTAACTCTTCCAAACTTAGGAGCAATTATTTTTTCTATTACAATTGTTCCTACAACTGATAAAATAATAGTTGATATTATCATAATATATAAGTTAGATAATAAACTTACATGAAAAGTTGCATCTACAAGTCTAGCCGCACTTGTTGTATAAGGAATTAATAAAACCTCAGCTGAACCTACAAAAATTGTTGTTCCCGCACCAAATGCTACTCCACAAAAAGCAGCAATTACTCCTGTCATAGGATTTCTTTTTTTAGATTCAAAGATTCTTGCAGCAAGTGGTATTAAAATAATATAACCAATATCATTTATAATAGTAGAAATAGTTGCAATAAAAATAATCATAAAAGTAACTTTAAAATTATCAATCTTAGCAAATACTTTCTTACATAATAAATCTAAAAAGCCACTTGCTTCACTAATAGCAAGACCAATTGCCATTATTAAAAACATACTAAGAGGTGCAAAACTAATAAAGTTTCTACTTGCATTACTTATTATATATTTAAGACCATCATAATTAAATAAATTTACAACATTAACCGTATTTTGAATAGTTGATAAATCAGTTGCACTAATTGTACTATATGTAGTCTGAAACTTTAAAGTACTTAAAATTAAGCTTAAAATAATTGTTCCTAATATTAATAATAAATATGTTGTAACAGGATGAAAATTAATCTTTTTTAATTTAAATTTCTTTTTTTTATTCACATGTATCACCAGCCGGTATTATTTTTTTTATCTTTTTATTAAATTCAATTCTGGGTATCATTACAACTCGCCCACAATTTTCACATTTAATTTTTATATCAGCTCCAAGTCTTACTACGCGCCATAAATTGGCTCCACAAGGATGACCTTTTTTCATAGTAACAAGGGTATCTATATCATATTCTTTTTCTTTCATACATGCCTACTCATTAATATTTAAAATATCCATAATACGATTAAAATCATCTAAATCTTGAAATTCTATTTGAATTTTAGAACCACGAATTCTAACCTTAGTACTTAATTTATCACATAATAACTCTTGAACATATTTATAAGTTCTTAATGCCTCAGTTTCTTTTCTTGCTGGAGGATTGATTTTTTCATAAGTTTTATCTTGGGCTATTTCATCAAGAACAAGTGTTGTAAGTCCTTCGTTTATTACCTTATCAGCAAGTTCTTCAACTTTTTCTGGATCTTTAATTTTACTTAAAGTTCTAGCATGAGTTAAAGGTATTTTTCTATCAATTACTAATTGTTTAACTGAATCTGGTAAATTTAAAAGTCCTAAAATATTAGTTACATAACTTCTAGTTTTACCTAATTTTTTAGCAAGACTTTCTTGGGTTAAGCCGCGTGATGATATTATACTTTGATAAGCAAGAGCTTCTTCTATTGGATTTAAATCTTCTCTTTGCAAATTTTCAAGAAGAGCAATTTCCATCATTTCTTGATCATTAAAATCACGAACAATTGCAGGAACAGTTTCCATACCGGCTATTTTACTTGCTCGAACTCTTCTTTCACCTGCTACTAGTTCATATCCTTTAATACTTTTTTTAACAATAACTGGTTGAAAAACACCATGAATTTTAATAGATTCAGCCAGTTCATTTAAAGGTTCTTCTTCAAATGTTTTTCTTGGTTGATAAGGATTACTTCTAATTTCATTTAAATTAATATTTACTATTTCTTCTTTGGGAGTAGTTGTAACTATTTTTTCCTCCAAACTATCCATGTTTAAAACTTCGGCTCCAAATAATTCTTCTAGCCCCATTCCAAGGGCTCTTCTTCTATTCGTTTCCATTTCTCATAATCACTTCCTTTGCTAAATTAATATAAGCCTCAGATCCTTTACTTTTAGGATCATATGCTACAATTGGTTTTCCATGACTAGGTGCCTCAGCAAGCCTTATTAATCTTGGAATAATTGTATCATATACTCGGTCTTTAAAATAACTTCTAATTTCTTCAATTACATCAAGTCCTAAATTTGACTTAGATAACATTGTTAATAATACACCTTCAAGATCAAGATTTGGATTTAAATTCTTTTGAGTTAACATAATTGTATTCAATAATTGAGTAATACCTTCAAGTGCAAAAAATTCGCATTGAACTGGTATTATAACCGAATCACTTGCTGTTAGAGCATTGGTTGTTATCATACCTAAACTTGGAGGACAATCAATAATTACATAGTCGTATTCATCTTTAATTCCTTCCATATGTTCTTTTAATTGATAGGCTTTTTTAAAACCTGGTGTTACTTTACTTTTTTCTATTAACTCAATGTCAATTCCAGCAAGTTGAATTGTTGCTGGGATTATCCATAAATTTTTAAAATCTGTTTTTCTAATTACTTCACTTATACTTGCATCTCCTCGAAGTAAATCATAAACACTATGATTAATATCTCCTTTATTAATACCAACCCCAGTTGTTGCATTTCCCTGCGGATCAAGATCTATTAATAATATTTTCTTTCCAAGAAGAGCAAGAGATGCTGCCAAATTAATACTTGTTGTTGTTTTACCAACACCACCCTTTTGATTTACTAGCGAAATTATTTTTCCCATGATTACCACCTTTTCTATATGTTGACAAATATATTCTATCAAAAAATAATAAAAAAAGAAAGATATTTAACAAAATTAAAAAAAATAGAACGAAATAAAAAAATACCATCAAAAAATATCGTTTTTAAACCTTTATTTTCTTATAGTATCTCTTTTAAAATAATTAATTTAAATTAAATAAATATAAATTTTCCAAATACTCTTTGTTACAAAGTTTAAAATGACAAGTACCAATTTGCTTTCCACCACATTTTTCATAAAATTTAGTAGCAGAATTTTCACTCAATGTGCTAACTAAAACTTTATTGTAACTTTTTTTTAATTTAGCAAAAACATATTCAAGCATTTGTTTACCAATACCATGTCTTTTATATTGTGAAATTATATATATAGCATATATTTCTGCAAATTTATTGCTATAACCTTTCCTGTTCTTTCCAAACCTAAGAAAGCCAATAACTTCATTATTTATTTCACAAACTATATATTCATTAATTTCATTTTTACATTTTTCTATACTTTCATCTTTTTTTTGCTCTAAATTATTTAAAAATTCATCAGGAAATATTTTACAATATGTTTCTTTCCAACTTGTAATATTTATATTTATTATACTTTCTGCATCAAGTTTTCTTGCTTCTCTAATTATCATAATATTTTTCTCTCAATAAAATTAACATTTTCTTAATTTCTGTTAATTTTTTTTCAAACATTTTATCTTTATTTGACCTGCTCAATACAAAAAAATTATAAGATAATATTTTTAATCCTATCATAAGCAGACAGCCTTTATATTCTAAATGAAAATTCTTCGTTTTTTTATTATATATGTATATATATTTTTCTAAATTATGCTTTTCTAGTAAATGTTTAGGTATCTCTCTAATATTATTTGTTTTTTTAATTATCAAATCAATAAAATCAACGTAAATTGTTCCTCTTACAGAAAAATCAAAATCTATCATACAAACATCGTTATTATGAAAATATATATTATCAATTGAAATATCATTATGTATAATGCAATCTTCTCTATAATAATGAAAAAAGAATTCCTCGTAAAACCAACAGTATAATTTTTTAATATCATTTTTCTTAACTTTTTCGATTGGAAAATAATAATATTTTTCTTTAAATTCAACTAATATTTTATCAATAATAATGTTATTGCATTCTCTTTTGACATTGTAATGACTCTTTTTTTGAAATTTTTTTTTATACAAACAACTTACATCATGAAATATTGCTAACGAATTAATCATTTCTTCTATTGAATATTCATTTTTTGAATTATATATATATTCTTGCAATTCAACTTTAAAAATACTCAAAAACTTACTCAGATATATTTTAGGAGTTAAAATCCCATTTTTTCTTAAAAAACTAATAAAATCATGTTGACATTCTAACTCAAAAATTGACATTGGTAAATCAATAAATTTTAATATATATTCCTTATTAAAAATTTTAATTTTATTTACTCTTTTCAAGCCTTTTCACAACTCCCTCAAAGTTATTAATAAATATATCTTTTGGATTACTCGCATATAAATATATTTTTTCTTTTAAACTTTCTATATTTTCATAAGAATCATATGGATAATCCGATCCAAAAAAAATATTATTATTATCAATCATTTTAAAAGCATTTTTTAAGTTTTCTGTATTTTTTATTGTTGATAAATCATAAAAAATTTTTTCATTATTATATTTTTTTAATATATTATAGACAAAACTATTATTTTCGTGACAATCTCTACCTAAATGGGCAATAATAATATTAATATTATTATATAATTGATGTAATTTTTTTATATATTCAAGTCTTATTTCATCCTTACAATGAATTATTAAAAACCCACATGTATCATTAATATAATTATATGTTTGATTTCTTAAATCTATCTGATTATAATTGTTTAACAAAAAATGTTCTTTCCAAATATTATATTTTGGAATATTAAAATAATCACTTATTATATTAACTGGTATGCCATTTGAATGTTTATTACAATAATCAATTACATATGCATTTGCTTGATAAATATTAATCTCTTTAAAAATAACAGGAATTGCAAAAAATTTTTTAATAGTCTGTATATATTTATCTTGTGACTTAATCATAGATAAATTAATACAATCATATAACTTATACTTGTTTTTATATTTTGTTGTATTTAATATTTGATAACATTTTTCGTAATTTCCTATATGAACATGAGAATCACATATCTGTTTCATTTAACCAGCAACTTTCATCACTACCAAACAAATCGTTTGTTCTTCCTTTTGCAGAAGCTCTACATCCACCACATAAATATTTATTTTTACAA
The DNA here is from genome assembly GCA_934119955.1 of uncultured Bacilli bacterium. Taxonomy (GTDB): domain Bacteria; phylum Bacillota_I; class Bacilli_A; order RF39; family UBA660; genus RUG591. Next base: position 227,356 of record CAKOSZ010000001.1, on the reverse strand, counting down.
ATGTTACATTTACCAGAAAAGTTTCTTTCAAACATTTTTTTTACTAACTCACTATTTTGATATTTTTCTATCAAGTCATCAAGCTTTTCGCATTCATTTAAATCTAATATAGCTTCCTTAATCATCGAGCATGGAGTTATAATTCCATTACTTTGAACATTAAGTGAATCTATTCCAGCAGTACATCCACCAAATATTATTTCATCATCACAACAGGAATCACAAATATTCCATGGTGAGTTATTTACATTTGACTTTAAAGGATCTTCTGTAACAACTTCAATTTTATTTTTGTATTTTAAATTTAATCTAACAACTTCGTTCAAAAAATTTAATTTTGCATACTTATCTAATGACATCGAACAATCCTCTGCTTTACCAAATGGAATTATTGAGCCAAAACCTATTATTTTGCAGTTTTTACTTATTGCATATTGTACCATTTTTTCCATTTGAGATATACTATTTTCATTTATTGTCATTCTGATAGAGGAATTTATATTGGAATATTTTTTAATATTATCTAATAGATTATTGCACATTTTAAATGCACCATTAAATCCTCTAAATTCATCATGACTTTTTTCATCAAGGCTATCTAAACTAACTTGTATAATTAAATTATCAAAACATAAGTTATTAATAGATTGCAAATGATAATCACTAACTAATGAAGCATTCGTAGTAATTACTAATGAAGATATACTATTTTTTCTGGCTATTCTTAAATATTCTAATAAATCTTCATGCAAAAATGGTTCTCCACCTGATAAAGTTAATTTAAAATCATTACTAGACTCTTTTTTTATTAAATCCATAATTAAATTAAATTTTTTTTTATCAAAATAAATTTTAGGTTCATATTTTGCTCGACAATGCTTACAATTCATATTGCAGTATCCAGTCATTTCTATTTGTATTAAACTTAATTTTGTTTCATATATTTCATTTTTTGTTTTAACTATCATATTCTTTCTCCTGTTATAGAATTAAAAACAAAATTGTTTTTAATTCTATTTAAAACTTCCGCAAGTACAACAAGCATTTTTACCTACTTTTACTTTTTTTACTGTTTTTTTGTTGGATTTCATTCGTACACCTCCTTTATTTAATTTTTTAGTTTTTTTTATGAGATTCCTATAAACTCACGAATTTACTATCATTATTTCGTATATTTTTCATTTTGGCTTCTTTATTTCTTTCACATTATTGTATATTTATAGAAAATTCAATGTTATAAAAATAAAAGAGATGAAAAAAATATAAATTAACTACATTTTTCGTCTCTTTTAAATACAATTTTTACAAAAATATCACATAAATAATTAACATTAACAAGAATTATATTCATGTGACACCTCCTAATAAATCAACATTAGTATACATTATTTTTTTTTTAACCGTCAATATGTTTATGGAAAAATCCAGGATAAATTCATAAACTACTCATTTATGCTAATACATTTTAAAATTATCTTAATTTATATGGTATATTTTGACTTTGTTTTTTATGATATTCCTAGTATTTGATTTTAATAAAATTACTTAAAATACTATTTTTTTAATAAATTTAATTATAAATTTTTTATTAAAATTTCACAAACTCTATATTTATGAATTTATCCTGGTAATAAATTAAAAAAAATAGAAATTAATCTATTTCTTAATTTTAATTATAATTTGATAATAATCATCAAAGTCAATTTCTTCACTATCAAGATTAATACCATCAGCCTTAATTCTATCAGTTGTTTTCTTTAATTCTAAGACAGCATCTCTGGTTGAAAATAAAGTTCTTTGATGATCAATAGATATATAATTTCCTGAATTATCACCATCATTATCACTATTACTATCATTACTTTCCTGAGGTGCAGGTTCTTCATTTTGAGTACTTTGAGGATTAACCGGAACTGGTTTAGCAAATAATATATTTTCATAAGCATCATCAAAAGGATTATCAAATGCTTCTTCTTTTTTCTCTTCTTTCTTAGATTCAGGCACATCAACTATATTTAAAGGTTGATTAAATAAATTACCTTGATTATCATTTGACATATAATTATTAGTCATAGGTTGATTTAGGGAATTGAAATCAGTAAAAGTATTGGCTGAACCAAGAGAAGCATCCATATTATTATTTAAACTAGTTGGGATATCAAAATTATTATTAAAGCTATTTTGAGGTTCACTATTATTAAAATTATTATTATTTTGATATGAATTATTGGTAAAATTATTAGCTTCAGCATTATCAAAATTAGGTAAAAATTTATTTTCAGCTGGTTTAATATTATTTTCATGAATATTACTAATTAATGCATTATCACCACTTGAAGTATAAGAAGGTTCATTTAAAGTACTAGGTGCTCCATCAAACATTGAACCAAGTCCCATATTCATATTATTATTTTGAGGTTGACTATTCTCTTTCTCATTTAAGAAAGAATTTACTGGATCAGGTGATAAATTTGAATCATTTATATTATTAACATTACTATTTAAATTAGTATTATCATTAAAGTTATTATTATCATCATTTCCATATGACATATTAGAAAAATTATTAGGCATATTATTAACTGGTCCACTTGATACAGAACGATAATCATTTAATCCCATATTATTAAATCCACCAAAATTATTATACATAGAAGATGATTGATTATTACCTTGACTAGGATTATTAAAATTATCAAAACTATTACCTAAATTTTCTTGATTTGGCACAGGATTTGTTAAATTATCATGAAAATTACTTGAATTTGGATTATTAAAACTACTTGGATTATTAGATACTTGATTCATACCTAAATCATCATTAAAACCTTGTTGATTACCTAAGTTCTTTATTTCAGCATCTAATTCTCTTACTGTTAAACGTTCATTTTTAATTCTATCAAGTAACATTAATTGAGTCTTTTTATCTTTTACACTAAGTAAACTTCTAGCATGACGTTCCGAAATTTGATTTTTCATTAAAGCATCTTGTACTTCTTCTGGCAAAGCAAGAAGTCTTAATTTATTAGCAACCATTGGTTGACTTTTACCCATAGTTTTAGCCAAATCTTCTTGGGTCATATTATCAAGTTCAATTATTCTTTTATAAGTTCTAGCTTCTTCAATAGGACTCAAATTTCTTCTTTGTAAATTTTCTAAAAGTGACACCTTAGCACTTTCTTTATCATCCATATTTTTAACAATAGCAGGAATTGTAGTAAGACCAGCAAGAGCACTTGCTTTTGTTCTTCTTTCACCTGCAATAAGCTCATATTTATTACCCATTTGACGAACAATAATTGGTTGAATTACTCCATGTTCTTTAATAGAATCAGCAAGTTCTTCTAAACCAGTTTCATCAAATACTTCCCGAGGTTGAAATCTATTAGGAAGAATATCATCTATTCTTAAATAAACAATCTTGTTGTCTTCATTATTATTCATAAAATCCCTCTTTTCTTTTTAAAATTATCCTATAATAATATATTATAACATAATTTGTAATTTTACAATTCAATATTTTACTTTTTTAAACTTTTTTTAATCACGGAATAATTTCTTGGATACTTTAAATTAGTAGGTTTAATTTTTCTAATTACAACTAAATTTCTTTTACTATTTTCGGTTGGTAGATTAAATTCAATTATATTTTCTACTTTACTATCTAATTTTTTAATAATATCTAAACTATTATCTATTTCATAATCAACACTACTTTTCATAGCAATAAACAAGCCGTTTACTTTAACTGTTGGAATAATTATTTCACTTAATACTTGTAAAGAACTAACGGCCCGAGCAACTACTATATCATATTTTTCTCGATTATTTTTAACATAATCTTCACATCTATAACAAACAGTATCAATTCCAGTAAGTTCTAATTCTTTTATTATTTCATTTAAATAATTAATTCTTTTATTTAAAGAATCTAAAAGAGTTATTTTCAAGTTTGAAAAAACAATTTTTAAAACAATTCCCGGAAAACCTGCTCCTGTTCCTACATCTAAAAGTGTCAAATCATCTTGTAAATTAACTGCTTTAACAAGAGTTAAACTATCATAAAAGTGTTTTAAATACACTTCTTCCTCTTTAACAATAGTAGTTAAATTAATTTTTTCATTCCAATAAATAAGTAAATGATAGAATTTATCTAATTTATCTAATTTTTCATCATCTAAGGTAATACCTAACTTTAAGACTTCATTTATAAATTCATCCTTAGTCATTTTTATACCTCTTTAAATAAACACTTAAAATTGCTATATCGCTTGGATTAACACCACTAATACGAGATGCTTGTCCAAGAGTTAAAGGTCTAACTTTATTTAATTTATCCCTGGCTTCACTGGCAAGGTTTGAAACATTTGAATAATTAAAGTCTGGACTAATTTTAATACTTTCCATTTGTTTTAACTTCATGGCTTCTTTTTCTTCTTTTTTAATATAGCCCTCATACTTAACATTAATTTCAACTTCTTCTAAGACCTCATCCAAGTATTCTTCTTTAATTAAATTTAAATTAATAAAGTCTAAAATACTAATACCTGGTCGTTTTAAAAGTTCATATAAACTAATACCATCTAAAATAGAAGTATTTAATTCCTTTAAAATATCTTTATCCTTAGTAGTTATTTTAGTTGATTTTAAATAAGAAATCAACTTATTAATATTTGCTTTCTTTTCTTGAAATAATTGATATCTATTATCATCGATTAAACCTATTTCATGACCATATTCTCTTAATCTTAAATCTGCATTATCATGACGAAGTAATAATCTATATTCAGCACGGGATGTTAACATACGATATGGTTCCTTAGTTCCCTTAGTCACAAGATCATCTATTAAAACTCCAAGGTAGGCCTCATCTCTTTTTAAAATCAAAGGGTGCTTGCCTCTTAATTTCAAACTAGCATTTATTCCAGCCATTAATCCTTGGGCTGCTGCTTCTTCATAACCACTTGTCCCATTTATTTGACCTGCCGTAAATAAGTTTTCTATTATTTTATTTTCTAAACTAGGTTGCATTTGTAAAGGATCTATTGCATCATATTCAATTGCATAAGCATATTTTTTAATAATTGCATGTTCAAGCCCTTTTAAACTATGAACCATTTTTTCTTGAATATCATGAGGCATACTTGTAGAAAAACCTTGTAAATAAATATCATCATAAAATCTACTTTCCGGTTCAAGAAATAACTGATGACGCTCCTTATCTGCAAAACGAACAACTTTATCTTCAATAGAAGGACAATATCTTGGTCCAATTCCTCTTACATAACCTCCATACATACTAGATTTTTCAAGATTATCTTTAATTATCTTATGAGTTTCTAGATTAGTATAAGTTAAATAACATGGTTCTTGTTCATCTATCTTATATAAAGGCTTTGTGTCATAACTAAATGTTCTTAAAACATTATCACCATCTTCTCTTTCAAGTACACTGTAATCAATTGAAGATTTTTCAATTCTTTGCGGAGTTCCTGTTTTAAGTCTTTGAATAGTAAGACCTAATTTTCTTAAATTATTACTTAAATTCTTGGCTTCCTTTTCTCCATGTGGTCCTCCTGGGTGTCTTTCACTTCCTACTAAAATATCGGCTGCTAAATAAGTACCAGTTGTAAGAATTACTATTTTACTATTAATTACTAAACCATCTTCTAGTTTTATACCTTTAACCTTATTATCTTCTACAACTAAATCATCAACAATTGCTTCTTTAATTTCTAAATTTTCTTGACAATTCAATGTCTTTAACATTTCTTTTGGATAAATAATTTTATCAGCCTGAGCCCTTAAGGCCCAAACAGCAGGACCTTTTTTAGTATTTAACATTTTAAGTTGAATATGACTCTTATCGGTATTAATACCCATTTCCCCACCAAGAGCATCAATTTCTCTAACTAATATTCCCTTAGCAGGGCCTCCAATACTAGGATTACAAGGCATATCAGCAATATTTTTAATATTACCAGTAACAAGCATAGTCTTATGACCTAATCTAGCACAAGCAAGACTAGCCTCACACCCAGCATGACCTCCTCCAACAACAATTACATCAAACATAACACCACTTCCATAACAATAAAGAGATTATACACTAAAATCACTAAAATGTAAATAAAAAGAGAAAACTAATTCTCCTTATAAAAACTATTAATAGTATAATTACTAAAATCAAGTTTATTAATCATTTCTTTATATTCAGTAAATGATAAAGCTTCAATATCACTTATCTTATCATAATCATAATAACCAAATGTTAAAATATTATCAATAAATGGATTAATAAAAGCACCTAATGTATCATCTCTTAAAAGAAAATTTATAATCGTTTGATTTTTATGAATTAAAAACTTATCTTCATTAAATTCTAAATTATTTATTTTATCAGTAATAATTGAAACAAATTCCTCTTTTTTATTTGTATATGTTCCTATTTCAAAAACTAAATATTTATCTACATAACTATTATTACAATCTAAATCATAAACAGTTATATTATTCTTTAATAAATTTAAATTAAGATTAGATCGATTAGAAAAATTATCATCTATTAAATAAGATAAATAAAATGATAGTTTTACTTTATCAAATGAAGTTAGTTTACTAATATCTATTTTATAACTAATTCTTGTATAATCTTTATTTGTTTTAGTTTTAAAACTATCTTCTTTTACTTTAACTTTATTTGTTTCTTCTATTTTAGGTAATTCATATTTAATATCTTTAAAACTTAAATTATCATATATACTTTCTATATACTTAATCATATCATCTATTATAAAATTACCTGAGATAAAAATTATTTCATTAGAAGGAACATAGAATATATCATGACATAATAATAAAATGTCATAATCTATTTTATTTATATCATTAAGTGTTCCTATTACATTTCTTTTAGGTAGAGAAGAGAACATATTACGAAAAATTAAAGACGAAAGTTTAAAGAATTTTTCATCTTTTTTACCTTGTAATTCTTCGATAATTGGTTCTTTAATAAGAGAAATATCAATATTTTTAAATTTTTTATCATGTAGAGCAACTAATAACTTTTTTATACTTCCTTTAAAATTATGCATAGTACTAAAATAATAAGTAGTTCTTTGATAATTAGTAATTCCGTTAAACTTTATATCTTTTTTGGAAAATAATTCCACTAAATTACCATATTTACTTTTTTCAATTAAAGTATGTTCTAAGAAATGAGCAACTCCACATGGAATATTAACTTTTTTATTATTAATTATTACTTCTTGATTAAGACCACCAAAATTTACATAAAAATCAAAATGATAACTATGAACATCAGTATCTCTTACAAGAATTAATTTCAAACCATTTTTTAAATTTGTTATTTTAACTTCTCTCATCTAAAACTCCTTTTGCTAGATAAACTGTATCTAATTTTAATTCATTTAAAAATTCCATAAATAAATCTATATCTATATTTTTATAAATTTCTAAATATTCACTTTCTAAATAACCAAGCTCCAAATCTTTTGTTATTCTATTTGACAAACTAGCATATTTACTATCTTTTTCTCTTAATAAGTTATTTTTTAGCATTTTAATAACTAAATCTTGATATTTAATAATTACTTCTTTTTTCTTTAATTCTTGAAAACATTCATTAATAAGTTTTAAAACTATATCTTTTTTAGATACATTTAAATAAGTTTCTATATAAAAAACTCCATAACTACTAATTAAAGAAGCACTAATATCATAAATTAAATTATTTTCAACACGAAGTTTTTTAAATAAAGGTGATACACCTATACTAAGATTAAAAATATCAATTAAGAAATAATAATAAATTAATTCTTCTTTTTTCATATCATCTTTAAAATAAGCAAGATATAAATTGCTAGTACTAGTTTTATACTTCTTTTCTAAATATTGAGTTTTTTTTCTTGGATTTATAAAAACATAATAATCTTTGGGTATTTTAACAGGTTTTATCTTCTTTTCTATAAAAGGGCTTAATAAATTATTAACTTCATTAGAAGTAATATTTCCAAATACATATACAAGAGGAAAATTATTCATAATGTTTTTTTCATAATATTCATATAAAGATGTAGATGTAATCTTATCAAAATCTTTTAAATTAGCAATAAAACTATATTTATTAAATAATTTAGCATTAACTGATTTAGAAAAATCTCTATATATTTTGTTATTATTATTAACTTTCATATTATTATATAATTCTAAATAGTAATCATATTCTCTTTTAAAAGCATCTTGGTTAAAAGAACAATCACTTGCATTTGGTTTTAAAATAGAATTCATAATCAAAGATATAGCAGATGAAATATCATATTTTATTTTCTTTGGATTAGGTAGGCAAAAATTAAATTCAATATAAATATTATTTAAATAACGTCTAGGTATTATTTTATATCTTATTATTAATCTTTTATCCATTTCAAGTCTAAATTCTTGTTCTGTCTTATAATCAAAACAAGATGTTATAAGTATATTTTTTAAAAAGTCTGGGTAATAAAGATATTTTTTATCATACTTAATAGGATAAATGAAAGAAAAATCAATTGTTGAATATTTTTTGGTTTTAAGAAGAACTGGTTCTTGGTTTATTATTATTTTATTCATAACTACTCCTTTTATTTGCCTATATTATAGAAAAAAGTAGGGTAGGTGTCAATAAAACAGTAGAAAAAAACAACAATAGTTGATATACTATAATAGGTGGTAATATGTATTTAATTAAAGATTATTTAAAATTTTATAAAGATACTAGTTTTAAAGAAGTTAGTTTTAATGAAATAGATAATATTTTATTTGCTGAACTATCTTATTTAAATTTAAAAAATATTGTTATTAATAAAAAAATTAATATGAATGAAGCAATTAATTTATATTTAAATAGTAATAATAAAGATAATGATACTACTTTTATGAATGGAATTATTGAAAATATCAAAATTATTAAAGATAGTAAACGTTACAACAATTGTTATTTATTTAATTATGTTAAAGAGGTAACTAATAATAAACAATTTGGAGTGTTAAGTATACAAATAGATAGTAAAACTTTATATATTTCCTATGAGGGAACTGATAGTAGTATGAGTGGTTGGAAAGAAAATTTTGAAATTTGTTACAATTTTCCTACTTTATCTATGCAAGATGCAATTAATTATCTTAACCAAACAAATACCAGTAAATATAAAACTATTTATGTAGGAGGGCACTCTAAAGGAGGAAACCTTGCTGTTGTTGCTTCCATGTATGCTAAAAATAACATTAAGAAAAAAATTAAGACTATTTATAGTAATGATGGACCAGGAGTAACTCTTGATATTTTCAAATCCAAAGAATATAAGGAAATTGAAAACAAAATAAAACTATATATGCCAGGAGATAGTTATGTGGGAACACTTCTATATCAACCAAAAATAGAAAAAGTTGTTAAATCCAACAATTTTAGTATTTGGGAACATGATTGTAATTCTTGGGAAGTATTTGGTAATTTCTTTTTAGATGATAAATTAACCAAAAATAGTAAAGATTTAAATACAAGATCTCTAAACTTTTTAAAAGAATTTGATATAGAGAAAAGAAAAGAAATGATTGAAACTATTTTCAAATTACTTGAAAAATGCAAGGTTAAAAAAGTAAGTGATTTCAAAAAAATGAATTTTGAACAATTTTCTATTCTTTTAATAGGTGTTAAAGATATAGATGATAATACTAAAAAACTAATTTTAAAGGGTGTTAAAAAACTCTTATTTAATGAAAAAAATGTTACAAAATAACATTTTTTATATTTTTATATTTGTTTAGGAGGTTCTTTTCTTCTTAAAGTAAGTAACTTTCTAAGTTCAGTTAACATATATTTATATTTCTTTATTTCATTTTTTAAAGCCTGCAAAGTTTTCTTATCTTTACTAAACAATTTTGCTTGTTCTTGAAATTCTAATATTTTTTTAGTTACTAATTTAATAGCAATTTCAATCTCAGTTTCACTAAAATTACCATAGTTAAAATCATCTAAAATCCAATTTAATTGATAAATAAAAGCAATATCATTAATTTCATTAACTTGAATTGTATCTAAACTTTTTAAATTTTTATTCTTTTCTAATAATTCTTTTAGAGATTCTGATACATTTTTTTCTAATTCAATTATTTTCTCTAAATCCTTCTTTGTTACTAAGATAGAAGTTAAAGAATCATCGTTTTCGTTTTTATATAAATTAATCATATTATTTCCCCACACAAAATTTACTAAATAAATTATCTAATAACTCTTCATCATAAGTTTCTCCAATTATACTTCCAAGTGTTTGCCAAATATTTTTTAAATCTATTTCTATTATATCTAATGGTGTATTTTCTTTTAAACATTTTTCAATATCTTCTATGCTTGCTAAGCATTCTTTAATCTTAGCAATTTGTCTTACATTGGTTATATAATTATAATCATTTGTTTCTAATTTTTCTAAATTAAATAGTTTTTTTATTTCATTTTTTAAATTTTCTATTCCTTCATTTGACAAAGTATTAATATAAACTATATTTCTATCACTTAACTTAGAAATGTCTATTTTACTTTCCAAATCATCTTTATTTATAACAACAATACTTGTTTTAGATTTAGTTTTTTCTAAAAGGAGTAAATCATCACTTGATAATTCTTTACTATTATCAAGCAAAAGTAGGGTAAGAGTTGCTTTCTTTATTATATCTAAACTTTTCTTAACACCTATACTTTCTACAACATCATCTGTTTCTCTAATGCCCGCGGTATCAATTATATTAAGTTTTATACCATCAATTAAAATTTCTCCTTCAACTATATCCCTTGTTGTTCCAGCAATATTAGTTACAATTGCTTTTTCCTCATTTAAAAGTCTATTTAACAAACTACTTTTACCAACATTGGGTTTTCCTATAATTGCTGTTAGTATTCCATCTTTAATTAATTTGCCATCTTCATAATCACTAATTATTTTTAAAAGACTTTTTTTGATACTAATGGTACTATTTTCAATATCATTAATCGTTACCTCATATATATCTTCATATTCAGGATAATCTATATTAACCTCAATATTTGAAATAATATTAATTAATTCATTTCTTAACTTCCTTATTAAATCACTGCCTCGACCTTTTAAACCGTTTATAGCCATTTTTCTGGATTTATCAGTTTTACTATTTATTAAATCTGCAACTGCCTCAGCTTGCATTAAATCAATCCTACCATTTAAAAATGCCCGTTTAGTAAATTCACCAGGTTCGGCTAAACGACAACCATTTAAAAGCAAAAGCTCCAAAACCTTATTAGTTGTTTCAATTCCACCATGACAATTAATTTCAACAACATCTTCCATTGTATAGGTTTTAGGTTTTAACATAACTGAAACAAGTACTTCATCTATTATTTCTTCATCATTTTTTATATAACCATAATGAATAGTATGACTATTAACACCATATAAATTTTTACTAAATATACTACTAACAACTTTTAAAGCATCATTTCCACTTACTCTTATAATAGAAATTGCTCCAACACCTAAATTAGTAGCAATAGAACAAATTGTATCATCCATAATTCCTCCCAGATAAAAGTATTATAACATAAAACAGTATTATTTTATAAAAAATGTTTGAGAAACTAAAAAAGCACGCTTATACGTACTTAATTATTAATTTCTTCCTTTGGCTTAATTACAACATATCGATTAGGTTCAACACCAACTGATTCAGTATAAACCTTTTTATTTTGACCTAAGGTATTATGAATTATTCTTCTTTCATAAGAATTCATTGGATCAAGTTTTGCTTCAACCTTAGTTTTAGCAACTTCTCTGGCAAGACTTTTAGCCATTTTTTCCAAATTCCATTCTCTTTTTTGCTTATATTCACCAATATCTAAAACAAATTTGTAATTTTCGCCTAAATCTTTATAAAGACTTTGTTTTATTATAGTTGTTAAAGCAGACAAAGTTTTGGCTGACGAACCTATTAAAACAGCATTATTATCAGTATATAAAGTTATATTTAAAGAATCTTCTCTTTTTTTAACTTCCATATTAACAGTTAATCCCATATCAGTTACTATTCCCTTGATTAACTCCTTAATACCATCAACAACATCATCTTTTTTAATAACTTCTATAACACTTTTTTTATTAAAAAGTTTATTAGAACTTTCTATTTCTTTGATATATAAATTATCCTCTTGTTCCATTAATTCTGCCATAGCAAGATTTTTTGCTTCATTAAAATTTTTTGCTTGGTAAGTATATTTTTTCATTTCTTAACGCTCCTTCTAACAAGTAAATTTTGTCCTATTGTAAATAAATTTGTTGTCATCCAATAAATATCTAAAGCTGTAGTCATAAACACAGACATAACAATAATCATAATTGTAAAAGTGTTAGTCATCATTGATTGTTGACGAGCCATCTCATTACTTGTAGACATTTGATCATTTTTAATTGCTTTAAATGAAAAGTATGTTGTAGCAGCAACTACTAAAACCACTAAGATGTACCAATAATTTCCACCCTTAATTCCTATCCAAGGAGTAGTACCTAAATGATAGAATGCAAATTTCTCTTCAAAAATTGCTGGAACACGATTAATAGCCTCTAAAAAAGCAATTAATAAAGGTAGTTGCAAGAATGATAACAAACAACCTGAAATTGGATTTACATTATATTTTTTATAAACAGCCATCATTTCTTGACTCTTTTGCATCATTACATCACGATCATTTTGATCTTTATTAGCATACTTTTTCTCAATTCTTTCCATTTCTGGTTGAGCTTTTTTCATATACTCAGATTGCATAGCAGTCTTTCTTGTAATAGGATATGCAACTAATCTAATCAATAAACTTGTAATAATTAATCCCAACCCATAATTTTTAGTAATTCGACCAAAGAATAAAATGATAGTTGCAAGTGGTTTTACAAAAATACTAGTCCAAAGACCTTCATATCCACCAGAAGTTACTTTAAAACTTTCACAATCAACTTCCTTTTCTTCAATTACCTTAGTTCCATCTTCTTGTTCAACTTCAACTTCTTTTTTTATTTTTTTAGTTGTACAAGCACAATAAGGTAATTTATCCAAATCAACTCCATTTTTTTCATACAACTCAATGCTTTCTTTTTCAGTAGGTCTACATAAAATATTTTCAGTTAAATTTTGACCTGTTTTAGAATTTACAACAGCCTTATTATCCTTTGTTTTTAATGTTTTAGTACAACCAGTTAATAAACATACTAATATCAATAAAATTATTATCTTTTTACTTTTCTTTTCTTTCATTATTTGTTTCCTTTTCTATTTTTCTTAATAATTCCTGCAAGTTAGTCTCTAAAATTTGAAAATTCTCATCAAGACAACTTCTTCTTACTATTATAATATAATCTTTACAATTTGAATAGAGTTTTTTACAATTATCTAAAATATTTCTAACTTGTCTTTTTAATTTATTACGATTAACTGCATTACAAACCTTTTTAGGAACAGATATCCCAAACCTATATCTATTTAATTCATTATCCTTATAATATATGACAAAATATTTATTTTTAACAAAATTACAAGTTTTAATGATTTCGTTAAACTCAATATTACTACTTACAATATTTATTTTCTTCATACCTAATAAACACCTTTAACCAATTTTCTAAAAAATTATTACGCAAAAAAACCACAATTAAAATGTGGCTTATTTTTTTATAATTTCCTTACGACCTTTTCTTCTTCTCTTGTTTAATACTGAAGATTTAATTCTTGCAAAAAAACCATGTTTTTTAGCTCTTCTTCTTTTATTTGGTTGATAAGTTCTTTTCATTATTTCACACCTCCAAAACTAAAATCTATCTTATTATAATCAAAAATAGGAATATTTGTCAAATACTTTTTATGTATTTATTACTTTTTATCACTTATTAAAGTACTTTTTAAACTTTTTTTCTTTGAAATACCATCTTTCTTTTGAATTTTTTCATCATATCCTATGCTAATCTTTTTATTTTTGCTTTTCAACTCCTCTAAGATAATACTTACACATTGATTATCACTCTTACCAAAAACAAAAAACTTTCTTCTTCCAATATTATATATTTTTGTTGAAGTTACCAAACTAATACCTCGACCAACTAATATTCCACTTTGATAAGATTCATAAGGATACGCTGCTTCAACTTCCCTGTATTTCACAACTAACAACTTAGTACTAAGTCTAACTATATAATTCCTAGTTAAATACAAATTTTTAAATACCTTTTTACTAGCATTTAATTTATTATTACTTTTATCACCATTATTATTTTTATTATTTTCACTAATTAATACATCACTTATTTCTTTATTAATCCTTACTAATTCTTTTTTATACTTTTTTAACATTTTTTTATTATTAAGTAAATTTTTAAAATAAATAGAAATTAATATAACAAAGAAAAGTAACAAGAAAAAGGAAATTAAATAGTAATTAATTGCATCATAATATTTTTGATTTAAATCTAGGTATATGCTACCAACATACTTTTCAAAATTATCGTCACTTAAATATTCCTCTTTCATTATTTCGTTATATGTACTAATTGCTATTTTTTTAACATCACTTTTTATTTTTTTAGTAACACCATAAACCCTTACTGGGGTAGTTTCTATATTTTTATTATTTAACTTTTGAAAAGTTGTATCATTCATATATAAAATGTACAAATTGCTTTCATTATCCATAACAAAATAAAATTTTTGATTTTCTTCTTGACCGTTCGTTTCATAAACAGCAAATAGAGATGGAGTTGTATTAATATCTATATATGAATAATTATTCACTACTTTCTTATTTTCTTTTTCACTTTTTAAATCATAAAAATTAATTGGAGTAGGGTACTTTTGACTTTCATAACGATACCCCTCATAAAATACTATTGAAGCCACAATCAAAAATAATAACCCAACATACAAAAACAACCTATTATTTTTTATAGATATTTCAATTATATTTTTTTCTTTTTTTGGTCTCTTTTGCATAAAACCTCCCAGTCCTTACTCAAAATATATTACCACAAATTCATTAGATTGGCTATCATATTTTTTTATCACCATTTTATTTATTACTAGGTTTAAATTACTTTTTTATTCTTTTAGGAAGAAATTTAAGAATACATCTCCATAATATCTATATATAATGTTTAATATTATACTCAAAATTCAATTTTAAATTGTATTTAATTAAACTAAATTATTTATATATATCAAAAATCAAAATATATTCTAACATGTTAAAATTATTATCAAAATTAAAGCATTTACTTTACACTTTTTCTAACCTTAAATATTATTTAAAACAGTAAAAAACAACCATATTTTTTTCTTCATAAAATTGCTAAATCAAAACACTTTTTTTAAATAATAGAAAAGATTGTAAATTTTTAAAAATGCCATTTTTCCCTTATTTTATAAGCAAATTAATGAATTGCCCTCATAATTTTTTTTTAAAAAAAACTATGGTTAATTTTTTTTATTTTTTTAGCAAAAATATCTAGACTTTTTACTTTTATAATGTTATAGTAGTTGACATCAACCGGTGATAAAAACAAAGAAAGATGGTGATAAAAATTAGTGTATTATAAATACAATTATAAATATAACTACAAATATAAACGTAATCAAAATGAGACATGTATTTGTCAAAATAAACATGGATATACATATCGATATAGAATTTATCCAAATGAAAAACAAAAGGAAATGATGGCAAAAATTTTTTTAAGCAAAAGATTTATTTATAATTTCTTTTTAGAAAAAGCAATGAAAAAAAGATATGCGGGGAAAGCAGAAAATATTAAATACTTAAAAGACATTTTAATAAATAAATATAAAATTTTAAAAGAAACAGAAATGATGATACTAGAAAATGCAATAAGTGACTTAGATTTATCTTTTAATAGATGTTATAAAGGTCTTTCTAAAACACCAAAACTAAAACGTGAATATGGTACACAAAGTTACCGACTTAATTTTGAAAATAACAATATTAAAGTTGTTAATGGTTATATCAAATTATCTAACTTAGGATACGTAAAGGCTAAAATTCATCGAGTATTTAATAAAGAAAAAATAATTTATGCAACTATAAAAAAAATTACAAATAATAATTATTTTGTTAACATTACAATTATTAAAGATTTTACCGACTTGAAAATAAATAATTATTTACACGAAACAGTAGGAATAGATTTAGGAGTTCATACTTGCATCACAGAATCTAATAATAATAAAACAACCATGCCAATAGAAAAAATTAAATCCTTAGAAAAAAGTTGTAATTTTCTTAGAAAAAAATTAGATAGAATGGTATATGGAAGTAAAAATTATAGTAAAATAGTCGATAAAATTGATAAAAAGTATTTGAAAATCAGAAATATCAAAGATGATTTTTTAAATAAACAAAGTACTAGATTAATCAAAGAAAACAAATTAATCGCAATAGAAAACTTAGATATCTTAAAAATGTATCAAAATAAGGATGTTGCTCCATATTTAAAAAGAATTTCTTTAAGTGAATTAGTTACTAAACTTGATTATAAATCAAAATGGTATGGACGTGAACTTAGAAAAATAGATAGATATTGTGCGAGTAGTCAAATTTGTTCAAATTGCAATTACATAAATAAAGAAGTTAAAAATTTAGATATACGTACTTGGGAATGTCCTAATTGCCACACTATTCATGATAGAGATGTAAATGCTGCTATCAATATTTTGAAAAATGGCTTATCACTCAAAAAAGGAAATTAAATATTATTGAGATATTTAGATATTATTTATTTTAAAAAGATAAATATATTACCAATTAATTCTTTGATTACTTATCTTCTATTATAAATTATTTTGTTTCATATTCTATTTTCATATAATATGATAATGGCAAAAGATAAAATTTTAATAATATTAGATTAAATAAAGTAAGTTCAAAACTGTTAATTGAATATATATAATAGTTTGATTTTAATATTAATATAGTATAGCAAACTAAATTTTTTATTGAGTGTTAAGATAAAGTAGGGTTGGAGCAATCCAAATTAATGTCCACGATATAATGGTACCGTTATATCAAAAAATGGAAAAACTAATGCTTGCATTAGAAGTGTATAACTTTTTATACGAAGCTCACTGTGGAAAACTATATTATTTTTTATAAATAGTTTTTTTTTACATTTTTTTGACATAATTTTTATAAGTTTTTAAAGAAAAACAGGAGTTTTCCACATATATGTGGAAAACTTTATCCACCTGTTGATAAGTGCAAAACTCAAAATTGTGGATAACTCTATTTTTACTATATAAAATAAAGAAAACGATGGTGGAAAACTCGGTGGATAAATATGTGGATAACTTTTTTAAAGAAAAATTATCCACATACTTTTCCACAATAAATTGTGGAAAAGTCCTGTTTTTTTAACATTTGTTTTAATAACAAAATTTTTTGACATTTTTTTGACACTAAATTTTACTTAATTTTTTACCAAACTTTTTTAAATAATTATTAATGCGTTAATCTTTTGTTTTTACTTAATTCATTCACTTGATATAGTCATAAATGTTAAATTTTTAACAAATAAATTTTCAATATTTTTAAAAATTTCTATATATAAATTTAAAAAACAGAAAAAACCTCATATAGCAACTACTTTCACTAACATTAAGTTGCGTTTATATAAGACATATTTTTTTGTCAAGCAAGTGTATTTATATTTACTTTTTTTATTTTAACGAGTAAAATATAGGTACGAAAGAAGTTAGGAGGTGGATAATGAATAATGAGATCCTCTGGAATAAATTCTTAGAAAAAGTTAAAAGTAGCGTTAATTCAATGGTTTATACAACATGGTTTAGCAAGACATATCTTTTAAATATTGATAATAACAAAGCCACTATTGTAGTTCCTTTGGATATTCATAAAAAAAGATTAAGCGAAAGTTATCAAGATTTAATTGTTAGTATTCTCACTACATTAACAGGAAATGTATACGACTTAGAATTTATTTTAGAGCAAGAAATACCAAAAGATAAAGAAAATATAAAAAGTATTAATACTATACAAATTCAAGAGAAAACAAGTAAATTTCATCATGAAAGTAATTTAAACTCCAAATACACCTTTGATACATTTATTGTTGGAAATAGTAACAAATTAGCCCATGCTGCCGCACTTGCTGTGGCTGAAAGTCCTGGTTTAACTTATAATCCCTTATTTATATATGGCAATAGTGGCCTTGGAAAAACCCATTTAATGCATGCGATAGGTAATTACATTCAATCAACTTCAAATAAAAAGGTATTATACGTTACAAGTGAACAGTTTATTCAAGATTTTTCAGGAATTGGTAGAAAAGAAAGTGGCGAAAAGGATGACAACTATAATTATGTTGAATATTTTAAAAATAAGTACCGAAATATAGATGTTTTAATTATAGATGATATTCAATTTTTAGCCGGTGCTACTCAAACGCAACAAGAATTTTTTCATACCTTTAATACTTTATATGATGATAAAAAGCAAATAATAATTTCTTCCGATCGCTCTCCTACCGATTTAAAACTACTAGAAGATAGGCTTAGAACGAGGTTCTGTTGGGGATTAACAGTAGATATTTATCCACCAGATTTGGAACTTAGAATAAATATACTACGAAAAAAAATTGATGGTTCTAAAATTGATAAAAACTTTCCAGATGACGTATTAGAATACATTGCATCGAATATGGCAAGTGATGTAAGACAACTTGAAGGTGCAATTAATCGTTTACTTGCTTATTCAACTATTATGGGTGGTGCTGAAATAACTCTAAATCTTGCCGTTGATGCATTAAAAGACTTTATAAATAAAGGAACTAGTGAAAAAAACAACATTTCTAAATTGCAAAAAATAGTTGCTGATTATTTTCAAATTTCAGTAGATGATTTAAAAGGTAAGAAAAGAAGTGCAACTGTTGCTTTTCCTAGACAAATCGCAATGTTTTTATCCCGTGAAGTTCTTAATGAATCATATCAAAGAATAGGATTAGAGTTTGGAGGAAGAGATCATTCAACCGTCATGCATTCATGCGAAAAAATAGAAAGTGATATAAAATCTAATAAAAGTATAAGAGAAACAATAGAAAAAATTAAAAAAAATTTAGATTAATTTTTTTCTTTACCAAAGCCCTTATTTTATAAGGTTTTTATTAGTTATCCACAATGAATTGTGGATAACTAGACTAATTTTAATTAATATAGAAAAAAAGGAGAAAGTTTGGCAAAAAGTCATTCAATTTTTAAATAAAAAAAATAAGTTATCAACATAAATTGTGGATAAGTATTGACTTATCCACAATTTATCCACAATTTTCAATCTTCGCAAAACGTTGATACACAAGGCTTTGAATGACTTTTCCACAACTTTCCACACCGTTATTATTATTATATATATATAAATAATAAAAAAAGAAATTTAAAAAAATCAAAAATGGAGGAAAAATAAAAATGAAAATTAAAATTAAAAAAGATTTATTACTAGAAAACTTAAACAAAGTTTCTAAGGCAATTTCAACAAAAAATTTAGTACCAGCACTTGCAGGTATAAAATTTGATTTAACTAATGAAGGTTTAACATTAACTGCATCTGATAATGATATAACGATTCGTTCATTTATTAAAAACGATGATAATATGAATATCATAGAAGAAGGAAGTATCATTATACAAGGAAGATATATTTTAGATATAGTAAGAAAATTACCTGATAAAATGATATACTTAGAAGTATTTGATGAATTAAAAGTTATTATTTCAACAGAAAATAGTGAATATAATTTAAATGGTATTAATAAAAATGAATATCCTAATATAAATTTAGAAGAAAATAAAAATCCAGTTCTAATAAATAGTAAGATTTTTAAAGAATTAGTTAATCAAACCGCTTTTGCAGCCTCAACTGATGAAGCAAGACCTCAATTAACTGGTTTAAACTTTAAAATAATAGGTGATATATTAGAATGCAATTGTACAGATTCATATAGATTAGCTAGAAAAGTTTTAAAATTAAGCGAAAATGCTGAAACGGATTACAACATAGTTATCCCTAGTAAAAATATTGTAGAATTTTCTAGATTATTAACAGATGATGATAAAGATATAGAATTACATATTTTCAACAATAAAATATTATTCAAATACGAAAATATGCTATTTCAAAGTCGTTTAATTAATGGTACATTTCCAAATACCTCTAATTTATTACCAAAAGAAAGCTTTTTAAAAATTACTGTTAAAGTAAATGATTTATATGATGTAATTGATCGTGTGAGTATTTTGACAAGTGATAAAGAAAAAAATGTTGTAACCCTTGAAACAAACGGAAATAGTTTAACAATGAAATCATCTAGTGCTGAAATAGGTCGTGTTGAAGAGAAAATGTTAATAGAAAAGGACAAAGAAGAAGATATTAAAATATCATTTAGTGCACGTTATGTAATGGAGGCATTAAAAGTATTAGACAAAGAAGAATGCGAAATTTCCTTTGTTGGTGAAGTAAATCCAATAATTTTTAAAGGTAAAGGAAATGATGATTTAATTCAACTAGTATTACCAATTAGAACTTACTAATCTTTCGTTTAAAGCATAAAACAAAGCAAAATAAATTAACTATTTATTAAATTGAAACCAAAAACAAAAAAATGTATAGCAAGAAAACATTAAAAAAGACTAAAAATAACCAAAATTTAGTTTTTTTTTGCAATTTTTTTTCAAATTCGACAAATTTCGACAAATTTCGACAAATATTTTGTGTATTATAAGCCCTGAAATTTGAAATTTTAACCAAATTATGGAAAAAATCAAATTTTGAAGGGGGTGAAAGTAATGAAAAATAAAGTTAACACAGATACTAAAACTAAAAATAAGGAAAATAGTACTTTTAAAACAAACGTTTATGACTTAGATAGTTATGAAATAAACAAGGAAACCTGCGCGGTAATTAACTTATCAGATGATTTCACAAAAATTATAGAGTTAGGTGAAGAATATATTTTACCAAAGAAAACTTATGAAATTATGGAAGATAGTTGTAGTTATTACGGAAGTTCATATCAAGGACGTATAAAAGGAACTAAAAAAATACTAGGTTCTAATTACAAATTACCGATTGTTGTAGAAGAAAAAAATGATATAATATTTTTTCCAACTAATGGAATTGAAAACGAAAAATGTTCTTGGCTAGCATTAAATAACATTTCTAAATATGAAAAACATGGTGGTTACACCAGAGTTACATTTAGCAATGGAAAAAAAATAATTATTAAAATGACTTATGCAACCTTTGAACTACAATTAATGCGAGCTACTCGTTTATTAGTATTATTAAAAAAAAGAGCCGGACTTGAATAAAGTTTCGGTCTTTTTTGTCTAAATTTGTAATTAATGCTTGTTTTAGGCCAGATTTATGGTATAATAATAAAGCAAGTATGGGGATATTACCTAAACCAAAATATTTGTTTATCACGTATTAAAGGAAGTTTTATGAATTTGAAACGTTTAAAATTATTGAATTTTCGTAATTATAAAGAACTTGATTTGGAATTTTCACCTTGTGTTAATATTTTTATAGGTGAAAATGGAGCTGGTAAGACTAATATTTTAGAGGCAATATATGTACTTTCATTAACTAAATCAAATCGATATGGTGTAGCAACTGACTTAATAAAAACAGATGCTGAAGAAACTAGTATAATAGGCGAAGTGGAGTATGATGATTACCTTAAACAATATCAAATAGTAATTAATAAATTTGCTAAAAAAGTTTTTATCAACAAGCACGAAATAAAAAGAATTACCGATTATATTTCAAATTTTTGTGTTACGGCATTTATGCCAAATGATATAGATATTATTAAGGGGACGCCTAGCATAAGAAGAAATGTTTTAAATATTCAAATAGGTGAGTTATATAATAATTATTTGAAATACGTCAATGAATATAATAATCTTTTAAAAATACGAAATGAGTATTTAAAAAGACTTAGCATTAATGGCAATAGTGATTTTAAGTATTTAAATATATTAAATCAAAAGATGATTGAAGTCAGTTTAAAAATTTATTATTTTAGATATTTTTATGTAGAGGAAATAAATAAAATAATAGGTATGATTTTTAAAAAAATATCAGGCATTCAAGGACTAAAAATTAAGTATGAAAATAGTTTAAATATAGAAAACTATGATGAAAATTTAATTAAAGAGCAGTTAAGTAATAAATATAAGAGAAATTTAAATAAGGAAATTATGCAAGGTATGACCATAACTGGTTTGCATCGTGATGATTTGGTCTTTGAAATTAATGGAATAGATGCAAAAGTGTATTCATCAGAAGGCCAGCAACGCATGATTGTAATAGCATATAAAATTGCAGAACTATTAATTTTTAAAAAGATTAAAAAGGAATATCCGGTTTTGCTCTTAGATGACGTTTTTTCTGAAATTGATTTAAGAAAAAGAAATAACATAATTAAATATTTTAAAGATGATATCCAAGTTATAATTACTACAAATGATATATTGAATATAGATGAAAATTTAGTTAAAAAAGCAAAGATTTATAAAGTTAAAAATGGAACAATTAAAGGTGGTGTTAAAAATGTTAGAAGAAAAAGTAACTAGTCATTATGATGCTTCGGATATTCAAGTCTTAGAAGGATTAGAAGCAGTTAGAAAAAGACCTGGTATGTATATTGGAACAACCGATGTTAAAGGTCTTCATCATTTAGTTTGGGAAATAGTTGATAATTCTATTGATGAAGCATTGGCAGGTTATTGTAAAAATATTGAAGTTGTTATTAACAAAGATAATTCTATTACTGTAAAAGATGATGGAAGAGGAATACCAGTAGATGTTCATCCAAAAACAAAGATATCAACGGTTGAAACAGTTTACACTGTACTTCATGCAGGTGGTAAATTTGGAGGCGGAGGATACAAAGTTTCTGGTGGTCTACACGGAGTAGGTGCCTCAGTTGTAAATGCTTTATCAAAATGGGTAGAAGTAACAGTTTATAAAAATAGTAAAATTTATAAGGTAAGATTTGAAAATGGTGGTCATACAACGGAACCATTGCATGTTATAGGTGATTGTGCGCCAAGTAGAACAGGAACAACTGTAACATTTAAGCCAGATCCTGAAATATTTGATACTGATATATATGATTATAATACTTTAAAAGTTAGAATTCGTGAATTAGCATTTTTAAATAGAGGATTAAAACTAACAATACGTGATGATAGAGATTTAGAGGATACAACAGGTGAAACTTTTGTTTATGAAGGTGGTATAAGTGAATATGTTAGATTTATTAACCAAGGTAAAACACCTCTTCATAATGATATAATTCATTTAAATGGTGAAAAAAATGGAGTGTTTTTCGAAGTTGCAATGCAATATAATACTTCTTATCAATCAAATATTTATTCATTTGTAAATAATATAAATACCCATGATGGTGGTACACACGAAGATGGGGTAAAAAGAGCTTTGACAAGAGTAATTAATAAATATGCCCGTAGTAAAAACTTATTAAAAGAAAAAGATGAGAATTTAAAAGATGATGATGTTAAAGAAGGATTAACAATGATTATTTCCTGTAAGCATCCAAATCCTCAATTTGAAGGTCAAACCAAAGGTCGTCTTGGAAATAGCGAAGTAAAAGATTTAGCAGACAGTGTATTTGCTGAAGGATTTGAAAGATTTTTACTTGAAAATCCAGAGGAAGCAAAGACGATTATTGGGAAATCAATTCTTGCTAGAAATGCTAGAATGGCTGCTAAAAGAGCCAGAGAAGCAACAAGAAAAAGTGAAATGGCAACAACTAACTTTTTTGGAAAATTATCAGATTGTAAAAGTAAAGATCCTACTATTTCTGAAATATTTATAGTCGAAGGAGATTCTGCTGGTGGTTCTGCCAAATTAGGAAGAGATTCTATGACCCAAGCAATTTTACCTTTGAGGGGAAAAATTTTAAATGTTGAAAAAGCCAGAGTAGATAGAGCACTTGGTAATGAAGAAATTAAATCAATCATAACTGCTTTTGGTACAGGGATAGGTGATTATTTTGATTTATCAAAATTAAGATATGACAAAATAATAATTATGACTGATGCCGATGTAGATGGTTCACATATTAGAGTATTATTATTAACTTTATTTTATCGTTTCTTTAAACCTATTGTTGAAGCAGGTCACGTTTATGCTGCTCAACCACCTTTATATCGTATTATGCATGGTAAAGTGAGAAAATATGTTTTAAATGATGATGAGTTAGATGCTTATTTAAAATCATTACCTGAAACAACTAGAAGCAAAGTAGAAATTGCTCGTATGAAAGGTTTAGGAGAAATGGATGCTCCTGAGTTATATGAAACAACAATGGATATAAATACCAGAGTTTTAAGAAAAATTACAGTAGACGATTGTGTTGCAGCAGATGCGATTTTTGAGAAACTTATGGGTGATGAAGTTGATCCAAGAAGAAAATTTATAGAAGAGAATGCTTGGAATGTTCAAAATCTTGATATATAAAAATATAGAAATGTATAGGTGGTGATACAATGGAAAATAATGAAGATAAAGATATAAATGAACTTTTAAATAGAGCCGAGGAAGATGCTTTAGAGAATAATAGCATAGTAGATGAAGAAAATAGTGAGGAAATTAATAATGAAGAAATTGACACCATGCAAAAACATAAACCAGTTGATTCAAGTGATTATTTTCATGAAAGAGATAGACTGGATCATAATAATATTGTTGAAGAAGTTAAAACTTCCTTCTTGGAGTATTCTTTAAGTGTTATAAAATCACGTGCTTTACCTGATTTAAGAGATGGTTTAAAACCAGTTCATAGAAGAATTTTATGGAGTATGTATGAGTCTGGTTATACGCCTGATAAACCGCATAGAAAAAGTGCTAAAACTGTTGGTGAGGTTATGGGAAATTATCATCCTCATGGTGATTCTAGTATATATGAAGCAATGGTAAGACTTGCCCAAGATTTTAATCAAAGATATATGTTGATAGATGGTCATGGTAACTTTGGTAATATTGAAGGTGACGGTGCAGCAGCAATGCGTTACACAGAATCGAGATTATCAAAAATATCACTTGAACTTTTACGTGATATTAATAAAGATACAGTAAATATGAATGATAACTTTGATGCAACAAGAAAAGAACCAGATGTGTTGCCTTCAAGGTTTCCTAATGTTTTAGTAAATGGTTCAATGGGAATTGCTGTTGGTATGGCAACTAATATACCACCTCATAATTTAGGGGAAGTAATAGATGGTTGTATTGCATATATAGATAACCCAGATATTGATACGCTTGATTTAATGAAATATATAAAAGGACCTGATTTTCCAACAGGAGGAATTATTTTAGGAAATTCTGGAATAAAAAAAGCCTATGAAACAGGTCGTGGAAGTATTACGATTAGAAGCAGGGCTGAAATAGAAGAAAAAGGTAATCATAGCAATATTGTAATAACCGAGGTTCCTTTTGGTGTTAATACAATGGAACTTAAAAATAAAGTTGCAGAACTTGTACGAGATAAAGTAATAGAAGGAATAGCAGATTATCATACGGATTTAAAAGATGGTATTAAGATTACAGTTACTTTAAAAAAAGATGCTAACCCACAAGTTGTATTGAATAATTTATATAAACATACTAATTTTCAACTTAATTATGGAATAATTTTTCTAGTACTTGATGGTCAAACGCCAAAAACATTAGGTATAAAAGATATAATTGCTAAATATATAGAGCATCAAAAGGAAGTTATTATTAGAAGAACTAGGTATGATTTGAAAGTAGCAGAAGCAACTGTTCATTTGTTAGAAGGGCAAAAGATTGCTCTTGATAATATTGATGCAGTTATTAAAATCATTCGTGGTGCTCATGATGATGATGAGGCAAAGGCTTCATTAATTAGTAATTTTGGTCTTGATGATATTCAAGCCAGCAACATAATGCAAATGCGTTTACGTCGTTTAACCGGTCTTGAAAGAGAAAAACTTGAAGCAGATTTAAACGAATTGCTACTAAAAATTGCAGATTTTAAAGATATTTTAGGTTCTATGGAACGTGTTTTGAATATAATTAAAGAAGAAATGCTTGAAATTAAGAAAAAATATGCAGATGATAGAAGAACATCCATTGATATGACAGCAATAGATTATATTGAAGATGAATCTTTAATTCCAGTTGAGGATATTTGCATTGCTTTAACAAATAAAGGCTATATTAAAAGAATGCTAATTGATACTTACAAAACTCAAAAAAGAGGAGGAATGGGTGTCAAAGGAATGGCTACCAATGAAGAGGATTTTGTTTCTAAGTTATTGACTGCTAGAACCCATGACTATATTTTATTCTTCTCAAATAAGGGTCGTGTTTACAGAGTTAAAGGTTATGAAATACCAGAATTTTCTAGACAATCCAAAGGAATTCCGATTATTAATGTCCTATCTCTTGATAAAGATGAATTTATTAAATCAGTTTTAGTAATTCGCTATGATGATGAGCCAAATAAGTATTTAATATTTGTAACTAAGAATGGTTTAGTAAAACGTGTAAATATTAAAGAATTTGAAAATATAAGAACAAATGGTAAGATAGCAATAATCTTAAAAGAAGATGACGAATTAGTAAATGTTGAAAAATCAGATGGTGAGTCAGAAGTAATAATTGGTTCTTCTCAAGGAATGGCAGTTCGCTTTAATGAACAAGATTTAAGACCTTTAAGCAGAAATTCCGCAGGTGTTAAAGGAATTAATGTTGATTCTTCTTATGTAATTGGAAGCGTAGTTGCTAAAAAGAATCAAGATAGTCAAATGTTGGTTGTATCTGAAAATGGTTATGGTAAAAAGAATATGATAGATGATTATCGTTTATGTAAACGTGGTGGTAAAGGTGTAAAAGCGTTAAAACTAACTGAAAAAACAGGTAACTTAATTTCTTTAAATGCTATAACTGGAAATGAAGATGCAATGATGATAACTGATTCAGGAATGTTAATTAGAATATCTTTGGAATCAGTATCAGTTTATAGCCGTAATACTCAGGGAGTAAAATTAATTAATTTGAAAGAAGGTCAAAAAGTATCAACAGTTGCTTTAATTGATAAGCAAGATGAAGAAAAAACTGCTAATATTCAAAATGCTGATGTTAATCAAGAAACATCAACGGAAGTTTCACCAAATGAATCAAATGACAATTAATTTATTAAAAATATAATGTAAAAGAAGAAAAACTTACAAATATTTATTTAGTAAGATTTCTTCTTTTTTGTATCCTCATTTTAAACTTTTTTACGAAACATTTTAAAACATTATAACAAAATTAAAAGAATTGATATAAATTTAAAAGTTAAAAATATTTTTTCAAGAAACGTTATCATATATATTTAGATAATTACAGACTTTGTCATATAAATCTGTAATGTTAATAATAATAATAATAATTTTCAATTTTTTTGAAAGATACTATTTTTTATTAATAAAAAAACAAAAAAATGCAAAAACTACTTGTCTAAAATCAAAAAATATTGTAATATATTAATCGTGCAATAAAAGAAATGGAACCAGGTCAGGATCGGAAGATAGCAGCCTTAACATAACTCTTTTATGTGCACTTTTATTTTATAAAAAGAAGTGATGTTATGGATAAAGATGAATACTATATGAAAATAACCTTAGAAAATTCTAAAACTGCATTTTTAAAAAACGAAGTTCCAGTTGGGGCAATAATAGTTTGTGATGATAAGGTTATAGCATCTAGTTTTAATCAAAAAGAAACAGATGCCAACATAATAAGTCATGCAGAAATATTAGCAATATTAGAAGCAAGTAAAAAAATTGGTGATTGGAGACTTGATGATTGTACTATGTATGTTAGTTTATTTCCGTGCCCAATGTGTGCTAGTGCTATTATTCAATCAAGAATTAATAAATTAGTAATAGGTGCTGATACAAATGATTTGAATAATAAAAAAATAGTAGAAATGATTTTCAAAGAAAGTCTTAATAAAAGAAATTTACAAATAAAAGAACATGTGTTAGAAAATGAATGTTCAACAATCTTGAAACAATTTTTTCAAAAACAAAGAAAAAATAAACAATAATACGTTCTAATACTCACGTAAATGTGTTTGAAATCTTTCAAAAAAGAAAAATAGTATATTCATATGTTTTTTACGAAAAACTTTAAATTTGCCTTCTAAAAGGCTAAAATTTACTTTCTTTAAAAAAATATATTTCTAAAAAAATAAAATAAAAATGTTTTTAAATAATAAGAATAACAAAAAAATAAATTTGTAAAAAAGTAACTAAACTTCTTTGAAATTAGTTGTTTTTATTATATAATAATAACTGTGAAAGGGTGGTATTATGGAATATCAAGCATTATATAGAAAATATAGACCTTCTAAATTTAGTGATGTTGTTGATCAAAAAAATATTTTAAAAATAATTACTAATTCTTTAAAAGAAAACAAAATATCTCATGCTTATCTTTTTTCAGGACCACGCGGAACAGGAAAAACAACAATTGCAAAATTGCTTGCTAAAACAGTTAATTGTTTAAATTTGAAAGAAGATTTTTCAGTTTGTCATGAATGTGAAAATTGTAAAGACATAGAAGAAAACTCTGCTGATATAATTGAAATAGATGCTGCTAGTAATAATGGAGTAGATGAAATAAGAGAACTTAAAAGTAAAATTAATCTTGTTCCAAGTAAATTAAAATATAAAGTTTATATTATAGATGAAGTTCATATGTTATCAATTAGTGCCTTTAATGCTCTTTTAAAAACACTTGAAGAACCACCTAGTCATGTAATATTTATTTTAGCTACTACGGAGTTTTATAAGGTACCAACAACAATTGTGTCTAGATGCCAATGTTTAACATTTACTAGAATATCCAAAGAGGGAATAGTTAAAAGGTTAAGACAAATTGCTGATTTGGAACAAATCAAAATAACCGATGAAGCCTTAGAAGAAATTGCAATATATGCTGATGGTGGAATGCGTGATGCTCTTGGAATGCTAGATAAATTAGCATCATATTCTCTACAAGAAATAACTCTAAATGATTTTTTAAGCATCAATGGTCTTGTTTCAAAAAATGATTTAGATATTTTTATAGAAAATATAATTAACAAAAATAACAAAGAAGTATTAGATAAATTAACTACTTTTGAAAATAATGGTTTAGATTATACAAAATTAACAGAAAAAATAATGGAACGTTTAAGAGATTTGTTAGTTGAACATTATACTAATAAAGAAAGTAATAAATATGATCCTAAAACTTTATATGATTTAACCTTTGTTTTCAATGATATATATAACTTATTAAAAGAAGCAGCTAATCGTAAAATAATAATGGAAGTTAAGTTACTAGAATATATGAATTTAGAAGAGGTTAGCAAGCCTTCTACAGATACAGTCCAAATAGTTACACCATCAAAAACAAGCCCTCAAATTTCCCAAGAAATAAAAAAAGTTGAAAATAATGTTTTATTAAAACAAAAAATAGAGGGAAATGCAAAAAAAGCGGATGAGTCTTCAAAAAATTACTTATTGAATAAAAATGTTGAAAGACAGAGAATAAATAATACCTTCGCTATGGCAAGTAAAAGTTTAAAAAATGTTCTTCTAGAAAAATGGAATAAATTAACTGATTATATTACAAATCCAGATTATAAAGAAGTAGCAGGATATTTAAAGGATACAACAATAGGAGTAGTTAGTAATAAAAATATAATTTTAGTTACTAAGTACGAAAGTGTTCTAGATAAAATTTATTCTAAATTTAATAAATGCTTAGATTTGATTAAAAAAATAACTGATGTTGATTACAAGATAGTTGTTATTACAATGGATGAATTTAAAAAAGAAGTAGATAATTATAAAATTCATATGAATGATAATTACTACAACTATCAAGATGAAACAGAAGAAATGATAACTTATCAAGAAAAAGTTTACAAAGATGATAATTTGTGTTATGGTAGTTTAGTACAAAAAGCAATAGATGTATTTGGTAGCGAATACGTCCAAGTAGAGAAAGGAAATGATTAATTATGAATATGCAAGCGTTAATGAGACAGGCTCAAAGTTTACAAAAAGATATGTTAAAAAGTAAAGAGGAAATAGATAAAATGGAATTTACTTCTACTCGTGATTTAGTAACAGTAAGAGTAAATGGTAAAAAAGAAGTGTTAAAAGTTGAAATAAAAAAAGATGAAGATTTTAGTGTGGATGATTTAGATATACTAGAAGATATGATAATGGTAGCAATAAATGATGCCTTTAAACAAGTAGACAAAGAAACTGAAAAGAAAATGGGTAAATACACAAGTGCTATGCCAGGATTATTTTAAAAATGTACCCTAAAAGTATTCAAAATGTTATAGAAGCATTTAAATATTTACCTGGAATAGGTGATAAAACAGCTGAAAGGATGGCTTTGCATCTTTTAAATCTTGATAAAATTCAAACGGATTTTTTAGCAGATTCAATCAAAACCATGAAAGTTAAAATTAAAAGATGCAAAGTATGTGGTAATTTTACTGACGAAGATGAGTGTTTTGTTTGCACAGATCCTACTCGTGAAAAGAAAACTTTATGTGTTGTTGAAGATCCTAAGACTATAATTGCTATTGAAAAATTGGGTGTATATCGTGGTATATATCATGTTTTAAATGGCCTTATATCAACACTTGATGGAATAAATCCTGAGGATATTAGACTTGATAAATTAATAAATAGAATTAATAATGAAAAATTTAATGAAATAATAATAGCCGTAAAACCATGCTTAGAAGGAGAAATGACAGCGCTTTATATTAATAGCGTTTTAAAAGATACGGGTATATCAATAACAAGATTAGCATCCGGTATACCAATGGGAGCAGATATGGAATATGTTGACGCTATAACCTTAGAAAAAGCATTTGATAATCGTAAGAAAATATCATAATAATACTACTTTTTCATATCTATTTATAGGTGGTTATAAGTGAAATATATGAAAATAATTTTAAAATACTTAAAAAAAATAGTTTTAGCAGGTTTTCTTTTATATGCTTATAATTTAATTGCTGTTACATTTAATATTACAATTCCCATCAACTTTATTACTATTCTAACAGTTGTTTTGCTAGATATACCAGGACTTATTTCATTAATTATACTTAAATTAGTTGGATTGTAGGTGAATAATGTTAGATGATTATAAAAATACTAAATTCTATGATTATGCGATAAATTTAAAAAAGTATTTTCATGCATATATATTTGAAGTGGATGATGTTAATTCAAGTTATCCTCTTATTTTATCATTTACAAAAATGTTAATTTGCAAAGATCATTTATCAAATAATTCAAATTGTTCATGCAATATTTGTCATTTAATAGATGAAAACTATTATGAAGATTTAAAAGTAATAGAACCAACTGGAAAATTAATAAAAAAAGAACAAATACTAAATTTACAAAAAGATTTAAGTTTAAAATCATCTAACAATACTAATCAAGTATACATAATTAAAGAGGCAGAAAAAATGAATGACAGTGCTTCTAATTCATTACTTAAATTTATTGAAGAACCAGTGGAAGGTATCTATGCTATTTTAATTACAACAAACAAAAATCAATTACTTGAAACAATAATATCAAGATGCCAGTTAATTGAGTTAAAAAGCCATAAAAAAATTAATTATACTAAGGAAGAAATATCAACTAATCTTGATTTTTTAAAATTGATTAATACAAAAAAAGAGTCAGCCATTGCTTATTTAAAAAAAAATTATTTAACTATTTATCCAACCAGGGAAGATATTTTGAAATCTTTTCAGATTCTAGAAAACATTTTAGATAAGGAGATAAATAGAAGAAATGAAATAATCGATGATAACTTTACTTATTATGATATAATAAAAGAAAATTTACAAGAATTATCTTTGAATGATTTAATTATTTATTTAAATAAAATAGTTATATTTAAAGATAAACTAACAGAAAAACCATACTTAAATATAAATTTATTCATGGATAGGTTTATAATAGAAGTATCAAAGGCGGTGATTTAATGAAAAGCGTTGCAGGTATTAAATTTAGTGATTCAGGAAGAGTTTATTATTTTGATCCTAATGGTTGTGAAATAAAAAAAGATATGTTAGTATTAGTTGAAACAGAAAGAGGCGAACAAATAGGAACAGTTTTTCTAGAAAATAAAGAAATAGATGAAAGTATTTTAGTTAATCCTCTAAAAAATGTTTTAAGAATAGCAACGGAAAAAGACAAAAAAATTCATTTTAGAAATATTCAAGATGCTAAATTTGCTTTAAAAAAAGCCAAGGACTTAGTAAAAGAATTAAATTTAGAAATGAATATTTTAGATGCTAGTTTTACTTTTGATAAAAAACAATTATTGTTTAATTTTACAGCCGATGATAGAATAGATTTTAGAGAACTTGCCAAAAGATTAGCAGCAATTTATAAAACAAGAATAGAATTAAGACAAATAGGAATAAGAGATAAAGCTAGAAGTGTGGGAGGAATTGGTCCATGCGGAAGATTTTTATGTTGTAATAGTTTTTTAAGTGATTTAAATAGTGTTACTATAAATATGGCTAAAAATCAAATGCTTGCTTTGAATCCAACTAAAATAAATGGAGTATGTGGGCGCCTTTTATGTTGTCTTTCTTATGAAGATGAAACCTATACTACTTTAAAAAAAGATTTACCAAGTGTAGGTGATACTTATAAATATAAGGGAGCAAATTATAAGGTTGTAGAAGTAGATATATTTACAAGAAAAATAAAAATTGAGAATACAGAACATATTCAAGAAGAGGTAACTTTATAAATGGAAGTATTAAATGACTTAGTAGGAAAAAATTTAAAAATATATCAAGATAATGACTATTTTAAATTTTCCTTAGAATCAGTTATTTTACCGAGTTTTGTAGATATTAAACTTAGTGATAAAAAAATACTTGATTTATGTACTGGAAATGCTCCAATTCCTTTAATATTATCTACCAAAACTAAAAACCAAATAATAGGAGTAGAACTTCAAAAAGAAATATATAATTTGGCTATAAAAACAATAAAAATAAATAATTTAGGAGAACAAATTACAATTTTAAACTATGATGTAAAAGAATTAAACAAAATCTTTCCAAGTGATACGTTTGATGTAATTACAGTCAATCCTCCTTATTTTAAAGTAAATGATAACAAGTATTTAAATAAAAATAATATAAAATCAACTGCTCGTCATGAAGAGAATCTAACTTTTGATGATTTATTAAAAACAGTAAAATATCTTTTAAAAAATAATGCTTCTTTTTATATGGTTCATCGAACAGAGAGATTTATTGAAATAATAGAAAAATTAAAGCAATATAACTTAGAACCTAAAAAAATAAGATTTATTTTTCCTTTTAAAAATAAAGAATCTAAATTATTTATGATAATGGCTACCAAGAATGGTAAAACTGGTTTAAAAATATTAGATAATTTATATATTCATGAAAATGACTCATCATATACAGATGAAGTACTTAAAATGTTTGAATAGGTGATTATGGTTAATTATAAAAAAGAAGTGATAGAGAAACTTCTTCCTGATATTTTTAAAATAATGAAAGAAATAAATAAATTTGATATAAAAAATACAACAGGTTATGGTGTAATTGATATTAATACTAATAATGCTTTTTTCAAACTGGTAAAGATTATTTACTTGATATTTTTAGTAATAACTATAAATGAAATATAATTTATCAAAAAGATTATCTTGATAAATCTTTATTAGAAGAAGCAATTTTAACTTTTAAAAATCTTTTACCTTTTTGTAAAGAAACAAGAAAACTATTACATAAAGATTTTGGATCAAATAATATTTTAGTTAATAATTTAAAAATAACTGGAATTATCGATTGGAATTTAGCGAGTTATGGCGATCCTTTAATGGAAATTGCTAATGCTTATTTTTGGAGTACTTGGCTTTTATGTATGAAAAAAAAAAGTTGAATATTATCAAAAACATTATAATGAACAAGATAATCTAGATGTGATAAATTGTTATCAACTCATATAGGACTAAAAGAATTATATGAAAATACGTTAAGTGATAACATAAAAATGTGTAATTGGCTTCAAAATAGATTAGATGAAATACTAATTAACATAAAAAATAAAAAGAGGTGACTAAAATGAAACTCATTGTAGGACTTGGAAATCCAGGAAATGAATATAACAATACAAGACATAATGTAGGTTTTTACTATATTGATAGTATTTGTAATTCCCTAAATTTAACATTTAAAGAAAAATTTGGTGGTTTATATACTAGAACTAAAATAAATAATGAAGAAATAATTTTTCTAAAACCATTGTCATTTATGAATTTATCCGGAGAAGTAGTTATTAAATATAGTAATTATTTTAAAATAAAATCAACTGATATTTTAATAATTCATGACGATTTAGATATGGAAATTGCTAAAATTAAACTTAAAGAAACTGGTTCGTCAGGTGGACATAATGGCATAAAAAATATAATATTAAATTTAAAAACCGAAGACTTTAAACGTTTAAAAATAGGAATAGATAAAAACAAAAGTATAAATACTGCTGACTATGTTTTAGGAAAATTTAATGAAACAGACAAACAGAAATTAAAAGAATTAGAACCAATAGTTTTTGATATTATAAATGATTATTTAATTTTACCTTTTAATGATTTAATGAGTAAATATAATAACAATAATTGGAGAGTTAACAATGAGAAGAATTGATGAATTATTTATACCAATTAAAAATGAAAATATTGGCTTATCAGGAATGACTGATGAGTCTTTTTGTCTATATTTAGATAGTCTAACTAGAAAAACAGATAAAAGCATTTTATTATTAACATCAACCTTAACCGAAGCAAATATTGTTTTAAATAATATTTCTGGTATCAACAACGAAGTACTTTTCTTTCCAATGGATGATTTTTTAACAAGTGAATCTATTAGTATATCACCAGATTTGATGGTAACAAGACTGGAAACCTTAAATGAATTATTAACAAATACCAAAAAAATAATTATTACTAACTTAACAGGTTATTTAAGATACTTACCGCCTAAAAAAGTATATCAAGATAATATTTTAACTTTAAAAGTAGGAGAAGAAAAAAATCAACAAAAAATAATAGAAAAATTATACAACATGGGATATAAGAGAGAAACAATAGTAACAACAACCGGGGAAATAGGAGTAAGAGGATTTATAATAGATATATTTCCTGTTTCAATGAATCATCCCATAAGAATAGAATTTTTTGGTGATGAAATAGATAGAATTACAGAATTTGATGAAGATACTCAAAAAAGTATTAATAACAAAGAAGAAATAACTATCTATCCATTTACTGAGTTTTTACTTGCTAATTACAATAATTTAAAAGAGGATGAGAGAAAACAAAAATATTTAAATAATTATTTAGATGCAGTTAATATAACTGATTACTTAGATAATCAAACTATTATTGTTAAAGATTATGTAAGACTTAAAAGTTACTATTTAAAAATGTTAGATGATATAAAAGAATATAAAATACACGATAAAAATTATCATGGAAATTATATGTTTAGTCTAGATATTTTAGATATTAACAAAGTTATTCATTACTTAAATATAGATAATATTATACCAGATCACAAATTCAAAGAATATTATGATTTTAAAATAAAAGCAGTACCTAAGTTCCATGAAAACATAGATATAATAAATACTTATCTAAAAAATGTTTTAACAGAACATAAACAAGTAATAATTTGCCTAAAAGAATATCAAATTAAAAACTTTATAAAATATTTAAATGTTCCTTATATTTTAACCGATGAGTTTAACTTAAATGATATTTTAGTAAATATTATAAAATTAGACTTTCCCAAAGGATTTATCTATGAAAATACAGTTATTTTAACTGATAAAGATTTATTTAATGTTAGTCTAACTAAGAAAAAATATAAAACTAAGTTCAAATATGCAACTAAAATAGAAAACATTAATAAACTAGAAATAGGTGATTATGTAGTACACAGTATAAATGGTATAGGTATTTATAATGGCATAAAAACTTTAAAACTAAATGATTTAAAAAAAGATTATATAGAAGTCTTATATAAAGGTGATGATAAACTATATATTCCAGTTGAAAAAATAGAACTTATTAGTAAATACTCAGGAAGAGAAGGAATATTACCTAAGATAAATGGACTAGGTAGTTTAGAGTGGAAGAAGAATAAGCAAAGAATCATTAGTAAAGTCAGGGATATTGCTGATAAATTAATTAAATTATATGCTACAAGACAAATGCAAAAAGGATTTGCTTTTTCCAAAGATACTAAATATCATGAAGAGTTTTATGAAGAATTTTCATATACTCCAACAATTGATCAAATAAACTCATTTAGAGAAATTGAAAAAGATATGGAATCAGTAAAACCAATGGATAGACTGTTGTGTGGTGATGTTGGCTTTGGTAAAACCGAAGTAGCATTTCGAGCAATGTTTAAAGCAGTATATGATGGTAAACAAGTATTATACCTTTGTCCAACTACCATTTTATCAAGTCAACAATATCAAAGTGCTCTTGATAGATTCAAAAACTTTCCTGTTAAAATAGAACTATTAAATAGATTTACAACTCCAAAGAAAACCAAAGAAATTTTAGAAGGCTTAGAAACAGGAGTAATTGATATTGTAATTGGAACTCATAGATTACTTGGTAATGATATAAAACCATGTGATTTAGGACTTTTAGTAATTGATGAAGAACAAAGATTCGGCGTAGCACATAAAGAAAAACTAAAACAATATAAAGCCAACGTTGATGTTTTAACTTTAACAGCAACTCCAATACCTAGGACTTTACAAATGTCAATTGTAGGAATTCGTTCTTTATCAGTTATTAAAACTCCACCTGTTAATAGATTTCCTATTCAAACTTATGTTGTCTATGAACAAGATAATTTAATAAAAGATGCCATAGTAAAAGAAATGTTAAGAGATGGGCAAGTTTTTATCCTTTATAATAGAGTAGAAACAATTGATAGCAAAAAAGATGAAATTCAAAAATTAGTTCCAAATGCAAGAATTGTAGTTGCCCATGGAAGACTAACTAAGGTAGAACTAGAAGATAGGATGATTAAATTTATTAATCATGAATATGATATTTTACTTTCAACAACTATAATAGAAACGGGGATAGATATTCCAAATGCTAATACCTTAATAGTTTTAGATGCTGATCGTTTTGGACTTTCACAGTTATATCAAATAAGAGGAAGAGTAGGTAGAAGTAATAAAATTGCCTATGCATATCTTATGTATAAAGAAAATAAAATACTAGGTGAAACTGCTATTAAAAGATTAAATGTTTTAAAAGAATTTACAGAACTTGGAAGTGGATACTATATAGCAAATCGAGATTTATCAATAAGAGGAGCAGGAGATATATTAGGTTCTGATCAAGCAGGTTTCATGGATACAGTAGGAATAGATTTATATTTAAAAATACTTGATGATGAAATAAAACTTTTAAAAGGTGAACCAATTAAAGAAGAAGAAGTAAAAGATGAAAAACCAATTATAAATGTAACTACTCATATAGATGATAAATATACAGATGAAGCAGATTTAAAAATAGAAATTCATAAACTAATAAGTACAATAGATAGTTATGATAAACTACAAGAAGTAAAAACAGAATTTGAAGATAGATTCGGTAAAATTGATAAAGAAATTGAAATTTATATGCTAGAAGAATGGTTTGAAAAATTAGCTAAGGAAATAGGAATAGAAAAATCTATTCAAACCAAAGATAAAATAGAATTAATATTTAATATGGATAAGTCAAGAACAATTAACAAAGAAGAATTATTCATGAAATCATATAAGATAAGCAAAAACTTTAAATTTAATTATAGTAATCTAAGACTATCAGTTATTCTAGAATTTAAAGGCTTAGAAAAACACTTTATTTACTACCTAATAGATTTATTTAAATAATAATTAATATAAAGACTAGACTAATAAAAAAGATTTTGGTTTAGTTTTTTTATAGATAATTATTTTAATTAAATAAAGTTTTAAAGTAATGATATTGCTTTTTCTTTAAAATTAAAATATAATGATGGTATAAATATAAATAATAGAGTTTAAATATATTTTTATTATAAAAGTAAGTATAAAATTACTTTTTATAGAAAATAAAAAAATATACGTTAATAATAAATATTAATACAAACAATACTTATTAGGAGGAACAGTTGTAAGTACAATTGTAATAGTTGAAGTATGAAACCAAATAAAATATTAAAAATAATTTTTCTGATTTTTCTAACATTTATATCTATTTTCTTTTTAATTAAATTATATAGTTCTAATAATCAAACTAATTATATCGTAAGAATTAAAAAAGTTGATGATGAGTATTCCACTGATAGATTATTAGAAGTTTACAATAATGATAAAAAAGTTAAATATAAGGAAATTCAACTTTTAAATAATATGGTTCTTTGTACATATGATAACAATGCAGTTTATTATGGTGAATTAGAAGACATACAAGAAGTAATTATTGTTTTTGAAAATAAAAATGTTAAAGCAAAATTAGAAAAGGAGAATATATGAAATTAAGAAAGGTATTTTTGTTTATTTTAGTCTTAATGCTGAGTGGCTACCTAAATGTAAATGCAATGAGAGAATATACACCTGATGAAATTAATAATAACACATATATTATAGGACACTATTTATATAATCGTGAAAGTTCTTATGATTCAAATAACAATATTATATATGGTGGTGCCTTAACTACTGAGCATGTTATGTTATCATCAAAAAGTATTAATAGTGATTCACTATCAAATATGATTATATATTATAAATCAATTTCAGGTGTTTGGAAAAATGCTATAAATAATAATGTTATTGAATTAGATAAATTACCAGAAAAATTTGAAATAACTCATATTAATGCCATAGAAATACCTGATCAATTATCATTAGGTAATTTAAATATTGAAAAAAACTTGAATGTAGTTACTATGAAAGTTGAGAATTCTAATGCTAATTCATATATTTTTTCTTTATATGATAATAATAATCTAGTAGATACTATTGATACAGCAAATAATGAAATTAAACTAAATAATTTGCTTATTAATCATAAATATAGTTTAAAATACAAAGTCATAAATCAATTAGAAGAATTAGAAAGTGAGTTGATAGAATTTACAACTCAGGATATTTTTAATGAATTAATACAATCTAATAATATTGTTATACCAAAAAGAAATTTAGGCGAAACTGATGATTCACCAGCAATTGAAAGAGCACTTGCTACTTTAAATAATCTTGGCGGTGGAACATTATATTTTGAAAATAATGAATATTTGATATCAACACCTATAATAATATATAAAAATATTAATTACATTGGTTCTTTAAAAAATAATACAATTATTAAATTAAAAGAAGGATCAAATTGTGATATGATGATATCATATCGTTTTGATGATTACAAATATACGACTGATAAAACCTCTTTTTATAGTAAATACAAAAACTATTTAAACAATAATTTGACTGAAACAGAGAAGAAAGATTTTGAAAAATTATTAGATGATTTACCACAAAATTATACAATAAGTAATTTAATTTTAGATGGAAACACTAAATTTAATGGTAAAAAACTAGAAACTAATGCGATTAATAATAATGAAGTCTTAGAATATAATTTGTCAGGAAATATACAAGGTTCAGGTATTAAACAATATGGTAAAAGATTTATAATTCATAATGTAATTGTAAAAAATGTTGCTGAAATTGGTGTATATTGTGAATATAAAGAAACAGATGTTCTTGATTTTGTAACTTCTTATAACAGATTTACGGGAAGTGATTTGGATTTTAAAGTTTATAATTCCGGAAAAGAAGGATTTATATATAGAGGTCCACAAGATCAAATGGCAAGTGATATTGAATTATACAATACAATGTTATCAAATAATTCTAATATAACTTATCATAGTAATTCTTTAAATATCAAATCAGCAATGGTATTAGAAACATATAGCGTTGGGTATGGTGCAAATTTAGAAATAGGAAAATTAAAAATTAGTGGATCAAACGGTAATGCTTTATCAGTATATGGTTCTGTTAGATTGAAAGCAAATAAAATTGATATAGAATATACAAATGGAGGTATATATTTAGATAATAAATCATTTTCTCAAATTAGTAATATTAATATAGAAAATATGCTAAAATCAAATAATAATACTACATATGACTATCCATATTTAAGTATAAATAGTAAAAGAAATACTCAAATTACAAATTTAAAAATTAATGATAATAATTCAGGGAAAAAAATTAATTTTGATACTGAAAATATGCAAATAAATAAATTTGTTATAGAAAATAACAAAAATGATATTATTGACTTTAATTCATCTAGAAAAAATAATATTAATAATTTTTCTTCTTTGAATAATTATGATTATACTAAATATAGTTCTAATTATAATTATATTGTAAGAAACAATGAACAAATAAATAATGATTATATTAAAATTGATAATGTTTACAAAGATAGTATAAATTATTTGTTAAGTATTAAAACACAAGGTATTGTTATACCAAAAAGAAATTTAGGTGAAACAAACGATTCACCAGCAATTAAAAGAGCACTTGATATTTTAAATAATCTTGGTGGAGGAATAATATATTTTTCTAATAAAGAATATATAATTAATGAACCAATTAAAATATATAGTAATATAAAATATATTGGAAATGGATTAAATAATACAAGAATAGTATTAGAAAATAATTCTAATACTAATTTAATGGAAACCGAAAAATATGACGAAAA
The DNA here is from genome assembly GCA_934119955.1 of uncultured Bacilli bacterium. Classification (GTDB taxonomy): domain Bacteria; phylum Bacillota_I; class Bacilli_A; order RF39; family UBA660; genus RUG591. Next base: position 186,285 of record CAKOSZ010000001.1, on the reverse strand, counting down.
AATTTTGCAAACTAATTTTGAAATAAGAAATTTAACTTTGGATGGGAATGCAAACTTTGAAAATGCAAATAATATTAATTCAGGTGGTAATATTACATATAAACCAACAAATAACTTAAATACAAGTGGAATTAAACAATTTGCTAATAATTTTACAATAAGTAATATTAAAATTCAAAATATTGCTAATATAAGTTTATTAACTGATGATTTAGATAATTTAGGAAATAATAATATTAGTTTTATTTCATATTTAAGTGGATATGAAGGATTAATTATAAAAGGGAAATCAGTATATAATATTGAAAAATTATGGTTAGGGAAAAACAATATAATAAAAAATAATGCATTGGATAAATCATCATTTACAATAGATGGAAATAATGCTACTTTGAACATTAACATAATTCATATATTTGGACACATTAATTCACTTGGTATGAATGTAAGTAATTCAGCAATTAATGCTAATAATATAATTATTGAGGGTGGAGCAGGTGGAATTAATTTAAATAATAATTCGACTGGAAATATTTATAAATATGATGGTCATAATTTAAGCTTAGGAACTAGAAAGCATTCATATGTTGACATTAATACAAGTAACATTAATATGTATAATGTTCAATTAATTAGAACTAATGATAGAACATACAAGGATTATGTAAAATTAAATGGAAATAATAATAGTATTTTAAATATAACAATTTTAGGTAATTCAAAATATATAGAAAATGAATATATAACAACATATGAAAATGGTGGACATGGTAACGGATTATATATAAGCGGTTCAAACAACATAATAGATTTTGTTAATATAATTGGAATAACAGGATTTGGTTCTAATTATGATAAAAATTTAAATAATTATGCTCTTTCAATAAATGATGTTGGTTCAAATAATGTAGTTAAATATGCAATTATTGATTATTCTAGAAAAAATTCTATAAATTCAAATAATTCAATAAAAAATATAGACACTATAAATAATATTGAATTTAATTAAAAATTAATTTATTAATAAAATAACCTCAAAAAAGACTACTAAGCAAACGTTTAGTAGTCTATTTAATTATTTGAATTTGGTTAATATGGATTTTTCAAATAATTAAATACGAAAGAACTTTATTTTAACGTGGTAAAAGGTAAGCCATTAAAATTTGTTCTTTCATAAGAATTATAGCACAGTTTTAGTGAGTTATCAACTCACATATTAAAATAATTAAATAATGAGATAATATCTTTGGTGGTAAAATATGGAAATTGAGTATGTAGATATCTATAAAGTTATCAGGCATAACATCAAAAAGTACAGGAAGGAAAAAGGTATTACACAAGCAAAACTTGCTGAATTAACTGATTTATCTCATGATTATATAAGACAAATTGAATCAGACAAAGTAGCCAATACTTTTTCAGTTCAAACATTATATGATATTTCACTTGCTCTTGATGTAGATGTAGGACTTCTTTTTAAGAAAGATATCAAAGAATTAACTAAAAACTAATTCTTTTTTCACTGAAAATGTATTTTTAAAACAAAAAAGTAAAATTAGCGTTTACAATATTTGACAATTTATCAAAAATTTGTTATTCTTATCTTGTAGTAATAAATAGAAAGGGTTAAATATGAACGATAAAGAAGATATAAAGAAGCAGTTAAAAATAAAAAATAAAGAAATTTATTTAAATAAACTTAATCTTGATCTTGATAATAATTTAGAAGTTCTAGTTTTGACAATTGATAATTTACTAAATACGCAAAAAGAAAGTCTTAAAAAAAGAATAACTGAAATAGAAGAGAATAATAATAGTCAAGAAGAATATATTGATACTTTCTTTGAAGCATATAGACTTAATATTATGAACCTTTTAGATATTAAAAAAACAAATTTACAAAATACAATTATTATTCATGATGATTTAGAGGTATGTAAAAATAATATAAAAGATAATTATTACAATTTGAAAACTAAAATAGAAGAGTTTTCGTATGAAGAAATAAATAATTTAATAAATAATTTAATAACTAATATAGATAATAATTTTACTAAAAGAAGGATTAAGGAATATTTAAAAACAATATACATTGTAAATTTAAACAATAAAGTTTTAGATGTCATGAAAAATCGTGATATTATTCTTTTAAATACCTTCAAGGAAACATATTTAAAATATTTAGAATTAAACAAAAATACAATTGGAGTTTAATTCTTTTTTGTATAAATTACCAAGATTAGAAAATACTAAAATTGGGTGAATAAAATGAGTGGTATTGTAAGACGTGTTGATTGTTTAGGAAGAGTTGTAATTCCAAAAGAAATAAGAAAAGTTTTAAAAATAAAAGAAAATGAGCAAGTAGAAATTAATGTAGTAGATGATACAATTACTTTAAATAAATATACAGATATTCATGAAAATGATAAAAGTATAACAAATTTAATAAATTCTCTTAAAGATATTTTTAATAAAGATATAATAATTACAAGTTTAAGTAAAATAGTATTAGCAACTAAGGATTATAAAGATTATTTAGATTTAGAATTAAGTCCTTATTTAGTAAACATAATTGAAAATAGAAAAGATATAGATGAGTTATTACCAGAATATTTAAGTTTAAGTAATTTAAAAGAAAGTATAAAAGTAGCATTTTCAATAAGAACGCTTATAATTAATGGGGATACAATTGGACTTGTTATTTTACTTACAAATTCTAGTTTAGAAAATAGTGATTTAAAAGTTTTAGATTTTTTAAATAATTATTTAGAAAATTATCTTGAATAATAAAAAGTTATGTGATAAAATACAGAAAAGCGATGAAAAAATGAGTAAGTTAAGATAATTTTAAAGAGAGATTCTTAGGGTGGAATAGAATTAAAGGACTTAACTGAATATGGTTTTGGAGCAATTAATAAAATTAATCGGGTAACTTCGTTATTAGTAGAGACATTTTTATGTAAAATAAGGTGGTACCACGAGATCTTCGTCCTTTGGATAGAAGATTTTTTTTGTAGGAGGTAATTATGAATAAACGGATGTGGAGTTTTAATATTTAAAAAAATAAAAATAATTAAATTTAAAATTAAAATGTAAAATGGAGGATTTATGGAAAATAAAAATAAAAGTTATTATATAACAACACCTATATATTATCCATCAGCAAATTTTCATATAGGTCATTGTTATACAACAGTTATAGCAGATAGTATTGCTAGATATAAAAAACAAAGAGGATTTGATGTTTTCTTCTTAACAGGAAGTGATGAACATGGTTTAAAAATTCAAAAAAAGGCTGAAAGTATAGGTGTTTCACCAAAAGAATATGTTGATAAGATTATAGAAAATGCTAAGGATTTATGGTCATCTCTTGGAATTGAATATGATAGATTTATAAGAACAACTGATCCTGATCATATAGAATTAGTTCAAAAAATATTTAAAAAATTATATGACAAAGGAGATATTTATAAAGGAGAATACAAAGGACTTTATTGTACACCTTGTGAATCATTTTGGACAGAATCTCAATTAGTAGATGGTAAATGTCCTGATTGTGGTCGTGATGTAGAAGAGGCAAGTGAAGAAGCATATTTCTTTAAATTAAGTAAATATCAAGATAGATTAGTAGAGTATTATGAAACTCATCCAGATTTTATTCAACCTGTATCAAGAAAAAATGAAATGATGAATAATTTTATTAGTAAAGGTTTAGATGATTTATGTGTATCACGTACAACATTTGATTGGGGAATACCAGTAAGTTTTGATAAAAAACATGTTGTTTATGTTTGGATAGATGCTTTGTCAAATTATTTAAGTGCTCTTGGTTATTTAAGTGAAGATGATTCTAAATTTAGAAAATATTGGCCAGCATCTCTTCAAATAGTTGGTAAAGAAATAGTAAGATTTCATACTATAATTTGGCCTTGCTTATTAATGGCTCTTGATTTACCATTACCAGAAAAGGTATTTGGTCATGGTTGGCTTATTATAAATGGAGGTAAGATTTCTAAAAGTTTAGGTAATTATAAAGATCCAAGAGAATATATTGAATCTTACGGAAAAGATGCAATTAGATATTATTTATTAAGAGAAGTTCCATTTGGATCAGATGGCATATTTTCAGAGGAATTACTTGTAAATAGATACAATACAGATCTTGCTAACACTGTTGGGAATTTAGTAAATCGTACTTTATCAATGCTTACAAAATACTTTGACGGAATAATTCCAGAAAGTAAAGTTTCCTTAGAATATGACAAGGATTTAATAAATATTATAGAAAATACAGGCACTAAAATAGAAAAACATATGGATAATTTAGAAGTACCAGAAGCTCTTGATGCTATTTTTGATATATTTAGAAGATGCAACAAATATATAGATGAAACAACTCCTTGGATACTTGCCAAAGAAGATAATAAGGATAAATTACAAACAGTTCTTTATAATTTAATTGAAGGAATTAGAATAGGAGCCATTTATTTAACTCCATTCATTCCAGATACAGCAAATGAAATATTAAGACAAATCAATACTAACAAAAAATGCCTTGATACAATTAAATTTGGTTCCCTTGAAACAAATATTCACATAAATGATTATAAACCAATTTTCATGAGAGTAGAAAAAGATGCAAAATAATTATTTAACAGATACTCACTTTCATCTTACTTTAACTGATGATATTCCTGATATTTTAAAAAGAGCCAAAGAAAATGGAGTTAATAATTTTATAATATCTGGTTGTGATTTAAAAGGTATTCAAGAGGGAATAGAAATAATAAATAAGTATCCAATTTATTTAACAATAGGTCTTCATCCTGATGAAATAAGAGATTATAATGAAAATACCATTTCCTATTTAGAAGAATTAATCAAAAATAATCCTAAAATCATAGGAATAGGTGAAATAGGTCTTGATTATTATCATAATAAAGAAAATAAAGAAGAACAAATTAAATTATTTAAATCTCAGTTAGATCTTGCTAAAAAATTAAATTTACCGGTTGTTATTCATTCAAGAGATGCTTATTTAGATACATTTAATATTTTAGGTAAATATGATTTAAAGGTAACAATTCATTGTTTTAGTGGGTCATTAGAAGTTGCTAATTCTTATATTAAAAGAGGATATTTATTAGGAATAGGAGGAGTATCAACTTATTCTAATACTAATTTAACTAGGGTTTTAGAAAATATTCCTATAAAAAATATTGTGCTTGAAACAGATAGCCCATATTTGTCTCCTGTTCCTTTAAGGGGTACAGTTAATGAACCTAAAAATATTAGTATAATAGCAACTAATTTATGTAATATTAAAAATATTAGTATGGAAGAATTAATTAAAATAACAAATGATAATATTAAGAAGCAATATAAAAGACTTGAAAAAGTAGATTAAATGATACTATCTTATAAGAAATGTAGACATTGAAAAGGTGTCTGCTTTTTTATTTGACTAATTAAAGATAAAGTGTTATATTTTTAACATAGAGGTGGTTTGCTTTGAAAACTAAAAAACAAATCAATTCATTAAAACTTTATTTTCTTAGTTTGTTTTTAATTATTTTTCTTTTATTTTTAGTAGCAACTAGCAATTCTTCTAGTAGTTTTGTTACTAATAATGAAAATAATGTTAAAGCAGTCGAATCTTCAAGAATTGTTTTAAATGAAAAAAAAGAAATAACTAAGATTAAGGTTAACACCTTAGAAGAATTAAAAAATAATTTAAATAAAAAAGTTGAATTTGTTGGAACTCTTACGGCTTATGGACCTGATTGTAAAGGTTGTTCTGGTAAATTAGGCTGCTATCCTTATCAAAATGTTTTAAATAATAATATTTATTATGAAGATAGTACTTATGGTAAAATTAGAATTTTAGCAAGTGATAGTGCTATTCCTTGTGGAAGTATTATAAAAGTTTCTAATTATTTTGATACGGAATTTTTTGGTATAGTATTGGATAGAGGAAGTCTAGTTAAAGGATTAACTATGGATTTATTAGAAAATAGTGAAAAAGAAACTTTAAAAATTGGTAGACAATATAATATAAATTTCACAGTAGAGAGGTGGGGATATTAATTTTTTTTGTAAAGTTTCAAAAAAAGTTCAAAAACATATTGTCAAGTTTTAAAAATTGTGCTATATTTTTAACATAAGGAGGATATGAAAATGGAAAATAATTCAAAGCAAGCAATTTTATCAATTGTAGGAATAGCCGTTTTAGTAATAGCAGTAGTAGGGGTATCATTTGCGTTCTTTACTTATAGTAAACAAGGAACAACAAATAACGTTATCACTACTGGTTCTATTGCTTTCGAGTTTACCGAAGCAGAAAATGGTTTAACATTAATTAACCAATTTCCACAAACAGTAGATGAAGGAAAAACTAATGATACTTTTGATTTCAGTGTAACTGGTAATATTCCAACTACAATGAGTCCAATTAACTATACTGTATATGCTGTTCCAGGAAATGCAGTTGCTGATAAAACTCGTATGAAAAATAGCGAAATCGATTTTTATCTAACTACAACTGGTGGAACTGTTGCAACTGCTTATGCTACTGGTGCTCCTGTTGGAGATGCAATTGATGGAGCAGGATTACAAATTGCTAGTGGTACTATTCCAGCAAGTGGTAGTGCAGTTACACATTCATATAGTATGACTATGTGGGTTAACGATACTGTAACAATATCTGATACAGATACTACTAAAACTTACCGTGCTAGTGCAACTGGTACTGGCGATCGTGCAGTTTATAGTGATCTATTTTATTCATTTAAAGTTAGAGTAGACGCTCAAGGATAATAAATAAATTAAAGACCAATTGGTCTTTTTTCTTTTTTTATTACTAATCATGATTAAAATAAAACTAATATTAAAACTTCAAAAAAAAGTGAGATTATTCTTTTGTTGACAATTTCAAACTTTTTTATAATCTTTTTAATGTAAATAATTAATTTTTTTAGAAAAATATATTGTCAAAATCAAATTAATATGCTATTATCTTTATTGTAAGGAGGATATAAATATGAATGAAAATTCATCTAAGCAAGTATTATTATCAGTTTTAGGAATAGCAGTTTTAGTTGTTGCAGTTGTTGGGGTATCATTCGCTTTCTTTACTTATAGTAAAACAGGAGAGAAGAATAATACATTAACAACTGGTAATATTTTCTTTAATTTTACAGAGGGAAATGCTATTAATTTAACTAATCAATTTCCAATGGCTGATACAGCAGGAAAAGCATTAACTACCGCTGCCAATGGTGCATTAGAGTTTAGTGTAGTTGGATATGATTCATCAGCAAAAGGAATTGCCTATACTGTTTATGCAATACCTGGTGATGCAGATGCAACTAAAACTAGATTTAAAGATAGTGAAATTAAATTATATCTAGAAACTGCTGCTACTGGTACTGGTTATACTAATAACTATTCAGATCCAAAAGTAGTAGGAACTGATGGTTCTTTAATTGCTGATGGTTTAGCTCTTGCAACAGGTAAAATTACTGCTACTAGTAGTACTAGTCAACAAACAGATACTTATACATTAAGAATGTGGATTAGTGACACCGTAACAATTGGTGAAGGTAAAAGCTATACAACAGCAGAATATGAAAAAATGTATTATTCACTAAAACTTAAAGTAGTTGCTAATACTGCTGCCTAGTTATTAGATTATAATAATAATTAAATAAAGACTTTTTTCGAAAGTCTTTATTTTTGTCAAAAATTTACAAAAAATTATTGCTTTTTTATGCTTTTTGTTATATCATGATTATAGAACATGGAGTTCAAAAGGAGGATAACATATGAAAATAACATCAGTAGATGTAAAGAGATTTGAAAAAGAAGGATCTCGTATGAAGGGACGTGCAACTGTTCAATTAGATGATTGTTTTGTTGTTCGTGACATTCGTATTATTGACGGGGATAATGGTTTATTTATTGCTATGCCTAGTAAAAAGGTACCAGGTGGACACAAAGATATAGCACATCCAATTAATCGTGAAACTAGAAAAATGTTTGAAGATGCTATATTTGAAGCATATAAAAATGCTGAAATTGAAGAACCAAGTAATGATGAAGAATAATAAAGACCAATTGGTCTTTTTTTTAATATTTCTAATATAATTATATGGGGGAGTTATGGAAAGAGATAATCAAATACGAGAATTCAATCATGTTTTTAATTTAGTAGAAAGAAAAAATGTAAGTATCACTGGTGTTAAAAAAATAGAATCATTTGATAGTGAAGAATTTCTAATAGATAGTAATATGGGAACAATTGTTTTAAAAGGGGAAGGACTAGAAATAATGAAACTTGACACCAAAGAAGGAGTAGTTACCATTAAAGGAATGATTAATAGTTTAACTTATATTGATGAAAATATTTTAAAAAAGACCAAAGAAAATTCAGTTATTAGTAGGCTTTTTAAATGAGTTTATCAGTTCAAATTCAAGTTATATTTTATACCTTTTTATTCGGTTTATATTTTTCCTTTTTATTTAATTTACTTTACAAAACATTATTTACTAAACATTTAATTATTAATATTATAACTAATTTTCTATTCATAACTATTAATACCTTGCTGTATTTTTATCTTCTTTACAAAATCAATTTTGGAATTATTCACATCTATTTATTATTCGTATTTTTAATTAGTTTCTTTCTATATAATAAATTATTTATAAAAATAAGAAAGGTTGATGGTTTAACAGATGCTTAGTTTCAAGCATCTTTTTACTTGAAAAAAAATATATAATTTGGTATAGTTATATAGAATAGGAAGTGATAAAGTGGCTAAAAAGAAAAAAGTTAAGAAAAAAGCAACAAGAATTGCTACTTTTGGTATACTTTCTATTATATTAATAATTATTATTTCGGCTACGTTATTTACTGTATTTAAAGATATTATTAGTAAATACAAAGAAAAAAATGAATTAAAGCAAGAATTAGTTTCCCTTCAAGAGAAAAAAGAAGAATTAGAAACAGATGTTAAAAAATTAGAAGATCCAGAATACTTAGCAAGATATGCCAGAGAAAAGTATTTTTATTCCAAAGAAGGAGAATTAATTTTAAGAATTCCTGAAAAATAGTGTTTTATTAATACATTATTTTTTTAAATGTAGTTATTACTTTATAAATTAAAAAAAATAACTTGATTAATTATTCTTATTTTAGTAAAATACTCGTTAGGTGACTTTATGGATTTAGTATATGATTTTATTAAAAAACTTAATTTAACTAAAACTCAAAAAATAGTAATAGGTGTTAGTTCAGGACCAGATTCTATGTGTTTACTTGATATTTTAAGATGCTTTCAAAAAGAAATTGGTTTTTCTATAATCGTTGCTCATATTAATCATAAAGTAAGATATGAAAGTGATGAAGAAGAAGAATTTTTAAAAAATTATTGTAATTTACATGATATAATTTTTGAAAGTACGTCTTTAACTAATTATAAAAAAGGAAATTTTGAATCGTTTGCTAGAAAATTTAGATATGATTTTTTTAAAACTATAATTAATAAATATCAAGCATCTTATTTAATGACTGCTCATCATGGAGATGATTTAATAGAAACTATTTTAATGAAACTAACACGAGGTTCTAATCTAAAAGGTTATCAAGGAATATCTCTAATTAGTAATTATCAAAATTATAAGATTGTAAGACCTTTATTATATGTTACTAAGGATGATATATTAAAATATTTAAATTCTAATAATGTTTCGTATAGAAATGACTATACTAATGATTTAGATGATTATACAAGGAATAGATATAGGCATTACGTATTATCTTTTTTAAAGAAAGAAAACAAAGATGTTCATTTAAAATTCTTAAAATTTGAACAATCACTTGAAGAAAGCAATAATTATCTTAATAAAGTTATGTTAAATGCTTATAATAATTGTTATAATGATAATACTTTAAATATAGATAAGTTTTTAGAAAATGATTTATTAATTCAAAAGTTAATAATTGAAAATATATTTAATAATTTATATTTTGATTTATCTAATATAAGTTTTAAGCATGTTGATTTAATTTTTTCTTTAATTAATAATTCAAGGACTGGATTAAGTATTAATTTACCAGGTAATATTATAGTTGTTAAAGAGTATGGTTATCTTAAATTTCTTTTAAAAAAGAATAGGAATGATTACAAGGTATTACTTAGTGATGGTTTAGTAATTAATGAAATGAAATTTATTACTTTAAATAACTTAGAAAATGGTAATGATACCTTGCATTTGAGTTCTAAAAGTGTTAAATTACCTTTATATGTTAGAAATAGAAAAAATGGTGATTATATAGAATTAAAAGGAAGTGGAAGAAAAAAAATTAAAGATATTTTTATAGATTGTAAGATTAGTCGAGAAATTAGAGATAGTTATCCTATTGTTGTTGATAGTAATGATACAATAGTTTGGATACCAAAATTAAAAAAATCAAAATATGATTGTGAAAATGCTGATTTATGTGATATAATATTTAAATGTTTGTAAGGAGAGATTTTATGAATAAAAAAGAGATTAAAAAAGGTATAGTACCTTATGTAGTTTTAATAGTTATTATGATAGGAGTAATTTATTTCTTTAATGTTTTGAATGTTAAGGTTAATAATTTAACATATGATAAGTTTCTTAGTAGTTTAAATAATAACGAAGTTAAAGAAATTAAAGTTGTTCCTAGTATTGATGGCGGAGTTTATAATATAACTGGTAAACTTAAAGATTATAAGGAAAATGAAACATTTGAAGTAACGGTTCCTTATTCTGATGAAGTTATGAAACAAATTATAACCGCTAATGAGAAATATGATTTTAAATTTGAAAACCAAAGTGATCCTAATAGTAGTTTTTGGTTATATGCAGTTATTAACTTTTTACCAATTATTTTAATAGGAGTTTTCTTCTTTGTATTTTTATCTAAACAAGTGGGTGGAAATAACAAGTCATTTGATTTTGGTAAGAGTCGTGCTAAGTTAGATGATCATCAAAAGAAAGTTACTTTTAATGAAGTAGCAGGTTTAAAAGAAGAAAAAGAAGAATTAAAAGAATTAATTGACTTTTTGAAAAATCCTAAGAGATTTCAAAAACTTGGAGCAAGAATACCAAAAGGTGTTTTATTAGTAGGTCCTCCTGGAACTGGTAAAACTTTATTAGCAAGAGCGGTTGCTGGGGAAGCAAATGTTCCATTCTATTATATAAGCGGATCTGATTTCGTTGAATTATTTGTAGGTGTTGGTGCTAGTCGTGTTCGTGATATGTTCCGTCAAGCTAAACATAATGCACCTTGCTTAATCTTTATTGATGAAATAGATGCTGTGGGACGTCAAAGAGGAACTGGTCTTGGAGGTGGACATGATGAACGTGAACAAACTCTAAACCAATTACTAACTGAAATGGATGGTTTTGGAGCAAACGAAGGAATTATAATAATTGCTGCTACTAACCGTGCTGATGTTTTAGACCCTGCTCTTTTAAGACCAGGAAGATTTGACCGTCAAGTAACAGTTAATTTACCAGATGTTGCTTCTCGTGAAGAAATATTAGAAGTTCATGCAAGAAATAAAATTTTAGATAATAGTGTAACTTTAACAAATCTTGCTAAAAGAACCCCAGGTTTTTCAGGGGCTGATCTTGAAAACTTATTAAATGAAGCAGCACTTCTTGCTGTAAGACGTAACAAAAGTGCAATTACTATGAGTGAAATAGATGAAGCAACAGATAGAGTATTAATGGGACCTGCTAAAAAATCTAAAAAATATACCGAAGAAGAAAAGAAACTTGTTGCATATCATGAAGCCGGACACGTTGTTCTTGGTTTAAAATTAAATTCTGCTAATATTGTTCAAAAGGTTACTATTATTCCAAGAAGTTATGCAGGCGGATATGCCATGATGGTTCCAAAGGAAGAAAAATATACTCAAACTAAACAAGAATTATTAGAACAAATTACAGGATTACTTGGTGGACGTGTATCAGAAGAATTAAATTTTTGTGAAATTACAACAGGTGCTCATAATGACTTTGAAAAAGCAACTAAAATTGCTCGTTCAATGGTTACGGAATATGGTATGAGTGATTTAGGACCAGTTCAATTAGAACATCAATCAGAAGGAGTATTCTTAGGAAGAGATTATAACAAAAGTCGTAATTTCTCTGATATAGTTGCTCATGAAATAGATGAAGAAATTAGAAAAATAGTTGGAGAATGTTATAAGAAAGCAACTGAAATATTAAAAGAAAACAAAGATCTTGTTAAGTTAATAGCAGATGCTTTAATGGAAAGAGAAACATTAACCAAAGAACAAATTGAATACTTGGTTGAACATAAAGAATTACCAAAAGATGTTAGTTTAGAAGATTATACCTTAGAAGAATTAAAAGAACTTGCTAAAAAGAAAGATATAAAAGGTTATTCTAAATTAAATAAGGAAGAATTAATTGATTTATTAAGAGTAAATGACGTTGAAGCAGAAGATGATATTGAAACCGAAGCAAAAGATGAATAAAAGTCTTAATAATTGATTTAAAAGACATTATATGCTATACTTTAAGTGTGGAGATATGATGTCTTTTTTGATGTTATTATGGAGGTATTATGGAAAAAATAAGTATTGTTGTTCCATGTTATAATGAAGAAGAAAGCATTCCTTTATTTTATGAAGCAATAATTAAAGAATTTAAAAATATAGAGGCTGATTTAGAAGTAATTTTTATTGATGATGGTTCAAAAGATAATACTTTATTAGAAATAAAAAAATTAATTAAAGATAAATGTGTCAAATATATATCATTTTCAAGAAATTTTGGAAAAGAAGCAGCAATGTGGGCTGGTTTAAATGCAGCAACAGGAGATTATGTAACTATAATGGATGTAGATTTACAAGATCCACCAGCATTATTAAAAGAGATGTATAGATTAATTAAAGAGGAAAAATATGATATTGTTGGAACAAGGAGAGTAACAAGAAAGGGAGAACCACCTATTAGAAGTTTTTTTGCGAGATGTTTTTATAAATTGATTAATAAAATGAGTAAAGTTGAGATGGTTGATGGTGCAAGAGACTATCGCTTGATGACGAGGCAAGTTGTTAATAGCATTTTAGAACTTAAAGAATATAATCGTTATTCCAAAGGATTGTTTAGCTTTGTTGGTTTTAATACTAAATGGTTGGAATATGAAAATATAGAAAGAGTAGCAGGTGAAACTAAATGGTCATTTTGGAAATTGTTTTTATATGCAATTGAAGGAATTGTTTCATTTACAACTATTCCTTTAACATTAAGTGCTGTAATTGGTATTCTTTTTTGCTTAATTTCTTTTATTATGATAATAGTTATTATTGTAAAAACAATGATTTATGGTGATCCAACAAGTGGATGGCCAAGCATGGTTTGTATAATATTTGCTGTTTCAGGTATTCAATTATTATGTTTAGGAGTATTAGGTGAATATATGGCTAAATTATATTTAGAGGTAAAAAATAGACCTATTTATATAACAAAAGAAACAAATGTGGAGAAAAAATGAAAGAAATATATATAAAATATAAAGAAATGATTAATTATTTAATAGTAGGTGGGTTAACTACATGTGTTAGTTTATTAACATATTATTTGTTAACATTTACTATTCTTAATCCTGATATTTCAACAGAACTTCAAATAGCAACAATTATTTCATGGATAATATCTGTATTATTTGCCTTTTTTACTAATAAAAAATATGTTTTTGAATCTAAAAATAAATTTAATTTAAAAGAAATGATAAGTTTTATTTTGTCGAGATTATCAACTTTATTTATTGAAATGTTACTTATGTATTTATTGGTAACTATTTGCAAATACAATGATAAAATAATGAAAATAGTTGTTCAAATTATAGTTATTATTTTGAATTATTTATTAAGTAAATTTTTGGTTTTTAAAAAGAAAAAATAAAATATTATTATAATTTATTTTTTTTATAAAAAAGTAATAAAAGGAGGAAAAGTTTTAATATGTCGAAAGATAAAAAAAATTATTTGATAATAATAGTAGTAGTTTTAACTATAATTTTATGTGTAACACATTTTACCAATGAATTTGGTTCTTATACTGATTGGATGAATCAACATACTTTATTTCCTGATTATTTTAGAAAAATATTTTATGCAACGGGGAAAATACTACCTAATTTTTCTTTAAATTATGGTGGAGGTCAAAATATATTTAATTTATCATATTATGGTTTATTAAATCCGTTTGTTTTATTATCATATTTATTTCCTTTTATAAATATGACAGTATTTTTAACAATTATTGATATTTTAATCGTTATATTATCAGGAATATTATTTTATAAGTGGTTAAGACGTAATGAATATAATGGAAAAATTTCTTTATTATCAACACTTATATTAATTTGTTCTCAGTCATTTATTTTTCATATGCATCGTCATATTATGTTTGTTAATTATATGCCATTTGTTATTTTAGGACTAATGGGGGTTGATAATTTATTAAAAGATAATAAAAAAACATTGTTAATTGTTTCTATTTTTTTGATGATTATGACTAGTTACTATTATAGTATTGGTGGAATTCTTGCGCTTGCTAGTTATTATTTGTATAAGTATTTTGATATAAATAAAGATGTTGAATTCAAGAAAATATTTAAAAATATTATTAAAACAATTACTTATGTTTTAATATCTATTGGTTTAGCATCAATTTTACTACTTCCAACAGCATATACATTATTAAATGGACGAGCTGCATCAACAAATAATTTTTCTTTGTTAAATTTATTAGTTCCTAGTTTAAAAATTCATAAGGTATTTTGCGGTACATATGCAATAGGTGTTTCGATGCTTGGATTTGTATCGTTACTATATTTATTTTATACCAAAAAAAAGAAAAATGTTATCTTGGGAACAATTGTATCAATAATCTTTTTTATTCCTATTTTTTGCTATTTACTTAATGGTGGTTTATATTTAAGAGAAAAATGTTTTATACCATTTATTCCTTTAATAAGTTTTATATGTGCAATTTTTTTAAATGATTTGTTTACCAATAAAATAGAAATTAAAAGATTTTTAAAATATGTAATTTTAGTTAATATACCTATTTATTTTTTTAATCAAAAACAATGGTGTTATTTATATTTATTAGGAATAATAATTACTTTATTTATTTATGAAAAACGAAGAAATAAAAAAATATTAGAATATATTATTGCAATATCAGTATTTGGTATTTGCTTAATAACAAATTTTGCTGAGAATTATATTAGTATAGATGATTATCATAATAAATATTTTATAGACAACATAAATGATTCAATTAATAAAATTAATGAAGAAGATAATAGTTTTTATAGAACTAATAATTTAGTATCAACTTTTGAAACAAGTAATAAAATTTATAATGCTTCATATTACACGACTAATATATATTCATCTACCTATAATTATGATTATTTAGAATTTGTTAGAAAAGTTTTCAAAATAAATGTACCAGATGATAATTATTTCTATATTTCATCATCAAGTAATAATTTATTTAATAGATATATGGGGGTTAAATATATATATTCTTATTATAATCCTGGATTAGGCTATAAAAAAATAGATAATAATTTATATAAAAATGATAATGCCTATCCTATCATTTATGCAACTAATAATATTTTAAGTGAAGAAAAATTTGATAATTTAGAATATCCTTATAATATAGAGGCATTATTTAAAAATGTAATAGTAAAAAATAGTAATAACTTCAACATAGATAATCATATTTATAAAGATAATATAACTTATGAAATTATAGATAAAGATGATAATATAAATATAGAAAATATTAGTAATAATCAATACATAATTAATGTAGATGATAAAACTGGTTATATGAAAATTAAATTAGATAAAAAATTAGAAAATAAAGTATTGTTTATTACTTTAAAAGGGTTAAGTAAAAATTCTAAAAAAAATGGTAATATAGGAATATCTATTAATAATAATAAAAATTTATTAACTAGTGAAGGATGGATATATCCAAATTATAATAATGATTTTCATTATGTCTTAACTGCTGAGGAAATAGAGTATTTGGATATTGAATTAATGCGTGGTAAATATACAATTGATGATATAGAAGTATATGTTATAGATAATGAGTATTTAGATAAACCTGAAATAGATGAATTTAAATTAAATGAGTTTAAAAACGATACTATTAAAGGAAATATTAGTGTTACTAATGATGGTTATTTAATAACTACTATTCCTTATGATAAAGGTTTTACGATTAAAATAAATGGCCATGTTGTTGAATATGAAAGAGTTAATAAAGCATTTATAGGATTACCAATTACAAAAGGTGATAAAGAAATAGAAATATCATATAAATCTCCTTTATTAAAAGAAGGAAAATTAATTAGTATTATGAGTTTAATACCTTTTGCTTGTATAGTAATTGCTGATTATAAAAAGAAAAAATAATTTATACATTATATAATATTTACTTTAAATTATATTTTAAAATATATGATTTTGTAATTAAACTAAGTACTTAAAAATTGTAAAACTAGTGTTAAATACTAGCATTTTCTAATTTTATATGATAAGATTTAATTGTACAGGACAATTAATGTTATGGAGGGCATATGAAATTCTTAAAGATTAATGTCAAAGTACTATTGATTTTATGTTTGTTTAGTGGAATTTTATTTTTAAACACTGGATGTGGTGGTAAAAAGAATAATACTGATGATAAAAATGGATCAGAAGTAGATAATAATGGTAAAACAAACAATGATAAAAATAATAATTCAACCGATGATAATAACAAAGATAATAACAATTCAAATAATGGAATATCATTAGATGATAAAACAGATTATTCAGTATGGGTTGCTAATACAACAATTAATACTAGTAAATCTGAAAAGAGTTATAAAGTAATATGGGGAGATACTTTGTGGTTAATTTCAACTGCTTGGGAAGTACCATATCAAGAAATAGCAACATATAATCATATTCCAAATCCAGATTTGATATATGTAGATCAAATTATTTACAATCCAACTTTCAAATAAAATCAATAGACGACTGTTAGTAAATATTTATTAACAGTTTTTTTGTAAATAATTGTAAAATTTTCAAAATGAATAGTAAATATTAAATAAAAATATGTTATATTTGTATTATAAGAAAGGTACAGGTGATAAAAATGACTCAATTTGGAGCAAATTATGAAACAATGCAAACAATTGCAAGAGAAACACATGATGCTGCTAAAAGGTATGTAGATAGTATAGATGCTATATATAAATTAGTTGACAGAACATCAGAAATATGGGAAGGAACAGATAACTATCAATTTATCGATTCTGCATTAGAATATAAGGATACAATGAATAAACTAGGACAAGTAATTAATAACTATGCGGTATTTTTAGATAAAGCAGCGGTAAGTACAGCAAGAACCCAAGAAGCAGTTAAAAATTTAATGGAAAGGATGTAGGATAATATGGGAAATGATTCAATAAAAATAACTCCTGAA
This sequence comes from uncultured Bacilli bacterium, assembly GCA_934119955.1. Lineage (GTDB taxonomy): Bacteria > Bacillota_I > Bacilli_A > RF39 > UBA660 > RUG591. The sequence goes on along the minus strand of CAKOSZ010000001.1, from coordinate 168,705 downwards.
GAGTTAAGAAATATAGCACTTGAAATGGAAACAAAAATTAGTAGTGCAGCAGAAGCATTAAATGATGCAACTAATTCAATAAATAATACACATGATGCATTACAAGGAGAAACAGCAAATAGAATTGTTGAAGAATATAATTTTTTAAAAGCAAAATATAATAGTTTTAGTGAAAAAATGACTGATTTTGCAGATAAATTAAAGAAAACAGCTGACGAATATGAAAAATTAGATCAAGAATTAGCAAGTTCAGCTGAACAATTATCATCAGATTAATTTAATTGAAAGGAGGCAATATGGCAACAAATAGTCTTTCCCTTGAAACTGGAACAAAAGATGACATTGTTAATGTTGATAGTAGTGTTGTCACTAGTTTTAATAACAATGCGTTTGAAGTTGATATTAAAGCCAATAATTTTGCAGATGAAGTTTATACTTTAAATTATATAGGTAATATATTTTCAAACTTGCAAAATATATTTACTAGTTGTCAAAATTTAATAAATTCAGCAAGGAAATATGTTGAAAATGCAGATGAAGCCGATCAAATAAAAATGCCTGATATTGCAGAGTTTAATTTTTCATTTTCTGGAACCGAGGAATTTAAACAAGCCCAAGTTGATTCATTTAATGGTTCAATGAATACAACTGGTATTGTTTCAACTAGTAGTGGTAATCTTAATTTAAGAAGTGGTGCGGGAACAAATAATGATATAATAGCAAGTCTAAGTAAAGATACAAAATTAAAAATAATCAATAATGATTCCTCTTCTAATTGGATAGAAGTTGAAACCGAAGATGGTAAACGTGGTTTTGTAGCAAGAGACTATATAAAAATACAATCATTAACTCCTTCTGCTAGTCAAACGACGCCAACAAGTACTGATTTAGACCTAGGTGTTCAAAAAGTAGTTTTAAATTCAGGACATTTAAATGTAAGATCTGATCCTAGTACTAATAATAGTCCAATCGGTTCTTTACAAAATGGTGATGAAGTAAAAGTCTTAGAAAGTAATAGTAATTGGACTAAAATTGAATTTAATAATCAAGAAGCTTACGTAGCAACAAAATATTTGAGTGGGGGTAAATAATGAGACATATAGATCCAGTTGCACTTAGAAGTGTATCTAGTTATGCTGACAAACAAGAAACAGATTTAAAAGAAGCGGTGAAAACATTACTAGATGATATAAAAAAAATAACTGATTTTTATCAAGGTGAAGAAGCAGTTATATTACAACAAAAATATGAAAATAGACTTAGATATTTAATAAATACTTATAGTACAAATATAGAAAATGTTTCTACTTATTTCAAAGAAGTATCAAATGCTCATTCTAAAAATTTAGAAGATTCTAAGAAAAGCATTAGTGAAGCAGTTGAATTACCAAATAATGAGACAACTCCTGTAAATGAAGATATAACGTTTTCAACTGATATATTAAATACCAACAATCAAGTAAAGGCTTAAATCTATTTAATCTTGGATTATATTTAAATTTTGGTTATCAAAAATATTTAAAAATATAAATAGTAATTAAAAAATTGGTTATCAAAATTGATAACTTTTTTTATAAAAATAAATGAAAAGGAGTGAAATTATGACAAATGTTAGTATTGATAAAGAAGGATTAGAAGCATTAATTAATAAATTAGAACAAGATAATCAAGATATTATTGATATTTTAAAAGCTACTAATGATTCTATTAGGAGTTTAGATGAAAATATATGGGAATCAAAAGAAAAAAAACAATTGGATTCTACTTTAAATCCATTCTTAGATTCAATTGATCAAAATACCCCTAGTTATCTTGGAGAATGTACAAATAATTTAAGAAAAGCCTTAACTGCTTATAAGACAACTGATCAAGACTTATCAAGATTAGTAAATGATGATACTGATATTATTAACTAAGGTGTAGTATGGATTTTAATTTAAAAGAATACAAAAATTATTATGAAATAAATTATCCAAAAATAGTTAGTGCATGTGAATGTGCCATTAATAAACCATATAGCAAATTAAATGAAGGTTTAGAAGAAATTATAGAGTATATTAAAAAATTAGTTAATATTCCTTCAACTGCATGGGATGATAGTGTTAAATCTGCTTTTTCTAGTAATATGCAATCATGTAGTGATAATTTGAATCAAATTACTACTAGTATAAGTGAAATAGGTACAAAAATAGATAATTTATATTTAGAATTACCAGATGATTTCTTAGATTTTCAAACTGCAATTACTAATTTAGAAACAGAGATAAATAATAAACCTCATCAAAAAGATTACAGAAAAACAGATCCTATAACAGGTGAAGTATCATATAGAGATTATGAAAGAGCAATATCTAAATGGCGCGATAATGCTAAAACAAAAAAAGCGGCATGTGAATCAAATAAAACTAATATAGAAAATAAAATTAATTTGTTGAAACAATTAGATGGAGAAATTATAAGTTTAACAGAAGTAATTAGTAGTATACCAGGAACATTAAATTTAAAATCAAAGTATGCTTATTATACAGACGATCCTAATGAAATTGATAACATATTAAAAAGTAGTAGTGTGGAATTAATTCGTGAAGGAGGAAAATTAACAGTTCGTTATAGTCAAGCAGAAAAATCAAAATGGGATAAAACAATTGGAGGAATTAATTTACATAAATCAGGTTGTGGTGTCATGAGTTTGGCTACTGCTTTAACTTCATCACTTACTTATCAAAATGGTAGTGATGTCCTTGTAACTCCATTAGATCTTGCCAATGCTTTAAATGATTATGGAGGATTAAGTAAATATTTTCCTAATGGAATGGGAGACTATGATACTATATCAAAAGCTGTTTCTGATATATATGGGGTAACGATAGTTTATAATAGTAGTGGAAATATTAATAATGATCAAATTACTAATGTAACAGATACCTCAGCATCAGTTGTATATAGTTTAAAAAATGAAAGTCACGTAGCTGCCGTTAATGATGTAATAGGTGAAAAATATATTATTGCTGATACAGGAAAAGGTAAAGCAAGTTATTTATTAGATGGAACAAGTAATTTCGATGGTGGTAAAAGATATATGGCAATTTCAACAACTGATTTTACAATTTCTAATGGTAAATTACTTAAAAATGGTTCTTCTTCCTATGCAGATATTGGTGATATGCAAAAAGTTGCAATTAATGGAGAGATTTATTCACTTAAAAGACAAAGTGCAGGTGTTTCATATGATGGAACAGAACTATATGAATATATTGTAGATATGGAGTAAATATGGAAACAAATTTAAATGAATATCAAGAATTTTATAAAAAGTACAAAGAAAAAATAGAAAAGGCAAATGATTGTGTTTTAAGTTTTCCATGTAGTAAATTAGTGGCAGAAATAGATAAAATAATTAATTATTTACAAGGATTAACTAAAACAAGTGATTGGGATGACTCTGCTAAAACTAAATTTGATGAAAGTATGAATACAATAATTACAGAATTTAATACTTTAAAAGAGAATATAAATTCCTCTTGGGTAGAAGCAGAAGAAATTTATAAGAGTTTACCAGAATTCTTTGAACATTTAAATGAAAACATTTGTTATCTTAAAATCAAATTAGATCATCCTATTATAAAAAATAATTATAGAAAAGTAAATGAACTTGGAGAAGTAACATATCCAAGGTATGAAGGAGATCTTCGTGAATGGCAATATAATTGTAATGCTTATAATGATGCTTGCAAATATTTAATTTCTGAAATAGAAGGAAAATTAACTAATTTAGATAGTATAAATAATTCTTCAATTGAAATGATGAATTTAGTAGTTAGTTCATTAGGTTCTATTTCACCAAATATTACTGCTTCAATTGCTACATATTTTGGAGTTAATTATTATGTATGCCAGTCAAGTGAGGGATATTCCAACTTAAAAAAGCAAGGACGTGATGAATGTTGGAATTATGCAATTAATTATGCTAGAAAGATTATAAGAACTTCAAATAAAAATGGTTCCCAAAATTATTCATCACTTACATGTCATACTAAGGAAGAATTATTACAAATTGCAGCCAAAGAAATTCTTGAAGGAAAGCCATCTATTATTCAGGTTAATGGTTCTGGTAAAAAACGTCATTTTGTAACTATTGGAGGCTTAAAAGAAGGTGCTGATCTTAATAATTTAAAAGAAAGTGATTTTCTAATACTAGATCCCGCCTATGCTGGTCTTAAACAATTAGACGTTGAAGCTGGTGGAGAAATTGTACGTAGATATTTAGTAAGTGCCCAAGATGTTACACATAGAGTACGTAGTGATAATGAATACTTAATTGCAGTCTTTAATGATGCAGATGAATATTTAAGTGATTCAGTTAAAAAAACTAAAATATAAAATATAGATAAATTAAATGGAGATGAATATGCACATAGATAAAATAAAATATTTTCATTACAAAGACAAACATTATGCTCTTATTTATCAAAATGATAAAATAGAAATAATAGAAGATGAAGCCACTATAAAAAATAAAATCAAAGAATTATATCATTTTCTAGTTAAAAATACTTTTTCAACATTTAATTTATTAAAAGAAAAATTAATTAAAAATAATCTTCTAGAAGAAAGTGAAAAAGATATTATAAAAAAATTAACCTTAGACTTAGATGCTAATAAAAATATATCAACCCTAAAAATAGAAAGATTATCTGGTAAAACAGAAATAATTAAAGAAAATACAACTAATAATTATTATAATTATTTAAAAGAACTAGTAAATACTTATAATCTAAATAACAAACAATTAGAAAAATATAAAATAAAAGTTGTAAATAAATCTAAAATTAGAAACTTAAAAATTAGAAAATCTTTAATAAGTTTAATAACACTTACAAGTATAACTTTAACAGGATTAGGTATTAAAGAAAAAATAGAAAGTGAAAATAAAGATTCTAATTTAAAAAATAATGAGATTTTAGAACCAGTTGTACCTAGTTTAGAAACAAAAAGAGTAACTTTAAAACCTTCAAATGTAATATATGAGGATACTATTTCCTTAGATTCTTCTAATGAAGATAAAAAACAAGAAGATTTAGAAGTAGCAAAGGATAAAGAAACTTTTTTTAAAAAATATCGTGAATCTTTAATAGATAGAAAAAATATTTATGAAGTTCTAAAAGAAAAAATTAATAATGAATTACTTGAAAATATTAAAAATTTAAGTAAAGAAGAGTTGTCACTTAGTGAAAGTGTTTTAGTAACCTATAAATATAAAAATAATTTGTATTATGTAATTGATTATGAAAAAGGTTATAAGAAATTTTCTATTCAAGAAAAAGAAAAATGTTGGCAATATGCCCATATGTATGCTAGTAAAATATTTAAATATTCAAATAGTACTCCCTTAGTTAGTAAAACAGTAGGTTTAACTAGTTCTAGTACTGATGAAATATTAAATATAGCAATGCAAGAATTAATAGATGGAAGACCAACAGTTATAGAAGTAAATGGTAATCCTGGAACTAATTATCGTCATTTTGTAACCATAATAGGAATTAAAGCAAATAGTGATTTAAATAATTTGAAACAAGCAGATTTTTTAGTAATTGATCCAGGTAAAGGAAAACTAATTGAATTAGATACTAAATTAGAAGGTAAGTTAATTAAAAGATCACTTGTAAATGCCCAAGATGTTTCACATAGACCAATTGGCGGAGAAGACAATCAATATTGTATAGAAATTTATAATAATCCTGATGAATATATCAGTGATACTTGTTCAAAAACAAAAGTTTAGTTTTTAAATTTTTGTTTTTAATTTACTTTTAAATAATTTTTTTATATAATCTTAATGGTGGTATTTATGTATATAAAAAATGTAGAAGTTAAAGGTTACACTGTTCTTGCTCCTATGGCAGGTATTTGTAATAGTGCTTTTCGTCGTATTATAAAAGAAATGGGTTGTTCTTTAATATATGCAGAAATGGTTAGTGATAAAGCACTTTTTTATGGTAATCAAAAAACTAAGGATATGCTATTTATGGAATCAGTTGAAAGACCAATTGTCCAACAAATATTTGGAAGCGATAAAGAATCATTTGTTATGGCAGCAAAGTATATTGAAGAAAATATGCATCCTGATATAATTGATATAAATATGGGGTGTCCAGTTCCAAAAGTTGCTTTAAAGTCCCAAGCCGGGGCAGCACTTTTAAAAAATCCTGAAAAAATCTATGATATTGTATCAAGTGTTGTAGCCTCAGTTAATGTTCCAGTTAGTGTTAAAATTAGAAGTGGTTGGGATAAAGATAGTATAAATGCCGTAGAAGTTGCTAAAATATGTGAGAAAGCAGGGGCAAGTTTAATTTGTGTTCATCCAAGAACAAGACAACAAGGTTACAGTGGTCATGCTGATTGGAACATAATAAAACAAGTAAAAGAAGCAGTTAATATTCCAGTTATTGGTAATGGTGATATTAAAACAATTTATGATGCTAAAAAAATGTTAGATGAAACCCAATGTGACTTAATCATGATTGGTCGAGGTGTTCTTGGAAATCCTTGGTTAATAAGAGAAATAAATGCTTATTTAGAAGATGGAACAATTTTAGAAAAACCTACTGATATAGAACGAATTGATATGTGTTTAAAACATTTAAATTATTTAAAACAGATAAAACCTGAAAAAATTGTTTGTTTAGAAATTAGAAATCATGCTGCTTGGTACTTAAAAGGTATAAAAGGAAGTAGTGAAGTTAAAAATAAAATCATGACGTCTACTAAAATATGTGATATAATAACCATATTAAATGATTTTAAGGAGGAATTAAATGAAATCAAATAGTTATAAAAGAATAACCGCTTATCTTGTTGATATAATGATAATAACATTTATATCATCATTAATTACATTTGTAATTCCAACAAGTGAAAATTATACTAAATTAACTAAACAATTTAGTAATTTAACAGAAGAATATGCTAATCAAAAAATAACCAAAGAAGAATACCTAACCAAAGGAAGTGAAATTAATTATTCACTTTCCAGGGAAACTGTTGCTGAATCAATAGTAACATTAGTTATAACAATAACTTATTTTGTCGTATTTACCTACTTTATGAATGGTGAAACTATTGGTAAAAAAATAATGAAAATTAAAATAACATCAAGTAATCACAAGAAGTTAACTATGAATAATTACCTAGTAAGATCCTTAATTATTAATTCAATTTTACTTCAATTTATTTCAATTTTAACAATTTTATTTTTAGATAAAAAAACATATTTATCTGTTTATAATATAATATCAAATGTATTTTCTATTATTTTTGTAGTATCATTTATGATGATATTATTTAGAAAAGATGGTAGAGGATTACATGATATATTAGCAAATACAAAAGTAATTAGTACCGAAAAGAAAGAACAAGACGCAGAAGAAAAAGAAACTAAAAAAGAAGAAGACTTAAAGCTAAAAGATGCTGAATTGATAGGTAAATAATTATGGAATTATACGAAATAAAAGAAAAATTAACAAATTATATTTATAAAATAAAAGAAATATGGGGGTTACTTTGACATTTCAAATAAAGAAATAAGGATAAAAGAATTAGAAGATATAACAAATGCTCCTGATTTTTGGCAAGATAAAAAAAATGTTTCTAAAATAATGGATGAGTTAAATAATTTAAAAGAAATTGTTCATAATATAAATGATTTAAAAAGAAAAATAACTGATGATATAGAATATATTAGTATTTTAGAAATAGAAAATGATTTAGATGTTAAAGAACAAATTGAAAATAATTTAAGTATTTATGAAAAAGAGTTAGAAAAAATAGAGTTATTTACTTTATTTAGTGGTCCATATGATAAAAACAATTGTATTTTAGAAATACATGCAGGAGCAGGTGGTACTGAGGCTTGTGATTGGACTAATATGTTATATCGTATGTATACAAGATTTTTAGAAAGTAATAATTTTAAATACGAAGTTATATCTATTTTAGATGGAGAAGAAGCAGGTATTAAAAGTGTTTCAATTAAAGTTGAAGGATTATACGCCTATGGTAAACTAAAAAGTGAAAAAGGAGTACATAGATTAGTAAGATTATCTCCCTTTGATGCTAACAACAAAAGACATACTTCATTTGCCTCAGTTGATATTACCCCAGAATTTAATGAAGTAGGTGACGTTGTTGTTGATGAGAAAGATTTAAAAATAGATGTATATAGAAGTAGTGGAGCTGGAGGACAACATGTCAATACTACTGATAGTGCAGTTAGAATTACTCATTTACCGACTAAAATAGTTGTTTCTTGTCAAAATCAAAGAAGTCAAATTCAAAACCGTGAAGAAGCAATGAATATGTTAAAATCAAAATTAAAATTACTAGAACTTGAAAAAAGACAACAAGAATTACAAAATGTTAAAGGAGAAACCATGAATATTGAATTTGGTTCTCAAATAAGAAGTTATGTAATGCACCCATATTCACTGGTTAAAGATCATAGAACTGGATACGAAACCTCTAATGTTTTAAAAGTCTTAGATGGAGATATCTTTGGTTTTATAGAAAGTTATTTAAAACAAAATACGAAGAAGTAGAAATACTTCTTTTTTTAAGGAGATTTATGAAAAAATATCTTTTATTATTAATAATTTTATTAATAGCAGCAATTAACTTTAATTTATTTTTAAAACCACTTAAATTAGTAACCGGAGGAACCCAAGGAGTAAGTATTATTATAAATAGTTTTACTAATGTTAGTAATTCCTTGCTTATTCTAATAATAAATCTCTTGATGCTTATTTTAAGTTTTATTTTTCTAAGAAAACAAACTACTTTTGGTACTATTTTAGCAACTATTAGTTATCCTTTATTTGTAAAAATAACAAGTAGTTTAAAATTTAACTTTGATTATTACTTATTAAATGTAATTGTAACTGGGATTATTTCAGGTATTACCAATGGTTTAATCTATAAATTAGGTTTTACAGCAGGTGGTATAAATGTATTAGCACCTATTATTAATAAATATAAAAATATTAAAGTAGGAACAATTAATTTAATTATTAATAGTTTAATTTTATTAATTGGTTGTTTAACTTTTGGAATAAAAAACTTTTTATATGCTATGCTTGTTGTAATTATTAATTCTTTACTTATTAATGTTATAATGTATAAAAAAATAAGAATTAGGAAGTAATTAAAATTTCTTCTAATTCTTTTATTATCTTATCTATATCTTTAAGAGGTATTCTTGTTTTAACATTTTCTTTTAATAATTTACATCCTTTTATGGCTTTATCAATTGAAATATAATTATGTTTAGCCATCAAACTAATAACTTTTAAGGTTCTAATAACTTCAACTCCATTTTTTTCAGCAAATGTTTTAAGTTATTATCACCTGTTGCTAAAATACAGTTATTATCTCTTGCTATTATATAATTTAAAATATCACATGTTGATAATTGCTTTTCAGCTGAAGATATTAAACTAATTTCTAATAATTGTATTGGTGTTGCTTCCATGATTTTTAATTTATTAATTAATTTAATTTCCCCAGTTTTAAAATTTATTTCATCATTTTTAACCATATCACTTATATAGACATTATCTAATTTTATAAAATCTTCTAAAAGGTTAGCATTATCTAAATCAGTTATTATATTGGTATCAGTTATAATAATTTTTGTTGTTATATTCATCTAGTGTAACCTCCAATAAATCACATGCTTTACTTATAGAAATAACTTGATTTGCTTCTAATTTGTAAACTAATTTTATAAATTGATAAGATTTTTCTGGTTTAATAGGATTAGGATCAGTTTTTCCAATTCTTTGACTTATAAGAATAGATAATTTTTTATATAAATATTCACTTATAATATTTAAATCTTTTAACCTGTATATAATTGCTTGATAACTAACTTTGTATTCATTTTTAAAAGCAGTTAATTCATAGAAATTAATGTAATTTCTTGAACTACCAAATTCATTTATAACAGCCTCTCTTGGCATAAGTAGTGCACTAGCAAATCTATTACAAGCATTTTCTTCATCTAACTGTTTGTTAGTTATATCTAATACTAAATGACCTAATTCATGAAGAATAGTAAATCTTTGTCTTGCTCCATCTTTTATATCATCTAATAATACAATAATAGGTATATTATTTACAATTTCACTTAATCCATCAAAATCATTAAATTTATTATAGACATTTTTAATTTGAATTATAATAATTCCTAAATTTTCTAAAATATTAATTAAATCAGTTAAAGGTTGCTTATTAGAAATTTCAATAAAATTTCTAAATTTAATAGCAGAATTTTCAACATCTTTTAAATTGTTACATGAGTATGTTTTAATTATTTTACTAGTACTATTAATATTATTTAAATCAAGTACTTCTAAATATTTACTAACTTCATTTTGAATTAATTCTTTTAAAAGTTCGAGATTTTGTCCTTTTAATCTTTTTTTCTTTCTAAAAGAAGTAAATTTCATTTGATAATTATTATATACTTTTAGTAAATCAATTGATTTAACTTTATAAGTATTAGCAAACAAAATTAATTTTTTAGAATCTGGTATGATTTCACCTTTTTCATATTTAGAAACAGCAGTAGCAGACATATTTAATAAATCGCCTGCTTCTTTAAGAGATAAATTTTTTAACAATCTAATTCTTTTTAAATTATTACCTATTCCATTCATATTGTATTTTCCTTTCAGTTAATATTATAACTTAAAAAAAAGAAATGTAAACTAAAAGTTTAGTTTATTAATATTTTTTTATTTTTGAAAATTTACAATTTTTACCTCTATAATTTTTTTTAAATATGTGCTATAATATACTAGATTTTGAGGTGTTGTATGGATAAAATTATAATAAAAGGTGCAAGAGAAAATAATTTAAAAAATATAGATTTAGAATTACCTAAAAATAAATTAATAGTTATGACAGGGTTATCTGGATCAGGTAAATCATCACTTGCTTTTGATACAATTTATGCAGAAGGGGAAAGAAGATATGTTGAATCTTTATCAGCATATGCTAGACAATTTTTAGGAGGATCAGAAAAACCAGATGTTGATAGTATAGAAGGATTATCTCCAAGTATTTCAATTGATCAAAAAACAACTAGTAAAAATCCTCGATCAACAGTGGGAACAGTAACTGAGATATATGATTATTTAAGATTATTATTTGCAAGAATTGGTACTCCTTATTGTCCAAATCATCATATTCCAATTACTAGTCAAAGTATAGAAGAAATAGTAAACAAGATTGAAAGTTTTGGTGAGGGGACAAAACTAATGATTTTATCTCCTGTTGTTGATATGGAAAAAGGTACTCATAAAGACTTATTAGATGATCTTAGAAAATCAGGTTATATAAGAGTTAGAGTTAACGGAGAAATGTTAGATTTATCAGATGATATTAATCTTGAAAAAAATACTAAAAGTAAAATTGATGTTGTAGTTGATAGAATAGTTATTAAAAGTGGAATTAGAAGTCGTTTATATGAAAGTGTAGAAACTGCTTGTAATTTGTCAAATGGAAAAGTTTTAATTGATATAGTAGGTGGTGAAGAAATATTATTTTCAACTACTTATGCTTGTCCTAAATGTAATTATTCAATTGCTAAACCAGAACCAAGAATGTTTTCTTTTAATGCTCCTTATGGGGCTTGTCCTGAATGTAAAGGACTTGGAGTTAAATTAAAAATAGATGTTGATTTAGTAATACCAGATGATTCTTTGAGTTTAAATCAAGGTTGTATTAAAACTTTAAATGATGATCAAGACTCAATTGAATATAAAAAACTAAAAGCAGTTTGTGATTTTTATAAAATAGATATGGATAAACCATTTAAAAAATTAAAGAAAATTGAAAGGGATATTGTCTTATATGGTTCACCAGATATGTTATCATTTAATATTACTAGCCGTTCAGGAAATGTTACAAGAAATCATGATTACTATGAAGGTGTTATTAATAACTTAGAAAGAAGATACATGGAAACATCAAGTGAATGGATTAGAGATTGGTTAGAACAATATATGATAGAACTTCCATGTGAAGTATGTCATGAAGCAAGACTAAGTGAAAGTGTTTTAAATATTTTAATTAATGAAAAAAATATCTATGAAGTGACTTGTATGTCAATTAAAGAATGTTTAGTTTGGTTTGATAATTTAAAACTAACAGAGGCTGAGGCCAAGATAAGTGAATTGATAGTTAAAGAAATTAAGAATCGATTAACTTTTTTAAAAAATGTTGGTCTTGAATATTTAACTCTTGCAAGATCAGCCGGAACATTATCAGGTGGAGAGGCTCAGAGAATTAGACTTGCAACTCAAATAGGTTCTCGCCTAACCGGAGTATTATATGTTCTTGATGAACCAAGTATTGGTCTTCATCAAAAAGATAATGAAAAATTAATTAAATCTCTTCTTGATATGCGAGATTTAGGCAATACTTTAATAGTTGTTGAACATGATACAGATACAATGCTAGCTAGTGATTATTTAGTTGATATTGGTCCTGGGGCTGGGGAAGAAGGCGGTTATGTTGTTGCTGCTGGAACACCTAATGAAGTAATGCAAAATGAAAATAGTATCACAGGACGCTATTTAAGTGGTAAAGAATGTATTGAAGTGCCAAAAATAAGAAGAAAAGGAAATGGTAAAACTATTGAAATAAAAGAAGCCAGTGAAAATAACTTAAAAGATATAAATGTCAAAATACCTCTTGGTGTATTTAACTGTGTAACTGGGGTATCTGGATCAGGAAAAAGTAGTTTAGTTATGGAAATACTTGCTAAATCATGCATGAATTATATTTATAAATCTAAGGTTAAACCTGGTAAATGTAAAAAAATAGTTGGTATTGATAATTTAGATAAAGTAGTAATTATCACCCAAAATCCAATTGGAAGAACTCCAAGATCAAATCCTGCAACCTATACTGGGGTATTTGATGATATAAGAGATTTATTTACAACTACCAAAGAGGCTAAAATGTTAGGTTATGGTAAAAATAGATTTTCCTTTAATGTTAAAGGTGGAAGATGTGAAGCATGTATGGGAGATGGTGTTAAAAAAATCTCAATGCATTTCTTGCCTGATGTGTATATTCCATGTGAAGTATGCCATGGTAGTAGATACAATAGTGAAACTTTAACTATAAAATATAAGAATAAAAATATAGCAGATGTATTAAATATGCGAGTAACTGAGGCTTTATCATTTTTTGACAATGTTCCTAAAATTAAAAGTAAATTACAAGTTTTAGAAGATGTAGGACTTGGCTATGTTAAACTTGGTCAAAGTGCAACAACCTTATCAGGCGGGGAAGCAGGTCGTGTTAAATTATCCAAAGAATTACAAAAGAGGGCAACTGGTAAAACCTTATTTATTCTAGATGAACCAACAACCGGTTTACATTCAGCCGATATTAAAAGACTTCTTGGTATCTTAAATAGAATCGTTGATAACGGAGATACAGTTTTAGTAATTGAACATAACCTTGATGTAATTAAATCAGCCGATTATATAATTGATCTTGGACCAGATGGTGGTACTAATGGTGGAACCATTGTTGCAACAGGAACCCCAGAACAAATTGCAAAAATTAAAGAAAGTTACACCGGAGAATTTTTAAATAAAATATTAAATAACTAGAATTTAATTATTTTAGTTATTTTTTTCATATTCCAAATCCTTACTACTTAATTGAAGTAAGTTATGTTTTTAAAAATAAAATATATGTAATTACCAGTAGTGAAATTCATTTTAAAATTAAAAATTTAGGTAGTTTTATTCCTGTTATGGTAGATAAGGATAATCCAAAAAAAGCATATGTATATACAAATTATTTGAAATAATACTTGACTAAAATACTTGATTTGTTATAATAAACCATGAAAATTATTTTTTTGGGGGTATTTATGAATAATTTAGATGAAAAGATGATAGTTAGAGAATTAAGAATTAGAAATTTAATTAAAATATCATCAAGTGCTTCTTTAATCTTTGGCGAGTTTTTTGACAAGGGAGCAGATATTATAAAAATAATGAAAAGTTATTTAGAAAATTTAGGTTCTTTAAATGATAATTTAGTAGTAGATAGTACTATACAACGTGAACTTGAAATTGCTAATTTAATATCATTTGCTAAAAATGGTATCTTTATGGAAACAAATCCTAAACTAGCATACGTTATTAGAAAAAGATTATATGATTATACAAATGATAGTATTCAAGAGTATGAAAATACTTGTAATAATACTAAAACAATGTAAATAGTAGTTAAACAACTACTTTTTTTATTGTAATTAATTTAAAAAACTTATATACTTATATTGGTGATTATATGAATCGGGTAGCATTAGATTTAGGTTTTATTAAAATATATTGGTATTCTATTACAATGCTTTTAGGTGTAGTTTTAGGAGGAAGCATAACTTATTTAGAACTTAAAAGACTAAAACTTGATAAAGAATATTTTTTTAATATGTTATTTTATGTAATTATTTTTGGCTTTTTAGGAGCAAGATTTTATTATGTTTTATTTAATTTAGATTATTACTTAGCAAATCCTATGGAAATAATTGCTATTTGGAATGGAGGACTTGCTATTCATGGAGGAATTATAGGTGGTGTTATAACAATTTTTGCATATAGTAAAAAGCATAAAAAGAAACTAAATGAAATAATTAAATATATAGATATTTGTACATTTGGTGTAATTCTTGGGCAAATAATTGGTAGATGGGGTAATTTCTTTAATAGTGAGGCTCATGGACCAGCAACTACTAGACTTTTTTTAGAAAAAATTAATATTCCAGAATTTATAATAAATGGAATGTATATAGATGGAGTTTATTATCATCCAACATTTTTATATGAATCAGTTTTTAACTTATTAGGTCTAATTATTTTACTAATTGTAAGAAAAAAATCTAATTTAAAAACAGGAATGCTATTATCTATTTATCTTATTTGGTATTCTATTGTTAGATTTTTCATTGAATCTTTAAGAACAGATAGTTTAATGTTAGGTAGTTTAAAAATGGCTCAGGTAACATCAATTATTTTAATTATCATAGGAATTATCATCTTTATTGTATCTTTAAAGAAAGGAGAATATTATAATGAAAGAAAAAAATAAAAAATATGATTGTATTATAATAGGTGGAGGAATTGCCGGCATAACCGCAGCCATTTATTTAAAACAAGCAAATAAAAATATACTATTAATTGAAAAATCAGCCATGGGAGGAATATTAAATAAAATAAGTAATATTAAAAACTATCCCGGTAGTTTAGGTATAACAGGTCCTGATTTAGCAACTAATTTATATAATCAAGCAAAAAGTATGGATATAGAAATTTTACTTGATACAGTTATTAACATAAAACATTTAAAAAATAGTAATAAAGTTATCTTAAAAGATAAAGAACTTACTTGTAAATATATAATTCTTGCAACTGGTAAAGAACCAAGAAAACTTAACTTAGAACATGAAAATGAATTAATAGGACGTGGTATTAGTTATTGTGCTTTATGTGATTCAGTTTTTTATAAAAATAAAAAAGTAGCCATTATAGGAGCAGGAGAATCTGCTTTAAAGGAAGCACTTTATCTATCTAATATTTGTAGCCATATAACAATTATTAATAAATATGATTATTTTAAATGTAAAGAAGACATAGTAAAAGAAATAGAAAAAAAAGATAATATAGAAATTTTATATCATAGTTTTATTAAAGAATTAAAATCTAAAAATAATAAATTAAGTAGTATAATTTACATACAAGATAATAATAATCATGAACTTGAAATAGATGGACTATTCGTATATATTGGAAGTACACCTAATATATTTGGTTCTTTAAAGTTAGAACTTGATAAAAATTACATTAAAGTAAATTCTAATATGGAAACTAATATTGATACAATATATGCAGTTGGAGATGTAATAAAAAAAGATTTATATCAATTAATAAATGCAGCAAGTGAAGGAATGATTGCAGCAACTAATATAATTAAAAAAATAAATAGTAGTAAGTAGGTGAATTATGTCTTTTACGACCAATGTTAAAAATGAAATTAGTAAAGAAACAGTTAACTTTGTGGCATCACGAGCATTGTTATCAGCAATTCTTAGAAATTCTTATAACAAGAAATTAAAAAAACTAGAACTTGTAACTGAAAATTCGACAATTTGTAAGTATATTTATACTTTATTTAAAGAATTATACAATATAAATATTAAAACTGAGTATAAAAAAACAAAATTTAGTAAAAATCGTATTTATATATTAACTATTCCAGAAAAAGAAACAAGTATTTTAGAAGATTTATCAGTAATAGACTCTAATAATAATTATTTAAGTATTCCAAAATCTTATATTCTAGATTGTGATGATGAAAAAAGATCTTATTTAAAAGGAGTATTTTTAATAACTGGAAGTATAAATGATCCTAAAACATCAATGTATCATTTAGAATTTTTTATAGATTATAGGGAAGAAGCAGAGTTTATATCAAGTTTATTAAATCAATTTTATTTAAATAGTAAAGTTATAACTCGTGATAAAGGATATATGGTCTATATTAAAGAGGCTGAAAAAATAGGGGACTTTTTAAGACTTATAAATGCTAATATGGCTGTTATGTATTATGAAGATATTAGGATATATAGAGATCATAAAAATATGACTAATAGACTTAATAATTGTGAACAGGCAAATATTGAAAAAACTTTATTTTATTCTGCTAGACAAGTTGAAGATATTAATTTAATTATAGAAAAAATTGGAATGGATGCAGTACCTGAAAAATTAGAAGAAGTTATGAAGTATCGTTTAAAATATCCTGAAACTTCCCTGCAAGAATTAAGTGAAATTATTAATCTTGAAACAGGAAAGAATATTACTAAATCAGGTTTAAATCATAGATTTAGAAAAATTAAAGAAATTGCTAATAAACTTAGGGTAGAATAATTATCCACAATCATTGTGGATAATTATTTTTTAAACTTTTTGACAATTTATCTTATTTGTAGTATTCTTTTCTTGGGTGATAAAATGTTAGTTAATAGCAAAAAAATGCTAAAAGAAGCAAAGAGAAAGAAAAAAGCCGTATTTCATTTTAATATAAATAATTTAGAGTGGGCTAAATGTATTCTAGAAGAATGTGATAGATTAAATGTTCCGGTTATTTTAGGTGTTTCCGAAAGTGCCGTTAATTATATGGGTGGATATAATGTAGTTGCAGCCTTATGTTATAGTTTAATTAGTGATTTAAATATTAAAACTGATGTCTGTTTACATTTAGATCACGGAAAAAGTGTAGAAAGTTGTATCAAAGCAATAGATGCTGGTTTTAATTCGGTTATGATAGATGGATCATTAAAACCACTTCAAGAAAATATGGAAATGACAAAAGAAGTAGTTTTATATGCTAAAAATCAAGATGTATCAGTAGAGGCTGAAATTGGTTTGATGGGAAGTATTGAAGGGAATAATTTAAACTTAGGAACAAATACAAATTTAGAAGATTGCATTAACTTTGTATGTGAAACTGGTATTGACTCTGTCGCAGCAAGTGTTGGAACCGTTCATGGTATTTATAAGGGAGAATTAAATATAGATTATCAATTAATTAAAAAATTAAATGAAGAATTAACAATTCCTTTGGTATTACATGGAGGAAGTGGTTTATCAGATGACATTTTAAAAAAATGTGTTGAAGCAGGTATAACCAAGATTAATATTAATTCTTCTATTCAAGAGGCTTGGAGTAATGATGTTAGAAAATATTTAAAAGAAAACCCTGATGTAATTGATCCTAGAAAAATAATTGGAAGTGGATATAAAAGTATAAAAGAAGTAGTTGCTTCTAAAATTAACATTAATAATTAAAAAAAATAAAATATAGTGGTGATAAAAATGCAAATATTAAAAATACAAGGTAATCAAAAACTAAGTGGAACTGTAAGAATTAGTGGTGCCAAAAATAGTTCAGTTGCTCTAATACCAGCAGCCTTACTAGCATCTTCTAAAACAACTTTATGCAATGTTCCTAATATTTTAGATATAGATTACTTAGAAAAAACTCTAAATTATTTAAATGTTCAATTAAATAGAGCAAGTGGTAGTCTTGTAATTGATTCAACATTAATGGAAAATAAAGAAATACCAGAAGAATTATCTAGTAAACTAAGAGCCTCATATTATTTTATGGCAGTTTTACTTGCAAAATATAAATATGTAAAAATGCATTTTCCAGGAGGATGTAAAATAGGAAGTCGTCCTATTGATCAAACATTAAAAGCATTTAAATTATTAGGTGCAACTATTGAAGAAGAAAATGATATTTATACAATTTATGCAGATGAATTAATTGGTAATAAAATAGAACTTGATATGCCAAGTGTAGGAGCAACTATAAATTCTATAATTGTAGCAGTTCTTGCCAAAGGAAAAACTATTATTAAAAATGCTGCCAAGGAACCTGAAATAGGAGATTTAATTAACATGTTAAATAAAATGGGAGCTAAAATTACAGGGATTGATACAAGTGAAATTACAATTGAAGGTGTAACTAGTTTAACTGGTTGTAATCATGATATAATTCCTGATCGAATAGAAACTGGTACCTATACAATTATAGGAGCCTTGTTAGGATCTTACTTAAAAATAGATAATATTGTTCCTAAACATATAAAAAGTTTAACTGATGCCTTAGAACAAATGGGAGCAGAATTAGAAATTCATGATGATTATTTAATAATAAATAGTACTAAATTAAAAGCCATAGATATTAAAACTTCTGGTTATCCAGGTTTTCCAACTGACTTGCAACAACCATTTGTCTCTCTTCTAACTAAGGCCAAAGGAAAAAGTATGGTGACAGAAACAATATACGAAAATAGATTTATGAATATTCCTTATTTAAACAAAATGGGAGCAAATATTCATGTAGAAAATAAAACAGCAATTATTTTAGGTCCTACTAAACTAATAGGCAAAGAAGTAGTAGCAACTGATTTAAGAGCTGGAGCCTCTCTTTTGATAGCTGGACTAATTGCTGAGGGGGAAACAATTATTACAGAAATTAATCATTTATTAAGAGGATACGAGGAAATAGTAGAAAAATTGACAAACATAGGTGCTAAAATAGAGATTAAAGAAATATAATATATTGCTTTAATCTTTTTTTGGAGGAAGTTATGAAAAAGCTAATAATTTCTGTTTTCTTAATAATATTTTTAACTTTTATAATTTATAAAACCAATAGCGATAATCTAATAGACTACATGTCTATTGGAGATAGTTTTGATTTAGGAATAAATTCCTATGGTAATAATACATATAGTTTTCATGATTATATAAAAAACTATTTAGATAACAACAACAATCTTCATAAAACTTCTTTTTATTATTCCAAACCAAATTATAAAATAGAAGACTTATTAGAAGATATTAAGAATAATAAAGAAATTATTTACAATGATAAAACTTATAAAATAAAAAAAGAATTAAGAGAAGCAGACTTAATTACAATTGCAATTGGAATGGATGAACTTGTTAATATTATAGAATATAATGGAGAATTAAATAATATTAAAACTACTTATGAAAAAATCGATACAATGATAACTAATATGGATAATTTAATTAAAACAGTTAAAAAAATATCTTCTTCTAATATAGTATTAATAGGATACTATAATCCATATAAAAAAGAATCAAAAGAATTAAATAGATTATTTTCTTATATAGATGATAAATATTTAACTATTAGTAAAAAATATAAAATTACTTATGTTGATATTTATAAAACTATAAAGGATAATAGTGATTATCTACCTAATTTTAAAGATTATCATATAAATTCCAAAGGATATTTAAAAGTAGCTAGTAAAGTTATAGATAAATTAAAATATTAAAATATATAAAAATAAAGTCAAAAATGAGAAAATTAAAAAAATACTTGATTTTTTCTTCTTTTTTTGGTATCTTATATAAGAAATATTTATTACTATGAATTATTAATTCATGGCGAAAGGAGATAAGATGAAAAAGAATATCCATCCAGAAAGTTATGAAGTAGAAGTTACTTGTGCTTGTGGAGAAAAATTTAAAACTATTTCAACTAAAAAAGATATTAGTGTAGAAGTTTGTTCAAAATGTCATCCTTTTTATACAGGAAAACAAAGTAGAGCTAGTAAAGCTGGTAGAGTTGATAAATTTAATAAAAAATATGGTTTTGAAAAAGGAGAATAATCCTTTTTTTTTTAGTTAAAATATGATATATTTTAAGTGGTGATAAAATGAAAAAAATTAAATTAGGATTTGCCTCTGATCATAGAGGATATGAATTAAAAGAAAAATTAATTAATTACTTTAAAACAAAAGACTATATTCTTGATATAACAGATTGTGGTACTAATTCACTTGCATCTTGTGATTATCCAGATTATGCTTTAATTCTTGGAAAATGTATAACTAAACATGATGTTGACTTTGGAGTTGGTATATGTGGTTCAGGGATTGGTATTAGTATTGCTTTAAATAAAATAAAAGGCGTTTATTGTGCTAAGGTTAGTAATAGCATAGAAGCAAGTTATACAAGAATTGATAATGATACTAACTGTGTTGCTTTTTCAGCAAGTGTTTCTTTTGAAAATGCTAAGGAAATAATAGAAAATTTTATTAAAACTGATTTTTCTAATTTAGATAGACATAAAAGAAGAATTGATAAAGTTAAAAAAATAGAGGAAAGTTTGTTATGACTAAATTTATATTATATGTATTAATTTCTATTATAACTTTTTGGTCTATGGATTGTGTAGATATAAATAGACTTTTTAAACAAGGTCAAGTTATAAAAGCAAGAGTTATGTATTTTTTAATTCTATTATCTATTATATACTTAGTTACTAATTTTATGTATGATTTTATTTATTTAAAAATATTTTAAAAAATGTATAAAAAAACTAATAACAGGAAATACTTTAAATGAGGTGAATTTTTATGAAATTAAAACCATTTGTATTTCCTGTTTTATATATTTCTTTAATCTTAACAGTTGTAGTGGGATTATACTTTACAAGTAAAATATTAAAGGGTGAAACAAATGCTTCTTTAAAAGATGTTAATTATGTTTCAAATACTATTTTAGATAATACTATTCCAGTTATAAGTGTTGATGATGTAGTTATAAATCCTTATTTAGATAGTGATATAAAAATTAGTAGATATTTTTATAACTTAGAAGATGATGTAGATAGACAAAAAGAATCAATTGTTTATTATAATAATACTTATATGCAAAGTAGTGGAATTGATTATATAAAAGAAAGTACCTTTGATGTTGTATCTATTTTAGATGGTACTGTAATTGATATAAAAGAAGATGAATTATTAGGAAAAATAGTTGAAATTAAACATAATAATGAATTAGTATCTAGTTATGCAGGACTTAGTGATATAAGTGTTTTAAAAGGAGAATCAGTTACAAAGGGTACAACTATTGGTAAATCAGGAACTAATAAAGTTAATGAATCTCTTGGAAATCATTTACATTTTGAAATATATAAAAATGGAGTAAATATTGATCCATTAAAAATACTTGGTAAAAAAATTGGTGATTTATAATCATCTTTTTTAATATTTTAAAAAAAATTGGAAATACTATTTTTAGAGGTGAAAAATGAAAGATATTGGAATAGATTTAGGAACTGCTAATATTTTAATATATATAAAAGGGCAAGGAATAGTTTTAAATGAGCCAAGTGTAGTAGCAATTGATGTTGAAACTAAAAGACCTCTTGCTTTTGGAATGTCTGCTAATCAAATGCTTGGAAAAACTCCTTTTAAAGTAAAAGCAATTAAACCAATGAAAGATGGAGTAATTGCTGATTTTGAAATAACTGAAATGATGCTTGATTATTTTGTTAATAAAATAAGAGCCAGAGGAGTATTTAAAAAGCCAAGAATAGTTATTTGTTGTCCGGCTGATACAACTCCGGTTGAAAAAAATGCTATTAAAGAGGCAGCTGAAAAATTAGGAGCCAAAAGAGTATTTTTAGAAGAAGAACCAAAAGCAGCAGCAATTGGAGTAGGCCTTGACATTAGTAAACCAAATGGTAATATGATAATTGATATTGGAGGAGGAACTACGGATATTGCAGTTTTATCTCTTGGAGGAATAGTTGTTAGTAGATCTTTAAAAATAGCAGGTAATGTATTTGATAATGATATAAAAGAATATATTAAGGATAAATATAGATTATTAATAGGAGATTCTACGGCTGAAAATATAAAAAGAGAAATCGGTTCAGTTTATGAAAGTGATGAAACCTTAGAAATGGAAGTAAAGGGAAGAGATTTAGAAAGTGGTTTACCTAGTATTGTAAGTATAAATAGTACTGAAATAGAAGACGCTTTAAAAAATAATGTCACTAAAATAGTAAATGCTTGCAAGAATGTTTTAGAGGATACTCCGCCTGAATTATCGGCTGATATTATTGAAAATGGTGCAGTTTTAACAGGTGGTGGATCTTTGTTAAATGGTTTTAAAGAATTACTTGAAAATGAATTAAAAATACCAATTTATCTTGCTGAAAGTCCTTTAACAAGTGTTGCTGAAGGAACTGGTATTATGTTAGATAATTTATATTTGCTAGATTAATGAAGAATAAAGTTGTAGTTTAATCAAAGAAAACCAACTATCTTCTAAAAGCATTAAATGTATCAATAAGTTATTTAATAAAATTATAAATGTTAAAATAAAAATAAAAAAATATTAATATTAAAAAAAAATAATAAAAATTGTTCAAATTCAAATAAAACTAGTGTTTATAACCAAAAAAACACTGGTTTTTTTGGCTTTCTAGTGGTATAATTTTCCTTGGAGGTTTTTATGTTAAATAGTACTATTTTATATTCAATTAAAGTTGTTGCATGTACTTTATTAATAGCGGCTTTTTCTATTCCACTTGTAAAAAAAATAGCTATTCATGTAAATGCTTTGGATATTCCAAACGAGAGAAAAGTCCATAAAAAACCTATGCCAAGACTAGGTGGATTAGGTATTTTCTTTGCATTTTTAGTAGGGTATATGTGTTTTGCTCAAAATACAGTTAAGATGAACTCAATTTTAATTGGAAGTTTTATAATTGTGCTTACAGGAATAATTGATGATATTAAACCACTTGATGCTAAAGATAAGTTAATAGGTCAGTTATTGTCAGCATCAGTTATAGCATTTTACGGGGAGATACTATTAGAAAATATTACAGCCTTTGGTTTAAATATTAGTTTTGGTTATTTTGCTTATCCCATTACTATTTTATTTATTGTAGCTTGTATGAATATAATAAATTTAATAGACGGTTTAGATGGGCTCGCAGGGGGGATTTGTGCAATTTTTTTCATGACAATAATTATAATCAGTTTCTTTCAAGGAAGAACTACGGGATTAGAATTTACTCTTGCTTTGGTTATGTTAGGCAGTACCCTTGGTTTTTTAATTCATAATTTTTATCCGGCTAAAATATTTGCTGGGGATTCAGGTGCTTTATTTTTAGGATTTATAATTGCAGTTATATCCTTACTTGGATTTAAAGGAACAGTTTTAACATCTGTATTTGTTCCCTTGCTAATTCTTGCTGTTCCAATACTCGATACACTATTTGCAATTATACGAAGACTTCTAAAACACAAAAAGATATCTGATGCTGATAAACAGCATTTACATCATCAGTTATTAGGAATGAAGTTTTCACATAGAAATACGGTTTTAATAATTTATGGAGTAAATATTTTATTTGCCATGGCCTCGATTTTTTATACTTTAAATGAACAAATAGATATATATATAAGAAGAGGAATTTATGTAGTATTATTTGTACTTGTTTTTTGGTTTGTTAATAAAACAAATATTATAACTGATAAACATATTAGTTTTAAAAAAAAGAAATAACAACGAGGTGACTTATGATTAATTTTGTAATTTATGAAGATGAAGAATATTTTAGAGAATTATACAAAAGAGAAATTCACAAATTTATGTGTAATGATAATGATCGGTATAAAATATATCAATTTACCAAGTATAGTGATGAAATATTAGAAATAGTTAGAAAGTTAACGGGTCAAAACATTTATATATTTGATATAGAGGTAGAAGGTAAGTCAGGGCTTGATCTAGCCAGAGAAATAAGAAGTTTTAGAAAAACTATGAATGATCAAATAATAATTGCAACTGCTCATTTAGATTTAATTCAAAATGCCTATCATAAAAGAATATTAATGGTAGATTTTGTTTCAAAATTTGATGATTTAGAAGCAAATCTTGCATCATGTTTTAGAGATATTTATGGAATGTTTAATAGCAATAAATTTTTATCATTTAAACAAGATGGTGAAATTATTAGAATTCCCTATAATGACATATTATTTATAGAAAAAGATAAAATAGAAGATTGTTTATTCATTGAAACAGAAACTAATCGGTTTAAATATCGTGGTAATATTGCTAGGATAGAAGATATGTTAAATTCTGACAAAAGATTTTTTAAAACTCATAGAAGTTGTATTGTTAATACATTTAAAATAACAAAAATTGTTTCTAACATTCCAGCAATTTATTTTAATGAAAAATATACAAATAGTTTATCAAGAGATAAAAGAAAAGAGTTAGAAGATATTTGTATGCTTGGAGGAGATGATACATATGTTTATGAAGAATATTGATGTTTTAACAATGATTAATTATTTTATTGGTTCATTTATTTGTTGTTTTGGTATGATGCTTACGGGTATAATATTTTTAA
Organism: uncultured Bacilli bacterium; assembly: GCA_934119955.1. Lineage (GTDB taxonomy): Bacteria > Bacillota_I > Bacilli_A > RF39 > UBA660 > RUG591. The sequence goes on along the minus strand of CAKOSZ010000001.1, from coordinate 143,849 downwards.
AGAAAAAATTTACCGATATTAAAAAGTTGAATTTTTTATTGCTAATTCCATTATCTATTCTAATAATATTTAATTCATTAACATTTGATAATATAGTGAAAATATTTGGAAGTTTAATAGTTTTTTATATGATATATTATTTTGTGTTAGGTGTTAAAAGTAAAACTTGTATAATATACTCAGTTATTTCTTATATTATATTTATAATAAGTGAAGTTATAGTAATGATTATTACCTCAACAATTGGTTATTTATTCAAAATAGAATATGTTGATTTTGCTTCTAAATCAATTTTAGTAAATATTATTATAGTTTTATGTAGTTGCTATTTTGCTAAACTATTTAAAAATAAAATTAATAATTTTATAAATAAAGTTAATAAAAGCAATTTATTAATTATTGCTATACAAGGTGTAATATTGATTTTAGTAACAGTATCATCTATTAATCATATTTATATTAATGATTGGGAATTAAATTATGATTTTTTCTTAAATGTGGTAATTGTTTTAGGTTCTATTATATTAATTTTTTATTTTATTAAAGAATATTTGAAAAATAAAGAAATTGTTAGTAAGTATTCCTTGTTAGATGATTATTTAAAAACATCTGCTGATGTAGTAGAAAAATATAGTTCAACAGTACATAAATACAAAAATAATTTAATATCAATTCAAGGATATTTGAAAACTGATGTAAAGCAGGCTAACAAATATGTAGATAATTTATTAGAAGATTATAAAAATAAGAAATATAGTTAGTTTTCCAAAATTAATTATATTAAAAATGATGCATTTAGATATCTTATTTATTATAAATTAAATAAAGCAGAAGAAAATAATTTAAAATTAAGTGTTACGGTCAGTAAAGAGTTGAAAAGAATAGAAATTAATTATCTTAATGTTCAAGAAACTGGTATTGTTTTAGATATTCTAGGTGAATTATTAGATAATGCAACGTATGCAGCAAGTGAAAGTTCTTCAAAAGAATTAATACTTGATATATATAAAGAGGATAATTATATAACTATTGAAATTGCAAATACATATTCAAATGATTTTGATTTAAATTCTATTACTAAAAGTGGTTATACTACCAAAGGGAAAGGACATGGTTTAGGTTTATATGAAATAGATAAAAGTGTTAAGAAATTAGATTTTCTTACTATAAACTATGAAAAAGTTGATAAATATTTTATAGTTAAATTATTAATGAAAATAGATAAAAACTTGTAAAAGAAAGAAAAGAGATTGTAATAAGTTAATTTTATTACAATCTCAATTCTTATTAGTTTAACATTGATTTTGGCATTGTTGGTTCATCCATAAAAAGAATCCAACAACCGGTAGTAGCAACTCCTGCTACCATTAAGCCAATAACACCAAGAAGCATAGACAAATTTTTTCTCATATACCTTCTCCTTTTTATTCTTTAACACATAAAATATTAATTTTGATAGTTTAAATAATTTTTATATGGTAATTTAAATACTTTATATGTTATTGGCAAAATTAATATAGATTCTAATATCAAGCTAAACATTAAAAGATTTTTAAATAATATATTTTTTAATATTATTATCATGATTAGATAAATTATACACAAAGTGATACTGAAAAATTTATAGATTTTTCTTTTTTTTTGATTTATAAGTGGTCTTTTAATAGTATCAGCAGGTGCATATAATATAAAACATAAAAAGCAAATAATTGGTAATATTATATATGTTAAATTAGAAAATGTTACATTTTTGCAAATAAATGGAATACCAATAAATGCTATACTTGATGATATCCAACAATATATACTTTTAGAAGCATGTAATCCAAATGCTGTTATTCTTAATATATTAAATAGTATTAGTAGTAATAGCATTTCTTTTTGTAATCCTAAAAGTAGGGATATTAATGTAATGATTACAAATTTAGTTATAGTTAAATATATACTTTCAATTCCATATTTAATTTTTTCCAGTTGTATTTTATCGTATTTATCTAAATCTTTAATAAGATTTATAGAACTATTTACGACAAAATTTTTAATCATATTTCCTATCACCAATTACATTATACAATAAATACTTATTTTTTTATGAAAAGCATGCGAATGGTTAAATATTGAGTGGTTTTAGAGTAAAGTTTGATCAAAAGTCAATATTTTTGCTAAAACCTCTCTCAAAAGTAACAATTGGTAAAAAATACAAATTTAAAGTCTAAAATTTGGTATTATTAAGTTGCGCAGGGAAAAGTAGATCTACGAAAAAAAATATATATGATAAGGAGAGATATGAACGTGGTAAGAGGTAGAGTTAAGTGGTTTAATAACGAGAAGGGATATGGTTTTATTGAATTTACTGAAAAAGATGACATATTTGTTCATTATTCAGCAATAAACCAAGAAGGTTACAAAACATTACAAGAAGGCCAATATGTTGAATTTAATCTTTTAGAAACTTCAAAAGGTTATCAAGCACTAAATGTTACTGTTGTGAACGAAAAAGTTTATGCCCAAGCATAGGCTTTTTTCGTACAATTTAATTGTTTTTGTTTTAAAACTATGTTATACTTAATATATAAAAGGAGATGATATGATGGAAGTTTTAGTAAGAGGTAATAAAATAGATATTACTGATGCAATGAAGGATTATGTAAAGGATAAATTATCTAAATTAGATAAATATACCTTAGAAGATGCAAAGGCAACAGTACTTGTTAAAATTAGAAATTATTCACAAAAGGTTGAAGTTACAATACCTCTTAAAACATTAATATTAAGAGCCGAAGAAGAAAGTCAAGATTTTTATTCAGCCGTTGATTTAGTTGTAAATAAATTAGAAAGACAAGTTAGGAAGAATAAATCTAAAATAAAGAAAAAAGAAAAAACCGGTATTAAAGAATTTAATATGGATAATATAGTAGAAGAAACAAATGATGAAGAAGTTGTAAAAAGAAAGAAAATATATATTAAACCAATGAGTTTAGATGAAGCAATTTTACAAATGGAGTTACTAGGACATAATTTTTATATGTATAAAGATAGTGATATAAATAGTATTGCCTTAGTATATAAACGTAATGATGGCGGCTATGGAGTAATTGAAGAAGAATAATATAAAATAAATAAACAAGATATTCCATTCTTGTTTATTTTTTGTTAAAATATATATACAAGGAGGACACATGAATATATTTAAAAAATTATTTGATCATGAATATAAAGAATTAAAAAAGTTTAATGAACTTGCAAGTAATGTAATGGCTCTTGATGAAACTTATCAAAAATTAAGTGATGAAGAACTTAAAAATAAAACTGATGAATTTAAAGAAAGATTAAAAAATGGAGAGACACTAGATGATATTTTAGTAGAAGCATTTGCAACTGTTAGAGAAATGGCATATAGAAAACTAGGGGAGAAGGCTTTCTTTGTTCAGTTAGTGGGTGGTATTGCTATTCATTATGGAAATATTGCTGAACTTAAAACAGGTGAAGGAAAAACCTTAGTAACAACTTTTCCTGCTTATTTAAATGCTTTAACTGGTAATGGAGTTCATGTTGTAACAGTAAATGAATATTTAACAGTAAGAAATGCTGAATGGATGGGACCAATTTATGAAGGACTTGGTTTAACAGTTGGTATTAATAGACGTGATTTATCACCAAAAGAAAAAAAAGAACAATATGATTGTGATATTTTATATACAACCAATAATGAACTTGGGTTTGATTATCTAAGAGATAATATGGTAGTAAGACGTGAAAATAGAGTTCAAAGAGGTCTTAACTATGCAATTATCGATGAAGTAGATTCTATTTTAATAGATGAAGCAAGAACTCCTTTAATTATATCAGGAGGAGAAGTAGTAAGTGCTAATTTATATGTAGATGCCGATAGATTTGTTAAAAGTTTAAAAAATGAGGAAGATTATATCTATGATGAAAAAACTAAGGGGGTTACTTTAACAGATGATGGTAATCATAAGGCTGAAAGTTATTTTCATTTAAAAAATTTGTATGATATGGAAAATAATGCACTTGTTCACTACATCAATCAGGCTCTTCGTGCTAATTATTCAATGAAAAAAGACTTTGATTATGTTGTTCAAGATGGAGAAGTTTTAATAGTTGATCCATTTACAGGACGTATTATGAAAGGCCGTCAATGGAGTGATGGTTTGCATCAAGCAGTAGAAGCCAAAGAAGGCGTTAAAATTAATCAAGAAAATAAAACTGTTGCAACTATTACTTTCCAAAACTTGTTTAGAATGTATAAAAAATTATCTGGTATGACTGGAACTGCTAAAACCGAAGAAGAAGAATTTAGAAATATTTACAATATGTATGTAATATCTGTTCCAACTAATAAACCAGTTGCAAGAATTGATTATCCTGATTTAGTATATCCAACAATGAAAGGAAAATATAATGCAATAGTTAATATAATTGCTGAAAAGCATAAAACAGGTCAACCTATTTTAGTAGGTACAATTGCTGTTGAAACAAGTGAATTAATAAGTAATATGTTAACAAAAAAAGGTATTAAGCATGAAGTTTTAAATGCTAAAAATCATGCTAGGGAAGCAGAAATTATTTCTCATGCCGGAGAAAAAGGTGCTGTTACAATTGCAACTAATATGGCAGGACGTGGAACGGATATTAAACTAACTGAGGAAACCAAAGAATTAGGTGGTTTATGTGTAATTGGTACAGAACGTCATGAATCTCGTCGTATTGATAATCAGTTAAGAGGTAGATCTGGTCGTCAAGGTGATCCAGGTGAAAGTCAATTCTTTGTTTCTATGGAAGACGAATTAATGGTTAGATTTGGAACTGATAGAATTAAAACATTACTTCAATCAATTGGATTTGATGAAAATCAAGCAATTAGAAGCAAAACTTTTACAAATGCCCTATCATCTGCCCAAGCCAAGGTTGAAGGTAACAATTTTGATATGCGTAAACAACTTCTTGAATATGATGATGTTATGAACAATCAAAGAGAAGATATTTATGAAAGAAGAAATGAAATTTTAGATAATGAGTCTATTCATGAAACAGTTTTAGATACAATCCATTCTTATGTTTCATATTTAATTGATACTCATTATACAGAAGGAAAGATATCAGGTGAGGCTTTAAAAGATTTAGTTGATATTGTTAATCATGATTTATTAAGACAAGATATAAATGAAAGTGATATAACTTCTAAAAATGAAGATGATGCTATCAATTATATATTTGATAAATGTAGGGATGAATATGAAGATAAATTAAAAAAAATTCCAGTAGAAGTTACCAATGAGTTTGAAAAAGCAATTAGTTTAAATGTAATTGACAAATATTGGACTGAAAATATTAATACTTTATCTCATCTAAGAGAAGCAGTTATGATGCGTGGTTATGGTGGACAAGATCCATTACGTGCATATACCATGGAAGGCTTGGAAATGTATGAAAACATGTTAGATAGAATAGATAAAGATATAAGTATTTATTTAATGAATGCTGAAATAAGACAAAATATTGAAAGAAAAGAAGTAGTTAAAAATAAAATAACTAATGATAGTGATAATTCAGCAACTAATAAACCAAAGGTAAATAAAAGTAAAATTGGTAGAAACGATCCTTGCAGCTGCGGCAGCGGTAAAAAATATAAGAATTGTTGTGGAAAGTAGTATAAAATAAGGAAAAAGATGATCTTTCTCTTTGCTAAGAAATTGTGAATTTGTGTGTTTAGACTCCTATATTGCTATCTTTTTGTAGTTTTAAAAAAATATGAATATGATATAATTTTATTGAATGCTAAATAGAAAGTATAATAAGGTGGTGTGTATAATGAATTTTAATCAAAAACTAGATGCTGTTATCAACGAAATGAAGGTTATATATAATTTGAATGATGGACAAGCAAATTTAATAAAAAGAAGTATAATAAGTAGAGTTAGAATGTATCAAAATATAACTCCAGATTTTAATGCTGATGAAACCAAAATAGTTTATAAAAGTTCTAATATTGGTGATTTCTTCATAAATAGATTAGTTACAAACATAAGAGAATACGATTTCGGACAATCATATAATACAAAAGATACAGATAAGGGAACATATATATCCATTAGACAATCAATGTATGTTGGTAATTATAAATTTATCGAGGATATAACACGTGAAAAATTACAAAGAAGAATGTCTAATGTAGATAGTGAAACATTACGTAAAGCCATTGTCAATGTTTTAAATCATGAAATAGGGCATGCATTACAAACGTCTTTTAAGGGTAGAGATGGTTATAATGATAATTTATATAATCAGTTAATTCAAAGATTAAGTATGAAATATCCCAATGAATTTAGATTGCAGTCGATTGATGGAGCTTTGACTGTTACTCATCAAGGAATGACTCCCAAAAACAAGAAAGATACTAAAGAACAAATTAGAAGTTATTATTCAAACAAGAAGATTTTTACAGAGCATCTTGATGAAGTGTTCAACGAAGATGAAGCATTAAGAATTACAGGTGTAACCCAACCACAGATACAATATGATATGGGTAATGGTTTTTCTAAAAATATTTACAATTATCAATCAAGCAATTATAAAATCACTTCATATTCCAGAATGATGAAGATAGTAATGGGTGAAGTTAAAACATTTCAATCAATGTATGAAGATTCAATAGTTGCTTATGAATTTTTTGATCAATTTAAAGATATATCTGATAAAGTATTTCAAGGATCAATATATCAGGGAAAACCTCCAATGTTAAATATATTAAATGCATTAAATCAAATTAGAAATGAGTCATCATTAATTGAATCACTAAAACTTGATTTGTTTTTAACTGAATGTTTGCAAAAAAAGGTTGTTCATGAATTAAAAAATTCTAATCTTACTCAAGATAACATAAATAATATTAGAAATTATGTAAATGAGTTTATTAATCAAATGGTTAGAAATCCTAAAGTAGTTACGCAACAAGATACAATTATTTCAAATATTAATAATATGTTGGCTGTAAGAGAAAAACAATTAAACAAAACCCAAAATGATAGTAATAAAGAGCAACAACAAGAGGTAGCGGATAGAATTAATAAATTGAAAAATACTATAAAGAAAATACATGCAGAGTACATACAAATGATGGCAGATGAAAAGCTTGATATTAATGAATTGAATAGTTTAATAATTATAATGTCATCACTAATGCAGATTGTTAATCGCATGAAGTCAGAAAAATTAACTGAAAATGAAAGAAAAGAACTAAATCAACTTGGTTTAATTATTTTAGAAGGTCAGAAAAAAATGAATAATCTTTATTCAAAATATAAAATGCAAGAAAGTCAAAAAATATCAAAAAGTGGTTATAATAGGTAATATTAAAATGTTATTGAAATCTCTCAAATTAATAACTTGTGGTTCGGGAAAAAAATATAAGAATTGTTGCGGAAAGTAGTATAAAATAAAGGAATATTTAAAATTCAAAAATTATTAAGTAGGTTCGGTTCTCAGAACTTGTCTGCAAAATATTAAAAATATGTAGTAAAATAAAGGCGTGAACAATGATTATATTTGTTGACACCTTTTAAAAACTAATAGAAATGGAGGCATAACAATGGAAGAAAAAAACAATAATATTGTAATTTATCAAACTGATGATGGAATGGCAAAAATAGATGTAAAACTTGAAGATGAAACAGTATGGTTATCACAACAACAGATGACCGACTTATATGATACGACTAAACAAAATATAAGTTTGCATATTAAAAATATTTTTGATGAAGAAGAATTATTTATAGATTCAACCGTCAAGGAAATCTTGACAAATATCATTAAACTATGAAAAAAAATCACTTAAAAGTGACTTTTTATTTTCTAGTATTTTTAGCAATTTCAGTAGTATTTTCGTAAATACCTAGCATAATAAGTGAAAATTCAAATATTACTCTTACTATAATATTACCAAGTACTAATGTTAAGATAAATGCTAAGAAACTTGTTCCAATTAAACCGAATGATGCTAATGTTACATAAATTGTTAAAATGATGTATAGAACTTTTAAAAATGAAGTAATAAACATCTTTTTAAATTTAACAAAGTCATATAACTTAGCCATGAAACCTTTATAAGTTCCTTTGTTTTTATCACTAAAAACAGTAAAATATAAACAAATTCCACCAATTATAGCAGTAACAAGAGCAATAATACCCCAAACACCTAATCCATTAAATAGGCTAGGTTTACTACTTCCTATCATATAATCATATTCGTACATATTAACTCCTCCTTACTTAAAGAATATCATAAAACTAAAAAAAAGTTAAGTTTTTTTTTCGATTAATAATGTGTTTAAATTAAAAAAATAATGTGGTATATTATAAATGTATTAAATAATATTAAAAAGGAGAAGATTTATGGGTAAAACATTAATAACTTATTTTTCATGTAGTGGTAACACAAAAAAGGTTGCTTTAAAACTTAAAGAAGTATTAGAAGGGGATATATTTGAAATAGAGCCAAGTATGCCTTACACAATAGATGACTTAAACTGGGAAGATGAGAATAGTAGAAGTTCTGTTGAAATGAAAGATGATAATTCTAGACCAAGCATAAAAAATAAAATTACTAATATAAATGATTACGAAAACATTTATGTAGGGTTTCCTATCTGGTGGTACACAGCTCCAAGAATTATTAATACTTTTTTAGAAAGCTATGATTTTACAAATAAAAAAGTATATTTATATGCAACCTCAGGAGGTTCTAGTCTAGATAATACTTATCTTGAATTAACTAAACTATATCCAAATATTAGCTTTGTTAAAACAAGAGTATTTAGTCCAAATATTTCAACTGATGAATTAAAAAGTCAACTTAATAGTTTACTGTAAATCAGTTTTAAACTAATAAAAATGTTTTAAAGCATCAAAAATAAGAATAAAAAAATAATACCAGATTAAATTTATAATATTAGTTAAAATCTTTAAAATTTAGTAAAGAAAAACAAGAAATAATAAATTCTACTTTAAGTTTAGTTAATTCAACTAATTAATTATTGTATATTTAATTAAAAACACCTAAAATAATTTTGAAAGAGGTGTTTTTATGATGTATTTAGATTATGCTGCCAATACACCAGTTGATAAGGAAGTATTAGATAATTATATAAAAGTAACTAATAAATATATTGCTAATCCTAATAGTAGTCACAAACTTGGAATTATGGCTAAAAATGAAATAGATAAATCATCAAGTTTTATTGCTTCTTATTTTAAATGCAATCGGGAAAATATAATTTATACAAGTGGTGCAAGTGAGGCTAATAATTTAGTTATTAAAGGAATATGTGAATATAAAAAAAATCTAGGCAAGCATATTATAATATCAGTTCTTGAACATTCAAGTATTGTTGCACCTTGCTCTTATTTAACAAATTTAGGTTTTGAAGTAACAATTTTACCAATAACTTCAAATGGTATGGTAGATTTGAGAGAGTTAAAAAAAGAATTAAGAAATGATACAATCTTAGTTAGTATTTCCACAGTTGATAGTGAACTAGGAACTATTCAACCAATTGAAGAAATAGGTAGTATTTTAAAAAAATATCCAAATTGTACTTTTCATACAGATGCAACTCAGGCAATTGGAAAAATAGAAGTAGATTATTCTAATGTTGACTTTATAACTTTCGCTCCCCATAAATTTTATGGTCTAAATGGGGTAGGAGTATTGGTAAATAGAAATAATCAAAAATTAATTTCTTTAATTCACGGGGGAAAATCAACAACTATTTATAGAAGTGGTACCCCAGCACTTGCTAATATAACCTCAACTTCTCTTGCTTTAAAACTTGCAACTTCAAATTTAAATACAAGAATTAAGTATATAAGTGCTTTAAAAAAACATTTAATTAATTTTTTAAAAGATAAAAAATATATTCATTTAAATTCAGTAACTAATTCTATTCCAAATACCATAAATTTAAGTTTAATAAATATAAATAATCAAGATGTATTAGAAAAATTAGCAGAAAAAGAAATATATTTATCAGCAACCAGTGCATGTAGTTTAAAAAACAGTATTTCAAAATCAGTATTTGCTATAACTAATTCTAAAGCTCTTGCTAGTAATTCAATTAGAATTAGTTTAAGTCATTTAACAACCAAAGAAGAAATTGATAAATTTATTTTAATATTTACAAAGATATGTGAGGAGCTATATGAAAATAATTAAAATTAATGCTATGTGGTGTCCGGCTTGTTTAATATCTAAAAATATATGGGATTCTCTTGAAAAAGAATATTCAAATCATGAATATATAAATCTTGATTTTGATTTAGATGAAGATATAGTATCAAAATATAATGTAGGAGATATTTTACCAGTTGTAATTCTTGAACAAGATAATCAAGAAATTAAAAGAATAATTGGGGAAAAAACTAAAAAAGAAATATTAGATAGTATAGGTGATTTATTATGAAAAAGAAGATTTTTTTTAAATTAATTTGTTTATTTTTTCTTCTTTTTACTTTTACTAATACCAATGCTTTATCCAATGATTATAAAGATGTTGTTGGTGATATAGTAGGAGTAGAACAAGATGGAAAGGTAAATATTTACTTGTTTTATAGTAAAATTTGTCCTCATTGCCACAGAGAACTTGAATATTTAGAAACTTTAAGCAGCAAATATAAAGATAGTATTAATATATTTACCTATGAAGTAACTGAGGATATTGTAAATAATAATTATTTAAAAAGTGTTAAAGGATACTTTCAAGAGACAAGACCAGGTGTTCCTTTTACTGTTATAGGAACCAATACTTTTTATGGTTTTGGAAGTATTACACCTGATGAAATAGAAAATACTTTAAATGCTTATTTGAAAAATGATACAAAATCTTCTACTAAAAATATTCCTATTTTAGGTAAAATAGATGTTAGTAAAGCAAGTATTACCTTAATTGCAGTTATTTTAGGCTTAATAGATGGTTTTAATCCTTGTGCTATGTGGATATTATTGCTTCTTATTAATATGACTTTAAAAGAAAAAAGTAGAAAAAAAATGTTATTTGTTGGTTTAACATTTATTATTACAAGTGGAGTAATTTACTTTTTATCAATGCTTGGAATAGGTTTTATTATAGATATAATGGTAGTTACTATTATAAGAGATTTAATAGGAGTATTTGCAATTATTCTTGGAATAATTAATTTAGTTACTTATTTGAAAACTAGAAAAGAAACAGGTTGTCATGTTACAAGTAAAGAAAAACGAGGAAGAATAATTAATAAAATAAATAAAATTTTATCTTCTAAAAGTTTTATTTTAGGACTTTTTGGTACAATCGTTTTAGCAATAAGTGTTAACTTAGTTGAACTTGCTTGTTCTCTTGGCTTTCCAACGGTTTTTCTTGAAATATTAAGTATTAATAACATTTTAGGTTTTAGAAAGATATTATATTTATTAATTTATATCTTATTTTATTTAATAGATGATTTAGTAGTATTTTTAATAGCAGTTTTTACTTTAAAATCTAAAGGAATTAGTACTAGATATAATAAATTAGTTAATTTAATAGGTGGAATATTAATGTTAATAATGGGTATTCTTTTAATAATAAAACCAGATTTTGTTATGTTTAATTTTTAAAATGTTTTAAACTAATCTATTTTATTAATTAAAACAAATATTATAAATTAAATGTATGTGAATTTTTTGTGAAATTGCTTGATTATTTAAAAACACTTGTTATATAATGATATCGGGAGGAAATATGAAAAAGAATAATACATTGAAAGTACTATTAATTGTTATTTTATTTGCATGTTTATTAACTTGGATTTTTCCAATAAGTTATTATAATGGTGGTTTAATAACTGATACAAGATATCCAGTTGGATTGTTTGATATTTTTAGTTATTCAACTTTAACTTTATATTACTTTGGTTCAACAGCAATTTATGCCTTAGTTGTAGGAATTTTCTATGCTGTATTTGAAAAAACAGGTGTATATAGAAAAGTATGTGATAAAATAGCAAAATTGTTTAAAGGAAAGGAACTTGTCTTTTTTATAACTGTAATTACACTTTTAGTTACTATTGTTGCTTTTTGTGGATTTAGTTTTGAGCTTTTATTCTTATTACCTTTATTAACTTCAATAATATTATTAATGGGTTATGATAAATTAACAGTTGCAATGACTTTAATTGGATCTGTATCTGTTGGTATTATTGGTAATCTTTATTCAAAAGCAATAGTTGGAACTTATATTGAAAACTTAACTTTTGGATATAATGAATTAATTATATATAAAGTAATTATTTTAGTATTAGGTATTGCTTTATTAGTATTTAATATAATTCGTCATAATAAGAAAATTGATGTTAAGAAAGATGAAAATAAAGAATTAATTGCTGAAAAAGTAGAAGTTAAAAATAAAAAAGGTCATGTTAAGTCAAGTATACCAGCAATTGTTATCTTTGATTTAATTTTAGTTCTTATGATTCTTGGTTCTCTTAACTTTTCAGGAGCATTTAAAATAGAAGTATTTGAAAAATTCCATGAAAGTGTTATGAATGTTAAGATAGGCGAATTTGCAATTTTTGCTAAGATTTTAGGATCATCTCTTGAAAAAGCAAGTTTAGGAAGTTGGACAAGTGTTGAGTTTACAGCTCTTATGCTTATGGCAACTATCTTGTTAGCAATCATTTATCGTGTTAAAATTAACGATTTATTTGATGATGTTAAAGAAGGTGCTAAGAAATTTGCACTTCCAGCATTCTTAATAGTACTTGCTTATATGATGATAATTATAACAACTAATCATCCATTCTTACTTACTATTTTAAAACCATTATTAACAATTACTGATGGATTTAATAGTGTTACCTTAGCAATTTCAATGTTTGTAACAAGTATCTTTAAAATAGAACCATATTATATAGCAACCTCAGTATTCCCATATTTAGGAAGTATTATTGAAGATACAAGTGTATACGCATTAATAGGTTTTATAACTCAATCAATGCAAGGATTAAGTATGTTGATTGCTCCAACTAGTATAATATTACTTGCTGTTATTAGTTACTTAAAAATTGATTATACTAAATGGTTTAAAACAATATGGAAATTCTTTGGTGAGTTATTAGTTGTTGCATTTATCTTATTTACAATTATTCTATTAGTTTAATTAAGGAACTAGTTATGCTAGTTCTTTTTCTATATAAAAAAATCGTACTTTGATACGATTTATTTCATTTCTTTATATTCTGTAAATAATAATCCAATATTAATAAGACCACATATACCAACAATTGTATAAATAATTCTACTTAAAATAGAACCACTTCCAAATATAGCAGCAACTAAATTAAAATCGAATATTCCAATAAGTCCCCAATTAATTGCTCCAATTATTGTAAATACTAAGGCTATTTTTTGTAATGTTTGCATAACATCCTCCTATCATTAAATAATATTAACAAAAAAAGTAAAATTATTCATGAATATTTAAAGAATACTTAAATATAATTAATTGAAAAGAAAGAAAAAGGGGTTTTAAATGAAAAAAATATTTTATTTAATTGTATTATTAGGATTATTTTTCTTAACAGGATGTGGCAAAAATAATCAGGATACAGTTTTTAAAGATTTAACTAATAAGATTAATAAATTAAATAGTTATACTTTAAATGGTAACTTAGAAATTAAAAATAATAATAATACTCATACTTATAATGTTAAAGTAAATTTTATGAAAAATGATAAGTTTAAAGTTGCTTTAACTAATACATCTAATAACCATGAACAAGTAATACTTAGAAATGATGATGGAGTATTTGTTCTAACACCAAGTTTAAATAAAAGTTTTAAATTTCAAAGTGATTGGCCATATAACAATTCTCAAATATATTTGTTAAAATCAATAGTTGATGATTTAAATAATGATAATACACTTACCAAAAGTGAAGAAAATGATAAATACATTTTTATAAGTAAAGTTAATTATCCTAATAATAATAAATTAGTAAAACAAAAAGTAACTGTAACAGGTGATTTACAAATCGAAAAAGTAGAAGTATTAAATGAAAAAGATGAAGTTGAAATGACTTTTACCATTTCAAGTATTGATTATGATCCTACATTTGATGAGGCTTATTTTGAAGTAAACAGTATTATTAATACAAAGTCTAATGATAATACAAATACTAATAAAGAAAATACTACGGATAAAGATAAAAATAATGAAACTAATAAAGAAAAAAATACAGAAACTAACAAGGAAGAAAATAAAAAAACTGAAACAAAAACCAAAGAAACAGCAACTCTTGATGATATAGTTTATCCATTATATTTACCAAGTGGAACAGTTTTAGATGGTCAAGAAAAAGTAAGTAAAACAGATGGAGAAAGAGTAATTCTAACCTTTAAAGGAGAAAAAGGATTTACCTTAGTTGAAGAAACAGCCACCAAAGAAAAAGAATTAACAATAATACCTACTTATGGTGAACCATCATTTGTAAATGATACAATAGGTGCTATGACAGATAATTCCCTAAACTGGATAAGTAATGGAATAGAATATTATATTGTATCAGATGTAATGAATAGTCAAGAACTTTTAAATATTGCTTCTTCAATTGATGTTAAAACAGTTATGAATATGAAATAATTAATAATTAATATAAAATAATTAGTGTTTAGGCATTAATTATTTTTTTAATAAATATTTTTGTACCTAAAAATATTATTATTAATTTCTAATATTTTATTAAAAACAAAATAACTATTAGAACTATCTATTTTAGTTAGATGATTACCAATATATAATTTTTTTAAATAAAACTTACTAATATAAAAATCTCCAAAATATATTCCATTTAAATAAATAATTATTTTGTTACCATAAAACTTAATTTTTTTGTTGTTAATTAATTCATTTATAGGTGTATAAAAAGATTTAATACTTTTAAAATTTTTTAAATTAAAATTAATTACTATTTCATTTTTATTTATTTTATAATTTGTTATCATACTATTATATTGTTATATTTCTTTTTATTTATTCATATATTTTTTTGAAAAAATATGTTATTATTAATATGAAAGGAGTACTTATGTTTTATATAATAGGTGGAATTATAATTATAATATTATTATCATCAATTAAACAAATTGATGAATATGAAAGAGGAGTTTTATTTTCATTTGGAAAGTATCGAAAAACTTTAAAACCAGGTTGGAAAATTGTTTTACCAATAATTCAGTCTTATAAAAAGGTTGATATTAGAACTAAGGTTGTTGATGTACCTGAACAAGATGCAATTACAAGAGATAATGTTTCTATAAGAATAAATGCAGTTGTTTATTATAAAATATTTGATGCTAGTATGGCAATTCTTGAAGTTGAAAACTTTTATTATGCTGTTAGTCAACTTGCTCAAACAACTATGCGTAATGCAGTAGGTGAAGTTAGTTTAGATGAACTTTTAAGCGAAAGAGAAAAAATAAGTCAAAAGATATGTGAAATAATTGATAAAGCAACTGATCCTTGGGGAATTAAAGTAGAAAATGTAGAACTTAAAGATGTATCTTTACCAGAAGAGATGAAAAGAGTAATAGCAAGAGTTGCTGAGGCTGAAAGAGAAAAACAAGCAGTAATTACTAAATCAGTTGGCGAAATTGAAGCAAGTAATAATTTAGCAATTGCCGCTGATAAATTAAATGAAAATCCAGTTGCTGTTCATTTAAGAACTCTTGAAACAATCAATGATTTAAGTAGTGATCAGTCAAATACAATTATTTTTGCTCTTCCAATTGATGTTTTAAAATCATTTGATACTTATAATAAAAGTAAAAATAAAGATTTAGATTAGTCTAGATCTTTTTTAATATAATTCAGGACATACTCCTTCATCAGGAGCATAAAAACAATGACTTTTATATCTACCACTTAATTTTTGATTATACCACTTTGAAATGCAACTGTTATTACCACTTGGAGCATAAAACCATAAAGCATTAGTTGCTGGAAAATAATATTCTCCATCAAGTACTCGTTTTGCTAAATTCTTTTCATTTTTAGTAGCACTAGAATAAAACAAATCACTTTTAACCCCAGCAAATCCCCCAGGTGATTGAAAAACAGCATCATAAATTGTTTTAATATTTTTAAAAGTTAAACAATTAGATAAAGCCCTATTTACAATTACATTACCAACCATAAGCATTCCAAGATTTCCTTCCCCAACTGCTTCGGCTCGCATAAGTCTTGCTAATAAATCAAGTTCTTTATCTGTATATTTAATAATTGGCATAAAACCTCCATAGTAATATATGTAAATAAATAAAATATGTAGAAAAAAATGTTGATTAAAGAAAAACTTTATGTTAAAATATTCTTATAATAAGGGATAGTGGTGTCTAGTGAATGATAGTTTAGTAAAATTATTAGCCTATATAGAACCAAAAATTTTAGATATTCAAGATAAAAGAAAAGAACTTCTAGATTTAGAATCATCATACAAAGTTCTAAAAGAAATAATAGATTTAGGAGAAAATTCTTATCAGGATATTATAAATTTTTATGATCAAAACTTTATTTTAAATTGTATTAAAACTAGTAATGATACATATTTAAATAATCTTGATTTATATAAAAGTTCTAAATATTTATTAAAAAGTAATAACCAAAATTTATTAGAATTACCTCAATATAAAGAAGCAATTAATTATATTGAGAAACTATTTACTTATTTAATAGAATTATATAATTTAACTAAGAAAAAATATGATGATTTGAAAGAAGAACTAGAACAATTAGAAATATTAAATAAATATTATCTTATATTTAGTAAAAATAATATAGAGATTAATGACATAGATGAATTTTTATTATTTTTACAATTAGTTGATATTCCTTTAAGTGATAAACTAAATGTTTTAATTAAAGTAGTTAAATTTAATGTAAGAACTTATACTTTAACAAATGATATTTTATTAACAAGTGATATTTATTTATCAAATATTGTTGATACACTTGAAAAAGAAAAAGATAAAATAGATAATTCTTTATTAGATTCGTATTCTTTTGCTGATAAAATTATATTTGATGATGAAAATAGTCTTACATTAAGACAAAAATATTTAGTTACTAAGTTATCTAGTTTATATAATGATAATAATTATGATGAACTTCCAAGTTGTTATTTATTGTATTTAGAAGTAACTGATTATTTAAAAGAAATAGAAAAGCAAAAAGTTAGATACAGCAAAACTTATTCTAAAAATCTTATTTTTGTAAGAACAGAAAATGATTTATTAATAAATAACTATTTAAGAAAGTGTTTAACTAAATATAGAGCCTGTGTTTATAAAAATCTCTTGGATATAGAATCATCTAATACTTATGTTTTACCTGATTATAAATATAATGATAAGTACTTTTATTTAAAAAAAGAATTTATAATTAAAGTAATTTATATGTATTTAGATGATGGTAATGTACTTATAGTAGGTGTTCTTGATAAAGATGGAAATATAGAAGAATATATTTCTAAAAATATGGTTTATATTATGTCAACAATTAAAAATATAGAAAAATTAAAAGATAAAAAAGATCGTGATTTGTTGTTAAAGGATATTAAGGAAGAAGATTTAGTTTTAACAATAGACTTAGATACTTTGGATATGGAGGAAAATTATGCAAGATAAACTTCAAAAAATATTAAATATTAAAATTGAGGCAATTGAAACAAATATTGATAATTTAAATTATTTAAATAATGAACTTGACAAGAATAATAGTGATTTAGACTATATAAATAGTAAAATTGCTTTGTTTAATGATGGAGATATTTTAGAATTTGATTCTATTTTAATAGATGATTTTAATAAAATTATTTCTATGATTAATCCTATTGTTAAAGAAACATTTGATAATAAGGCTTGTAATTATCAAGGAATAATGTATATTATTAAAGGTATAAGAGATGGTATTAGTCTAGAACTTACTAGTTTACAAGAAGATGCTATTAAATTATTTATTAAAGAAATGAATGCTAAAAGTGATGAATTAAAAGAAACTATTAGTAATTTATTAGATAGTAAAGAAAAATTACCTGAAACTAATTTAGATGTTTTAGAAGCATCTTTAAAAGGCTACGAAGAAATTATATCTAAATTAACTAGTAATTCTTATTTAACTGAAATAGAAGAAATAACTGATGCTCTTGATTTTGCTAATTTACCTTTACTTGAAAAGATAGATATATTTAGTAATATTTTAAGATATAATCGTGATATCTATATTAAAACAAGTGATAAAGAAGAAACAACTTCTTCTGATAATTTTGATGAAATTAAAATAACAACTGATTTAAAACCAAATAATGATTTCTTTGAAGAAAAAGATTTTGATTTACCAACATTTTCTTTAAATAAAATAAATGAAAAGAAAGATGATAAAGAAGAAATACTTGAAGATAAGGAAGATGAAAATTTAAAAACAAATTTAAATAATACTATTGATTTACAAGAAATAATTGAAAAAATAGATGAAAAAATTAAAAAATTAGATTCACATAAATTAGATGAAGATGAATTAGATAAAAATAAGGAAGTAGAAAATAAATTAGAAGAAAAAGATGATTTAGAAGAAACATTAGAAAAAAAGATAGATGAAAAGAAAATAGAAGATTCTATTAATGATAGACTTGATTTTAATAAATTTAAACTAAATCTTGATAATGATCTTGTTTTGCCTTCATTTAATCTTGAAAATAATAAATTAGAAAGCATTAAAGAAGATACTAGTTTAAGTAGTGATATTAATAAAGATAAAGATTTAGATACTCATGATAGTATGGATAGTCTTTATGAGGCTTTAAATAATGAAGTTCAGGATGATACAGGATTAACTGAACCTAAAACTGAATCTTTAAATGTAGAAACTAAGCAAGATTTAGAAGAAGTTAAAGAAGAAAAAATAGATAATTTACCAGAAAATAATGATTTAAATTTAGATTTAACTAAACCACTTCCTACATTTGTTGAACCAACGGTAGCACCTTTTGATGTTTCAAATACTAGTGTAGAAACAGATAGTATTTTAGAAACAGAACAAAAACCAGAATTTTTAAATAATCAAGCAGAAAAAGAAATAGATACTACTCAAAAAAATAATGATATCTTAGATAAATATGAAGTTCGTGAGGTATTTAGTAATTATCCAAGTGTATTAGAAAATGTTTTAAAACAAAATCCGGCTGAGGTAGATAAAGCACTTACAATAATTAAAACTGATTTATCTTTAAAAGAAGATGAATTTAAAAAAGTATTAGAAGTTGTTTTAGAAACTATGCCTGGAATATTTACTCTTGATAAAATTTTAACAACATTTATAAATAATGTAGATTTTTATAAAGAACATAAAATTAATTTAATTAATTTATTTGATAATTATCGTGAATTATTAGTAATTGATACAAATGTTTTAAAGAATAATTATGATATAGTTAAAAATTATCAAATAGAACTTACTAATGATAATGTTAAATATTTACTTTGTAATAAAAAAATATTAAGTAACTTAGATTATTACATAGAAGCAATTGGTCATGAAAAAGCTTTTCTTGGAAAAGAACAAGTATTTGATGGCTTAGATTATATTAATAAATATCCATATAAATTAAATATGATTTCGAATATGGTTTTAATGAAACTACGTTATTCAACTGAAAATAATTTAAGAATATATGGATCAAAACCAGGTGTACTTGCAGGTGAGATATCTAATCCTAAGGTTGATATTTTAACTTTACCAGAAGAATATAGAAATATGTATTTTAATCATGAATATGAGTTTATTGATCGAAGTGAAATGGAAAAATTAATTGATGATATTAAAAATGATACTAGTATAAATTTAAGTATTGATGAAAATATTATGAAACTAGATAATCTTTATAAAATAAGTGATTTAAGATATAAAATTAATAATTTATATTTTTCAAGAATTAAAACAATTCGTATTTATAATTATTTAAAAGGTAGAAATATTCCTGGTACTTATGCTTTAATAATTGCTTTAACTTATCAAAGTGTAATTAAAAAAGATGAGTATAAGTTAGTTGAAAATGAAATTACTAAATTGTTAGGAGGTATCTAAAATGGATTTTTTAAAACAATTAGGATACACGGATTTAGATATAAAAGATATTAAAGATTATAATTATGATTATATTGAAGAGTGTATAGAAATTAATCAAGAAAAAGTTCTTGATATTATTGAATATTTACTTAGTATTGGAATTGAAAAAAATACAATTAAAGAATTATTTATGTATCAAGTAGGAATATTTTTTAAAACAAGAGATGAAATTAAATCTTCTTTTGATGAATATGAAATAGATTCTATTGTTAAATCTTTAAATTATGATGTTAATAATGTTGAATTAATTGATTTTATTTAAAAAAATAAGAAAATGTAATTAAAATAAGAAAAAAGCAGATTATTGCTTGCAATTAAAAATAATTTGTTGTAAAATAACGAATTAAGAAAGGAGTAACTATATTTATATTTAAGTAGTTGCTTCTTTTTACTTTGAGGTGAATATGGGACATTATTTCTTGAATGATGATAATTTAAAAAGTGAAATCCAAGAATTTAAAATTAGTTTTTTGAATCAGTCATTTACATTTAAAACTGATAATGGAGTTTTTTCTAAGGGAGAACTTGATTATGGAACTTATTTACTACTTGATACGGTTTTAAAATTAGATATTAAAGGTAAGGTATTAGATCTTGGATGTGGTTATGGGGCAATTGGAGTAGTTATTTCTAAGTTAAAAAATACTAGTGTTACAATGATAGATGTTAATAAACGAGCAGTTCATTTGAGTAAAATGAATATTAGTGATAATAAATGTAATTGTTTAGTAATAAATAGTGATGGTTATTCTTGTATAGATGAAAAATTTGATTATATTATTACTAATCCACCTATTAGAGTGGGGAAGGTTAAGTTGTACGAACTTATTATAGAAAGTAAAAATCATTTGACTGAAAATGGGGTTATTTACTTAGTAATTAGGAAAGAACAAGGGGCTAAATCATTTATAAAAGATATGAGTGAATATTATAGTGTAAATGTTTTGAAAAAAAGTAAAGGTTTTTACATAATTTCTTTAAAATGTTGTTGACTATTGAAGAAAATTGTGTTATTAATATAAATTGGCGACGTATTAGAAATTTAAATATGTTAAGAAAAAAATTAGTGTATAGGGGTGAATTTTAATGGCTTATAAGCTTATTAATTGTGGCGATTATCGTCAAAGAAGATCCTTTTCTAGGATTAAAAATACTTATGAATTAAAAGACTTATTGGAAATTCAAAAAAAGAGTTACAGATGGTTTATTGATACTGGTATAAAAGAAGTATTTGATGACTTATTTCCAGTTGAAAATTTTTCTGGTACTTTATCACTTGAATTTGGTGATTATCATTTTGATGAACCAAGATATTCAATTAAAGAAAGTAAAGACAGAGAAACTACTTACTCACAACCTTTAAAAGTTGAAGTAAGATTATTTAACCATGAAACAGGTGAGGTTAAAGAACAAGAAATATTCTTGGGTGATATGCCTGTTATGACAGACAGTGGAACATTTATTATTAATGGGGCTGAACGTGTTATTGTTAGCCAATTAGTAAGAAGTCCTAGTGTTTATTTTAATCGTGAGATTGATAAAAATGGACGTAATGTTATAACATCACAAATAATTCCTACCCGTGGAACATGGCTAGAATTTGAAACAGATGCAAGAGATGTTGTATATGTTCGAATTGATAGAACAAGAAAGGTGCCTCTAACTACACTTTTAAGAGCTTTTGGATTATCTAGTGATGAAGATATTTATAAAGTATTTGGGAAGGATGAATATTTAGAAAATACAATTAGTAAAGATTCAACTAGAAATACAGATGAAGCTTTAATAGAAATATATGAAAAATTAAGACCAGGTGAACCAGCAACTTTGGATAGTTCTAAAAACCAATTAATTACAAGATTTTTTGATGAATTTAGATATGATTTGGCTCGTGTTGGTCGTTATAAATTTAATCGTAAATTAAATGTATGTGATAGATTACTTGGACAAGTACTTGCTGAGGATATTGAAGTTGATGGCGAAATTAAATATCCAAAAGATACAGTTGTTAGTAAAGAAATACTAGAAGACTTAAAAACAATATTTAATAATGGTTATAATTTAATTGAAGTTAAAATTAATACTGATTTAGATAGTAATTCTAAGGTTCAAACAGTTAAAATTTATAATCCAAATAACAAAAAAGAGAAATTAATTGTTGTTGGAAATGATTATAATATTGATGTTAAACGTTTAACTATTTCTGATTTTTATGCATCAGTTTCTTATTATTTAAATTTATTACATGGTGTTGGTAATTTTGATGAAATTGATCATTTAGGAAACAGAAGAATTAGACAAGTAGGTGAACTTTTACAAAATCAATTCCGTATTGGGGTTGCTCGTATGGAAAGAGTTATCCGTGAACGTATGACAACTCAGGAAATGGATGAAGTAACACCTAAAACTTTAATTAATATTCGTCCAGTTACGGCTGCTATGAAAGAGTTCTTTGGAAGTAGTCAATTATCTCAATTTATGGATCAAACCAATCCACTTGCTGAACTTACTAATAAAAGAAGATTATCAGCTCTTGGACCAGGTGGATTATCAAGAGATAGAGCTGGTGTAGAAGTACGTGATGTTAATGCTAGTCACTACGGAAGAATTTGTCCAATTGAATCACCAGAAGGACAAAACATTGGACTTATTACTTCCCTTGCAAGTTATGCCAAGGTTGATGAATATGGATTTATTATGACTCCATATCGTAAAGTTGAAAATAGAAAATTAACTGATGAAGTTAAATATTTAACTGCTGACGAGGAGGCTGAATTTATTATCAGTCAAGCAACAATTGAAACAGATGATAATAATCGTATTGTTCCAGATCATGTAACGGCTAGATATAAGGGTGAAAATATCATGGCTAAATCTGATGATGTTGATTATGTTGACGTTTCTCCTCAACAAGTAGTTGCAGTTACAACAAGTTGTATTCCATTCTTGGAACACGATGATGCAACTCGTGCATTGATGGGTGCTAACATGCAACGTCAATCTGTACCACTTTTAAGGGCTGAGGCTCCATTTATTGGAACAGGTGTTGAATATATTGCAGCCAAAGATTCTGGGGCTGTAATTGTTGCCAAAGCAGATGGTGTAGTTGATTATGTTGATGCTAAAAAGATAGTTATTAAAAATGCTCTTGATAAAGATGTTTATTTCTTAGCAAATTATGAACTTTCAAATGCTGGAACTTGTCAACATCATAGACCAATCGTAAGATGTGGTGATACAGTTAAACGTGGACAAGTTATAGCAGATGGTCAAAGTACTGATAAGGGTGAACTTGCTCTTGGTAAAAACGTTGTTGTTGCTTTTATGACATTTAACGGATATAACTACGAAGATGCTGTTATTTTAAATGAAAATTTAGTTAAAGATGATGCATATACATCACTTCATATGGAAGATTATCAAATGCAATGCCGTGATACTAAATTAGGTCCAGAAGAGATAACCAGAGATATTCCAAATGTGTCTGAGGAAGCTCGTAAGAACCTAGATGAAAATGGTATTGTTATGATAGGAACTGAGGTTAAGGAAGGTGATATTTTAGTTGGTAAAGTAACACCAAAAGGTATGGCTGAACTTACTAGTGAAGAAAAATTATTACATGCTATTTTCGGTGAAAAAACTCGTGAAGTACGTGATACCTCACTTCGTGTACCACATGGAGGAGATGGAATTGTTCATGATGTTAAAATTTATTCAAGAAAAGAAAATGATGAATTACCAGCAGGTGTATCAAAAGTAATTAGAATTTATATAATTCAAAAACGTAAAATTCAAGTTGGTGATAAGATGTCAGGTCGTCATGGTAATAAGGGTGTTATTTCACTTATCTTACCACAAGAAGATATGCCATTCTTACCAGATGGTACCCCAGTTGATATTATGTTAAATCCAATGGGTGTTCCAAGTCGTATGAATATTGGACAAATTCTTGAATTACACTTAGGATATGCTGCTAAAAAATTAGGCGTTCATATTGCAACTCCGGTATTTGATGGGGCTAAAACTGATGATATAAAAGCTATGATGGAAGAAGCAGGAATGGATCCAGATGGAAAAACTATTCTTTATAACGGAAGAACTGGTGAACCATTTGAAAACCGTGTTGCTGTTGGTGTTATGTATATGATTAAATTACATCACATGGTTGATGATAAATTACATGCAAGATCAACTGGACCATATAGTTTAGTTACTCAACAACCTCTTGGAGGTAAGGCTCAATTTGGTGGACAAAGATTTGGAGAAATGGAAGTTTGGGCATTATATGCTTATGGTGCTGCTCATACATTACAAGAAATCTTAACTGTTAAATCTGATGATATAATTGGTCGTGTTAAAGTATATGAAGCAATTGTTAAAGGTCAAGATATTAATCAAGCAGGTGTTCCAGAATCATTTAGAGTATTAATGAAAGAATTCCAAGCACTTGGATTAGATTTAAAAATTATAAATGATGAAAATCAAGTACTAGATTTAAAACAAATTGAAGAAGATGAATATAAAGATGATATCAAATTAGATATTGATGAAATAGAATTACCACCAGTAACTGATGAAGATGTTGATGATGATTTAGACGATTTAGATGATGAAGACTTCGACGAAGATTTTGATGAAGACTTTGATGAAAATGAAGATTTAGATGAATTAGAAGAAGGAGGGGATTTCTAATGATAGAAGTAAATAAATTTGAAGCCTTAAAAATAGGTATTGCATCCCCTGAAATGATACGTTCATGGAGTTATGGAGAGGTTAAAAAACCAGAAACAATTAATTATCGTACTCTTCGTCCTGAAAGAGATGGATTATTTTGTGAAAAGATTTTTGGACCAACCAAAGACTTTGAATGTGCTTGTGGTAAATATAAACGTGTAAGATACAAAAATATCGTTTGTGATAGATGTGGTGTTGAAGTTACAAGAAGCAAGGTAAGACGTGAAAGAATGGGACACATAGAACTTGCTTCTCCTGTTTCACACATTTGGTATTTTAAAGGTGTACCAAGTAGAATGGGACTTGTTCTTGATATGTCACCACGTGATTTAGAGGAAGTTTTATATTTTGTTAGTTATGTTGTAATTGATAAAGGTATTACACCTCTTGAAAATAAACAAACTTTATCTGAAAAAGAATATCGTGCATATTATGAAAAATATGGTGATGGTTTTAAAGTTGGAATGGGTGCTGAGGCAATTAAAGAACTTTTAAAACAAGTTGATCTTGAAAAAGAGATTAATGAAATTAAAAAAGAACTTGAAACTGCCCAAGGACAAAAACGTGTTCGTTTATTAAAAAGAGTAGATGTTTTGGATGCATTCTATAAATCTGATAACCGTCCTGAATGGATGATTATGGATTGTATTCCAGTTATTCCACCTGAACTTCGTCCTATGATTCAACTTGATGGTGGTAGATTTGCAACAAGTGATTTAAATGATTTATATAGGAGAGTAATTAATCGTAATAATCGTTTAAAGAAATTAATAGATTTAAATGCTCCTCAAATAATTATTCAAAATGAAAAACGTATGTTACAAGAAGCAGTTGATTCATTATTTGACAATGGTAGACGTGGTAGAAGTGTTACAGGTGCTGGAAATCGTCCTTTGAAATCACTTTCTAGTATGTTAAAAGGTAAACAAGGAAGATTCCGTCAAAACTTACTTGGTAAACGTGTTGACTATTCAGGTCGTTCAGTTATTGTTGTTGGACCAGATTTAAAAATGTATCAATGTGGTATTCCAAAAGATATGGCTCTTGAATTATTTAAACCACATGTAATAAATGGTTTAATTAAACGTAATATTGCTTCTAATATTAAGGCTGCAAAACGTTTAATTGAAAATAAAGATCCACTTGTTTGGGATGTTGTTGAAGATGTAATTAAAGAACATCCAGTAATGTTAAACCGTGCTCCTACTTTACATAGATTAGGTATTCAAGCATTTGAACCTAAACTAATTGGTGGTAAGGCAATTCGTTTACATCCACTTGTATGTCCTGCTTTCAATGCTGATTTTGATGGAGACCAAATGGCAGTTCACGTACCATTATCCGAAGAAGCAATAGCAGAAGCAAGATTATTAATGTTAGGTGCAAACAACATCTTACATCCAAAAGATGGTAGCCCAATTGTTACACCAAGTCAGGATATGGTTCTTGGTAACTATTATATTACAATGGAAAAAGCAGGTCTTGAAGGAGAAGGTAGAGTATTTAAAAATTCAAATGAAGCAATCATGGCTTATGAAAGACGTGAAATAACACTTCATACAAGAATTGCTCTTCCAGTTGACTCTTTTAAATATAAATTATTTACTGATACGCAAAAAGGTAAATATTTAGTAACAACTCCTGGTAAATTAATATTTAATGAAATCTTACCAGATTCATTTGCTTATTTAAATGAACCAACCGATGAAAACATTCAAAAGATAACTCCTAATAAATACTTCTTAGAAAAAGGAACAGATATTAAGGAAGCAATTAAAAATATGCCTCTTGTAAAACCTTTTGCTAAGGGAACTCTTGAAAGCATTATTGCTCAAACATTTAAACGTTACAAAACAACTGAAACTTCTATGATGCTAGATAGACTTAAAGATTTGGGATTTAAATATTCAACAATTGCTGGTATTACTGTATCAGCAGCAGATGTTACAATAAGTAAAAATAAAGGAAAAATAATCGAAGAAGCCAATAAAATGGTAGAAACTATTAATAAACAATATACTCGAGGTTTGATTACTAATGAAGAAAGATTTAACAAAGTAATTGATACATGGAACGAGGCTAAAAATGAAGTTCAAAAAGAACTTGAAGAATATGCTAAAACTGATGTTGATAATCCAATATTCATGATGATGAACTCAAAAGCACGTGGTAATATCTCTAACTTTACCCAACTTGCTGGTATGAGAGGACTTATGGCTAAACCAAATGGTGAACCAGTAGAAATTCCAGTTACTTCAAACTTCCGTGAAGGATTATCAGTTAGTGAATTCTTCTTATCAACTCACGGTGCTAGAAAAGGTTCAGCCGATACTGCCTTAAAGACAGCCGACTCTGGATACTTAACAAGACGTTTAGTTGATGTTAGTCAAGATATTATTGTTAAAGAAGAAGATTGTGGTACTGATCAAGGTGTTGAAGTAAGAGCATTTATCAATGATAAAAATGGTTCTGTAATTGAAAAATTATATGATCGTATTGTTGGAAGATATGCTAGTAAACAAGTAGTACATCCTGAAACTAAGAAAGTTTTAGTTGAAAGAAATGAATTAATCACTGAAAGTATTGCTGAAAAGATTGTTTCAGCCGGAATTGAAAGTGTTGAAATTAGATCAGTATTAACATGTAATACTCATCATGGTGTATGTTGTAAATGTTATGGTCGAAATCTTGCAACTGGTAATATTGTTGAAATTGGGGAAGCAATCGGTGTTATGGCTGCTCAATCAATCGGAGAACCAGGTACCCAACTTACAATGCGTACTTTCCATACCGGAGGTGTTGCAGGTGGTGAGGATATTACCCAAGGTCTTCCACGTGTTCAAGAATTATTTGAAGCAAGAAATCCAAAAGGAAAAGCAACTATTGCTGAGATTAGTGGTAAAGTAACAAAAATTGTTGAAGATCATGGTAAATTCAAGATTAGTGTTAAAAATGATTTAGAGACAAAAGAACATGTTACTAACTATGGTGCTAAACTAAGAGTTGAAAAGGGTGATATGGTAAATCCAGGTGATAAATTAACCGAAGGTGCAATCAGTCCAAAAGAATTATTAGTAGTAACTGATCCACTTACAACCCAAGAATATATTTTAAAAGAAGTTCAAAATGCATATCGTAGTCAAGGTGTTGAAATTTCAGACAAACACGTTGAAATAATTGCTAGAAGAATGATTTCTAAAATTAGAGTTGTAGATTCAGGAGATACTTATTTATTACCAGGATCACTTGTTAACTTCTTTGAGTTTACTGATGGAAACAAGAAAACAATTCTTGAAGGTAAACGTCCTGCAACAGGTGTACCAGTATTATTTGGTATTACCAAAGCATCACTTGAAACTGATTCATTCCTATCTGCTGCATCATTCCAAGAAACTACAAGAATCTTAACAGATGCTGCAATAAGAGGAAAAGTAGATCATTTACAAGGATTAAAAGAAAATGTTATTATTGGTAAATTAATTCCAGCAGGAACTGGCATTAAGGCTTATCAAAATGTTGATTTTGATCTTGAAACTGCTTTTTCTGACAATGAACCACTTGAAGTATTAGAAAATGAATTTAATGAAGAGAACTAGAAATAGTTTTCTTTTTTTTAAAATTATGTTATTATAATTGTGGAGTAAGATATGAAAAAGAATAATAAATTTGATAAAATATTTATCCTTGTAATAGCAGTATTATTGCTAATAATTTTAATTCAAATAATAATACTTAGTACTAAATCTAATAATAGTGATAACAATAATCCTAATACTCCCATTCAAAAGCCAAACAAAAATCCTGATAAAGAACCAGATAAACCAAATGAAGAAATAAAATATTCTTTGACCTTAAAAGGTAAAAAAGAAGAAATAATTTTTTTAAATAGTAAATATCAAGATTCAGGATACCTAGCAGTTGATAATTTAAATAATGATTATAGTAAAGAAGTAAATATTACAGGAACAGTTGATACTAGTAAAATTGGTAGTTATAAATTAACCTATGAATTTAAAAACATTAAGCAAGAAAGAATTATTTATGTAATTAATAAAACAATGAGTTACCCTTATATTGAATTATTAGGAGACAAAGAATTAACTTTAAAAGAAAGTGAATCTTATAAAGAACCTGGATTTTTAGCAGTTGATGATTTAGATGGTAATTTAACAAATAAGGTTAAAACCAAACAAGAAGGTTCGGCAACTGATTATACAATAACATATAGTGTTACAAATTCAATGGGAAGTTTTTACCAAGTAACAAGACATATAAAAAAAGTTAAGGAACAAATTACTTTAACTTTGGATAAAACAGAATATACAAATGATGTAGTAAATATTAAAATAAATGTTAATCAACTAGATTTCATGTATTTAAGATTACCAAATGGAGTAATTGTAAATAATAAAAATTATACTTATTCAGTAACAAGTAATGGTACATATGAATTCATTTCATACGATAAGAATAGTAATATTATAAAAAGTAATATAACAGTAAGTAATATAGATAAAGATAAACCTACTGGTAGTTGTACTGTTACAGTTAAAGATGAAACTAGTACATTTAAGATAAATGCAAGTGATAAAACATCTGGTATTAAAAATTATGTTTACAATAATTATTCCTATATAAATAATACAATTATAGTTAATTCTCGTTTAAATAGTGCTGCAATTACTATTTATGATAAAGCTGGTAATTATAATGTTATTAGTTGCAAGATGAATATAATAGAAGAGCCAATGGATGGTTTCATTTTAATAGGTGATTCTAGATTTGTTGGTATGAAAAATTATGTAGGAAAAAATATTCCTTCTAATGTAACAATTATATCTAAGGGTTCAATGGGAATAAATTGGTTTATAGATACAGCAATTCCAAGAGTTAATGAAATATTAAATAAAAATCCAAATAAAAGATATTATATATTTTGTAATTTAGGTCGTAATGATTTACATCATTTTGATAAAGCAAATTATGGTGAAAGATTATCAAATCTAGCAAAAACAACTTGGAAAAATCATAAAGTAGGATTTATTTCAGTTAACCCCGATGCTGATGGTAATATTTCATCCGGATACAATAAAAAAATAATTAGTTTTAATCAAAAACAAAAAAATGCTTTGAATGGTGTATATTACTGTGATACTTTTAACGGAATAGGATTTAAAAACTTTAAAGGTTTTAAAAATGATAGTGTGCATTATAATAAAGCAACAAGTATTAATATATTTAATTATATAATAAATAATTGTAAGTTTTAACTAAAAAATGTAAATTAAAAAATTAGTAATTACCTTACTAATTTTTTATTATTTTCAATTTGAACAAAACTAATACTAATATTATGATTAATAATATCTATTAAAGTAGGAATATCTATATGAAAATATTCTTCATCATGCGTATTTTTAATAAGTTCTAAAAACTTAGCATCTATACTTTTAATAAATATTTCTTTATTAGTAGTATCCATATAAATATTTAAATTATAATTCATATAATCACTTCCTCCAAATATAATAGCATATATTTATTTAAAATCAAGTAAAAATTCAAAAATGCTTGACTTTCCAGTTAACTATAATGATAATATTTCTATGAAAGAAAAGGGAATATTATGGAAAATAATAAAAAATTAACCAAAGAAGATATTAAAAGTACTTTTAAAAACTTAAAAAAAACCTATAAATTTGTTAAAAATAATAAGAAAAGTTTAATCTTATGCATTATTCTATCAGTTTTATCATTGCCAATTAGTATATTAACACCTATTTTATCAGCAAAATTATTATTAAATTTAAATAATGGTTTATATGAAAGCTTATTAAGAATAGCAGCATTTTTATTTATTGTTTATTCAACTGGTCATGTTTTAGCCTTTATATCAAGAATAGTTTATAAAAAGTATATTGTTAAAATTGTCTATAATATTCAAAAAGAACTAATAAAAGAAACCTTTAATTTATCATGTAAAACATTTGATGAACATGGAACAGGTTTATTTATTGAAAGACTTGGAAGTGATGCTGATGTAATTGCTAGAATATTTGATAATTTAATTAATATAATAATTGAAATATGTAGTAATTTAGGTATATTTATAGTTATCTTTACTATATCAAAAATTATGTTTTTATATTTTGTTTTAAGTGGTATTAAAGAAATAATTATATCTAAAAAGAGAATGAAATATTATTATCAAAGATATAAAAAAATTCGTGATTTAGATGATAAGAATACAGGATTTGTAACTGAATTAATTCGTGGTGTACGAGATGTTAAAGTTTTAAACTCAACAAATGTTTTTATGAAAAAATATGATAAACGAGTAAGTGAAGTAAATGATGAAAATATTAAACTATCACTTAAAAATAATAAATTCTTTTTAATAAGTGATGAAATAAATGAAGTGTTTGATTATTTTTTCTATTTTCTAGGTGTTATTTTAACTAAGTTTGATTTATTAACTGCTAGTAACTTTGTAGTTTTATATATGTATAAATCTAAAATGAAGTATGTTGTTAATTATTTTGTTAGTATGATGGAAAGTATTAAATCATTTAATTTATCTGCAAATCGTGTTTATGAAATAATAGATGGAGAAAAATTTACAAAAGAAAAATTTGGTAAAATTAATTTAAATCATATTAATGGTGACTTTGAATTTAAAAATGTTAGTTTTTCTTACAAAAAAAATAAAGAAATTTTACATGATGTTAGTTTTTCAGTTAAAGCCAATACAACAGTTGCATTTGTTGGTAAAAGTGGATCTGGTAAATCAACAATATTTAGTTTATTAAGTAAATTATATGATGTTATGGATAATAAAATATTTATAGATGGAATAGATATAAATACTTTAACCAAAGATGCGATTAGAAATAATATGTCAGTTATTACGCAAAATCCTTATATATTTAATTTATCAATAAGAGATAATTTACTTTTAGTTAAAGATAAAGTCACTGATAAAGAAATGATTAAGGCTTGTAAAACAGCCTGTTTACATGATTTTATTATGAGTTTACCAGATGGGTATGATACAATTGTTGGAGAAGGTGGGGTAACTTTATCAGGAGGAGAACGTCAACGTTTAGCAATTGCCAGAGCCTTAATTAAGAAAACAGAAATAATTCTTTTTGATGAAGCAACCAGTGCTCTTGATAATGAAACCCAAGAAAAAATTCAAAAAGCAATTCATAACTTAAAAGGTAAATATACAATTTTAATAATTGCACATAGATTATCTACTATTGTAAATAGTGATAAAATTATCATGATTGATAAAGGTAAAATAGTAGCCGAGGGAACTCATCAAACTTTAATGAAAAAATCTTTAAAATATCAAAAACTATACCAAGCAGATTTAATTAAATAAGTTAAAAAGTTTGTTACTAAAAAGTGATGAACTTTTTTAATGCCTAAAAAAAATAAAAATAGTTTACAATTACTTGTCATAGTTTTATAAAAAGTGTATAATACTTTGTATTGGAGGTACTTATGAAATTATATAATACTTTAACAAGAAAAATAGAAGAATTTAAACCAACCAGCGAGGTAGTTAAAATGTATACATGTGGTCCTACGGTATATCACTATGCTCATATTGGTAATTTAAGATCTTATATTGAAGAAGATTTACTTGAAAAATCCTTAGAATATCTTGGTTATCCAGTTAAAAGAGTTATGAATATAACTGATGTTGGTCATTTAACAAGTGATGCTGATACTGGGGAAGATAAAATGCTAAAAGGGGCAATAAGAGAACATAAAAGTGTTCTTGAAATTGCTAAATTCTATACGGATGCTTTCTTTTTAGATTGTCAAAAATTAAATATTAAAAAACCAGAAATAGTTGTTCCTGCTACTTCTTTAATTGATTTTTATATTGAAATAATTTCTAAGTTGATTAATGATGGATTTGCTTATTTAAGTAATGGTAATGTTTACTTTGATACCTCAAAACTTAATGATTATTACTGTTTAACTAATCATAATCAAGATGATTTATTAATTGGTGCTAGGGATAATGTTTTTGAAGATGTAAATAAAAAAAATAAAGCAGACTTTGTTTTATGGTTTACTAAATCAAAATTTCAAGATCAAGAATTAAAATGGAATTCACCTTGGGGACTAGGATACCCTGGTTGGCATATAGAGTGTTCTGGTATTTCAATTAAATATTTAGGCGAATACTTAGATATTCATTGTGGTGGTGTTGATAATATTTTCCCACATCATACAAATGAAATTGCTCAAAGTGAAGCATATCTTGGTCATAAATGGTGTAATTATTGGTTCCATGTTGAACATTTAAATGATAAAAATGGTAAAATGAGTAAGAGTAAAGGAGAATTTTTAACGGTATCTCTTCTTGAAGAAAAAGGATATGATCCTTTATCATATAGATATATGGTATTACTAAGTCATTATCAAAAAAATCTTGAATTTTCTTATGAAGCCCTAGATAAATCTTTATTTGAATACAAAAAACTAAAAGAAAGAATTAATACTTTAAATAAAGAAAAAGATGTTTTAAATCAAGAATTATATGATACTTATAATAATCAGTTTAAAGATGCCTTATCTAATAACTTAAATACTTCTCTTGCTATTACAACTGTTTATGATGTTTTAAAAAGTGATATGAACGATTATACCAAATTAGAATTAATTAAATCATTTGATAAAGTTTTATCTCTTAATTTAGTAGATTCTAATAGTATTCCAGAAGAAGTATTAGAATTAGTTAATTTAAGAAACAAATTAAAATCTGAAAAAAATTACGAAGAAGCCGATAAAGTTCGTTTAAAAATTGCTGACTTAGGTTATAAAGTTTTAGATACAAGAGAAGGTTTTAAAATTATTAAATTATAAGATAAAAGGGGGTAAAAATGACTTTAAATGATATAATAAATAATTTATCTTTAAGTAAAAGTAAAGCATTAAGTAAGGTTGAATATGAAAAAAAAGTAATAGAAACTTTTAAAGGTTTAGTTAAAGATAAAATAGAATTTGATTTTTATGAACAAGATATTGCTAAAATAATTTTTATGTATTATAACGTTTATCATAAATGGTATAGTACTTTAATAAATGATATTATATCGTTATCAAGAAATGAAATAAGTTTATATAAAGTATATAAATTAATTAGTAGGTGATTTATGAAAGTAGTAGAAGTTTCTTCATTAGCACTTGCTTATCTTGGAGATAGTATTTATGAGAGTTATATACGAGAATATTTAATTAATCTTGGTATAAATCATGTAAAAGAATTACAAGAAAAATCTCTTAACTTTGTAAG
Source organism: uncultured Bacilli bacterium (assembly GCA_934119955.1). Taxonomy (GTDB): domain Bacteria; phylum Bacillota_I; class Bacilli_A; order RF39; family UBA660; genus RUG591. The sequence goes on along the minus strand of CAKOSZ010000001.1, from coordinate 109,589 downwards.
TGCTAATAGTCAAGCAAGAATATTAGAAGAATTAATGAATAAAAATGTTTTTACAAGCCTTGAACTTGATGTAATTAAAAGAGGAAGAAATCAAAAAAGTAAAACTCATCCTAAAAGTTGTAGTATTCAAACATATAGAAATGCAACTGGATTAGAGGCTTTATTTGGTTATTTAAAATTAGAAAATAATATAGAAAGGATAGAAGAAATAATTAAGATAATTCTAGGTGAAGTATGTTAGTAAGTGGTAGAAATAATTGTTTAGAAATACTTAGAAATTTTCAAGATAAAAAAATAATTAAAAAAGTATATTGTACTAATAAATTTAATGAAAAAAATATTTTATCTTTAATAGAAAAATTGAATTTGCCTATTGTATATAAAGAAAAATATGAACTTGATAAAATGATTAATAATAATCATCAAGGAATAATTATGGATGTTAAGAATTTTGAATATACTAAATTTGATGATTTAGTTAAAGATTCTAATAAATTAGTAATTCTTGATCATTTAGAAGATCCTCATAATTTAGGAGCAATTATTAGAACTGTTGAAGCATCAGGAATAGATGGAATAATTTTACCAAAAAATAGATCTGTTTCTGTTAATGAAACAGTTATGAAAACAAGTGTTGGTGCCTTATATAATGTTAATGTATGCCAAGTAATTAATTTAAATCAAACAATTTCAAAATTAAAAGAATTAGGATTTTGGATAATAGGAACTGATATGAATGCATCTAATTATCAAGAAATTAATTACCCAGAAAAATCAGTTTTAATAATTGGAAGTGAAGGTTTTGGTATGTCAAGACTTGTTAAAGAATCATGTGATTATGTTGTTTCCATCCCAATGTATGGAAAAATTAATAGTTTAAATGCCTCAGTTGCAGCTGGTATTATGATATATGAATTAATAAGAAAGAGGTAATATGTATAAAGAAACAGATGATTATGAAATACTATATATGATTAATGAAAATGAAGATTGCTATGAAGTAATGCTTGAAAAATATAAACCCTTAATAATAACAATTTGTAATCAAAAACTAAGAAAAGTAAAAGATATGGGATATGAACTAGAAGATTTAGTTCAAGTTGCAAACATAGCCTTAATAGACGCTATTAAAAACTATAATGATAAAGATAATCAAAATACAAAATTTTATACTTATCTTAGTCATTGCATTCATAATAAATTAAATACTGAAATAAGAGATAATGATACTAATAAAAAAAAGGCTTTAAACACCTCAATTTCTTATTATACATCATATAACAATACTATTCTTTTAGATGTATTAGAAGATAAAAATGCAATTGATCCATATATGTACTTAGATATTCAAGAATTAAAAAATAAATATATTAAAATATTAAATTCTCTTCCTTTGGAAGCCTCAGTTGTTTTAGAACTAAAAATAAGTGGTTTAAATCAAAAAGAAATAGAAACAATAATGAATATAAGTACAAATACTTTTACTAAATGTTTAAGTCTTATAAAAAGGAAATTATCTGTTAATCAATAAAAATGTTTATTTTTTTAGATAAATATGATAAAATTTAATTGACAAGAGAGGTTACTATGAAGAAAAAAGAAATGCAAAAAAAATTAAAAAAAGAAAAAGTTAGTATGCGTGAATACGAAATGAATTCAACTAATAAAAATGTAAAAAATGGAGTAATAATTGCTTGTTCTGTTATAGCATTTATTGGTTTAATGTTTGTATTTACTAAAATAAAAACAGGAGAATGGAATTTATTTACCAAAGAAAATAATATTAATTATACTGCCGAGGTGCAAACTGAAAAAATCACATGTGGTTCTATTTTAAACAGAAGTGATGAAGAATACTTAGTAGTTGCTTATGAAATGGATGAAGATAGTGCTAGTTTATATCAAAGTATAATAGAAAAATATAATAATTCTAGTAAAAAAATACCATTATATCAACTTGATTTAAGTAATAGTCGTAATAATATGTGTTTAGCAGATGATTTAGTAGTAACAAATGATGTTACAACCCTAAAATTAGTTGTACCAACTTTATTGAAAATAAAAAACAATAAAGTAGTTTCTAGCCTAACAAATTATGATTCTATTAAAAATGAGTTATATACTTATGTAGATTAATGTAAATTAGTCTACTTTTTTTTGACATTATTTATTATACTTATTATAGGAGGACAATATGACGACTATTTTACAAATTAATAAATTAAACTATCAAATAGATGAAACTAAAAAATTTACTAATCTTAATTTAGATATAAATATGGGAGATTATGTAAGTATTATTGCTCCAAATAGAAGTGGTAAAACAACTTTAACAAAACTTTTATGTGCAATTATTCCAACTACTGATGTAATTCAAATTGAAAATATTATTTTAAATAAAAAAAATGTTTTAAAATATATAGAAAAAATAGGAGTAGTTTCTAACTTTCTAAATGTCTTTTTAACTAAAAAAGTTAAAGATGAATTAATTTTACCTTTAAAAAATCTAGGTTATAATGAGTATAAGATAAATAAAAGATTAACTAAAATAGCAAGTTTTTTTGAAATAGAAAACTTATTAAATAAAAATATAAAAAATTTATCAAGAAACGAAATAAATAAACTAAAAATAATTATATCTTTAATGCATGAACCTAAAATCTTAATATTAGATGATGCTTTTAATAACTTAGATAAAGAAACTTTACCATTTATGTTAAAAAAATTAAAAAAATTAAATGAAGAAGGTTTAACTATTATAAATATTACTAGTAATTTAAATACAATTTATAATAGTAATTTAATTTATCTTTTAAATGATTATAAAATATCTTTAATAGGTAATTTAGAAGAAACATTTAATATGGATAATTATTTAAGAAAAATAGGTTTAGAATTACCTTTTATAATAGATTTATCAATTAAATTAAAATTTTATGATTTAATTGATAAAATATATTATGATTTAGATTCTTTGGAGGATAATTTATGGAAATAAAACTTTTAAATATAAATACAGAAGAATTTAATAATTTAAATATTTTAATTAAAGCAAGTAAAATAACTGGTATTTTAAACAATAATTTATTACCAGATATAATTTTAAAAAATAAAAATTATACAGGAACTATTTTAATAAATGATTTAGATATAAATCAATATAATTTAAATTTAATTAGTTATGTTAAACTTGATAAATTATATTTAACTAAATATGTAAAAGATGAATTCTACTTACAACTTAGCAAACTTAAAATAGGTAGTAATTCATATCTATCTAAAATAGAATCTATTTTATCCTTAGTAGGACTTGATAATACATATTTAAACAAAGAAATAAAGAATTTATCAACAAGTGAAACTTATTTACTTAATTTATCTCTTAATTTAATAATAGATCCTGATATAATTATTTTAGAACTTAGTAATGATTTAGATAAAAATAATAAATTATTAATTAAAAATATTTTATTAGATTTAAAAAGAAAATATAAAAAAACTATTATAATTATTTCAAATGATATAAATATTTTATATGAATTAACAGATTATTTAATAATATTTAAAGATAATAAAATGGTAATAAATGATAAAACAAATATTGTTTTTAATGATAAAGAATTTTTAAATAATAATAACATAGAATTACCAGATTTAGTTTCATTTTCAAATAAAGCAAGGAATTATAATATAAAATTAAAAAATTATAAAGATATAAAAGACTTAATAAAGGAAGTGTATAAAAATGTTTGGGAAAATAAAAAAACTACATGATAATATTACTTTAACTAATTTAAATAGTATTACTCTTTTAATAACACTTATTCTTTTATCAATAACGCTTATTGTTGTTAAAAATATTTATTTATTAATTTTAATTTATATTTTAATATATGAACTTTTCTATCATTCAAGAAATAAAAGTATTCAATTCATGACAGATATTTCAGGTATATTATTACTTGGTTTTATATTTATAAGTTTAAATTTAAATATAATTGATATAAAAAATATATTATTAATTTTAGTTAAAACATCTTTCTTTTTAAGTTATTTATTAATAGTTATAAAAGAAATTAAAAATAAAAAAATTAAATATTTTAAATTAAAACATGGTAAATATACTTTTAAAGAATTAAGAAAAAAGAAAATAAGTAAATTTAAAGAAATTTATTTAAGTGAAATAAATAATTATTTAAGTGAAAATAAGATAGAAGATGGATCAGATTTACAGGGTTTAGTTAAAGATAATTTAGATAATTTAGCAAGTGATAAATTAGAAGAATATGTTTATATGAATTATTTAAGATTTTATAAAAATCAAGTAAATTTTAAATTTAAACTAGATTATATTAATTTGTTATATCTAGTTATTCATGTTATAATACTGATATTAAGTTTATTAGTGAGGTAGTATATGCGTTTTTTAATTACTTTTTCATATGATGGTTCTAATTTTAATGGATTCTCTAAGCAAGATAATTTAAGGACAGTTCAAGGTGAAATGGAAAATGTTTTAAAATTTATTAATAATAAAGAAACTAAAATAGTTGCAAGTGGAAGAACTGATAAAGGAGTACATGCAATAAAGCAGGTGTGTCATGCTGATATTTCAGTTAATATAACTGAGTATAAATTAAAATGTGCAATGAATAGTTTACTTCCAAGTGATATTCATGTAATTAGTACTAAGGTAGTTGATGATAATTTTCATGCAAGATATATGGTTTATGAAAAAGTATATGAATATAAATTAAATATGGGGGAGTATAATCCTATTGAAAGAAACTATGTTTATCAATTTAATAAAAAACTAGATCTTAATAAAATGATAGAAGGTTCAAAATATTTAATTGGAACTCATGATTTTAAAGCATTTACTCCAAATAAAGATATTAGAAATAATTATATAAGAGAAATTAGAAGTATTGATATTAATGAAAAAAATGATATTTTAACGTTTACATTTAGAGGAAATGGTTTTATTAAATATCAAATAAGAAATATGGTTGGCTTATTAATTCAAGTAGGACTTAATAAAAAAGAAATCGATGATGTAAAAAAAATACTTGATAGTAAAAATAGAAGTAACGGATTTAGAACAAGTCACCCCGAAGGACTGTATTTAAAAGATGTAATTTATAAATATTAAAAAGTTTAACTATTAAAAAATGCAATTTAAAAACTGCATTTTTATATTTTTAGTATTTTTTTACTAATTATTTAATTCTTTCTTGATATTTTCTAATTTTTCATAAGATATATTAGTTGAGTTTATAATAATATCATCAGGAATAGAATTTTTTAATAAATTTTTAACAATAAGAGTTTGAGTTTCATTTTTTCCTTCAAGTTTCCCATCAGTTAATCCGGCCAAATAGTTTTCCTCGGCTCTTAAATTTCTTTCCATATCCTCAGTCATGATTTCCTCCAAATATTTATTATCATTAGATAAATTATATAACTTTTTACTATAATAATTTAACTCTTCATATTTAGAAAACTTTTTTAATTTATCTTCTGTATCAACAGTTAGTAATTTATATAATTTATCATAATTATCAAGATTATCATAACCTAATTTTTCATAATAATCAAGATTAATGTTAATTATTTTAATAAGATAATCAACATTATATAGTTCTTTTAAGATATCATCCATTGGATAATCATATGTAATTATTTTTTTAGAAGGAACTTTTTTACTAAGATTTTTAGTTTTATACCAATTAAGATTAACTAGTATTACTTTATAAAAATTTCCTTTATCATAGTAATTATCTTTATCAAAATTATAATAATTAGATAAAGTATTCAAGGCATATAAAACATTTCTTAGATAAAAACCTTGATAATTATTATTAAGTTCTATTATTATTTTTTGATTTTTATAAACAACTACTAAATCAACATATTTTACTCTTTCATTTTCATTAATTCTTGGTAGTCTAATATTTAAAACACTGACTTTTCCTTTAATCTCTTTTACATCACATTCAAGTATTTGAGATGAGGCCCATTCTAGTAAACTCATATCATTTTCATTAAATAAATCGTGAAATAACTTATCATATCTTACTTGTAAAATTTTCTTATTCTTCATTTTTTGCTCCTTTCTAATAAGTAATTTTAATAATAAAAATATTTAAGTTTTATAATTTTTTCTCATATTTACCTCCCAAATATAATATAAAAGATTAGTAAATGTTAGAAAAAAATTTTTTTATTTTTTAAAAGTCTTATTCTATAAGGGTTTGAGAAAACTAAAATGTGAAACTTGTTCACATTTTTAAAAAAAGTTAATTATATTTATAAAAAATTAATAAATGGGTATAATAAATTTGTATATTTTTATTATAAAGTTATTGACATTTATGAAAACAAGGTTATATAATATAACTAATCAAAGCGATGATACAGAGAAGTATTATATTTAGTTACATTTAGAGAGTTAATGGTTGGTGAAAATTAACAGGAAGAATATAAGAATAACACTGTGGAGTATATTTTTGAATTTAGTAGAAAATATCGGTTTATAACCGTTATCAAGAAGAGATATCAAGCACTGATAAGAAGAGTGGTACCGTGATTAGTCGCCTCTTTTAATCAGTGCTTTTATTTTAAAGGAGGATATATGAAAATAGATGTAAAAGATATCGTAATGGATTTAGAAAAGTATATGGGAGAGAAAGTAGTAATAGATGGTTGGGTTAGAAATCATCGTAAACAAAAAGAATTTGGTTTTATTGATTTTAGTGATGGAACTTGTTTTAAAACTATTCAACTTGTTTATGATAATAATTTAAGTGATTTTGAAGATATTACTAAGATAAAAGTTGGATCTAGTTTAGAAGTTGAAGGAGTGGTTATTAAATCCCAAGGAAGTGGACAAGACTTTGAAATTAAAGTTAATAATATTAAAGTAATTGGTGAGTGTCCTGATGAATATCCAATTCAACCTAAAAGACATACAAGAGAATTTTTAAGAGAGCAAGCCTATTTAAGACCTAGAACTAATTTGTTTAATGCAGTTTTTCGTGTTAGAAGTGTGGCTGCTTATGCAATTCATAAATATTTTCAAGAAAAAGGATATGTATATTTTCATGCTCCATTAATTACAGCAAGTGATTGTGAAGGTGCAGGTCAAATGTTTCAAGTTACAACTCTTGATTTAAATAGAGTTGCTAAATCAGGAACTGTTGATTATTCAAAAGATTTCTTTGGTAAAACAACAGCTCTTACCGTATCAGGTCAACTTGAAGCTGAAACATTTGCTCTTGCTTACAAAAAAGTTTATACTTTTGGTCCAACATTTAGAGCAGAGAATTCTAATACCAAAACTCATGCAAGTGAATTTTGGATGATTGAACCTGAAATTGCTTTTTGTGATCTTGCAGGTGATATGGATATCATGGAAGATATGCTTAAATATGTTGTTAAATATGTCCTTGATAATTGTAAAGACGAAATGAATTTCTTTGATAGTTTTGTTGAAAAAGGTTTACTTGAAAAATTAAATAAACTATTAACTAGTCACTTTACAAGAATAACTCATCATGATGTAATTTCTATTTTAAAAGAGGCCAAGGTAGATTGGGAATTTAAACCAGAATATGGTGAGGATATTGCCAAGGAACATGAAAAATATATAACAGAATACTTTAATGGACCTGTATTTATAACTGATTGGCCAAAAGATATTAAAGCCTTTTATATGAAATTAAATCCTGATCAAGAAACTGTTGCAGCGGTTGATTTAGAAGTACCAGGTGCAGGAGAATTAATGGGTGGTTCTCAAAGAGAAGAAGACTATGATAAATTAGTTAGACGTATGGAAGAATTAAAAATGGATGCTTCATCAATGGAATGGTATTTAAATTTAAGAAAATTTGGAGGTTGTCCTCATTCAGGTTTTGGAATGGGATTTGAAAGATTATTAATATATCTAACTGGTGTTGAAAATATTCGTGATGTAATTCCTTATCCAAGAACTCCTGGTAACTGTGAATACTAAAAAACTAATAGTGATTTACTCACTACTAGTTTTTTTATACCCACAAGTTGGACAATAATTAAATTTAATATAAGTATTACAACGAGGACAAATATTATAATTAATTCTTTCTTTATCATATTTAATAGATTGTTTTATTTTTTTAACTGTTACAACAAATAAAATGATTATAAATATAAAATAAATAAGTAAAAATAATAAATTATTAGATAACAACAAATAATCATATATTCCATGTAAAATAGTAGGAACTATTATACTAAGAGTTAAATTTTTCTTAAAAGAACCATTTAAATTAAATTTACAATTACCTAAAAAATAACCCATTATAGTTTGAAAACAAGCATGTCCTGGAATAGCTGTTATACTTCTTAAAAGAGCAGTTTGTAAGGCTTGACTACTTGTTGAAACATAAATTATATTTTCAAAACAAGCAAATCCAAGTCCTACAAAAACACTATACAAAATTATATCAAAGTATTGATCAAAATACTCTTGATCATATGATATCTTATATATCATAAACCATTTAGTTACTTCTTCAACAAAGGCTACAAAGATAAAACAATAAACAAGTAGTTCAAAACTATTTAATTCATCACTATTCATTAATCTTGGAAAAAAAATAAAACTTATCAAAGAGATAACAACAACAACAATCCCGGCTAAAATACCACTAAAAAATAATTTTTTCAATAAACTCTTAGGTTCTTTTATTGTATCTTTCTTATAATAATAAAGTCCAATTAAATAAATTGGCAAAATTGATAAAAATATTATTAATAAATTCATAGCTACCTCTTTATTATAATAACACATTCATCAGTAAATAACAATTGACTTTAATTAAAAAAAGATATATACTTTAATTATAATAAATGTAGGGAGGTAACGATTTATGGAACGAAAGATTTATAATGACTTATTAAGATGGAAAAAAGATGCTTATAAACCATTACTTGTATATGGTTCTAAACAAGTAGGTAAAACTTATTCTGTCATAGACTTTGGAAAAAAATGTTATAAAAATATTGTTTACTTCAATACAACTAATAATTTAGATTTATTAGATATTTTAAAAAGAGAAAAAATACCAGATAAAATTATTTTAAAATTATCAGTATTATCAGGAGAAACTATTTTTAAACAAGATACTTTAATTATTTTAGATAATGTTGAAAATAATTATATAGTTAAAGCAATTAAATTATTTGGTAATGAAAATAATCAATATCATATAATCATGATAACATCTAAAAAAGAATATTTAACTAAATTTAAAGGAGAAGAATTACATTTTAAAGCAATGTATCCAATGGATTTTGAAGAATTTTTGGTAAATACTGGTAAAAAGCAATTGGTTGATTTTATCAAAGAATCATATACTAAAAATATACCAATGCCTTTTCATCAAATGGCACTTGACCTATATAATGATTTTTTAATAACTGGGGGATATCCTGAGGTAGTAGATTCTTATATTAATAAAAAAGATTATTTAATAATAGAAAGTATAAAACAAAAAATAATTGATTTAATTAAATCAGAAACGATATATGCTAGAAATTTAATAGATATACCAAGAACTAATGAAGTATTAAATAGTATTCCTTTTCAATTATTAAAAGAGAATAAAAAATTCCAATACGGAAATATTAAAAAAGGAAGTCGTAGTAAAGACTATGAAGCAAGTATTCAATTTCTAGGTGTAAATAGTTTAATTCATAGAAGTTTTAAATTAAATGATATTAAAAGTCCTTTAAGTAGTTATAAAGATATAGAAAGTTTTAAACTATATCCAAATGATGTTGGAATACTTTATACTATGTTACATTTAAATAAAATGAAGTTCTTAACAGATAATGATATTAGAAGAACTTTAATAGAAAATAATGTTAGTAATACTTTAATAAATATGGGTTATAGTTTATATTATTATCAATCAGATGGTAAATCAGAAATAAACTTTATAATTCAAAATAGAATGGGTGAAATAATACCAATAGAAATACTTAATATGAATTTAACCAAAGCCAAAGCCTTATCTCTATTTACTTCAAAGTTTAGTGTAGCAAATCCAATTAGATTAACCGAAGATAACTTTGCTAAAAAGAAAAACATTAGATATATTCCTGTTTATGCAAGTTTTTGCTTAAAAGAATTATAGTATAAATTTAAAATAATTTACTAAAATAATAATGGTGATACAATGAATAAAAAAATTTTATTTATAAACACGATTATTATTTTTTTATCTTTATTTTTATTTCACAATATATATAATTTATTTCCTAATTTTTTAACTTCCTTTTTATTTCCTGTAAATGAAAGTTTATTTGAACATTTAAAACTAATGTTTACAAGTGAAATTATTATTAGTTTAATAACTTTATTAGTCTTGAAACTTAAAAATATTAAATTTAGTAATTATATTTTAGGTTTATTAACAGGAGTAATAGTAACAATATCTTTATTCTTTCTTATTTATTTACCTATTTATAATAGATATGGAGAAAACTTAATTTTAACCATGACTATTTATTTAATTACTTTAATAGTAGGTAATATTATTTTTTACTTAATTAGCAAAAGAAAACATAATTATTTAATAAATAGTATAAGTTTAGTAATAATAATAGTTATTACAGGAATACTTGGTTATTTAACTTATAACCCAGTTAAAACTCCTTTCTTTTTTGATCCTATAAATGAAATATATGGAATAAAAAATATTAAATAAAATGTCGTTTAAAAAAATAGTAAAAGTTTAAAAAAAACATATATTATTATATGGAGGAATACTATGTTTCAAAAATTTGATGAAGTTTGTACCAAAGTCTTAAAAAATGCTAAAATTGAAATGCAGAAGTTAAAACACCCATTTGTTGGAACAGAACATTTAATGTTAAGTATTTTAAGCAATAAAGATTTAGAATTAACTAAGAAATTAAATGATTATAATATTTTCTATGATAATTTTAAAGAAGAATTATTAAATATAATTGGTTATGGTAATAGTTTAAATTCTTATTTTATTTATACTCCTTTATTTAAAAGAATAATTGAAAATGCAATTCTTGATACAAGAGAAGAAGGTAGGGAAAGTGTTAATATAAATGATTTATTTTTATCTCTTTTAGATGAAGGAGAAGGGGTTGCAATTAGAATTTTAAATAATTTAGAAATTGATATAGATGATATGTATTTAGAGTTTTTAAATAAAGATGATAATTCTAAATACAAAAGTAATAAAAAGTTATTAATAAATGAATTTGCAACAGATTTAGTAAAACTTGCAAGTGAGAATAAAATAGATCCTGTAATAGGAAGAGATAAAGAAATTAATAGAATGATAGAAATACTTTTAAGAAGAACAAAGAATAATCCTTTATTAATAGGTGAAGCAGGGGTAGGAAAAACAGCAGTTGTAGAAGGACTGGCTTTAAAAATAAGTAACAAAAGTGTTCCAAGCCAATTATTAAATAAAAAAATCATGTCTTTATCACTGGCTAGTTTAGTTGCTGGTACTAAATACAGAGGTGAATTCGAAGAAAAAGTTAATAAAATAATTAAAGAATTAGAAAATAATCCTGATATTATTCTTTTTATAGATGAAGTTCATTCCTTAGTAGGAGCAGGGGGAGCCGAAGGAGCAATAGATGCATCTAATATATTTAAACCAGCTCTTGCACGTGGTAAATTAAAATTAATTGGAGCAACTACTATTATAGAATATAAAAACTCAATTGAAAAAGATAAAGCCTTAGCAAGGCGTTTTCAAACAATTTTAATAAAAGAACCTTCAAAGGAAGAAACCAAAGAAATATTATTAAAATTAAAACCAATCTATGAAAGATTTCATCAAGTAATTATTAAAGATCAGGCAATTGATACAATTATTAATTTATGTGATAAATATATTTTAAATAGAAAAAATCCAGATAAATCAATTGATATTTTAGATGAAGTTTGTATATTAAGAAAACTTAAAAAAGATAAAAATACGAAAAAACAAGAAAACATGGAACAAGAATTAGAATTTATTAAACAAGAAAAAAATAAATATTTATTAAGACAAGATTTTTTAAATGCTTCTTATTATAAAAAACAAGAATTAGTTTTAGAGAATAAATTAAATAATTTAGAACTTGATAAAACTAATTATTCTAAAAAAGAAGTAAGTATAAATGATATAAATGAAGTAATTAAAAATAAAGTTAATATACCAGTTTATGAAAATAATTTAAGTAATTTAAAAGAATTAAAGAATTTAGAAAATAATTTAAAAAAAGAAATAATTGGTCAAGATAATGCTATTAGTATATTAGTAAATGAAACTAAGAAAATAAAACTAGGTTTAAAGAATAATCAAAAACCAATATCATTTTTATTTACGGGTAAATCTGGAATAGGAAAGACTGAACTTGTAAAACAATATGCCAAGTATATGAAAATGGAATTAATTAGGATAGATGCAAGTGAATATAAAGAAAGTCATGCTATTAGTAAATTAATAGGTTCACCACCTGGATATGTTGGATATGATTCTCATAATAGTATTTTAGAAAGTGTTAAAAATAATCCTTTTTCAGTAATACTAATAGATGAAATAGAAAAATCTAGCAATGCTTTTATTGATTTATTTTTACAAATTTTAGATGAAGGTTTTATTACAGATAGTAAAAATGATAAAATATATTTTAAACATGCAATTATTATTTTTACAAGTAATATTACTTCTAATATAAATACAATTGGATTTAATCAAAGTCAAGATAAAGTAATACTTGATAAACTAAAAAATGTTTTAAAAATAGAATTTATTAATAGAATAACTCATATAATTCAATTTAATGAATTAACAAGAGATAATATAAAAGATATTATAAATAAAAATATATTAGAAATAAGAAAAAGATTAAAACAACAAGATATAACTATTAATATAGATAAAAACTTTGTAAATAAAATAATAGAACTATCTAATTATAATTTATATGGTGCTAGAAATATTAATACTATATTAGAGAATAAAATAGATAACTTAGTAATAGATAGTATTTTAAATAACAAAAAGAAAATAAAAATAACTTAAAATTAACTAAAAACATATTGAAAAACAAGTAAAAACATGATATCATTTTCATATGATAAGGAGTTGGTTTTAATGAATAAACTAAATAATTACTTTACAACTAATCAAACTCTAACTTTACAAAACTTTACATGGGGGGGGGGGATATAATCCCTTATTAAACAAGAAGCTTTGTAATAAAATAATTAAAATTAAAACATGATTAAGTTTACAGTCAATCTGTGATTTTTAATCATGTTTTTTACATGTCCATATAATATGATTTTAAAATCTAATTAACTTGTTTAATAAAAATAAAATATATGTTAAAATAAAATTGTATTGGAATACTGAGGCAAAAAGGAGTTTATATGTTAGATAAAGAAATTAATTTAAATAAAAAAATTATAGTATTTTTAGTATTAATGTGTGTATTATCAATAGGAATGTATTCATCGTATGCATATTATGAAGTATCAGTTATAAAAAATAGTGTTATAGTTTTAAAAACAGCATCCATTAATATAACAACAACAGTAGTAAATCAAGAGAATAATACTTTTACAATTCCAAAAGGAAGCAGTATTACTTTAACTGTTAATTTAACAACAGAATTAACAAATCAAATAGCATATAAAATGTACTATGAAGTAGTGTCAGGTATATCTTTATTCAATGTAACATCAACAGAAACATTTACAAATAATATAGTTGAAGGTGATATGACTTCATCTAAATCATTTAGTTTTACATTTACAAACATAGGAGAAAATGACATAACAATTAAACTAGGTACCCAAGGAGGCTTAACAGGTTATCCAATTCCCCTTGAACAAGGAATAGAATTAAAACTAAATGAAACCTTAGGAGTACCAGTTAAAGATGCAATTGCAACAAGTGTTAATAATCCAACAGGTTCATGTAAAACCAAAGTAGAAGAAGATGGTATAACTTATATATCAGGAACAAGTACTTGTATAAACTTTAATTATGTTTGGTATAGTGGCAAACTTTGGCGAATAACAGCCATTAATTCTGATGGAACTATGAAAATGATAACAGATGATGTAATTACAACTATTTCTTACGGAAGTGATGTAAATTTTTATGATATATCTAAAAAAGATGATACAACATATACTGGATCATACATGTATCAATGGTTAAATGAAGACTTTTTAGATACTTTATATAATTATCAAAATATAATAGTTGAAGATAGTACATGGAATATAACACCTTTAATAAACAATTCTACAATTGGTAAGAATACATCAGTAGGGCTATTAAATAGGCATGAATATTATTTAAGTTATAAAAACATAGGAAACATAGGATACCCAGGTGGTTATTTAAATATAGGCTATGATTGGTGGTTATTAAATCCTTGTAGCTCTTCTTATGTTTGGGCTGTTACTAACAGCGGTAATGATAGCAACGGCGTCGGCAGTCCTTCCAGTACCTATGGTGTTCGCCCGTCAATAAATCTAAAATCAAATATCCAACTTTTAGGTGGTTCGGGAACCAAAGATGATCCATATACAATTTTAGGAGATAAGGAACCGGCAACAGCAAATACAACTTTATTAAATACAAGAACAATAGGTGAGTATGTAATATTTGACGAAGATGGTAATAATACAACCAAAGAATTGTATAGAATAGTAAGTATTGAAGACGAGAAAGTTAAATTAAATAAAAATGATTATATAAAAAATGGTACAACTACTTTAACTAAAAAGTTTAGTACAAGTACACCATATGGAAATGGAGATAGTGATGATTACTGGGATTATTATTTAAATAATACTTGGTATAATAGTTTAGCACAAAAAAATATGTTAGACAAAGGAACATATTATATAAAAGAAATATCTAGAGGTACAAGTTATAAAAATTCTTTATGTAATACAAATAATACCACTGAAATAACAAAAGATTGTGTTAAAACAACAAGTATTTGGAATACTGGTTATGTAGGGCTACCAAGATACGGAGAAATGTTTGCCAGTCAACAAGGAGGTGGTTATTCTGGTTCAAGTAGTATGTGGTTAATAACACCTTCTAGCTCTTCTCGTGTTTATTACACTGAAAAAACCGGTGATGTTAGCTTCATCAAACTTTCCACTACTATTGCTGCTCGTCCATCAATATATCTAAAATCAAATATCGTTATAACAGGTGGAGATGGAACTAAAAGTAATCCATTTACTATTGCTCTTAAATAACTTTACATTTTATTAATAAAGTGGTATAATAACGGGTATTTGAGGGGGATATATGAATATTTATTTAGTAGAAACGTATATAAAGTATTATAATAAACAAGATGAATATGAAAATATTTATAAAAGAAAGTTTGATATTCTTTTAGAAGAAATTGAGAATCAGTTATCTGTTTTGAATTTGAAGGAATTAGTTGATTTATATTTAAATTATTCTGCTGTTAATTATTTAAAGAATAATTATATGAATAGTTTATTGAATTTAATAATTCAAAATATTAAGGTTAAATTACCACATACTCAATCTATTGAAATAATGGATATCTATGCTTCTTTATTTGATAGTATGTTATCTCTTGAAGATAATATTCAAAGTTATAAAAATATAATTAAAGTTAGAAGTTATAATTTAACAGATGAATTTTTTCTTAGAAATAAAAGTTCTAAAAATATAAATCCTTCTTTTTTAGAAAATTATAAAAAAGAATTAGAAGGTTTTCAAGAATTTCATGATTTATCTATTAGTTCATTTAATTATTTAGATAAAATTCAAGTAATTATCATGGATACATTGGAAAATAAAATAAATGAATTAACAAGTTTAGAAAAAGAAAATTTAATAAGAGATGTTAATAAAAGAATAGAATTATGTTTTCATAAATTAAATTTTCAACAAAATTTATTAAAAAATTCCAAAGCCTTAGAAATTGAAATTCGTTTAAATGGTTTAAATAGTTATAATATATTAGAAAACTTTAATTCTCAAAGTATTAAAAATAAATTAACTGTTTATGAATCTTATCAAAGTAAATTATTAGAAGAAAGAAAAAAAACTGGTAAATAATATCAGTTTTTTTCATTGTTTAAAATTAAAGTATAAATTGTTAAACCAAATAATAGAATAGACATCATTATATAGTTATTATTAAAATAAACTTTGTTGTTTATAATATCTAAGAAACTATTATCTTTAATTATTTTATAAAGCATAAAAGTATAAAGATAAATACCAATATTTAATAAATTATAAGAAATTATTTCTTTAAATATTTTTTTCTTTGAAATAATACTTATTATTATAAAAATAGAATAAATTATATTAAATATATAATAAATAATTGATAAGAAACTAGTTTTATATAATTTATCTATTAATAAAAACATGGTTATTAAATAAAGAACAAATAAAATTATTCTTAAATAATAAATTATTTTTTTCATACTTCATCCTTTAATATTTGTTTAGTTTCCATTAGATAAATATCTTTAAATACTTCATTAAATCTTATAAGTTCTTTTTTGATTACATCAGGATAGATTAATTTAGTATTTAAAATGGCTTTTCTAACATCTCTTATATCAACTTCTTTTCTATTATCAAATGAGGCATATGAAAATGCTTGTTGTAAAATTGTTAAAGAAATATCTGGGTATCTTACAGAAGTTTCATAAGTTCTTTTAAATTCACTGGTTATATCAGTTATAAAACTCATGATATTTTTCTTAATAAAATCAGTATATTTAAGTTTTAAACCCATTTTCTTTTCAAATTTAGGATAAGTTCCCATCATTATTTGAATATTCATCTCCCTGGTAGGCTCTGCAACTTCAACTTTTTGAAAACGTCTAACAAAGGCTTTATCTCTTAAAATATACCTATCATATTCATCGCTTGTTGTAGCACCTATTATTTTAATAGTACCTCTATCAATTACAGGTTTAAAGATATTAGCAAAGTCTAAGGTATTTTCCCCAGTTCCTATTAAAGTATGAATTTCATCAATAAAAACCATAACTCGATCAAGATTTTTTAAATTATCTACTACATGTTGAATTCTTAATTCTTGGGTTTCAGGAATAATACCAGTTAAAGATGCACTACTTAATTTTAAAATAGTATAATCTTTTAAAGCATCAGGAACATTACCATTTTGAATTCTATAACTTAATCCTTCAACAATAGCAGTTTTACCAATACCAGGTTTACCTACTAAAATACCAGATTTTTCAGGTGTTAAAAGAATAACAATTAATTCTTGAATTTCTTTATCTCTTCCAATTGCAGGATTAGTAATATATTCTTTATCAGTTATATTTTCACCGTATTCAAGTAATACTTTATAACTTGGATTATCTTTAATAGAATTTTTTTCTTCTAAGTTAGAATTAGTTTCTTTAATACTTTCTTGTTTAATATTTTCATCTTGATTTATTTCTTCTTTGATTTCTTCTGGTTCAGTATTTTCATTTTGATTTGTTTCTTCTTTGATTTCTTTAACCTCTTCTACATGTTTATCAGTTTCAATTTCTTCATCTTGATTTGCTTTTTCTATATTTTCATTTTTATCTTCATCATTAATGGTTTCTATTAAATCAACGTCATCATTATCAAGATTATCATCGTTATCAATTACATCAATAACTGTATCAAACATATTATTTTCTTTATTTTCTTCTTCTTCTAAAAAATCATTTTGATTATCTAAAACATTATCATCATCAATTAATTCTAAATCTTCATTTTTGATACTATCCAATGTTTCCATAAGCCACCACCTTTATGCTATTATTATAACACAACTATTTAATAATATAGAATATAAATTTAATTAATTATTGATATTATTGTAAAAAATTGGTACAATAATCTAGAAAGGTGTTGGAAAGATGAAAATAGTTGCTTTATCCAAAGAAGAATTTGACAATTTTGCTTATAAACATAAATACAGTACATATTATCAAACATCTGCTTATGCTGAAACATCAAGATATGAAGGGTTAAATACATTTTATATAGGCTTTGTTCAAGATAATGAACTTGTAGGTGCTACTTTATTTTTACATAAAACTATTTATTTGCATTATAAATATGCCTATGCACCTCGTGGCTTTTTAATAGATTATACAGATAGTAAACTTGTTAAAAATGTAACAATGGGACTTATCAATTTATTAAGAAAACAACGTTATGCTTTTATTAAAATAGACCCACCTATTATTTGTAGTGAACGTGATAATAAAGGAAATGTTATTTATTTTAGTAATACAATTAATCAAATATTAGATACTTTAAAAAGTAATAACTATATTCATATGGGCTTCAATAAATATTTTGAAAACTATAAACCAAGATTAAATGCTTTTGTTAATTTAAATTATGATATTAAAACATTATATAATAATATTAGTAAAGATGCTAAAACTAAAATAGAAGAAAGTGTTTTATCAGGTTTAGAAGTTTCAATTGATAAAACTGGTAATATAGATGAATTATATAAATTTATAGGTTTTAAAAATAGAAAAAGAAGAAAAAGATATTATCAAGGTATGTATAATAATTTTTCTAGAAATAATGCTATGGATATATTCTTTATTAATGTAAATACAGATAAATATTTAACTAATATGAAGCAAAAATATGATATAGAAGCCATGAAAAATGATGAATTAGCCTCATTTGTTCAAGATCTTAGTATAACTGGATCTGAAAAACAAAGAATTATAAATGATAAAATGAAATCAGATGAAAGATTAAATTTTTATAAAAATGAATTAATTTATGCTACTAAGTTATCAAGAACTAATCCAGATTATGTTACAATTGGAGCAGGTTTTACAATTAAGCACAATAATGGTGTTGATTTAATAATAGATAGTTACTTAGATGAATATTTAAAATTTAATCCAAGATATGTTTTTATTTGGGAACTTATTAAAAAATATAAAAATGAAGGATTTATGTATATAAATTTAAATGGAGTAGTAGGTGACTTTGGACGAGAAGACTTAGGTAAATATCAAACTTTAAATGCTCCAAGATTAAGTTTTAATTCTACGATAATAGAATATATTGGAGAATTTGATTTAGTTATTAATCAAAGAATATATGATAAAATAAAGGAAAATACTAAAAAGAAATAATGCAATCATCACATTATTTCTTTAATTTATTAATCAGTTTGTTAAGAAAAATTAATTCTTGTTTACTATAAAATTTTTCTTGATTTTTATAAATTTTAAATTCTTTAAAAGAATTAAGTACTGCTTTTATAACTAAATTAAATTCATGTTCATGTGCTTGATAACCTGATATTAAAGGTTTATTAAATTCATAATAATAATTTAATTCTAATATATTATTTATAGTATAATAAATATAACCTTTATAAACAAATATTTCTTTTTTTAAAAATTTAGAATATACTTTTCTTGGATAATTATAATCTTTATATAATTTATGATATTTATGTTTTAAATAACAAGGAATTGGTTCTTCTAATAAATATTTTAAATCAGGTCTTTGATAATAATATTCTTTAAATTTAAAGTTATTTATATTTTTATATAATCGATTTAATTCTTGATATTCTATTAAACTATATTCCTGTTTATATTTATCCGGAATAAAAAAACTTCCTTTTAAAAGAATATATTCACATATCTGTTCTAAATCATGAACTTCTATTAATTCATTATTATAAAGAAAATGATAAGTTAATTCATAACCAAGATAATCTTTTGTAGCCTCATAGATACTATTATAGTATTTATTATTATAAACAAAGTAACAACATCCTTTAATTTTATTATAATAGAAATATGGTATTTTAATATTTTTATATCTTTTCATAAACACCCTCTTGTCTTTATAATATAAAGAAATTTGAAATTTGTCTAGAATTTCTTTATTATTTTTTTATATCATGATATAATTATGTAACAATGAAAGGAGAATTTATGAATAATGATATAAAATATACATTAAGGATGATATTAGGTTTATTAATAACAGGTTTTATAGTTTTTATTGTAATTAAATTATTTATATATATATTACCAGTAATTGCTATATTAATTATAGGTTATTATTTATACATATTATATAAACAAGGTAAGTTTAAAATAAAAAAGAAAGTTAAAGAAAGAAAAGAAAGAGTACCAGAGGCTGAGGTTTTAAACGAGAGATTTGATAAATAATTAATAAAATAATATATTAAATATGTGTTTAAAAAAATACATATTTTTTTAGCAAAATTCTTGCAATTTAAAGTGCATAATTGTATAATTTAGTTATAAATAGAAGGAGGAGTATGGAAAGTACAAAAAAGAAAAATGGGTTAGTAGTATTAGTCATTATTTTAATAATTATAATACTAGGTTTGGTTGGATTTATTGTTTATAATGAGTTAAATAGTAGTACTAATAATAACAACAATAATAATAACCAAGGAGATGATAAAGAACAAGTTGATAACAAAGATGTTGATACAACGGATTATAAATATACAATGAATGTTTATAAGAATCAATATGATCGCTTATGTAGTGAAGCAAATGAATCTTGTAATATTATTGCTTATACTTTAAAAACTGAAACTGAAAATGCAAAGATAGTAGGTATTGAAGGATATGATTTTGCTTATATATTGTATAATGATAATGGTTTAAAACTTTATAATGTTAAAACTCAAAAAATAGTTAAAACTAATCTTGATACTAATTATGATAGTTATGAATTATTTAAGGTAGATGATAATTATCTTAGCACTTCTTATTATGATTTTGATAATAAAACAGGATGTGTTTATTTAGTAAATGTAGAAAATGGAAATATTGAATTAAAAGATAAAGTAAAATATGGAGGAATTGTATATTATAGCCATAAATTAAATAATAATTCTTTTTATATTTTAGGTTCTCAAATTGAAACTTCAACAATAGAAAAAATTTATAATAATGATAAAAAATTATTATTTGAAAATACAACTGATGAAATTATTGGGGACGAAAAATATTCTTTCTTTAAAGATAATCTATATGTATATAATAACAATGTTGTTAAAAAATATAATGCTGATGGTAAATTAATTAGTACATCTAAAAAGTATGAAAACTTTAAACAATTAATTGAAGATAAAATAATCTATGTTAAAGATGACAAATTAGTTGTTGAGTCTTTAAGTGATGGTTCTTTAAAAGAAATAGTTTCTTGGAGTGATAATTATAATTATGATATATATTCATCTCGTTATTATTCAAGAGATGATTTAGATAAATTAAATGAACCTGATAAAAAGGAAGGATTATATTTAGTTATTTATTATCAAAACAAGGTTGGAGATAATTATGGTATGGAATATTGTTATACTGGAAGTGAAATAGTTACATATCCTATTAAAGAAGCTATGGGTGGACGTGCTAAACCGGTTTTATATTTATATCCAACAACAACTACTACGGTTAAAGTAAGATTTGCTCATCCTGAGTATTTAACTACAACTTATCCTAAATATGATAAAGAATGGGTTGTAACAGCAAAACCTAATGGAGATTTATTAGATAATAATAACAAATATTATTATGCCTTGTACTGGGACGAAGTTAGATATCATGAAGTATCATTTAACGAAGGATTCTATGTAACTAAGGAAAATGCAATTAATTTCTTAGAAGAAAAAATGTCTTTAATTGGTTTAAATGATAAAGAAAAAAATGAATTTATTATGTATTGGTTACCAATTTTAGAAAATAATAAACAAAGTTTAGTTTACTTTGAATTAACTGAGGAAAGAGAATTAAATAATAAATTAATAATCGAACCAACACCTGATTCTTTATTAAGAGTTAATATTCATATTAAAAAAGTTGATAAAAAAGTTAACATTAAAGAACAAAAATTAGAAAGTTTTAAAAGAGTAGGATTTACTGCTGTTGAATGGGGAGGAATGACATATTAGTCATTCTTTTTCTATAAAAAATATTAATGTTTAAAAATGTATTAACAATATATCAAGAATATGTTAAAATTAATTTAGCAATGTGGTAATTGTTATATCATTTTATCGTGATTGACTTTGCAATAAAAATAGTGTATAATAACATCAATTCTTACAAAGAGGACATTTTATGTATTATGTTGTGATTAATGCATAAAATAAAAAAGAGATAATCCTAATTTTTGCACGTTAGGTGTTACCTCAATTATATTTGGTTAGCACCAATTTCTTACAATGAAGTTAGGTGCTTTTATTTTAGAATTTTTGATACTGCAATTATTAATAACAATATCATAACTAATATTAAAAAAACAAAAATTAAGTATTCCACCTTTGAAATGGAATTTGTTTGTTTTTTAAAATATATAGTTTCATCCACATCACCTCCTTTACTATATAAGTATGGAGGGTAGCACCTAACATAGGAATTATCTCTTCCATATAAGTATATATTTTTTGCATTGAAAATACAATTGTTTTTTATTTTTTTTAGATATTTTTTATCAAAGATTATATATGTTTTATCTATGTTGTGTTTTTATTTATTTTATTAAAAAAACTCTTATTTTATAAGAGGTAATTTACTATTTGGTTGCCCTAGTTAGATTCGAACTAACGATGATGGAGTCAGAGTCCACTGCCTTACCGCTTGGCCATAGGGCAATTACTTAATAAGTATACTAAAAATTATTTAAATTAGCAATTGTTATTTTTGAAAATATAAGTTAAAATATAAATCATGAGCAGATTTTTAATAAAATTAATTAAATTATATCAACGTATTCCTGGTAAATTTCATTATAATTGTAAATTTTATCCAACATGTTCTAACTATATGATAGAAGCAATTACTAAGTATGGTTCTTTGAAAGGTTTATATCTTGGGGTTAAGAGAATATTTAAATGTAATCCATTTAGTAAAGGCGGGTACGATCCATTAAAATAAAAAGTGTCTAACCTTCATAGACACTTTTATCATATGTATGTTCAGTTTTATCTATCTTTAACATTTCTTCATCACTTACTAAAAAGAAATCATGTAAAAGTAAATCACTTCCATCACTATTAACTGGATCATCCCAAGTTAAATCAAGATTATACCATTTGTTATTTAATAAAACTTTATTCCAAACATGATTATCACTTGAAACTTTAAAACTTTTTATATCCATTTTTTCTAAAAATAACATCATACTATCCGTATAACCACTACAAATACCATATCCTTCAAGTAAAACTCCATAAGCAGTATTAGATTTATAATCAAAAATATTCTTATCACTTCTATTTCTATCATACTCACTATTATTAATTATATAATCATGAATTTTTTTTATTTTAACTGTATCATCCATACTACTTGTAATATTATCTTTTATTACTTCATTAACTTTATAATTCAAAAGCACTTTCATCTCATCATCATAATTATGACTAATTTTAACCATTATTTTACCAAGTTTATCATATGATGTTTCAATATGACTAAAACTATTGAAAGGATGTACATAATCATTAATACTTGATAAAATCGTTTTATTATGAGCAATATTCTTTACATCTTCAAGACAAGTTTCATATTCATCTTTACAATAAAAAGTAAAATCATCCATGCCACTATTAATAATAGTATAATATATATTTAAAATATCCTGTTTATTACTAGGAAAAAAATTATCTGTATTAGAAACAAATTTAAAATTATAATTTCTATAATATTCATTTTTAATTAAAGTAGTGGGTACTTGTTTAGCAGGAGATAAATATTTATTATAATAAACTAAAATATCTTCTCGATAGTAAAATGTTAAAGAAAATAATAATAAAAATACAAACCAATATAATACTTTCTTCACAAGCCTCACCCAATTTATATTTTATCATAAAAATAATAAAAAAATACAAAAAATATCTTAATTGTTAAAATTTTTTTCAAGTTTACAAAAAAAATACGTTTACACGTATATTTTATTCCATATTATTAATAGATTTACTTAATCTAGATTTTAATCTTGCAGCCTTATTTTTAGAAACAATATTAATATCTTGTGCTTTATCAATATTTTTGAAAGTAGTTTTTAATAATTCTTTACTTTCTTCTTTATTTCCTTCTTTAACAGTTTTTTCTAATTTTTTAATAGAATTTTTCATTCTTGAATCTACTAAAACATTTTCTTGACATTTTCTTTCACTAGTTAATACTCTTTTTTTAGCACTTTTAATGTTTGGCATTTTTTCACCTCTTTTCAAAATCATTATTATAATAACAAATATTTATTTAAAAAGCAATATTTTTTTTAAAATAATACATACTAATAATGGTGATAATATGCATGAAATAGATTTAAGTAAATATAATATTAGATCTGATTTGATAATAGAAAATAAATGTGATGATTTTTTAAAAGATAATTATAAAGAAAATGGGATAGAAGTAAGTTATGTTTCTCTTAAAGAAAAAAATTTTTTAAATAAAGAAAAAGGTGATTATATAACTATTAGTTTTAATGATATTACAGATAAAACTAATTATGAAAACGTTTTAAAAGTTTTAATAAAAGAATTAAAAAGAATTTTAAAACTAACTAAAATTAAAAAAAGTGATAAAGTTTTAATAATAGGACTTGGTAATAATAAATCAACCCCAGATTCTCTTGGTTATGAGGTTTTAAAAAATATAGTAGTTACAAGACATTTATATTTATTAGATGAAGTGTTGGAATATAGAAATGTATCTATTTTAGAACCTAATGTTTTTGGTAATACGGGTATTGAATCAAAAGATATTATTTTAGGAGTTATAAAAGAAACAAATCCTGATTTTTTAATTGTAGTAGATTCTCTTGCATCTCTTGGAGTTGAAAGAATTCAAAAAACTATTCAAATAACTAATACAGGTATTAGTCCAGGATCAGGAATAGATAATAAAAGAATGGAAATATCTAAAAATACTATAAATATTCCAGTAATTGCAATAGGAGTTCCCACAGTTGTATCTAGTATTGTAATAGTAAATGATACTTTAAAGTTTTTAATGAAAAAAATAAGTTATCATAAAAATAATTATCAAAAAGATAAATTTATACCTAGTAGTAATATAAATTATTTAAATGAAGAAAAAGACTTAAATGAATTTGAAAAAAAAGAATTATTAGGTTTAATAGGAACACTTGATGAAACAACTTTAAAAGATTTGATTTTTGAAACATTAAATCCTATTGGCTATAATTTAATAGTTACGACCAAAGAAATAGATTTTGTTATAGAAAAACTAGGTAATTTAATATCAAGTGCTATTAATACTATAAATAAAATTAAATAATAAAATTAAGTTTAAAAATCATTAAAATTAAATTTTTCTTGACAAACTATTTATTCATATTATAATAATAATGAATAAAGAAATGGGAGTATTTTATGGGAGTATTGAAAGCTAAAATTGTTTTAACAGGAGGACCTTGTGCTGGTAAAACAACAACAATTGCCAAGATAAAAGAAGATTTAGAAAGTAGAGGATATCATGTTCTACTTTTAAATGAATGTGCAACCGAAGTTATTAACTGGGGGATTAGACCTTTTGGGGATAATAAAGTGAGTGTATTTGATTTTCAAAATGAAATATTAAATTTACAAATGTTTAAGGAAAAAAGATTTCGTGATATTATAAAAAAATTACCAGATGATGCTAATTGTATTATTTTAGCAGATAGAGGAGTAATTGATAATAAGGCTTATCTTGGACAAGAATTATTTGATAAATTACTTGCAGAAAATAATTTATTAGAAAGTGATATTATTGATGAATATGATATGGTTATTCATTTAGTAACAGTTGCAACTAATAATGAAAATAAATATAATAATAGTACTAATTCAGCAAGATTTGAAGATGATATTGAAGAAGTAATTGATTTAGATAAAAGAACCAATGATGCTTGGAGTAAACATAAGAATTTAAAAAGAGTAGAAGCAACTGATGTAATTGATAAAAAAATAGAAAATGTTATTAAGATAATTCATGATTATTTAAATATTTAATAAAATTAGAATTTTCTAATTTTTTTTTGCTTTTTTGACAAAAACCTTAATTTATGATATAATAAACACACTTAATGGGATAATAAGGGGGTTTTATGAAAGATTTAAATTATACTAGTAGTGAAATGAAAACAGTTATTGATAATAGTAAATTAATTAGTGATAATGGTTTTTCAAGTACAGTTTTTTTACATGGTAATGATTTAATTAAATTAGATAAGAATTTATATAGTTTATTAAAAGTTAATAGTTTAGGTTTAGCAGATAGAGTATTTAAAAATGTTTATATGTGGAATAATAAACCATTTGTTGAAAGAGAACAAATTGAATATTTACAAAGTAAGCAACCTAGTATTAAATTAACAAATTTTGATTTAGGGGTAGTTTTAGTAAATGATAGAGTATGTGGTATTAATTTATTTAATCATACAGATTATAAAGATTTAACTTATATAGATACAGATTTAGAAACAAGTTTAAAAATATTAGAAAATATATTATTGGCAGTTAAAGAATTAGAAGATAATGAAATTAGTCATTTAGATCTTAGTAAAGCACAAAGAGGGTGTGAACCTACATTAAATATATTATATAAAGGTACAGATATTAAATTATGTGATTTAAGTGGTAGATTTATTACTTATGGTAGTAATTTTAACAAAGAAGGAATGTATCTTGAATATGTAAATGTTTATAAATTTTTACTTAATAAATTAAAAGAAAAATATCCAGAGTTAAAAGAATTTTTAAGTACTTTGGAATTTGATAAAATAAATAACTATGCTAAGTCATATGGATTATTAGATAAAACTTATAAATTAGTTAAATAGGAGGATTTATGAAAGATGAAATAATGGCTTATAATTCAAAAAAAATTGGAGAATTAAGAGATAAAATAAGAGATTTAGGAGATGACTATACAATATTATCTATTGATGTTGATGGTGTTGTTTATAATACTTCTATTATGCAAGAAATATTAGAGGAGATTGATTTTCGTTCTACTAAGAAATATCGTTCTTTAATTGCTAATGAAGAAACAGAAGATTTTAAAATAGATTCTAAAAAATCATATGCTATTTTAAATGCAATTTTAGAAGAAACTCCTTTTCAAGATGATGAAAATATGCGTTATGGAGTTCCACAAAGAATAGTTTATCCAAAAATTGATTATAAAAGAGTTTATAAAGATGAAAATTTTGTTAAGAATGCTGAAACTGGAATTACAACAGTTGATTATATAAGACATATAATGGAAAATAAACCAGATAATGTTTTTGTAATATTTAATACTCATTATAATATGGAACATGAATCATTTGAAAAAATTAAAGAACTTTATCGTTTATTTCCAAATATTGATGGTATTATTGCTATGCCATATCATAAAACAATAGGTTCTAATGAATGTAATAATAAAGCAGATAAGTTAAGAGAAAGATTAGGAAGAGACGTTGTAAGAAATGTTATTCATATAGATGATCTTAAAAAGAATTGTACTGATATAAGAGAATCTGGGGGAATGGATATTAGATTTTTAGAATTTGGATATGATGATACACATACCTTAGGTGATCGTTTTACAAGAATTGCTAATTTAGATCCATATTATTTATCATTTGTTATTTCATATATTGAGTTTAAAAGAAAATATCCTGAATATGAAATGGAAAATGAATGTAAAGTTTTGAGGAAAAAATAGTATGATAGAAAGATATATTAATAAATTATTAAAACAATATCAAGCAGCAATTAATAACCAAAATTTTTCCTTAGATAGTAATTTAAATAAAGAAGAGTTTTATCACTATCTTATTGAATTAAGAAACAGAATAGAAATTTATAAAAATTTATTAGAACATACTAGTATTAAAGATGATAATATTGGTATAGAACTTAATAAAGGTGTATATGATACAGTTACAACACCTTTTGATAATAAAAAAACTATTTTAATTACACCTTATGCCAAAACATTTGATGTGGTTGGTAATAGATTTATTTATAAAGGAAATGTTAATCCTTTTGATGTTGATTTAAATGGAATAACTATAAAGCAAGGTAGGTCTTCGAAATTAACAATACCGTTTTATGATTATATCCATATGACAAATCCATATGATCAAAGAGAGGTTACAAATTTTAATTATTTAAGTTTATATAATAAAGTTTGCCTTGGAATGTATGGAAGTATTCATGATAAAGATTATAGTAAAAAGATAAAAAAGTTGGGGGAAGTTAATGATTATATTAATGGAAAATTGGAAGTTGCTAGGGTTAAAGAAACCTACGTTGGAGTATCTGTCTCTCAAAATCCAAAAATATATAGAAAAACACGTTAAAAAATGGGAAAAATAGTTGACATTTAGATAGTATTTGTGGTATAATCTATGTCGGTACATTGATTCCCGGGTAGTTTTGTGGTGGGAACACAAAACTAAAAGAATAGGAGAATATATGAAAAGTTTTATACAAAGAAAAGAAGATGTTGTTCGTTCTTGGTATATAATTGATGCTAAGGATGAATCATTAGGTCGTGTTGCTACCAAAGCAGCTCATATTTTAAGAGGAAAGCATAAAGTAACTTATACACCAAACGTTGATTGTGGTGATTACGTTATTATTATCAATGCTAAGAAAGTTAATTTAACTGGAAATAAGTTGAATGATAAGATGTATTATAATCATTCTATGTATCCAGGAGGATTAAGAGAAAGAAATGCAAAAGAAATGCGTGAAAATTATCCAATTGAAATGATTGAAAGGGCAGTAAAAGGAATGCTACCTCACAATCGTTTAGGAAGAGCTATGGGTAAGAAGTTATTTGTTTATGAAGGTGAAACTCATCCTCATATGGCACAAAAACCTACTCAAATAGAAATTAAATAGGAGGATAATAAGATGGCAAAACAATACGAAGCTACTGGAAAAAGAAAAGGTAGTATAGCAAAAGTTAAATTAGTTAATGGTACTGGTAAGATTACAGTAAATGGACGTGATGTTCGTGAATATTTTCCATTTGAAACCTTAGTAATGGATTTAGAACAACCACTTGTATTAACTAACACAAAAGAAATATTTGATGTTGAAGTAACTACATTTGGTGGAGGATTTAGAGGACAATCAGGTGCAATTCGCTTAGGAATTACAAGAGCATTACTTGAATATGATGCAACTACTAGTAAAGATAGTGAAAACAGTTTAAGAAAATCTTTAAAAGCCGCTGGATTTATTACTCGTGATCCAAGAGTTAAAGAACGTAAAAAATACGGTCTTAAAAAGGCTCGTCGTGCTCCACAATTTAGTAAACGTTAGGAATTTACTTAAAAATTTACCTCATAAACTCAATGTTTATGGGGTTTTTCTTTCATGTGTTTTTGACAAAAAATTGATTAACTTGCTGAATTTGAAATATTTATTAAATATAACTTTGGTGAAATTGGTAATATCGAAACATATACTTAAAATAAAAAATTGTATTGTTAACAATTGTACCAATAGAAAAAAGAGATTTTGTAGTAATGATTAGGAGATAAAATATGAAAAATAAAATTATAATTTCATTCGTAGATGTGAATTTTAATAGATATTTTGCAAAAAATGTTTTAGGCAAAATATTTGATTTTAGTATTAATGGATTGGATATGAAACTGCATTTTCCTGATATTCCTTCACAATGGCAAGACGATGATATTAAAGATAAATTACATTGCCCTCTATCATCACCACCAATTTCTAGAAAATATAAAGTTGGAAATAAAGAAATTTTTTATGGTATGCCTCGTAGTTATCCTGAGGTTAGTAGTGAGATTGAAAAAGTAGTTGTGTCGGTAGAGTTAGAAGAACCTGTGCAAGAGAAAAAAATTAATTTAATATACGACGGTATTAATAAAACAATACAATCACTTTATAAGTTATGCTATATAATAAATGAAGATATATGTCCAAATGCTTTTGCTGAGCAAAGAAGTTGTGAAATAAATTTATATGATGATTTGAGTGGTAAAAGAATACCTAATATCGAAGAAGAAGAAATATTTATGCATATACATGATGATAATAAGTCTATAACAAAAAAACAATTAGAAAAAATGCTAAATATAATTAGCAAACAAATTCTAATTCCAATAGAGTATGATTTTTTGGTTAGTGGAATTGAATCGTATGAAAGATATGATAATAGAAAATGCATTTTAGATTTATCAACTGCCTGTGAAATTGCAATAACTTCCAAAATAGAAGAAATACAAAAGAAATTGAATGTTAAGAATTTATCAGAAGATTATAAGACTTTATATGCAAAATATAAGTTATTAGGTTTGTTAAATTTTGATATATCTTTTGCTGATATAAAAGTTGTAACAGAAATTAGAAATAAAGCTATTCACAAGGGTAATGAGGTAACTGATACACAAGCTTATGAAGCAATTAAAGTTACTAGAAGTATTTTGAAAAAAATATCAAAATTTTATTAAAAAATCCTAAAATATCTAAAAGTTAATGGTAGTCATTTTAAGCAAACTATGGATATGGCACTTAAATACTGTAACCAATTCTCATGAAGAACGAACGTTAATCTTAAAATAATAAACCTTGTAAACTTATGTTTATGAGGCTTTTTATTTTATTAAATTTTATATATAATAAATGAAAGAGGTGCAAAATGAATATATTTATAATTAATCCAAAAGCAGGTAATAAAAAAGGTGTAGAACTAATACCAAGTTTAATGAATTTAGATGATACTTTAATTCATGTTACTAAAAATAAGGGAGAAGCAATTA
Organism: uncultured Bacilli bacterium; assembly: GCA_934119955.1. GTDB lineage: Bacteria > Bacillota_I > Bacilli_A > RF39 > UBA660 > RUG591. The sequence goes on along the minus strand of CAKOSZ010000001.1, from coordinate 78,678 downwards.
CTTTTTTACAAGAAATAACTAAAAAATATCCTAATTCTATTGTTTATAGTGTAGGAGGAGATGGCACCTTAAATGAAGTTGTAAATGGAATATATGGATCAAATTCAAAACTCCATGTAGTACCATTGGGTTCTGGTAATGATTATTATAAAATAATAAAAGATGTTTCAACTAAAAAAGTATCAATTGGAGATGTAAATGGGAAAAAGTTTATAAATATAGCATCTCTTGGAGTAGATGCTAAAATAGTAGATGATGTTAATAAAGATAAAATACAATTTTTAAAATATCAAAGAAATATATTAAAAAGTTTACTAACATATGAAAAAGAAGAAGTATTATTAGATAACAATAGATATTTAATAAATATACTTGCAATTTGTCTTGGAAAGTATTATGGAAATGGAGTTCCAATTAATCCAAATTATTGTTTAGATAAAGAAATTTTTAATGTTATAATTGCAAATAATATGACAAGACTAGAAGAGATAATTTGCTTTTTAAAAATATTTAAAGGAACCCATTTTCTAGATAAAAAAGTTAATACTTTCAGAACTTCAAATTTAGAAATTAAAAGTTTAGTTCCAATTTTATGTGAAGTAGATGGGGAAGTATTTAAGGATGATTATTTTAATTTTAAAGTAATAGATGAGGGAATTACGATAACAAATGAAATACCAAACAAAGTAAAAAAAATTATATATAAATAAAAGTGGTTTAATAGCCACTTTTATTTATAGGTTCAATATGCCAATCTTCCCTGTAACTTGCATTTAAAAGAGGAAATGTTAAACCAAAATTACTAGCATTATTATGAGCCCAACCCATACTAGGACAATTATAATCATTTCTACCATAACCACAAACACTACCATCACTATGATAAAATTCTAAATCAGATGCAATACCAAGACCATGATAAGAATAACCAGGAGGTGCTGCTCTTCCTCTTGTCATTGTATTATAATAATGAACCTGAGTTTGATAACTTCTACAACCTTGACTACTAATTGTTATTTTATAACCAAGTTTACTTGCTTCTTCAACAAACTTTGTTAGTCTTGTATAAAAATAATTATTATATCCATAAGGATTATTAAAACCTTCATTTAAAGGATTACTAGGACAAGATATACCTGTATAAGTTTTATAATTACCATATTGATATTTTGGATAATAAAATACTCCATTTGAAACATAAACTTTATTTTGCATATTTAAATCAGTTTCATTTAAATTAAAAGTATCTTTCTTTTCTTCTTCCTGAACTTCTTCTTTAACCACATTAACTAAGTTACTAAAATTATTAGTTTTATTATTAGAACTATTATCATTTAAAGCAATTATAATAGTATTTTCTAAATAATTATTTTTAATATTTTCATTTATATTTTTATTTTTTAAAGATTTATAAACACTTTTATATTTATTATAAACCTTAGGAGTAGCATAGTTATAACAAACATTAGTTTCTTTATTTAAAGTATTATGTAATATAAATGCAAGTACAAAAATTATTAAAGAATGACTAAATATTTTTAATTGTTTTTTTATATAATATTTATTATAATATTTATTAATAAAACCAAACTTTTTCTTATATTTAATCATTCTAATAAAAATCATTTCTAAATAGATAAAAGGAACAATAGTCATACAAGAGGCTATTACAATCTTTAAATAATAAGTAAAAGTTAATAAGTTAATATTATTACATGTAAACATATTATTCCCCCAAAGTACGCATATTATATCATAAAATTAATAAAAATGCAACTAATACCCCTTGAAAAATATATAAAAACATGATATGATTTTTACATGATAAGGAGTTGATTTTCATGAATAAACCAAATAATTGCTTTACAACTAATCAAACTCTAACTTTACAAAACTTTACATGGGGGGGGGGTAGAAATATCTAAGAAAAACCAACTAAGTAAAAGAGTTTGTAAAGAATTATTATATATAATTGATACTTAAAAACATTACTAAAAATTACAGATAAACTGTAAACTTAATCATGTTTTTTTATAGTCCACATAATACGATTTTTTTAGACATAAAAATACTTTATAATAAATAAAAACTACGTTAAAATAAAATTATATTAGAATAGAGGGGCAATTATTCAAGAAAAGGAGTTAAGTATGAAAAATAAAAAATTAATAATAGTATTAAGTGTAATAGCAATCTTAGTATTAACAATAGGAGTATCATTTGCATTTTTTACTTATAATAAGGTAAGTATTAATAATTCAAGTCTTGTAGTAGGGGACATCTATATGCATTATAATGAAACAAATGAATTTAAAATAGAAGGTGCTATGCCAAGTAGCACTTATGATCCTACTAAATATTTTGAATTTACTATAGATGGAAAAAATACTCATACAAAATATGGAGTAAATTATAATATCGAATTAGTTCATGGAGATACAGAAGCAAATAAAACAAGAATAGAAGACAAATTCTTGAAATTTAGTTTAGTTGAAGTTAACAATAATCAAGAAAATATTTTACAAGATAAATTAACAATAGAAAATATTAATAATACAACAATATATAGTAGTACAATACCTGCAAACACAACAAGTAAAATAACAAAAATATATAGATTATATATGTGGATAGATGAAAGTGTTAATATATGTAGTGGAGATATAACAGATAATTGTGACTATAATTTAACTGATTGGTCAAACTTATTTGCAAGTATAAAAGTAAATGTAAATGGAAAATATGAAGCACCAACAAATTTTGTTGAAACAGTAAAAAATAGATATAATGGTGCTAATCAAGATGGACTTGTGGCTGTTAACACAGATGGTGATCTAGCAACAACAGGTGGAACAATAAGAGAATATCGTTATTCTGGAATAGGAAATTATTGTACATATACAGATGGAACAAATGATTATAATATATCTGTTTCAGGTAATACTTGTCCTCAAACAGCATGTTATGTATCAGGTGATGTAGAATTTGTTGTAACAGAAGACAATGATTTGTTTGACATAATGGGTAAGACATGCACTGATATTGGAGGAACAACTATAAGTATAAAGAATAATCAAACAATACCAACAGATAGTGGAATAAGAAATTATGTAACATTTAATAATGAGACTTGGAGAATAGTGGGGATATTTAATGAAGAAAATGCAAATGGGGAAAAGGCTGAAAGAATAAAACTAGTAAAAGATGAACCAATTAGTTTAAGTACAGAAGTGCCAGCGACTATTACAAAAGATAATATTACTTATCAAGTATTTAATACAGAAGTTACAGGAACAAAATATAAATATTTTTATTGGAATAACCCATCAAGTGTAGAAACGAATTATAACGATTGGACAAAAGCAGTAAGTATGTATTACTTAAATGAAAATTATTTAAATAGTTTAGAAAATAGTAATTTAATTGAGAATATGAAATATTATTTAGGTGGATTAGATGATGGAACATTAAAAGAAATATATGCAATGGAAAGAGATGAGAGTAATATAATAGAAAATAATCAAGCAACATGGAATGGAAAAATTGCTTTATTATATCCAAGTGATTTAGGATATGCAAGAATTCCAAGTGGTTGGGGGGATCAAGTTTTAGCAGTTTATGCAAATAAAAATTATAATAATTGGATGCTAAATGATCAAGCAGCTTTCTGGCTTCTTTCTCCTATTGCTGGGCTTTCCGTGGGGGCGGCTGACTGGCGCTACGGCATTGACTTAGGCTGGCCGGATCCTGATAGCTATGACGCTCTTCGTCCAGTCTTAAGTCTTGGATCCCAAACGAATATTATATCTGGAACAGGAAGTATAAATGATCCTTATATTATAAGTGCAGAATAATACTTTTAGTTTAAATAGATAAATTAAAATTCCATTTTTATTAAAAAAACTATTTGCAATTTTAAATAAATATGTTATTATATAGTCATATTTAACAAAGAAATTTAGTTTTAAGTATTAAATTTGGTTTAGAGAGTTAGTGGGTGGTGGAAACTAATCGGTTTAATATGGAAATTACCTAAATGGAGTTAAATCGCTAAACGCGTTATCGTAATAAGTGTAATTCATTACAAAATAAGGTGGTACCACGGTTATTTCGTCCTTAGTTTGTAATGTTTTTTTATAGGAGGAAAAAATGACTTTATTTGAAGAATTAAAATGGAGAGGACTTATTAAAGATATTACTAGTCCTGAACTTGAAGAAAAACTTAATAAGGGAGGTTTAACATTTTATATTGGAACTGATCCAACTGCTGATAGTATGCATATTGGTCATTTATCTAGTTTTTTAATTACTAAACGACTTAAAGATGCTGGTCATAATCCTATTTTATTAGTAGGAGGAGGAACTGGTTTAATCGGTGATCCAAAGGCAACTTGTGAAAGAGATAGAACTCCAAGAGAAGTAATTGAAAAAAATTATTTGGGATTAAGAAAACAAGTTGAAGATATTTTTGGCTTTAAAGTAGTTAATAATCTTGATTGGTATAAAGATATTAATATGATTGATTTTTTAAGAGATTATGGTAAATATTTTACAATTAACTACATGCTAGATAAAGATACTATTAGAAGAAGACTTGAAAGTGGAATTTCTTTTACAGAATTTTCTTATATGATTTTACAAGCACTTGATTTTAAATATTTACATGAAAATTATGGAGTTGATTTACAAGTAGCAGGATCTGATCAATGGGGAAATATTACAGCCGGAGTTGATTTAATTAAAAAAGCAACTGGTGATACTGTCTATGCTTTTACTATGCCACTTGTAACTGATAGTAGAGGAGTTAAATTTGGTAAAAGTGAAGGAAATGCTTTATGGCTTGATAAAAATAAAACTTCATCATATGAATTATATCAATTCTTAGTAAATGTTGAAGATAGTATGGTAATTGATTATTTAAAAATTTATACTTTCTTAACCAAAGAAGAAATTGAAAAATACGAAGAAGTTAATAAAAATGAACCTCATTTAAGACTTGCTCATAAAAAACTAGCCGAAGAAATTATTACCTTTTTACATGGGCATGATGAATACTTAAAAGCAGTTCATATAAGTGATGCTTTATTTAAAGGAAACATTAAAGAATTATCTCATGATGAACTTTTAGATGCTTCTAAATCAATGGATAGTTATGAAATAGATAATGATACTAACTTAGTAGATTTATTAGTAGATGCTAACATAACATCTAGTAAAAGAGAAGCCAGAGAATTTATAACAAATAATTCAATTTCTATTAATGGGGATAAAGTAAATGATTTAGAATTTGTTGTAAAACGTGAAAATGCTATTGATAATAAATTTACTATTATTAGAAAAGGTAAAAAGAAATATTATGTTATTATACATAAGTAATTGTTAAATTATTAAAAATGTGTTATTCTTATTAAGGTGAGTAAAGTGAATAAAAAAGATAATAAGAAAATTAAAAATAAAAAAGAAAAAGTAGAAAAGATTAAAAAAGATAAAAAAGATAAAAATATAGATAGTATATCTTTTAAAAGAAAAGCCAAATTAATTGGGTTATTATGTTTAACTATTGTAAGTATTGAACTTATTGTTATGTTAGTTATGCATATTACAAGAGAAAATAAGTTAACTTATATAGATGCTTATTATAATATTTCAAATGTTGATGATTCTTATTATATTGTAGCAGGCTCTAGTAATTTTAAACATAGTCGTTATAATGAAATGAAAACTTATGAATATAAAAATGATAAAGAAACTCAAACTATTTATGCTGAAAAGGCTAAATTAGTAAAACTTGATAAAGAATTAAATGTTATTTTTGAAAAGACTTTTGTAAGTGATTATGATTCATGTTTTTATGATGCTAGTAAAGTTAGTGATGGTTTTATTGCTGTTGGAAGTTATGTTTATGAAGAAAAACAACTTAGTTTAAATACAAGAGATGGTTTAATTGCTAAGTATGATTTAGATGGTAATTTCTTATGGAGTAAAAATTATCAAGTTTTAGGTGATACTGAATTTAAAAAAGTTTTAGTAGTTGATGATGGTTTTATTGCTATTGGTCAAAGTATTTATGAAAATATGGAAATAGGTAATCATCAAAATGGAGGAGGTATTATTGTTAAATATGATTTTGATGGTAATATTCTTTGGTCTAATAATTTTGGTGGTAACAAATCAGGTATTTTTGGAAGTATAGTAATGGTTACTGATGGTTATATTGTTTGTGGTAAAGATGCTAGTAACTATGGTATGCTTGTTAAATTTGATAAAGAAGGTAATCGTCTTTGGGTTAAAAATTATGCTAATACAGATGCAGTTGGTTTTACTGATATTAAATTAAAAGATGATAAATTATATATTGCTTCAAGTTATAATGTTTCAAATGAGAAAAATGAAGAAGGGAAAACTTTATTTAAATATGATGCTTGTATCTTTATTTATGATTTAAATGGAGAATTATTAGATAAAATTACTCTTGGTGGTAATAATGATGATAGATTTAATTCCTTGATTTTACTTGATAATAAAATAGTTACAGTTGGTTATACTAAATCAAGTGATATTAAATTAGATGGTTTAAAATATAAAGAAAATATGACTGAGTCTTTTATAATTGAATATGATTATGATGGTAAAATGTTAAATCATAAAGTATATGGTGGTAAGAAAAACGATATTTTAAATGATATAATTGTAGCAATTCCGGATACGGCTAGTACAATTAATAATACAACTGATTATATAGTAGTAGGTTATTCTAATAGTCGTCATGGTTTATTTAATAGTAATAATAAAGACTATTATAGTAAAGTATTAAGATATAGTAGTGATTTAGATTTAGTAACAGAAAAATAAAAAAGGTTATTTAAGAACTAAAATTCTTAAATAGCCTTTTGTTTTGTTTTTATTTTTTGACTGCGATAATTTGAAAATTCAATACCACGTTCATGAAATCTTGTTATTAACTTAGTTATATAGTAGTTTTGCCAACCAGTTAAAATTAAATCATTAAATACACATTGATGACTTTGAATATCAATTAAATCATAGGTATCTTCAATACTTTCATTATTACTTAATTTAAGCATAATAAGAGAAGCGGCTAAAAAGTTAGCAAGTTGGTAATTAATATCTATTTCTTCATTATTTAAGTCATTAATAAGAGTATCATACCATTTACTTTTAAGTTCTGGTTTAATAGTAGAAAAACCAGTGTTTAAAATATAAGAAAATAATTTAGTTAATTTTTCTTCTTTAATATTAATACTATCATTATTATTCATACAATTCCTCCAAAAAAATTCTTGCTTATTATATCATATAATTTAATATTTGTAAAATATTTCACCTAAATTTCATTTAATTAATTAGCAAAATGTGGTATGATAATAATATAATTTATAGGGAGAGATTATGGAAAGAATAAAAAATATATTAAGTAATACAAAACAAAAATTAAAGAAGACTTTTAAGTTTGTTTCTAAAAATAATAAATATAATTTTATGGAAGTAGTTGCTTTAATGATTATAGCAAGTATTTTTGGTATGCTTTTAGGTGGCGTTTTAATGTATAAAAAAGGTTCTTTAAATACTGGTATTAAGAAAGAATTAAATGAATTTTTAAATACTTACACCGAAGTATTAAATGAATATTATGAAGAAATTCCAGCCCAAGAGTTACTTGAAGCAGGTGTTAAAGGAATGATTAGTTATTTAGGAGATCCTTATTCTGTTTATATGGATAAAGATACAACTACTGCTTTTAATGAAAAAGTAAGTGGTGAGTATGTTGGAATTGGAACGGAAATAATAATGTATACAGATGGGAAAGTGGAGTTTAAAGATGTTTATGAAGATGGTCCTGCTTATGATGCTGGTATTCGTAATGGGGATATTTTAGTAAAAGTAGATGGTACTAAGATAGAAAATATGAAATTAACTGAAATATCAAAACTTGTAAAAGGAAAAGAAGGAACTAAGGTTAAAATAACCGTTTTAAGAAATGAAGAAGAAAAAACATTTGAGACAAAAAGAAAGAGTATTGATATCCAATCAGTTACATCCAATATTATAGAATATAATAATAAAAAAGTAGGGGTAATAACAATTAGTTTATTTGCTGCGAATTCGGCTAATCAATTTAAAACTGAATTAGAAAAAATAGAACATGATGGTATTGATAGTTTAGTTATTGATGTAAGAGGTAATAGCGGGGGATATTTAACAACTGTAACAGATATTTTATCATTATTTGTTAAAAAAGGAGAAGTAATTTATCAATTAAAAACCAAAGATGAAATAGAAAAAATATATGATAAAACTGATGAAAAAAGAGATTATAAAGTTGCTGTTTTAGTAAATGGAGGATCTGCCTCAGCAAGTGAAGTTTTAGCATCTTGTATGAAAGAAACTTATAAAGCATATATTGTAGGAACTACTACTTATGGAAAAAGTAAAGTTCAAAAGACCCAAGATTTAAGTAATGGAACATCTATTAAATTTACTTTCCAAGAATGGTTAACTCCAAGTGGTAAGTCCTTAGGTGGTAAGGGAATGGAACCAGATCATGTTGCTTCTTTTGTAGCAAGTGATACCGAAAATGAATATGATAGTCAACTAAAAACTGCTCTTGCTTTATTAACAGGTGAATGATGCCATCAAGTATTACACATGCCTATCTTGCCATAGATATATTTAATAATTTAGATAAAAAAGTTAAAAATATCGTTAATTTAGAAGATTATAAAACATATAGTCAAGGTCCAGATATCTTTTACTTTTATCACATTGTGTTCCCATTTACTAAAAAGGCTAGAACTATTCAAGATTTAGGTAGAACTATTCATCATGAAAAAACAAATGATTTCTTTTTAAGTTTAACTAAACAAGTTAAATCAACTAAAAACATTAATCAATTTAATTATTTAGTAGGTTTATTTACTCATTATATGGCAGATAGTACAATTCATCCTTATGTAGAATATAAAGCAGAACTTTTAAATAAGAAATTTTTAGAAAGAAAAGATAATCATTTTTTCCTTGAAACCTATTTTGATAATTATTATATTTCTAAACATAATTTAGATTACAAGAAATTTAAAGGTTATAATTTTTGTTTTAATGCTAAAAAAAATTTAGATGTTATTAATTTGTTAAATAAATCAATAGAGAATGTCTTTGATATTAAAAATATAGGAACATATTATTATAAATCTTTACAGGAAATGAAATTATTTTTTAAAGTATTTAGATATGATCCTTACAAAATAAAAAGATATATTTATAATATTTTAAATGTAATTACTAAAAGATGTTTTCGTGATATTCGTTATTTATCATATAATTTTCCCCTAGATAAAACAATTGATTATTTAAATTTAAATCATGTTCCTTGGCATTATTTAGATAATAAGAATATTACTAGTAATAAAAGTATAATTGATTTATATGATGAGGTAGTTAATAAGACTGTTATTAAAATAAATTTATTATATGATTATATTTTTAATAATAAAGAAGTAGATTTAGATTTATTATTTGAAAATTTATCATATGGAACTGGTTTACCATTAAATAAATAACTATACAAGATTAAACATATTTCATAGACTAATTAAAGGAGGAAGTATGTTTAATTTTATTTTTAGTTTAAATCCAATAGTACAGGCTTTACTTGCCAGTTTAGTTACTTGGTTAATTACTTCGATTGGTTCAGCCATTGTTTTCTGTTTTAAAAAAATTCATAAGAATATTTTAGATGCAATGTTGGGGGCCTCAGCAGGCATTATGATAGCAGCATCTTTTTGGTCACTTTTAAATCCAGCAATAGAGAGTTTAAAAAGTATGAATAAAAGTATTTTATTACCAGTTGCTGGGGGAATAATACTTGGTGGTTTGTTACTTTTTGTAGGTGATAAAATTATGAATAAAGTAATTGATGGCAAAAAAGGTTTTAAAAGAACTTTGATGTTGATTATATCAATTACACTTCATAATATTCCAGAAGGTTTAGCAATAGGAACATCTTTTGGTTCAACTTTATATGGCCTACCAGGAGCAACTATTATCTCGGCTTGGTCGCTTGCAATGGGAATAGGTATTCAAAATTTACCAGAAGGAATGTCTATATCTGTTCCGCTTAGAAGAGAAGGATATTCAAGAGGAAAATCTTTTGTATATGGAATGTTAAGTGGAATAGTTGAACCAATATCAGCAATTATAGGAGCAATTTTAGTTTTAAAAATAAGAACAATTTTACCATTTTTATTATCATTTGCAGCTGGGGCAATGATATATGTAGTAATACAAGAATTAATTCCTGAAAGTCAAACTAATGAAAATAAGGAAATGACAACGATGTTTACTATTTTAGGTTTTATTATAATGATGCTTTTAGATGTTTTGTTAGGTTAAAAAAATTCATATCTTATGACGATATGAATTTTTTAATCACTTAATTTATGTCCTTGACTATCTTTATCTATTACTCCACAAAGAATTAAAATACCTTCGATAAATCCCCAAATTGCTATTATGGGTGATAATAAAAAACAAGAAAAAATTGTTAATAATAATTGAGTTAAGGCTTTTGCTACATATCCTAAATAAAAATTATGAACTCCAAAACAACCAAGAAAAATACCAAATAACCCAGCAGCAATTTTACTTTTAGTAGTAGGTAAGACTTTATCATTTTTATCTACTAATTTACCACAATTTAAACAAACATCAGCATTTTTTTTTAACTCATTTCCGCAATTAGTACAATATTTAGCCATAAAATCATCTCCAATATATGTAATTATAACATAGCATTTTAAAATTGACAAATTGTATATTTTTGAATAAAGAAAGTATTAAATTAACTTTATTTTTTTAAATGTGAACAAGTTTCACATTTTAGTTTTCTCAAACCCTTATATAATAAGGCTTTTAAAAAATAAAAAAATTTTTTTCTAACATTTACTAATCTTTTATATTATATTTGGGAGGTAAATATGAGAAAAAATTATAAAACTTAAATATTTTTATTATTAAAATTACTTATTAGAAAGGAGCAAAAAATGAAGAATAAGAAAATTTTACAAGTAAGATATGATAAGTTATTTCACGATTTATTTAATGAAAATGATATGAGTTTACTAGAATGGGCCTCATCTCAAATACTTGAATGTGATGTAAAAGAGATTAAAGGAAAAGTCAGTGTTTTAAATATTAGACTACCAAGAATTAATGAAAATGAAAGAGTAAAATATGTTGATTTAGTAGTTGTTTATAAAAATCAAAAAATAATAATAGAACTTAATAATAATTATCAAGGTTTTTATCTAAGAAATGTTTTATATGCCTTGAATACTTTATCTAATTATTATAATTTTGATAAAGATAATTACTATGATAAAGGAAATTTTTATAAAGTAATACTAGTTAATCTTAATTGGTATAAAACTAAAAATCTTAGTAAAAAAGTTCCTTCTAAAAAAATAATTACATATGATTATCCAATGGATGATATCTTAAAAGAACTATATAATGTTGATTATCTTATTAAAATAATTAACATTAATCTTGATTATTATGAAAAATTAGGTTATGATAATCTTGATAATTATGATAAATTATATAAATTACTAACTGTTGATACAGAAGATAAATTAAAAAAGTTTTCTAAATATGAAGAGTTAAATTATTATAGTAAAAAGTTATATAATTTATCTAATGATAATAAATATTTGGAGGAAATCATGACTGAGGATATGGAAAGAAATTTAAGAGCCGAGGAAAACTATTTAGCTGGATTAACTGATGGGAAACTTGAAGGAAAAAACGAAGGAATAATTGAAGGAAAAATGGAAGGAATAATTGAAGGAAAAATAGAAGGAATAATTGAAGGGAAAATAGAAGGAAAAAAAGAAAATCAAACCCTTATAGTTAAAAATTTATTAAATAAAAATATGAGTGATTTAGAAATAATGGAAATTACTAATCTTAATCAAAAAGAATTAGAAAACATCAAGAAAGAATTAAATAATTAAAAAAATAGTTTAAAAAAGTGCGGTGGCACTTTTTAATTTATTTAAATTTAAGATCTCTAAAACTACAATTTTTACAAAGATTATTGGTTAATTTATTATTTAAAAAACCATTATGAATATCTAAAAACTTTTTTGTTTCAAAGATATCTTCTAAATTATCAGTAAAAATATTACCAAGTTTTAATAATCCTTTACTATCTAAACAACAGGGAATAATTGTTCCATCTACAAGTATTCCTATGTGACTTCTTGTACCAAGACAAGTTCCTATTTCTTTATTAATGTTTTCTATATTATCTGGCCAACTAAATTTATTATCTTTATCAAGATAAATATTGTCAGTTATTTTAATGTTTTTATTATTTAATACTTTTTCTTTAAAACTGTTATCTAAATTGTAGTTAGCAATTATTTTATCCACAATGATTGTGGATAAAATATCTAAGTTATAATTATCAAGTAACCATATACGATAAATGATAGGAATATTTTTAGACAAAATATTGGCTGCTTGAAATACATCTTCAAAATAGTTTACTTTATTATTTTCACTATGAAGCGAAATATTAATTTGTCTAATATTGTCGTATTTTTGTAAAGTATTAAGCCTTTCTTTAAGTAAAGTTCCATTAGTTGTAATTCTAACATTAATCTTATATTTTCTTGTTAAATCAAGGATTTCTTTTAATTTTGTGTGAAGTAGAGGTTCTCCTTTAATGTGTAAATAAATAGTATCTGTGTATTGTCTAATTTTTGATAATACTTTGTCGAATTCTTGTAAAGACATTTCTTTCTTCTTTAAATTATCTTTGGAACAAAAGGAACAATTTAAATTACAAATATTAGTAATTTCTACATAGATTTTACTAAATTTCATAGTTCACCTTTCATTTCAAATAAAATATCTCTTAATTCCATTGCTCTTTCAAAATCAAGTTCCTTAGCAGCCTCTTTCATCTCGGCTTCTATTTTATCAATGGTTTGAAGTTTTTCTTTCTTAGTTAATTTAGTAGGCTTTTTATCATTATTTTCATCTAAATTAGATATTAAATCCCTTATTTCTTTTACGATAGTTTTTGGAACAATACCATGTTCTTTATTATATTTTTCTTGAATATCTCTTCTTCGTTTAGTTTCTTTAATAGCATATTCCATACTATCAGTCATCTTATCAGCATATAAAATTACATGACCATGTTCATTTCTTGCACATCTACCAATCGTTTGAATTAAACTACGGCTACTTCTTAAAAAGCCTTCCTTATCAGCATCTAAAATAGCAATTAAAGATACTTCTGGTATATCAAGTCCTTCTCTTAAAAGATTAATTCCAACTAAAACATCATAATTACCAAGTCTTAAATCTCTTATAATTTTCATTCTTTCAAGAGTTTTAACCTCTGCATGTAAATAAGCAACTTTTATATCTAATTGTTTTAAATAATTAGTTAATTCCTCAGCCATTCTAATAGTTAAAGTAGTAATTAAAACTCTTTCATTTTTATTAATTCTATCATTTACTTCTCCAACTAAATCATCTATTTGCCCATTTGTTTTCCTTATTTCAATGGTTGGATCTAATAATCCAGTTGGTCTTATTATTTGTTCAACATATTTATTATTAGTTAAATTAAGTTCATATTCTCCTGGGGTTGCTGATACATATATTACTTGATTTACTTTTGCTTCAAATTCTTCAAACTTTAAAGGTCTATTATCAAGTGCAGATGGTAATCTAAACCCAAAGTCAACTAAATTCATTTTTCTTGCTCTATCTCCATTATACATACCTCTTATTTGAGGAATAGTAACATGACTTTCGTCTATTACCATTAAATAATCTTTGGGAAAGAAATCAAGCAAACAAGTAGGTGTTTCTCCTTCTTTTTTTAAAGCAAGATGTCTTGAATAATTTTCTATTCCATGACAAAAACCAGTTTCAGCAAGTAGTTCCATATCATAATTAGTTCTTTCTCTAATTCTTTCTTCTTCAAGAGGCTTATTATTATCTAAAAAATATTTTTGTCTTTCTTTTAATTCTTCTTTAATATTACTAATTGCTTTTAATAACTTTTCGTCATTTGTTACAAAGTGACTAGCAGGGAAGATAGTAATACTTTTTTTATTAGTAACAATACTTCCAGTTAAAGTATCTATTTCACTTATTCTATCTATTTCATCTCCAAAAAACTCAATTCTAAGTCCATGAGTATGTTCATTAGCAGGAATTATTTCTAGTGTATCTCCTCTTACTCTAAATGTACCTCTTTTAAAATCAAATTCTGATCTTTCGTATAACATTTCAATAAGTTTTACCATGATATCGTTTCTTTCGACTTTATCTCCAACATTTAAAGTTAAAGTTTTATTTTTATATTCCTCAACTTCTCCAATACCATATATACAAGAAACACTGGCAACTACAATTACATCTCTTCTTGATAAAAGAGAACTGGTTGCATAATGTCTTAATTCATCTATTTCATCGTTTATTTTAGCATCTTTTTCAATATAAGTATCACTTGATGGAACGTAGGCTTCTGGTTGATAATAATCATAGTATGAAACAAAATAACAAACTCGATTATTTGGAAATAATTCTTTTAATTCACTATAAAGTTGACCTGCCAAAGTTTTATTATGGGCTAGAACCAAAGTAGGTTTATTTACTTCCTTTATTACATTAGCAATAGTAAAAGTTTTACCAGTTCCTGTTGCTCCTAGTAATACTTGATGTTTTTTATTATCTTTTATTCCTTCAACTAATTCTTTAATTGCTTCTGGTTGATCTCCACTAGGTGTATATTTACTAACTAAATCAAACATAATTTTCCTCCTTTATAATTTTTTGTAACTTTTTCTCTTTTTGAATAATAATTATTATCATTTATTAATTTATAAATTTGTTTATGTTTTTTATATTTTTATGTTTAAATTAATATTTTTTTTAATATACATAATTAATTTAATGATGTAATTATTTTTAATGATTTTCTATTTTTTCTGTTTCAATTAATAATTTATCAAAATCAGAAATAAATTTTTTATCTTGTATAACTTTGTATTTTTCATATTCCTTTTCTGCTTTTTGCTTTGCTGTTTCATTAGAAATTTTTCCTTTACCCTCTAATATATCATAATGAAATAATTTTAAGGATGTTTCAACTTCATTTTTCCAATCACTCATACTCATTGATAAATTTCTTTCGGCGTTATTCTCTGCAATATCTAGAAATAAGTTTACCAAATTATTTAATTTTTTTATTTCTTTTTCGTCCAAATAATTTTTGGCAACAAAAACGTCTGGTTTTAAAATTTTTCCATCAGGAGATTTGTTCCAATTAGTTAGCCCCATATTCATCTTTTGACTATCAACTCTGTTGTAAATAATTTCTGCTGCGGTATTTCCAGTAATAGCATAATGAAATTTATTTTGAACAGTTGCATAAAAATCTTTTGCTATATTGCTATTTTTATCGTAGTCAATGGAACATTCTGCAAATATATCTGTAATTTTTTGGTAAAACATTCTCTCACTAGTACGAATTAATTTTATTCTTTCTAGTAATCTTTTAAAATATTCTTGATCAGATTTTCTTGCTTTCATAAATCTATCATCATCAAGTGCGAAACCTTGAATCATATAATCTTTAATTATTTCATTTGCCCAACTTCTAAATTTAATCGCTTTCTTAGAATTAACTCTAAAACCAATAGAAATAATCATATCTAAATTATAATATTCTTTCTGTCTTTTTACATTTCGTGTTCCTTCTACTTGAACTTGTTCCAAAATGGAACAGGTTGCTGTTTTCTTTAATTCATCATCACTATATATATTATTTATATGTTTTACAATAGCAGGTCTTTGTACGTTAAAAAGATTTGCTATGGCATTTACATTTAACCAAACATCATCATCTTGTAAAACTACTTCTATTTTAGTTTGACCATTTTCATCACTATAAAATAAAATATTTTTTTCATTTCCAACTTCTATACTATTCATTTATCTTCCTTTCATATATATTTCCTGTTTCCAACTAATTAAAACCAATAAAAATTACAAATCATCTATCTATTTCATTTTTTTTAGTTTTATTTTAGTATATTTACTAACTAAATCAAACATAATTTTCCTCCTTTTTTATTATTAACTAGAATTAAATTATTATAATCTCTTTTTAAGTAACCTTATTCTATCATTATAGTTATAAAAAAACAAGCAATGCTTGTTAATTTAGTTCTTCTATAAACAATTCTTTTATTTCATCTATTTCTTTAAAGAAAATATCAGTATCTGTAATTAATAAAGTACATACATTTAGTTTTAAAGATTTTAAATACTTAACAATTTCTATTACACTATCTTGATTTGAATTAAGATCAAATGCAAGAGGACCTCTAATATTATTTTTTATTTCTTTTAATTCATCTTCATTAAAATAATCATCTAAAAAATCTAACATATTTACCTCACTTTTTCATTTAATAATTTATCAACACTTGTTTTAATTTTATCAAATTCTTCCTTTGTTAATAAACTATTTTTAGTAATTGCATATAAAAGCATATCACTGTTTTCACTAATTCCATTAAATATTAAAGTAGTTAAATATCTAAGTACTTTAAGTCTTGATATAATAGTACCTTCAATGTTATATAATTTATTTTCTAAAATACCTTCACTTTCTACTAAGTAAGCATCATCTAACTTTTGAATAATATCTGAAATACCTTCTTGAATAAAATTATTATCATTTTGGTTAATTATTTCATCATATACTTTAAAAGTAATACTATCTGGTTTAAAAATACCATTTTCAGTTAACATATTATCTTTATTTAATCCATCATAACTTAATTTTTCATCTGTAATTTGAATTGGTAAAACAATAGAACCTTTTTTATTTCTATAAAGAGTTGCAACTGGAATTCCTTGTTTTTTCAATCTATATAATTTATGAAATATAAGTGAAGTAGGGGTATAATTAACTCTTGACATATTATTTAAAACATAATTATAAGCATCAAGTTCTATAAACATATCTATTGTTTCTAATTGTTTATGTGTATTAAATACTGTTAAAGTATTAGCATAGTAATTAGGTGTTATACCATATAAATTAAGATTATTGTAACCAATTAAAATATGATTATGTGCCTTTTCAAATAAAGTAGAACTTTTTTTATAAGCCTCATTTATATCTATTCCAATTCTAGTGAATAAATCCATATTGCTGGTAAAATCTTCATAAGAACCTATTTCATCTTCATTACTTGTTTTTTCCTTTTTATTACCAGTTTTATTATTTTTTCCATACCATCTTCTTTTTCTTTTTATGAACTTAGCAGGTCTTTTATAAAATTCATCTAAGAAAGAATTAATATTTATATTTGCTTTTTGATAAGATTTAATTATACTTTCAACTAATTCTTTATTTGAATAAATTAAAATTCTTGTAATAGGTAATTGATATCTATTATAAATATTTTTATTAAATAAGTTATTTTCTTTTAAAAGAGAGAGAATATTAGAAATATTAGTTAAAGAGCCATATTTAAGTAATTCTTCTTTACTAATAGGTCTTAATTCTTCAAAATCAATATCATATTTACTTAATAATTCTTTTAAACTATCAATATCAAGTCCAGTTTCTTGTAAAATACTATCATCATTAATTAAAGCATTTTTTAAAGTTTTATGTACTACATATTTCATAATTTCAACTGATTCTCTTAAATTAGTATTGTCACTTAATATTTCTTTTAGTAAATCAAAATCAGTTTCTTCTAAGTTATAATTATTTAGTTTAATAAGAAGATTTTTTAAATCATTAATTTCATTACTATTTTGATTATTTTTATAATTTGTTTCAAGTTCAACTAGTTCTTTTTCAAATACTTGAATAAATTCTAAAACAAAGAAATTAAGTTTTTTAATATCACTTTTTTCTAAAATCCAACCTTGATTTAAAGCAAGGCTAAAAAATGATAAATTTGCTATGCTTGGTGAAGAGTCTAAAATAGGTTCATTAATAGGCTCATTTTTATTTAAACGCTTTATATCAAAAGTTTTAATTTTGGTATAATCTTCTTTTATTTCTTTTAAATCTTTGATAATTTTTTCAAGTCTTATTTTATTTTCTTGATAAGTATCAATTATACTATGAAGTTTATTTTCTAACATACTTATTCTAGAATTAATTAATTGTTTTATTTTTTCATCATACATAGTTAGACTCCTTATCTTTGTAGACTATTTTCTTTATTTAATATAGATAAAGATTTAGTCATGCTTTCATCAATTATTTCTTTTAAAGTTTCTTTTTTAGTATTTGGATCTTTAAATAATTTATTTATTTTAAGAATATAATCTAAGTTATCTTTTAAATCATCATTAGCCTCATCATAACCATCATTATGTTTAGCATCAACCCAAATAACTGAGAATATTAGAATAACTCTTCCAGAACCTGTAACATTACTATTACCATATAATTCCTTGATTTTTTTCATGTTTTCTTCACAAGTATCAACAACTACATAACAAGTTCTACAATTATCACTTGCTCTTAGACGGAATGCTCTTGTGGCATTATCATAATTTTTTCTATATTTATTTTTAACATCTTTATGTAATAAATCAATGTTAGAACCAACTCTTATAACATCTATATAAGTAGAATTAGCAAAGCATCTAACAGCTTTTATTAATTCGTTTTCTTTTAATGCTTTTTTATCTTCATCATCTCTTCTTAAATTAAGATCTATTTGATATTCATCATTACTTTTAGAAAATAAAATAATATTGGCTGATTTTTTAGTAAAATCATCTAGTGAGGTATCACTATCATTAGATTTTTCTTCTTCTTTCTTTGGAGCAACTTCTAAATATTCTCTATATTCTTTTAAGGATATATTTGAAAGTCCTATACAATCATCAATAGTATCACTGTCATAAGAATCCTCAAAAATTTTTTTTAAGTCAAGTAGATAGGGAATAATACCAGATGACATACCATAGTCTTTTGCACTTATTGGTGATTTAGACATATCTTTACCAGCATTTAAATCATAATAGTAAGTTAACATATCATTATGTTCTTTTAATATTTCTTGAATAGTTTTTCTTAATTCTTTTAAAATTAACTCTTTTTCTTTAAATTTTCTTTCTTCTTCTTTTTTAGTCTTTATTTCTTCCTCAGTTAAAGTTTCAAGAACCTTGTCATCTTCAATTTCTAATTTTTTTTCAACTTTTTTCTCATTTTTAGTAGTTTGTTCTATTATATCTTCAATATTTTCTTTGGTAATAATACTATCTTCTATTTTACGCTTTTTAAATGCTTTAAGACTAATTTTTCCAATATAAGTAATTAATTTTAATCTATCAGTAAGATTCATATCAATTAATTCACATAAATCAATGAATTCATCTATTTCTTCTAAACTATAATCACCATCTAAATTTTCTAAGTAATTTTTTAATTTAGTATAATCAAGAATTGAATCTTGAAGTTTTTCAATAGATAATTTTTGTTTAGCAATTAATTCAGTTTTCTTAACTTTAAATTTTTCTTTTAAACTACTATATTCATCTAATAAATTTTTTTTAACACCTTCATTTTCTATTTGAGGATTTTTTAAAAAAGATATAAGTACTTTATAAGAATTTAAAAATTGAATATCTTTAATTACTTCTTCTTTACTTTCTAATAAAATTAAGATTTCTTGAATATTGTCTAAGTTTAAATTTGCTAGATTATTATCAAATTCTATTAATTTAGAAGATAATTTACCTAATTCATTTTTTTCTTTTAACAAATCTATTTTAGCTTTATCAAGTTTAGTTTTTATTTGTCTTATAAAATTATCTATATTCATTTCTTTAACTCCTTTTTAATTAATCTTTTATTATTAATAGGTTTATATTCTATTTTATTTAAATTAGATAATTCTAAATTACGATATTTTTCAAGAAAAACTTGGTAACTAGCATAATAAAAGTTTATTTTTATATTTAAAATTAATTGAATAGTAACAACTAGTTTTTTAGCATATAAAACTAAGTATTCATTCGAAGAGAAATTATCATTATTTAAAATATTATACAATTTACGAATATAAGGAAAAGCATTTCTTTGAGTTAGGGGATCAGCCTTATTATAAACATTTTTAATTTTAATAATTTCTATTTTAATACGATCAAATTGAGATAAAATATTATTATTTACCGTGTAAATTTCATTTTCTAAATCTGCTATTTTAATTATATTATTATTGATATCGTTATCAGTTATTTTATTAAGTGATTTATAAACTTTGTATAATTTTTTTAAATAATTAATTTCATTTGATGAAATATTAGTTGTTTTTATATAGTTTAAAAAGTTTTGTTCATTAAATTCATTCATAATAATCTCCTATTATTAATAATTATACCATAAAAAAATGTTATTTTGGCTATTTTAGTAAAAAAAATAAATAAATTTTTCTTTTATAATTACTTTTAAAAAATTAAAAAGTATTGTATACTGAAAATGGTGAAGTTTTATGAAAAAGTATTTTAAAAATTATTCTGTTATGATGTTAGTAATATCTATTTTATTTTTTATTCTTGGGGCAGTTATGTATACTAAACCAGAATTTATTGTTCTTGTTTTTTCTTATGTTATGGGTGGACTTATTATTTTGTTTGGAGTTTATTATTGTATTAAGAACTATGTAGAAATTAAACATGATAATTCAAAGTCATCTAAGGATATGATTTTGGGAATTACTTTAATTGTTATTGGTTTAGTTTTTATCTTTTTAGCAAATGTAATTGAGGCTCTTGTTAGACTTGTAATAGGTGGTTATATCTTATTTATTGGAATAACAAGATTTGTTAGTAGTTTGTATATGAAAAAAGATACTAGATTTTTTGTATCTCTTGGTTTATCAATTTTGTTAATTGCAGGTGGTTTGTATACTATTTTAGAAGCAAATTTGGCATTTCAAACTATTGGTATTGTTATTATGGCATATTCTGTTATTGAAATTATTGGTTTTATCTTTAATAATGATAGTCGGGATAAAGAAGATAAAATTTTAATAGAAGAGAAGAAAGAAGAGAAGAAAACTGATATTTAGTAAAAAAATATTAGTTTTTTAATTATTTTTCTTTCTTATGGATTATAAAAAAATCAAGGAAAAAATTTTTTCAAGAAAAATCCTAGAAATTTTCACAAAAAAAACATATTTTTTTACCAATTTTATGATATACTTAATTAAGTAGGAGAGAGAGAATGAAAAAGGAATTTAAAACCTTAAATGAACAAATTGAGATTTTAAAAAATAAAGGGTTAGTGATTGATGATATAGAATATGCAAAGGAAGTTTTATTTCGTGAGAATTATTTCTTTTTAAATGGATATAGACATTTATTTATGAAAAGTAGTGCTGATAGAACTTATATAGAAGGAACAAATTTTCTAGAACTTTATAGTTTGTTTCTATTTGATAGAACATTTAGAAATATAATATTTAAAAATATTTTAGTAATTGAAAACAATATTAAATCTATTATTAGTTATCAGTTATCTTTAAAATATGGTTATAGAGAGAAAGATTATTTAACACCTAAAAACTTTACAACTAACCGTGAAAAATCTAAACAAGTTAATGACATCTTAAAGAAAATGAAAAGGCAAATTAATATAAATGCAACTCAGCATTCAGCAACTATGCACTATGTAACTAATTATGGTTATATTCCTTTGTGGGTACTGGTTAAGGTCTTATCTTTTGGAATAGTTGGAGAGTTATATTCAATTTTAAAGAAAGAAGATCAACTTGCAATTGCTGAAATTTATAATTTAGATATAGATGTTTTAGGTAATTATTTAACAATTTTATCTAATTATAGAAATTTGTGTGCTCATGAAGATATTGTGTTTGAAAATAAAACGCAAAGAAAAGTAAATGATACAAAATATCATAAAGAATTAAAAATACCTATCATGGATGATGATTATATCTATGGTAAAAATGATTTGTTTGCTTTAATTATTATTATGAAACAGATGTTATCTCATAATGAGTTTAGTAATTTGATTGAAGAAATAAATCACAATTTAAAGAATTTAGAATTAAATATAAGCCATATTAATATTGATAAAGTATTAGATAGAATGGGATTTCCCACTAATTATAATGAAATAAAAGATATGTAGAGGTGAAAATATGAAAGATAAAAATAGAATTAATTTGGTAATTTATTTATTTGTTGCTTTTGTACTAGGAGGCTTAGTAATGTATTTTATTGCTATTAATACAACATTTAGTAGTAGTGTATCAGGTACTAATAGTAGTGGTACAAGTACATGTAGAGCATGTAGTAAAACAGTTGTTGTTAATGAAGGATCATTATCAGCAAGTGTTGAAAAAGTTTATGATGCAGTTATGATGATTCAAAACTATCAAAAGAATACTATATCATCAACAGGTTCTGGTTTTGTGTATAAAACAGATGATAAATATGGATATGTAATGACTAATCATCATGTAATATCAGGTGCTGAAAAGGTTGTTTTAATAAGAAGTGATGATAAGGAAATTGAAGGTGTAGTGCTTGGAAGTGATGAGTATTTAGACCTTGCTGTTATTAGAATTAATAAAAGTGATGTAATTGATACAGCAGTTATTGGAACAAGTGAAAAATCTAAATTAGGAGATACTGTCTTTACAATTGGTTCTCCGCTTGGATATGAATATAGAGGAACTGTAACTGATGGTATTTTATCGGGAAAAGATAGATTAGTAACTGTTAGTTTATCAGGAACAAATGATTGGGTTATGAAAGTATTACAAACAAATGCTGCTGTAAACCCAGGTAATAGTGGGGGACCACTTGTAAATGCAAGTGGAGAAGTAATAGGAATTATTTCTTTAAAATTAGTTCAAACCGAAGTTGAAAATATGGGATTTGCTATTCCTATTGAATATGCAATGAGTCATATTGAGTCCTTAGAAAGTGGTAAGGCAATTACAAGACCAATGCTTGGTATTTCTATGATAAATGCAAGTGATACTTATTCTCTATACAGAAATGGAATAATGCTAAAAGATAATGTTACAACTGGGGTTGTAGTTGTTGAAATCTCTAAAAATAGTGGAGCAAGTAAATCAGATTTACAAAAAGGTGATGTTGTTACTAAAATTAATAATGAAAAAGTTGATAACATGGCTTATTTAAGATATGAGTTATATAAATATAATGCTGGTGATGAAATTACTTTAACTTATTTGAGAGATGGTAAGGAAAGAACAACCAAGGTTAAATTAACTGAATATAAAGAAGATTAAAATTAAAAAATGTTTTAAATGTTAGTTTTTTAGATAGTAGTGATTTACTGCTATCTTTTTTGATCTAAAAAAAAATCAGTTTCAAATGAAACTGAATCTATGTAAAATAAATAATTACTTGATTTAGTATTACCTAAAAATTGAAAATCATTTCTTTGTTATAGAATTATTTAGTTTATTAATAATATCATTTATGACTGTTTCTAATTTAGAATTATCATGTGCTAATTGTAAAATAAAATCATTGTCGTAATTTTTAAATAAATATTTTCCAATTTTATAAGCAATTCCATATCCATCAATTTTATCAAAATTATTATTTAAATCTTCTAGTGTAAATGGTTCTGTTGCTTCATGCTGACATTCTGGATTACCTAAATTTGTTGCAAGAACTTCCCAAAACCATCCTGGACTATTTGAATTTATTTCTTGTTGGCAAATATGAGTAAATTCATGTGCTGCATTATAACAAAATTCTTCTTCTGTGTAATTAGTATAATCATTAAGTTGCCTTATTAAGTCAAGTGATTGCATATTAATATTTCCATCTTCTGTATTTGCAATCATCCAATATTGAAATTTTTTTTCTTGATTATATTCTCCATTTATAAAGGCATTTTTAAAAGAATTTGTAATATTATTTTTGTATTCATCTATGTTATCATATAATTTAATTATTATTTTTCTATTAAAATTAATTTTGAAAAAATTTAAAATACTAGGTATACGTTGATTTAAAATGTTTAGTAATTTTTTTAAATATCTAATATCACATTTATTATAATAAACAATAAATTTATCATTTTCATATATCATTATTATCACTTCTTTCAATAGTTTTATTATAACATGAGTTTATTTATTAACACAAGTTAAGTAAAAAATTATTTATGGTTCATTTATTATTAACTTTTACGTTGATTGTTATTTTTTTGTCAATGATAACAATAAGATAAATATTGCTTGTATTTATGAATTGTTGATAATGGCAAATATTTGACCTTGTATAGTATAGTGTGTTAAATTTTCATTTGATGTATAAAAAAACGAACTAAAATAATAGTTCGAACAGATTCATCAATGGTGCGGGTAACAGGAATTGAACCTGCACTCCGAAGAACTAGTTCCTAAGACTAGCGCGTCTGCCAGTTCCGCCATACCCGCATAAAAAATGGTGGACCCTATAGGACTCGAACCTATGACCGCCCGGTTATGAGCCGGATGCTCTAACCAACTGAGCTAAGGGTCCATTTCTTGCATTTGCTAATTTATAATATCATACTTAATCTATTAAATCAATATTTTTTTGTAAAAAATCTTGTAATTTTTTTAAAGATTTAGTTCTGGGACTTATTTTATTTTTACTAGTAATATCCATATTAGATAAATATTCATTGTTGTATAGAAAAATACTATCAAAGCCAAATCCCATATTTATATGTTCTTCTTTTGAAATTATTCCAGGAAGAGAACTTTTAAATGTTTGCAAAACTTTCCCATCATAATAAGCAAAACAAGAAATAAAATAACAAGTTCTATCATTTTTATCTTGCATCATTTCTAAAATCTTTTGATTTCTTTCACTATCAGTTTTATTATCACCTAAAAATCTATTAGTTTTAACTCCTGGAAATCCATTTAAGGCAGTTATTTCTAAGCCACTATCCTCAGCAATAGTTGGAATTTTTGTTAATTCATATATTTTTTTGGCCTTAATAATAGCATTTTCTTCAAAAGTTTTTCCAGTTTCCTGAATATCAATTTTAGCCTTTATATCTTTTAAAGATAAAATTTTTTTATTTAAAATATTTTCAACTTCTAATACTTTATTTAAATTATTACTTGCAAATAACATAACCTCACCAAACTAATTATAAATAAAAATAAATAACTAGTCAAATTTATTTTTGATTAATGTATAATAAAATTTAATTTCTTATTAGTAAAAAACATGATATATAAAGTATGTTAATATAATATTAAGACGATTTAATTTAAAAATAATTGTAATATTAAAATATCTTGAAGGTAGTAAGTGTTAAATCAATAAACAAGGATAAAAAAATAATAAAATACTAAATTAATTTATATAAAAAATGTGTTCTTACTATTTAAAATTAGTAAAATTCGTTTACTTTTAAAAAAAGAAATAATATAATTAATATGGAGGTTAGTATGTTTCAAAATAAAAAAATATTAGTATTAGGTGCTGCTAGAAGTGGTATTTCCTGTGCTTCAAAATTAATTAAATTAAATAATGAAGTAGTATTAAATGACTTAAAAGAAACTGATAATTTAGAAATAACTAAGTTAAAAGAAAAGGGAGTAAAATGTATATTAGGAAGTCATCCTGATGATTTACTAGATAGTTCTTTTGATTATGTTATTAAAAATCCTGGTATTAGAAATGATCATAAATATGTAATACTTGCTAAAAAATTAAATATACCAGTTATAAATGAAGTTGAGTTTGCCTATCACTTATTACCCAAAGTAAAATTAATTGCTATTACTGGAACAAATGGTAAAACAACAACAACAACTCTTACTTATAATATTTTAAAAGAAGAATATGGTTTAAGAGTAAAACTTGCTGGTAATATTGGTTATCCTTTAACAAGTATTGTTGATACTTTAAAAGATGACGATATTTTAGTTATGGAAATATCTTGTCAACAACTTGCTAATTTAGATACCTTCAAGCCTGATATTGCACTTCTTACTAATTTAAGCCCGGCTCATATTGATTTCTTTGGTGATTATGAAACTTATCAAGATGTTAAATTAAAATTATTTAAAAATCAAACTAATAAAGATTTAGCAATTCTTAATTTAGATAATTATGATAGTATGAAAAAAACTAGTAATTTAAAGGCTAAAAGAATGTATTTTTCTGTAAAAGAAAAAGCAGATGCAAGTTATTTAAACTCTAATTTAATGTATCAAGATGAAGTTATTATGCCAAGAAATAAAATGTTTTTAAAAGGAGATCATAATGTTAGTAATGCCTTAGCATCAATTATAATTTGTAAAGAACTTGGTGTTAAAAATGAAACTATTTGTAAAGTTTTAGAAAATTTTAGAGGTGTAGAACATCGTTTAGAACTTGTTGATGTTATTAATAATCGTAAGTTTTATAATGATACCGAAGCAACTAATATTAAATGTACTCAAATTGCTTTAAATGCTTTTACAGAACCTACTATTATCTTTTTAGGAGGTCTTGAACGTGGGCAAGATTTTAATGAATTAAAACCATTTATGAAAAATGTTAAATTAATTCTTGGAATAGGACAGTGTCGTAAGAGGGTATTAGAATTTGGGAATAGTTTAGGAATTAAAACAATTATTCATGAACATTTAAACGAGGCTTTTTATGATGCTTATAAAAGTTCAGCAAGTGGAGATGTTATTTTACTAAGTCCAGCCTCTGCTTCTTGGGATCAATACAAAGAATGTGAAGAAAGAGGAGCAGAATTTAAAAAATTAGTTGAGGGTTTAAAATGAAGTTATTAAAAAATAGAATTTATAAACATTTTAAAGGTGATTATTATTTAGTAGTTGATACTTGTATTAATAGTGAAACTCAGGAAGAGATGGTTTTATATAGATGTTTATATGGAGATGGTTTCTTATATGTAAGACCACTTAAAATGTTTTTAAGTTTAGTAGATAAAGAAAAATATCCAGATGTTAAGCAAAAGTATCGTTTTGAATTACAAGAAGTAGAAAGTAAAAATAAAAAATAAAATTTAAAGTTAAATAATAAATTTAAATATATTAATAATTAAAGGAGAATTTATGAAAATTAAAAATGTAATAGGAAGAGAAATTTTGGATTCAAGAGGAAATCCAACTGTTGAAGTTGATGTAATTCTTGAAAGTGGAGTAATGGGAAGAGCATGTGTTCCAAGTGGAGCATCAACTGGGGAAAGAGAAGCCTTAGAACTTCGTGATGGTGGTAGTCGTTACCTTGGAAAAGGAGTTTTAAAAGCCGTTAGTCATGTAAATAATGAACTTAGAAATTTAGTTGTTGGAATGGATGTTTTTGATCAAGAAAAAATAGATGATATGATGATTGAACTTGATGGAACTAAAACAAAATCTAATTTCGGGGCAAATGCTATTTTAGGTGTTTCTATGGCCTGTTTAAAAGCGGCAGCTAATGAGAAAAAAATGCCACTTTATAAATATGTTGGATCTGGTACTACAATGCCACGTCCTATGATGAATATTATAAATGGAGGAGCTCATGCTGATAATAACTTGGATTTCCAAGAATATATGATTATTCCAACTGCTGATACTATAAAAGAAAGAGTAAGAATAGGATCAGAAGTATTTCATAATTTAAAGAAAGTTTTAAAAGATAAAGGTTATGTTACAAGTGTTGGAGATGAAGGAGGATTTGCTCCTAATTTAAAAACTAATAAAGAGGGTTTTGAACTTATTATGGAAGCAATTAAACTTGCAGGATACACCCCAGGAGTTGACGTTAATATGGCAATTGATGTTGCTGCCAGTGAATTCTATGAAGATGGTATCTATTATCTAAAAGGAGAAAACAAGAAATTAACAACCCAAGAATTAATAGACTATTATGAAGAATTAATTAATACTTATCCAATTATTTCAATTGAAGATCCAGTAGATGAAAATGACTGGGAAGGATTTAGATTAGTAACCGAAAGACTAGGAGATAAAATTCAATTAGTAGGTGATGATTTATTTGTAACTAATATAGAATATTTACAAAAAGGAATTGATAACCATGCAGGAAATGCAATTTTATTAAAAGTTAATCAAATAGGAACAATCACGGAAACTTTAAGAACAATTGCCCTTGCTAAAAAGAATAATTATAATACTGTAATTTCTCATAGAAGTGGAGAAACCGAAGATACTACTATTGCTGATTTAGCAGTTGGCTTGAATCTTGGTCAAATTAAAACTGGTTCTATGTCAAGAACAGATAGAATTTGTAAATATAATCAATTAATGCGCATAGAAGAAGAGTTAAAAAATAACTAGACTAATAAGAAAAAATTTGTTAAAATAAAGAAGTTTGAAAGGAGGATTTATGAGTGGACATTCTAAATGGGCAACAATTCATCGTAAAAAAGGTTTAATAGATGCAGAAAGAGGAAAAATATTTCAAAAAATATCCAAAGAAATTCAAGTAGCAGCAAAGGGTACTAATGGAGATCCTGATACAAATCCTGGTCTTAGAATGGTTATTGAAAAAGCAAGAAGTAACAATATGCCAAAAGATAACATTCAAAAGGCTATTGATAAAGCAGTTGGTGCTAATAGTGATGTTAATTTTGAAAGTATTAGATATGAAGGGTATGCACCTCATGGAATAGCAATTATGATTGATTGTTTAACTGATAATAAAAATAGAACAGCCATGCTTGTTAGATCAACTCTTACTAAACGAGGTGGTAACTTAGGAACAGATGGTTCAGTTAGTTATATGTTTAAACGCCTTGGTGTAATTGAAATAGAAGCAAATGATAACTTTGATGAAATTATGAATATTGCAATTACAGCCGATAGTTTAGATGTAATTGATTGTGATGATACCTATACTATTTATACAGAACCAGAAAATTTTTTAAATGTTAAAGCCGTTTTTGAAGAAAGTGGTATAAAAGACTTTTTAAGAAGTGAAGTAACTTATGTTGCTTCAAATAAAATTGCTTTAAATGAAGAAGATACTGAAAAAGTAATGAATTTAATTGAAGCCTTAGAAGATATTGATGATGTATCAAATGTTTATCATAATCTAGATATCTAATGAATTATCAAATTGTTTTAGAAAATACTTTAAAGAATTTAAGCAGTAAAAAAACTTTACTTTTACATGCCTGTTGTGCTCCTTGTTCTAGTTATGTTATTGAATATTTAAGTGATTACTTTGATATAACAATTCTTTTCTATAATCCAAATATTGATACCCTTGAAGAATATAATAAAAGACTTCAAGAATTATTAAAATTTGTTAAATGCTTCAAGACTAAAAATCAAGTTAAAGTAGTTTCACTTGGTTATAATAACTTAGATTATTTAAATGTAGTTAAAGGACTTGAAAATGAAAAAGAAGGAGGGAGTCGTTGTTTTAAATGTTATAGATTAAGACTAGAAAAAACTTTTATCTATGCTAAAAAAAATAACTTTGACTTTATAACAACAACTCTTACTATTAGTCCTTTAAAAAATAGCAAAGTTATAAATGAAATAGGAGCAGAGTTAGAAAATATTTATCATGTTAATTATTTATATTCTGATTTTAAGAAAAAAGAAGGATATAAAAGAAGTATAGTTTTATCCCACGAATATAATTTATATAGACAAGATTATTGTGGTTGTAAATTTTCAAAGAGAAAAAAATAGATTAATTAAAGAAAATATCTATTTTTTTTTTTCATTTTTTGATATACTAAAATAGTAAATAGAGGTGGCTATGAATAATAAAGGATTTACCTTAGTAGAATTATTAGCAGTTATTGTTTTATTATCTTTAACAATGTTGTTGATATTTCCAAGTGTTAGAAGTATCTATTCATCAAATCAAAACAAGCAATATGAAACGTATGAAGATATGATGATAAAATATGTTAAAGTAATTCCTAAGTATAAAGAAAAAAGTTATATTTGTCTTCGAGATTTAGATATGAAGAAAATAAATGATAATATAAGTTGTAATGGTTATGTTGATATTTCCAATATGAAATCATATATAACTTGTAAAAATACAAGTAAAGAAGTTTATAAAACTAATGGTATAAATGATAATATTTTATCAAATTGTTCGTATTATTAATAAATTATAAGACTAAAAAAAGTAGATTTGTAAATAAAACAAACTACTTCTTTTTTATTAACATTTAATATACTAAATCTTTAAAATTAACTTTTTTATCTAATTGTTTAGCATTTATCATAATATCTTGTAAGTGATTAAAACTTTCTTCGGTAAATTCAGTTGTTTTTGGCCAAGTGTCATTTTCTTTATAACGATTAATTACAGTTGTTAAGTCTTCTAATTTGATATCTGGAAATTCATCTTTAATTATTTTAGCAATTTCTTCACTTTTATGACTGTTTACATAATCAAGTCCTCTTTGAATAGCTTTCGTAAAACTTTTAATTATTTTAGGATTTTTTTCTAGATAAGATATTCTAGCATTATAGGCAGTATAAGGAATATTACCACCAAGACTACCTAAACTTGCAACAATATAACCATATCCTTCTTTTTCGGTTAAGGTTGCATTTGGTTCAAATAAACTAACAAAGTCCCCAGTTCCTCCAATAAAGGCTCCTTGCATAGCAGAAAAAGCAATACTTGTGTCAATAGTTAAATCTTTACTAGGATCTATATTGTTTTTAGTTAAAATATATTCAAGTGTCATTTCTGGCATACCACCAATTCTTCCGCCAATTATGTATTTTCCTTTTAAATCATTTAAAGAAAAATTATCAATTTTCTTTCTTGCAACAATGAAACTTCCATCTTTTTGTGTTAACTGGGCGAATGTTTTTAAGTAATCTTTTTCTCCGCCATTATAAACATAAATGGTTGCCTCAGATCCTGAAAAACCAATATCAACATCACCTGATAAAACGGCTGCTGTAACTTTATCAGCACCTGCTGCAAGTATTAACTCAACATCAAGTCCTTCTTCTTTAAAATAATTATTGTGAATTGCAACATATTGAGGAGCATAAAAAATACTATGAGCAACTTCAGCAACCTTAACTTTAACTAAGTTTTTATTTTTATCTTTGTCATTAAAAAGAACACTACATGCAAGCATAAAAATAATTAAAAAGGCAAGTATTGTAACAATTTTTTTTCTCATAATCCTCCAATCAAGGTATTATATGATAATTGTTTAAATTGGTAACTTTTCCTTGCAATTTCACCTTATTCTTAATATAATAAGAATATAAGTTAAGGAGGTAATTATGGAACTTAAAAATAGTAAAACTTATGAAAATTTACAAACAGCCTTTGCCGGTGAATCACAAGCAAGAAATAAATATACTTATTATGCTTCTAAGGCTAGAAAAGATGGTTATGAACAAATTGCAGCAATCTTTGAAGAAACTGCTAACAATGAAAAAGAACATGCTAAGATGTGGTTTAAATTATTAAATGATGGAGATATTCCTTCAACCAAAGAAAACTTATTAAGTGCAGCCGAAGGTGAAAACTACGAATGGACTGATATGTACGAAGAATTTGCAAAAACTGCTAAGGAAGAAGGATTTAATAACATTGCTTTTTTATTTGAAAGTGTTGCTAAAATAGAAAAAGAACATGAAGAAAGATATCGTAAATTATTAAGTAACATTGAAGAAAATAAAGTATTTGAAGCCGGGGAAGTTAAAATTTGGAAATGCCGTAACTGTGGTCATATAGTTGTAGGAACAAAAGCACCAATGGTTTGTCCTGTTTGTTCTCACCCTCAAAGTTATTTTGAAATTAAGGCTGAAAATTATTAAAATGTTTTAAAAGTGAGATTTATTCTTGCTTTTTCTTTTCTTGTAAAACTTTTTTAAATACTAATAATTGTCGTGAAAAATGTCGAATAAAAAAACAATCAATTATTACTTGATTATTTCTTTAAAAAATCTAAAATTATATTTTTGTCTTTACGATTATTTACAATATCATCTAAAATATCAATTATTCTAGAATTTAAATTATTTTTTTCTAAAATCATCTTAGCTGTTTTTAAACTTTCAACTCCTTCAACTGTTGTTTCGTCTAAATAAGTTTTAAAATCTTTATCCATACCAATTAAAAGACCAAAAGTAAAATTTCTACTTTCTGTACTAGTTGCTGTTAATAATAAATCTCCAAGACCGGCATAAGTATAAAAAGTTTCTTTTTTACCTTTTAATTTTTTAATTATTTCCATAATTTCCTTGGAAGCATCAACCATAAATTTAGCCTTAGTAGAGGAATTAACTTGCATTCCTTCTAAAATACCTGAAAAAATTGCCATGATGTTTTTAACAACTCCACATAAAGAGCAACCTATAATATCATCTGTTTCATCAAATATAATATAACTTGTTTTAAATAAATCTTTAAAATAATTCAAATTATTTTTATCTTGACTAGCAATAGTAAGACCAATTGGTTGTTTTTTAATAATATCATGAGCAAAACTAGGCCCTGATATATAAGTTATATTATTTATATTATAAAATAATTTTAAGTAATCACTAATAAGTTCATTAGTAACTGGTTCAATTCCCTTAGTTGCAATTAAAACTTTTTTATCTTCCATTTTAACATTTATAGTTTTAAATGTTGAGTGAATAAATTTAGCTGGAATTGCTAGTATTAAAGTATCATTTTCTAAAACTAATTTATTTAAATCCATAGTAAATTTGATATTTTTATTTAATTTATAGTCTAAATATCTTGAATTAGTATATTTTAAAGATAGTTCTTGATATTCATCTTCATTTATTGTCCACATAGTTAGATTTAAATTTTTACTATTAAAGTTTTCTTCTAAAATAGATGCAAGGGCAATTGCATATGCACCTGTTCCAATTATTCCTATATTCATATAATCCTCTTTTCTATTTAAGAATAACATATTTTAGAAAAAAATACAAAAAAAGGTTGACAGCATTTGTCTAGTTATGCTAGAATATCAGATGTATTTGGTGGAATTGGTGAAGTGGTTAACACGCCAGATTGTGGCTCTGGTATGCAAGGGTTCGATCCCCTTATTCCACCCCAGTTTAGTTATTAAGGCACTTAGGTGTCTTTTTTTGTGAAACAAGGGGATAGAACTATGCTTTTGTAATAATAGTATGTTATAATTTTCTAGGAGGACAATATTATGAATACAGTTAAAGAGGAATATAACGTTTATATAGATGAATCAGGAGATGAAGGAATTAATAAGGGATCAAAATATTTTATTTTAACAGCAATAATTGTTAATAAAAAAGATGATTTAGAAATATCTAAAAAAGTTGATTTAATTAAAACTAATTTAGAAATGAACGTAAAATCACAACTTCATTGGAAATTAATTAAAGGTTATCCAAATAAAAAAATGATAATGGAGATAGTAAGGGACTTAAATGTAAATATAATTAATATTATTGTTGATACAAAAAGTATTAAATTAATTCCATCAAATGATATATATAATTATTTTAGCGGTTATCTATATGAACGAATATGTTGGTTTATGCAAGAAAAAAATGGAATAGCAAATATTAATATTAGTTCGCGTGGAAATTTATCAAAGAAAAAATTAAATAGTTATTTAGATAATAAAAATCATAAAAAATTTGAAATTAATACATCTCTTATCAATGCAATAAAAATAATACCTAATGAGAGAAAAAAGTTATTACAACTTGCTGATTGTTGTTGTAGTGCTTTATTTCAGGCTTTAAAATATAATGATAAAACTCATTTTGAATATATAAAAATAATTAAGAAAAAATTATATAATAAAAAAAATAATTTAATTAGTTATGGTTTAAAATTGGTTCCAAGTGATAGTAATGCAACTCAATTAAAAAAATTATTAGAATATTTAGACAAATAAAAAAAGCGAGCTTTCCCCTGATTGAAGGACCCCACAGGGCAAGCCTGCTGGTGTGAATTAATCGCACCCTTCAATAACTCAGCGAACTACTCACTCACTGACAATATATTAACACATATTGTGTTTCATTGTCAATTATATTATATGTCTTTTTGATTGTTTTATACATTATATAATTTAATTCGTTTTATATTGAGGCATAGTAATTTGATACTTAGTAAAATAAGTGTCTTTTTTTATATTTTCTAGATGACTTTTTCTTTTAGAGATGTTATACTTGTTATAGTAGGAAGGTGTATATGAAGAAGAAAATATTTTTATTATTAATTTTATTATTACTTACAGGGTGTTCTAAAAATAAAAATCAATTAATTATGGTAACGGAGGCTGGTTTTGCTCCTTATGAATATTATGAAAATGGAGAAATTGTAGGAGTAGATGTAGATATTGCCAAAGAAATTGCTAAATATTTAAATAAAGAATTAGTTGTAAAAGATGTTTCATTTGATTCTATTATAAATGAGGTTAAAAGTGGTAAGGCTGACTTTGGAGCAGCCGGTATTAGTTACACAGAAGAAAGAAGTCAAGAAGTAGATTTTACAATTGATTATAGTATTTCTAAACAGGTCATAATTGTTAAAAATAATGTTAATAAAGTAGATGATTTAAATAACAAAAAAATATCAGTTCAACTTGGAAGTGTTGCTGATAGTTATATAACTAAAAATTATAAAAATGCTGTTATTATTAGACAAAAGAAATACTTAGCAGCCATAGAAGATTTAAAAAATGATAAAGTAGATTTAGTTATTATGGATGAATTACCTGCAAGAGAAATTTTAAAGAATAATAAAGGTTTAAAAATACTTGATCAAGAATTATTTACTGATAAATATGGAATGGTTGTAAAAAAAGGAAATACAGAACTTCTTAATGCTATTAATAAAGTTTTAAGTGATTTAATAGCCGAGAATAGAATAGAAAAATTTGTTTTAAACCATACGAGTGAGTGATTATGATAATAGATAGTTTTTATAAATCATTTTTATATGATAAAAGATATATATATATATTTGAAGGACTTTTAAATACTTTACTAATTGCTTTCTTTGCAGTTATTATTGGAGTATTTATAGGATCTGTTATTGCTATAATTAGAAATTATCATGAAAATACAAAAAGACTTAAAGTTTTAAATTTTCTTGGTAGTTTATATGTAAATGTTATAAGAGGAACTCCTGTAATTCTTCAATTAATGATAATTTATTATGTTATTTTTAAAACAAGTGATATTAATATCTTAATTGTTGGTATCATTGCCTTTGGAATTAATTCAGGAGCCTATGTTGCTGAGATTATAAGAGCAGGAATTGATTCTATTCCAAAAGATCAGTTAGAAGGAGGGCTTGCCCTTGGGTTAAATTATTTTAAGTGTATGAGATATATTGTTATGCCCCAAGCCATTAAAAATATTTTACCTGCCCTTGGAAATGAATTTATTACCCTAGTAAAAGAAACCTCAGTTGGTTCAATGATTGGAATAGTTGATTTAACCAAAGCATCAGATATAATTGCATCTCGTACTTATGAATATTTCTTTCCATTAATCATGGTTGCAATTATTTATTTAATCATAACTCTTGGTTTATCTAAACTAGTTAAGAAAATGGAGGTTAAACTTGGAAAAAATATTAACCGTTAAAAATTTAGTAATGAAATTTTCTCATCATGCTGTTTTAAAAAATATCAATCTTGATATAGAAAAAGGAGAAAAAGTATTTATAATTGGTCCATCCGGATGTGGAAAATCAACTCTTTTAAAATGTCTTAATCATTTAATAAAACCAACAAGAGGTGATATAACCTTTGAAGGACATGACTTAAAAAAAACTGATATAAATTTAATAAGAACTAAATTAGGACTTGTTTTTCAAAGTTTTAATTTATTTCCTCATTTAACTGTTTTAGAAAACATAATACTTGCTCCAACAAAGTTAAAACTAATGAGTGAGGAAGAGGCTAAACAAAAAGCCTTAGAATTATTAGATTCTATTAAATTAAAAGATAAGGCTAACTTTTACCCTGATGAATTATCAGGTGGTCAAAAACAAAGAGTAGCAATTATTAGAACTTTAATCATGGAACCAAACTTAA
This sequence comes from uncultured Bacilli bacterium, assembly GCA_934119955.1. Lineage (GTDB taxonomy): Bacteria > Bacillota_I > Bacilli_A > RF39 > UBA660 > RUG591. The sequence goes on along the minus strand of CAKOSZ010000001.1, from coordinate 42,548 downwards.
TCATGTTTGATGAACCAACCTCAGCACTTGATCCTAAAATGACTAAGGAAGTAACAAGTCTAATTCAAGAAGTAGCCGAAACTGGTATTACTATGTTAATAGTATCTCATGAAATGGAATTTGTAAAAAGTTTAGCAACCAGAGTTATTTTTATGCAAGATGGAAAAATTATTGAAGAAGGTTCACCTAATGAAATATTTAAAAATCCTAAAACCAAAGAATTACAAGAATTTTTAAATAATTAAAAAAAACAAAATAATTAGATAATAAAAGTGAAAAACAACAAAATAAAAAGTAAAGATAAAATGTAAAATTATTAATATTAATTAAAAAGAATAGAAAAAATTAAAAAGTATGTTATAATAAAATTAAGAATAGGGAGGATATATGAATATATTAAATGTTACAAGTGAAATTAAACCACTTAAAGAAGTTTTAGTTCACCGTCCAGGAAAAGAACTATTAAACTTAACACCTAATACATTACAAGAATTGTTGTTTGATGATATTCCTTTTTTAAAGGATGCGCAAGCAGAACATGATGAATTTGTCCAAATTTTAAGAGATAATGATATAAATGTTGTTTATCTTGAAGATTTGATGACAGAGACTTTGGATTCTAATCCAAAACTAAAACCTAGATTTATTAAAAGGTTTATAAAAGAAGCAGGAGTTACTACTCCTAAGTACCGTGATTTGGTATATGATTATTTAATGAGTATTAAAAATACCAAAACATTTGTTTTAAAAACAATGGAAGGTATTCAAATAAGTGAATTAGATAGAAATAAAAGAGTAATGGAAAAATCTCTTGTTGATTTGGTAACTGCTGAGAGTGATTTTATAGTAGATCCTATGCCAAACTTATATTTTACAAGAGATCCATTTGCAACTATTGGATCAGGTATATCTTTAAATAGAATGTATTCAGTTACAAGAAATAGAGAAACTATTTATGCTGATTATATTTTTACTCATCATCCAAAGTATAAAGGACATGTTGATAAATATTATGATCGTACTTTTGATTGTCATATTGAAGGTGGAGATATTTTAAATTTAACTGATAAAGTACTTGCTGTTGGAATTAGTCAAAGAACTGAACCAGGAGCAATTGATAAACTTGCTAAGGAAATATTTAAAAATAAAGATTGTAAAATTGAAACAATTTTAGCATTTAATATTCCAGTTTCACGTGCTTTTATGCATCTTGATACTGTATTTACTCAAATAGATTATGATAAATTTACTTATCATCCAGGAATTATGGAAACTTTACAAGTATTTGAAATTAAAGAAGGAAATGATCCTAGTAGTGATGAAGATTTAAAAGTTAAAGAAATTCATGATTCTCTTGAAAATATTTTAAGTAAATATTTAAAACGTGATATTACTTTAATTCCATGTGCTGGAGGAGATAAAGTTGCCAGTGAACGTGAACAATGGAATGATGGAACTAATACTTTATGTATAGCACCTGGGGTTGTTGTTGTTTATAATAGAAATAATGTAACTAATGAAATACTAAGAAGTCATGGTATTAGAGTATTTGAAATGCAAAGTGCTGAATTATCACGTGGTAGAGGTGGACCAAGATGTATGAGTATGCCACTTATAAGGGAGGATTAATGAACCTAAAAAATCGAGATTTCTTAAAATTATTAGATTATACACCTGAGGAGATTAGATATTTATTAGATCTTGCTCATGATTTTAAAAAGAAAAAACAAGAAGGAATAGAACATAAGTATTTAAAAGGTAAAAACATTGCTTTACTTTTTGAAAAAACATCAACTAGAACTCGTTGTGCTTTTGAAGTTGCTGGTTATGATTTAGGAATGAATGTAACTTTCTTAGATCCTGCTAGTAGTCAAATGGGTAAAAAAGAAAGCATCGAAGATACTGCCAGAGTATTATGTCGTATGTATGATGGAATTGAATATAGAGGATTTTCTCAAAGTATTGTTGAAGGTCTTGCTGATGCTTCAAGTGTACCAGTTTGGAATGGTTTAACTAATGAATTTCATCCAACTCAAATGCTTGCTGACTTAATGACAATTGAAGAACATTTTAAAAAGTTGAAAGGTTTGAATTTTGTTTTTATGGGAGATGGACGTAATAATGTTGCTAATTCTTTAATGGTAGCCTGCTCAAAAATGGGACTAAATTATACTTGTTGTAGTCCAAAAAGTTTATGGCCTGAAAAGGAATTAGTTGATACTTGCCGTATGATTGCTGAGGAAAATGGTTGCACTGTTACTTTAACTGATAATGTGAAACTTGGTACTTTAAATCAAGATGTTGTCTATACTGATGTTTGGGTATCAATGGGTGAACCTGATGAAGTGTGGGAACAAAGAATTAATTTACTTAAAAAATTTCAAGTTAACAAAAAAGTAATTGATAATATGAATCCAAATGCAATTTTCTTACATTGTCTACCATCTTTCCATGATTTAAACACAGAAATTGGTAGAAGTATTCATGATAAATTTGGACTTAATGAAATGGAAGTAACTGATGAAGTATTTGAATCAAGTAAATCAAAAGTATTTGAGGAAGCCGAAAATAGAATGCATACAATAAAAGCGGTTATTTATGCAACTTTAAAGGATTAATATGAGTAAAATTGTTGTAGCCTTAGGAGGAAACGCTCTTGGAAATAGTCCAGCTGAGCAACTTAAATTATTAGAAGACACGGCTAAAATAATTGTAAAATTAATAAAATTAGGACATGATGTTATTATTACCCATGGAAATGGACCCCAAGTAGGATCTATTTCCTTGGCCATGGAGTATTCCCATACAGGAATTAATACACCTAGTATGCCATTTCCTGAATGCGGAAGTATGAGTCAAGGTTATATTGGTTACCAATTACAACAAGTTCTAGAAAATGAACTAGAACAAAACAAAATTAAAAAAAGTTGTGTAACAGTTATAACACAAGTACTAGTAGATGCTAAGGATGAGGCCTTTAAACATCCTACTAAACCGATTGGTTCTTTCTATACCAAAGAAGAAGCCATGAAAATTAGTAAAGAAAAAGGGCAAATATTTGTAAGCGATGCTGGTAGAGGTTACAGGAGAGTAGTACCATCTCCTAAACCAATAGATATAATTGAAAAAAAATCAATTAAGTTATTAATTGAAAATGGAGTGATTGTAGTAGCCTCAGGTGGAGGAGGAATACCAGTTATAAAAGATAAAAAAACTGGTAAATTAGAAGGAGTAGATGCTGTAATTGATAAAGATAAATCAGCCGCTTTACTTGCAAAAGAATTAAATGCTGATATGTTATTAATTCTAACAGCGATTTCCAAAGTATGTTTAAATTTTGGTAAGGATAACCAAATAGAATTAAACGAAATGACAACAAAAGAAGCAAAAACTTATATTAAAAATAAAGAATTTGCTGAAGGAAGTATGTTACCAAAAATTGAAGCATGTCTAGATTTTTTAGATAATGATCAAAAAATTGCTATAATTACCTCTTTAAAAGATGCAATATATCTTGATAAGAAAAATATTGGTACTAAAATAATAAGAGGAGGAGAAAAAAATGAGTAGAAAGAAAAAGTCAGGATTTGCTTTATCGGCTTTTTCCATAATTTTACTTTTACTAATTGGTCTTGGTATTTTATCACATATTTTACCAGATGCTAAATTTGTAGGAGAAGAAATTGTTAATGGTAGTGGTACTGTTGGTGCTAAACTATCAGATGTATTAATGTCTCCAATTTTAGGATTTGCAGACAGTATTGATGTTTGTGTGTTTGTTCTAATTTTAGGTGGATTTCTTGCTATTATAACTAAAACCGGAGCTCTTGAAACAGGAATTCATGTTTTAGTTAAAAAACTTAAAGGAAGAGAATTAGTTTTAATTCCAATTTTGATGTTTATTTTCTCAGTTGGAGGAACAACTTATGGTATGCTTGAAGAAACAGTTGGTTTTTATGTTTTATTAGCAGCAACTATGATGGCTGCTGGAATGGATCCATTAGTAGGATCTGCAACAATTTTACTTGGAGCAGGATCTGGGGTATTAGGTTCAACTATTAACCCATTTGCAACCGGAGCTGCTATTGCTGCTCTTCCACAAGGAGTTCAAGTAAATCAAGGATTAATTATTTTAATAGGAACATTTTTATGGCTTACAACTTTATTAATTTCAATTATCTTTGTTATGTCATATGCTGCCAAGGTTAAAAAAGATAAAGGTTCAACTTTCTTATCTTTAAGAGAACAAAAAAATGCTGAAAGAAAATTTGGTAACTATGCTGAAAAATTTGAAGATAAAGAAATTAAATTAACTGGTAAACAAAAAATTACTTTAATTCTATTTGGTATTACTTTCTTAGTAATGATCGTAGGATTTATTCCATGGGGTGAATTCAATATCACTTTCTTTGATAAATTTACTGGTTGGTTAACAGGTTCTACTTTTGGTAATTGGTATTTCAATGAATCTTCTTTATGGTTCTTAATCATGGCAATTATCATTGGTATTGTTAATAAAATGGGAGAAAAAGGTATTGTTGATACTTTTGTTGATGGTGCAGATGATATGGTTGGAGTAATTTTAATTATTGCTCTTGCCAGAGGTGCAAGTGTTTTAATGGGTGTTACTCATTTAGATAATTATATTATTTATAATGCTGCTAATATCTTAAAAAATGTACCTGAATTTATCTTTGCTCCACTTAACTATATTTTACATATAGTATTATCTATTTTAGTTCCATCATCATCAGGACTTGCAACTCTATCCGCTCCAATTATTGGTCCACTTGCATCACAACTTGATTATAGTGTTGAAGCAACCATTATGACTCTTGTTGCTGCTAATGGACTAGTAAACTTAATTACTCCAACTTGTGGAGCAATTATGGGAGGACTTGCTCTTGCCAAAGTAGAATATTCAACTTGGTTTAAATGGGCTATTAAAATAGTTTTAACAATTGCACTTGCTAATATAATTGTATTAACACTTGCAACTCTTATATTTTAATTAAAAAAAATAAAATAAAAAAAGTAATTTACAAAATGTAATTACTTTTTTTATGATTTAATTTTATAAGTATTTTTTTAATATATCTGTTTTATCTAACTTTTCCCATGGTAAATCTTTATCAAAGAAATGTGAATAATTAGTAGTAGTTTGATATTTAACATTTTTCATATCAAGTTCTTTAATCATATTATCTAATTTAAAATCAAAGTTTTCTTTAATTATTTCTAAGATTTTATCTTCATCTATCTTATTAGTATTAAAACAATTAATATTTAAAGAAATTTCTTTGGGAAGAGAAATAGCATAAGATATTTGAATTTCTATTTTATCACAAAGACCTGAGGCAACAATATTTTTAGAAACATATCTTAAATAATAAGCAGCACATCTATCAACTTTGGTATAATCTTTACCAGAAAAGGCTCCACCACCATGTTTAGCAAAACCAGAATAAGTATCAACTATAATTTTTCTTCCAGTTAAACCAGTATCAGCAAGAGGACCACCTATTACAAATCTTCCAGTAGGATTAATTAATATTTTAGTAAATTCATCAAGTAAATTATTTGGTAAAACTTCATATATTAAATTAGTTATATCACGTCTTATAATATTAATATCAATATCCTCAGTTTGAACTGAAACAATAACAGTATCTATTCTTTTGATTTTATCATCGTCATATTCAGTTGTAATTTGACATTTTCCATCTGGTTTTAAATAATTTAGATTAGAATTATCAATTTTTTTAGTTAATTTATTAACAAGTACTTGGGTAAGTGGTAAATAATAAGGTGTTTCATTAGTTGCATAACCAAACATAATTCCCTGATCACCTGCTCCAAGTATTTTTTTATTAACTCCTATACTAATATCATTTGATTGTTCAGTTAGAAAAACTAAAACTTCATAATTATCAAAATAACCAAGCTTATTTAAAGTATTTTTAATGATACCATTTATATCGGGTTTAGAACTAGAAGTAACTTCTCCTGATACAATTATTTTATTTTTAGTTGCCATAGTTTCAATTGCAACTCTTGAATTTTTATCTGTTTTTAAATAAGCATCTAATAAAGAATCACTTATTAAATCACAGATTTTGTCTGGATGACCAGCTCTAACACATTCACTTGTAAATAATTTTTTCATAAAATCCTCCTTTTTTACCTTAAAAAAGAAAAAACTTAGGATATAACCTAAGTTAAATATCCTTATCCGTCAGGGTTTAGCACCTAATTTAATAGGTTGCCGGATTTCAAAGGGCCTGTCCCTCCATCTCTCTTTATAAGGTTTTTTTATTTACTATTTAAGTTTAGCATATATTATTTATTTGTCAACTAATAATTAAAAAAATTAAATAAATCATTAATTTTTCTCCTTCTACTACTATATTTTTTAATTAATTTATGTTACAATTAATTAGAATAAAGGGTGATATTATGAATCGTAAAACTGTATTATTTTTAATAAATGGCTTTGGAATTGAAAGAAAAGAGTCTTATTCTATCTATGATTCTTCTTTAATGCCAACTTTTGATTCTTTAACTAAAAAGTATTTGTTTTCAACAATAAATTCTAATGTTAATAATTACTATGATGGTTATAGAAACGCTAGTATGGATATTCAAGAACTTTATAATTATTCAATTCTAGATAAAGAAATAGAAGATAAAAAATTTCAAATTAATCCAAATTTACTAAAAATAAAAGAAGAAATTACTACTAAAAAAGGTAATTTACATATATTTGCACTTGCAGATACTAGTTTAAAATTAATTACTCATTTAAAAGAAACATTAAAAGTTTTAAATCCTGATAAAAATCAAAAAATATTTTTACATTTTATAATGTCAAGTAATACAATTTCAGATTATAAAAAACTAGCCGAAGTATTTAGTAAAATAAATATAGAATTTAATAATATTGCACCTATTGGTTTTATTATGGGACTATCTAGTATAGATAATAATGCCAAAGATGTTGATATAAACTTTTTCTTTAAAATGTTTATTAGTAAAGTAGGAGAAAAATGGCAATCATTTACTCAAAAATTTGATGTATTATATGGAACAAAAGTATTACCAAGAGATGCTAAACCTTTTATTGTTAATTCTAATTTCAATTTAGGTAAAGATGATACTTTCTTTATCTATAACTATGATAATATAAATTTAACTAAGTTTATAAATACCTTAGCAAATATTAGATATGGAAATGATACTAATAATTTTACTTATCATTCCTTATTTTCAGTTACTAGTAATATAAAAATTCCATATATGTATAACTCAACAACTGCTACTAATTACTTTGCTAAAAACTTAGAAAATATTAAAGCAAGTAGTTTAATTGCTTGTAAAAAAGAACAAATAAATATTATTAATTACTTTTTAAATGGACTTAGAAATGAACCTAATAAATTATTAACTTATATAGATATTGATACAATTACAACTAATCCTAGTATTTTACCAAGTATTATAAATAATAATAAACAAGATTTAATTATTTTAAACTTTTCAATAGAAGAATGTAAAAATACTAAGGAAATAAAAGATAAATTAAAAGAAATAGATTCTTATTTAAAAATAGTATATGATAATATGTCAGGTAGTAAATATTCAATTATAATATCTAGTTTATATGGAATAAGTAAAGTAATGCTAAATGAAAGAGAAAATATTTGTCAAGTTATATTTAATGGAAAAGTTCCGTTTTGTTTTGTAGATGATTTTATAACTAGAAAAAGTTATTTAATAGCAGATGGAGATATAAATGGAATATTTAAAAGTGCTTATAAGAATATAAATAAAGATAGTAAATACGAATCTCTTGTAGAAAAACAAAATGGTTTATATAGATTATTCTTTAATAGATAAGGTGTTTTATGTATGATAGTATTATTTTAAATTTAAAAAAAGTAATTAAAGGAATATTACCTATTATTATATTTGTTTTAATATTAAGTTTAATACTAAAAATAGATAGTAGCACGATTATTAGGTTTTTAAGTAGTTCAATGTTTGTTATTTTAGGACTTACTTTATTTACAACTGGTTGTGATTTATCTTTAAATTTAATAGGAAAAAAAATAAGTAATATGTTAATTTCTAAAAAAAATATTAAAATCATTTTATTTACTTGTTTATTACTTGGAACATTTATAACTATGTTAGAACCAGAGTTTTTAACTATTGGTTATGAAACAAAGAATATTCCTACTAATTTACTACTTATAAGTGTATCTTTATCAATTGGAATATTTTTAATGTTAGCAATTTATCGAATTTTAAAAAAAATAAATTTAAAGTATTTCTTAATAACAAGTTATTTAATAGTTTTTTTAATGCTTATAATAAGTGATTTTAAAATAGTTCCTTTTGCTTTTGATATATCAAGTGTAGTAGTTGGAGCAATTTCAGCACCTTTTATTTTATCTTTTGGAGGCAACTTTGCATCAAGAGTAAAAAAAGATAATGAATTTGGTATTTTATCTCTTGCAAGTATTGGACCAATTATTATAATCTTAATACTTAGTATTATTTATAAACCAAATATAGTATATGATTCTGATCCTATTTTAAAGAAATTAAATTTTTTTAAAACTTTTTTAGATAATTTTAAACAAGTTTTTATGTCTTTATCTTTAATTGTTATAGTTTATTTAATATTTAATAAATTAGCCAAGAAAAAAAATAAAAAAGAAAATAAAAGAATATTAATAGGACTTATTATGGTTTTATTTGGAATTAGTTTATTTTTAACAGGAGGAGATGTTGGATATTTTAAAATATCTTATTTAATAGGAACTAAACTTAATAATGTTAATAAAACTATTATTGTTATATTAGGAGGAATACTAGGATTTTTAATTGCTAGAATAGAACCAACGGTAAAAGTATTAATTAGTTATGTTGATGAAGTTACTAATGGTGGTATAAAAGATAAGTTTATTGAAAAGTGTTTATGTATAGGTGTTAGTATTTCTATTATGCTGTCTTTAATATGTGTTTTAAATGGATATTCAGTTATGATATTTTTAATACCAACTTACTTTTTAGCAGTTTTATTTGCTTTTTTTACCCCAGATAATTTTTTAGGCTTATCATATGATGCTGGGGGAGTTGTAACAGGTAGTTTTTCATCTAGTTTTATGATACCTTTATTAATAGGAGTTGCAAGTAATATTACACCTTCTTATTTAGGTATTTCTTTTGGAGTAATGGCCTTAATAAGTGTTATACCAGTTATAATACTTGAAATTGTTGGAATAGTTTATAAGGTAGAATTGAATGATATAGATAATTCTAATTTAGATGATAGAATAATAGATTATGGTGAAATATGATTAAGTTATTAATAGTAATAAGTAATGATAATAAATTAAATGTAGTTTTAAAACATCATAAGTTAAATTTTAATATAATTACTTATGGAAGTGGAACAGCATCTAAGAGTTTATTAACTTATTTTGGTTTAGATGAAGTTAGAAAAAATGTATATTTTTCTTTAATACCAAGTTACTTAGAAGAAAAGATATTAACCGAACTTAAAAATAAATTAAATTTAAATAAAATAGGACAAGGAATAGGTTTTACAATTTCTCTTAAAAGTTCTAATAAATTTATAAAAGATATTTTAGATAAAAAGGAAATAGTTATGGAAAATAGTAATAATTATGAATTAATTGTAACAATTGTAAAAGAAGGTTATAGTGAATCAGTTATGAATGCTGCTAAAAGAGTAGGTGCAACTGGGGGAACTGTTATATACGGAAGAAGCTTAGGTTCATCAAGAACAATACTTACTAATTTACAAGTGGAACCTGAAAAAGATGTTGTTTTAAATATTGTTAAAAAAGAGATAAAAAATAAAGTAATGGAAAGTATTAATAAAGAAACAGGAATTAAAAGTGATGCAAATGGAATTCTTTTATCACTTCCAATTGATAATGTAATTGGATTAAGTGAAGAAAATGATTGAATAAATATAAAATATTTGATAAAATCAAATTATAATAAAGGAGAGTAAAAAAATGATAAAAATAGTTAATAAATATTTGACACAAATAAATACTCTTACTTTACAAAACTTTACAGGGGGAGGGGTATATAATACCTATTTAAAAGCCTTAACTTGTAAGAGCTTTATAAAGAAATTTATTTATATAATTGATACATAAAACATGATTAGTTTACAGTTTAACTGTAACTTTTAATCATGTTTTTTTAATTAAAAAGGAGTTATGTATGAATAAAAAGAAAACTATAATGATTATAAGTTTAATAATAGGCTTATTATTATTAACACTTGGAGTAACATTTTCTATATTTAATCTAAGTAAAATAAGCGAGAAAAACTCAAAACTTATAGTAGGAGACATCTATATGCATTATAAAGATACTACTAATGCAATTAATATAGAAAATGCTATGCCAACAAGTGGTTATATAGTAAATCCTATTATGAAAACCCAAGAATATACAGAAGGTGGGACTAATGAATTATCTAAGTGTGTAGATGAATTAGTAAATATAAATTTATTTTGGGAAGGAACAATAGATGATTATATCTTTTTGTGTAAGGGAGGAAATTATGTTGAAGGTACTTTGCAGCAATCTTATGAACAAGGCTATTTAGATAATGTGAATTTGACCAATACTTTTATAAAAGCAAATGTTTTAACCTTTAATTCAAATATGCCTTACTTTGAATTTACCATAGATGGGAAAAATACTACCAAGGATAAAGATATTTGGTATGAAATAATATTAAATCATGGAAGTGTTCCAAGTGGTAAACAAGAAAGTAATAGAATAAAAGATAATTTATTAAAATTTACTTTAACTGAGACTAAGAATGGTGTTACAACAACTGTATTTGATGCTAAAAGTTATAGTGATTTAACAAACAAAAGAGTATGGGTTAATACAATTGATAAAAATACAACAGAAGAAATTAAAATAACATATAGACTATATATGTGGATATCAAAAAGTACTTTGATATGTTCAGGAGATATTCAAGATAATTGTGATTACTACTTAAATGGAACAAGTCCAAGTTGGAGTGATGTATTTGCAAGTATTAATGTTGATGTTACAGGGGATTTTAATAAAAAAGAAATAAGTAATTTAACTGATGAATCATGTTTTACAACAGGAATAGTAAATACATATAAATTAAATTCCAATATGACACCAGATGAATTAAATAAATGTATAACTTATGTAGAGAATTCGAGTTTTAACGAAGGAGAAACACCTGAGGCATTTTGTAGAGGAATTGGAACACGTTCGGGAGGTACTTTTCAAGAGAGGTTAAATAGTGGTGACTATTCTAAAAATTCGTTAACTTATTTTGAAACTAATAATATAATTTTTAAAAGTGAAGAAGTTGCTATTTTAGATTATGATGTATTATGTGGTCCTGATGTAATAATTCCTAGAACAATTCAAGGATACCCAGTTACAGTTATAGGAAATAGTTCTATTAGTGTAATAAAACAATTATCGAATAAAGTTAATAATTATAATTTTAATGATTTAAATAATTATAACAAGAAATATAAAACTGATTTAATGAGCGCGAGTATAACGGGAGCATTTGAAAAAAAGGAGCTTACTAGTGTAGTAATACCAGATAGTGTAACAATGATATATTCCCATGCTTTTTGTGATAATCAATTAACAAGTGTTACAATACCAGATAGTGTAACAACAATAGGAGGTAATGCCTTTGAAAATAATCAGTTGACAAGCATTATAATACCAGATAGTGTAACAACAATAGAAAGTAGTACCTTTAAAAATAATCGGTTAACAAGTGTTGTAATACCAAATAGTGTGATATCAATAATGAATTCTGCTTTTAATGATAATCAATTAACAAGTGTAACAATACCAAATGATGTAATAGTAATAGATGATTTTACTTTTTATAATAATAAATTAACAAACATAACAATACCAGATAGTGTAACAAATATAGGTTGGGATACTTTTAGTAATAATCAATTAACAAGTGTTACAATAGGAAGTGGTATAAAATATATAGGAAGAAATACTTTTAGTAAAGATAGTTCTAGTAATCCTAATTTAGAAAGTATTACAATAAATAAATCTTGCACTGATATTAAAAATATTCCAGCTTATGCAGGTAGCACTAATAAATATTATCCTTGGTTAAATAATTCTAGTCCATATACAGCAAGTGGTGTAACAATATATGGAACAGATGGTGTATGTGATAGTTATTAATTAATCTAAATTACTTGAAAAAAATATTTATTGTTATTGAATAGTAAAAAAGATACAAAATAACAAAAATTAATACTCCATTAAATAAAGAACTTTAAAAAATGTAAATAAAAATTATAACATGATTAAGTTTACAGTTTATCTGTAATTTTTAGTCATGTTTTTTTGTGTGGCCATATAATACGATTTTTTTATACATGTTTTATACATAAAAATACTTTATAATAAATAAAAAATGTGTTAAAATAAGATTATACTAGAATGTGGATGCAAGAATAGGAGTAATTATGAAAGATAAAAAAATAGTTTTAATTTTAAGTATAATTGCAGTTTTAGTTCTTACAATAGGTGTAACTTATGCTATTTATAATTATAGTAAAATAAGTATGAATTCAAGTTTAGTAGTTGGGGATATCTACATGCATTATAATGAAACTAATCAAATAAATATTACAAATGCAACTCCTATGAAAAAAGAAGATGCTATAAAAGATAGTTACACAGATAATGTTTTTAATTTTACTATAACTGGAAAAAATACATCAAATAAAGATGTTTACTATGCTATTAGTATAGTTGATGGAGATGAAGTAGTAGGAAAAACAAGAATTAAGCCAAAGGATATAGATGTTTATTTAAAAGAAGATGACAAGGTTGTAGTAGATGGACTACGTTATGAAGAGTGGAATAATACAAGGATCTGGGTTTCAACAATACCTGCTAATACCAAAGTAGAAAAGACAATTAACTATCAATTAAGAATTTGGGTAGATGATGGAGTAATAATAGGAAACGCCAGTGATGCAACCTATTCAATTGATGAATGGAATAATAGTTACACAAGTGTTAAAATAAATGTAAATGGTAATTTAGATGCTATGAATATGCCTTTAAAAGTTGAAAAAAGCAGTGTTGAAAATAATAAAAGTTTCTTTATTGCAACCATTTCAAACTATGATAATCCAGAAGAAAAAGGACAAATTTTAGATAACATTGATAAGATGAATCTAACTATTAATAATACTAACAATAGTGTTTTATTTACTTATAAAGATAGTTTAGGAAATGTTGATAATACTAAAAAAGAAAGTTTAAATCTTGAATATGATTTTAATAAAAAAACAAGTGTTGAAGTTAAAGTTTATATGGAAAGCGTTAATGATGCTAACCAAGAAACTGATGTAATTGTTAAATCAACTAAAAATGGTACTGAAAATTATAGTTTAGTTCAAAAAGTAGAAATAAAAGGCAATAATTTTTGTTTAAATAATGGATTTACAAGACTTAATGACTGTTTGCTTGTAAGTGATAATCAAAGTGAAAGTGTAGAAATTGCTAAAACCGAGATTAGTAATAAAGGTTCAGTTAATTTAAATGATACAGCCCCAAGTTATATTTATGTTGAAAATATTACTACTAATATTAACAATGTTTATTCAGTAAGGGGTTATAAATTTTATTTTGCAGATAGTTATGAATTCGATACTAAAAGCGGAACATTTTCTTTATACAATAAAGATGGGAGTAATATTAAAGAAGATAATTTAAATGATACATATAAAAATTATTATACCTGTGGTGGAACAAATATGAGTAGTTCATGGTGTGAGACTATATATAAAATAAATACAACAAGTGTAAATGGTACAACTTCTACAATCACAAATGGTGATAAAATAACTTATAAAGTAGCATCTAGCCTAAAAAGTGAACAAGGTTTATATAAAACAACCGATGATTTTGGTTCAACATATTTCTTTCGTGGTGATGTAACTAATAATAATGTGTATTTTGGAGGCTTTTACTGGAAAGTAGTAAGAATAAATGGAGATGGAACGATTCGAATGATTTATAATGGAACAGTTCCAAATGCAACCGAAAGTCAAACATCTATTAATGCCACTAAATATCCATATAATGAAAGAGAGCAAGATCCAACTTATGTTGGTTATATGTATGGAGAAAATTTTACAACAGAGGAAGTTATAAGTGAAGAATCACTTGTAGTTTTTCCAGTATTAAATAAATATTATTTTGCTGATAGCTATGAATATGATGAATCAAATAAAGTTTATAAATTAAAAATGAAAGATTCTAGTAAAGAAATGACTTATGAGACTTTTAATGAAATGAAAAATAAATTTAGTGAGTATCCATATACATGTATGCTAAATAATACAACAGGTACTTGCCAGGTACTAATTAAAGTAAATAGAATAAATTCAAATAATGAAAAACAAGCATATGTTAATTATATATCACATCCATCTGTTAGTTATGAGGCAATACGTGAAAACACAACTGATAGTTATATTAAAACAATAATAGATAATTGGTATAAAATAAATATAGTAGATAAAAATTTAAGTAGTTATATTGCTGATAATTATTTTTGTAATGATAGAAGTTTTGTATCTGGTGATGGACATAACTTAGTACCTTCAACACGTTTTTCTCCACTGCATAGATTAGTAAATAATCTTTCTAGTTTAACTTGTGAAAAAGTAGATAAATTTAGTGTTTCACCAAATATTGGTAATGGGAAATTGACTTATCCAATTGCTCTAATAACGTATGATGAAGTTGCTCTTGCAGGTGCTAAAAATGAATATAAAAATGAAAAATTTTATTTGAGAACTAATAATTATTACTATACCATGTCACCTGCTTATTTTCATGAATATAATACAGTCGTTTATATGATTAGAGTAAGTTATTTGGGATATTTTTATCTTTGGGCTGTGACGACTACTCCAAGTGATGTAAGACCAGTTATTAATTTAAATTCTAATGTTTCAATAAAAAGTGGTGACGGAACTATGAAAAATCCATATAAATTATCATAAATAAACTTAAATCTCTTGATTTTCTTAATAAAGTTTGGTATTATTTAATACATAAACAGATGAGAAAGACGGAGTATTATAAGTTTTTTAGAGAGTCTATGGTTGGTGAAAATAGATAAATAAGTAATATTCAAATCACTTTTGATGTGTTCATATGAAACGGTAATGCGTTATAGTTTTAAGTTAATAATTAAGGTGGTACCACGGTTTTTTCGTCCTTTGGTAGTGCCTTTTTTTATGTATGTTAGGAGGAAAATATGTTTAAAGAATTAGAAAAAGTTAAAACAAGTGAAGTTGAAAAGTCTATAAGTGAAAAATGGGAAAAAATGCATATTCTTGATAGATGTATTGAAAAAAATGATAAATATTTTGTTTTTTACGATGGACCTGCAACTGCTAATGGTTTTCCAGGACTTCACCATATGGTTGCTAAGTTTTTAAAAGATAGTTTTTGTAAATATAAAACAATGCAAGGTTATAAAGTTCTTCGTAAAGTAGGTTGGGATACTCACGGTTTACCAGTTGAAGTTGAAGTTGAAAAGAGTCTTGGTTTTAAAAATAAAACTGATATTGAAAAATATGGAATTAAAGAATTTAATGAAAAATGCAGAGAAATAGTTTGGAAAAATGAAAAAGCATTTTCTGATTTAACAACTAAGATGGGACAATTTGTTGATCTTAAACATCCATATGTTACTTATGACAATAATTATATTGAAACTGAGTGGTATATTTTAAAGAAATTCTTTGAGGAAGGATTATTTTATGAAGGAGTTAAAATAGTACCTTATTGTACTCGTTGTGGAACTGGTCTTGCAAGTCATGAAGTTGCTCAAGGTTATAAAGAAGTTGAAGCTCAAACTGTAATTGTTCCAATGAAGAAAAAAGATGAAGATGCATATTTCTTAGTTTGGACAACAACTCCATGGACTTTAATTGCTAATGTTGCTTTATGTGTAAACCCAGATGAAGATTATGTTAAAGTTTTAAGTAAAGGTTATAAATTTATCTTAGGTAAAAATCTTTTAAGTAAAGTATTAGGAGATGAATACGAAATTCTTGAAGAATACAAAGGTAAAGATTTAGAATATACTGAGTATGAACAACTAATACCAAGTTTAAATATTCCTGGTAAGGCTTTTTATGTAACGGTTGATAATTATGTTACGATGGAAGATGGAACTGGTATTGTTCACCTTGCCCCAGCATTTGGTGAAGATGACTCAAAAGTTGGTAAAAAATATCATTTACCATATGTTAATCCAGTTGGCGAAGATGGAAAATATACTGATGGTTTATGGAAAGGCATGAGTGTTTTTGAAGCCGATTTAGAAGTTATTAAATACTTAAAGGCTAATGATAAATTATTTAAAAAACAAAAAATGGTTCATAATTACCCACATTGTTGGAGATGCGGAACACCACTTTTATACTATTCTAAACCAAGTTTTTATCTAGAAGTTACTAAATTAAAGAAAAAAATCGTGGAAGCAAATAAACATGTTAATTGGTATCCTGAATATGTTGGAGAAAAAAGATTTGGTAATTGGCTTGAAAATTTAAATGATTGGGCAATTTCCAGAAGTAGATATTGGGGAACACCTCTTCCTTTATGGAGATGTGAATGTGGTCATGATGAAATGATAGGTTCAAGAAAAGAATTGGCTGATGCAGCAATTGAGAATATTGATGAAACAATTGAATTACATCGTCCTTATGTTGATGATATTCATATAAAATGTCCAAAATGTGGTAAGACGATGAATAGGGTAAAAGATGTAATTGATTGTTGGTTTGACTCTGGTTCTATGCCATTTGCCCAGTATCATTATCCATTTGAAAATATGGAATTATGGCAAACGCAATTTCCAGCTGACTTCATCTCAGAAGGAATTGATCAAACAAGAGGTTGGTTCTATTCATTAATTGTTATATCTGTTTTCTTAAAAGGTGTAGCCCCTTATAAAAATGTCTTAGTAAATGATTTACTTCTTGATAAAGAAGGTAAAAAGATGAGTAAATCCAAAGGAAATATAGTTGAACCATTTTCAACTATTGAAAAATATGGAGCCGATACCGTTAGATTTTATCTTCCATACGTATCTCCTGTTTGGACACCTTTAAAATTTGATGAAGATGGTTTAAAAGAAGTTTATTCTAAATTCTTTAATCCTTTGTTAAATACTTATACTTTCTTCCAAACTTATGCTAATATTGATAGTGTTGATCCACGTGAATTTGATGTTAAATATAAAGACTTAGAAGAAATAGATAAATGGTTATTATCAAAATATAATAAATTACTTAAATATGTAACTAATTCCTATGAAGAATATGATTTAAACAAAGTAGTACGTGCTCTTGTAGTCTTTGTTTCAGACGATTTATCTAACTGGTATATAAGAAGAAATAGAAATCGTTTCTGGGCAAGTGAATTAGATAATAGTAAAAAGTCAATTTATAAAACAACTTACAATGTCTTAGTAGGTCTATCTAAAATGATAGCTCCAATTGTTCCATTTGTAGCAGAAAACCTATATACTAAGTTAACTGATGAAGAAAGTGTTCATCTTGCTGATTTTCCAAAATATGATGATGGTTTAATTGATCTTAAATTAGAAGAAAAAATGGACACAGTTCGTGATTTAATTTCTCTTGGAAGAAAAATAAGAGAAGATGTTAAAATTAAAGTTCGTGAACCTTTAAGTGAAGTAATACTTGACAAGAAACAAGAAAAACTAATAGGTGATTTAACAACTTTAATTAAAGAAGAATTAAATGTAAAACAAGTAGTATTTACAAATGAAATAGATTCTTATATTAACTTTGAAATCAAACCTAACTTTAAAGTATGTGGTAAATTATTTGGTTCAAATATTAAATTATTAAGTGAATATTTACAAAATATTGATAAAGAAACAATTAAACGTCTTGAAAATGATGAAGTAATTACTATTACTTTAAATGATACTAACTACAATCTTAATAAAGAAATGTTAGATATAAGAGTAAACTCAAAAGAAGGATACAATTCAGGTGTTATTAATAATTCCTTTATCATCTTAAATACAACTTTAACAGATGATTTGATAAATGAAGGAATTGCCAGAGAACTAATTAGTAAAGTTCAAAATCTAAGAAAGGTAAAAGACTTTAATATAACAGATAGAATTTATATTTACTATTATGCTGATATTAATTTAATAGAAAAATTAGATAAATATATAGATTTTATTAAAAAGGAAACTTTAAGTGATTCTCTTATCTTTGAAAAAACAACTGATGATATTACTAATTTAAATGGAATAGATGTTTACTTAGATGTTAAAAAAGTATAAGTTATTAACTAAAAAGTTGATAACTTTTTTTCTAGACTTTAAGATAAAAAAATAGTAAAATAAAGTTAGAGGTCATCATGAAAGATAAAACAAAAAGAAAAATTAAAAATATAACTATTTGTACCTTGACTTTTTTAGTTTTAAATAAGGGTATAAAACTAGTTAAAAATAGAAACATAGCCTTAGAGGTTATGTCTAATCATGAAAATATTACTACGCATGCTTCTAATTTAGTTGCTCATCGAGGATTTTCAGGGATGTATCCTGATAATTCTTACTCTTCAATTAATAAAGCAATCAATATGCCATGTGTAAATTTAATTGAAATAGATGTTAGATTAACAAATGATAATACCTTAGTTTTACATCATGATGCATCTTTTAGTATAGATGACTTAATAGTTTCTATTGCCTCTTTAAATTTAAGTGACATAGAAGAAGACTTAGTTATAAATGATTTTAATTTATATAATTTAAGTGATTTAACTAGTAATGATTTATTATTTCTTTATAAAAGATATTTAAATAAAAATAAAAATGTTAATTATTTAATAAGATTAAAAAACTTAATTCCTTTTTATATGGAGAGTACTGATAAAAATTTAATAATTGATATTAAAACTAGTAATAAAGATATAACTTTAATAGAAGAATTAGATAAAATACTAAGTGGTTATAAGAATAGAATATATTTACAAACAGATTCATATGATTTTTTAATTGAAATGAAAAATAAATATCCTGATTATAAATATTTATATATAATTAATTCTAAAAAAGATTTAGATAAAATGAATATAGATATAACTGGTTTTACAATTAAGTATAGTTTATTTAATAAAATTAAATTAGATGAAGATAAAATGTATTTTGTTTATACAATTAATTCAAGTGAAAAGTATTTTAATTTAATAAATAGTAAAAATTATAATAATAATATTTATATAATAACTGATAATCCAGATTATATATGTGGTTTAGAAAAAACAAAAGTGTTAGAAAAGAGGTAAGTATGGGAATATTATATGTTGTTGCAACTCCAATTGGTAATTTATTAGATATTACAAGAAGAAGTATAGAAATACTTAATAAAGTTGATATTATTTTATGTGAAGATACAAGAAATTCTTCTCATTTATTAAATAGTTTAGGTATTAAAACTAAATTAATGTCTTATCATAAGTTTAATGAAACAAGTAGAAGTAAGGAAGTAATTGATTTACTTAAAAATGGTATGGATATAGCAATTATAACTGATGCAGGTACACCTTGTATATCCGATCCTGGTAGTATATTAGTTCATGAGGCTATAAAAAATGATATAGATGTTTATTCAATTCCTGGTCCATCTGCTCTTATTACTTCTTTAACTTTAACTGGATTAGTTATTAATAACTTTGCTTTCTATGGTTTTTTAGATAGAAAAAATACCAAACAAATAGAAAAACTGAAAGAAATAGATAAAAATGATGTTGAAATAATAGTTTTATATGAGTCACCTAAACGAATAATTAATACTTTAAATAATATCTTAGTTGCTATGAATAATCCTTATGTTGTCGTTTTAAATGAATTAACTAAGAAATTTGAAAAAAAGTATTATGGTTTAGTAGAAGATGTAATTACTAAGTTAGAAAGTAATTCTAATCATGAATTAGGTGAATATGTTATAGTTATTAAGAAGAATGAAAAAGAAGAGTTTTTGGAAAATGAACCTAGTTTAGAAAGTTTATTAATAGATAAAATGGTAAAAGAAAATTGTAGTATGAAAGATGCTATTAGTAGTATGTCTAATGTTTATAAAGGGAAATATTCTAAAAATGAGTTTTATAATGCATCTATTAATATTAAAAATATTTTAACTAAAAAATAAAAAATTCAGGATAATTTTATCTTGAATTTTTAGTTTAATTTAATAATAACATCATATAATTTAATATGAAGTTACCTAATATAAATCCTAAATTATTTTCTTTAAGTGCAGTTATTGTTGGTTATTTATTAATAGATGATATGACATCTAATGAGCAAAATGCTCTTGGTAATTGGTTAATGTTAGCCGCTCAGGTAATATCTACTAATGCTTTTTATAAACAAGTATTAACAGAAAGAGGAGTAACTCAGGAATATAATAAGGAAGATATTATTAATATGTTAAGTAAATTAAATAAAGCACTTGAAAAAACTATAAATGATTTTAAATAACTAAGGAATTAATAATATTTGACCAATGGTAACATCATCTGTTAATAAATTATTAATTCTCATTATTTCTTCAACTGTTGTATTAAAACGTGCTGCAATGTTTTCTAAACTATCATTTGTTCTAATAACATATGTTTTATAACTAGATGTGCCTGGTAAAAAAATAACATCTCCTATTTTTAACATATTAGTATTAAAGTTATTAACTCTTTTAATTTCGTCAACTGTCGTATTGTAACGTTTAGCAATATTATATAAGGTATCTCCTGGTTTTATTATATATTGAATATTTTTATTAGTTGTTTTATTATTTGAAATAGGAATTAATAACTGATCTCCTATATGAAGGAGAGTAGTTCCTTGTTCATTAAAATTAATTAATTCATCTAGTGTAATATTATAATTTTTAGCAATATTATATAAATTATCACCTGGTTTTATCGTATAAATAAGATAATCATTAATATTACTTTGTTCTACTTTGGCAACTGGTAATAATAAAACTTGTCCTACTTGTAAAATATTAGATGTTAAATTATTTAATGCTTTTATAATACCAACTGTTGTATTATTATTTTTAGCAATGTCATATAAATTATCATTTTTCTTTACAATATATGTATTATTCATATTCACCTCTCTACATTATATGTAAAAAAAAACATTATTTGCTAAAATTAGCAAACAATGTATTACGATAATATCTAACACAAGCATCATGAAAGGCAGAAGTTGAAATTGAAATGTTTTCTGTATTTAAATAATCAATTATTTCTTTTTTTACATCATATGGTATTTCTATTACTTGATTATCAATATTAAAAATTATTTTTTCTTCTAATAGTTTTTTAATTTCAATTTCACTATATGGTTTAATTGGTTTATAACTTGAAACAAAAGTACGTAATAATTTTTTATCTTCTAAACTTAAAATAATATCTGCTTTTTGAATTACTTCATCAAAAGAATAATTTGTTATAGATAAAAAATCAATAATACTAAAATCATGACCTAATTCTTTAATTTTATTTAAAATTTCATAAACATCATTTTCAATAGTTTCTTCTCTAATTTGTTCTTTTAAACTAATATCAGCTATTATTTCGCTATAAAATATAGGATCTTCTTTACCAATCTTTGCTAAACATTTTTTAAAATAAGAAACTAATATTCTGTTTTGATAACAAAATCTTAAAATACTATAATTAGATTCCATAAATACTTGAAACATTTGTTTACAATAAGGAAGACTAGTTGTATATGTAGATGTTTCATTTAATGATTCTAAATATTCTGCGTAAATTTCTATTTTTCTTTTTAAAAGAGAAAATAAAGCAGTATTTAAAAGAAGATCAGGTCTATAAATTAAAATATAACTTTGAAAATTAGATTTAATTTCACGAAAAGATAGGGAAGAGTTCTTGCAATAAGTAATAATGCTTCTTTTATTTGTAATATCCATTAAATCTAAATGATCAAAAAACTTGGCATATTTAGAACGAATAACATGATATTTAATATAATCTAGAAGAATTTCGCAAAATCCAGTAGAAGTTAAATTTAATTCTGTAATTTTTTGATTAATCGTATCTATATTTCCATATGATTGAATATACATTTCATATATTTTAGTTGGATTAATAGATTTAAAATCCTTAACTTTTACTTCTTCTATTAATTTAATATCTTCATTAATTTT
Source organism: uncultured Bacilli bacterium (assembly GCA_934119955.1). Lineage (GTDB taxonomy): Bacteria > Bacillota_I > Bacilli_A > RF39 > UBA660 > RUG591. The sequence goes on along the minus strand of CAKOSZ010000001.1, from coordinate 20,184 downwards.
TGATTTTTTTATTTTTCTCATACCATTACCCCCAATTGAGTTAATATTTTACCATAAAATTTTAAATTAAGCAAGAAAAAAATGCATTTAAGCATTTTTGTTAGTAGAACCAAAACCACCAGTTCCACGAATAGTTTCTTCTAAATTTTCAGTTTCTATAAAGTTTGCTTTTAAATAAGGTATGAATATTATTTGAGCAATTCTTTCGTTTTTAGTAATTGTTTGAGTACTATTTGAGTGATTAAATAAAGGTACCTTTACTTCTCCTCGGTAATCGGCATCAATTACCCCAACTTTATTAGCAGGAGCAAGACCTTTTTTAGAACCAAGTGAACTTCTTGCAAATATAAGTCCCACGTAGCCTACGGGAATTTCAAAAGCAAGTTTAGTACCTATCATAATAGTCTCTCCTGGTTTTATTTCAGTGTCACTTTCTAGGGCGGCATATAAATCAGCCCCAGCAGAATAATCTGTTCCATAAGTTGGAATAGTTGCAGTTTCATCTAATTTTTTTATTTTTAAATCTTCTATTTTCATTTAATCTCTCCTTGTATTTTTTTCACTTAATATAATTTTTTTACTTTTTCTTGTTTTATTCATATCAATTATTCTTTGATTACTAGAACCTCTAAAATATAGATTTGGATCTTTTAATTCTTCAACAAACTTTCCATCTACTAAAACATCAATTAATTTTAGTATTTCTTTGGTTTCAACAAAATCCATTTCCTTTAATTCTTCGTATAAAAATCCAGAGTAGGCCCAGATAGTTTTATCAGGATAAACTTCTTTTACTCTTCTTATTAGAGGAAGCAAACCTTTTTGATTAATAAGTTCAAATGGTTCGCCTCCAAGAAGAGATAAGCCGGATATATATTCATGATTCATAGCATTTATTATTTCTTCTATGGTGTCATTTGTGAAGGGAGTACCTGATTTAAAATCCCAGGCTTCTTGATTAAAGCAATCTTTACAATGATGATGGCAGCCTGAAACAAATATTGATACTCTAACTCCGGGACCGTTACTAACATCAGTTTTTTTAATTTTCATGTAATTCATAAGTGTAGTACCCTTGCTTTAATTTCCTTAGTTTTTCCAACGTTCCAGAAATTTTCTCCTAAATAACCACAAGTTCTTCTGGTAACATTCATTTTATTTTTATCTTTATTGTGACAATTTGGACATTCCCATTCCAAATCATCATTTATAATAATTTCTCCGTCAAATCCACAAACATGGCAATAATCACTTTTGGTGTTAAACTCAGCATATTGAATATTATTATAAATAAATTTAACTAATTCTTCTAAGGCTTCTAAGTTATTTTGCATATTAGGTATTTCAACATATGAAATAGCACCACCGGTTGATAATACTTGAAATTCACTTTCAAACTTTAATTTATCAAAAGCATTTATTTCTTCTCTTACATCAACATGATAAGAGTTAGTATAATATCCTTTATCAGTTATATCTTTAATATTGCCAAATTTTTCTTTATCAATTCTAGCAAAACGATAGCAAAGAGATTCAGCAGGGGTTCCATATAATGCAAAACCAATTCCAGTTTCTTTTTTCCACTCAGCACATTTATCTCTTAAATATTTCATAACTTTTAAGGCAAATTCTTTTCCTTTTGGATTGGTATGTGATACTCCAAGCATAGCCTTAGTCATTTCATATATTCCAATATAACCAAGAGAAATAGAAGAGTAACCATTTTTAAGTAGTTTATCAATTGGTTCGTTTTTATCAAGTCGTGAAATTGCTCCATATTGCCAGTGTACAGGACTTACATTTGATAAAGTACCAAGTAGAGCATGATGTCTACACATAATTGCTTCATAGCATAAATCTAATCTTTCATCAAGTAATTTAAAGAATTTTTCTTCATCTCCATTAGCAAGTATTCCAATTTGAGGTAAGTTAATTGAAACAACACCTTGATTAAATCTTCCTTCAAATTTATAATTTCCAGATTTATCTTTAAATGGGGCTAAGAAACTACGACATCCCATAGGACTAAATACATTTCCTTCATAATTTTCACGCATTTTTTTAGCACTTATATAATCTGGGTATAATCTTTTACTAGAACATTTAACAGCAAGATGAGTTAAATAATCATATTTACCACCTGATAAATTATTATTTTCATCTAAGACATAGATAAGTTTAGGAAATGCTGGGGTAACATAAACACCTTTTTCATTTTTAATTCCCATGTATCTTTGTTTTAAAATTTCTTCAATAATCATGGCTGTATAATCTATATAAGGATCATCTTTATCTAAAAACATAAAAATAGTTACAAAAGGAGATTGACCATTAGTAGTCATTAAAGTATTAATTTGATATTGAATAGTTTGAACGCCTGATGCTAGTTCTTCTTTTAATCTATCATTAACTAATTCTTCAATTTCTTTCTTCGAAATTTTTCCTTTATATTTTTCTGTTAATTTTTTTCTAAATTTATCTTCACTTCTTTTTAAATATTTACCTAAATGTTTAATATCAACTGATTGTCCACCATATTGACTACTAGCAACGGCTGCAATTATTTGAGTTAAAACCGTGCATGCTACTTGAAAACTTTTTGGACTTTCAATCATTTTACCGTTCATAACAGTTCCATTATCTAACATATCTTTAATATTAATTAAACAACAATTAAAAATAGGTTGTAAGAAATAATCAGCATCATGGAAATGTAATATTCCTTCTTCGTGGGCTTTTCTAATTTTTTCAGGTAATAAAATTCTTTTGGTTAAATCTTTTGATACTTCTCCAGCAATTAAATCCCTTTGAGTAGAAGCTACAACAGCATTTTTATTAGAATTTTCTTCCATTAATTCTTTATTAGAATTTTTAATTAAAGTTAAAATAGACTCATCAGTAGTATTTGCTTTTCTAATTAATTCTCTTTCATAACGATACAACATATAGGCTTTTGATAATTCATATTTATTCGCTTCAACTAATTTTTTTTCAATTATATCTTGGATATCTTCAACAAGTAATCTTTTCTTTTTAAGTCCTTCTATGTACTTAATTATTTTTTCAATTTCTTTATCACTTGCCATATCTTCTTCACTAACGTCATTATTAGCCTTTAAAATGGCAGTTTTAATCTTATCACGATCATATTCAACAATACGACCATCTCTTTTAACAATTTTCATGTCATCACCTACTACTTTCTTTATAAAAAAATTATAACAGATAAAAAATAAAAAAAGTTGTTGCAATTGCAACAATAATAAAATATAATTTATTTAGAAAAAAGTTTCCTTATTTTATAAGAAAAGAGGTGTGTAAAGTGGAAGTAAACTCAATATTTGATGGAATAGATGAAAATGATATTAAGAAAATGTTGCTTTGTTTTGAAGCAAGAAGAAGAACTTTTAAAAAAGATAGAACCATAGTATCTAATATAATTAATATAAAAATGATAGGTATTATCATTAGTGGAACTGCTAATATAGAACGATATGATTATAATGGCAATCGTTCTATTATTGAAAAACTTGAAAAAAATAGTATCTTTGGTGAAGTATTTTCTCGTCTTGGAAGTGATATTTCAGTTATTGCAACAAGTGACTGTGAAGTATTATTTATTGAATATGAACATTTAATTAAAAGATGTAAAAAAGGATGTTTGTATCATAATATTTTAACTAACAATGTCTTGCAACTTTTATCTAAAAAAATAATTGATTTAAACAAAAGACTTGAAATATTATCAAAAAGAACTATAAGAGAAAAATTACTATCATACTTTGAATTACTTGCAAATGATAATCCTAAAAGAAAGTTTACTTTACCATTTACTTATACTGATTTAGCAGATTACTTATCAATAGATAGAAGCGCTATGATGAGAGAAATTAAAAATTTAAAAGATGATGGGTTCATTGAAACAAATGGGAAAAGAATAACTTTGAAATCTTATTAAAGAAAGAAATAATATATGATGGAACTAAATCTAATCCATTTACGATTACACTTAAATAATAAAAACAATATTCACAGAAAATGTGGATATTATTTTTTTGTTATTCAATTATTTCTAAGTTTTCTATTAGGATATCACTATAAGTAAATGATTTTATTTTGTTATCATCTGTTTTTATTGTAAAGATAAAATTATACATGTTTTCAATACTACCATTGAATTCTTCTATTTGATTTCTAGCACCATTAAATTTAAAATGAAGATTTTTTCCTTTTTTATCTTTTAAATTATCTTTAATTTTTCCTATCATCTTGGATACCCCACATACATAGTACCATTTGTAATAATTCCTCCAATTCCTTTTGATCCATATTTAGTTTTTTCTAGAATATTAATCAAATCAATTGGTTTTGATTTATCACTTAAAGCAACACTTGATGCTATTATGGCAGGATCTAGTGCATGGATATTAATTCTTTTAGGACTAGATGCAAAGTTAGCCCCCGATTTTATTAACTCTTCATAATTAGATTGACAAGCCCCAGCAATAATAATTAATTTATTATGATCATAATATTTTCTAGCCTCTTTAACTGCTTTAATAAAATTGGAAGTATTTTTATAATTTTCATTATTACTTTCACTTCCAAGTTTTTTATAATAAGCATCATGACCAGTTATTACTAAAATATCAGGATTATATTCTTCTAATAACTTTTTAATATTATTACTAATACTATCTTCTTTTACTTTAAAACCAATTGCTTTTACATGTACTTGTTTATAAAAATCCATACATCTTTCTAAATAATCTTCATCACCATCAATATGTAAAACTTTTCCAGGTAAATAAAAATATTCATTTCTGTCTAAATTAATATCAAATCTATCCAAGAATTGTTTATCATCTTTAATGTTTTTATTTTCAACATGTTCTAAATCACTTATTTCACTATCAGCAAATAATCTTATATTAACACCTTTTAAAATAGCAATATCATTATCAATACTTATTATTTTAAAAACAGTATCATTATTATAAGATTTTCTTGTAACTAAATCACCTATATTAAAGGACATATAATCATCTCCAACTAATTATATGTTTTATTAATATTTATATGTTTTCTAAAATACGACAAATTACATAACATTTATTCCTTATATAAAAATGACTTATCACTAAAATAAGTCATTAGTAAGATTAATAAAAACTTCAAGTGGCATTTCTTCAGCTCTTGTATTTAAATCAAAATTATATTTTTTTAAAATATTTTCTACTTTATCTAAATCATAATTTTTTAAATTATTTCTAATAGTTTTTCTTTTAAATTTAAAAGCATCTTTTAATAATTTATTAAAATTATTTACATCTTTTAAATATAATAAATTATTTTTTCTAGTTAAAGAAATTACTATACTATCAACATTTGGTTTAGGTATAAAACAATTTCTTGAAACAACAAATTCTTTTTTTATATCAAAGTAATAATTTAAATAAACAGTTAAAGAATTATATTCTTTGGTTTTAGGTTTAGCATTTAGTCTTTCTCCAACTTCTTTTTGAATCATGATAACTATTTTTTTAAATGGTAAATTACTATCTATTATTTTTTCTATAATAGGGGTAGTTATATAATAGGGAAGATTAGCAACTAAATATAAGTTATCATATTCATACTTTCCTATATCTAAACGTAAATCTCTTTTTAAAAAGTCATCAAATATAATTGATATATTATTAAATTCTTTTAAATTAATATCTAAGACATTTTCTAATCTATCATCTATTTCATAGCATAAAACATGACTAGATTGTTTAGCAATTTCACGAGTTAAATTACCACTTCCAGGACCTACTTCAATTGTTAGGGAGTTTTTTTCAATATTACAACAATTAACTATACCTATTAATATATTTTTATCTTGTAAAAAGTTTTGACCTAATGATTTTTTATATATAAAATTTTCCATAAGCACTCCTTCTTAATAATTATATCAAAAAGTTTTAAAAAAACATAGAAAAAATAAAATTAATATGTTATATTTATATCAAAATAAGGGAGAGTTAAATATGAAAAAATCAGTAATATCATTTGTTTTAATTACAATAGTTGCAGTTATAGGAATAGGAGGAACGGTTTATTTTTATAATAAGTCATTAAATACTAATAGTAAAGATAATATTGTTTATAATGATGATGTTGATAATTTTACGTTTTTAAAAAAAGTAAAGTTAGATGATAAAAATAGTTATGAAATAATTGTAAATGGTAAAAAATTAACTTTTAAAAGAGATGGTGAGTATATTTATTTTAATGATAAAAAAGTAGAGTGTCAAAGTGGAGAATTTTATATTACAAATAAGTTAGTTTTTATATGTAGTTTTACAGGACAATTTAATTATGTGTATCAAGTTTTTGATTTAGATGGAACTGAGGTTAAACAAAAATACTATGGTGAGTATGAATTATCTGGTGAATTGAAACTTGAAAATGGTAAATTAGGTGTAACTACTGCTTGTAGTATAAAATATAATTGTTTTGATTTGGGAACAACAATAGATAATTTAGAATTGGCTGGTCCAGGAAATATACTTGATGAAAAAACTTGTAAGAAATTAAAAGATTATCCTGATGTTTTAAATAAGTACGGAGATATTGTAGTAAGTTCAAATAATTATAATTTTAGTTATTCAAATTATGAATTATCTCTTGAATTTGGTAATGTTGTAGATAAAGTAAGAGATGTCTATTCAAATACTTGTGTTACTGAAAAGTAGTATTTTAATAATACTATTTTTCTATATTATTTTTTCTTTTTTATAGTATAATTAAATAGGTGATATTAAATATGAAAAAAGAAATTTATATTTTAATTGTTTTCATAGTATTAATTTTAGTATTTAGTTTATTTGTTTTAAAAAAAGATAAAAAAAGTGGTAATGATCATGTTAGTAATCCTTATGAAAAGTTTTCTTTTTACAAGAAAGATAATTTAGATAGGTATGAAAGTTATTATTTAAATAATAATTATTCTTATAGAGATGTTGTTTTAAGAGTTAATATGAATCTTGATAATAGTTTTTATACTAATACTAAGGAAGTTACTGATTTTAATACTTTAATGCTTGTTAATAAATATAATTATATTGCTAAAAATAATAAACCAGATTTAGTAGAGTTAAAAGAATATAGTGTTAAAGACATGTATTTAAATGAAGAGTGTATGATTAATTTTCTTGTTATGGCAAGAAGTATTGAAAAAGAAAATATGAATATAAGAGCAATGTCAACATATAGAACTTATGATTATCAAGATAATTTATATAATAATTATGTAAAACGTGATGGAGTTAAAAATGCTGATACTTATTCAGCAAGACCTGGTTTTTCAGAACATCATACAGGACTTGCTATTGATATAGATAATACAAAAACAAGTTATACTAATTTTGAAAAAACAAATGAATTTAAATGGATGCAAGATAATGCTTATAAATATGGTTTTATTTTAAGATATCCTAAGGATAAAGAAGATATTACAGGGTATATGTATGAACCATGGCATTATAGATATGTTGGAGTAGCAGTTAGTAAATATATACATGAAAATAATATTACTTTTGAAGAGTATTATTATGAATTTTTAGATAAATAAAAAAGATAAAATCATCACTTTATCTTTTTCTTTTCTTCATTTATTAAAGAGATCCAATCTTCTTTTATAGTTTCTAAAATATCTTTTTCAAGACCTAAGTTTTTAAGTTCAACTGTTACTTTATTTTGATGTATTTCTTTTAATAAAATAGTTAAATAAGGATTATCTGGGTAAATTAAATTAATATTTTCAAATAAACCAATTGATACTGTTTTACTATTTAAATAACTGTTTTTTAAATTTTCATAGAAAGCAAAGTAAAAATTACTTATTTCATCTCTTTCTATATTAAGATCAATTTTTCTTAAATTGGCTCCATTATTAATTTTTATAAAGATAAAAACATGTTCTTCAATTACATCAAATGTTATATCAATGTTTGATTTAACTCTTTCACCAAATATTTTATTTAGTTCTTGTATTATTCTTTTTATAGTTACTTCTACTTCCATTTAAACCTCTTTTCATCTTTATTATATAAAGAAATTTAAAAAATATCAATAAAAAACACTAGTTTAACTAGTGAAAATTTATTAATAATTTATTTTGTGTTCAAAGTAATTAATTAAATAATAAAGAATACTTGAAATTATTCCTAGAATGAAAACAGATGTAATAATTAAATTTATATTAAATACTTGCGATCCATACATGATTAAATAACCTATACCTGATTTTGATACTAGTAATTCTCCCATGATAACTCCGTCATAACAGGTATGGGGAGAAAATTAAAAAGTAGTATTTAAAAAATAAATAACAATGAAAGGTATGCATATTGTAAACATGATGTAAAATAATAATTTTTAGTTGCATAGATTATATTATTTAATTTAATTATGATTTAGAATGAGTAGTATTTAAGTTAAAATTTTGTTTAAAAGTGTTTAAAATGTGGTGCATTGGTTGAGGTAATCAATGACTGTACCTGTGATGAGTGTGAAATAACTTGTTGTGGTGAACCTATGGTAAAGTTAATTTCAAATAGTGTTGATGCATCGTTTGAAAAACACATTCCAACTTTTGAACATAGAGGTGATGAAATACTTGTAAAAGTAAATCATGTTATGGAAAAAGAACATTTTATTGAATGGATTGCACTCGTTAATGACAAAGATATTTATAAAGTTAAATTATTACCAGAGCAAAATGCAGAATGTAAATTTAAATATATAAAAGGATCAAAATTATATGCATATTGTAATAAGCATGGACTTTGGTCTTGTGATATAGATTAAGTTTTTTATAAATAAGATCAATTTTATGTTGGTCTTTTTTTCTAAAATATTGACACCTAATAAAGATTATATTAAAATATTTCCGAAATCGGAAAATTTATGATATAATTAATATACAAGAAGTAAATCACATTTCGTTTATTATTTGTGAGGAGGTATAATGAGGAAGAAAAAAATAGTAATAATCTCACTGTGTTCTATAATAGGTTTAATATTTTTAGATTTTGTAGTTGCTTTTTCATTTAATAATAGTCCTATAATTAAAATTAGAGATTATTATAATGGTGGTTCTACTGTTTACAAAGATAAAGGAATATTTACAAATACTTATAAATGTTCTAATGGTAAAACTAAAACAGTTTTAAAAACGACTAAATATGTTTGCCCTATGAATGACATTGAAAAAGATAGAAAAGAAGCAATAACAATTACATTTGATACTAAAGGTGGAAGTATAATAGATAGTATTACTATTGGTAAAGATACTATTCTTACACTTCCAAAAGATCCTACACGAGATGGTTATGTTTTTAAAGGTTGGGTTGATAAAAATGAAACTCCAATTTATAACAAAGTATTACTTGCAGAAGATACAACTCTTTATGCAGTTTGGGAAAAAGATGCAACTAGTAACAAAATAACAATAACTTTTGATACTAAAGGTGGAAGTAAAATAGATAGTATTACTATTAGTAAAGATACTGAGCTTACACTTCCAAAAGAACCTACAAGAGATGGTTATGTTTTTAAAGGTTGGGTTGATAAAAATGAAACTCCAATTTATAACAAAGTATTACTTGCAGAAGATACAACTCTTTATGCTGTTTGGGAAAAAGTAGAAAATAAAAAAACTAGTCCTAAAACTGAAGAACCTAATACTAATAATAACAATAGTAGTACTAATACTAATAAACCTAATCAGAATGTAAATAATAATACAAATACCAATAATAATGAAAATACTATTTTGCCTGAAGAAAAAACACCTGTTGTAGAAAAGACTCAAGCAGAGAAAAATGATGAGTATAGAAAACAACTTCAAGATAAGTATTCAGTTAAAATAGCATATAAAAATGAGTTGGGAAATTATACTATAAATGGTTATGGTTCAGAAAAACTTAACGATGATAATAAGATAAATAATTGCCTTGGGGAGATAGATGCAACTCTTAAAAACTATCCAAATGGTTTTTTTAAGGAAATGAAAGATTATGGAATGCCTTTAACTATTTACTTAGTAAATAGTATTAGTGATGATGTTTCAGGACTTACTGATGCAAAAAATAAAAGTGATATTAAAATAATGATTGCCCCAGCAAGTTTATTTGAAAACACTTTAAATCATGAAATAATGCATTATATAGATACTTATATAAAAGATAAAGGATATCCTATTGATATAAATAATACTATGAAAGATGTAAATCCAGTAGGTTTTACATATGGAGATACAAGTAATGAGTATGTTTATTATTTTACAAGTGTAGATAATGCCTACTTCTTATCGGCATATGGAAAAACAAATTATTTAGAAGATCGAGCAGTAATATTTTCAGACTTAATGACTAGAACTTTTACAAAAGATTATTATGACAATGGTACTCCAATAAACAAAAAAGCAAAATTAATTAGTTCACAAATTAAAGAACACTTTAACACATTATCTAATACAGGAAGATATTATTGGGATAGATTTATATAATATAAATTTTGATTGAAGGTATTAAAAATATTTGTTCTAAAATTAGTAGATAAAATATTTTTGATATAAATTAAATTTGAGAAAGGAGGAAAATATGAAGAAAGATTTACTAGTAAAAATAATTGCAGGCGTAGTAATTCTAGCAGGATTAGGATATTTCGTATATACAAATTATGTTTCAAAAGAAAAAGAATTAGTTTTTGAAGCAAGAATTAAAGAAGTGACAGTAAATGATAATGTATATACTGTCCTAGTGGAAGAATATGATAAAAAGAAAAAAGAATATACTGTAGAGTATGAATTTGAAATAAATAAAGATACTAAGATAGTTTATAACAATAAAGATTCTACTGCCGATAAATTAAAAGCTAATCAAAAAGTAACTATTACTTCATCTGATGTTATGTTACCAAGTGAACCAGCTAAATTATCTAATGTTAAAAAAATAGTTATTTCAAAAGATTAATTAGTTTTAAAAACTTTATTAAATAAAGGTTTTAAGTATTAGTAGTGATGAATTAATTTTCATCGCTTCTTTTTTTGAACATATTATAGAAAAAATTAGTATATAAGTATTGATTTGATATAAGAGAAATTATGCCTGAATAATTTATATGAAATAAAAATAAACTTAATTAGGGGCGACTATATTAGTGGCTTGTAAAGTGATAAATTATGATTCCAATGGTAAAATCATAAATCCAAAAAATATAGTAATAAAAATACCATTAATATATGAACTAATTAAAAAATATTCACAGCAAAAATAGTTATATTTTAAGGGAGAGTTTATCAAAACTTTCCCTTATTTTTTGATTAAGGACACAAACTGCTAAATGTATGTTATGCTATAAGAGCAATCAAAAATAGGATATGAATGCTTTTATAGTTAAAAGGAGGTAATTGTTATAAAAGCAGGATTATATGCTAGAGTTTCAACTGATATTCAATTAGAGGGTTATTCGATTGATGCACAGAAAGAATTTTTATTAAACTATGCTAAAGCAAAAGAATTTACCGAGTATGAATATTATGTAGATGGTGGTTATAGTGGTAAAGACTTGGAACGACCAGCTATTCAAAAACTCATAAGAGATGTTAAAGAACATAAGATAGATTGTGTAATTGTATTTAAACTAGATAGAATATCAAGAAGTCAAAAAGATACTTTATATTTAATTGAAGAGGTATTTAATAAATATAATGTTGGTTTTGTTTCTGTGAGAGAAAACTTCGATACTACAACTCCATTTGGCAAAGCTATGGTCGGTGTTTTATCAATATTCGCACAACTTGAAAGAGAAACAATACTTGAAAGAACAAAAATTGGTATACAAAAAAGAGCTGAAAATGGATATTGGAAAGGTGGAGGCAAAGATCCATTTCCTTATAGCTATGATAAAAATACAGGAACTTTAATTCCTGTACCAGAACAAGTAGAGTTGTTACATAAAATGATAAATCTTTATTTAAATGGTTATAGTTTTGTAAAAATTAGTAATATAGTTGGCATGGATGAAAGTATGATAGAAAAAAGGATACTTTCAAGAAGAACATTAGGTATTGTACCATATAAAGATCAAGAGTTTGAAGGAAAACATCAAGCAGTAATATCAGAAGAATTACATAATAAAATAATAGAAACTAATAAACTACGAAGTAAAGCAAGAACCGAAAGTCATTATTTGTTATCAGGAAAAATATTTTGTGGACATTGTGGTGCAAAGTATAGATATCAAAAATGGGGAAAAAGGTTGATTTGTTATTGCTATTCTCAACAAAAAAGCAAACCAAAATTTATTAAAGACCCTAATTGCAAAAATAAAAGATGGGACTCATTTGAAATTGAAGATGTAATATTAGAAAATTTATTTTCAATGGCACTTGATGAAGAAATGTTTAGAGAAAAATACGAAATTACACAAGTAGATGTTATTAATGAATATGAAAAAAGATTATCAAAGATAAGCTTACAAATCAATAACTTAATTAATTTTATTTCAGATGGTATTGCAGTTCTTGACACTAAAAAGAAAATCGAAGAATTAGAACAAGAAAGAAAATCAATATTAGAGATAATTGATAATGCTAAAAATAATGAAGATCATAATAGAGGATCATTAGAAAAGATAAGAAATCTACAAACTACTTGGAATAAAATGACATTTGAAGAAAAAAGAATAATAATTATGCACATTGTTGATAAAGTTGTGGTAACTGATAATGATATAGAGATATTTTATAAGATATCTTAAATTTTTAAAATATTTTCTCGCCATTGCACCACTTGCCCTATTAAATTCATGCTAATATTTATTTTCATTGTATTTAAAATATTTCTTAAATTGGCTTTTAAAATAATTTCTTTATATATTTGATATTTACTGGCTTTTAAACTTTTTAAAAGAAAAATAAAGTTTTTATCAGTACTTGTAAAACTAGTATATAAATTAATAATAGTAATAAATAAAGAAATCATTAAACTCATAACTATAATAGAAGAATAACTTGCACCTACCCAAATTATTATTAACGGACCAAGAGCAACTTTTGGTAAGGAATTTAAAATAGTTAAATAAGGATCAATTACTTTGGCTAAGAAGTCATTCCACCATAAAATGGTTGCTATTATAAAACCTATTCCAAGTGATAAAGTAAAACTTACTATTATTTCTTTTAAGGTTACTAAACAATGACTTGTAAAATTATTAGAACTTATTAAATTACTAATAGTTTTTATTATATTACTAGGTGATGAGAAAAGAAAAGTATTAATAAGATTTAATCTACTAAGTAATTCCCATATTAAGAAAAATATTATTATAATTAATATTTGATTTAAATAAATTAAGCATTTTCTTCTTTTTATTTTTTTTAAAAAAGATAAATGTTCTTTACTATATGTTAACATCTAAATTCCTCCATATCAAATCATAGTAATAACTAAATTCAGGAGCTTTTCTATTATTAGTTGGAATACTTTTATTAGTTAGTTTCACATCGTAGATAGTTTTAATTTGACAAGGTCTTTTACTTAAAACAACTATTCTATCAGCCATGCTTATTGCTTCTGCTATATCATGTGTTATCATTAAAACAGTTTTACCTTCATTTTTAATTATTTTATATAAGTCATTTGATAACATTAAACGAGTTTGGTAATCAAGAGCACTATATGGTTCATCTAAAAGTAAGATATCTGGGTTAGTTGCAAGAGTCCTAATTAAAGCAACTCTTTGAATATAATGTAGACAAATTATAAAAAAAATTTAAAATTTAAATGTAGTCTATTGACTACAAAAGAAAAATCATTTATTATGTATTTGAGGTGAATTATGGGAAAATTTGTTTGTTGTGGTTTAATAACAAGAATAGAAATTAAAGGTAATAATTTGCAAAAATATAAAGATGATATCTTAAAAAGAATTGATAAATTTTTTAATTTAAAATATTATGAAGTTAGTAGAAATGATGATAATTATATGTGTTTATATTTAAAAGAAGATGTTGCTAATACAAATTTAAAGGATTTATTTCTAGAATTAACTGATTTTTATCTATTTATATATTATTTTCATTTAAATATAGATGCTATTAGAGATAAATGTTATAATTCTTATAAAGAGGCAAAAAAACAAGTAGTTGATTATTTAAAAAATCATTTTGATTTAAGAATAAAGAGAGATTATAAAAAAAGATTTGGAATAATTGATGAAAATAGTTATGAATATTTTTTAGAAAACTTTATGGATGAAAGTGAGATTAATTTATCTTGGAAAAATAATTTGTTTTGTAAAGATTTAAGTGATAAATTATTATTTGATGCTGATATTAATCCTATGAATTTTCATATGAAGTTAAAAATAATTTCACTTTGCTTGGATAATTATAAAACTTATAGTAAAGATATTAGTTTTACAATGAAACATTTAAATTATTTTTTTAGAAAATCTTTAAAAAATGATTTAAAAAGTACAGTAGTATTTGGATTAGTTGATTAAGGGGACAAATAATGAAAAAAATGAATGAAGAAATAGAAGTTATGAATTTAGAATATAATTTGATATGTGATTTTATTAAATTAAGAAATGAACTGGGGCTTACCCAAAAACAAATGGCAGAAGAAGCACATGTAGTAAGAGAAATGATAGCAGTTATTGAAAATAGAACAAAACATCCTCAAATTAATACTTTAATTAAAATATTAAAACCTTTTGGTTATACTTTAAAAATAACTAAAATTGATAAATAGGTTTAAAGTAGTCTTTAATTTAATATATTTATATTAGATTAGGGGGGGTATTTTGAAGTATGTAATATCATCTGATGAGAATTTAGTTTTTGATATTAAAAAAATAGTTAATGAGAAGTTATTAAATATTATTTATAGAGTAGAATTTAATTATTATGGTGAAAAGGATAATTAAAGTGGATAATATAAAAAAACTAAGAGTAGGAATATATTTAAGATTATCCCAAGAAGATAAGGATAAAAAAGATGAGGTAAGTGAATCTATAAAAAATCAAAGAAATATGCTTTTAGATTATATTGCAAAAAACTCTAATTTTAAATTAATTGATGAATATGTAGATGAAGACCTGTCAGGTGCTGGAACATATAGACCTGAGTTTGAAAGACTTATCAAAGATTGTGAAAATCATAGATTAGATATAGTATTATGTAAAAGTCAATCAAGGTTTTCAAGAGATATGGAAATTGTTGAAAGATATATAAATAATAAGTTTTTAGAGTGGAATATTAGATTTATTGGAATAAGTGATAATGCTGATACCTTAGTTTTAGGTAATAAAAAATCAAGACAAATTAATGGTCTTGTTAATGAGTGGTATTTAGAAGATGTTTCAAATAATATTAGAAGTGCTTTTAATTCCAAGATGAAGCAAGGGGAATTCATATCTCCGTTTGCTGTATTTGGTTATGAAGTATTTAAAGAGGATAATAATAAATTAGTTGTTGATAGAGAGGCAGCAATTATTGTTAAAGAAATATATAATTTATATTTAATGGGATTAGGATTTATGGGAATATCTAAGTATTTAAATTCTAATAATATTCCTAGTCCATCTTTATATAAGTATAAAAAAGGTATTAAATTAAATGTAGTTAGCAACAAGCCAAGAGAAGATATTAAATGGAATGCTTTGGCAGTTAAAAACATTTTAACTAATGAAATATATTTAGGTAATCTTATTCAAGGTAAAAGAACTACAATTAGTTATAAAAATCATAAAATAATAAATAAACCTAAAAATAAATGGATAAAAGTAGAGAATACTCATGAACCAATTATTGATAAAGAAACATTTGAAAAAGTTCAAAATGCAATTAAAGAAAGAACTAAGCCAATGAAAAGAACAGAAATTATTCATTTATTTTCTGGAAAAATATTTTGTTTTGAATGTAAAAGTTATATGCGAAAGAAAAATTCTAATAAACATGAATATTTAGTATGTTCTAAACATGAAAATAATAACTGTTCTAATAAAAATTCTATTCGCTATGATGAATTAGAAAATATTATTTTAAAAGAAATAAATAAAATAACTATTAAATACTATGATGAATTATTTTTACAAAAAAAAATACTTTATAAAAACAAAAATGAATTTTTAGATAAAATAGATTTATTAGAAAAAGAAAAAAAGAGTATTCTTATGGATTTAACTAAGATAAGTAATTATTTAAAATGTCTTTATGAAGATAAGGTAAATAAAATAATTAGTGTTTGGCAATTTAAGGAATTAGCAAATAAATATGAAAATGAAAAAGAAATAAACATAACTAAAATTAAAAATCTTGATAAAGAAATTTTATATTATCAAGAAAAAGATTTAAATAATAATCAAAAACCTATTTTATCTAAATATAAAGAATTTACTAAATTAAATAGAATTATTATAGAAGAATTTATAGATAAGATTTATATAGGAAAAGTTGATAAAAAAACTAATAGTAGAAATATACAAATTAAATGGAATTTTAAATAAAAAAATAATTTTAATTTCAAATATAACAGTAAGGGAGGAATAAATATATGAAAAATGAAATTATACTATTTGAAAATCAAAATGTGAAACTTGAAGTTAATATGAAAGATGAGACTGTATGGTTATCTCAGCAACAAATGGCTGAGTTATTTAATTCATCAAGAACCAATATAATTGAACATATTAATAATATTTATAATGATGGTGAACTTGATAAAAACTCAACCTGTCAGGATTTTCGACAGGTTCGAAAAGAAGGAAAAAGAGAAGTAGCCAGGAATATACCATTTTATAATCTTGATATGATTATTTCCGTTGGATATCGTGTTAATAGTAAACAAGGTATAGTATTTAGAAAATGGGCAACTAATGTTTTAAAAGATTATATGATTAAAGGTTATGCAGTTAATCAAAAAAGATTAGAATATCTTGAAAAAACAGTTAAATTAATAGATATTGCAGGTAGAATTGATACTGAATTGAAAGATGATGAAGCAAGAGAAATAATTAAAGTAATAAATAATTATTCAAGTGCCTTAAATTTACTTGATGATTATGATCATAGAAGAATAACTAAACCAAGTGGTACTAAGAATAAGCAAAAGATTACTTATGAAGATTGTATAGATATTGTTAATAAACTTAAATTTAATAATGATAGTAATTTATTTGCTCTTGAAAGAAATAGTGGTTTAAAAACAATTATAAATACAATATATCAATCTTTTGATGGTAATGATTTGTATCCTACTATTCAAGAAAAGGCGGCTAATTTTCTTTATTTAATTACTAAGGATCATACTTTTATTGATGGAAATAAAAGAATTGCTGCAACTTTATTTATTTATTTTCTTGATTTTTATAATATTTTATATAATGAGAATAAACAAGTTATTGATAATAATACACTTGTTGCAATTACATTATTAATAGCTCAGTCTAATCCAAAAGAAAAAGAAATATTAATTGATTTAGTAATGAATTTTTTAAATAATTAATGTCTATAATGTATTCAAGGAGAGTGTAAAAAACTTTGTGTAAAGTTACCAATCCATGGTAATAAAGATATTTGAGATTGATTATATCAGTCTCTTTTTGTTACTATAATAATAACATAAATTGAATAATTTTCAAAGATCAAATTAATCGTTCAGGATATAAAATATTAAGTTCATTATAAATCATATCCCAATTAGGGTATCTAGTAGTCCACTTTTTTTCTACATTTTTAGTAGCTAAAAATACCCATCCTGCTGCATTATATGATTTATTAAAACTATGTGTAAGATAATATTTGTTATCATTTACTTGAACAAAAGGATAATTATTATTTGTACCATTTACTTTTACTCAACTAACAACATCTGGATTAGTTCTTTTTAAATCATTAAAATCAACATTTATCATATTCATATTTATATAATCCCAATAAGGATTTTCTTTAGGTGGTTCTAAAACTGATTTTATTATCTTTATATTTTCTGTATCTTCAACTTTATCTACATCTATATCATATTGAATATTTGTAATTTTTTCGTTAGTTTTATTAGAATCTATTTTCCATTTAATTATATTAAATATAGATATTATTAAGGTTATAATAAGTGTAGTAAATATTAAAATAATTATTATATTTTTCCCTTTAAGTTTTTTTTCTTTTTATTCGTATTATTTATTCCTTTATAAGTGGATTAAAATTTTCAATAGCTTCAACTAACTTTGGATGTTCAATAACAAAATGTATAGTTGGATTAGAACTTTTTGAAATAATTACATAATGATTTTTAATAAATGTTATAGTTATATTTTTAAATGTCTTGTTATCTACATAGTTTATTTCATAATTATTTACTTTTGTTGTGTATTCATTAGTTTGTTTCAAATGTTCCATATACTCTTTATAGGTATAATTTATTTTTTTATCTATGAATAAATTATTTAGAGAAAGTGATGGAGTATCATTTTTAAACTCATTTTCTTTTATTACATAAATATAATCGTTTACTTTATTCTTTTTGAAAACATTATTCATATATTTTAATTCTTCATTCTTATATTTAATTATTTTGTCAATATCATTTTTAGAAAGTTTATTTCTTTTTAATATTTTAATTAGTAGTTCATCAGTTATTGTAAATAAAGGTAGAGCAGAAAGATATCTTGTTCTATCACATATTATATTTTCATCTTTTTTAAGAAATAATTTATATTCTCTTATGTTATTTTCTTTATAGATTTCCATAAGTGGTTTTGCTTTTTTAAGAAGTAAATCACTTTTTTCTTTATAGTATCTAATTTCATTTTTATTAGTTGTTAAATAATACATTCCTTTATTATGATAACCTTTAATGCATTCTCCAGTTAATGCTACAGTTCCTGAAACATAGTCTAAATGACTATATACATTGTTTTTTGAATCCTTTAAATAATATGGAGATATTTGTCCAGTCATATAAATAGGTATCCAACTTTCTAATCCTAACATCATTTCATTAAAAGGTCTATCAACATTGTGGATAATATTTAAGTGATGTCCTTTTTTTAGACACATTGCAATTGCAAACATCCATTTTTTTCCAAAGTTAGTATCTTCTGCCATATCTTCCATTGGCATATAACTACACATGAAAATATCTTCTTTTGACTTTGACAAAACAGTTGCTTTAAAGAAGTTTAATTCTCCTTCTTTCATTTCTTCCAGTCCGTAATAATGTCTTGATTTTGCTTTATAAAAAGGAATACTAGGAACTTTTAATTTATCAAACTTTATTACTTTTATATAATCATCTAAATTAAAAGAATCAAGATTATACAAAAAATCAGATACTTGGCTTTTAACTGGAGTTGCTTCACTTGTTAACCAAGCAAATAGAGTGTTAAAAAATTTATTATTTGCTAAATCGCTTTTTTTACAACCAATAATAGCAGATAGGTTATTTATATCATCAGGACTTTTATATTTGTTAAAAATATAAGCGCATATTTTATTAGAAAACTCTATTGGATTAGACGGTCTAGCTTTACCATATCTTATTCTTGAAATATGTGAGGCATCAAATACAATATATTTTGACATTTCATGAGTATTTATATTAAGTGATGTTATTAAAGTATTTAGATTATTACTAAAACTAGTATAGTCAAAGTCATCATTTTGAAATGTACTATTAAAGTCATTTACTATTTTATTAAGAGTATATTTGCTTATTCCTTTTTCTTTGACAATTTTAAAAAGAGCAGTTGTTAGCTTTTTAAGTTGTTCGCTATTTTTTATAGGCGTTCTTTCACCGCTTCTATATCTACATATAACTGATCTAGTTAATCCTGATTCGATTGACAATTTTTTTGCAGTGCAGTCTAATTCTTCTAAATATCTGTTTAAAACTTCATTAAATTTCATAAGTTATCACTTCCTTAAAAGATATTATACTATATTTTTTTAATAACAAAAATATGTTTCCATTAAAAACATTGGTTTTTAAGGCAACTATATTGTCTTGCTTGATTTTTTTACTTATAATAATAAATAGGAAGGAGGAGGCGATTCTATGAAGATTGGAAAATTAAATATTTCCAAAAAAATTCTTATTGTAATTGGTGTCGTTGTTCTTGTTGTT